>NZ_BMCM01000003.1:0-171612 GCF_014635185.1 Microbacterium murale
GAAGCCTGCTCGAGACCGGCGGCTTCAGACCCCAACTCCTACACCCCCGATTGGGATGAGCCGGGAACGAGCGCACATACAGTACCGACTGACGACGGCGGGCTGGTCACGACCTTCACTGATTCGGACGCACTCATGACGGGAGCTGTCGGTTGGCGCGCATCCCGTGTCGTCCATCAGATTCGGCAGGAGCTCGCGCTCCGCCCGTAGCGCGCACGATACGGAGCTCGCCCGCGGCTGGCCGTCTCTGCCCGCACCGATGATCACGGACGTGCGTGCAGATCTGACAGCGACCACCGCACGGGCGGGGCAACAGAATCGACTATCGATTCCGGCGCTGTCAGGCGAGTCGGTCGCGGATCGCGTCCTCGATTTGGCGCACCGACGGCAGTCCGGCGAGACCGGTATCGGTCATGTAGACCCGGCATGCAAGGTCGGTCGTGGACCCACCTGAGGCGAATGCGTCCTGCCCATCCAGCAGTATCGTCGGCGATCCGGCGAAGACCACTTCCGATGCCTCCTCGGGGGTGCGCAACAGCACATAGTCCACGGGCACGTCCACCATGCCGAGCGCATCAAGCGCAGCACGGACACGGTCACCAGCCGTGACCCAGTTGGGACAGTCATCGATGTGCACAACGTCTACCTTCACTCCTCTATTCTCTCCCGTCAGCGCACCCACGGGCGCACTAACCGTGGCCGCTCCGGAAGAAGGCGCAAAGGGAAGGGTGCTATCTTGTGCTCGGATCGGAGGTCGAGCATGCACGTTGAACGCCGCGGGTTGCACCCGCAGCTGTCGCTTCGCACCGCATTGTTGCTCGCGAGCGCCGTTCTCATGATCATCGTCGGCCTCCTCGGCATGCATACCTTCAGCTCCAACGCGGTTGGTCACGGCACCGCCGTGGGGGCGCACTCGTCGTCCGCGGCCGATCATGCAACGCACATCGCCGGTCAGGCCGACGCCATCGCTGTTTCTTCCGCTACCACAGCGGAGCCCATTGTGTGCGATGACGCGTGCATGACCGGGTCGACGGGCGGGCATTCGGACATGCTCTCCGCATGCATCCTCGCGCTCCTCGCGGGCCTTTTCCTGCTGCTGCGCCCGCTGTTCGCGCAGCGGCTCAGCCCTCCGCTACGCGTCTTGATGTCCCGGCGGCATCCCGCGGTTGAGACCACCTTGAGCCGGGCCCCCTCGCTGACGTTCCTTTCGATCAGTCGCACCTGAGAAGTCGAGTGCCGGCATCGCACCGGCATGCAGTCTCGCCGCCCGTTCTGGGTGCTGCGTGACCGACCCCTCATACGACTGATTCGAAGGAACAATCATGAAGAAGCTTCCCCTTGCGCTGGGCACGAGCGTGCTCAGCCTGACCCTCGTCCTCACTGGCTGCACCGACGCCTCCGCCCCCACGGATGGGGCCACGACCTCCTCGGAAGCGCCGGACTCGACGGCGACCGAGGCGGACGAGATGTTCGTCACGATGATGATCCCGCACCACGAGCAAGCCGTCGAGATGTCGGACATCGTGCTCGCCAAAGACGACCTCGACCCGCAGGTGGCGGAACTGGCTCAGCAGATCAAGGACGCCCAGGGCCCCGAGATCGACCGGATGCTCGGCTGGCTGCAGGATTGGGGCGTCGAGTACGACCCTGATGCTTCAGGCGGCATGGATCACGGATCGATGGGCGACTCGATGGACGGCATGATGTCCGAGGAGGACATGACCGCACTCGAAGAGGCGGACGGCGCGACAGCTGGCCGCTTGTTCCTCGAGCAGATGATCATG
Organism: Microbacterium murale; assembly: GCF_014635185.1. Lineage (GTDB taxonomy): Bacteria > Actinomycetota > Actinomycetes > Actinomycetales > Microbacteriaceae > Microbacterium > Microbacterium murale. The sequence continues at coordinate 1,785 of NZ_BMCM01000003.1, forward strand.
CACCACGAAGGCGCCGTCGACATGGCTGAGACCGCACTGGAAGACGCCCAGAACCCGGACGTGCTCGAACTGGCCCAGCAGGTCATCGACGATCAGACCGCGGAGATCGCCACGATGAAGGATCTCCTCACCCAGATCTGATCGCCCGGGCGGGCCGGACCCGAACCGGCCCACCCGGCTTTCACGCCACGGTATGTGTCGTGATCGCTGTGTGTGCCGCCGCACACAGGTCACGCCGCTTCTCGTCGGCGTACCAACCGCCTTCGCTCACCCTCTCTTACCGGAGCCCCATGAACCGCCGCTATCTTGCCCTGACCACTGTTTCTATTGCTGCTCTCGCCCTCACGGTGACAGGATGCGCAACCCAGACTGACACCAGCAACGCGGTGCCGCCGAGTATCGAACACATTCACGGCATCGCCGCCGACCCCCGTGGCGAGGACTTGTTCATCGCCACGCACGGTGGCATCTTCACCCTCACGGAGACCGGCGAGATCACCGGGCCGATCGGCGACCACGACTTCGACGCGATGGGGTTCACCACCCTGGGCGAGACGCTTATCGCCTCAGGTCACCCGGGGATGACGACCGCGGAGGAGCTGGGCGCACCGAACCTCGGCATCATTCGCAGTGACGACTTCGGTGCGACATGGTCACCTGTTGCGCTCAACGGCAGCGCCGACTTCCACGTGCTCACCGCCGCCCCTGACGGCATGCTCTTCGGATTCGCTTCCACCGAAGTCGAACTTCTCGCCAGCGCCGATGAAGGGCGCACCTGGACATCTAAAGCATCGTTCTCCGCTGCCGATCTCGCCGCCACTGCCGACGGCCTCTATGCGGCCACTGAGGAGGGCGTGCTCATCAGCACAGATACCGGTGCGTCCTTCGCTCCGGTATTGGGTGCGCCCGTGCTCTACACAATCGACGCCGGCCCGGATGGCACTCTCGCCGGTGTCGGCACCGACGGCGTTCTCTGGTCTTACGGCGCTGACGGTCACTGGCGGCGCATGCAATCACTGCAGGGCACCGCGCAGGCCTTTAGCGTCATCGATTCGGAACGGTTCGTTCTTGTCGACGATCGCGGAATTGTCGAAGTCACCCCCGACGACACCACCATCCTCGCCCCAGCCCGCGCAGCGGACTGACGACACCGATCAAGGACACCGCGCATGGACAGACCTCGCAACCCGTTCCGCAACATGACGTTCTTCATCGCGTCCGCTACCGTCCTGGTCGTGGCGCTGACCGTGGCGATCTACTTCCTCATCGTGGCGATGCTCGGATGAATCGCATGCCCGAACGGCGCCACACCCCACCGCCGCATCTGCACCGGATACACCCGTCGCGCCAGCGACCACGACCGGCGCGCACTCCGGAGCGCACGCATCACCAGCTGGTGCGTCTCGGTCGTGTCCTGCTCGTGGTCGGGCCGCTGCTCGCCTTAGTGCATTTGCTCATGGACGCGCAGCCCGATGGCGCCGGCGGGACGTTCTGGACCTACACGATCGCAAGCCTCGAAGCCGCCATCATCACGACCATCGTCGGAATCGCTCTCGCGTGGAGAGAACCGGCGAGGAGCACCCATGATCCTCGATGACTACTGGACCAACGTGATCTGGTCACTCATCCCGACCATCGGCGTCTCCGCAGTCTTCTGGTTCGTCCTTCGCGCCATCATCCGAGCAGACCGCGACGAACGCAAAGCCCGTGCCCGGATCGAGAAGGAGCTGCGGGCGGAACGCGAAAAGGCCGGGCTGCAGTCGACGGCCGGGAAAACAGATTCCCTTGAATCATTCACATGAGAGGCATGGTGCCTTCCGGGACTGTGTCGCTACCATGCCCCTGTGGGGTACTCAAGGGCCTCATCGGATCAGAGATGTGAGCGTAGTTTCGGGGACTCCACCGAAAGGAGTCCATCATGACTGTTGCCGCAGAAATGCTGCGCACCTATCCCAAAGACATCGGCGCGGTCGACCAGCAGAAACTCGTCGCGTGTATCGAAGCCTGTTTGGAATGCACGCAAGCATGCACTGCGTGCGCTGACGCCTGTCTCAGCGAAGACATGGTCGCTGAACTGACCAAATGCATCCGCACCAACCTGGACTGCGCTGACCTCTGCGAAACCACTGCGCGTGTCCTGTCCCGCCACACCGGGTACGACGCCAACCTCACACGCGCCACGCTCGACGCCTGTCGCACGGCATGCGCGAGTTGTGCAGACGAATGCGAAAAGCACACCATGCACGAGCACTGCGTCGTCTGCGCCGAGTCATGCCGGCGGTGCGAGAACGCCTGCACCGCACTGCTGGAGGCGCTGTGACCGAACAACACTCTCACCACAACGGCACGGGTCCACCCGACCAAGCAAACGGACACCAGCACGGCGGTATGACGAGCTACCTCAAGCTCGCCATCGCACTCGTACTCAGTTTCGTCGTGATGTACTTCCTCACTTTCGCGATGATCAACGTCCTCGGCGACTTCTTCCTCAACATCGGCAACCTCTACATGGCGCTGATGATGGTGTTCCCCATGGGCATCATCATGATCGTCATCATGTGGAAGATGTTCCCGAACAAAGCCCTCAACACAGGCTTGCTGATCGGCTTCGTCGCGCTGTTCTTCGCGGCATTCTTCATGGGAAGAGCGGAAGCCTTCATCGGGAACGACCAGTTCCTGCGCTCAATGATCCCGCACCACTCACGAGCCATCCTCGTCTGCGAGCAATCCGATATCACCGACCCGGAGATCACCACCCTCTGCGAGCAGATCGTCTCGTCTCAGCAACAAGAGATCGACCAGATGAAACAGATCCTCGAGAGGTTGAACGCAGATTGACCTCATCGGCATCGGCGACCACACGGCCGACCTATGCGATAGGAAATCGGGCGGCGCCGGGTCGGATTATCCAGAGCTGCTGTGTCAGGAGAATCGTGCGAGGACGAGCGAGAGCGCGGCTAGTGCGACGGCGATGAGTGCCATGGTCGAATAGGAGCCGGTGGCGACGGCGAGGAGCGGGCCGAGGGCGGGTCCGAACGCACCGACGAGGGTGATCGGGGCGGCGAAGACGCCGTTGATGGCGCCGTAGTTGCGCGTGCCCCACCGGTCTGCGACGGCGGAGCCCTGCACGAGTGTCTGCGCGCCGCGGACGGCGCCGGCGGCGATCCCGATCGAGATGAGCAGCCACGGCGGCCCAGGGACGAGTGCGAGGAGAGCGAGGAAGGCGGCGCTGAGTCCGGCCGTGGCGGCGAGAGGAATCCAGGGCGCGGCGGTGTGCGGGATGGCGACGTACAGGAGCCGACCGATCACCTGACCGGCACCGAGAAGACCCAGCGCCCAGGCGGCGAGCTCGTAGCTCAGGCCCTTCTCGGTGAACAGCGGGATGAGCGCGAGAGTGACACTGAAGAGAGCCGCCGCCAAGGCGAGCATGGATAGCTCCAGCATCCAAAAGCGACGAGTGCGGATGACCGAACTCACAGTGTGAGCCTGCACGCCGTCGTCGTGAGGGACGGGTGTCCAGGAGCGCTCGAGGCTGAACCAGTGCAGGGGCACGGTGGTGACGAGGAGGACTCCGGCGAGGAGCAGGAATGTCGTTCGCCAATCCGTGACGGTGAGAAGACCGGCGACTATGGGGGCGAAGACCGTGGAGGCGAGACCGCCGGCGAGGGTCAGGATCGTCATCGCGCCACGTCGGCGAGACCCATACCTTCGGGCGATGACGGTGAATGCCGCTTGATACAGCACCGCTGATTGCGCGATACCCGCGATGACCCACCCGATCGTGAATACCGTGAGGTTCGGTGCTATCACGACGACGATGAGCCCGGCGGGACCGACGACGCTGCCGATGGTCATGATGAGTCGTGGGCCGCGCGCGTCGAGCCACCGGCCGACGAATACCCCCGCGGCCGCGGATGCGATAAGGCCCGACGAGAATGACAGGGTCACCAGAGCGACGGGCCAGCCCGTATCGGCCGCGATCGCAGGGGACGCGACGATGAGCGCGTAGAACAGGATGCCCCAGCTGATCACCTGCCCTATCGAGAGCGCGGCCAGTCGGCCACCCAGGCTGGGTGGGGCCTGCACAGCAGTCATACCGAGCGGAGTGCGTCGGCGGCCGCATCCAGCGCGCCGTCGTTAAGGGCGAAGTACGCCCACTTGCCCCGTTGCTCCCGCGTGACCAGACCCGCATCGGTCAGGAGCTTCATGTGATGCGAGACGGTGCCCTGCGAGAGGCCGACCGGCTCCGTGAGGTCGCAGATGCATGCCTCGCCGCCGGCGCCGGCGGCGATGAGGGACAGCAGTCTGACGCGAGTGGGATCGCCGAGGGCTTTGAACACGCGGGAAACCCGCTCCGCGTCCTCTGCCGTGAGCACGGAGGTGATGCGCGGCACGCAGCAGGCGGTCGCTTCGATGGTGGTTGGCAGGCTCACGGGTCTAGTCTGGCACGTATTGACATTCTTCGATAGATGCGGAACAGTTTTCGTATTGAAGAACTTCGATTTGAGGAGATGTGATGGATGAGCTTCCTATTGTGATCATCGGAGCGGGCCCGCAGGGTCTTGCTGCAGCGGCGCACCTTGCCGAACGCGATGTGGAGGTGGTCGTCCTCGAGCGTGGCGAGGAACCCGCGGCAGCGGTATCGGAATGGGGCCATGTACGGCTCTTCTCGGCATGGCCGGAGCTGACGGACACCGCCGCACGACGTCTTCTCGAACCCACCGGCTGGAGCGCACCCACCTCGGGATACCCGACCGGGGCGGAATGGGTGAACGACTACCTTGCCCCTCTCGCTGGTGTTCTGGGGGAGCGAGTGAAGTACGCCACGACAGTGACCGGCATCTCTCGTCAAGGACGCGACAAGGTCGTCGACGGCGGACGCAAGAGCCAGCCCTTCACTGTGCACGCTGTCGATCAAGACGGCAACGAAGCCCGACTGCGTGCGCGGGCCGTCATCGACGCCAGCGGCACGTGGGGGATCCCCAACCCGGCCGGTGGCGATGGATTCCCTGCACTCGGGGAGGCTCGGGCTCACGCGTCGATTTCGTATCGCATCCCCGACGACGTCTCGGATTTCGCAGGGTCGCACGTCGTCGTCGTGGGTGCCGGGCACTCCGCCACGCATGCCGTGCTGCGCCTGAGCGAACTGGCCAGGCGATCGCCCGGTACCCAGGTCACCTGGCTGCTGCGTCGTGGGAGCGCGACGAATGTCTTCGATGGTGGGCTCGGCGATGAGCTCCCCGAGCGCGCCGCGCTCGGCTCTCGCGCCCGCAAGATGATCGATGAGGGCCTGGTGAACCTCGTGACCGGGTTCCGTGTCGCGGAGTTCCGTCAAGACGGCGAGACGTTGACGGTCATCGCCGAGGACGGACACGAGGTCGCGGGCGTCGCTCATGTGTTCGCTCTGACCGGGTTCCGGCCCGACACGGAGATGCTGCGGGAGCTGCGCATCGACCTTGATCCGGCTCTCGATGCCGTCGCCGGGATCGCTGCGGAGATCGATCCGAACATCCACTCGTGCGGATCCGTGGGGGCCACCGGCGCTAGGGAGCTTGCCCAGCCGGAGCAGGGCTTCTTCATCGTTGGGGTGAAGGCGTACGGCCGCGCGCCGACGTTCCTCGCGATGACAGGGTACGAGCAGGTGCGCAGTGTCGCCGCGCACCTCGCGGGTGACCACGAGGCCGCCGCCCGCAACGAACTCGCCCTTCCCGACACGGGCGTGTGCGGTGGGTCCGGCGACTTCGACGACAACGCGGGGAGCTGCTGCGCAGCCCCCGCCCCGTCCGTGATGCAGATCGGGCGGCGTCCCGTCACCGTCGGCTGAGTGACGTGACGTCGCGAAGGGTGGGTCTCAAAGCGAGGCCCACCCTTCACTGCATCAGCTTGTGAGACGCGCAGCGAGTCCGCGCACGCTCTCATCGACAGCATCGCGCAGCTCGCGCACTCCGTCCGCTTCCCAGCTCGACGGATCGGGGAAGGACCACTCCACGAGCTCTCCGCGCACCGGACCCGGCAAAGACAGCCCCGGCTTCATCAGCACCACGACATCAGCAGCGTCGAGATCCCCGGCCGTCACCGCACGCGGATGTGCGGCATCGGTGTCGATGCCCAGCTCCTGCAGTGATGCTGCGACTGCCGGGTTGATCACCTCTGCCGGACTGATGCCCGCGCTCGTGGCGACCAGACGCTCGTCCCCGAGATGGGAAAGAAGGTGAGCGCCCAGCTGCGACCGGCCCGCGTTGTGGGTGCAAATGAACAGAACGGTCTTCGGCTGGGTCATCGTTTCACGGCTTTCGTATCTGAACGGAGGTGCTGCGCTGGTCATCATCCGCTCGTCGGGTGACGGGCAGATGAACTCTTCTCCGGCATGCTTGCATCCGGTATCGATCAATGTCAATATAGACGCATGTCGATTCAAGAGGTTGAGCTGGTCATCATCGGTTCCGGACCTGCCGGGTACACCGCCGCGGTCTATGCCGCTCGTGCGGGACTCGAGCCGGTCGTGCTCGCGGGCTCTGTGACTGCGGGTGGCGCTCTGATGACGACGACCGAGGTGGAGAACTTCCCCGGGTTCGTCGACGGTGTGCAGGGCCCCGAACTGATGGAGTCGATGCGTGCGCAGGCCGAGCGCTTCGGAGCACGCATCCTGCTCGACGACGCCATCCGTGTCGACCTCGACGGCCCGATCAAGATCATCGAGACCGGTGCCGGAGAGACGTTCCGCGCCCGCGCCGTCATCCTCACGATGGGGTCCGCCTATCGCAAGCTCGGACTGCCCGAAGAGGACCGGCTGACCGGCCACGGTCTCTCGTGGTGCGCGACGTGTGATGGGTTCTTCTTCCGCGAGCAGGAGATCGTCGTCGTCGGCGGGGGTGACTCCGCGATGGAGGAAGCTCTGTTCCTGACGCGGTTCGCCTCGAAGGTCACGGTCGTGCACCGCCGCGAAGAGTTCCGCGCCTCGAAGATCATGGCGCAGCGGGTGCTGGATCACCCGAAGGTCGACGTCGCCTGGAACAGCGATGTCGCCGCGATCATCGGCGACGAGAAGGTGCACGCGGTCACCCTCCGTGACACTGTCACCGGAGCAGAACGCGAGCTTTCGGCGACCGGCGTCTTCGTGGCCATCGGGCACGACCCGCGCTCCGAACTCGTGACCGGGATCATCGACACGGATGCCGACGGATATGTGCTCGTCGAACACCCCTCGACCCGCACGAACCTTCCCGGAGTGTTCGCGGCCGGCGACCTCGTCGATCACACCTACCGGCAGGCCATCACCGCTGCGGGCACCGGATGCGCCGCCGCGCAGGACGCCCAGCACTACCTGTCCGCTCTCGACGAGAGCACCACGATCGACCTCAAGACCGAGGAAGTGTTCGCATGAGCGCCCCCACGCCTGTCACCGACGCCACGTTCCAGGCCGAAGTCCTCGATGCGGACCTCCCCGTCGTCGTGGACATCTGGGCCACCTGGTGCGGCCCGTGCAAGCAGATCGCACCTCTGCTGGATCAGCTCGCAGCCGAGTACGACGGCCGGATCAAGATCGTCAAGCTCGACGCCGACCAGAACCCCGAGACGGTAGTGGCCGCCGGCGTCACCTCTATCCCCACTCTGGGTTTCTATAAGAACGGTGTCCGCAACGACATCCTCATCGGCGCACACCCGAAGCCTGCCATCGCCGAGAAGATGGAGGCGCTGCTCGCATGAGTGCTGCAACCGTTCCCGCACCGACGTCGACGACACGACGCCTCTCCGCCCTGGATCGCTGGCTGCCGCTGTGGATCGGGCTCGCCATGGTCGGCGGCATCCTCCTCGGGCGCTTCGTTCCCGGCGTATCGCCACTGCTCGCGAGCCTCGAAGTCGGCGGGATCTCGATCCCGATCGCCCTCGGCCTGCTGGTCATGATGTACCCGGTCCTGGCGAAGGTCCGCTACGACAAGGTCGCGGCGGTCACCGGCGACAAGAAGCTGCTCATCTCCTCGCTGGTGCTGAACTGGCTGATCGGCCCCGCGCTGATGTTCGCCCTCGCCTGGATGTTCCTGCCCGACCTGCCGGAGTACCGTACCGGCCTCATCATCGTCGGGCTCGCGCGGTGCATCGCGATGGTCGTCATCTGGAACGACCTCGCCTGCGGCGACCGGGAAGCGGCAGCCGTGCTCGTCGCGATCAATTCGGTGTTCCAGGTCGTGGCATTCTCGCTGCTCGGCTGGTTCTATCTCACCGTCCTCCCCGGATGGCTGGGACTGGACACACAGGGGCTGGACTTCTCCGTCGGAGCGATCGCCCTCAACGTGCTCATCTTCCTCGGCATCCCGTTGCTCGCCGGATTCGCATCCCGCTTCATCGGTGAACGGCGCAAGGGCCGCGACTGGTACGAGGAGAAGTTCCTGCCGAAGATCGGCCCGTGGGCCCTCTACGGGCTGCTGTTCACCATCGTGCTGCTGTTCGCCCTGCAGGGCGAACAGGTCACCTCCCGCCCGCTCGACGTCGCCAGGATCGCACTGCCCCTCCTGGTGTACTTCGCAGTCATGTGGTTCATCGGACTCTTCACCGGCAAGGCCCTCGGCCTCGGCTACGCACGCTCCTCGACACTGGCATTCACCGCGGCCGGCAACAACTTCGAGCTCGCCATCGCGGTGGCCATCGGCACGTTCGGCGCAGCTTCGGGTCAAGCCCTGGCAGGCATCGTCGGCCCGCTGATCGAAGTGCCCGTGCTCGTCGGTCTCGTCTGCGTCTCGCTCTGGGCAGCCAGGCGCTGGTTCCACACCGATCCATACACCGCAGCTCCATACACCGACGTAAGGACGCCATCATGAATGTCACATTGACCGCTGAAGACACCTGCAGTCCCGTCGCCTCGCACGCGATCGGACAGGACGCGGCGTCATCCGTCGCCGCCACATTGAAGGCGCTCTCTGACCCCCTGCGCCTACGGATGCTCTCCGCGATCGCCTCCGACCCCCGTGGAGAGTCCTGCGTCTGTGATCTCGCCGAACTCGCCGACGTGTCACAGCCGACCGTGTCACACCACCTCAAGGTCCTCAAAGACGTCGACGTACTCACGTCCGAGCGACGCGGCACCTGGGTCTGGTACAAGATCAACCCGAACCGCCGCCGTGCCGTCACCACACTGCTGGACTCATTCGCGCCCGCGACCGTTGCACCCTGGACAGAAGACGCAGCCGACGAGGCACGCCGACCCGACTTCGACGCACGCGTCACTCACCTCGCCGACGAACTGACCGCAGAGATCCCGGAACTCGACTCAACAACCGTCCTCACCATCGTCCGAGAGTCATACACAGCCCTCGCCCGCACCGCGCGGGTGACCTCAGCCCTGATCCCGCTTACCGAGCGTTTCGCCAGGCAGCGGCTGAGCGACCTCACTCGCGACCGCGACACCGCCGTGCCGCAGGTGCTGTTCGTCTGCGTTGCCAACGCCGGTCGCTCACAACTCGCCGCCGCACTTGTCAACCAGATCGCCGACGGCAAGATCATCGCCCGCTCGGCAGGCTCCAGTCCCGCCGATGTCATCCACCCACACGTGCGGTCCCTGCTCGCCGAGATCGAAGGCGATGACGCCGCCGAGCGATTCCCGAAGCCCCTGACCGACGACGCCGTGAGAGCGGCTGATGTCGTCATCACAATGGGTTGCGGCGATGTCTGCCCGATCATCCCCGGCGTCCGCTACGACGATTGGGCGGTCGGAGACCCAGCTCTCGCCTCCCTCGAAGGCGTCGAAGCCATCCGCGACGACATCACCGCACGCGTCCGCACCCTTGTCGACAATCTCCTCAACTGACCACTTCTCACTACCTGGAGTCATTATGACTGACACAACGACCAAGCCTTCTGTCCTCTTCGTCTGCGTGCACAACGCTGGCCGCTCTCAGATGGCCGCGGGATTCCTCCGCGACATCGCCGGCGACCGCATCGAGGTGCGCTCCGCCGGATCCATGCCCGCCGATCAGATCAACCCCATCGCCGTCGACGCCATGGCCGAGCTGGGCATCGACATCACCGCCGAAGCCCCGAAGGTGCTCACCACGGAGGCGGTGCAGGCCTCTGATGTCGTCATCACGATGGGCTGCGGTGACGCCTGCCCGTTCTTCCCCGGGAAGCGTTACGAGGACTGGACGCTCGACGACCCGGCAGGGCAGGGCATCGACTCGGTGCGCCCCATCCGCGACGACATCCGTGGACGCATCGAGCAACTGGTGAGCGAACTCATCTGAGGTTCTGCTTTACCCCGCAGCTCTTACGCCGCGGTAATCCGACTGGATCTCTCCGGGAGCAATCGGGGGATGAGCCGTACGAACACGACCATGACGACGAGCTCAACGAGCGTCTGAGTGACGACGACGAGCGGAGCAACGTCAAAAGCCGCAGGAAGTGCCAGGACCAGCGGCAGCACAACCAGGGAGTTCCGCGTCGCACCGCTGAACACGATCGTCCGTTTCGCGGGAACATCCAGCCGCGCCGCAGCGCCGGCGATCATGCCGACGGGGACCATGACCGCGGCGAAGACCACGTACACGGGCACCACCAGGAGCAGGCGTGCGATCTCCTGCCCGACACCGGCGATCTGGGACGCCACGACGACGGCAAGGGTGAGCACCATGAGCGGCACCATCGCTGCCAGCCCTACCCACTCGAGAGAGCGTCCCCTGCGTGTTCGCGCCGCCGCCAGCTGGGTGAAGCCGGCAGCCGCGAGCGGCAGGACGATGAGCAGGATGAATGCCTCTGCGAACGGTCGCAGATCGATGGCTTGAACGAACTGATCGCCGATGAAGAGCCACAGGTATGCCGGGAGCAGGAGAATTTGGGCGAGCATCAGCAGCGGCGCTGCGGCGAGTAGCCGTTCTCTGGAGCCGCCGGCCATTCCTGCGAAGACGATGACGTAGTCCACGCATGGCGTCAGTAGCACGAAGAGCACGCCGATCAGCAGCACCTGATCGTGCGCGACGATACGCGACAGCCCGAACACAACGAGCGGCACCAGCACGAAGTTCACCACGAGCAACGTCCCCAGGAACCGCCAGTCGCGAAACGCCTGCCCAAGTCTCGCGAAAGGCACGCCGAGGAAAGTGACGTACAACAGTAACCCCAGCACCGGATTGATCGCGGTCTCGACGGGATGCGCAAGGACGGGGAAGAGCAGACCGACCGCTGCACCTGCGGCCAGAGCGGCTAGGTAGAGTCCGACTTGGTGTCGTTCCATCCACTGCACGCCGGCTCCCATATGTCTCATCTTCCCAGAATGGAAATAGGTCACTGGTCACTGTATAGTCATCGTGTGCTGACTATTGCTTCCCGTCTCGATGTGATGAATCGTCTCGGCCGTGCCATGGCCGACCCGACCCGCTCGCGGATCCTGATGTCCCTACTCGAAGGACCGAGCTATCCCGCGGTGCTCTCTCGTGCACTCGAGCTCTCGCGCTCGAATGTGTCGAACCATCTCACCTGTCTGCGGGATTGCGGCATCGTCGTCGCCGAGCCCGAGGGGCGGCAAACCCGGTACGAGATCGCAGACCCGCATCTCACGGCCGCGCTCACCGCGTTGGTGGATGTGACGCTTGCTGTCGACGAGAACGCACCGTGTCTCGACTCGGCGTGCACGGTACCCGGATGCTGCGCGACGGAGGTGCAGGCATGAGCGCCGCGTTGACTACGGAACGCCGCGCGACGCTGCATCGCCGGGTCCGGTTCATCGTCGGATTCACGATCACCTACAACGTGATCGAAGCCATCGTAGCGGTCTGGGCCGGCGTGCTCGCATCGTCGGCCGCGCTTATCGGCTTCGGACTCGACTCCGTCGTCGAGGTACTCTCGGCCGCCGCGATCGCATGGCAATTCACACGCAAGGACCCCGAGCGATGGGAGAGGGTCACCGTCAAGGCGATCGCCATCGCATTTTTCGCCCTCGCCGCCTTCGTCACCGTCGATGCAGTCCTGAGCCTGATCCAGGCGGAGGGCCCGGACCACAGCCCGTTCGGACTCGGCATCACTGCACTGAGCCTGGTGATCATGCCGTTGTTGGCCTGGTACGAGGTCCGTACCGGGCGCGAGCTCGACTCGAACAGCGTGATGGCCGATGCCAAACAGCTCATCCTCTGCGTCTACCTCTCCGGTGCGGTGTTCATCGGCCTCATACTCAACAGCCTGTTCGGCTGGTGGTGGGCCGATTCCGTCGCCGCGCTCGTCGTCGCGGTTCTCGCGATCCGCGAGGGCATCGAAGCGTGGCGCGGTGACGTAGAGTCCCCGTTCGAGGTTCTCGAATACCTGGAAGACGACGACGCAGCAGACTACGCAGAGGAGAAGATCCGATGACACAGGGCCCATTCCGGGACGTCCCGATCGCATGCACACTCCCGACCATCGCGGAAGCCAAGGCACAGGTGGAGAGATGGCAGGCGTTCGACGCCGACTACGCGCTATCTGCGGAACGCGCCGACTCCGTGCTCGTCATCCACTACGCCAAGGTCGATGACTCGATCAGCCGACTGCGGGAACTCGTTGAGGTCGAGCGGCGCTGCTGCGCCTTCGTTGAGTGGGGCATCGACGAAGGCCGCGGTGATCTGAGACTCATTGCACGAGGGTCAGTTGAACAACTGGCGGCGCTCAACGTACCGACACCTCTCACCGCTTGATCGACGCCCGGTCTCGCATTTCTCATGACGCCCGGTCTCGCATCTCTCATGCTGTGCCGGAGCTGGTCTGGGCGCTGAATCTGTGCTCGTTGCCGAGGCTGCCTGATAGGCGGTCGGCGGCTAGGTCGTCGGTGGCGGGAGCAGACCCACCACGCCATGCACAGGGCACTTAAGAGTGATATGTAGCGTCTCGGATGTGAGGAACTCTGCATCGAGAGGACGTGTGCACTTGGGGCATAGCTGGGGAGGGAAAGCGGCGTCGATCTCTTCTTCGGTGGGCCCGTAAAACTGATCGCCAGTCATGCGGACAGCATATGCCGGTAGTCGATGGCGTGATAAAACAGAGTATGAGCGCCTTCGTGAGGCAAATTGGGACGCCGCCTCGACGGAGCCTGAGGATAGAGCAAAGCAGTGACCTTCTACTTAGTTCGTAACGCCGCTGGTGCCCCGATCTGGGCCGCACACAAAGATGACGAGATGCGCATCTGGGTGTACGTGCAGAACACCGACAGGTTCCACCTCAACCAGGGGCTGTACCGCGACTTCCTCTTCGAGCACGCGAATAGTTACGAGCCCATCACAGTCGAGGTCGTCCGAAAAGTGATCTGCGACGGGATTGGAAGGCTCGAGACTCGCACTAGCGATCGAATTGTCGAGCGATTCAGATCCGATCCTGCAGCCCGAACCGTGGCATCAGTCCTGAACCACAGAGGAATCTTGAACCCGCACACTGAGGGGTGCACGTTCAGCGGCTCCGGAGGTCCGGAACGTCGCTCGGAATGAGTGCTGACAGCGGCGTCTCGAGAACCTGGGCCAGTGCAAGAAGCGTGCGTAGCGTTGGGTTGGCGGGATTGCCTGGGCGAGACTCGCCCTTCTCATACTTTTGATATGTGTATCGGGTCAGTCCGGAACGATACGCGACGTCCTCCTGGCTCAGGCCGGCGCGATCGCGAGCCGAACGGAGCGAGATAGCGAAACGCTGCGAGTACGCCTTCCATTGCGCCTCGATATCGTCGTTTCGTTGGGCCACTCATTCAGCCTGCTGAACGACGAACCTCGATATGGCCTAATCCGTATGGCATAATTTCGGAGGCCATACGAAACAATCTTCGCTCGCCGGACACCGTCCGCTACTCCCTGCACGTGTGCTGCCTTCCCGATGCCAGCCGGTCGCGTCTCGGGATCGGCTTATGTGTGCGACCGCGATTGTGATGGTGGCTGTGAATCCCGACCCCAACCCGATTTGGTGGCGAGGAATCTCGACGCCTCCGGCAGCTGCGTGGGCGTATGTGTTTGAGGATTTCACCGGCGATGACACGGCGGAGGAATGGGCGCTTGCGGCCGGAATATTCATCGCACAGACTCGACGCCGGACTGGGTATGGGCCCACCTTCGCGGAGCTCTTTAGACATTTACTGCCAGATACCTCAGGTCTACCGGCTCCGTTTCCCAGTGAGTTGGACTTCCTTGAGCGGCGACGAGCGGTCTCTGGATTCCGTGGACACGCAGCGACAGAATGGCGGCGCCGCGGCATGATCAGTTGGGATCGGGAGATCACCCGAAGCCTTCGTGTCGGGCGCGCCTTCCGGGAGCACTCAAGACGCCGGCAACGTGCACGCGGAACCCATCAGCACGGGATTGCGACCGGTTGAACGGCGAGGCCTGAACAATTCGCGTAAGGAGGACGGGCGTATGGATGAGGCCAAGCATTGCAGCTGATGGCGTAGAGATAATGGACAGGAAGTCGACCTTTCATCGGAGGGGCGGGACTACGCCGGCAGGATCGACTCAATCGCAGGCGGCCGAGTACAAACACCGAACAGGGAACAGGGAATGACCGATGATTACCCCGTCGAGATCCGGCGGATCGTCGCGCGCATCGAACCCGATTGGCCCCAGATCATCGAAGTTGGCCCAGGGTGGTATTCGCTGCTTGGTCGCCTCGACGAGAAGCTCCGCGTGATAGCTCCGTCCTACGTCGTTCAGCAGGTAAACGCCAAGTTCGGTTCCCTGAGCTTCTTTGCTCGCGCTTCCAGCGACCCGTACGACTATAACGACGAGCTTCACGAAATTATCCGTGCCGCCGAGTGGGAGAGCATCGAGATCTGTGAAGAGTGCGGCGCGCCCGCTCGGACCTATGTGATCAACCTCTGGGTCTGGACTGTCTGCGAACGCCATGCTCAAGAGAAGCGCGAGACCAAAGGTCACTGAACGTGCGCCGCGCGGGTCCTCCTCTCCTGAGTGCCGAGCGACCATTCGCCTGATCTGCGGTCGACACACGGCGAGGCAACGCCGCCCTCTAAGCGCGGGGCTTCAGCGGAATCACCTTCGAGGCCTGCTGGGCGTGTGCGATGAGAACACCGTTCTCGAGAGTTAGTCGTTGCACTTCCGCCGCAGCACGCTTGAGCTCGCTCTCTAATCGCGCATTGTCCCTGCGCAACCGGGCCAGTATCGTGCGGTGGTCGGCGTCGTTCGTCTCCTGGTCGGCAGCGGGAGGAGTACGGAGAGCCCGTCGACGGGTATCTGCGATCCCCTGGCAGAGGTCGGGGAAGTAGCGCCAGAACGTCGCGTTGCTTAGGCCGAGGTGCTCGGCGACCGCAACAACGGTCGGTGGCTTGGCAGGCTGTTCTCGTCGGAGCGCCTCCAGGGCCTCGCCAATCTGAAGTTCCGTCGGAAGAACGACGCGGCGGCTCATTGCAACTCTGCTTCTGCTCGACTGATCAGTTTCAGAATACGGGCGCTTCTGGTTTTGAGGTCAGCATCTAGGAGCGGGGGGAGGGATGGGCGGGCGGCTCTGTCGGCTTCGATCGCTGACAACTCGGCACGCCAAGCCGTTAGGTTGTCGTCTGTAAGCGCGACGTTGCCACAAGCGAGGGGCTGGCATGTCGTGATGTCAGGAAGATCGCCCGAGGTTGAGCTGCGGGTGCGGCAAAGCGCCTTGCGGTGGTCGTAGACACATGTCACGTACTGACCGGGGTAGATTGCGGGGTCATGGCGTTTCATCAGTCGGAGCAGTCGCTGTCGATCAGTTGATACGACGCCTCGGAACTTGGCATTTTCGGCGAGAGTCTCCAAGCGCTGGGTTCCATCGACGGCCGCAGTCCCGAGTAGTTCTGTGTGGTCGTGTTGGTCGATCATGGCGAGGAGTTGTTCGCCTCGGGCGAGCGCTTCCTCAGCTTCCACTTCAGCGCGAAATCCCGAGGCGGACGTGCCCGCGTAGCCTTCAAACATACGAATGCTGTGGTGTCGGTACGCAATTGCCCCGGCTATCGACCCGCCTGGGCGGCGCGCGATGTACCACGCGAGAGTGCGTCTGAATTGCCTGCTAGATAGGCGCCATGGCCGTCCATCGACATCGGGGATCCCGTCCTTGCGCCCTCGCGAGGCACAATAATCATTCACCCAGGATGTGAAGCGACCGAGGTGTCGGTTGGTCCCGGCAAGCGTCAAAGCGTGATTACCCCCGCGCCCCGCAGATCCGGCACCTGGACCGACTTTGAACGGTGTAAACAACCACTCAGACTTCTGGGTCTTGATCGCTTCGTGTGCGCGCTCCAGGACGTGGATTGCTCGCGCCGCCGCGTTTCCAACGACCCATGTAGCGGGAGTCCCATGATCGTCCGATTCGCCCTTGAACGCCAGGCTGTTCACAGTCCACCGGTATGGCCGGCCGGATGTGTCCAACGCAACGGTGCAACAGCCAGGCTGAAGGTGCTTAATCTCGTTGTCCCGCATTCCCGAGAGGAACGCGATAACGATGTAACACGCCGCGTGTAGCACTTGCGTAAGCACAGTGAGTGAATCCTCTTGTCCGGGGCTAAGCGTGACTCCGTCCAGCCAGGGCATACCGTCGATCTGGCCCCTGATGGTCAACCCGAGCTCGATGTGCTCAGAGACTCCGACCATCGCCGCGGTCGTGATCACTTTCTCCCGATGCCGTTCTAGGGCTGTGCGATCGCAACCGATCTGATAGGCGATCGCGTTGAAACTTGGGACACCAAGCCGTCCCGGCAAAGGGCGCTTAAGGTCGCGGGCTGTGTCGAGGTAAGACTTAATTCGCTGCTGTTGATATCCCCAGGGCTTCCCGGAAGCTGTACGGCTTGCTTGTGGTCGGCGACGATCGATCCATGCATCGATTGCGTCGACAATGTCGTCACTGAAGTCGTCCACGAAGCGCAGTGCCCAAACGAGCACTCGGCTTTGGACTGATTCTGGTACGCGTGCCGTGCTGTTCTCGCGGCTGGTGCTCCTGTCCGGCTCGCTCCAAGCGGGGAGGTCGCGCGGATCTTGCGGTAGTCCTTCCCCCGCTAGAGATTCACGGTATCGCCATGCAATATTCACCGCTGACCGCAATGCATACCGACGTGTGGAAGCTCGGTATTCCATCAGCAGATGCAATTGATACTGCTCAAGCAGCGGCAAGTTGACACCGGGGAGACCCACCGTCGGATGGTTCTCATCCAGCCATTTGAGGAACGTGCGAAAACTGTAGAACGCCGTCGCTACGCTCGATACGCGCGGACGAGGTCCGTCATCAGGACTCGGGCCCGACAGCATCGCGTAGCAGAGTCGCTTGAGCGTGATTCGATGTTGGGGCGGGACCGTGAGAAATCGAAGAGTGAGGCCGCGTTCCTGGGTCTGCAGAGACGCCGGCGCCATCGGCCACACATCGTCGTCGAATCGTGCTGTTTCCTCAAGCTTGTAGCCCACTCGTAGATCGCGGCCGTGGAGCACGAATCGGTCATCGCTGCTTTCGGGGATTGGGCGTAAAACGTATTGCGAATTCATGGGCGTTCCCATCGAGGTTCGACGATGTCCAAGAGGCTGTCTGCTGGACGTTGTTCATGGGCACGAGCGACCTCTTGCTCGCTGAACTTTGGCAGCACGTCTTCACGGATCGCCATCCATACTGATCCGTATCTTGTCCACCAGTCCGATTCTGAAAGGTCGCCGCGACGTAACTCGAGCGAGTCGAGCAAGCTCAGCACACGAGGAAGATGGTCGCCGGTGATCACGCTGTTTGCACAATGGAAGCAATCAAGGAACGACGTCTGGCAGCGTTTTCCGGTCAGAGGATGGTGGTCATGATCACTACACGAGGACCACGCCGTTTGCGACTCCAACTCCGCATCACTCGATTTGAGCTGTGCCCCTGGTTCGGATCCGCGCCCTTGAACTAGTACGGATGTAGGACGGATGCTGAGTTTGAGGCGCCCAGTCTTTTGAAGTGCGCGTCGATGTGCGTCGTACGCGGCACGCTCAACGTCTGTGAAGGCATCCGAGACGACTTCATGCGCCCACGCGATGGTGGTTTTGTCGCCAGCCAGATAATTGCTGAATAGAACAGCGGTCGTGTTGCTGCGCGCAGCCGAGGGAAGGTGGCCGCCGAATTGTCGGGTGCGCCGGACATCGACGCTGGTCTTGAGCCGGTTGCCGCTCAGCTGAAGAGGTTGCGTCTCCGCACGATCATTTGCTGACGCGTCGGCGCGGAGATCATGACGCTGTGTCCAACGCGACCATCGCAAACTTGCGTCTAGCCCCTTCCCGAAAGGGTTTCGGCACTCGGTCTGGGCATCGCCTCCGATCGGGTATGAGTGCCAAACTGCCCAGAATCCTGGCGACTCAAGAAACTTCCGTGCGGGTTCCATCAAACGGTGAAGCAAGAGGTACACGCCGCCCGGCGTTGACAACTCTCGACCGGGAGCGCCGATTTCCCACGTCACGGTGTGATGCCAGTTTCGCGACCCACGGCGCCGCTTCACCAAGTCGACCTCGACTGCCTTCCCCTCAATCAACCGGTACTCGGCCGGGAGTTCCTTCATCACTTCTAGGTTCCAGCCGGTTGTCGCGACGAGGAGGACGAGCATCGGGTACAGATCATCGCGCGTTGCGAAGACCTGGCGCGCGATTTCACGTCGGTTGCGCATATACCTTGGTGCCGACACCGCAGGCAGGGTGACACGGCCTGTCCGAAGCGCCGACACCGCATCAGCGTCGGACGGGGCCTCCAATCGCTGCTGCAACGCTTTGATGTCGGTGCGCGCGGCCGTCAGAACTCGGCTGAACTCCGCGTCTGAGTACCCCGACGTCCCCGGTCGAAGGCCATACCCGAAGACTCGAACTCTCATCCGATCGAGCGTTCTCGGGGGCACCAGTTCTCGCAGAGGGGCCAGACCGAAGATTAACGAAAGAGATCTCAGCTCGACCCCGGCTCTATGACGAGTGGTCCTTCGCGCCCGATCACGATAGAACGAATCAACGTGTTGCGGCATCAAGGATGAAGGTGTCCGCGGCGGCCACGGCATCTGGTCGAGGAACCGCATGAACCGTCCCAGGACTCCCCATGCATTCTTCGTCGACGCCAACGTTCGTAGCCCGCCCGAAGCTCCTATACGTGTGGCCCATGCAGAAGCAAGCGGCTGGTGCCAGTCGGTGAGCGGGAGCTGATCGATCTTGTACTCGAATTGCCGACCATCCTCGCCGTGAAAATGCACCGTTGTGCTCGTCTCAGCAGTAACAACCAACGGCGGCGGGTCATAACGCCCACCAGGCAGTGCAGAGGGACGTCCGACGCGGGCACTGCCGCGACCGCTCACCGGTTTCCTGCTTCGTCGCGAGGAAAGTGGGGTGACTCCCAGTCGTCCGGAATCAATGCGAGTCGAGTTTCCATTTCCAGCTCCTCTAGCGCATGGAGATAGACCTGTGTAGTCGTGACGCTGCGATGTCCCAATGCTCGTCTCACCCAGTCCAACGGGTCGCCGAAGGCACGCACGTACTGTCCACGCTGTTGAGGAGTCTGGCCTCCCAACGCAGCGATATGACCACGCTGCAACTGTTCCAGCGTGAGTACCGCGAAAGTGTGCCTAAGCAGGTGAGCGTGCGCAGTCAATTGCACGCCGTGAGTCGTGCAACGCTGATTCGCGACTCTGAACATGTCCTGCCACGTCGATACAGCCATCGGGTCACCGCGTTCGGTCAGCCACAAAGCCGCTGGTTCGTAGCCTTCCTCACTCTCGACGAACAGACCACGACGTTCCTCGGGACTGAAGTGCGTGATCGGCGTTCGAAATCGCATGCCGTCTTTGGACGTCGTCGTCACGAATCGTGAGTTCACATCGAGGAGACCAGTGCCTGCCTTTGAATACTGTCCGCGCGCTCGTGCTGCTTGCACCACGAGTCGACGGTCGACGGTCTGATACGACTCAATCTCACGCAGGACTCTTTTCGGTACATATACCCAACGTGCGGAGCCTCCCTTGGCGACAGCTTCCGCTAGCCAAAATCGGGGATACGTATAGCTGGCTGCGGTCGGCACTTCCATCGTGAGCATGGATGCTTGTTCGGATAGCCGCAGTCCTGTCCGCACTAGGAGATCCGTAAACGTTGCGTTCCTCGTTGCCCAACGCCCTCGGAAGTTCGCATCCGGTAGTCCCTCCGCTGTATAACCGCGGAGTCCCACATCTCTCCATCTGCGGTATGCCGGTGCGGGGAGCCAGCGGATTCGATCACGGCGCGCATCATGCGAGTATGTCGCGGCGGTATGTCCTGTTTGGTGACGATTGTGTGCGCCAGGGCGTGCGCGCTGTGCACGCTGAGGAACGGGATTCTGCGCGACTCGCCCTCGAGATAGTTGCCAACGATAGAAGCGATTCTGAGCGCTCACTTCACGATCCCACGTCGCACCACTGACCCGTGGGCCGTCAGGATCCTGCCGCCGCCAGATTAGGTAAGCACGATGATCTTCCTCGGTCGCGTTCTCCCACCCGATGCCGCTGCGCGCACGATGTAGGAAGTTCAGGAAGAGCATCATGTCTCTCGCGTACCCCACGCGAGTGTTGATGCTTGTGGGCAACATGTCCGCAGAGTAGAAAAACTCGTTCAGCTCCGCGTCATAAGAGAAATCAGGCGAGATAAGGAAGGGGCTCCCGAGCGGAATACCAAATCGCTCCCACCACCTGTCGCTAGATGTCTCGCCTTGCATGAGGTTCTCAGCCTTCACGCGAAAGAACTGCCAACGATGCGCTTGCACTGAGCCCGGTTCATTCGCGATCGTCACCTTATCGACGCTACGCGAGCCGAAGCCAAAACTGAACACTAATCAGTCACAAATACACGCCATAATCTTGCGACCAACCCGTGCCCGTGCGGAAACTACGGCGTGCGCGGCGCGGAGTGCATCTGCCCGCCGATCGCGATCCGTCGATACTCGGCGCGGCTGTCTGGACCGCTGCGGGATCGCATCGACATCGATCTTCAGGTCGCACGCGTCGCGGCCTCGCGTGCGACAGCACCAGAGCGTTCGGGTACGACCACGGTTGAGGCACGAGGCCGGGTGCAGGAGGCGAGACGGCGGGCGGGCTTGCGATGGGCGCCGACGCCGTGGAGCGTGAACGCCGAGGTCGCCGGTTCGCATCTGCGGCAAGGCGCTCTGCGGTTGCCGACAGGCGTGCGCGCACCGCTCGATCGTGCGCTCGAACGCGGGCTGCTCACGCTCCGCGGCTACGACCGCGTACTTCGCCTCGCATGGACCATGGCGGATCTCGCCGGAGTGGACAGCCCCGGACACGACGAACTCGGGCGAGCGCTCTTTCTGAAGAAGGGACTGATCTCATGATGGATGCTCTGCTCGGAGACACCGAGATCTGCGCTGCGGCACGCAGCGCCCGACCGGAGAGTGCGGCGGCCGAGACGCTGGCACGTGTCGGATGGGGCGTGATCGCCGAGCCGGGCGACGGCGTGGCAGGAGCCCTGATCGCACAGCTCGGCGCCGAGGAGGCGATGCGTGTCGCGTTGGACGATTCCCGCTTCACCCTGTCGGACCGTGTCATCGGTGAAGCTCAGCGGCGGTGGCGACCACGTGCCCGACCTCGCTCCGTCGTGGAATCGCTCCAGGGCGCACGAGAGGTGGGAGCGCGACTGCTGCTGCCGGGTGACGCGGAATGGCCGGAGTCGCTTGATGACCTCGGGGACCATGCGCCGGTGCTTCTTTGGGTCCGAGGCGATGCGAGTCGACTGACCATGCCCGAGCGCGTGTCGATCGTCGGAGCACGGGCCGCGACCGGCTACGGCGAGTCCGTCGCCGCCGAGTTCGCCGGTGATCTGGCGGCGTCAGGCACGCTCGTCGTCTCCGGTGGTGCGTACGGGATCGACGGAGCCGCCCATCGAGCAGCGCTCGGAGTCGGGGGCGGCACCGTCGCGTTCCTCGCCGGCGGCGTCGACCGCGCGTATCCGGCCGGACATCAGCAGCTGTTCGAACGCATCCAGACATCTGGTGCCATGGTCAGCGAACTCCCGTGCGGTGCGGCTCCGACGAAGTGGCGGTTCCTTGCGCGCAATCGACTCATCGCCGCTCTCGGGATGGCGACAGTGGTGGTGGAGGCCGGCTGGCGCAGCGGATCGTTGAACACCGCCGGGCAAACAGTCGGGTTACCGCTGCACTACCATTGGCATAGTCAGGATGTGGTCACCGCGCAGTCTGTGTGGTCCTCTGATCCTCGCCCGCTTCGCGGTCTCAGATCCGGCCAGCGGGGCCGCAGATCGATGGACCCATTAGAGGGACCAGTCTGCGTCGTGGCTCTAGCAGGGTCAAGACAGATCGTCTACGCCAATTCCCCAGGACAGGGATCGGTGCTGTGACCAAAGCTGCGTTCACCTTCGTCGCTGATGCCCCGGCTGCCCCTCCTGCCCAGCGGCCCGCTTGAGTTTGAGTAGACATCGGCCGCCATTCACCAGGCTCGGATTACTGTCAGCGTGACCCGCAGTCGCTCTAGGGTATGCGAATGACTGATGGAAAGACGCAGGTGGTCCTGATCGGCGGTCCTCTCGATGGATACCACCACGAACTCGACGAGATCATTAATCGGCTGCATTTCGACTCCCCACGTTGCCCTGAGAATGTTCAGCACGTGTACGACCTGAGGGATAAGGACGCGCGCTTCGGTAACGCTGTCTACGAGTACGTGGGGATAACGAGTCCAATTACGAGATGGGCTCGAACGGGTTGGATCGCCCTGCCCGCGCACGCCTTCGTAACCGGCCAACAGCTCGTTGCAGTCGCATCCTGCCGCAGTCGGCGGATGGGTCGTGTGAGCCAGAGTCCTGCGGTGGCGACGAACGGACGGTAATGCTTCATCCTCAACGTGCGCGCTCGAAGCTTCTTGGTGTAGCGATGTCGCGGTGGAGGCGACGGGTGCGGGGGAGAGGGCCACGGTCGTCGTGTTAGCGGCGGACGCGGAGATCGTGCGCCCAGCACCCGGTGTGTTCAGGGTTGCGGCTGATCTCTGCACCGTCTCGGTGCGTGCGATGACAAATCAATGACTGTGACTGAAACCCGCCTGTTTCTTTATCTTTCCAAGCGAAGGTGCGGGACGTATCCCATGCTTCCCAGCCCACGCGCCTCGCCGGCGACCGCCATGGCTCGAGTGCGGGTCAGCGCGCAACCGTAGTCCAGGCGGCTGCCACGCTGGCGTCGATCGCTAGAAGCACCGCTCCGGCTGACGCGCTAACCAGCAGCACCCACTGGCGTCTGCGCTCGCTGGCAGGCAGCAGCGGCGCAGACATAGCAACGTTGATGTCCATGTCGCCATACGTGGGGCGAGGGTGCTCGATGCCGTTCCAGGTCAGCAGTCGACGCTCGAACTCATTCGGCACGATACTCACCTCGTCGAAGCCGATCTCTCGCGCCTTCGCACGCTCCATCTGCCTTTCGTGCTCAGCCCAGATCCGTGGCGCTATCCGCTCTCGCACTCTCCGCTCGTGCGCGAGGCGCGCCTGCTCGGTTAAGAACGTGCCGGCAGCGTACAGGGAGCCGACGATCGGGATCAACGCAGCGAAGAAGGCAATCATCTCTGCAGGCTACGCCGTTCCCCCGCCACCGCCCGCCTCGCGGGGGAGGGGCACCAGCACCCGCCCGGTGCCCTCACCGATGCTTACTCCCGACCGCGCTCCTGTCCGCTCGCCTCCGGTCTCAGGGAGACCGCCATCGCGCGCACGTCGCGTCCTGTACGCCGTGGCACATATGATGTCGATCATGACCGATGACGCACCCGAACCAAGGCGAATTCGTCTGAACGGGGAGCGATTCGATGGCGGCCGCCTCCCAATTGACTCGCTGCCGGAGATATCGAAGTACCAAGAGGTTGTCCGCCTCATCGCGCGAGCGGAGTGGGAAGAGGATCATCCGGGTGAGCAGGTACCACCGGACTTCGACGAGAGCCTTCGTCTAGCAATCTCAGATTTGAGAGACGGAAGTGCGGATGTGTTCGTGGTGTTCGAACAGCATGCGCAGTATCAGACGTACCAGGCCGAAGCCGACGAGATGGCTAACGAAACCATTGCTGCCGCGTACTCTGGCGAAGCACTTCCACCGTTGCCCGCGAGCGTCGAGTACGACGCCCGCGATCTAATCGCGCAAATCGGCGGAACGCTTTCCTCTGAGTCTGACTCAATTGAGTTCTACGTAAATGGGGTGAATGCTGCTCCAGTACGGATCGACGTCGTCACGCGGCTTGAAGCGCGGGATATTCTCCTAACGCAGGACTTTTTGGTCGACTCTCAGCCGGTGAGCACAGCTCCGAAGGACGATAAGCGCGCGGATGCCATCGTCGGACGGATCACCGTAATCGACGCGGAGAAAATGACGTTCATCTTGCGCACGCCCGATGGGAAGGATCTGAAGGCGCGATACGTCGGTAACCCGGTAGTGCTTGAAGACATTCGAGCGCTTGTCCATCCGGAAGCAGAGGGTCCGGTTACGCGAGTCTCTGGGTTGCTCCACAGCAAGGCCGGTGAACCGTGGCGGTTCTGGACGACGGATAAGGTCGAGCAGTTAACCTTTGAAGGTCCTTGGGCGCCTCTTCTCACGGAACTCGCAAGCCTTCGAACGGATTGGTCGGACGAAGGCGCCAGTTATCCAATCGGCTTCGACGTGTTGGACGCAACGCAAACGTTGCTCTCGGCGGTCGATTTAGCATCAGACTCGAATCCGGCCGTTTTTCCTTCCATTCCCGGAGGAGTCCTCGTTGAGTGGGTGGGGGATCGCGGCGTCCGGTCAATCGAGATAACCGCGGATCTGAAGTTCGAGCTTTTCTCCATTGACCGAGGGCAGAGAGAAGGCGACTTCACGGAAACGAGTTCGATCACGGACGTACTCACGTTCGTGCGGGAGGTGTCAGCATGAGTCTGCCGGAATCAAACGTGACGCTCGACGACGAGGAGACGGCCCTTCGGAACATCGACCTCGGCGAAGGCGAAGCGCTCGTCGAGGACGCGTCCGAGCTGATCTTCCGACAGATCACCAAGCATTCGCTTTCGAAAGACGGACGCGTCGGCACCCATGCATTCGGCCAAGCCGATTCCGATCGTGGCAAGCCGTCATATTCCCGACGCTCGGTTGTATCGGCTCAGGAAGCTCGCGACTGGCATAACGCTAATGCGCGCACGCAGTCCCTCGCAGTTTGGGCTCTGGCGCTCGAGGAGGTGTTCGCGGAGCGGCTGTGGGCGATCGACGATTCGGCAGCTCCTGTCGAAGAAGGAAAGGTGCGCGCTCCCGGGCACTGCTACGTCGACTATCGGCATTTGTCGCGCGGAGAAGTCAAGAGCATTCGCGCACGCCTGTACTTCGCTGCCGAGCGGCGCGGAGAGATTCCCACCACCTCCGAGGTCATCGGCGACGGTCTCATCGACTTGGCAGAGGTCGGTTAGGGCTTGCATCCCGGTCGAAAGACCTGTGCGTTGCGATAAGTGATCTTATCGTCGGTAGGGAGCCCGCCAGGGAACCAAGAACAGCCTGCTCGATCGAAGTAATCTACTCATCGACATCATCGAAGATGCTACGTGTACCTCTTTCTGGCTGTAGTTCCCCTGGTTCGTCGCGACGGTCGTCGTCATCGTCATCCCATGGCGCATATTGCGACATTGAGTTCACCTCGGCCGTCACGACTTCTAGTCTCGTCTGGTAGTAGCTCACGCGAGCGAGGATGTCATCGTCGTCGGCGAAGATCTCCCGCAGTTCATCGACCGTGTTCCAGTGTTCCTCAAGGTAGCTATCGGGATTCGATTCGACGTCGTATGAACTACTGAGTCCCCAGAAAAGGTCGTCAGGATCTCGCAGCGTTCCTACTACTTCCTCTCGGATCTCAGCGACTTCGGCTTCCGTCAGCCATTCAGTTGTCGACCAGACCGAGGATCGCAGGTCCCGTGCCGCATCAGCGAGTTGAGTTAACGCCATTGCCCGGGCTCCGTCCGGCAGCGATTGCTCCTTTTGGAGGAGCCCAAACAGACGTCGTGCCGTGCGGCTATGGACGACGGATGTAGCCCAGTCGGATACATGCTCCGCCCCGTCAACCACGAAAAGCGCTCGCGCGTCGGGGCTTGCTCGACGCGCGAGCAGCTCAAGGAGGTCGGACTTGACACGCCATTCGTCGGAGCCGCTAACACCGCTGAGGTGGCGCAAGGCCGCCTGAACAACGGAAGGTCCTTCAACCTCACCGACGATGAGGTGGCGTCCACGCTCCTTGTGCGGGATTGCGTCCGGATGGCGCAGATCAATCTGTCTCACAAGATCTGGGAACGGAGTGGCCCTGACGATGCTCGCGACTGTCGCCACGCCGGACTGAAGGAAGCGGTTCGCTGCCTCGCGGATCGTCGGGTGAGCAAAGCTGTATGACATGCCTATTGGGAACGTCTCAGACTTGACAAATGTGCCGTCGAGCGACTCAAGCGCGGCAGGGACCGACTCAAGGGTGGATCCGAGGTCAACCACTAACTCCCTCGCGCGAGTCGAGTCCTGGATGGGTAAATGCAGTTCATTTCCGGCTGCGAAGAGGAGCGCCACCGCTGCTTTGTCTCTGGCGTTCAGTTGTCCAATAATCTCGTCCAAGTAAGCCGTCGGATCGTCAAAGAAGGATGTGACAGCAATCCGATCACTCGGATCGAGAAGCTGCGTGAAGCGTGCGTTCCCGAGCCGATATGCGAGGCCCGGGGTAAAGCTCTTCAAGTTGCTGACATGTTCTAGGTGGGGCTTGATGCGAGATCGGAAGTCAGTTGACTGATTCCCCAGCTTCATGTGGTTGTAGAGGATCATCTGCCGTTCCGCCGATGTCAATTCGCTGACGACTACCTCGATCCTCGCGCTATCCCAGAACCGAACGTTGGCCTCCTTGAGGCGTTGTACCGCATCCCTGTACACGTAGTCACGCGAGGTGAAGACGAACCGATTTCCTTGAGCGCGCGCCGCGAGTAGCGCGGCCATGTTTCGGCTCCACGTGTCCAGTAAGGATGGCTCGGCCGAGAGTTCGCCGAAGACATCGTCGACCCAGTACATGCGATTCGGGTTGCCCGGGTTCCACGCATCGAGAAACTCCGAAGCCGACGTAGCCTTGATCACGTCCATACCGCCGGCATCAACCGCGCCAAGCGCAAGCATCTGTGCGATGACGCTCTTCCCAACCGTGGGACCCCCAAGCAGGACGACGGCACGGTGGTGATCAAGCGCGTCCAGAGCCGCGCGGTAGGGCGCTGTCGAAACGAATGTCGCTGTGCTGGATCCGAGCGCGTGCAGAATCGCGCTCGCCTGTTGCCTGCGACGGTCGTCCAGAATCTCTGTGAGGTCACCTAAGCCGTACACTCTGGGCACCATTCGGCGCAGTTCTGAATTGTTGGATAGCTTGTCCTCGATCCAAGTCCGCGCCCAAACGCGGACGTCCTTCACGCCAAGCGCCTTAATTGCTGTGACAATTGCGGCGTTTGACTCACCTGTAACCCGGCAGTTGGTCATCAGTACGTAGTTGTCACAGAGGCCTCGGTGGTGAAGGTCGGCGATCTTTGGTAACTCGCTGGACAGACTGCTCAGGGAAAGTGTCTTGTCAGCTGAGGAGTGCTTCGCCTGGATCACGAAAGCTCCCGCTAAATCCTGCTCAGTGAGGTCGTCGCGCCAGACGCCGCGGAATGCGCCGTCCCTACCTTCATCGTTACCGTCCTCAAAGGGCTCTACGGTCTGACCGAACGTTGACGACAGGACTGCCATACAAAGGTCCTGAAACGCTCGCCAGCCGAGCCGGGTGAGTTGCCATCCTTCGTCCACTGTGCCTCCGTGTTTTTGAAGCTCTCGACTGGCGACTGTTACAGACATTATGTCGGCTTACCCACGCGAAACGGCTCAACCGTCTAACGGTCGCTCTGCAAGCGAACGCTGCTGAGGACTCGCCTGAAGGACCCCGCAGAATCCGTCCCCTTGCTCCAAGGTCGGGCGCCGGCCCCTGCAACGGCGCTGGCTTGGCCGCGCATAGACGACTGACTGTCTTCGGTCTGGGCCGGGTTCTTCGAACGGTCGAAGCTATCCGCGTCGCGCGGTGAGCCCGGGTACTTGGTCGATGGCCCGCCGTCAGTGATCACTGGTACGACGCTTGAACTTTACACAGTTCGCGCCCAGGGCAATCGGGCTGCGGCTCCCACTAGCGATACCTTCCCGGCAGACTCAATGGAGAGGCTCACACGGTTGAGCCATACCGACGAGCGCCGATCCATGATCTGACGAGTAAGAGTTCTAGTCACTCTTGGCCTTCTTGAAGTTGCTGCTGTCTTCGTTCATCCTGAGCAGGAGCGGTTCCTGCTGAAACTCACGGCTTTCGTTCCTGGAGGTGTCGCTCGAGGTCGTACATCTCACAGCCCTAGAAACGAGTACACGGGCGACCTTCCTAGTTCGTGGGACCGCCAGCAAAGAGTCGAAGACGTTGCCTTACAGGCGTCAGGTCGAACGCCAGGCGAATCGGAGCGTCGGGCGTTCGCCGCTGATTGCAGGTGGGCCACTTTTGTCGAGAACGAGCCTAGATCAACGGTTACCCTCAAAAGGGTCGACAATGCTCTGCACTCCGTGCTGAGCGCACACGAACGCGATGCGAACACCCTGTACGCCGACGCTGATGCTCGGGTCTGGATAGCAGTCCTCGCCGCATTCCACACAAGTCCGGTACCCGTTGCTGGTTGGCAGGCGGACGGGGACACCCTCCGGGCCATCGAACTCGTCGTACTCCATGTGCCGACTCTACGAGCAACGCGAGGGTCAGTAGTCATAGGCCCGCTGAACATGCCAACCGTCCTCGCCTTTATACACATCGAAGACCAGCGACAACCCGTCCTCGTCTGTGCCCTGAAACCTCCAGCCGTACAGCCCCAGGCTCGACTCGCGCGGTGCCTCCCACACAGAATGCCTCAGTCTGGTCGGAGTGTCGGTGATCCGCCAGCGCTTGCCCGCGTAGATCATCCGCGCAGGCACGTCGTCGACCATCCACAGGGTCATCTGGTGTTCGACTGAAATGGTGCTCACGGGTTAAGAGAATAGAACACCTGTTCGAATATTGCTATCCTCGATTCCAGGCCGGACAGGAAGGAGCGCCGGCATGGGCACCAGCAAGCGGCTTGCCGAGCACTACGACCTGCGCGCCGAAGAGAAGCAGCTCGAGCGTTACGCCAAGACGGCTGGCCCGCTGCAGTCTCTGAGTGACCGGGAGCTCGACCTGGACAAACAACCGATGACCGTCTACCCACGGCCGCAGCGGGTCAAGGCTTGGATCCGGTTTGGCCCACAGCCCGCGCGCGTCAACGCGTTGCTAGTGCGCAGCACCGAGAGCGCCGTCGGCATCGAGTTCGTTGTTGCCGAGAAGACTTACCGGTGTTGGGTTTGGGGCAACGCTGTCCAATTTTCGGAATAGTGGCAGCGTTTCGTCAGGGCACATACACGTCGTTGTTGATGCCGAGCTGGAACAGCTGTCCCTCCCATAGCAGCTGCGCAACTATGATGCCGACTACCGACGCGATGGCCACCGCCAGAAAAGCGAAACCGATGCCGCGGCCGCGCTGTCCCTTCCAGCCGAGCACCCCGAGGGTCACCAGCCCAACGAGATGAGCGAGGACCAACGGCACCCCACCCATGATTTCTGCGGAACCAGCCATGGTTGTTCCGGCAGCCAGAGCCTTGCCTTGTTCTGTCTGTGCCTCAAACTGCGCAAGGCCATACCAAGTCCATGCGACAGCGGCCGTTGGAACGCCCAAGATGGTTGCCACTATGAAGCCGATCCCCATGCGGCGTGAAGGCACGGATTGCGCGCTTGAATCTGGCAAAGTCATGTCCCTGATCCTATGCATGGGGTCGACGGCAATCACGCCAGCATTCTTCTTGTCGCCCGTCCCACATAGCTTGGAGGCAGGTGCGGCAGATTCGCGATGGACGCCAAACTGGGTATTAATCGGAGTGATGTGTCCCGATTTGTTCCGCCATGATGTGAGACATGGACGAAGCCTCCCTCTACGGCCGGCAAGGCGATTTCGACGCCGTGACCGCCGCGCCCCCTGGATTCCTGTTGATCGTTGGAGACTCTGGCATCGGCAAGTCGAGCTTTCTGTCGAGCTTGAACGCATGGCCCAGCGACCCGCTGATTTCGAAGCCGATCGTCCTGAAGTCGGTACAGGGGTCTCTGCAGACCGCTCTCGCCGATGCGATCAGCGACTGCATGTCGCAATACCTCGAAGACGCGCATGACCCCCAGACTGCTTGGAGCGTGGTGAAGTCCATAGGCGAGAGGGTGACATCTGTCAGCGGCCGAGAGATACTCAACGCCGTTCTCGCCGGCACGCTCGCATACGCCGAATCGAAGCTGGGAAAAGAGGCCATCGATGTTGGCAAGAAGGTGCTCGGCGACATCGCGAAAGGCGGTCTCCTCGGCTTCGACGATCGGCTCGCGAAGATCCGCGTCCCTGACCGCGGGACCGAACTCTGCGTCATATCGGAGGCCCTCAGCGAGATCGCGGAGCGTCCTGTCGTTCTCCGGCTCGATAACGCTGAACGTCTGTCGCCTGACGACCGAGGCCTGATGATCGAGCTTACGGACGCTGTCAGCGGCAAGGTGTGGATCATTGCCTGCGTCACCAGGAACAACGAACCCGGCGATGAGGTAATCCAACAAGTGTCGGTGAGGGGAACTCTGCCGCACGAACTGCCGCCGCTGACGACACCCGCTATCGAGCAGTGGCTCGCCGCTTCGGAGGTGCCGCCCGCTCGCTGGGAGACGATCACCCGTATCTCCAGTGGCTACCCCCTCTTCATCGCCGATGCCATTCGTCTATCCGGCGCTGAAGGATCGCTCGACGACATTGCCACCCCGAACGGGTTCCAGGCGCTGATGAAGGCGTCGTGGAAGCGCATCCCGGAGACGATTCAAACGATGGTGGCGCGACTGGCCCCGTTCGCGGATCCGCCTTCGGATGACTTTCTCACCAGATATCTGCGGCTCACGCAGCTGGAGCTTGGAGTCTTGATCAACAAGCTGATCGAGTCTGGCATCTTCGTCCGGAGGTCGGATGGGGAGGCCTGGTTCCATGATCGACGTCGTGCGTTCATTTGGGAGCAAGTCCTCCTGCAGAAAGTGCGAAGCGGCGTCGCCACCGAGGCCCTCGAGGCCGTCGGTCTCTGGGTCGAAGATCGAAAGAGCATCGATCCATGGGTGCCACCGGCGGCAGCGCTACTCACCAGGGCGGCCGAAAAGTTGTCGGCAAGTGGTCCATCCACCAATTTCCACACGCTGTCCGACGAGGCGGTCGCCCTCCTGTGGGGTCTGATCGAGGTGAACGAGCCGTTCTCAGCGTGGGCCCCAGGCGCTGAGATCGGAGAGGTCATCCGGCATGCTGAGGCGCGCTCGGGGCTCGCCCTCGACGCGTTGCCACTCATCAGGCACCTCGAAGAACTGATGCTGATCGAGACCCTCGAAGAACAGGGCGTGGGCATCGTTCGGAGCACGATCGGAGGGATCACCGATGCCGCAGCCCTTCTCGGAGAAATTCAGCTTCGGTTCCACAGCACTCCGAGGCCACGTTTCGCCACTGTGGCCTTCGGCGCTTTCGTCCGCCCTGTCTTGGGAAAGTTCGAAGATGCCATCCTGAATCTCGGGCGGTCAAGTCTCACCGATCATAAGCAGCAATCGAGCCAGTTGCTCCGAAGTGGGAAGATCATCGGCGGCAACAGCCAGCCTCTGACTCTTGGCGCGACCGTGAGTATCGACAATCAAGCGATCAGTTTCACGGCAAGGTTCTCGACATCCGAGGCAAGAACCGAAGCTGAGCGCACGATCAAGAACATCTCTGAGCTCACCCCTCGAGTGCAACTCGTACGGTTAATTCCCCTGCCACAGCCCCGGCTACGGTACGCGCGATATCGACTCGGCTCCGAAATGCTCGGGGTTAGCCTGGAGCCCACCAAGAACCCCACGGATGAGGAGATCATCCGATTCTTCGACCAGCGGGCTCAGTACGCGAACGGGCTGGGCGCTGTCAGCTCCGGTGACGAGATCGAGGTGTTCGATCTGGCGTGCAGGCGGTACCTTCTGGCTTTTCACACACCCTCGGGCGCCTGGACACGCTCCCTCACAGGATTCGAGGTGCGGACAGACAACGCGCAAACGACACAGATTGTTTCGGAGGTAGCATCCACGCGTCGAGACCCCCTTTCCGAACTTCAGCTACGCGCGGCCGGCTATCTCTCCGGCGGGGAACGAATCACGAGAGCTCTGTTCCAGGGTGGGGTCGAACTCCAGCTTCCGCACCCGCTGGTGGCTGTGCTCGATGAGGTAGAGCGGTTGGGTAAGCAGTACAACACCGGCTTCCGGTCGCTGCTTTTCCCGCCTGATGCACCGATGCTCGAGCGCGAGATTCGAGTCGAAAGGCAACGAGTCTTCGAAGTCAGAGAAGCCCTGGTGGCTGCCGGAGCCCCTGATACAGCCGGGCCCCGCCCCTCGATTCTCGTCGCCTTCTGGGAGGACACCGAGTCGGGGTGGGCCAGTGACTTCGGCAACTGGTCAGCCTGCGTTTTCACAGTGAATGACGGTCTCGGCGCAGTACTCGTCCGTCGAGTAGCCGAGTCCGCTATCGGAAACAACTGGTGGCCCAACTTCCCGATTCCTCAGGTGTTCGAAA
Source organism: Microbacterium murale (assembly GCF_014635185.1). Taxonomy (GTDB): domain Bacteria; phylum Actinomycetota; class Actinomycetes; order Actinomycetales; family Microbacteriaceae; genus Microbacterium; species Microbacterium murale. The sequence continues at coordinate 34,397 of NZ_BMCM01000003.1, forward strand.
ACTATGCCGGCGTGAAAGCCGACTCCGTGAGCCAGGGGGATGCAAGCTGGCTCATCGCGCAACTACTCGGCTATGCCGACCATGACGCGCGAATGATGGACCTCGACACCGACCTCGGTAGAGCTGTGCGCAACAGCGGCACCTACGTAATCATCGGTGAAAGCGATGAGGAGCGATCCATCATCGAGATCGAGCCCGGCATGAAGAGCCTTCCGGCGGTGTGACGGTGCTCAGACCCGAGACGATGAGACGCTGAAGCATGAAACTCAGGCAGCTGCGGAAACTGCACGCATCGGACCAATGGACATTCGTGCGAGGGAGAATTGCGGAGTCCTCTGTCGAGCTCGACGCGGCACTTCGCGGTCTGCATGCACAACTCAGAGGGCTCGATTCACGAGAGGCCATGCTCTCGGCGTCGAAGAACTGGTCGATCGTTGCAGATCAGTGTCGAACGATGATGCCCTGCGCCCAGGTACCTGACCGGAGCGTTTACGTAGCCATCGGCAGCGCAATCGACAGCGCGGCCGCCGCATATGAGGAACGCAACAGGTACATGCACGACCTGCTCGCTGCAGATGTTGACGACGAGCTTGTTCCTGATCCTGATCGCATCCGCCAAGAAGGTGACTACTATCTCCTTGCCCTTGCCACGAAGTCAGGTCGCCCTGGAGTCACTCTCGTGACGCTTGATCGGGCCATCGACGTTGTGCTGAAGCTCACGACAGAGACCTGGCGACTTCGAGCTGCTCGTGGATACCTGGCAGGGCGCACCACTTGGAAATCGCTTCTTATGGGGGTCGTAGAAGGTGAGTGGGACGGTACCGCGAACTGGACGTACAGCGGGCCTGACGACCCGGACGACTAGGGCGTGTCTGGCAGAGCATTGGCCTATGCGACGGCTGCGTTAAGAACGACGGTTGCGCCGTGGATCACGGCGAGTTGTGGTAGCGCGTCGCGAAGCGGCGCTGTTGCTTGATGCGGCAGTAGCGGCGCCCGCTCGCGTTGCGGTTCTTGTAGGCGGCGGTGTCCAGCACGACGGGCCGGTCGCCACGCGAGCCGCGCCGCTTCCGGTGCCCTTTCTGGCCACCGGGCTCCGGGATCACCGACTTACTTCGCAGCCCCGATCCGAAGAAGCCCACGAGTTGGCTCCCCGGGCTTGTCTAGCCGCCACCCGGGGACCAGCTCGGTGAGCGGTTCAGGCTCGCTGATTAGGTGCAGCGGGCGGCACTGGTGAGGCTTCCAACCGTCATGAGCGGCGACGGCCAGCGGAAGTAGTCGTGAGAACCGCTTTGGCGGGATCGGCACTGTTGGTGATCTGCCTTTCCCCTCGTGGTGAACCCAGTGCTCGTAGAGGGCGTAGACAAAGCTGAACGGGACAAAGTGCCAGACGAGGCGCGGAAAGTAGGACGCAGTGAACGCGAGGATTTGCGCGTCGGGCTCAATTGGACGTGGCTGGCGGGGTCGTTTCTTGATGGAGTTCGTCGTCGCAGCAACAGCGTTGATTCGTGCGCTCAAGTCCTCCAGCCTGGACTCGATCGATACGTGGAGGCGCGACTGCTCGATCTGAGTGCGAGAAAGTGCTTCGATGGTTGAGATAAGGCGGGTGTCCTCACCGCGTTCGGGGGTCGGATCGAGCGCAATAGGAGGCTGTTGCGGCGCTGAAGGTTCAGCGGCTATGCCGGGTTCGGTCTGTAGCAGGCGGATGAAGACTGACTTTCCTCCGATTCGCAGATGACGAAACAGAACAACGTCGATCGAATAGTTGTGGTTGCGCACCATCGACTTGACCACAGTCAGTATTGGCGCGGGCAAAGATGTCGCGACGACGGTGAGAAGGGGTGACTGAGGGATCGTGGTCGGCAGTTGTGTGCCGAAGTAGGCCAGGAACGCCTTCTCGAGCGTTTCACCATCATGGTGCTTTGCATACGCGCGGACAAGGTCTCCCACGCTCATGCCTTCGGTTGCGGCGACATAGCGAGGGATCTGCGCCAGAAAGTATGTGGCAGTCTTCTCGCGCTTCAGCTCGATGACGTGGATTCGGCATTCAGCGTCCACGGCGAGGAGGTCGACCTTCCCTCCGCACTCCGTTGTCCACTGTCGTCCGATGATCAGCAACTGCAATCCCAAGAATTCGGGCGTGCTCTCGATGGCGTCCTCCAGAAGGTCTTCGTACTCGAGGTTGGTCGGAGCGACGCTCACGAGATTTTCTCCTTCCGCTAGCCAGACGAATCGGCTGTCCCTCGCTATGCGGGGCGTCATCGCCACTCACGCTCCTCCACAATCTTGCGAATCGCGGTGACATCGAGACCGCGTCGCAGCCACTCCACCGGTGTCTGTCGCCCTTCTGCAACCAGGCCGGATTGCGGGGTGGCCATGAATCCGGAAATGCTGCGCGCGTCCCAGCCCGCGAGTGCTTCAATGACCTCAGGCAGGTGGGGGAGGAGCCTCCCGGGCGATTCGAGACTGAACTGCCAATCAGGAAACCGCACTTGACCGGAAATAACGACCGCATATAGCCGCCCGCCCTGCACGGCCTGCGTCACGGCTTCGCTGGCTAGGTTAAGGAAACCCATGATGTCGCCGAGGGACCTTGTGGCGTGGAGGTTCGATAGGAAGTTCAGTGCTGCGCCGAGCTGCAAGGATCCTCGCTCAACTATTCGCATTGCATCTGCGAGCTCATCGGGGGTGAATGCTCCGGATTCCACGAGGTAGTTCGCGTCGTGCTGTGCCAGCGCATTCGGCACGAATGGGCGTTGCACGAAGAGGAAGTCAGCCAGTGCGTCGGCCAGGTACTCAGAGTCTCCTCCGACGTGAGCGATTGCCTGGCCGAGACGCTGCAACGTCGCCTCGGACGGTGGCTGCCCGCTGGGCGGTTCGGGGTCGCTTCGAAGGTCAGTTGACAGGCTCATGGCACCACCGTAGGGGTGCGATACAAGCCTGGAGCGGACGCGAAGGCGCCGTTACGGCATGCTTTGCTCATTTGTGAGTGGATACGCGATGCTGAGAATGTCCGGGGAGGGTGGCGTCTACGCTGGTCCTCCACCGACGAAGGCGGCCTTCGGCCGACCGTCCACCCGCGACTATCTCGCGGGCTCGGCAGTAGCCAGCCAACATCGCTCACTCCGATCGCCATGCCCGGACCTTGCCCTTGAACGGCTGTGATCCGATTCCACTCCTCGTGGTTGCCGAGGGTCACGAGCACCCGTAGTCGCCGACTTGCAGCAGGGTGCTGATATCGCGGTCATGCCGGCGTATCGCCGAAAACATATGCTGGATCCAACGCTGAGCTGCCGTCTTCAGAGCGCACGCTGACGCGCATCGCGGAGACGATGGGCTTCAAGAAGGTCACCGACGCCTGTCCCACCGCGCAGCGCCTCGACACCGTGCGCGGCATCATCGACCGCGGCAAGCCCTACTCTTTCCGGCGCCGTGCCGTGGAGGCATACCTCACCAGCGACTGGCCGAACGTCTGATCAGGGGGACCCCCCACCATGGCACGCACGTTCATCAGCGGCATCCATCCACCTCGGCAGCGCCCTGCGATCACAGGCAAAAGCGCGGCCTCATTGTCGACCAGCTCGTAGCGGCATCCAGCATCGACTGCTCCAATGTGCGCAGCTACGAGAACGGCCGCGCGATGATGAACGTGCGCACTCTGGTGCGCCTCGCGGAGACCTGAACGTTGATCCCGGCGAGCCGCTCACGGGCATCACCTCTGCGATGTTCGACTCCGACACGAAGCCGAGTGCATGAGCCGACCCGGCGACAGTCTCTGCCCGGTCTAGATTAACGCGCGCGCCGCTCAGCCGAAACGCACCTGCCCCTGATCCAAGCGCTGAATCATCTGCTCGGCGAGCTTGTCCGCGAACCACCCGGGAACGGGCGACTGGTCGTTCTCGGTGCGGATCCAGTACTTCCCCGAGGGATTCCCGTAGTCGTTGAAGTCCAGGTCTGCAGACCACGTCGTCAGTCCGCTGTTGGAGCGAACGGTGATCTCCACGACCAACCCCGTCACCTCCGCGCGGATGACGCGCGGGCTCTGCGACGCCACGTAGCCGACCATGAGGGCGAAGTCCTGCTCGGTCAGCCACGGGATGAACCTCGGAGATGACTCGCGGCGGCGCTGCTCTTCCTTGGCGGCCGCAGCGGCTTCCTTGCTGCCCTTTACGGCGAGTGCTCCGACCACCGCCACGGCGCCGCCGATGAGCAGCTTGTCAAGGAACCCCATGACTCACCTCCAGAATCCCATTCACTGTGTTGGCCTCCATCCCCGTCAGTAATGCTTCAGGATGTACTTCCAGGCGGACTCCATGGGCTCGCCCGTGCGCGGCAGCGCGTACTTCTTGAACAGGGCGTTCAGCTCGCGCTTGACGGCCTTCATCGAGGACTCCTTCGTCGTCCACTGCGGGTGCACCGCGTGGCTTACCAGCTGGTCCACCTCCTTGGCGATCTGGCTCACCATCACCGTCATCCCGGCCGGCTTGTGCTCGTCGAAGATGCGGGTGAGCATCCCCACGTTCGGGTCCGGCAGGTCAGCGAGCACGCCCTCCTCGTCGGAGTCCTCCACGGTCTTCAGGTCGGTGGCGACGTTGAACAGCTTCACAAGCCAGGCAACCGAGTCGTCCGCGTCGGAGATCACTCTCTGCCGTAGCTGGTCCAGCCGTTCGGCGATCGAGCTGTAGGCGCCGACGTTCGCGCCACCGCCTTCGAGCTTCTTGCGGATCCGCGCTGTGAGGGAATCGACGATCTCCTGCGCGGACTTGCCCTCGTACTCGGTCGGCACGGCCGGCAGCTGACCGGAGTCGGTCATCTTCTTGATGGTCTCGGCATCGGCGATCACCACGGCGATGTTGCGGTCGTCGACCCGGACGTTGAGCATGTGCGCGTGCACGAGCTCGCGGGTCTTCGGTCCCAGCCGCTCCCAGAGGATGTCGTCCTCATCACCCTCGCTCGGGATCGCGGCGTACACCTGCGCGTACCAGCGGTAGTCGCTCTCCCAGTCCGAGAGCTGCTCGTCGGGGGCGATGGTTTCCCACAGGCCCTGGGCGTACAGGTATTCGGCGCGGTACTCGGCGCGGTCTTCGCTGTCTTGCGGGACCCGTTCCAGGGCCTGCTGCAGCGAGTCCATCGACCCGTCACGGGTGATCCCCACGAACCGACGCCGCATCTCCTTCAGCGCCGCGTCCAGGCTCTGCAGCAGCGTGTCGGCCTCGATCTGCCGTTGCGCGTGCTCCGGGTCGGTGGGTGCGATCGCGCGTGCGAAGGCGCCACCGAGTCCGACGTAGTCGACGATCGTGCCGTAGCGCTTGGTGAACCCCGTCCCCGGGTGCCTCCAGGGCCTGTTCGTGCGGGTGATGGTCTGGAAGAGCGTGTGCAGCTTCATCGGCTTGTCCAGATACAGCACACCCTCGATGGGCGCGTTGAAGCCGGTGCCGAGCTTGGCGGTCACCACCAGGAACTTCAGGTCGTCTTCGATGTCCCGGAATCTGTCCAGCAGCGCCTCCTCCTCGCCCTCGGAGAGCTTGTACGACTCGAACTCGGTCTTGCCTGTGGCGGAGATCACTACAGCTACTTGGGCCGCGCGGCCGGCCTTGGCGAGCTCTACGCGCAGCGCCTGCTCATACAGGATGCACAGCTCCTGGTCGGCGACGACGACCTGCGCCTTCATCCCGTGGGGATCGATTGAGGCGTAGAAGTGCGCGACGATGTCGGCCGCGACCTGCTGGATGCGCTCGGGGTTATGGAAGATCGCCCGGGCGTTGGCGACCCGGCGCGCGAAGGCGTCTTTCTGCTGGTCGCTGAGCTCTTCTTCTTCGGCGAGAGCATCGAACGCAACGTCGAGCTCTTCCTTGGCGACGTCGAACCTGACAGGCCTGGGGATCACCCTCATCGGCACGGTCGTGCCGTCGGCGATTGATCGATCCGAGTCGTAGGTGTCCAGCGCCCACCCCGGATCTCGCTCGTCACCGAACAGCTGATAGGTGTTCCGGTCCAGGTCCGCGATCGGGGTGCCCGTGAAGCCGAACCGGTGCGCGTTCGGCAGGGCAGCCCGCATGTCGGAGCCGAGCGCCCCCTCCTGTGTGCGGTGCGCTTCGTCCACGAGGAGGATGACGTTCTCTCGCTCTGTGAGGACCCCGGCGCCGGCGAACTTGTGTACGGTCGCGGCGATGATGCCCCGCGCTCCATCTCGGAGGGCCTGCTGCAACGCTGCGGTGCTCTGGGCCTTCACCGGCTCCGGCACGCCCGCGGAGGCGAACTGGGCGAAGGTCTGGGTGACCAGCTGTGTGCGGTCTGCCACGGCGACGATGGTCGGGTTGCGCATCCGCGGGTCGAAGTAGAGTCGGGTTGCCACCCACGACATCGTGAGCGTCTTCCCCGACCCCTGCGTGTGATAGATCAGGCCCCGAGAACCTGCCGCGCTGGTCGCGCGGGCGACGATTTTCTCCACCGACTCGTACTGGAAATAGCGTGGCAGTAGCTTGATGGTCTGGCCTGAGCCGCCGTCCTGCCGGTCGTACATCGCGTAGTGCTCGATGAGGTTCAGGACCACGCGCGGTGCCAGGAGGCCGGTGACGCTCATCACGACCCGCTCCCAGCCCTCGACCATCGCAGGCACGGAGCTCGAGCCCCATCGCTGCCAGTGATCGAGCGGGGTGCGCACACCGGCATAGCGGAAGTCCTTGCCCTCGGTGGCGAACGAGAGCACGTTCGGGACGAAGAACTCCGGCTGGTGCTCCTCGTAGGAGGTGTAGATGTCCTTCGCGCCGTCCTTCCAGCTCTTCACCACCGACACCGGCGTCTTCGTCTCGCCGACAACCACGGGGATGCCGTTGATCCACAGCACCACATCGAACCGGGCACCGCGGTAGGTCACCTCGTCCGAGACCAGCAGCGTGTTCTTCTCCGGGTTCACGAAGTCCAGGAGCTGGAACGGCTCGTCATGGTTGGTGTCCGGCATGAGCACTGTACCGCCGCCGCGCAGCAGGTGCGTGAACTCCTCGTTCACGACCATGAGCCCTTCGGACTCGGCCGACAGCGCCAGCTGGCGCACCTTCGCCAGCACGGCATCCGTGCGTCCGGCGAGCTCCGGGTTCAGCCGCGTTATAGCGTCCCGCAGGTCGGACTCGATGAAGACCTGTTGCGTCGTCCGGGGAAGGTCCTTGCCTTCCACGTGCGTCCAGCCTGCATCCATCAGTAGATCGATGAGCGCGGCCTGCACCGTGCTTTTCTCGGTGTAGCCAGTCATGCTGCAGCCTCCTCGTCGAAGTTCAGGAACAGGTCATAGTTCGAGGGGATCTTGTGCTTGCCGGAAAGCAGCACAGTAAGCAGATTGCTACGTAGGGTGCGGAGGGCTTCGGCGTGGGCGCGGGCTGCGGCGCAAGCTGAGTCGAGATCCTCGTACACCTCCACGCTTGAGGCACGCTGCGTGATGTCTTCAGGCCACGGAACCCTCAAATTGCGCAGCTTGCCGGCCGCAATATTGCCCAGCCCAGTCGACCCCGAGGCAGCCCTCGTCACCTGTGACTGGAAACCTGGCCGCCGCATCATCCAGTAGAGGTAGCTGCTGTCCTCAGGAATGAGTGGCTCCACGATGAACTGGAACGCCGATACCGCTGCCCCAAGGTAGTCGTCTGGCACGCGATACACGTTGCCGATCCTGTCGCGGTTCCCGTTCGTTCGGATCGCGACAACAGAAGACGCGGTGAGTCTGCCCACCTTGGGGCTGAGCCCAGTCACGTAGGCGGGGGCCCCGCTCACGATGCCACCGGGCCTCGTGTTCGCGATGGTCAGAACTGGTGACCCTGCATCCTCAGACGGCCGAACATCAGCCTTCACCCAAGACGCCCCGGACGAGATCGTCGCTACAGACCCGATCGACCGTGCATCCGATGAGGTGGCGACATCGAGCACAGTATCGAGCAATCGGGCGGTATAGCGCGCCTCGTTATCCGCCGCATCGATCTCATCGTCGACGGCGGCGATCAGGTCCACGATCCGTCGCTGCTCAGGGAGGGGCGGGAGCTCTACCTCGATCTGGCTGAAGGACTTCCATGCGAGGCTGCGCCGTCGGTTGATTGATCCCTGGGAGTTGTCGGCATAGACCGCGAGCATCTCGCGTGAGCGGAGCAGCTGCTCGACATATCGCGGGTCGTCGAGCGAAGAAGTCCAATTCATGACGGTGTACATCGGGCTGACCACGCCGTCGACGTGAAGATTGTTGCGAGCGATTGAGCCCTCGTCGATGTGAATGGTCGAATAGACCCAGGCTTGATCTGGCAGCAGCTTGTATGTAGACAGGTCTGCCGATGCGACACGCTTTCCGAAGAAAGTCTCTGCCGGGATCACACCGTCGTACTTCGAGACGGAGAACACCGGTGGCTCAGCGTAGTGCGCACCCAGGCGTGCGTTGCTCGGTTCGAAGAGGTCTCCGAGCTCCGCCGTGCGCCACCCCTCACGCATCGAAGCCCGCCTCCTTCAGCCGCACATCCAACGCGGCACGCGCAATATCCATCGCTGCCTGCGCGTCACGCAGCGCAGCCAGCGCCGCATCCACGTCCGCCTCGGCGCGAGTCTCGGTCTGGATATACCGACCGATGTTCAGGTCGTAGTCGAACGCGCGGATCTTCTCCCGGCGCACGAGCTGCAGCGCAAGGCCCCCGTCACCATCTATGTCCTCACCGCGCTTGTACGCCGCGTCAATGGCGTCGACGTCGTCGTCGCTGAGCGTGTTCTGGTTCTTGCCGGGCTTGTATCTGGAGCGTGCGTCGATGAACAGCACGTGCTTCTCTCGCTCGACGCTCTTCTGCGCGCGGAAGATCAGCAGGCACACCGGGATCGAGGTTGAGTAGAAGAGGTTGTTCGGAAGCCCGATCACCGCCTCGAGCTTGTCCTGCTCGATCACCCACTGCCGCATCTCGGCCTCGCGGCCGCCGCGGAAGAGCACGCCGTGCGGCATCACGACGCCCACGCGTCCGGTGCCCTCCTTCATGGTCGAGAGCATGTGCTGGATCCACGCCCAATCACCGTTCTTCGCCGGCGGGACGATGCCGCCCAGGGCTCGCTTGTAGCGATCCTTCGCCCAGGTCGATGCCGGCCAGTTGTCCAGCGAGAACGGGGGGTTGGCGATCACGACATCGAACTTCCGCAGGCGTCCGGCGTCGTCCTTGAGCTTCGGGTCACGGAACGTGTCGCCCCGCTTGATCTCGAAGTCCTCCACGCCGTGCAGGTAGAGGTTCATCCGCGCGATGCCGCGGTGGTGAGGTTCTGCTCCTGGCCGTACAGGAACAGCGACCTGGGGTTGCCGCCGGCGAGCTTCACGGCTTCGGTCGTCTCCACGAGCATGCCCGCAGAGCCGCAGGCGGGGTCACACACGGAGTCACCTGTCTGCGGGTCCAGGATCTTCACGAGCAGGTGCACGACGTGCCGCGGGGTGAAGAACTCGCCGGCCTTCTTCCCGGATGCCTCAGCGAACTCGCGCAGCAGGTACTCGTATGCCGAGCCCAGCATGTCGCCGGAGATGTGGTTGGGATCCAGCGTCAGCTTGTCGAAGACCTGCATGAGCGCACGGAGCGCGGACTGGGGGATGCGCTCCTGGTTGGACCAGTTCACGTCCCCGAAGACCCCGGCGAGCTTGCCCGGGTTCGCCTCCTGGATGGCGACGAGGGCCTTGTTCAGTGCCTTGCCACTGTTCTTCGTGACCTCGAACGTGTCGTCCCAGTGAGAGCCTTCGGGGATGACGAAGGCCTGGTAGTCCTCGTCCTCGAACTCCTGCGACCATTCGTCGCCCAGGTCGTCAAGCGCCTGCTCGTGGTGGAAGTCGTAGACGTCGCTGATCCACTTGTAGAAGAGCACCGGGAACACGTACGCCTTGAAGTCGCCTGGATCGACCGGGCCACGGAGTGCATTCGCAGCTCCCCAGAGAGCCCGCTCGAGCTCTCGCTGCGTGAGGTGGTCAGGGTTCGCAGGCGCGAGTGTCATCGGGTCTCCTTCTCGAGTGCGTGGCGCCTTAGCGGGTCACTCGATCCCTACCGTATCGGCCGGCGACACCGGCGCGGCGAACGCGTCTATCGGAATGCACTGCGTTGATCCACGGATGCTCTGAGCGTGTCGTTTGATCAGCCACCGAGCGTTCGGCAGACGACCGTTTGTTGATCGGTTGTCTGGCGACCGGATGCTCATCGCAAGCTCGGACGCACCGGCGATAGTCTCGGGCCATGCCTGACGAGAGCAAGAAATATATCTTTACCCCCGTCATCCTTATCGTAGGGGTGCTGTCCTCGTTGGTGACCATCGTGGTGGCGGTGGTTCAGTCCGGGGAACGGATCAACGAGAATGCGGTATGGGCGCTGTGGGCCTCCATCGTGCTGCTCATCATCGGCGTGATGATTCTCGGCGCGCGTCTCGCAGGCGCGAAAGCAGCAGCAGAAGGAGCGACAGCAGAGGCCACCGCCGCGCGCTCTGACGGGGAGCAGACGAAGGCGGACGCAGTTGCGGCGATCGGTAGGGAGCGTACGGAGGCCACACGAGCGAGGAAGGCGGCCGAGGACGCGAGTGCGGCTCTAGAGGATCTACGGAATTCGGCCCAGGTGGCCGCCAAGACCGCGCTCGGAGAGCAAGATCGCTCCCTTGCACAGACGCTCTACGCTTACGCGTCGGATCCGGCGACGCTCACGGAGCTCGCGGAGTTTTTCGCGTACCAGATCCCGAGGCGGCTAGTTCGGCAGATCGAGGAGCTCTCGCGGCTGCCGCTCACCCGTGCGGCGCACGACGCGGAATTGGAAGAGCAATTCAATGGCTTGGTGGAAGCCGCTGCGGCGTGGTTGCGGCTGTTCGCAGAAGTCGCATCGGCAGATGGTGACGACATGTACAGCACGCGCCTCACAGAGTGGGTCTCGCAGCCGGGGTACAAGCAGCATATGGCGCTCTCCGACAAGCTCGGTGCCCTTGGCGACGACCTGCGCGACAAGCTGATGGGCTATCAGAAGTACTACGCGTCGCTCTAGTTCGTCGTGTGCTCGCCGTCTGCTCGAGCGCATCCCGGCCCTAAGGCCTATGGTCTCCGGCACGCAGCGCGTCACGCAGTACAACAAGGAAGTCGGGCAGCCACGGGGGCGGGCAGATCAACCCGAAACGGCTCGAGGCAACGCAGCTCGACGACGGGCTCAGCTTGCTCGACCAGAAGCAGGAGAACGTCCACGCTAGCGCCGTTGGCTTGGCCGAATGGGATGGGCTCGCAGTCACGCTCGCACTTCGGGCGCGGCCTGTACTGATCATTGCAGGCACCGGCTCCGTCGGTCATGGCTCTATGCAATCACCTCGACACGACAAACACGTCGATCCGCACGAGACGCTCCAGCCGCATCGGAATCGCGGACGCCGCTACTCAACTTCACACGCCGGCCGATAGTACTAACGACACGAAGGGGACCCCATGTACTTCAAGTCTTCTGCCCTCGGGGCAGTGGCTCTGATCGGCGCGCTGATCTTCACCGGCTGCGCAGCCGAGCCCACCTCCGCAGCGCCCGAGGCGACCACAACGCCCGCTGCTGAGACCGAGGCCCCCGCGCCCGAAGTCGCCGCCGGCGACGTGCTCACGCCTGAGCAGGTCGAGGAGCTGAAGAAGGCCGGCGAGATCATCGCCGGCTACCCAGTGGGCGACCAGCTCATCGCTGTGAAGTGGGGCGAGCCGTTCCCCGATGCTGTGCGTCAGGCTTCGAACGCCTCGGTGAACGCTGCGGTCGGACCTGAGCACGGCCACGGCGTCTCCGATGACCAGACTGAGCAACAGTTTCGGTTGGTCGATGTACTCTCTGCAGAGGCTGAGAAGCTTGGTGGGATCAGTCTCGCCGCGGTCCAATGCGCCATGAGCTTCTCGACGACCACGAACTCCTTCCAGCCCACATGGGCCGTTTCGGAGCCTGATCCAGCAGGTGCGTACAGCTCCTATCAAGAAGCCATCGACACCGTCGAGGCTTGGCAGGGCGGGACGCAGACCGGCAAGCGGATGTACGTCGTCGTCAACAACCTCGGGTGCGCACAGTGAGCTCGTCGGCATCGAAGTCGGGTGAACCGCTAACCCTGGGAGAGATCCGAGAGTCGAGAGGCGGCTTCGCGGCCACCTTTGACGACGCCGATCGCGCGAAGTTCGGCGTCGAGGCCGACACGAGAGACTGCGGTGTCCGCGCTATCGCGATCGTCACCGGCCGCGACTATCCCGACGTACGCGACTCGATCACCGCTGACCTCAAGCGGCGGCGTATCCGCAAGGACGACGAGTCCGTGGATTCGGCACTGAGAGCAGATACCGTCCTCAACGCTCTCGGCTCTGGGTGGGAGTACTGCGAGGAGTCCCACACGTTCCATGCCGAGATCCTGCGCAAGGCCAGAACTCGAACCCTGATCGTCTTCATCGACGACCACTTCAGCGCAGTCGTCGACGGCACGATCCGCGACACCCGAGATCACAGCGGCTCAGAGGTGTCAGTTCAGGGCTATTTCCGCCGCGCCAACGCCAGCTGACCCACCATTCTCACACACCCATCCGGCACGCCACTCCGACGAGCCGGACAAGCCTGCACCCGTGCAGCACGAAAGGAACACCTTGTCCGTACAGAACGACAACGTCGCGATCGCCCCGAACGCATCACGTCTGCCTCACCTCCAGTTCGGCTTCACCGGCGGCGCCGCCGGTTGGCTCGGGATCGGCATCGCCGGCTTCTTCGTCACGGTCTTCACCCTGGGCATCTGCTACCCGTGGGCGATCGTGATGACGTATCGCTGGAAGACGAAGCACACCTGGATCAACGGCCAGCGCCTGCGCTTCACGGGCTCGGCTCCGGGCCTATTTGGCCACTGGATCAAATGGCTGTTGCTGTGCATCATCACGATCGGCATCTACGGCTTCTGGGTGTACCCGCGTCTGCAGAAGTGGATCGTCGAGCACCAGGAGCTCGACCCGACCAGCTGACGCTGTGTTCAACCAACGCCGCCCGGCAGCACATCATGTGCGTCGCCGGGCGGTGTTGGTCATCTGCTGGAGGACGACTCCTTGGAGGGCAGCGCGTACGCCTCGTTACAGGCCACGCATACGTAGCCACCCTTGACGTCGCGGAGCACCGTGCCGCATCGGGGGCATTTCGGCTGCATCGCGAACTGATCGAAGGCGGCTGCATCCTGCATCCGCCCAGCGTACGTCGCTGCCAGGAGTCGCAATGGATTCGTACGACTGATTGGATGAATCTGTGGCACACAGCTGGTCGACGTACCTCAACGAGATCACACAGCACGCGACGGGGTCTTCGGTTGCCCGACGCCTGAACGTGTCCGGCTCCAAGGTCGGCTACTGGCGCCGCGGCGATCGACCACCGACGCCGAGTGAGGCTGCGCACGTCGCGCGCACATACGGCCGTAGCCCCCTCGAAGGGCTAGTCGCCGCCGGCTACCTCGCCGTGGACGATATCTCCGATGACATCTCTATCGTCTATCCCGCTCTCGCCGATTACAGCGACGTCGAGTTGGTCGAGGAGATGCTCCGACGCGCCAAGGGGTGACGCACCTCTCACGCAGCCGAGTCTCGCTTCGCACCCTCGTCGCATAGCTGCGGACCTTCGTTCCAGTAGAGTCTCGACGTGCGCGTAACTCGTCCCCTCGCTGTCGCTCTGCTGACTGTTGCTCTGTCTGTCGGAGCGGGGTCCTGCTCTACCCAGTCGCTGCTGCCGAGCGAGACGCCGTCTACGCCGGCTACCGCGCAACCAGAGCCCTCTTCGACGCCCACGCCCTCCGAGTCTGCTCAGCAGAGCATCGTGCCCGATGTGATCGGCATGAATGCCGCTCAGGCAATCGATGCGGTCGAGCTGATGGGTCTGGAGGTCGATCTCGATGGCGGCCGCCGACCGGTGATCATCAAGAAAAACTGGACGGTCACGGCGAGCGACCCTGCGCCGGAGTCATTGGTCGAGTTCGGAAGCACGGTGGTTCTCACCGTCGAGAAGATCGACGAAGACGCTGACAAAGAGCAGACCCTGCGAGAGACCGACGAGGGCCTCACCAAAGCGATGGCCGTGGTGATCTGCACGCGCGCGGGCGAGCAGCAATTCCCGTACGGCTTCGACATGAAGAGCTTCGGTGCTCACCTCGAGGTCCGGCACGATGAGATCTATATCGACAGCGAAGTCGAGGTCACCAACGAGGCGAATGCCGCGCGCGCAACGAACATGGAGTGCACCGTCAGCGGTACTGACGATAAGCCGACGCTCGAGGACTTCCTGGTCTACTGACCTGCCCGGCGATGCTCTGATCGCGCTGGCGTTCCCGCAGCCTCGCACCGCGGTATAACTGACCCATGAGACCCGTGCGTATCGCCATCATCACCGCCACAAGCGCCGTGCTCGCGATCACGCTCACCGGGTGCTCCGGGCCTTCGCTCGAGGCGAGCTGCACGGCGTTGATCAGCGGTGCGACGAAGTCTGTGCTGACGGTGAGGAACCTGCTCACCAGCGACCCGATCGGAGCGACCAGCATCGAAACTGCTGCCGCAGAGGTGGAGGATCACATCGATCCGCTGCGTGAGATCACCATGGACCAGGAGGTCTCACCGCTGCGCGACTCGCTCGTGGCCGACGCGGACACGATCCTCGTCGCCGTCCGCGCACTCAACCTCGACAACATCACTCTCACTCTGCAGAACATGGAGAAGACTGCGGTGGACATCGACCTTGCGTGCAGGTGACGGGAGCATGCAGATGGACATTCACGAGATCACGCGTGAGCTCAATGCCTCCCTCGGACCCACGCTCGTCTCATCGCTGGCCGGTTCGAAAGATCGCAAGCTGCCAATCCGCTGGGCCAAGGACGACGGTCCGGAGCCCCGCCCTGATGCCACGCGCCGACTCACGTTCGCGCACCGTCAGTGGACGCTCCTGGCCGCAGCCGATGGCGAGCATGTCGCACGTCAGTGGTTCATCGGCGGAAACCCCCGCCTGAGAGAGAACACCCCTATCACCGCGATCCGCGAGGATCGTCACAGTGAGGTCGCAGATGCGGTGGAGTCCTTCATCGCCGGGGCCGTTGACGAGTGACGCTCACGCGACACTGCGCGTCCACAGGGCTTCGGATCTCGTGCAAGACCACTCAGGAAGGAGCGTCCTATGGTTCAGCGAGTATCGCCCTCCGAGGATGAAGTTCGCAATGCGCTGGAGGTATTGATCGCCGCCGACTTTGGGGTGATCGTTCGAGTGCTTCAGCGAGAACCTAAGCTGGCCAGTGGCTTCTTCGACAGGATGCGCCGTGCGATGGACTCTCTCGGTGATGAGGACGTATTGACACCAACACGCTCCTCAGCATCAGGCCCCGGTCCCACCACCGCTGAGATCGTCGACGACCTGCGCGTCGCCCTAGGCGCAAAGCTGGTGGCGTACATCGCGCGCGTCTCCGACGCCCGGACGGTTCGCGAGTGGGCCGAAGCTACCCGCCGCCCGACATCCGCGACCGAAGAACGACTGCGCCTGGCGCACCGCGTTGCGACTCTCATCGGCCAGAGCGAAGTCGACGCTGTTGTGCCCACCTGGTTCCAGGGAATGAACCCTCACCTCGCTGACCGTTCGCCGGCTCGCGTGCTGCACGAGGACCCGTTCGAGGAAGCCGGTTCCCGAGTGCTCGCTGCGGCGTCCGCCTTCGTCGGCGAGTAGAGCTGTTCCGCAAGACTGCGTGCATTTTTTGGGCGCAATTCTTTCGTACTTTTACCAGCTATCAGGCGTACACCGGCAACGCACATGATCTGCTCGTACACAGGAGTACACCGAGTACACAGAAGTACACAAGAACTCACCGATCTCAGTCGCGCCGAGCAGTGAGCACTGCCGCCACCCCGGTCAAAACATGGGTCATATCCAGTGACATTATGTGGCATCCGCGCTAAACTGGCTCCATGACCAATGTGATGGATCGCCCGATTCGCCGGAGTGCGCACGGCCAAGCCGTCGTTGCAGCTATCCCCGAGGTGGTGAGCCGCCTGCGGACGGTGCTTGGACGCGACGTCGTAGCGGTGCTCACTGCACGGACGCCGCGTGCCGTCACCCGGTGGGTAGCGGGCGATGCCGAGCCGCCGGCACGCGAGGAAGATCTGCTGCGCGATGCCTTCCAGATCGCACAGGTGCTCAGCGAGGTCGAGCCGGACGAGGTCATCCGCGCCTGGTTCATGGGCATGAACCCCCAGCTCGGCGATGAGTCTCCGGTCGAGGCTCTGCGTGAGGGCCGCGTGCGCGATGCGATGGCTGCAGCTCGTGCGTTCGTGAATGCCGGCTGAGCCGCGCCTGGTCGACGCGCCAGATGCCCTCTGGCGCGTCGAACGCGCAACAACTGCACTTCGGTTCTCGAGGATCAGCCCACTCGATGCCGAGAACGACCGCGTCGGGAATCGGTTCGATGTTCCCGGTGGTGGCGTGCTCTACGCGGCCACCGATCCACAGGGTGCCTACGCTGAGACCATCGCACAGTTCCGCCTCTCGGCACTCGCACCCGAGCTCGCCTCCGAAGGGTTGGAGCCAGGTCGTGTCCCTCCGGGCGCCGTATCGCGAGAGTGGCGGGCCTCGCGCAGGCTCCGAAAACTCCAGCTCGCGGACCCCAGACCATTCATCGACATCGACGCCGTGGTCACGCACACCTTCCTAACCCAACAAGCAGGCGATGTGCTGCGGACGCTCGGTCTGGCGAACCTCGACATCGGTCTCGTGCGAGGATCCAGCAGGACTCTCACTCGCGCCCTGGCCGGCTGGGCCTACACGCGAGTCGACGACGATGGTCTGGGTCTCTATAGCGGCATCCGCTACAGCTCCCGCATCGGGTCGCAGGAATGCTGGGCCGTCTTCGACGGCACTGGTGTTCGCCTCGTGGATGAGGTCGACATCGAACCAGACGACGAAGCACTGAACGCAGTTGCTGCCGAGATGGGCATCAACATCTACTGACGTCCGGTGCTGACCTCAAGGAAGTCGTCTCAACGCTCCCGCTCCAGCCCGAACATCTCTGAGCTCACGCCATCCAGCAGCGCGCCTGCTTCAACCTCTAGTGCCTCAGCGATGCGCACAAGCGAGTGCACGCTCATCAGCGCCCGTCCGGACTCGTAGCTGCGGATGTTCGACGAGTCGATCCGGCTGGCCACGGCCAACTGGTCGACGGTCATCGAACGTGCTGCGCGCGCTGCGCTGATCCGGGATCCGATGTGAGCAGCGGCAGCTGATGGGGTGCGGGGCATGATCTGAGGGTACTCGTACCACCCGGCTGACAGCGATCACTCGATGTCCCCGCCGCCGATATGGTGTGGACATGAAGCCTCTCCTCCCGACCTCCATCGGCGGTCTCGCGCTCGGTGTCGTCGTTGTCAGCATCGCGGTATCGAGCTGGCCGAAGTCGTATTCGTTCCTCGCCGCCGACCCGACTCCGAACATCGTCGGCCTCACCATCGGAAGCGCGCTGATCTCGATCGGCGTGCTCGCGGCACTCCTGTATATGCACGCCGAGGCCGTGGGCTCGAACATGGAAACGGCTCTGACGAACCATGAGAACCGTCTTCGCTTCGAGGAGCGGGAGCGCATCGAACGTGATGAGCGCATCCGCGTGCGCCAGGCTCGGCCGGAACCTACCGAACAAGACACGGCTGCGCTTTCCAGCGAAGGATGATCACATGCAGCTCGAGATCACCAGCACGCCGCGTGATACACACGTGTGGGCGCCGACGGCGCAGGATGCTGACCACCTGCGCCGCGAGCTGACCGAGTCCGGATTCCTGGTTCTCGACGCCAACCCGTGGGGGCTGAACCAAGAGAGCCTCTTTCCCGAGGGCGAGCACCTCGAGTTCGACCCTGAACGCATCTTCGACGTCACTATCGGCGCTGATGCGAATGCGACGCTGCAAGCGATCGTCGACTCTGGGCACACCCTCATCTGGCACCGCTGGCAGACCCGGCTCTCCCGGAAGGTCTGGGGGGTGAACGTGGCGATACCAGCCCGTGGCAGACGGCGCCCCGCTGACATCGAGAGGGCAGAGCACTTCGGTCTCAAGGTCCGCGGTAGTCGCGACCTCGGGCTGAGGATGTCGCGCGACACCTACGCCCGGATCAACAAGCGCTCGTCGGCACCGCGCCGGCACAGCGACGATGACCCCGAGCTCTCGGACGCGTTCGACTCTGTGCCCGACGAATCCGTGCCCGACGACCCCGTGTCCGACGACCCCGAGCGCAAAATCCTCTTTGACGAGTGGTGCGCTGCTCATCAGAAGCGGGCGCTCACGAACTTCGACCTCAACATGGCCCACTTCGCCTCCCTCGATCACGGCGAGTTCGAGCAGGCGCTGCAGCACGCCATCTCCGGCCGGCGGAAGTTCACCGAAGTGACGGATCTCACCCTGTGGGATGGTGTGCCTGGGCTCTACATCATGGTGCTCGACGAGTACCGTCAGGCCTACGTCGGTGCAACCGATCATCCCGGCGGCATCATGGCCCGCATCAGGCAGCACTGGGCCGGGACGAAATCCTTCGACCGGTTGATCTGGGGTGGTGTGGAGTCATCCATCCTTTCGATCGATAGTTTTCGCGCCCTCGATACCACCCGCATTTTCGCGGTCAAGACTTCGAGTTCATTCGACGGCGAGAACACGCTGCTTGACCGCTTCCCGCCGAAGTTCATGCTCAACCGCATCATCGGCGGCCGGGACGCAGTGAATCTCGCCGGCCTCCTCGGCGTCGACAAGGTCATGAAGCTGCGCGATTTCGCGGCACCGCCGACTGACGTATTCGACTAGAAGTGAACGAAAGAGCCGCCCCGACGGCGTCGTCGAAGCGGCTCTGATGTGCAGCCGGAAGCTACTCCTGGCCGAGTCGGACCGTCGTGGTCACGCCCTGCACGGTGACGTCGTAGCTGAGCTCGCCACCTTCGTAGGTGAATGTCTTCGTCTCGTCGCTCGATGCGAGCAGCGCGGACTTGGTCTTCGTGGTGTCGTTGACCGAGTCGAATGAGGACGACTCTCCTTCAGCGGGGACCTCGACCGATCCCGCCCAGTACAGCGCCTCGGTGTCGCCGGCGTCTGCGACCCAGAACACCTCGATGGTGTCGGCGGTGATCGTGGCCTTCTGCCAGTGCTCGGGGTCGTCGGAGTTGGTCTGCTTCCACTCGCCCTCGAGGCTCACGGGCTCCGGTGCTTCTTCGACGACCTCTTCGACCTGCTCGGTCTCAGGCGACTTGTCAGTGCCCGACGACGAACCGGACGATTCAGGGGACGAGCAGCCCACTGCGCTGATGCCGAGGAGTGCGAGAAGCGCGACGGTCGCGCCAATCTTGGCTGCTGTGCTGTTCCTTTGTTGCCTCTCAAAGCAATGTGATTACCGGTGCTGAGATTAGCAGCGGGGTCCGACGGGCACGGTATAACTGAGCTATGCCCCCTGCGCGTATCGCCGTCCTGTCTGCTGCTGCGTGTGCGCTGCTCGCGATCACCCTCACCGGCTGTTCCGGACCCACTCTTGAGGCGAGCTGCACGGCGTGTTGATCAGCGGTGCGAAGAAGTCCCTGCTGACGGTGTCGAACCTAGTCGCGAGCGACGATATCGGCGCAACCACCATCGAAGCTGCTGCCGCTGAGGTCGAGGGCTACATCGAGCCGCTGCGGGAGATGGACATGAATGGGGAGATCGCGCCTCTTCGGGAGGCGCTCATGGCCGACGCTGACACGCTGCTGGTCGCCGTTCGCGCGTTCAATCTCGACAACATCACTCTCACTCTGCAGAACATGCAGAAGACCGCGGTGGATGTCGATCTTGCTTGTCGGTGAGATTCGCCGACCCGAAGCGGCTGACGCTTGATAAATTTATCAGCGCGTCGATCGGTTGATAAATTTATCAGCCTCACTCTTCGTACTCTTCGGGGACGTCACCGCTCGCAGGCAGCGGACCTTCGGCTCAGCGTCAGAGCACTCGCGTTTCCACAGGCTCGAGCTGGAACAGCATGTTGTTCGGGTCGTACTCTCCGACGCGGACGATCACGTGCACGTTCGTGCCCACTCCGATGGTGTCGGGCACATCGCCTGTCAGGTTCAGGTCGCTCGTGATGTTCACGTCGCGGAACTGGAAGGTCGGTCCGCCGTTTGAGTGCGTCTCGCTGTAGTCGCCGTTGACGATCAGGATGTCGTAGCGGGTCGTGTACCCGTCGTGGTTGTTCATCGCCCCGATCGCCCCATCGAACTCGATCAGCTGCCCGGCGTATTTCTGGGCGAACGCTTCCGAAGCTGGCACGCTGTCGGGGCTGGTGAGAAGGGCAGCAAGGTCAGGGCTGCTCGCGATCGTCAACGGAGTGTCCACAGCGGGGGCGGCACTGGATACATCGGAGGGCTCGTCCGACGGCTCTTCCGAAGGCTCGGATGATGGCTCGTCGCTGGGCGCAGCGGCGCTGGCGCTCGGGGATTCCTTGGGCTCAGCTGCGCCACTGCTCAGAACGCTACCGATCACGATGATGATCGCGATGACGACGAGCACGCCGCCGATGATCGCGTACATTCGCCAAGGCGTCTTCGGCTTGGGCCGGCGGAACACCAGCTGGGTGCGGATCCTTCCAGGAGTCTGGCTGATGAGCTCCCAGCCGTCGGCCTCCCACTTCGCGATGGACTTGGCCTCCGTGCCGCGCAATGTCTGGACGGTGTGAGTCTCGTACTGCACGTCGGTGTCAGCTGTCATGGTGCTCCCGTCTAGGACCCCGAGAGAACACCTCACTGCGGGTCATCGCGAGTATATCGGCGCGCAGACGGCGAGCACTGCCCGTCCCGAGGGATCAGGAGCGGGCCTAGCCGACGGGTACCGGAGCAAGCGAGTACAGGAACAGGCTCAGAAGCGAAGGTCCGACGGTGGCAAAGATCAGCACGCCGGACGCGATCAGGAACCCGGCGAGACTGAGCGTCGTTCCTCGGAGATGCTCGTCCTCGCGTACGGAACGCCGAGACGCGAGTGCGAGCGCGATCGAAGCTACTGCCGTGATCGTTGCCCCCAGCCAGAATTGAGTCGTCAAGACAGCGACGATCGCGAGAGCGAGGCTCGCTACGGCTTTGCGATCAATGTGGGCACGCACTTCGGTGTCCATGACTGCCTCCCGAGTTGGCTCGCTCATGCTCTGTCGCAGGCTCAGTGCGCAGCGTCGTACGCCTGCAGCACCGTCTCCGGCACGCGGCCGCGGTCCGAGACCTTGTGCCCGTGCGCGTTCGCCCAGACGCGGATCGCGGCGAGGTCGCGCTTCGGCCTGGATCCCGTACTTGAACGCCGGCTGTCACGAGCGCGCCCGGTGCCAGAGCTCGCCACGCGTCGCGCTGCCGAGATCCAGGGGTCGAGCTTCTCGCGGAACTCGGCGGCGTTCTTCTCGGACAGGTCCAGCTCATAGGAGACCCCGTTGAGCGAGAACGTGATCGTCTCGCCGGCGCCGGTCTCGAGGACTTCCCCGTCAAGGTCATCGACGAGCTGATGAACGATTCTGCGTGCCATGTCGATGAACGTACCAGGCACTTCAGCTAAGCGCAGATCGTCCGCGTGAAGGTGCAGCGTTGTTCGAGGCCGTTTCCATGCTGGGTCACAGAAATCAAGAGGGCTTGGAGTGGCTTCCAGCGTCACCTAAACTCTCGGAAATCAGGCTTACACGGAGGGCACCATGTTTGAGATCTACCCGATGGATGCGTTGTGGTCGCTGGCGGGCGTTCCGCTCATTCTGGGGCTGGCAATCGTCGCCCTCGTCCAGATTCATCGATCAAGCCATTCCGCCGGAACCAAGATCCTCTGGTCAATCACCGTGATTGTCCTACCCGTCGTAGGTTCACTGGTGTGGTTCGTTTTCGGAACGCGACGAGCAGCGGAGAGGGCTGCGGACTAGATACC
Organism: Microbacterium murale; assembly: GCF_014635185.1. Lineage (GTDB taxonomy): Bacteria > Actinomycetota > Actinomycetes > Actinomycetales > Microbacteriaceae > Microbacterium > Microbacterium murale. Next base: position 56,295 of record NZ_BMCM01000003.1, read on the forward strand.
GTCCACAGCCCCCGCAGAATATTCAACTGTCGGTTGGCTGGCGTATCCCGACATCGGACCGCGCTGTTGATGAGTGCAGGAACTGTAAGTAGCCGGAACTGTAAGTAATCATGCGCCCGCGTTCTCCGCTGACAGGTTTGGTGAGACTCCGACATGTTCGTGCAAAAGAGCATCAGCGCTCTTTCTCCATCGATGCAACACATCGCCCAGAATCGGACATGAGCAGTAGTGAACGGATCATCGGAGGAATCTCATGGACGACACACAGCTCAACCGACTGCTCACTCCACGCGACAGTTGGGCGGACTCACCCGAGCTTCTCGACGCGATGCTCGAGCGGATCGCGACCAACGCGGCCGACGAGCACGCACGTCCCCGGCGCCGGCGCCGCGGTGCACGTATTGCCGCGGTGGTGGGAGCGCTGCTGGGCGTGGGCGTTCTTGCGACGGCTGCGACCGTATGGGTCGCGCCGAACTTCACCCCGGACGTCGTCATCCCGATCTCGTATGTCACCGACCAGGGAACCCCTGTCGAGTGCACGTACTCGCTCGCGATCAGTTCCTGGCAAGGCACAAACGTCACCGAGGCCAAAGAGTGGATCTCCTCTCATGACTGGACCAGGATCGGTCAGCGAGGATATGACCTCGGCCAGGCGAACCCGGTCAACGTCGGAGATCCGGATGTTGATCCTGAGCTCACACAGGAGGATCTGGATCGAGTTACCGTCTCCACGGGAATCTCGACCGTGGTCGTCGACGAGATTCCGGCTGAGCTTCTCGACGGTGTCGGCGTGGGAACGTCAGGCACATCGACGTGCGAATGGGTGCGTCACTGATGCCCGGGCATCCCGACGAGTCGGTCGAGGCCTTGGAATGGATGTGGAGCGAAGACACGCTCGACCTGCCTCGCCTGATCGAGGGGAGCAAGCGGGCTCTGTTCGCGTACTTCGCCCGCCGCGTGGTGTCCACGGACGATGCTGCTGATCTCACCAGCGAGGTTCTGCTGACGATGTGGCGCAAGGTCGATTCGATGCCGTCGGAACCTGTCGAAGCGCGTATGTGGGCGTTCGGCATCGCACGGAACGTGCTCGCGAACCACCGCCGCGGTATTGCACGCCGACGCAAGCTGAGCGAGCGTCTCAAGGGCGAGGCTCTCGTCAGCGGCGACGAGCGGCCCGTGCGCGACGACGTCTGGGAGGCACTGCGCGCACTGTCCGAAACCGACCGAGAGATCATTCAGCTCGTCCACTGGGATGGGTTCTCCCTCGTAGACGCAGCGAAGATACTCGGGAAGAAGCCGGCAACAGTGCGCAGCAGGTACTCCAGGGCGCGGGCAAAGCTCCGCGCGGATCTGACGCCGTGATCGAACACAAGCCCGGTGGATGGGGGCCCAAACTGGCCGCTACGACTCTTCCCGCGGTTCTCGCGCTGGCGCTGACGCTTGTCGGCGCCAGCGCGGCGCCGACCCCCTCACCAACACCGACTGCGCCGGAGGATCCCGTGCGTGCCGCCGAGTTCTGGTTGGATACCGCGAGCGTCCGCGATGCGTGGCAGATCTCCCGTGGCGCAGGCCAGACGATCGCGGTGCTCGACACGGGCATCGGCCGCGGTCCTGCGGTCTTTGAAGGAGTGACGGGCGGCGCGGACTTCTCCGGTGTCGGTTCCAGCGACGGGCGTACCCCGGTGGGCGTGATCGATCGCGAGCACGGCTCGCTCGTCGCTTCGGTCGCCGCCGGCCGGCCAGGGCCCGGGGACACCGGCATGATCGGCGTCGCTCCGGAAGCCAACCTGCTCTCGGTGTCTCTGGGCTTTCCCGGGTCGTCCTCCACCGTGCCGTTCGTACAGCAGGTGGCAGACAGCATCGTGTGGGCAGTGGACAACGGTGCCGATGTCATCAACCTCTCGTTCACGACCAACACACGCGACTGGCACGAGAGCTGGGACGAAGCGTTCCTCTACGCCTACGACCATGACGTCATCGTCGTGACTGCCGCGGGGAACCGCGGGAGCGGTACCGATGTCGTCGGTGCGCCGGCAACGATCCCGGGTGTGCTCGCCGTGGCAGGTGTGGACAGGGACGGTATTGCCAGTGAAGAGGCCTCGACACAAGGGATCACCATCGGCGTCTCTGCACCCAGCGAGGAACTCATCGGGGTCACATCGGACGGGGCTGTCGTCGGTTGGAACGGAACGAGCGCTGCGGCGCCGATCGTGGCAGGCGTGGCTGCTCTCGTGCGCGGGGCGCACCCCGAGCTCGACGCCGGTGAAGTCATCAACCGCATCCTTCAAACGGCGGACCCATTCGGCGCGGCAAACGCGTCGGATCCGATCTATGGACACGGCATCATCAACGCCTACGAAGCAGTGGTGGCAGATGTTCCCGTAGCGAGCACGAACCCGGCCGACCAGCTCCGCGAATGGGTGCGCCTATATCGTCGCGCCGAGGCGGAGGTAGTGCCTGACCCGGAGGTCACACCCGTCGAGATACAGCCCCTGCCACCACCAGACAGCGCGACGGAAGCGTCCCCGCTGCTGCCGAGTCGCGACACTCTGCTCCACGGAACGATCCCTCTGATCGCCCTCACTGTGCCCTCAGTCATGATCGGGCTCGGAGTATCCGCCGCTGTCAGGCTCAAACGGCGATCGCGTCTCGAGAACTCCGCTGTCACCAGGAGTGATTGAGAAGATGCGTCCTGTTGCGTGGTACATCGCGCGCCGATGTGCGCAACCTCAGCCGAGTATTGCCGCCGCCACCTCGTGGAACGCCTCACGCCGCCGCCTCACGCGCGCAGCTCTCTGCTCAAGATCGCGCACGAACAGTGCCTGCGGTGATGGGTGGAGCGTCCGCACTACGGTGAGACCCCGCTCACCCTCGATGCTCGGCGCGACCCTCTGCAACCTGCGCCAGGCGCGTTCGGCGTCCTTGCCTTGGAGGAGCACCACCTCGAGGTTGGGTGCGAGCTCCAGCAGGTGCAGGATCGTCCCGACTCCGGCATCCAGCTCTGCCGCCTTGGGTGCGCGGTTGATGTACCAGGGGTAGGCGTTCCACGGGAGCAGCTCGTACGGTGACAGACCCGCCTGCTCCAGCAGCACTGCCTGCAGTTCTGCGCTGCCGTCGTTGTTCTCGACGCAGATGAAGCCGCTGCCGGTCTCGTCCTGCGTCGCAGGACCGGGGTCGCGCAGGATGCTCAGCACGCGTGCCTCGACTCCGCCGTGGATCGGCGCAACGTAGGGCGCCCAGCCACGACCGATCTCGCGCAGCTCGTCGACGTACTCGTTGACGGGTGCGATGTGCGGCGCATAGCGATCGTCCCACTGCTGCTGTCGAAACGCTGGATTGACCATCCGTCTGGGCATGGGACTGACGGTATCAGCGTGCTATCGCGGTCGAAGTTTCATCGCGATGAGTCCATCGGTGGATCATTGCGACGAGCGGGTCAACTCCGCGTCAGCCTCGCTCACGTCGTCCGGTGCAATGGGTCTCAGAGATGAATCCCGTGCTCTTTCATGTCCGCAGCCAGCGTGTCCATCGCCATTAGCCGGCCCTCCGTGGCGACATACCTGAACAATGCGATGCTGGCTTGCTCTGCGAACGCAATGGATCCCGATGCGTACGTGCCCGATGTGAAGAACGCCGCAGGTCTGCCGTCAACAGCAGCCACGCCGCCGAGCTGACGCAAGTCGGCGACTCCGACAGAGCGATTCGGGGCGTAGTTCTTGACCTGCGCGATGACCGCCTCCGACGCCACGTCGATTCCGCCATCACCCACGTACTGCGTCACGACGGCATCGTGCGCGCCCAGATATCGCAGCCAGTGAGCGACCAGATGTTCCGCACCGTTGTCAGACACGCCAAATCGCTGCGGCGGCGGCTCTGCCGCGTACACACCAATGACTTTGTCCAGCTCTACTGGTGTTGTGACAGGGCGGCCAGCCCGTGCGCGAAGCTCCTCAATCGCCGCGTTATCCGCGGCACGACGCAGGTGGGTTTCCCAGTCCTGTTGGGTGTGCGCCCAGTAGGGCACGTAGTGCGGGTCGTCGAATTCCGGCCGTTCCGGGATATCGCTCCACGCATCGATCTCTGGAAAGTCTCGCCATCGGAGTTCTTCGCCGGCTTCCGGCAAAGGGGCGATACGCCCGACCCGTCGTCCGAACGCTTCAGCGTGCTGGATCTCCCTCGGAAAACGCTGATCACCACGAAGCTCGTGCTCTACGCGCAACGCGACCCAGGCCAACCTGGCCGCTTCAAAGTTGTACGGCTCGTTGTTCCTGGTTCGATCGCGCGTGCGACGTTCGGGTGCTGGCTCCATGGTGGCTCTTCTCGTTGTCTAGAGCCATTCTGTCGTCAAGGAGGATCGCCTGCGCTGTCGCACCTCGTCGAACACCCACAGATCTCCCGCGCAGCCTGACATCACTTGAGAGAGCCGCCTGGACACGACGCCGGGCGGCTCTTTCGTGCGCCCAAAAACCACACCTCGACTCCCGAAAGGAGCACCTCGCCATGACCGTCATCTACTCCACGAGCGAGCACGACACCGCCGAGATCACTGAGCTACGCCAGGCGATCAACGACAGCGACAATACGTTCTCGAAGCTCGAGCGGGCACACCGCCTGGAGCAGCGCGAGCGGATGGATCGCTACGACGCTCTGCTGGCCGCCGGCAGGCCGTCGTTCCCGACCCCTGGGCACCTCGAGGCGTTCGACCAGGTGGCCGCTCTCGTTCACGAGGACACCAGCTACGGAGATCACCTCGGCTGCCCCACGGATGCCGACATACTGGCGGGCCGAGCTCTGCCGAAGAGCGTTCACTTCGCTGCGGCCTCCGGCAGAGTGAACGTCTACGCAGGTGCCCCACGCAAGGCTCGCCGTGGAGATCACGCCTGGCAGTTCACCGATGCGGATATCGATGCGCTCCGCGCCGAGCTCCGGCAGCGATCGCTCAAGATCCTCTCCCAGTGGATCCACGAGGACGGCGTCGCCTTCATCGTCGCCTCAAACAGGCCTGCCTGAAATCGGGATCTTTGGGGAGCTGAGAGATACCCCGCCCAGACGGAAGGGCGCAAGAGCAGGGCATCCCACTGAGACTGCCCCAGTCTCGGCTCCCCAGCGAGAGATCGCGACAGCACCCGTCGCAATCTCGCCCAATAAGAATGCCCTGACGATGCGTGCGGCACAAGGGTCAAGTCGCTTCGTGAATTCAGGATTGCCGGGTTGCTGATTGTCAAGCGAAAAGAACGCTTACTGCTCGTATCTGTGCACTTCTGCTGATCCGCGTGTTAATCTCAACTCAGCCCCATCTCACTTCAAGGGGTGGGTTTTCTACCACGGATAATCACAGTTATCAGAACTATCGGCGCATACCCCGTTTTTCCGATTGAGGGCACAGTGGAGGTTTGGCATCCAATGGCTGATCGAGTGAGTCTTGTGAACGACACCCGTGCCGCCAGTTCAGGCAGTCTCGCTCCAGTAGGCAGGTGAAGCTTCCTGAGCCACAGGGCTTGTCGCGCTAGCTGCGACAAGGCGCGCGGGAAGGTTCGAGTGCTGCTCAGGCTCCCCAGATGTCAACGGACGCGCTTTGAGTGCATCCCTCCTGATCTTTGACATAGTCGGGTATGTGCCCGACTTCCACACTCTCAACGCTCGTGACAACTCACTCGTTCATTGGATCTACTCGCAGTTCGCGCGCTCCGATGCAAGTGCGTTTCGCACCGCCATCCAAACCGAGGCAGAGAATCTACGGGGACTACTGGCATCCCGATCCGTGCGATACGACGATCTGAAATCGGCACTCGTTCCAACGCGGGACGGTCGCCAGGTGGTTTTCCTTTACGACTGGCTCGACGATCCCTCGCTCAACTACGCAGTCGCGTTTGCGAAGCTCTATCTGCCTCACCTCCGTAAGACGCTGAGAACCAGCATGCTTCACGGCGACTTGCACGACTTCGGCGGTCCGATCCCGATACAAAGCTTGGACAATGAACTCGTGCGATCAGGGCCCGGGGCGCTGAACTGGCGAACTCACTACGCCGTGTACTTCACGAATCTTCGAGACGATGACGTCACTACACTGCACGAGGCCTTAGTCGAAGTGCCGCGTTATCGCGGTTACATCGACGTGTCCCGGGAAGGTCCTGTACGCGACTACCTCGACCGCACAGTCGCCCATGAATGGGTGATGACAGATGACAAGATTCTGCTCGATCACGGCGGCGACGAACCATACGTTTCAGACCAGGATCCAGTTGGATTCGATCTGCAGGCTTTCGGCTATCAGGTGGTGAGCGTGATCGACTTCTATTTCGCTGCCTTCTTGTCGTACAAAATCGAGGCGCAGGACGCCTTCCAGGCGTCCGAGGATCGTGATCTAACATTGGCGGCGGCCACGGGCGCGTGGCTTGACGTTGACGCCGCCTCGGTTGTTGTGCCACCGGAAAAGCTTGTGAAGTACCTCTTACGCGATGAGGGCAAGCTTCGGTTGATGACGAGCATCGGGTTGCAAGATGTCACGGCTGACGAACTCGCGAAGATCATCAAAGCGAAGATGTCGCAGAGCTACCTGTACGACTTCCGGGATGCCCCCGATGGAGCGTCAGTGTTCGCCGTCTCTGCTGAGTTCGAGAAGGTCGACGGTGGAAGCGTTCGTCGGCTGTTGGCCCTCAAATATGACAAGGGAGCGGATGCGATCAGCCTCGTCAGCATGTACTGAATCTGTGCTGATCTCGGACCGTCGTGTGGGGGTGAACTATGGCGTCGGGGTCCGTCGCACGGCTGGCCAACAACTTAGCTTCAGTCTGATGCTTGCCGTTCGTCGCTCTGAAACTCTGGCTTAGAAGTAGTCCTGGTTCCATCTTCGTCCAGCATTCGCACGACGTATCCCGCCGTCCGCTCAGCGTGGGTCAGCGGTCTTGGAGGCGTCAGGGTGAAGCTCACCCCAGGTGCGACTTGAATCCATCCCGTAGGGTCCTCAGCAATCGAGGAAGCGGTGTCGATCAGCGCTGGGAGCAGGGTGAGCAAGTCTTCCAGTCGGCTAATGACCGCCGATCCGTAGCGGTCGGGCGCCTTCGTCCTGTTCACCAAGGCTGCAGCATCCTTGTCTGCGACCACAACGTCGCAATAGGGAATCGCGATGCTCAGCGCATCAATATCGCGGAGCATGTTCCAGCTCCAGCTTCTGTGTGAGTCACGAACGATCTCCAGCTTCAGCTCGGCGGCAATGCGCAATGTCGGGACACGTTCTACGAATGAGACGATTCGCTGGCGTGACTTGACTCCGTCTGCGACCGGACTGATTGCGGACAGCGAAAGGCGATACTCATGGAACAACGAGATCAAAAGATCGAGGTACTCATGGCTGAGTTCACGAGCCAACAGCCATACGCGGAGCTCGGTTCGAGATGGACGCGGATGCTCGAGCAGTCGCTCTTCTAGTAGCTCCTCCCACGCGAGGCGGTTCCCCTCAGCTGTCTCGTGAGCGCGGGGAGGTCGATAACCGTACTCGGCAAGAAGCGGCAGATCTTCGTCCGCCGGCCCGGCCAACATCTCAGTCTCCGCGTACTGATTGATGTGACGTAACCACACCGGGTCAACTGATGACACAACCCGACCGGTCTGGTCGAGTGCGCGAAGGAACGCGTGCTTGCCTCGAAACGCCCAACTGACACCAATCCCCAGGGGATTTGTCTTCTTGGGGCGGAAGGTCGGTCGTCCGACTGTTTCGTGGAGTGCAACAAGGAGCTGCTGGCGGACGAGGTCGTTCTGCCGACGCAACGTCCGCATCTGGCTCACTGTGGCCATGATGGTGGCGAGATCGCGTCGTTGGCGCGGATCAGCGATCCTCAGCGTCTCTTCGTAGTGAGTAGCAGAAAGCGGAAAGACAACGCCCGCCGCGCTCGCTTCGCGGATCGCCTCCAATACCTTGACGTCGGCTGCTACGCGCGGGCGCCCCGCGGCGGCCAGAGCCATACGAATCCACACCCACTGATCGAGATAGACAGTCGGGCGTTCTGTCCGCGCTTGGTTCGAGGTCGACACGGTTACATTCTGCGGGGGACCACAGACACAAGACCGATCGTGCCACGATTCTGTCTAGCTTCGATGCGTTCGATGCTCGGGCACTAGCGAAATGAATCGGGGTCTAAGCCGAGACGGCGGCGATTGCGGACACGGGCTTAACAGATCCGGCGTTCGTGCGTTCATAGATGACTTGCGCAATGGTGAGACCCTCGATCGCGCGAAGTAGCGCCGCGTACAGCTCAGATGGACGCCGGCGCCTTCCGGGCGCCGACACGTACCAAATACGAGCGGCTCTGCAAGTCGTCCCTCAGCACGGAATCGACGGAGCACTTGGGGTAGCGCATCTCGGGCACCAAAGGCGTCGACATGCCTCCGTCCTGGCTCGTTTTGGTGAATATTGAGTATCGGACTGGCCGGAGCTGATGATGGCTCGTGGAGCTATCGGATGCTGTCGCGATCAGCGCCAGCCGCGAATGTCGGCTAGAGGCAGTATCTCGAATGACAGGGTAGCCATGTCGAGCACTCCGGCATTCCCGGCGAACGTGTCCCGATCGAGGCTGACAACGCTTCGGCCGTCATCGCGCTCAAGATCACCGAATACGTGCATGTGACCGTGCATGTGCAGGTGGGGGAGCGCCGCGTCGGCCACGCGCTGTACTCGCTCTCGCTGGGCAGCAGATATGGCCAACGCCTCGGGAGGAAACTCGTGCGGGTTGTTCATCAGCAGCCTCTGCACCTCCGGTACCGCGGCTGTCGGCGACTCGTGCGTGAGCATGAGGTCGGCCGGGCCTCCCGTAATTGCGGCGGCCTCCATCCGTTCCGTGATGAGTTCCTCTTCGAACCAGTCCTTACCCGCGGTGCGAAAAGCCTTGTCGACGCTGGACGCGCCGCCGAGCGATAGCACCTCGCGTCCGGCGATCTTGAAACGAAACGGCCGGGAGAGGAGCCACACGACTTCGCTGACTCTGATCGCCATCCCGGGGGCGTTCTCCTGGGCCGCGGTGATGTGATCCCACTCTTCGTGGTTACCGAGCGTGACGAGCACTCGCTCAATGCCTGCGCGCTTCGACCAGTAGTCAACAGGATGCGTGCCGAGATGGCCGTGGTCGAAGCCGTAATCTCCAAGCTGAAGGATTGTGCGCAGCGATGGGGCATGTCGACGCATCGCTGGCAGCAGCGTCTGGATCCATCCCGCGTTGCCGTGGAGGTCGCCGACGACCCACACGCGCTTATCAGGGAGGTCGAATGTGTCGGCCGTCTCATGGATCTGCATCTACTCATCATGCCCATGAGTACGGACATCCGGCGGGGTGTCAAAAACACAGCATGAAACTGGAATGTCGCCGAAATTCGTGGGCGCCGCGTGGCCATATTATGGTCGGCGGCCGTTCATCGCTTGCGCGAAAATAGATGCTCTGTCCGCGTAGTGGCCACACGGGGACTAGAAAATGACCGGTTGAGGGGCACTTTCTGGACCTGGTCGCTCGAGTCCTCTCAGAGGGAGCGCACTGACCACGATATGGACACTCGAAGGCCCCTTTTCGCCCACCGCACAGCGCTAGTCGCCGACCCCTCTTTGTTTTTCGGGCCCGGGAAGCGCCGCCTCATCGAAGAGTTCGGGGAACCGCAGCCGCAACGGGCGAGGCCTGGGGGAGACCGCCCCAATCTCATCGGCGACAGTCTTCGTCCGTGCTGATCGCTCTTGCGCTACGTCGTGCGGAGCTTCCTCGAGCGACGTGGTCTCGGGTTCTGGATCGGGATCGGCGATCCGCGGCTGAGCTGTTTGAAGCTCAGACAGTCCGACTGTGCCCGGGACGGCAGAAGCCTTGCTGGGCGCGTGAGCCTCGACATCCGTCATCGCCTCGTCGTTCGACAGGGCCGCAGCCACCAGGCGCTGAGCGGCGGCACTTGCCTCCTGTGCCGCCTCGTCCAGAGCGATCCGCATACGATCCTTGGGGGACAGCCGGCGTTCAGTTGTGGTCTTCTGTGGCAAGGACACTTTCACCGCGTTGTTGCGAACGAACGTCGCCTCAACTTCGTCCATCTCGAAGGCCGTGCCGAGCGTGGTGCATCTGCGGCGATCGCTGGCCGTCGGTTCAGCGAGGGTACCGTCGGGCTCTTCGCGCAGCATCCCGTAGGAGATGCCCCGCCCACCCTTACCTCGCTGCTCGATATTCACCCCGCGGGTTCTTCCAATCTCGACGAAGCTGTCCCAGTCAACAGCGGCAGAGTCCGCCATAGTCTGCTCGATGCTGGACTTGAGCATCGTCAAGCTGAATGGCTCCTTCCGCCGGGTGCCGCCGAAATCGTCGATCAGCTCGCATTCGGCCACCCAGTGGACGTAGCGGTGGTACTCCCGCAGCTCGCTGCTTTGGACGGAGTCGGCTCCGCGCAGTGCGCTTGGCTCGCCGCGTTCCCGGCGTTCGGTGGCGTCGCTGAAGACCTTCTTGAGGTCTTCACGCTGCTCGAAACCCTGCTCTTCGAGCATGCGTTCGTGAGCTTCCACCAGCCGTGCGTGGCTGATGATGCTGCTATTGAGGCTGCGGCCTGTGCGTGTCTCGACAGAATTCACGACTAGGTGGTTGTGGACGCAGCCAGCACGTCCGTCTCTCTGCGTGACGACGAGCACGTGTCGCCCGGGGAAGCGATCTTCGGCGAGGGCTCTGCCGAGCTTCTGAGCGGTCATCCAGGCATCGGGATCGTCGGGATCCAGTTCGTCTTTCGCGAAGCTCTGGATGACGTGATACGCCTGTACGAAAGCGCCCTGTTTGTCCTTTCCCCATTTCTTCCGCACATCACGCATCTGGTGCTGAGCCACGGACACGAGCAGTCCGCCGACGCCGGACGCCATGACGTAGCGCTCGTCCCGCTGGTCTGGCTTGTCTTCGAGCGCGTAGCTGATCAGCGCGTCCGCAGATCGGGTCGAGCTCGCCACCACCACAGGCACGTTAGGCCGACCCTCGGGGTGGAAGTCCGTGCCCGGCGAGGACTGCGATCCGATGCTCGATATCGTCTGGCACAGCGCGCAGCTCGACGACTGCCTGCAGTGCCTCGGACAGCTCGCTCTGCGTGACCAGATCGCCACTGTTGATCCGCTTCGCGATCTGATTGAGGTTGCCGCCGATGCGCGCAATGTGGTTGCGCATAGGGGCAAGTTCGTAGCCGAGCCGGTCTGAGATCGCAGCCAGGCTCCAGGAGCTCGAAGAGGTGGCGTCCCGATCGATCAACAGCGCCCGGGCTTCCGCGTCCTCCACGGCGGGCTTGTCTGTTATGAGGAGCCGAAGAGCTTCGGAGAAGGTGACCTCTTCGAGGTCGCGTCCGGAGGATGTAGCCAACGCTCGCCGCACGTCTTCGACGGCTCGTTCCTCGTCGTCGCTGAACCGCAATGTGCGGCGCTTCGCGAAGTTGACGGCCTTCTTCCTCGACCGACGTGGCGGCGCTTCGCTTGCCTCGTTGGTCCTCGTCATCAGTCCGTCCCCTTCGCTCGGTTCTTTGTGCAGTCTGGGCCTCTGCTTCCCCGCTCCGCGAGGGTGGTCCCAGACTACACAAAGAACGGCGAGCAGTTTATCCGTCGGACATATCGCGTCGCTCATGTCTTCGGATACTTCTCGGTCAGGCCTCCGTCCCGACACCCGGTGAAGGCTCTCGCCTTCCCCCACCTGTGGTGGGTCCCCCATCGAAAACGAAAGAACCCTCCAGCGCCCTGAAGGCGGCGGGAGAGTTCTCTTCGTGCGCTGACGCGAGCTGATAGATCGCTGAGTCAGCCTTGTCAGCCGGCGCGCTGAAGCGCAGCCAACTGACCGGCCGAAGCCGGTGCGAACCGCTGGTCGTTCGCGGCCTCGGCGTGCGCAACAGCACCGTCGGGACCGCGCCCGCTGTCCGATGGCTCGTACGTCGTTCGATACGACTCCGTGACCGCCAACAGGGCTGAGACTGCCTCGATCAAACGCGCGCTTCGTTTGACCTCATCCTTGTCTGTGGCGACCTCATATGCGCCGTTTTTGCCTTCGCGGCTGATCGGTCGCTCAGGCTTCAGGTCGAGCAACTCGTAGAGCTGCTCGACGGCGTCGCAACGGGCGAACGCGGCGACCTTCATCGCATCGTTCACGCTCTTGTCATGCGCCGCCTGCTCAGCGGCCAGCTCGGCGATCTGAGCAGCGCGGATCTGGCTACGTGTTCTTTTCATAGGGATCTCCTTCCGTCAGGTTTTCAGGGCAGCCCCGTCGGGCGGGGCTCGGTTTGGAAGCCTGGATCTATGCGGCGAGCCCGACGTAGTCCGACACGGCTTCGTCTTCATCGACCGCCGCTTGGGCGGCAAGAAGAGCGCGGTCGAGGTTGACCGAACGCGCGTAAATCGCTTGCGCGTAGGTGCGGCCAGGATGCGAACAACCTCCGCAGCCCGTGCCCATGCGTCGAACATGAGCGTGATCATCCAGGTGAGCGGGATCAGTCACGCCATCATCCACTTCTGCGCGACGCTTCCAGAGCGCCAGATCCTCGGCGTACAGCTTCTTGACGACAGCGAGGCGGTCTTCCGGCGTCGTAGCGAGCGAGTTCGAGAACTGCAACGAGGTAGAGGTCGTGGCCGACATCGCCGCGCGGTCTCGGAAGATCACGTTGCGGTACTGCTTTCCCTTTTCGACATTGAGCCACTTGTACCTGTCGAGTCCGTACTGCTCGATGAGTTCTCCGTCGCCGGACACGTGAACCGAGGCCTTCTTCGGCTTGCCCTGACCGAGATCCAGCCATTCTCCAGCGTCGTCGAAGACGGCAGCGCGGATGCTCTTGTCGAAAGTGGCGCGATCGGTGATCAACCCGTTTGGTTTGTTCTGCGCGAACCATGCCTTGTACATCTCCCAGAGCAGCTCAAGAGGAAGTAGATCCCGCTCGAAGAGGTCCTTGTGCTGGTCCCAGAACATGCGCGGAACATCGTTCGTCGCCTTCGCCTCGCGCAGTACGCTGCGCGTGGACGCGGTCTCGGTGAAGCCGGTGAAGTTCATCTCCAGCGCCCGCCGCAGCACGTACTCGAGGACGTCGCTTCGGTGGATGTAGTCATCGCGGATGTACGTTCGCTCGATGCCGCCGAAGTGCGCGAGCATCGGGATGAAGAGCCAGCGTCGCCACATACTCTCCCCGTGGTCACCCAAACGGGGAAGGGCATTGAGGCAGTGCACTTGAGTACCGACAAAGATCATGTTGTATGGGGCGACGTACTTGGGGTTGATTAGGAGCGGGTCGCGTGTCGCGAGCAGCTTCAGCGTCTCGCCGTTCTTGATGAAGTCGTTCGTTGCGTTCTCGTCGGAAACGACAAGGGACTTGCCTGCGATGGCCGGGAGGAAGGCGTCTTGCCCGAGCTTTGCAATCGTCGTGCTGAGTGTATTCGCCACACCCGCGACATTCATCAGCCACTGAATCACCGTGCCCTTGCCATTATTTCCGCGCGGACTGTAGAGACCCACGATCTTGTTGGTCCGAACATTCGGCTGAACGACGGCCGCGAACAACTGCCACATAATCAACTCAATTCCATCGTCACCCGCGGCGAACTCTCGAATGGCGCTGTCCACGTCCCAGTCAATTCCGTCGTCCTCGTTATGGATCGTCGGGTTCACCGCATCGGCGACGTAAGCGACCGGGATACGAGTCAAGAACACCCGATCAGACGAGAAAGCGTGCAAGGCACCCGTAGGGCGATGAAAGTCCCCGTTGCCGACCGCAGTCCACTCGTTTCCCGAGACAGCTTGGATCGAGGGAGCAAAAGCCCTTAGAGAAGCCGTCACGTCTCTAAGGAATGAGCTGCTTCCTCGTGCATATTCGAAGACGAGCGAAGCGATCGCGTCGTCACTGCGCATGTAGATTCCGCGGTCATGCAAATAGATGACTAGGGGATCGGTGTCGCTCCGTCCTCCGGAGCCATCACGGGCAGTGACCAATAGAGCGACATGGTGCAGGCGGCAGAGCACCTGTGCAACCTGAATGGCGGTGAGGCTTATCAGAAGCGGAAGCTTTTCGCCCCTATCTCGGCCGGAGTTCGCGATGCGGAGCTCCGCATTGACAGCACGCAGCAGTTCGCTCTCCACCTGAAAGGGATGAGGTCGATTGTCGGGGTCGAGATCTGCGAGATATTGCGTGGTGATTCCGCGAATGATCGAGTTCTGCGTCCCAAGAATCGTTGGCATCGCGGGAGCCATGAGGTTAAGATTGGTGTCAGCGCCGCCAAACGCTTCGGGATCCGCTCCACCTTCGGTGGGGCGGATTTTTCGTTCCGCCATAAGTCCGTCGCTCTCCGTCACGCAACCATTCCCTTCAGGCGTGCGGCGATACGAGCACATTGCTCGTCGCTCAGCGGGCCGGAGGACGCGAGCACGCGGTTCACGGCTACTTCGAGCTCAGCTATCAGCGCAGACGGAGCGTCGGCCTGACTCTTGCGAGTTGCGAGCGGCTCTAGCGCCGAGCGTCGAACGTAGTACTTGGAACCAATGCGGGTGTGGGGGAGCGATCCGTCCTTCACGCGTCGCCGGATCGTGTGAACAGAACCGAAGCGGCGCGCACCCTGGGCGTTGCGGATCTCGGAAGCCTCGTAGATATCGAGAAGCTCATCCGTCGTCGTGGTCGTGGTCGTGCGGTCAGGTGGGGTATCAGTGAGAATACTGGGCATAGTCAACCTCGAAAGTGTCGTTACTTTCAAGGGACCGAATCGCCGAACCTATTACCGGTTGCACTGGCGGCCGTGCACCGACGGTGCGCGTCCTCTTGTCGAACTGCGTCGTGATGTTTCCAGTGCACTTCGCGTTGTTCTTGCCCTTATTTCATTTGGGCCGTAGTGAAGTTAGCACAGTCTGAGTACGCAGATCAACTATCTCGCTCAGCCAGACATTGGAAAGGCGGGAGATGTGGCCTGGGCATTGCTGACCATCGGCTTTAGGGTGATGAAGAGCCGCGAGCGGGTGATGATCGGGATCACCCGGTCCATCCGCGCGATTGCACGGAACAAGGTGCATGGGTGACGGGTGATGGCGGCCGCGAACACTCTAAAGCGATCGCGTTGCTTCGCCCCAACGACTTTCTTTAACTTTTACCGTCACCTTTATCACCCGCTCTTAGATTCGGCGGAATTTCGGGACAAAATCGGGTGACGGTGCGGGTGATGATCGGGTGATGGACGCAGGAGCCGTCACCCGCACCGGGTCGGTCACTACTTCGAGGACCAGGACACAGCCACGCGCCGCATTGCCCAAGCGCTTTCCGTGAAGACTTTGCCTGTGGCTGGATCGATCCCACGCCTCCCCTGATCCGCGCGATCGATCGTGAGCCGCAAGCCGAGATCGCTGATGATCCGTCGCTTCGCGAGCACAGGCAATGCCCGCCATCGATCGGGAATCGACTCAGCCATTCGCAGATCGCTCAGCGGCGACGACGTTCGCATCGCCTCGAGCCTTGCCCCCGTGCGCTCGAGTCGCGATGTCAGATCTTCGAGCTTTTCGCGTGCTTTGGCGCGGGGGAGGAGGCCGTCCGCGAGCAAGTCGGTGACGTCCTCTCGGCGACGGTGGAGATCGGCGATCTCTTCCTCAAGGGGTGTGGCGTCATCGCTGTCCCGAAGCGCGTGCACAATGCGATCATCGTGCAGACGAGCGAGTACGACTCCTTCCACCAAGGACTCAACGTGCGTCGCACGGATCGACACGCAGTATTTCTCGAAGCACACGTACGTTGCGTGCCGGATCAGCTTTCCATCAGGCCCTGAGACGGGAAGTCTGTGTCTTCCTGATTCTGCGGCGCCTGTCCGTGTCGTCTTGTAGTTCGCGTGGGTGTATATCGGTCCGCCGCATACGCCACACGTGAGCATGCCTGAGAGCAAGTGCTTCGGTGAGACTGCCCAGGACCGCTTGCGCTTCCGGTTGAGTTTGAGCTGCCGGAACTCGTGCCACATCTGCTCGTCGATGATCGGTTGCCACTGGGGCAACCTTCCCTCGGGGAGATCGACCTCTTCGCCCTTGTGTACGACGACGCCGGCGTATCGAGGATTCTCGAGCAGGCGTTGAACACGTGAGCCACTCCATAGCTCGTTCTTTATCGGCCGCCACTCCGAGATCTGGAAGCGACGGGCCAAGCGATTCCATGTTGCCGCAATCGCCCGATAGCTTGTGCCTCGGAGCACACGACGATAACCGTCGCGAATGAGCTTCGCTTCAAGCTCGATCGGTTCGATCCGCCCCGTAACGCGCTGGTACCCGTATGGCCTATTAGAGAACTGCCAGTTGCCGTACTCAGCTGCTTGACGATTGGCGGCTCTCTGGCGGAGTGCCTTCTGTTCGGTCTCGTACTGAGACCACGCGGCGACCGTCCGTGCGACGGCTCTTCCAGCAGGAGTAGCGAGTTCGAGGGTGCCAGCGGTCACCATGTGCACCGGTATCTCGAGAGCGATCACTCTCTCGAGATCACTCGTCAGGCGCAGGAGCCGATCTTGATGCCAAGCAATGATTACACGAGGCCGCGAAGCAAGCATCGCTTCGAACTCGGGGCGTGACACCCCGCTCGTGGCCGAGACGTCATTATCGACGTACACGTGCTCGACTGTCAGCCCTATCCGGGCAGCTAGATCACGACAGTCACGCTCCTGGCGTTCGACACCGAGTTCGTCACCGCTGCGATCCTGCGACAGCCGGGCGTAAATCACGCAGGTTCCTTGAGCAAGTTTTGCCATACCTGAAGGATATACAAGTAGACACCTGCAGGGCACGCGGCCGCGCTCGGACGGCCGCTGGGCTCGGTGCCGGGGCCCGTGACATCCGCCGCGTCTGCCGGCTGCCATCGGCTGCTGCGTGAATACGACGCGCGTTGCGTCACCAGCACTGCAGAGGTGCGAGAGCTGCTCGGCCTCGACGCGAACCTCAACGGCGGTCGCGTTGGGGGAGACGGTGCGCGCATCGACCCCGACCAGACCCGTCTCCTCGATGCGATGAGCACCCGGACCGCACGCTCGTCCGTTGAACTCGCCCGGATCGCCGGGCTGTCGGAAGAACGCGTCCGTGCACTGCTTGGCCTGCTGTCGTTGGATGAGCGCGTGCGGAGCGATGACGCGGGGTGGCGCCTCGCCGTCGCATGAACTCTTCCGGAGCTCAGCGCCGGGCTCTGGGCGCGCCCCGGCGAGGCGCGGCACGCCTGCGGCCGTGACGGGCATGCTGGTTTCATGGATCTGAACGCCGCCGCGGACGCGTTCACTGCGCATCTCACTCAGGTGCGCAGGTTGTCGCCCGCGACTGTACGGGCGTACCGATCGGATCTGCATGATCTCTCGGCTGCCGTCGGGGAGAGCTCGCTCGCCGACGTCGATCTCGAGACGTTGCGCGACTGGCTCTGGCGCGCCACCCAACGCGGCGACGCACGCGCCACGCTGGCCAGACGAGCTGCGGCCGCACGCTCCTTCTTCGCGTGGGCGAAGGACGAGGAGTTGATCGGTCTGGATCCGAGTCTGCGGCTGATCGCGCCGAAACGCGGCCGCACGCTTCCTGCTGTCGCCTCGAAGGACGGCATGCGCGATCTCCTCGACGCGCGTCGGGCGACGGCAGCGGATGGAGACCCCATCCATCTCCGGGATCATGCGATCCTCGAACTGCTGTACGGCTCCGGCATGCGGGTCTCGGAACTCTGCGGCATCGACGTCGACGATCTGGACCTCGATCGTGCCACTGTCCGGGTACTCGGCAAAGGATCCAAGGAGCGAGTCGTGCCGTACGGCGTACCCGCACGCGATGCACTCGGCGCGTACCTGACGCGGGGTCGCTCCGTGCTGATCGCCCGTGCCGAACGAACTGCGCCCGCTGTGTTCCTCGGCGCACGCGGCGCGCGCCTCGGGCCTCGCGCGGTGTACACGCTGGTCGCGCACGCGCTGGGACCGATCATCGGCGCCGATGCCGTCGGCCCGCACGCACTGCGGCATTCGGCCGCGACGCACCTGCTCGACGGGGGCGCGGATCTGCGAGCAGTGCAGGAGATCCTCGGGCACGCGAGCCTGGGAACGACGCAGATCTATACGCACGTCTCTTCAGAGCGACTCACAGCGACCTACCGACTCGCGCACCCACGAGCCTGAGCACTTCCGGCGTACCGGTTCCGCCGAGGGAGACGCCGGTGACAGGCGCGCAGCAGGGCAGGAGGATCGCGCGCGGCACTTCGCCGAACATCAGCATGGGGTTGATGTACACATCGTCGTAGCGGACGCCGAGGTGCAGCTCGGCGGCCGGCGTGTGACCGCCGAGCGCGACCGTGCCGATCTCCTGACCCGCCGCGACCACCGCGCCCGGTGACAGCGTCGACTCCAGTGGCTCGAACGTCGTCACGAGCCCGTCACCGTGATCGATCGTGAGCAGCGGCCGATCCACGACCACTCCGCGGAACGCCACGACGCCGTCTGCCGGCGCACGCACGACGGTGCCGACCGGTGCCGACATGTCGATCCCGCGATGGCCGGGACCGTAATCGTGCGCGGGCGCGCGGAACGGCGTCGTCACCGTGCGCGCCCCGTCGACGGGCCAGGTCCATGGCGGGTCCGGCGTCGGCGGCACGACGGCGGCTCCGGGCAGCATGACGAGCAACAACAGGAACGCGATCGCTCGTGGCACAGTCAAAGGCGACCGATCGCGACTGCTCTGGGTTCGCATCGGACCATCTTGGTGCCCGCGTGAGTGACGTGCGGCGGGAAACCCGCGTCCAGGGGACAACACCGGGGGAACGCGACCTGTGCAGAGCGATCGATGGCGACTGATCCTGTACACTGGAGGTCGCACCTCGAATATCGGGGTGACTACGCGTGCCCAGAGCGACCGATGTCTGCGAAGACGAGATCGCGGCATCCACTCCCTCAGGTCCTTCTCGAAAGAGCGGGTGGGAGTGTGCCGGGCACCAGGCATGCCGATCACCCGATCGGCGACACAACCTCAACGGCGCTGAACGCGCCAGAACCAGGAGACGACCATGGCTGTGGTCACCATCCGCCAGCTGCTCGACAGCGGCGTGCACTTCGGACACCAGACCCGTCGGTGGAACCCGAAGGTCAAGCGCTTCATCCTCACCGAGCGCAGCGGCATCCACATCATCGACCTCCAGCAGTCGCTGGGGTACATCGACAGCGCCTACGACTTCGTCAAGGAGACGGTCGCCCACGGCGGCACCATCCTCTTCGTCGGCACCAAGAAGCAGGCCCAGGAGATTCTGGCCGAGCAGGCCACTCGCGTGGGCCAGCCCTTCGTGAACCAGCGTTGGCTCGGCGGTCTCCTCACCAACTTCCAGACGATCTCCAAGCGTCTGGCTCGCATGAAGGAGCTCGAGGAGCTCGACTACGAGGTTCCGGCCAACAGCGGCTTCACCAAGAAGGAACTGCTGCTCAAGAAGCGCGAGCTCGACAAGCTTCACAAGTCGCTCGGCGGTATCCGCAACCTGACCAAGACGCCGTCGGCTCTGTGGGTCATCGACGCGAAGCGTGAGCACCTCGCCATCGACGAGGCCAAGAAGCTCGGCATCCCCGTGATCGGCATCCTCGACACGAACGCCGACCCGGATGACTTCCAGTACCCGATCCCCGGCAACGACGACGCGATCCGCTCCGTCTCGCTGCTGACCCGCATCATCGCCGACGCCGCGGCCGAGGGCCTGCAGCAGAAGCACAACCCCGAGTCGGGCGACGCAGAGCCGCTGGCCGAGTGGGAGAAGGAACTTCTCGAGACGCCGGCCGAAGGTGCCGAGGCTCCTGCTGCTGAGGCGACTGAGGCTGCCGCTGCTGAAGAGGCGCCTGCCGCCGAGGCGACCGAGGCTCCGGCTGACGAGGCTGCTGCTGAAGAGGCTCCGGCTGCCGAGGCTGCTGCTGAAGAGGCTCCCGCCGCCGAGGCGACTGAGGCTCCGGCCGAGGCAGCCGACGACGACGCCGCCAAGTAATTCCGCGTACACACACATCACGAAGCAAGGAGCCACCACACATGGCCAACTTCACCATCGCTGACATCAAGGCGCTGCGCGAGCAGCTCGGCACCGGAATGGTCGACACGAAGAAGGCGCTCGAGGAAGCCGAAGGCGACCGCGAGAAGGCCGTCGAGATCCTCCGCCTCAAGGGTGCGAAGGGCAACGCGAAGCGCGCTGACCGTTCCACCAGCGAGGGCCTCGTCGTCGCACGTGAGCAGGACGGCAACGTGACGCTGATCGAACTCGCGTGCGAGACCGACTTCGTCGCGAAGAACGAGCGCTTCATCGCGCTGGCCGACAAGGTCGCCGACGCTGCTGCCGCAGCCAAGGCGAACACGGTTGAAGACGCCCTCGCGGCATCTGCCGGCAGCCAGAGCGTCGGTGAGCTGATCTCGGACGAGGCAGCCATCATCGGCGAGAAGGTCGAACTGCGCCAGGTCCGCACAGTCTCCGGCGACTCCGTCGAGGTCTACCTGCACCGCACCAGCAAGGACCTGCCGCCGCAGATCGGCGTCGTCGTCGCCTACTCGGGTGACGACGCGGCAACCGCGCGCAGCATCGCTCAACACATCTCGTTCGCCAATCCGTCGTACCTCGACCGGGATGCCGTCCCCGCCGAGGCCGTCGAGAAGGAGCGTGAGATCGTCACCGAGATCTCGCGCAACGAGGGCAAGCCAGAGGCTGCTCTGCCGAAGATCGTCGAAGGCCGCGTGTCTGCATTCATCAAGCAGGTCGCACTGCTCGAGCAGGACTACGCCAAGGACAACAAGCTCTCGGTCGCCCAGGTCGCGAAGGATGCCGGTATCACCGTGACAGACTTCGCGCGCTTCAAGGTCGGCGCGTAGCAGCACGGAAGGGGTTCGGATCCATTGTGATCCGAACCCCTTCTTCATGCCCAGAAGGCACTATCTTGAATCGGGACGAGAGGACCAACCACCCATGACCGAACGCACAGGACGCCGTCGCGTCCTTCTCAAACTCTCCGGTGAGGCTTTCGGCGGCGGGCAGCTCGGGGTCAATCCCGACGTCGTCGGCCAGATCGCCCGAGAGATCGCGGCGGCCGTCGACCAGGTCGAGATCGCGATCGTCGTCGGCGGTGGCAACTTCTTCCGCGGCGCGGAGCTGAGCCAGCGCGGCATGGACCGTGGACGCGCTGACTACATGGGCATGCTCGGCACCGTCATGAACGCCCTCGCCCTGCAGGACTTCCTCGAGCAGGCCGGAGCCGCCACTCGAGTGCAGTCCGCCATCTCCATGACGCAGGTGGCCGAGCCGTACATTCCGCGCCGTGCCGAGCGGCACATGGAGAAGGGCCGCGTCGTGATCTTCGGGGCCGGCGCAGGGCTCCCGTACTTCTCGACCGACACGGTCGCAGCGCAGCGTGCCCTGGAGATCGGGGCCGATGAGGTGCTCGTGGCCAAGAACGGCGTGGACGCCATCTACACCGCGGATCCCAACAAGGATGCGACCGCGACCCGTATCGAGCAGGTCACCTATCGCGATGCGCTGCAGCGCGGACTCAGGGTCGTCGACTCGACGGCGTTCAGCCTCTGCATGGACAACAACATGGACATGCGCGTGTTCGGCATGGAGCCTGCGGGTAACGTCACCCGCGCACTCCTCGGCGAGCCGATCGGCACGCGCGTCTCCGCCTGAGGCGCGCCACGCGGGGCACGCGCACGTGCCCGGATAGAATTACACGAACACCACGTTGCTGGAACACCCCGACGATAGGAGTCACCGTGATCGCGGATGTCCTCGCTGAAACCACTTCCCGAATGACGCGTGCCGTCGAAGCCGCCAAAGAGGACTTCGCCACCGTTCGCACCGGCCGGGCCAACCCGCAGATGTTCCAGAAGGTGATGGTGGACTATTACGGTTCACCCACACCCCTCGCACAGCTCGCGTCGATGGCGAACCCTGAAGCACGTTCGCTCGTGATCACGCCGTACGACAAGTCGGCGCTGAAGGCCATCGAACAGGCCATCCGCGACATGCCGAACCTGGGCGCGAACCCCACGAACGACGGCAACATCGTGCGCGTGACCATGCCCGAACTGACGGCCGAGCGCCGCAAGGAGTACGTCAAGCTCGTGCGCACGAAGGGCGAGGACGCGAAGGTGCACCTCCGCGGCATCCGTCGCAAGTCCAAGGACGAGCTCGACGCGCTCAAGAGCGACGTCGGTGAAGACGAGATCTCACGTGGCGAGAAGGAACTCGACGCGATCACGCGCCAGCACGTCGACCTCATCGACGACGCTCTCAAGCGCAAAGAGACAGAGCTGCTCGAGGTATAACCCAGGATGAGCGACGCAGCCGGCTCTGCCGACGAGCAACGCCCGCTGACGCGGCGCGAAGCGCGTGACGGAGCCACCCCGGAAGTCGACCTCCCCGTCGTGGACGAGGGGTCCATTCCGCCGCGTCCGCCGCTGCCCGTGGGGTCTGCGCATCCTGTCGATCCGGCCGCAGCCATGCGAGAACAGCTGCGCCAGGCCAGGGGAGATTTCGAGACTCACGTGACTCAGGCCAGGGAGCATCTCGATCAGGCGAATGAGCGGATAAAGGCGCGCACGGGTCGCGACCTGATCCTTGCGATCCTGGTCGGTCTGGGGTTCGGGGCGATCCTGCTGGCCTCGCTGATCTTCATCAAAGAGCTGTTCGTGCCGATCGCCCTGGCGATCGCGGTGCTCGGGATATTCGAGCTGGCACGGGCGCTGAGCGCTGCGGGTCGCCGGATCGACCTCGTCCCGCAGATCATCGCGGGTGTCGCACTGGTGCTCGCCGGCTATTTCGCGCCGCCGTGGCTCATCTGGGTCGCCCTGCTCGTTGCCGTCGTGTTCGTCGTCGTGTGGCGCCTTGTCACCCAGATGATGTCGAAGGATGGACGCACATACGGCGACGTGCTCACCGACGCCATCGTGAGCGGCTTCGTCCAGGTGTACGTGCCCTTCCTGACGGCCGTCGCTCTGCTCCTGCTCGCCCAGGAAGGCGGACAGTGGTGGGTGCTCGCGTTCGTCGCGATCGCCGTCGCATCCGACACGGGCGCCTATGCGGCCGGACTCGCCTTCGGCACGCATCCGATGGCGCCGCGCATCAGCCCGAAGAAGACCTGGGAAGGATTCGCCGGCGCTGTGGTCGCCGCCGTCGCGGCAGGCGTGCTCCTCGCGATCTTCCTGCTCAATCTGCCGTGGTGGGCTGGCGTGATCTTCGGCGTCGCCATTCTGCTCACCGCGACTCTGGGCGATCTCGGCGAGTCGATGATCAAGCGCGACATGGGCATCAAGGACATGAGCTCATGGCTCCCCGGCCACGGAGGACTCCTCGATCGATTGGACAGCATCCTGCCCTCGACGATTCCGGCGCTGAGTCTGTACTTCCTCCTTTCGCCATGGGCGACGCTTCCATGACTTCGGATACGGTGAACGGTGTGACTGAGATCGACGACGACGAGACGACTCCCGCCTTCCGACTGGCGAGTGGTCGCGAGCGTGGATACCACCGCGTCGCGGTGGACACGTTCTTGGCAGCGGCCCGTGACAGCTTCGAGGACGACACCGACGATCTGTTTGCCGCCGACGTGCGCGTCGCATCCTTCCCGCTCGTCAAGGGCGGGTACGACATCGGTGAGGTCGATGCCGCTCTCGGGCGTGTGGAGGATGCGCTTGCCGCGCGGCAGCGGGAGCGCGTCGTGCGCGCCGACGGGGCGGAGGCGTGGGTCGACCACGCGCGCTCGGATGCGCAGCTCATACTCGACCACCTGGCGCGCAGCCGCCGGCACAAGTTCGCACGTACAGGTTTTCTGTCGTTCGGGTACCGCGTCGACGAGGTCGATCACGTCGCGGCGAGGATCGTACGGTACCTGCGCGACGGTGATGAGCTGTCGGTCGAACAACTGCGATCGGCCGCGTTCCGGATGCAGCGCGGCGGCTACCGCGAAGAGCAGGTCGATGCGCTGATGGATGCCACGATCGATGTGATCCTCGCGGTTCGCTGAGCAGCCTCGCCGGGCATTCGGATGGAGGTCTCAGGCGTGGCTGGTTACACTGAAGCTATTGTGACTTCCGGTACCGAGATCGATCCCGCCATCGCCAGCGATGCGCCGGTGAGAACCGCACCCAAGAAATCACCCGTGCGCAGTCCTCGTCGTTGGTCCCGCAGGCGTGGTGTCGTCGGGGGCTTCGCGGCGTTCGGCGTCGTCGCCTTCGCGGCCGCGATCGTCGCGCCGACCGGTATGGCGCTGGCGGATCCTCCGGTCGCAGACGTGCAGACGCCTTTCTCGCTCGCCGCCCAGGACACGCAGGATCTGACGGTCACGGCCGAGGGGGCCACCATCGCGCCCGTCGCCCGCGGCGCCTACGACGTCTATGTGACACCGAAACCCACGCCCACTCCCACGCCGGAACCAGAAGTCGCGTCGACCGATTCGGAGTCCTCGGATTCCTCCGGAGGCGCCGGCCCGCTTTACTACACGGGCGGCGGAGCACCCGCGGAATGGATGGCCGCTGCAGGTATCGCATCCGGCGACTGGGGCTACGTCGACTACATCGTCTCCAAGGAGAGCGGCTGGAACCCGAACGCCACGAACTCGTCGTCAGGCGCGTGCGGTCTCGTCCAGGCGCTGCCGTGCAGCAAGGTTCCCGGCAACGGGTATGACCCGGTCGACAATCTGCGTTGGGCGACCGGCTACGCGACAGGGCGGTACGGCAGCTGGGCCGGGGCTTACGAGTTCTGGATCAACAACAACTGGTGGTAATGCTCGGACATGCCACGCTCGCACAGACGGCGCCAGGAGCGCCCTGACGCTGACGACTCCTTCGACCGGCTGCTTTCGGGCTGGAAACGCAGCGAGACGCGACAGGGCCGGGAATGGACTGTGCAACCGGTCTCGGCGCAGCAGGCGCAGAAGGAGTACATCTGCCCCGGATGCCGCGGCATGGTCGTCGTCGGCACCGCGCACCAGGTCGTATGGCGTGCCGATGGTGTGCTCGGCGATGCCGCCGACCTCGCCGCGCGGCGTCATTGGCACACACACTGCTGGAGGATGGCGTGAGCATGCAGATCCGCGGGCCGCTGGAGCTGCCGGCACTGCGCGAGGCGATCGAGCTGTCCACGGCGGACGAGTTGACGCTGGTGGGCGAGTTGGCGATCCCTGAGACCAACGCACCCGTCGCGACGCTGGTGACGCTGCACCCGCTCCCGACCGCCGGTGGGTTCATGGATTCGCACATCCTGCGCAAGGCCGCCGCGCGCCTCCCCGCTCTGGCAGATCTCGCCGTGCTGCGCTTCAACACCCGCGGCACGACGTCGCCACGTGGCACGAGTCAGGGGAAGTTCGACGGCGGCGAAGCCGAGCAGTTCGACGTGGCTGCGGCGATGGACTTCGTCCGTGAGAGGTCTCTGCCGCGTCCGTGGCTTCTGGGGTGGTCGTTCGGCACCGAGCTCGCGCTGAAGTACGGGCGCGAGCACGACGTGGAGGGCATCATCCTGCTCTCGCCCCCGTTGCACAGGGCGACTGCGGATGATGTCTCGGCGTGGGCGGGCGATGAGCGTCGGGTGATCGCGGTCATCCCCGAGTTCGACGACTATCTGCGCCCTGTGGAGGCGCGAGAGCGCTTCGCGTCGATCCCCGGCATCACGCTGATCGATGTCGAAGGCGGCAAACACCTGTGGGTCGGCGAGGCTCAGACACGTCGCGTGCTCACCGAGATCGTCGCCGTGGTGAACCCCGACGCGCTGCCGCTCCCGAACGAGTGGCCTGCCTAGATCATCTCTCGTTCATGCGGGGGATGAGCACCTGGCGGTAGATGATCAGGATGCTCGCCGCGACCGGAATCGCGATGAGTGCGCCGAGCAGCCCGAGCAGCGATCCACCGGCGAGCGCCGCCACGACGACGACCGCACCGGGAACCGAGACCGCGCGACTCATGATGCGCGGTGAGATGACGTAGGCCTCGATCTGCATGTAGATGAGGTAGTAGATGCCGGCCGCAATCGCCGTTGCGGGGGAGCCGACCCCCGGAATCAGGCACGCGAGCACGATGAGCGTGGAGCCGGTGAGCGTTCCCACCAGCGGGATGAGCGAGAAGAAGAACGCGACCACCGCAAGCACAGCGGCGAAAGGGTGGCCGATGATGCTGAGGAAGATCGCGCTGAGCACACCGTTGATCACGCCGAGCGTGACCTGTCCCATGACGTAGTAGCCGACCGAGTCGGTGATCTGCTCGGCCAGGTCGACGAAGCGAGGGCGTCGGGATGCCGGAACCAGCTGATAGACGGAACGCTTCAACGACGGCGTCGATGCGGTCAGATAGATGGTCAGGATCAGCACGATGAAAGCACCGAACAGGCCGGTGACGAGGTTGAGGCTCACGGCGATCACGCCGCCCGTGATGTCGCCCATGTTCGCAAGCAGCCAGTCCTGCGACTCGGTCAGGATGCGATCGATGTCCAATGCGGGGAACACCGCTCCCAGCCACTCCCGAAGGTCACCCCAGATGTCGTTGCTCGACTGGACGAGCTCGGTGATCTGCTCCACGAGCTGGCTCACCTGGTCGATGATGATCGGCAGGACGATGAGCACGATTCCGGCGAAGACGCCGAGCACGCCGAGGATCGTGACGATGACGGCGAGCCAACGTGGCAACCGGCGGCGCTCCAGGAAGGAGATGACCGGATCGAGTCCGAGGCTGATGAACAGCGCGGTGCCGACGTACAGCAGCACGGTGGAGAGCGATTGCACGCTGCCGATGAGCAGGATGCCCAGTCCCACTCCGAGCGTCGCCACCAGGGCCGTACGGAACGGATTGTGAACCTTCATGGGCCCTCCTCGACAAGACTGATCTCAGGGTAGTCGGCAAGTGGCGGACGCGATCCGCGACGTGCCGGTCGGGAAGCGTTGTCGCCCCCTCGTAGTCAACACTCAGCCAGTTTCGATAGTCTGAAACGTCGAGCGGAGATCTGGGCGAGGCGCCTGGATCACGTAAGGAGACTTTTCGTGCGTTTCGTATGGGCCGTCGTGGCCTTCGTCCTGGCCACGCTTCTCATCGGAGCTGGCATCGCTCAGCGAACCATCTTCATGGGTCCATCGGCCCAGCAGACGGAGCTGAGTGTGGAGGAGCCCGCCCCCTACACGCTCGTGGACGGAGCGGTGCTCCGTGAGAATCCGGGGCAGCAGACGTTGCTGGTGCGCGGCGAGGGCGACATCTTCGTCGCCTATGGTCGCACCGCAGATCTGCAGGCCTGGCTCTCGGATGCCGAGTACAACGCCGTCGAGCTCGACTCGGACGGCGAGAGCGTGACGACTCTCGTCGAGCCCGAAGTCGCAGCGGGTGACGAGGGCGACGCCGCAGACGGCGACGCCGCCGAGGGTGACGCCGCAGAGCCGGAAGGCCGTAACCCTGCAGGTTCGGATCTCTGGCTCGATTCGTTCAGCGAGGCCGATCAGCTGATCACCGACATGCAGTTGCCGGCGGGTATGAGCGTTCTGATCGCGAAGGACGGCACCCAGGACGCTCCATCGGATGTCGTCGTCTCGTGGCCGCTCGATCGGTCCACACCATGGGTCGGACCGCTCATCGCCGCAGGCGGTGCTGTGCTGCTGTTCGGCCTCGTCATGTACGTGCTGGCGATCCGCCATCAGCGCAGGGGACGCGGTCCCCGCCGCAAGGGGCCCGGCCCGATGCCGGCCACCGAGCCGATCGACCTCGCCGTCGAGCCCGCACCCGTTCGTGAGGCGCTCGAGGCCAGCGGCGACGAAGAACCCGCAGCCGAGGGCGCGCCAGAGGAGAAGAGCGCGCCGAAGAGCGAGCGCCGTGCGCACCGCGTGCGCCGCCGGCTGCTGGTGCTTCCCGCGTTCGGAATCGCCGCGATGCTGTTCGCCGGTTGCTCCAGTGACACCTGGCCGCAGTTCGCAGACCCCTCGCCGACGCCGTCACCGACGCAGACCGTCATCACTCCGGAGAATCAGAAGCCCCCGGCAGTCACAGAGGCTCAGGCCTCCCGGATCCTCAAGAGCATCGCTGGGACTCTTGAAGAGGCCGACGCGTCGCTCGACATCGACCTCGCCGGTACTCGTCTGGCCGGTGCCGCGCTGGCCGCGAGGAGCACCGACTACACGTTGCGCGCGACGCTCACCGACCGCGCACTGCCCGCCACCATCCCGACCGATGTCATCGAGGTCCTGCTGCCTCAGGCGACGGACGAGTGGCCGCGCACCGTCCTGGCGCTCAGCAAGAGCAAGAGCGACGACACTGTGCCACCGGTCATCCTCACCATGACGCAGGCCGATCCGTGGTCGAACTACAAGGTCGCCAACGTCGCCGAGATGCAGGCCTCGGCCGAGGTGCCGGAGCTCGCCCCCGCATGGCTGGGAACCAGCCTCATCACGGAGAACGCTTCCGCCTTCCTCGCACTCGCGCCCGACGAGCTCGCGACGGCATTCGCAGATGTGGTGGACAGTGGCGAGAAGAGCGAATTCCGCTCGCTCTTCGATCCGGTGAGCATCACGCTGGCGGACTCCATCTCGGCGAGCCGCGCGGCCGTCACGAAGTCGCTCGTCGACAACGGTGCCGCCGAGACCTCGAGCACGGCATTCGACATCGTGGCGGCCGACCAGCCTCCCGTGGCCATGGCGACGCTGGACAGCGGAGCGATCGTGGCGGTGTCGATGGTCGACAGCGAGACGATCGCGCCGACGTCGACCGATGCGGTGATCAAGTTCGGGGAGAACCCCGAGGCCAAGACGCTCACGGGAGTCGAGGAGGCAGCCAAGGGCGTCGTCACCACCTACGGACTGCAACTGTTCTTCTCCGTGCCCGCCCAGGGCTCGTCGGAGCAGATCCGCCTCCTCGCCGTGCACCAAGACATCCTCAACGTGGAAGTGATCCAATGAGCGACATCTCACCAGCTGCCCTTCGTGGCGCCGTCGATCTCTCGAGCCTGCGCAATCGACCGACGGCTCCCGCCGACGCCTCGCCGGCACAGGCAGGTGCCCAGAGCCCACCCGCGGGTGGATTCATCGTCGATGTCACGGATGCCACGTTCGGCCAGATCATGGAGCTATCGCGCACCGTGCCGATCGTCGTCGACCTGTGGGCAGAATGGTGCGGGCCCTGCAAGCAGCTGAGCCCGATCCTGGAGAAGGTCGTCACAGAGCTCGGTGGACGTGTCGTGCTCGCCAAGGTCGACGTGGATGCGAACCCGCAGCTCGCGCAGAGTTTCCGCGCACAGTCCATTCCGATGGTCGTCGCACTGATCGCCGGGCAGCCGGTTCCGATGTTCACCGGTGCGGTTCCTGAGGAGCAGGTGCGTCAGGTGTTCGACCAGCTGCTGCAGGTGGCCGCCCAGAACGGCGTCACCGGTTCAGTGGCGGGCGCTGCCGACGATTCCGAGGGACCAGGCGCCGATGATGCGCAGGAGCCGCAGGAGGCTCCTCTGGCCCCTCTGCACGCCGAGGCGTTCGCGGCGATCGAGGCCGGGGACTTCCCGGCGGCTATCACCGCTTACGAGAAGGCGCTCGCGGAGAACCCGCGTGACGAGGACGCTCGCGCGGGACTCGGCCAGGTGCGGCTGCTCGACCGCGTGCAGGGCCTCGATCTTCAGGAGGCGCGAGCCGCGGCAGCTGCTGCACCTCTCGACGTGCAGGCGCAGTTCGCCGTCGCCGACCTCGACATCTCCGGTGGTCATGTGGACGACGCGTTCGGGCGACTGCTCGATCTCTTCGCAGCGCTGCCGTCCGATGAGCGCGCCCCCGTGCGGGAGCGCCTCGTCGAACTGTTCGGACTCATCGGCACCGGCGATGCTCGGGTGATCGCCGCGCGCAACCGCCTCTCATCTCTGCTGTTCTAGTCGCTCCGAGCGGTATCGCAGCCAGATCGTCGACAGTGCCGGCAGCGTGATCTTCGTCGTCGGAGTGCCGTGTTCGCCATCGACATGCGCGGCGACGCGGCCGTAGTTGCCCACCCCGGAGCCGCCGAAGTCCACGGCATCCGTATTGAGGATCTCGTCCCACACGCCCTGCACCGGCAGGTGCAGGGGAAGTCCGGCGCGCTCGACACCCGCGAAGTTGCTGATCACGACGACGCGACCGCCATGATCATCGCGGCGCTCGAAGGCGATCACGTTCGGGTCCCACGAGGGCGCGCCGAGTCGGCGGAACCGGGTGCTGTCGCCATCGCGTTCCCATAATGGTGCGCTGGCACGATATGCGCCGTTCATCTCGGCCACGAAGTGCTGCAGCTGCGCGTGCGATGGCTGATCGAGCAGCCACCAGTCCAGCTCTCTGGACTCGGACCACTCCGCGAGCTGTCCGAACTCCTGTCCCATGAACAGGAGGTTCTTGCCAGGGTGGCCCCACATGTACGCCAGATAGGCACGCACGTTCGCGAGCTTGTGCGCGTGGTCGCCTGGCATCTTCGACAGCAGGCTGCCCTTGCCGTGCACGACCTCGTCATGGCTGATCGGCAGCAGATAGTTCTCTCCGAACGCGTAGACGAAGGAGAACGTCATCTCGCCCTCGTGGTGCGCCCGGTACATCGGGTCGCGAGCGATGTACTGCAGCGAGTCGTTCATCCAGCCCATGTTCCACTTGAACCCGAATCCGAGCCCGGCATGGTCGGTGGGACCGGTGACGCCTGGGAAGCTGGTCGATTCCTCCGCGATCATCACGATCCCCGGGTAAGCACGGTATGCGGTCGCATTGACCTCCTGCAGGAAGCGGATCGCTTCGAGATTCTCCCGACCGCCGTGGACGTTGGGTTCCCACTCGCCGTCCTGGCGCGAGTAGTCGAGGTACAGCATCGAGGCGACCGCATCGACGCGCAGGCCGTCGATATGGAACTGGTCGAACCAGTACAGGGCGTTCGCGACGAGGAAGCCGCGCACCTCCGGGCGGCCGTAGTCGAAGATCAGCGTGCCCCAATCCTGATGCTCTCCGCGGCGGGGATCGGGATGCTCGTACACGGGCAGTCCGTCGAATCGGGCGAGTGCGAAGTCATCCTTCGGGAAGTGGCCAGGCACCCAGTCCAGGATGACACCGATGCCCGCCTGGTGCAGACGATCGATGAGATAGCGCAGGTCGTCCGGTGTCCCGAAGCGTGCCGTCGGCGCATAGTATCCGCTCACCTGATAACCCCAGGAGCCGCCGAACGGGTGCTCGGCGAGCGGCATGAACTCCACATGCGTGAATCCGGTCTCCAGCACATGGTCGATGAGCGGGTCGGCGATCTCGCGATACCCCAGCCCGTTGCGCCAGGACCCGAGGTGCACTTCGTAGATCGACATCGGCTGTGCGACGGCGTGCGTCGCCGCGCGCCGCGTCGTCCAGGCGCCGTCCTGCCAGGAATATGCGGAGAACGGGACGACGGATGCGGTCTGCGGCGGAACCTGCGTTCTGCGCGCCATCGGATCCGCCTTGAGAATCCAGCGACCGTCGCGCGTCAGGATCTCGTACTTGTAGAGCGCCCCAGGGCTGAGGTCAGGGATGAACAGCTCCCAGAGCCCGCTCACCCCCATCGACCGCATGCTGTGGCCCTCGCCGCTCCAGCCGTTGTGCTCGCCCACCACACGAACCGCCTGGGCGTTGGGCGCCCAAACGGCGAAGGACACTCCGATCTCACCGTCGAGCAGGTGCACGTTCGCGCCGAGGACCTCCCAGAGACGCTCGTGGCGGCCTTCGGCGATCAGGTGCAGGTCGAGGTCGCCGATGGTCGGAAGATGGCGGTAGGGGTCTCCTGCCAGCTGCTCCTCCTCACCTTCGTATGCGGTCGCTATCCGATACGGAACGGGTGATCCGTCGTGCTGCCCCTCCCATATGCCGTGCTCGGCATGAACGAGCGACAGCCGCGTGTCATCCGTGAAGACGGCATCCACTCTCTGGGCCAGCGGCCGTCGCACGCGGATCGTGGTGTGGGTGCGGCCGGCCGCGTCTTTCATGGGATGCGCCCCGAGGACGTCATGCGGAGCATGATGCGCACCCGCCGCGACGGCCTCCCAATCGTGCGATGCGACGACGTCCTCGATGTAGTTCATGACCGCTCCTTCACCTTGAGGATGTGCACCGGCTCGACGAAGGCGTCGAGTCTGACGAAGTTGTGATCGGACCAGGTCCAGACCGCGCCGGTGACGAGATCCTCGACCTCGTACTCGGTTCCGGGCTCGACACCCCACACGCGGGTGTCGAGATGCACGGTCGTCTCACGCACCGAGTGAGGATCGACGTTGACGACGACGATGATCGTGTCGGCGGAGCCGGTGCCGGTGAACGCGGCGTCGAGGCGCTTGGAGTACACCAGGATGCTGTCGTCGTCGCTCCAGTGCACCCTGAGGTTGCGCAACTGCCGCAGAGCCGGATGCGCTTCCCTGATCTCGTTCAGCCGCCGCAGGAACGGGGCGAGCGAATCACCGGCGGCCTCGGCAGCGGCGAAGTCGCGCAGCTTGTACTCGTACTTCTCGTTGTCGATGTTCTCCTCGGAGCCTGGGCGTGCGACGTTCTCGTACAGTTCGAAGCCGGCGTACACCCCGTAGGTCGGCGCTGCCGTCGCGGCGATGGCTGCCCGGATGCGGTATGCCGCACGTCCGCCGAACTGCAGATATTCGGTGAGGATGTCGGGGGTGTTGACGAACAGGTTCGGACGCAGGAAGTCCGCGGTGTCCGTCGCGACCGCGGTGAGGAACTCCTCGAGCTCGCGCTTCGTGTTGCGCCAGGTGAAGTACGTGTAGCTCTGCTGGAAGCCCGCCGCGGCGAGGCCCCGCAGCGGGGCGGGGCGGGTGAACGCCTCAGCGAGGAAGACGACGTCGGGATGCGCCGCGGTCACACGGGCGATCAGCCACTCCCAGAATCGGAGCGGTTTGGTGTGCGGATTGTCCACGCGGAAGATCGAGACGCCCTGCGATACCCAGTGCTCGACGATGCGGAGCACCTCGGACGAGAGCCCGTCGGGGTCGCCGTCGAAGTTCAGCGGGTAGATGTCCTGATACTTCTTCGGCGGGTTCTCCGCGTATGCGATCGTCCCGTCCGGAAGGGTTGTGAACCACTCAGGGTGGGACGTGACCCATGGATGATCCGGCGATGCCTGCAATGCCAGGTCGAGAGCGACCTCAAGGCCGGCCTTCCGCGCCTCGCGCACGAAGAATCGGAAGTCTGCCAGGGTGCCGAGATCCGGATGCACTGCATCGTGGCCGCCCTCTGCGGCGCCGATCGCCCACGGTGAACCGGGGTCTGCGGGGGCGGCATCCAGCGTGTTGTTCGGTCCCTTGCGGTGCGTCCTGCCGATCGGGTGGATCGGCGGCAGATAGAGCACGTCGAAGCCCATCGCCGCGACGGCCGGAAGGCGCTTCGACGCCGTGCGGAACGTGCCGCTCCTGATCGTGCCGTCGGCCTTGCGCCTCGCTCCCTCCGAGCGGGGGAAGAACTCGTACCACGCGCTGACGCCGGCGGTTGTCCGTTCGACGATCAGGGTCTGCTCGGCGGAGGCCGAGGTGAGCGACGCGAGCGGCCTGGCAGCGAACAGTGCGGCGAGGTCGGGATCAGTGGCGACCGACAGAGCGGTGGTGGCATCCGCCCCGGTGAGCGTCGCGGCGACGGCTCTGAGGTGTGCGCGCTCGGCCGTGGGCCTGGCCTTCTCTGCGGCGGCGCGCGTGAACAGCTCCCGGCCGAGAGCTGCCATCACCTCCACGTCGATATCTGCGGCGATCTTGACCGCAGCGGCGTGGGCCCAGGTGGCGTGATCGTCTGCGAATGCCTCGAAGCGGTACAGCCAGCGTCCCTGCACATCGAGAGCGATCTCGGTGCTCCAGGAGTCGGTGCCGTCGTGGAGGGCTGTCAGGCGGTGCAGGCTCTCCTCGCCGTCCGGCGCGGTCAGCCGCACGTGAATGCCGATCCGGTCGTGACCCTCACGGAACGCGACGACCCGGAACGGCACCACCTCGCCGACGAACGCCTTGGCGGGGAATCCGCCCGGCGCGGCAGGGGTCGCATCTGCGAGCGGGATGCGCCCGGTCAGCGTATGGTCGGGGTGCGCCGGTGCGGCCTTCACCCCGGCGCGTGCCGTGACCTCTCGTTCATCTGCGGCGCGGGGCCGCAGGGGAATCTGTGCGGGGCTTCGAAGCGCCGCGGGACGATTGCCAGAACGTGCAGCCACACCCTGAATGTACCGCGCCGCGCCGAGACTGGACACCCGCCGCCATGTCGTGTCCGGCGCGCGCTATTCGACGCGGAAGAGCCGCATGGATGTTCCCGGCGTCATGAGCACGTCGCCGGGCGCGAACGTCTCTGATTCCCCGCCGGGATGTTCGTCGGAACTCGACCACAGCGACACGAATCGACTCGCATTCTCGAGCGCGGGCAGCGTGATCTCGATGGGGGCCTCGATGCCGTGTACGACGAGCAGGATGCGATTGGCCGGTTCGTCCACTGGCGTGGATGCTGCGACGTACTGCAGCGTGCGGTTGCCAGGATCGGTCCACTGCTCCTGCTCCATGGTCTCGCCGTTCTGGTCGTACCAGTCCATGACGGAGGCATTGGGCGTGTGTTCGCCGAGACGTGCGTAGCGGCTCGGCCTGAGAGCGGGGTTCTCACGGCGCAGCCTTGTGAGCGCCGAGACGTGGGCGCGGAGGTCCTTCTGCCAGTCCTCGTCGTCCCAGCTCAGCCAGGTGAGGTCAGAGTCCTGGGCATAGGCATTGTTGTTGCCGCCCTGCGTGCGTCCGCTCTCATCTCCCGCCGTCAGCATCGGGATACCGGCCGAGAGCAGCAGGGTGCCGAGCAGATTCCGCATGGCCTTGCGCCGTGCGGCCTGGACCGAGGGGTCGGCGGTGGGTCCCTCGATGCCATGATTGAACGAGCGGTTCGTGTCGGCACCGTCGCGGTTGTCCTCGCCGTTGGCCTCATTGTGCTTGACGTCGTACGTGACCAGATCACGCAGGGTGAAGCCGTCGTGCGCGGTGATGAAGTTCACGCTCGCGAGAGGTCCTCGATCTTCGCTGAAGGTGTTCGATGATCCGGCCAGTCGAGTCGCGAAGCCGCCGATCCCCACGGGTGCGGATGCGCGGCGCGCGTAGTCGATGTCGCTGAGCCAAAAATTGCGCACGCGGTCGCGGTAGCGATCGTTCCACTCCAGCCAGCCCGCGGTGAAGTTGCCGGTCTGCCAGCCGCCGAGGCCGACATCCCATGGTTCGGCGATGAGCTTGACATCCTGCAGAGCCGGATCGTCGCGGATGGCGATGAGGAGCGGATGCTCCGGCGTGTACTCATGGTTCTCGTCGCGGCCGAGTGCGGCTGCCAGATCGAAGCGGAAGCCATCGATCTGCATCTCCTGCGCCCAGTACCGCAGAGAATCCAGCACGAGCCGTGCTGCGGCATCCTTCGAGGTGTCGAGGGTGTTGCCGCAGCCGGTGGTGTCGACGTAGACGCCGTCGGGCTGCTGTCGGTAGTAGTTCGCGTTGTCGATGCCGCGCAGGCTCGAGCGCGGGCCGCCGATGCCCTCCTCCGATGTGTGGTTGTAGACGACATCGAGGATGACCTCTATGCCCGCCTCGTGCAGCAGCTTCACCATGCCCTTGAACTCGGCGAGCACTGCCTCTGGACCCTCCTTGCGAGCGTCGTCCGTGGCGTAGGCATTGTGCGGCGTGAAGAAGTTGAGGGTGTTGTAGCCCCAGTAGTTCGTGAGCCCGCGCTCGAGAAGACGCGGCTCCGGAACGAAGGCGTGCACGGGGAGGAGCTCTATCGCGGTGATACCGAGCGAATGGAAGTACTCGATCATCGCCGGATGGGCGAGACCCGCGTAGGTGCCGTGAAGAGCAGGCGGGACGTCTGGCTGACGCTTCGTCACGCCCTTGAGGTGCGCCTCATAGATCACGGTGCGATCGAGTGGGATGCGGGGCTTATGCGAATCCGCCCAGTCGAAGCCGTCGACGATGACGACCGAGCGCCACTCCTCGTATCCGTCGCCTTGGGCAAGACCCTTGGCATAGGGATCGAGCAGCAGGGTCTCGGGATTGAACGTGTTGCCCGGACCGTGCGGACCTCCGACGCGGACGGCGTACCTGGTTCCGGGCCGCAGCAGGTCGGTGGTGACCTCCCAGACGTCGTCAGTTCCACGCTCGAGGTCGACCTCGTCGGTGACCCAGTCGAGGTCGGTCTCGTCGAAGATCACGAGTTCGATCGAAGAGGCGTTCTGCGACCAGACGCGCAGGGTCGCGCCGTGCTCATGCAGTCGGACGCCGAGATTGTCGAGGGCAGCGCCGCCGGGCGCGGTGAAGTCTTGGGACTCGGGCATGAGTACACATTAGGCGGGATGTGTTGCAGTCTCATGACAGCGCGTACTCAGTTCCATGCGCCGTGTCGCGAGAAATGGGGGAGAGTTAAGGGATGCGGTTCTATCTCGATCACGCGGCGACCACGCCGCTGCGCCCTGAGGCGCGCGACGCCTGGCTGGATGCCACGGAAGTCGTCGGCAACGCGTCGTCGACGCACGGCGCGGGCCAGGACGCCCGCCGCCTGCTCGAGGAATCACGTGAGCGGATCGCCGCCGTCCTCGGGAGCGATCCGATCGAGGTCGTCCTCACCTCCGGGGGGACCGAATCGATCAACACCGCACTGCGCGGACTCTGGGCGGCTCGAGGGTCGGGTGCCGATGCCATCGTGCTGCCCGATGGCGAGCACCACGCGAGCATGGACACGGTCTCGGCTCTGGCGGCCGAGGGCGCCGCAGTGCGACGGGTGCCCCTTGATGGGACCGGGCGGATCGAGATCACGGCGTTCACCGAGGCTCTCGGAGGTGCGGCGCTGGCGACGGCACTCGTCGCGAACAACGAGGTGGGCACGATCAACGATGCCGCGGCTCTCGCCGGCGCGGCGGCGACGGCTCGAGTGCCGCTGCACTTGGACGCAGTGGGAGCCCTCGGACATGTGGCGCTATCGTTCCGGAATCTCCGAGCGGATGCCGGCGCGGGAGTGGGCCTGGTCGCGATGAGCGTCGCGGGGCACAAGATCGGCGCACCGGTGGGCGTCGGTGCGCTCGTGGTCGCTCGTACGGCCAAGCTCACCGGTCTGCTGCACGGAGGTGCGCAGCAACGAGGACTCCGCGCCGGAACTCAGGACGTTGCGGGAGCGGCGGCTTTCGCGGTCGCACTGGAGCGTGCCGAGGCGGAGCGCGAATCGGAGGCAGCGCGGCTCACGACGTTGCGGGATCGTCTGATCGACGGCATCCGCTCGGCTGTCCCGCCGGCCGAGCTTCTCGGCGACCCGGTCGACCGCCTGCCGAACAACGTGCACGTGCTGTTCCCTGGAGCGGTGGGGGAGAGCCTGCTCTTCCTTCTCGATGTCGCGGGGGTCGCGGCATCCACCGGCTCCGCCTGCCAGGCCGGGGTCGCCGAGCCCTCGCACGTCGTTATGGCGATGGGGCGCAGCGAGCAGGACGCCCGCAACGTGCTGCGGTTCACGCTGGGACGCACCTCGACGGACGCGGATGTCGACGCGGTGCTCGCCGCGATCGGCGATGCGTATGTGCGCGCATCCGGAAAACTGAGCGCTCACTGAGCCTGTCGAAGCGTCACGCTCGTAGACTGGACCAATGCGAATTCTTGCGGCCATGAGCGGTGGC
This sequence comes from Microbacterium murale, assembly GCF_014635185.1. Taxonomy (GTDB): domain Bacteria; phylum Actinomycetota; class Actinomycetes; order Actinomycetales; family Microbacteriaceae; genus Microbacterium; species Microbacterium murale. The sequence continues at coordinate 93,860 of NZ_BMCM01000003.1, forward strand.
GTGGACTCGGCCGTCGCGGCGGCACGCGCCGTCGAGGCAGGACACGACGTCACCGGAGTGCACCTCGCCCTCTCCAGGGCCGGCGGCACGCTGCGCACCGGCAGCAGGGGATGCTGCACGATCGAGGACGCCATGGACGCGCGCAGGGCGTCCGACAAGCTCGGCATCCCGTTCTACGTCTGGGACTTCTCCGAGCGCTTCCGCGACGACGTGATCGATGACTTCGTCTCCGAGTACAAGGCGGGCCGCACGCCCAACCCGTGCATGCGCTGCAACGAGAAGATCAAGTTCGCCGCCCTTCTGGAGCGCGCGATCGAGCTCGGCTTCGATGCCGTCTGCACCGGGCATTACGCGACGCTCGTCGACGGCGAAGGCGGTCTCGAGCTGCACCGGGCATCCGACAACGCGAAGGATCAGTCCTACGTGCTGGGTGTGCTCAACGCCGAGCAGCTCGCGCACACGTACTTCCCACTGGGCACGACGCCCTCCAAGGCGATCGTGCGTGCCGAGGCGGCCGAGCGAGGTCTCAGCGTCGCGCAGAAGCCCGACAGCCACGACATCTGCTTCATCCCTGACGGCGACACACGCGGATGGCTGGCCGAGAAGGTCGGCGCCGAGCAAGGCGAGATCCTCGACCGCTCCGGTGCCGTCATCGGCTCCCATGAGGGCGCGCATGCATTCACCGTCGGACAGCGCAAGGGGCTGAAGCTCGGTGTGCCGGCGGCCGATGGCAAGCCGAGGTTCGTGCTCGAAGTCAGGCCGGTGTCGAACACGGTGGTGGTCGGGCCGAAGGAAGCCCTCGCGATCGGTGAGATATCGGGGGAGCGGTACTCGTGGGCCGGCGCTGCACCAGTCGACTCCTCCTTCGAGTGTCATGTGCAGATCCGTGCGCACTCCGAGCCTGTTCCCGCGCGCGCCACGGTGTCGGCCGCCGGAGTGGATGTCGTGCCGGAAGTGCCCCTCGACGGCGTTGCTCCAGGGCAGACGGCAGTGCTCTACATCGGCACCCGCGTGCTCGGGCAGTTCACGATCGACAGGACGGTCTCGGCGGTTCCGGTCGACGCGTGAGCGGAGCCTCGGATGTCGGCCCCCGCTCGTAGACTGAGACGGTGCCGGAGAACATCTCGCTGGAAGACGCCCGCGTCGAAGCCGAAGAGCTGACCACTCGCATTCTCGAGGCGAAGGACGCGTACTACGGGCGCGACACCTCGCTCGTCGACGACGCGACCTACGACGGGTGGATGCACCGGCTCGAAGAGCTCGAGCGCCTGCACCCAGAACTGCAAGGGCAGGATTCGCCGACTCAGATGGTCGGAGCGGCCGAGGCCACGGGCCTCGCGACGATCGAGCATGCCGAGCGGATGCTGAGCCTCGACAACGTCTTCTCGATCGATGAGCTGCGCGAATGGGCGGCGAAGACGCAGGCGTCGTCCGGGCGTGAGGTCGCGTGGCTCACCGAGCTCAAGATCGACGGCCTGGCGATCAACCTGCGCTATGAGAACGGCATCCTGACCTCGGCCGCGACGCGCGGTGACGGGCGTGTGGGTGAGATCGTCACAGAGAACGCACTGCGTCTGTCCGAGATCCCCGAGCGGCTGAGCGGTGAAGGTCATCCGCCGATTGTGGAGGTGCGCGGCGAGGTCTTCATCCCGGTCGCGGCGTTCGAACGGCTCAACGCCGCGCAGGCGTCGTTCCGCGACCGCGCGTATGCAGACACGCTGTCGCGCTGGGACGCGCGAGGTGGCACCAAGAAGCCGTTCGACGAGGAGAAGGCGCGCGCTGCCGCCGCACGGCGTTTCCCGGCGTTCGCCAACCCGCGTAACGCCGCGAGCGGCGGATTGCGGCAGCAGATCGACAAGAAGAACGGACTCGAGCTCGAAGCAGGTCTGCTGCGGGTGAACTCGCTGTCGCTGTACGTGCACGGGATCGGTGCCTGGCCGAACCCGCCCGTGGCGTCGCAGAGCGAGATCTACGACCTGCTGGCCTCGTGGGGGCTGCCGATGAGCCCGCACTCCAAGGTCTGCCACGGCATCGATGAGGTCGTCGCCTTCGTCGAGCACTTCGGTGAGCACCGTCATGACATCGAGCACGAACTCGACGGCATCGTGGTCAAGGTCGACGAGCTGGCGCTGCACGACGAGTTGGGGATGACCAGTCGTGCCCCGCGATGGGCGATCGCCTACAAGTACCCGCCGGAGGAGGTGCAGACGAAGCTCCTCGACATCGTCGTCTCCGTCGGACGCACCGGGCGCGCGACGCCATTCGCGGTCATGGCGCCCGCACACGTCGCCGGGTCCGTCGTGCGCCAGGCGACCCTGCACAACAAAGACGTCGTGAAGGCCAAGGGCGTGCTGATCGGTGACACGGTGGTGCTGCGCAAGGCCGGAGACGTCATCCCCGAGGTGCTGGGTCCGGTGGTCGACAAGCGCGACGGCACGGAGCGCGAGTTCGTCATGCCTGTTGAATGCCCCGAGTGCGGTACGCCCCTGCGCCCGATGAAGGAGGGCGACATCGATCTGCGGTGCCCGAACGCGCGCTCGTGTCCTGCGCAGGTTCGCGGACGCGTCGAGCACATCGGCTCGCGAGGCGCGCTCGATATCGAAGCCCTGGGCGAGGTGACGGCCGCAGCTTTGACGCAGGCGGAGTCACCGGCTGTCGCACCGCTCGACACCGAGGCCGGACTCTTCTCGCTCGTGCTGGAAGATCTGGTGCCGATCTCTGTCGTCGTCCGTGACGCCGAGACCGGGTTGCCGAAGGAAGACGAAGACGGTCTGGTCAAGACGAGATCGCCGTTCCGCCGCAATCCCACGCCGGCCGAGAAGAAAAACGGTGTCGACGGTCCTCAGCCGTCGTCCCAGGCGCAGACGCTGCTTGCCGAGCTGGAGAAGGCGAAGACAAAGGACCTCTGGCGGCTGCTCGTGTCGCTGAACATCCGGCACGTCGGCCCGGTTGCTGCCCGCGCGCTCGCGCAGTGGTTCGGATCGCTCGATGCCATCAGGGCGGCGACTCGCGAGGAACTCGCCGCGGTCGAGGGCGTCGGAGGGATCATCGCCGATTCGCTGCTCGCATGGTTCGAGGTCGACTGGCATATCGACATCGTCGATCAATGGACAACGGCGGGCGTGCGGTGGGCGACGCCCGGCCACCCTGGTCCTGGGGCGGCGACGGTCGAAGGCGGAGTGCTCGACGGACTCACGATCGTGGCGACCGGTTCTCTCGATGGCTACACCCGCGACGGCGCGCAGGAGGCGATCATCAATGCCGGCGGCAAAGCGGCCTCGAGTGTCTCCAAGAAGACCGACTTCGTGGCCGCCGGACCCGGCGCGGGCTCCAAACTCGGCAAGGCAGAAGAACTCGGCATCCGCATCCTGGACGCCGCCCAGTTCCACATCCTCGTCACCGAGGGGCCAGACGCGCTGGATTCCTGACCCGAAACAGGACCAACCGCACGAAACAGGGCGTGGCACAGCCGTTCCGAGCGGAAGGACCTGTCTCAGTTGGTCGCGCGGATCTCGAATCCTCCTGGCGACGCCGCCGGCACGTCGGTCACCGTCACTTCGTCGACCTGCGCACCCGCCGGCCCCTGCTTCAGCGCGTCGAGGACGGCCTGCACGTCGGCGTCCGCCCCGTGCAACTCGGCTTCCACCGTCCCGTCGCGGCGGTTTCGCACCCAGCCCGTGACGGCGTGAGCCGCCGCCGCGTCCTGTGCGAACCACCGGTACCCGACTCCCTGTACACGCCCACGCGTGCTCGTTCGCACCGACCTCATGGTTCAAGGATGCCAGGCCGGACGGCTGAGGTCAGGTGTACCAGGAAGGCTGAGGAATCTGGTTCAGAAGCACGTACTCGCCGACCTCGCGCTTCTTGTACGCGATCGGATCGTGCAGGCTGTGCGTGCGCAGGTTGCGCCAGAAGATGTCGAGTCCGACGGAGTTCGCGGTCGCCCGGGCGCCGGTGAGCTCGAACACCTTCGTCGCGACTTCGAGCCCGTCATCGACGATGCGCAGTTTGCCGGCGGCGATCCTGACCGCGATCTCGCCGCGGCGGCGCTCCGTCAGTTCTTCACGTTGCGCGTGCAGCACGGCGCTGATCTCGGCACCGGCCGCATCGAGCAGCGCCTCGTCCGCCCAGAGCTTGGACTGAAGGACGCCGTACCCCTCGAGCAGGTACCACTCCTCGCTCGCGTGCTCCTTGTCGTCGCCTCCGTACGGCCATGCACGCGTCGACGTCCTGGAGTAGGCGGACGCCGTCTCCAGCGCGCCTTCCGCGATGCCGAGGTAGAAGTTCGCGAACACGAGCTGGATGGTCGGTACGTTCAGCGTGTTGTACGTGAGCGGCTGGAAGACGCGATCGACGAAACCCGCCGCAGACGCCCAATCGACGCGCACATCGCGGATCTCGACCGATCCCGACTCGGTGAGGCGCTGGCCGAGATTGTCCCAGTCGCCGGCGAAGACGATCCCCGGCTGATCCGTCGGCACGATCGCGAACACGTGGGTCTCGGTGCCTTCCAGAACGCCTTCCAGGACCGTGAGGTCCGAGATCTGACCACCGGTCGAGAACGACTTGCGGCCGGAGAACACGAGCTCATCGCCGTCCTCGCGCACAGTCAAGTCGGAGTCGCGCGGATTGACCGCGCCGCCGAACAGCAGGTTCCCGCTCGTGTAGAGCTCCTCGACGGCGGCGATCTGGTCATCGGTGGCGACGAGTCGTGCGGCCCACGCCCAGAGGTAGTGGTAGCCGAGGACCTGACCGATGGAGCCGTCCCCGCGTGCCACGATGCGGATGACCTTGTACGCCGTATCCCAGGTCTGCTCCGCGCCGCCGTGTGCGCGGGGACCGAGTAGGGTCACCAGTCCTGCCTCCTTGAGCAGCCGCACCTCCGCATGCGGGGTGGCGTTCGCGCGATCACGTTCGACCGCATCCACGGCGAGGATGTCGGAGACCTCCTGCGCACGGACGAGCCATTCCGCGCCGTCCCGGGGCGATCGTGCGCCCCGCCAGCGGTCGGTGAGGCCTGTGGTGACTGATTCTGCAATGGTCATGTGCGTCCCTGTCTGGTTCGTCGGCGATGTCCTCGCTGATCCGTGACATGAGGCTATGCAGCAGGGCCCACCGCGAGCCGATCTGTTACCGCGAGTAATGCCGTGTGACGGCAGATGTCCGCGAACCGCGACAGGTCGTGAAGTGGCCGTCCGACCGCGCACAGATTCGGACCGGAAGCACGAAACGCCGTGGGAACGAGATGTTCCACGGCGTTTCGGGCCCGGCATCCGAAGCTGTGCTCGGATCGGGAAGGGGTCAGTCCTTGTGGCGGGGCTTGCGGAACGGCTTGTCGTCGCGGGTGGGACGATCGCCGTACGAGGGCCGCTCGCGGCGCTCGTAGCCGCCGTCGCTGCCGCCGCGTCGTCCTGGGGCTCCACGGTCGGCCTTGATCTCGATCAGACGACCGGAGATTCGGGTGTCCTTGAGCTTGTCGAGCACCGCGGGGCTCAGGTTCGCGGGCAGCTCCACGATCGAGAAGTCCGGGTTGATCTTGATGCCGCCGAAGTCATCGCGGCCGAGACCGCCTTCATTGGCCAGCGCGCCGACGATCTGGCGCGGCTCGACGCGGTGACGGCGGCCGACCTCGATGCGATACGGCGCGAAGTCGCTGCGACTGCGACGTTCTGTGCGTGGTCCCGTTCCCCGCTCAGGACGGTCGCCGGAGTCACGACGCGGACGGTTGTCGCGTTCCACAGCCGCGGTGAGCGGGTCGTTGGCCGGATCCAGCAGCAGCGGCGTCTTGCCCTGCGCGACGACGGCGAGTGCAGCGGCGACGTCACCCTCGGGCACATCGTGGTTGCGCACGTAGTGGGCGACGATGTCGCGGAACGCCTCGATGCGGGTGGTCTCTGCGAGGGCAGCGGTGATGCCGTCGTCGAAGCGAGCCAAACGCGTGGTGTTGACGTCATCCGTGCTCGGAAGCGTCATCTGCGTCGGCGCCTGGCGGGTCGCCTTCTCGATGCTCTTGAGCAGGTAGCGCTCTCGCGGCGTGATGAAGCTGATCGCGTCGCCGGTGCGACCGGCACGGCCGGTGCGCCCGATGCGGTGCGTGTACGACTCGGTGTCAGTGGGGATGTCGTAGTTGATGACGTGGCTGATGCGCTCCACGTCCAGACCACGCGCGGCGACGTCGGTGGCGACGAGGATGTCGAGCTTGCCGTCCTTGAGCTGGTTGACGCTGCGCTCCCGCTGCACCTGCGCCACGTCGCCGTTGATGGCAGCAGCGGAGTATCCGCGGGCACGCAGCTTCTCGGCCAGCGTCTCGGTCTCGTTCTTCGTGCGGACGAAGACGATCATGCCGTCGAAGTTCTCGACCTCGAGGATGCGCGTGAGGGCGTCGACCTTCTGCTGGTACGAGACGACGAGGTAGCGCTGTGTGATGTTCTTGCTGGATGCTGTCTTCGACTTGACCGTGATCTCTTCGGCGTCGCGCAGGTACTTCTGGGCGAGGCGACGGATCTGCGGCGGCATGGTCGCCGAGAACAGGGCGACCTGCTTCTCGGCAGGCGTCTGCGCGAGGATCTGCTCGACATCTTCGGCGAAGCCCATCTTCAGCATCTCGTCGGCCTCGTCGAGCACCAGGTACTTCAGCGCGGAGAGGTCGAGGGTGCCCTTGGCGAGGTGATCCATGATGCGACCGGGTGTGCCGACGATGACATGCACACCGCGGCGCAGTGCGGAGAGCTGCACGCCGTAGCCCTGGCCGCCGTAGACGGGCAGCACGTGCACGCCCTTCATCTTCGCGGCGTACGACTCGAAGGCCTCACAGACCTGGAGTGCGAGCTCGCGGGTCGGCGCCAGCACGAGGGCCTGCGGCGTCTTCTGCGCGACGTCGAGGCGTTCGAGCACCGGCAGCGCGAATGCGGCGGTCTTGCCCGTTCCGGTCTGGGCCATGCCCACGACGTCGCGGCCGCCGAGAAGCGTCGGAATGGTGGCCGCCTGGATGGGCGATGGGGTCTCATATCCCAGGCCGCGGATGGCGGCGAGGACGGGTCCGGTGATGCCGAGTTCCTCGAATCCGGGGGTCGTGGGGGATTCGTCGGTGGGCTCGTTCAAATCTGCATCTTCAGGGGTCACTACCCAAAGGTAGCGCGTCGAGCCGCCGCGCACCTGTGAAGACGCGGCGTCAGCTGCCGTTCGTCAGCGATTCGAGCTTCTCCTTCACCTGACGACGCAGCACCTTGCCGATCAGCGACTTCGGCAACTCGTCCACGACGAATATCCTGCGCGGCACCTTGTAGGCGGTCAGGATGCTGCGGGCGAACTGCCTGATCGCCTCCTCATCGAGCTCCGCGCCGGCATCCAGAACGATCGCGGCGACGACCTCCTCGCCGGAGTGATCGCTGTGCAGCCCGACGACGGCGGCATCCACCACGGATGGATGCTGCCGCAGCGCGTTCTCGACCTCGGTCGGCGCCACGTTGAAGCCGCCGGTGACGATGAGCTCCTTGATGCGGTCGACGATCCGTACGAATCCGGCGTCATCGATGGTCACGACGTCTCCGGTGCGGTACCAGCCGTCGACGAAAGACTCCTCGGTGGCCTCCGGCTTGCCGTAGTACCCGCCGAACACCTGCGGACCGCGGACCACGAGCTCGCCGGGCGTGCCGGCTTCGACGTCCTGAGAAGGATTCTCGGGGTCGACGACGCGGCATTCGGTGCCGGGGAGCGGCAGCCCGACGCTTCCCGGCACGCGGTTGTCCGCCACAGGGTTCGCCATCAGGACGGGCGAGCACTCGCTGAGGCCGTATCCCTCGACGAGATAACCGCCGGTGGCCTCCTCGAACGGTACAACGAGCTCGTGCGGCAGAGCCATGGCCCCGGAGATCGCGACCTCCGTGCCCGCGAGCGAGATGCCCCTGGCCTCGGCGGCTTTCAGCAGACGCTCGGCGATCGGAGGCACCAGCGGCAGGAAGGTCGCCGGATGCTTCTTCACCACGTCGAGCACGAGGTCGGGATCGAACTTCGGGAACAGCACGAGACGCGCGCCCATCGACATCGCGAACGTCAGGCACAGTGTGAGCCCGTAGGCGTGGAACATCGGCAGCACCGCGTACACGACACAGCCGCGACCGCGCTGGATCGAGGGCACCCATGCCTGGGCCTGCGCGGCATTCGAGAGCAGGTTGCGGTGGGTCAGCGCCGCGCCCTTCGGCGTTCCGGTCGTACCAGAGGTGTACTGGATGATCGCGAGGTCGTCGGTGGCCGGCTTCGGATGCGACGCCGGCAACGGGGATGCGCCGACGATCTGCTTCCAGGCGATCGCGCCGCGCACCTTCTCGGTGAGGGCTGCTCGCGATTCCCGCGCCTTGGCGATTGGCAGCGTCAGCGCGATTCGCGTGAGCAGCGGCATCGCGGTGGTGACATCCACCGACACCAGTGACGTGACGGCGAGGTCTGCGGGGAACTCCTGCACGGTCCCCACGACCTTGCTCCACACGATCGCGTGCTTCGCGCCGTGATCCTCGAACTGTTTGCGCAGCTCGCGCGGCGTATAGAGCGGATTGTGCTCCACGACCACTGCGCCGAGGCGCAGGACGGCGTAGAAGGCGATGATGTGCTGCGGACAGTTCGGGAGCACGATCGCGACCGGATCACCGGCGCGAACGCCCAGATCGCGCAGGCCGGCAGCCGCCCGATCGATGGCGCTCTGCATGTCGGCGTATGTCGTCTCCTGTCCGAAGAACTGCAGGGCGACAGCATCCGGATAGTCACGCGCGGATGCTGCGACGATGTCGATCAGCGAGCCGTCGACGGCAGGAAGGTCTTCCGGAACACCCTCGGCGTAGCTGGCGACCCAGGGGCGAGGGGGATCGAACGTCGTCATGTCGACAGCCTATTCCGAGAGTGCGACGCGAGACGGAGCGGGGGCGTTGATGCGGCGAACTAGACTGATGTGGTGTCTGAAATCACCCCTGAGCTCGTACGCCATCTCGGCGTGCTCGCACGTATCCAGCTGAACGACGACGAGGTGACGCGGCTCACGGGCCAGCTCGACGCCATCGTCGACAACATCGCGAAGGTGTCGGAGGTGGCGACGTCCGATGTGGCGGCCACCAGCCATCCCATTCCGCTCGCGAACGTGTTCCGTGCCGATGTGGTCGGCGAGACGCTGACCCACGAGCAGGTGCTGCAGAACGCACCGGATGCCGCGGACGGCCGTTTCCGCGTGACCGCGATCCTGGGGGAGGAGCAGTGAGTGATCTGATCCGACTGACAGCCGCCGAGCTCGCCGACAAGCTCACCGCCGGCGAGGTCTCCAGCCGCGAGGCCACGCAGGCGCACCTCGACCGGATCGCCGCCGTCGACAGCGACGTGCATGCGTTCCTGCACGTGAACGACGGTGCCCTTGCCGCGGCCGACGCGGTCGACAGCGCCCGAGCAGCGGGAGAGAAGCTGCATCCGCTCGCCGGTGTGCCGCTTGCGATCAAGGACGTCCTCGTCACGACGGATCAGCCGACCACGAGCGGATCGAAGATCCTCGAGGGGTACATGTCGCCGTACGATGCGACCGTCGTCGCACGTGCACGCGCGGCCGGCCTCGTGCCGCTGGGCAAGACCAACATGGACGAGTTCGCGATGGGCTCTTCCACCGAGCACTCCGCATACGGCCCGACCCGTAACCCGTGGGACCTCGACCGGATCCCCGGCGGCTCAGGCGGCGGCTCCGCTGCTGCTGTCGCCGCCTTCGAAGCGCCACTGGCCCTCGGCTCGGACACCGGCGGATCGATCCGTCAGCCCGCACACGTCACCGGCACGGTCGGCATCAAGCCGACGTACGGCGGGGTCAGCCGTTACGGCGCGATCGCCCTGGCATCGAGCCTCGATCAGGTCGGACCCGTCACCCGCACGGTGCTCGACTCCGGACTGCTGCATGACATCATCGGCGGTCACGACCCGAAGGACTCCACCTCGCTCACCGACGCATGGCCGTCGTTCGCGGATGCCGCCCGAGAGGGTGCACGGGGCGACGTGCTCAAGGGACTGAAGGTCGGCGTCATCAAGGAGCTCCCCGATTCGGGTTTCCAGCCCGGAGTCGCAGCATCCTTCCGCGCATCGCTCGACCTGCTCGAGGCGAACGGCGCCGAGATCGTCGAGATCTCCACGCCGCACTTCGAATACGGCGTCGCGGCGTACTACCTGATCCTGCCCGCGGAGGCATCGAGCAACCTGGCGAAGTTCGACTCGGTGCGCTTCGGCCTGCGGGTCACTCCGGACGGCAACCCGACCGTGGAGGACGTCATGTCCGCCACTCGTGAGGCCGGCTTCGGCGACGAGGTCAAGCGCCGCATCATCCTCGGCACCTACGCTCTGTCGGCGGGTTACTACGACGAGTACTACGGCAGCGCTCAGAAGGTGCGCACGCTGATCCAGAAGGACTTCGACGACGCGTTCGCGCAGGTCGACGTCATCGCCACGCCGTCGGCGCCCACCACGGCGTTCAAGATCGGCGAGAAGATCGACGACCCGCTGCAGATGTACCTGAACGATGTCACGACGATCCCGGCGAACCTCGCCGGTGTCCCCGGCATCTCGATCCCGTCCGGCCTCGCGGAGGAGGACGGCATGCCCGTCGGCATCCAGTTCCTCGCGCCGGCGCACGAAGACGCCCGGCTGTATCGCGTCGGTGCCGCTCTTGAGACCGCGCTCGTCGACTCGTGGGGAGCTCCGCTGCTCACCCGCGCACCCCAGCTCGCAGGAGGGACCCGCTGATGGCTGCCGCAGCAAAGCTGATGGACTTCGACAAGGCCCTCGAACTGTTCGAGCCGGTGCTCGGATTCGAAGTGCACGTCGAGCTCAACACGAACACGAAGATGTTCTCCGATGCGCCGAACCCGGCCAACGAGAAGTATCACGCCGCCGAGCCCAACACGCTCATCGCGCCGGTCGACCTCGGGCTCCCCGGCGCCATGCCCACGGTCAACGAGACCGCGATCCGTTCCTCGATCAGCCTCGGCCTCGCTCTGAACTGCTCGATCGCGGAGTCGAGCCGCTTCGCGCGGAAGAACTACTTCTACCCGGATCTCGGCAAGAACTACCAGATCTCGCAGTACGACGAGCCGATCGCGTACGACGGGTCCGTCGTGGTCGAGCTCGAGGACGGCACACTGGTCACGATTCCGATCGAGCGCGCGCACATGGAGGAGGATGCCGGAAAGCTCACCCACATGGGTGGCGCAACCGGTCGAATCCAGGGCGCCGAGTACTCGCTGGTCGACTACAACCGTGCGGGCGTTCCGCTGGTTGAGATCGTCACGAACATCATCTACGGAGCCGGTCACCGCGCTCCCGAGATCGCGAAGGCGTATGTCGCGACGATCCGGGACATCGTGCGCAGCCTCGGAATCTCCGAAGCACGCCTCGAACGCGGCAACCTGCGCTGCGATGCCAACGTGTCGCTGCGCCCTCGCGTCGCCGAAGGCGAGGAGCCGGCACTGCTCGGCACCCGCACCGAGACGAAGAACGTCAACTCGATGCGCTCGGTCGAGCGCGCCGTGCGCCACGAGATCCAGCGTCAGGCGCAGATCCTCGCCGACGGCGGCACGATCATCCAGGAGACGCGTCACTGGCATGAGGACACCGGCACGACATCGCCGGGACGGCCGAAGTCGGACGCCGACGACTACCGCTACTTCCCCGAGCCCGATCTGCTGCCCGTGCAGCCGACCAGCGCGCTGATCGAGGAGCTGCGGGCCGAGCTGCCTGAGCAGCCCGTCGCGAGGCGCCGCCGGCTGAAGGCGGAGTGGAGCTTCACCGACCTGGAGTTCCAGGACGTCCGCAACGGCAACCTGATCGACGAGGTCGAGGCGACCATCGCTGCGGGTGCCACACCGGCCGCCGCGCGAAAGTGGTGGACCGGTGAGATCTCCCGCCTCGCGAACTCCCAGGACAAGGATGCCGCCGGCCTCATCGCTCCCGAGAACGTCGCCGCCCTGCAGAAGCTCATCGACGAGGGAACACTCACCGACAAGCTCGCCCGCCAGGTGCTCGAAGGGGTCATCGCCGGCGAGGGCACCCCGCAGGAGGTCGTCGACGGCCGCGGGCTGGCCGTCGTCTCGGACGACGGCGCGCTCATCGCTGCGATCGACGACGCCCTCGCGGCGCAGCCCGATGTCATGGCCAAGATCAAGGACGGCAAGGTACAGGCCGCAGGCGCGGTCATCGGCGCCGTCATGAAGGCGATGAAGGGCCAGGCAGATGCCGCCCGCGTGCGCGAGCTGATCCTGGAGCGTGCAGCGCAGTAGGTCAGACCGCGACACTTCGGGGGTCGCGAGTACGAATGTCGGACCGATTCGTCTGATCGGTCCGACATTCGGCGTTTCGACCCCCAGACTGTCGAGCCGTTGTCGGTGGCTTCAGCGAGAATGGAACCATGGGGCGCGGTGACGGACGAGGCAGGCTCGTCTCTCCTGACGGAGCGGACGACACCGGCACACGCATACTCCACGTCGACATGGATGCGTTCTACGCGGCCGTAGAGGTGATGGACGATCCGTCATTGCGCGGCCTGCCGATCATCATCGGAGCTCCGGACGGACGCTCGGTGGTCTCGAGCGCGTCGTACGAGGCGCGTCGGTACGGTGTGCGCGCCGCGATGCCGGTGAGTCAGGCCATGCGCCTGTGCCCGACCGCGAAGATCGTCATGCCGCACTTCGACCGCTACCAGTCGGTGTCGCGTCAGGTGATGACGGTGTTCGAGTCGATCACGCCCCTGGTCGAGCCGCTTTCGGTCGACGAGGCGTTTCTCGACGTCCAGGGTGTCAGGCGGCTGTGGGGGAGCCCGGGGCAGATCGCGCGACTGGTCAGGGAGCGTGTGCAGGCCGAGGTCGGCATCAGCTGCAGCGTCGGAGTCGCTGCGACGAAGCACGTCGCGAAGATGGCATCGACGATCTCGAAACCGGATGGGATGCTGATCGTCGCAGCGGCAGACACCCTCGACTTCCTGGCGCCGCGGTCCGTGCGCACGATGTGGGGCGTGGGGCCGAAGGCCTCTGATGCGTTGGAGGCACGAGGCATCCGCACGATCGGCGACATTCGCGACTCGCCCCAGGACATGCTCGACCGCGCCGTCGGTCAGGCGCTGGGTGCGCGCATCGCGCAGCTCGCACGAGGAGAGGACGCCAGGTCGGTCGAGACCGAACGGGTCGAGAAGAGCGTCGGGCACGAGGAGACGTTCGACGTCGACGTGAGCGATCGCGAGTTCCTCCGTGCTGAGCTGCTCAGACTCGCGGATCGCGTCGCGGTGCGTCTGCGGAAGGCCTCATGGGAGTGCACGACCGTCGCGATCAAGATCCGCTTCGACGACTTCACCACGTTGAGCCGCTCGCAGACCCTCTCTGAACCGACCTCGGTGGGGCAGAGGATCGGCGAGGCAGCGCAGAAGCTGTACGAGTCGATCGACCGGCGTGACCCGGTGCGGCTGGTCGGAGTGCGCGCCGAGAAGCTGCGGCCGGCCGGGGGAGCGGCGTTCGCGCTGTGGGACGATGACGAGCACTGGCGCAAGGTCGAAGGTGCTCTCGATGACGCTCGCGCACGTTTCGGCAGCGCCACGATCACGCGTGCCAGGCACGTGGCGCGCGGCGATGGTCGCGGCGCCGTGAGACATCCGAAGGATCACGGCGTCGATTGATCTCCCGAGCGGCCCGTCTGTCGACTAGCGTGGAGTCATGCCGAACATCGCACTGGACCTCGGAAAGCAAGTCGCCTCCTTCGGCGTGAAGAGCGCCTATGGGGAGCCCCAGGACGTCGATGGGGTGAGCATCACGCCGGTCGCCCTGACGTGGGCGGGCTTCGGCGGTGGCGCGGACCAGGAGGGCAACGGCGGCGGAGGCGGCGGAGGGGTCTCCATTCCCGTCGGCGTATACGTCCGTCGTGAAGAGGGGCTGCGCTTCGAGCCGAACCTGGTGGCTCTGCTGGCCGTGGCGATCCCGTTCGTGTGGGTCGCGGGCCGTGCGCTCTCGCGCGTGATCCGTGCCCTCAAGAAATGACGACCCGGTCGCGCAGGCTCTTCAGCGCGCGGCTGTCAGCATCATCGACGCGATCGTCGCCGTCGAAGCATCCAATCCCGTCGTCCTGATCGATGGCCGGGCCGGGGCCGGTAAGACGACTCTGTCCCGCATGGTGGCCGCGAACTGGCCAGTGGCCGGTCGACCGCAGCTGATCGCGCTGGACTCGCTGTACCCAGGATGGGACGGGCTCGATGCCGGCGTCGAACGTGCCCTGCACGACATCCTGCGCCCGCACGCGCGCGGTCTGCTCAGCACGTGGCGCCGCTGGGACTGGGAACTGGAGACCGACGCCGAAGCGCATGCGGTGACGCCTGCGCTCGGCGTCATCCTGGAAGGCTGCGGGGCCGTGAACCCCGCAACCGCGCGCCTCGCCGATGTCAGTGTGTGGGTGGAGTCTCCGGATGCTGCGCGCAAACGGCGCGCCCTCGACCGCGACGGGGACGGATTCCGTCCGTATTGGGACGGTTGGGCCGCCCAAGAAGAACGGCACCTGGAACGTGACGATCCTCGCGCGCTCGCGACGCTGCGGGTCACTGTTCCCTAGGAAACACACCTGGTCATCCCTCGTCTGGTCGGCGTCGCCTGATCAGTCGATGACCCCACCACTGTGCACGAGTCGTACCTCCACTCCACCGGCACCGCGAATGGCGGGGTTGGTACCGGCGATCGCGAGTGCGTCATCCCAGTTCTCCGCCTCCAGGATGTACACGCCGGCAACCACCTGCGCGGCATCCACGAACGGGCCGTCGGTTACTCCCTGCGAGCGGATCGAGCGTGCGCGGTCGCGAGGCGTGAATGCCCACGCCGCCTTCATCGCGCCGGATGCAGCGAGCTCGTCGCCGTGACCATTCGGCTCGGCCAGGTCATCCTCCGTCGCGTCGAGTGCGTGCGCGGAGTCGTCGGTGTAGATCAGGACTGCGTATTGCGGCATCGTCTCTCCGTTCGTGATGACATGGACTACAGGTCTTGCGCGTCGGCGAGGGCGATGAGGCCGTCGAGGCGGAAGCCCAGCCAGTCGTAGACACCGAAGCGCGGGTCTTCCAGGTCGTGCTCATCGTCTTCCGCTGTGATGTCGAGGCGGGTGGCGATCACGAGTCGGAGCGCAGTGAGCGTGCGCAGCCAGGAATCGAGATCGGATGCCGCGATCACGACATCCTGTCGGGCGAGAGCGTCGTCGTCGGCGAGATCTTCGGCTGCCGTCGTGAGAAACGGTGTCAGCCCGTTTCGCACGACGGCGGCGTCGGCCGTTCGCCTGTCGAGAAGATCGTCGTGGGTGGCGGCTGCGAACTCCGCGGATGCCTCGGCATCCTCGGGGTAGGGATCGGGCGTGAGCCGGACGAGCCCTGGATCAGGCTCGTCGTCGAAGCCGGCGAGGACGTCGGTGAATTCCTCGACGAGCCCCGCCAGATGAATGCCTTCCACAACGGCGAGCGGGAGGCGGATCACAGCGTCGGTCATTGCGGAGCCTTCCGGACAGTCGCCCACAGGCCGTAGTCGTGCATGGCCTGTGCGTGCATCTCCATCGTCTCGCGGGGACCGGTGGCGACGATCGCGTGCCCGTCGTTGTGCACGGCGAGCATGAGCGTCCTCGCTCGATCTGCCGAGTAGCCGAAGTACGTCCGGAAGACGCGTGCGACGTAGCTCATCAGGTTCACCGGATCGTTCCAGACGACGACCTCCCACGGCTCCAGCGGAGCGGCCTGGAGGTCGGTGACCTCGCTGAGATCGGGCGTGGCTATCGGAGTGCTCATGCCCATCCCATCTCGTGCAGCTGCGTGTCGTCGATGCCGAAGAAGTGCGCGATCTCGTGTACGAGGGTCGTGTGGACCTCTTCGCGGAGTTCCTCTTCATCCTCGCACTCGGCGAGATGCGATTCTCGGAACAGGATGATGCGATCGGGCAACTCGCCCATCCCGTACTGGCCGCGCTCGGTCAGCGCGAGCCCGTCGTACATTCCGAGCAGATCGAGACTTCCGTCCTCCGGACGGTCTTCGACGACGAAGATCAGATTCTCCAGGCCGTCCACCATCTCGTCGGGCAGTCTGTCGAGCTCGTCGACGACGAGCTGTTCGAAGGTCGCGGCATCCATTTCCATCACCGACCAGCCTATGGCCCGGCCGGCGTCAGTGGACGAACAGCAGCAGCGCGGCGACGGCGAGGAACAGCACACCGAACACGGTGTTCAGGATGCGCTGGCCACGTGCGGTGCGTGTGACACGTTGAAACGGTCGGGCGGCGGTCGCGAAGAATCCCCACATCACGGCGACGTCGACGATGATGACGGTCGTGATCAGGATCAGGTACTGGGGCAGGGCCGGCTGGTCGAGTCGGATGAACTGCGGGATGAACGCGAGGAAGAAGACGATCGCCTTCGGGTTGAGAAGATTCACCCAGAAGCCGCGTCTGATCATCGACCAGTGACTCTCCGGCAGCCGCGGACCATCGGCAGCCGCCTCGCCGGCACTGCGGACGCGCGTGAAGATCAGCCTTAGACCGAGGTACGCGAGATACGCGGCCCCCGCGTAGCGGATGATGTCGAACAGCAGGGGAGAGCGGGAGACGATGAGCCCCACGCCCGCCGCGACGATGACGACATGCACGATCAATGCGAGCTGTTGGCCGATGATGCCCCACACCGAACGCCGCCAGCCCTCGGCGAGCGAGTTCGACATCGTGTTGATCGCGCCGGCCCCTGGAGTGAAGCTGATGACGACGGATGCCGCGAGCAGGGAGAGCCAGACCGTCAGAGACACCAGGCAATCCTATGGGCGCGGTCATGCGTGGATGTTCCAGGCACGACACCCGCGTGATTCCGAGCCGCGTGAGCTCAGGCGTCAGAGGCTGCGTGCGACAGATCGACCCGCCTGAGCAGCTGCGCGTTGAGAGCGACCACGATCGTCGAGAGCGACATCAGGATCGCACCGACCGACATCGGCAGCACGAAGCCGACCGGCGCGAGCACTCCGGCGGCCAACGGCACGGAGATCAGGTTGTAGCCCGCGGCCCACCAGAGGTTCTGTGTCATCTTCCGGTAGCTCGCGCGGGACAGGTCGATCACCGACAGCACGGAGCGAGGGTCGTCGCCGGCGAGGATCACACCCGCTGAGGCGATCGCGACGTCTGTTCCTGCGCCGATCGCGATGCCGACGTCGGCCTGCGCCAGCGCCGGTGCATCGTTGACGCCGTCGCCGACCATGGCGACTCGTCGCCCTTCGCCCTGCAATTCACGCACCTTGGACGCCTTGTCCTCAGGTCGCACACCGGCGTAGACGCGGTCGATGTCGAGCTCTGCAGCCACGGCGGAGGCCACCGACTCGGCATCCCCGGTGATCATCACGACCTGCACGCCGCGTGCGTGGAGCGCGTCGACGGCTTCACGCGATTCCGCACGGATCTCGTCGGCCAGACGCAGCGCGCCGGCGACGCGGCCGTTCACCAGGACGTGGAGGATGATCGCGCCCTCTTCGCGCCACTCTGCTGCGATCGGGCGCTCTTCAGCGTTCTCCTGCTTGAGAAGGTGTGGGCCGCCGACCTGCACGACATCTCCGTCGACGACGACGCGCACGCCGATCGCGGGGGATGAGGAGAAATCGGATGCTGCCTGGACTCTGATGCCACGCGCCGCGGCAGCGCCGACGATGGCTTTGGCGAGCGGGTGCTCTGAGCCGCTTTCCGCTGCCGCCGCCAGCGCGAGCAGCTCGTCATCGGAGAGATCCGCGGCTGTGTGCACAGCAGTGACAGTGGGCGCTCCCTTGGTGAGGGTTCCAGTCTTGTCGAACAGGACGACGTCGACCGTGCGCATGCTCTCGAGTGCGAGACGGTCCTTGACGAGCACGCCGGCGCGCGCGGCACGCTCTGTCGCGATGGAGACGACCAGGGGGATGGCGAGCCCCAGGGCATGCGGGCAGGCGATCACGAGAACGGTGATCGTGCGGACGACCGCCTGATCGGGCATTCCGAGGGCCGACCACACCGCGGCTGTGATGGCGGCAGCGCCGAGCGCGAACCAGAACAGCCAGCCCGCGGCCCTGTCCGCGATCCGCTGCGCGCGCGACGAAGAGTTCTGCGCTTCAGTGACCAGCTGCTGTATGCCGGCGAGCGCCGTATCCGCGCCGACGGCAGTGATCTCGACGCGAAGACCCGAATCCGTCGCGACGGTGCCCGCGACGACCGGATCACCCGCTGTGCGGCGCACGGGGCGCGATTCCCCGGTGATCATGGACTCGTCCAGGTTCGCGGTGCCCTCGCGAATCGTCCCATCGGCCGGAAGGCGGGCGCCAGGGCGCACCATCACCAGGTCGCCTCGTCGCAGCTCATCCGGGGAGACCGTGGTGATGGTGTCGCCGTCGATACGCTCTGCCTCGTCGGGGAGTAGAGCGGCGAGCGAGTCGAGCGCCGATCGCGTCTGCGCCAGTGAACGCATCTCGACCCAATGACCGAGCAGCATGATGACGATCAGCAGGGCCAGCTCCCACCAGAACTCGAGTTCGTGATGAAGGATGCCGAGGGTCGCGCCCCACGAAGCGAAGAAGGCGACCGTGATCGCGAGTGCGATCAGCAGCATCATGCCCGGGGTGCGCGCGCGGAGCTCGGACGCGGCTCCGGTCAGGAACGGCGCGCCGCCCCAGGCGTACATGACTGTGCCGAGCACTGCGGCGATCCATGTCGTCCACTCGGGGAGTCGATAACCGAGCACCATGCCGAACATCGGCGATGTCGCGACGACAGGGATCGCGATGATGAGCATGATCCAGAACAGACGCCGGAACTGCCCGACGTGATCGGCGTGGTCGTGGTGGCCCTGCGCCGCGCGGGCGGCGTGCTCAGGGGCGACGTTCATGTGGTCGTGGTGACCTGCGTGCGTCATGATCTCATCCTTCCGAAGGGCTCGATCAACCACAACCAGATACCCCCAGGGGTATTCCCGAAGTTCGCCGCACGAAGAAGGGCCCGAGTCTCTCGACTCGGGCCCTCATCTCTTGGGGTGGCTAACGGGGCTTGAACCCGCGACCCCCGCGACCACAACGCGGTGCTCTACCAACTGAGCTATAGCCACCATGTGCCGGCCGGAGCAGGCAACCAGACGATTCTATTACACGTCCGAGGTGAACGACGACACGGTGCGCTCAGAGATCGCTCGGGCCTCATCACTCGAAGGTCCTGGCTCTGCCACGAACACCGCTTCGCGGTAATACTGCATTTCGCGGATCGACTCGAGGATGTCTGCCAGCGCGCGATGTCCGCCATCTTTGGCCGGTGCCTGGAAGAACACGCGCGGGTACCAGCGGCGTGAGAGTTCCTTGATGCTGGAGACGTCGACGTTGCGGTAGTGCAGCCACTGATCGATCTGCGGCATGTACTTCGCCAGGAACATGCGATCGGTGCCGATCGTGTTGCCCGCCAGGGGAGCCTTGCGCTCGAGTGGGACGAACCGTTTGATGTACTCGAGGGTCTGAGCCTCGGCATCCGCCAGCGAGACGCCGTCGGGAATCTCATTGATCAGACCTGACGACTCGTGCATCTTCGTGACGAAATCGTTCATGTTCGCCAATGCCGCGTCGGTCGGCTTGATGACGACCTGGAATCCCGCGTCGAGCGGTCGGAGCTCGAAGTCAGTGACGACGACGGCGATCTCGACGAGTTCATCCACCGAAAGATCGAGTCCCGTCATCTCGCAGTCGATCCAGACGAGTCGATCATTTTCGGACGCAGATACCATGCGCTCAGTCTACTGAGGGCATGGACACTGCGATTCCTTGGTCCCCCAGGCACGATTCGAACGTGCGACCGGCGACTTAGAAGATCGATGCTCTTCCGCTGAGCTACTGGGGGTCGACTTCTAGATTAGCGATACTTTGGCCCGGGGTACTCTCACTCGGCGACGGTTGGTTCTTTCGTCGAGCGCGCCACTCCCGCGCATATGCGTTGCGTCGCTGCCGACACGGTTCGCAGAGGCAACCTCTTCGTCCTTTCGACCCGCCACCATGTGGTGTGAGCGTTCGACGGGTCGGGGTGGCGGGGGCGATAGGTATGGGGATTCCCATTTTCAAGAGGTGTTTCCGGTGACCGGCGCGCTCCGAGGTGCGACGACGGTGGCAATTGGCGCACACGACTTCGCATTTGGCGATCTCGCTCTGGATCAACGACCAGGAGCGGGTTGAAGCGCTTACGGCGCGAGATATTTCAAACTTCTTGTCCGCACCTGGTAGGTGATCGAAGTCGAGGACTACGGGATCTGACTCGCCGCAGTCGGTGCACGAGTGAACGACGAGGTAGTCCATCATTCGTAAGAAGTTCAGATAACGGTGACGCGCCTGCATCGCCTTCAGACGTTCCCCCTTGCTGGGCACAGTTCACCCGTGGCGAAGCGCCTGTACCGCGTCGTCCGGTCGCCAGAATTCGCCCACGATGCGAAATGCGCCGGTCGCGAGATGCAGGCGCTCTGCGCGATATCGCAGTCCGAGCGGATCGGCGACGATGCGAAGGTGGCCGAGGATGCGGCCGGTGGTGTCTTGAACTCGCCACAGTTGTTCGGAGGCTCTGACGAGCTGCTCTCGTTTCGATTCGAGTTGCGGCGTGGCGTATCGCACCTCTGGCAGGTGCAGGATCTGTGTGTCGGACATCTGGTTCTCCTTCCGATTCGAACATATGACCGACCTCGGACATTGCGGTGACAGGAGCGGCAGCATCCTTTCCTCCACTGATCAGGCTTTCGTCCCTTCTCTCCACCGAACGCGGGTTCTGCGCTGCGCACGATGCGCGCGAAGGGGCACTCTGGGGCGATCCGGGCGCGTCCCGGGCACTTGATGGAAGAGGAGATTGACATGAACGACAACGTGACGATCCTGGGGCGCGTCGGCGCTGACCCGAAACGAAGCGAGACCGCGAACGGCGTCGCGGTGGTGAACTTCCGCGTCGCCAGCCCGCAGCGCCGCTTCGACTCGAAGACGCAGACCTGGATCGAGACGGGCACGAACTGGTACAACGTCTCCGCGTTCCGTCAGCTGGCCGATCATGTGAAGGCGTCGCTGCACCAGGGCGATGGCGTCATCGTGACCGGGAAGCTGAAACTGCGCGAGTGGGAGAACGCCGAACGCAAGGGGATGAGCGCCGACATCGACGCGGAGACCATCGGGCACGATCTGCGCTGGGGTGCCAGCGCCTTCGCGAAGGCGAGTCGTCCCTCGGCTGCTGTGCACGACTCTCCCGCGGTCGATGTCGACCTCGTGACTGGAGAGGTGCTCGGTGCCGAGCCTGATGCAGAAGTCGATGACGCCGACAGCCAGCATGCGTCCTCGACGGAGCCGGCGATGGCGCACGTCGGCGGACAGTGGTCGACCGAGGATTGACGCAACCGGACAGTCGCACTGCCTGAGCGCCGTCGCAACGCGGCGAGGCGGGGAGCACGACGGGACACCCTTAGAATCAGAGCGTGCCCCGTCGACTTCCCGCCGTCCGTCTGCGTGGCGCGACAGGAGCGGTGATCCTGATAGCGGGCCTCACGCTGGCGGGGTGCGCCCCTGAAGCGACCGAGACACCGACGACGAGTCCGTCGGCGAGCGTCGAGTCGACGCCATCAGCATCGGCGACCCCGGAAGGGCCGCTCCTCCAGCCGGATGGCTCCGCTGAGGACAACCTGCCGATCTTCTCCGCAGTCACCGAGCAGGTCTGGGCGTCGGAGAATCGCACGTCAGGTCGCGCGTATGTCGACGCCCTGGTGGCAGCCGGGTTCGACAGGAACGCGATGCAGGTGACGCAGGATCTGACGACGGTCGGCAACCCGGTCGAGAGTCTGCAGTTCTCGGTCAGCTGGGCAGGCGAGGAGTGCCTCGTCGGTCAGGTCGGGCCGTCCACGGGGGAACCAGTCACCGTGGTCGTCGACCAACTCGCTGAGGGACGCTGCCTGGTCGGCAACACCCGCCCGATCGACTGGTGATCCTGAGCCGGTAGGCTGGAGTGTCGATCTTCGACGCCTACAAAAGGAGCGGTTCTCAGTGGCTGAGTACATCTACTCGATGGTTCGTGCGCGTAAGGCGGTGGGCGACAAGCTCATCCTCGATGACGTGACGATGTCATTCCTCCCCGGGGCGAAGATCGGCATGGTCGGCCCGAACGGTGCTGGTAAGTCGACGATCCTCAAGATCATGGCCGGCCTCGACCAGCCGTCGAACGGTGAAGCGAAGCTGTCACCCGGGTTCACCGTCGGCATCCTGATGCAGGAGCCGGTGCTCGATGAGACGAAGTCGGTGCTCGAGAACATCCAGGACGGCGTAGCCATCAAGCCGAAGCTCGACCGGTTCAACGAGATCTCCGCTCAGATGGCAGATCCTGATGCCGATTTCGACACGCTGCTCGCGGAGATGGGCGTGCTGCAGGAGGAGATCGACGCGGCAGACGGCTGGGACCTCGACTCCCAGCTCGCCCAAGCCATGGATGCGCTGCGCACGCCCGATGGTGACGCTGCGATCGCGCCCCTGTCCGGCGGTGAGAAGCGCCGCGTGGCACTCGCCAAGCTCCTGCTGCAGAAGCCCGACCTGCTGCTCCTCGATGAGCCCACGAACCACCTCGACGCCGAGAGCGTTCTCTGGCTTGAGCAGCATCTGCAGGCCTACAAGGGTGCTGTCATCGCCATCACCCACGACCGGTACTTCCTCGACAACGTCGCCGAGTGGATCGCCGAGGTCGACCGCGGCCGTCTGATCGGCTACGAGGGCAACTACTCCACGTACCTGGAGAAGAAGGGCGAGCGCCTCGCCATCCAGGGCAAGAAGGATGCCAAGCTCGCCAAGCGCCTGAAGGACGAGCTCGAATGGGTGCGCTCCAGCGCCAAGGGCCGCCAGACGAAGTCGAAGGCGCGTCTGGCCCGCTACGAGGAGATGGCGACAGAGGCGGAGCGCACCAGGAAACTCGACTTCGAGGAGATCCAGATCCCCGCGGGTCCGCGTCTCGGCAGTGTCGTCATCGAGGCGAAGAACCTCAAGAAGGGCTTCGGCGATCGCACGTTGATCGATGGGCTGAGCTTCAGCCTTCCGCCCAACGGCATCGTCGGCATCATCGGCGCCAACGGCGTGGGGAAGACCACGCTGTTCAAGACCATCGTCGGGCTCGAGCCTCTCGACAGCGGAGATCTCAAGATCGGTGAGACGGTCAAGATCAGCTACGTCGACCAGTCCCGCTCCAACATCGACCCGGACAAGAACCTCTGGGAGGTCGTCTCCGACGGGCTCGACTTCATCACGGTCGGCAAGACGGAGATCCCCTCACGCGCCTACGTCTCGAAGTTCGGCTTCAAGGGACCGGACCAGCAGAAGAAGGCAGGCGTGCTCTCCGGTGGTGAGCGCAACCGTCTGAACCTCGCCCTGACCCTCAAGGAGGGCGGCAACCTGCTCCTCCTCGATGAGCCGACCAACGACCTGGACATCGAGACACTTGGTTCACTCGAGAACGCGCTTCTCGAGTTCCCCGGCTGCGCAGTGGTCATCACCCACGACAGGTGGTTCCTCGACCGCATCGCGACGCACATCCTCGCGTACGAGGGCACGGACGAGAACCCGGCCCAGTGGCACTGGTTCGAGGGCAACTTCGAGGCGTACGAGAAGAACAAGATCGAGCGCCTCGGCCCGGACGCTGCCAACCCGCACCGCTCCACTCACCGCAAGCTGACGCGTGACTGACGTCCCGATCGGTGCCACGGCGAGGCTTCACGTCCCCATCCACCTGCGGTGGGGCGATCTCGACGCGTTCAATCACGTCAACAACACCTCGATGCTCAAGCTGCTCGAGGAGGCGCGCGTACGCGCCTTCTGGAAGGCCGAGGAGGGGGAGACGGCTCCGCCCACGGCCGTGCTCAATTCCGGCATCGAGGCGGGGACGCTGACGCTGATCGCGAGGCAGGAGATCGAGTACCTCGCACCGGTGCCGTATCAGCGGCGCCCCCTCGAGGTGCAGATGTGGTTCGGCAAACTCGGCGGGTCCAGTCTCGAGGTCTGCTACGAGGTGTACAACGACCCAGCGAACGAGACGCGCGTGCTGTACGCGCGCTCCACCGCCGTCATCGTGCTCGTGGACGCCGTGTCCGGGCGCCCCACGCGCATCACGCCAGACATGCGTGAAGCCTGGACGCCGTACATCGGCGAGCCGATCACCTACGCGCACCGCTGACGTTCGCGCCGGCGGCATGACCAGCAGGTGGGTTCGATCAGGCGGCCGGAACCCTGATCATGATCTCCTGCGTCACGCTCGCGGCCAGGACGCCGTCCTGCGTGTAGATACGTCCGGTGGCGAGTCCGCGGCCGCCGCGGGCGTTCGGCGACTCCTGCACGTACAGCAACCACTCGTCGACGCGCGCGGGGCGGTGCCACCACATCGCATGATCGAGGCTGGCCACCTTGAGCCCGGGCGTCGCCCACGGCACGCCGTGGGCGCGCAGGATCGACTCCTGGATGCTCATGTCACTGAGATAGGCGAGCGCCGCCCGGTGAAGGCGGGGGTCCTCCGGCATCGGAGCGCGCATCCGCATCCACACCGCCTGCTGCGCCTTGCGTTCGCCGTCCGCCACAACATACAGCGGGGATTCGACGTGGCGCATGTCCACCGGACGGTCCGTCAGCATCCGCAGTGCCTGCGGGTGCACGCCCTCCACGCGCTCTTCATCTGCCGGGATGTCATCCGGCGCGGGAATGCCCTCGGGCATCGGCTGCGCGTGCTCGACTCCCGGCGCCTCGTCCTGAAACGACGCGATCATCGAGAAGATCGGCACGCCGTTCTGGTAGGCCTGCGAACGTCGTGTGGAGAAGGAGCGACCGTCATGGATGCGGTCGACCGCGATCGTGAGCCCCTGTGTCGAGTCGCCGGGGCGGAGGAAGTAGCCGTGCATGGAATGCACCGCACGATCCTCCGGCATGGTGCGTTCGGCTGCGATGAGGGACTGACCGAGCACCTGGCCGCCGTAGATGCGTCCGGTGGGCATGTCGTGCGAGCGCCCGGTGAAGATGTCTTCCTCGGTGCGCGCCTGCGTCTCGTCGAGATCCAGCACCTCGAGCAGGTTGTCGACGGATGCCTGAGCCTGTGCCGCTGCGCTCATAGCGCTCCTCCCTGCGACCGCACGGCCGCCTCGTTGGTAGTTTAGAACGCGTGCCCCCTCGTCTCGTTCTCTCCGATTCCGACACGGCCCGAGACGTTCTCACGTTCCTCGGCCGCGCGATGCAGGTCTCTGACGACGGCATCCGCCTCCAGGGCAGCAACGGCGTTCTCGCCTTGACGGCGTCTGCGCTGGCGCCCAAGGGGCTGTTCGATCAGACGCCGACGGTCCTCGCGATGCGGATCGTGCACGCCGACCCCGAACTGGAGTGCGACATCGTCGTCGACGAGCTCGCGCAGGATCAGGACGAGCGGATGCTGACGCTGCCGGAGACCGGGCGGTCACCTGCCTGGGCGGGGGTGGCGCCGCCGCGCGGCGGTTGGGAGCCTGCCGGGGATCTCGATTCCGCGACGATCGCTCGACGTGCCCAGTGGGGGATATCCGCCGTCGCCCGCGGTGCGACCCCTGGCGCGGGTGAAGAGGCCGTCAGGGCGCTCAGGGCGGCGATCTGGGGTGAGGCGGACGACGATCTCGGAGGTCTTGTGCGCGGCATCGCCTTCGCGGCGCACGCGTTCGGGTTCATCTCCGGCGAAGAGCAGATCCCGGTGACCACATCGGGACGATGGACACGCCTGGCATTCCGCCGCGGCCACGTGCTCGCCCGCGGCCCGATGGCCACCGGGTTGACCGCCGTCCGCAGCACGGGGACGCAGAACTAGATCGTCCGCGCCGCCGCCCGGCCGGCCTGCCGCCCCGAGAACAGGCACCCGCCGAGGAACGTGCCCTCCAGCGCTCGGTATCCGTGCACGCCGCCGCCGCCGAATCCGCTCGCCTCGCCTGCCGAGTAGAGACCGGGGATGGCGGATCCGTCGGCCGCCAGAGCGCGTCCGTCGAGATCCGTCTCGATCCCGCCGAGCGACTTGCGAGTGAGCACGTGCAGCTTCACCGCGATCATCGGCCCGGCGGAGGGATCCTGCAGCCGGTGCGGGCTCGCAGTGCGGATGAGCTTGTCCCCGCGGTAGGCACGCATGGATCGCAGCATCCCGATCTGCGCGTCCTTGGTGAAGTCGTTCCCGACCTCGCGGTCTCGGGCGATCACTTCGAGGCGCACGCGCTCCAGATCGAGCAGATCGTCCTCGTCGGCCCACTTCATCTGCTCGAGCAGCGAATCGAGGTCGTTCTCCACGATGAAGTCCTCACCTTCGTCGAGGAACGACTGCACAGGGCCGGTCGGTCCCTTCGCGAGTCGCGACTTCAGCAGCAGCGCGACGTCCTTGCCCGTGAGATCCGGGTTCTGCTCGCTGCCCGACAGCGCGAACTCCTTCTCGACGATCTGGCGTGACGTGACGAACCAGGAATGGTCGTGTCCGGTGGAGCGCAGGTGCTGCAGCGTGCCGAGCGTGTCGAAACCGGGAAACAGCGGCACAGGCAGGCGCTTGCCGGTCGCATCCAGCCAGAGCGACGATGGCCCTGGCAGGATTCGGATGCCGTGCGCCGGCCACACCGGATCCCAGTTCTTGATCCCTTCGACGTAGTGCCACATCCGATCCCCGTTGATGAGGTGCGCGCCCGCAGTGGCCGAGACGGCGTGCATCGACCCGTCGACGTACGCGGGGACTCCCGTGAGCATGTGCTCAGGTGGAGTACCCAGCCGGTCCGGCCACGCCGCACGCACCAGGGCATGATTGCCGCCGATGCCGCCGGAGGACACGATCGTCGCGCCGGCGGTGATCTCGAAGTCGCCGACGACCTCTCGTGACGTCGACACGCCCCGTGCGGCGGGGTCTTCGGCCAGTAAATGGCCCCTAGCCCCGACCACCGCGCCATCGGTGACGACCAGCTCGGTGACGCGATGGCGGGGGAGGATCGTGAGGGTGCCCGCTTCCTCTGCGCGATGCGCGGCATCCGCGAAGGGCGCGACGATGCCGGGACCGGTGCCCCAGGTGATGTGGAACCTCGGTACGGAGTTGCCCGGCCCGATCGCACCGTATCCACCGCGCTCCGCCCAGCCGACCACAGGGAAGAAACCGACGCCCCGTTCGCGCAGCCAGGCGCGCTTCTCGCCGGCCGCGAACTGCAGGTAGGCATCGGCCCATGCCCGAGGCCAGCGGTCCTCTTCGCGGTCGAAGCCCGCATTGCCGAACCAGTCCTGCGTGGCGAGCTCGAGGGAATCCTTGATGCCGAGCCGGCGCTGCTCCGGTGAGTCGATCAGGAAGAGTCCGCCGAACGACCACCACGCCTGTCCGCCGAGGTTCGAGCGCGGCTCCTGATCGATGAGGATCACGCGCCTGCCGGCGGCCGTGGCCTCTGCGGCGGCGACAAGACCTGCCAACCCCCATCCGATCACGAGAACGTCTGCGGAAGGGGGCGTGGTGGTCATGGGGTCTCCGTTGAATCCTGACTGCTGCTGCGGGTCTCGAGCGTCGATCGCCCCGCGGGTGCCGGACCGATGCCCGACGGCTCCATGGTGTTCACCATGGCATATGCGGCGCGCTCCAGGTAGTCCCAGAGCGTCGCGTCGTGCAGCGGCGGCAGTTGCACCTCGTCGAGCGACGTGCGCATGCAGCGGAGCCAGCGGTCGCGCGCGTCAGGATCGACGTGGAACGGCATATGACGCATCCGCAGACGTGGATGACCCCTCGTCTCGCTGTAAGTCGAAGGACCGCCCCAGTACTGCGCCAGGAAGAGTGTGAACCGCTCTGCGGCGGGCCCGAGATCCTCTTCGGGATACATCGGACGCAGCACGGCATCGAGGGCGACCTCACGGTAGAAGCCGTTGACGATCCTCTCGAACGTGGCATAGCCGCCGACCTCGTCGTAGAAACTCATGACTCGTCCTCAGGCTTGTTCTTCGATGCCGGCTTGGTGTCCTTCTTGCGCCAGATACCGCGAGAGACCGGCGGCACACCGGTCACGGCGTTGGGCTTGGTGGTGGGCGGGTTCGCCCCGCGCACGCGCCGCGCGCCCTCCGGCCCGGTCGGGACGACGGATTCGAGGCTGGGGATCGCGAGCCCCATCTCCTCGATCGCGCTCTTGAGCCGCATGCGAAGCTCGCGAGCGACATCATCCTTCGCGTTCGCACGGGTCTTCAAGACGACACGGATGACGAGGGCCTCACCGCTGATCGATTCGAGCCCCCACACCTCGGGCCGCTCAACGATGCGGGTGCGCCACTTGGGGTCCTTCGAGAGTCCCAGCGCGGCTTCCAGGAGCGCGGCCTCGACGTCTGGCACGACGGCGTCGACCGGTACGCCGAGATCGATGATCGCACGCGCCCAGCCCTGCGACATGTTCCCGATGCGCAGCATCTCGCCGTTGCGGACGTACCAGAGCGTGCCGTTGACGTCGCGCACCTGGGTGACGCGCACGCTCACGTGCTCGACGACGCCGCTCGCGAGGCCGGTGTCGACGACGTCGCCGATGCCGATCTGATCCTCGGCGACGATGAACAGACCGTTCAGCACGTCCTTGACGATGTTCTGCGCTCCGAAGCCCAAGCCCGCACCGATCGCGGCGGTGAGCAGAGTGAGGGAGCTGATGAGATCAGGGGCGATCACCGCCATCACCATCAGCAGCGTCACGATCACGACGGCGACGTTGATGATGTTGTGCAGGATGGTGCCGAGCGTGCGCGTGCGCTGGATCAGGCGCATGTCGGCGAGCGGGGACCGCTCGAGCGCCTGGGTGTCGTCGACGTTGGCCTTCGACTTGGCCGTGTCGACGATGCGGTGCACCACCCTGCGCACGACGAATCGCAGCGCGAACCCGATCAGCAGTGCGACGGCGACGATGATCGCGATGGTGATCGCCTTGCCGCCGATCACCTTGAGAATCTCGAGGAACGACTCCCACACCTCGTTCGCCGTGTCCGGCGCGGAGTCGGTCTCGAAGGGAAGCATCAGCACCCTCCGATCCTAGCGATCGGGCCTCTGCAACGGCTGGACGACAGCGTGGCAGAGGCCCGATCGAAGAGGTGCGTCAGTTGTGTTCCTCGTCGACCTCGGCGTCGCGCGACTGCGCGGCCAGGGCGCGCTCGACGTCGGCGAGCCCTTCGCTGACGAGGCGACGCAGGGCAGGAGCCGCTTCGGTGTTCGCAGAGAGCCAGGCCCGGGTCGCGTCACGCAGTTCGGCGTTCGCCAGCGCCGTCGGGTACAGTCCGACGATGAGGTAGCTGGCGATCTGGTAGGTGCGCGACTCCCATACCGGGAGCAGCATGTCGAAGTAGTCCGGTACGAATTCGCCGAGTACCGCCGTGCTGTTCGGGTGCCCGAAGCCGAGCGCTGCGGAGCGCACGAGCGTGTTCGGCAGGCTGTCGTCGTCGATGAGCGAGGCCCACGCCGCACGCTTGTCCGCCTGGGTCGGCAGGGCAGCACGGGCCTGAGCGGCGAACTCTCCACCCTTGGAGGTGTTGTCCGCGGCGAGGGCGGCGTCGATGGATGCGGCATCCGTCGCGCCGATCGTGGCGAGACCGACGAGCAGCTGCCAGGAGAGGTCGGTGTCGATCTCGAGACCGGGGAGCGTCTCCTCACCTGAGCGCAGACGGCCCACGATGCCCGCGTGTTCGGCGTTCACGAGCGTGTTCGCGAAGGCCGTGACGAACTGCAGCTGGCTGTCGCTGCCCGCCTCCGCGCCGTGTGCGAGATCCCACAGGCCGTCGGCGATCTTCAGACGCGCCGCGTCACGTTCGGACGGTGCGACATACAGAGTCGCCGCAGTGCGCAGCTGCGCGAGCGTGGTGCGCACGGTCGTCGACTCGGACTCCTGCCCGATGTTGCGCAGCACGAGTTCGATGTAGTCGGATGCCGTGCTCTCGGCGTCGCGGGTCTGATCCCAGGCCGCACCCCAGACGAGTGAGCGTGCGAGGGGATCCGCGATCGCGCCGAGATGATCGATCGCGGTGGCCAGTGAGCGCTCGTCGAGCCGGATCTTCGCGTACGCGAGGTCGTTGTCGTTGAGCAGCACGAGGTCGGGTCGCCCCCGGCCCTGCAGCTCGGGAACCTCGGTCCGATCGCCGTCGACGTCGATCTCGGCGTAATGCGTGCGAGTGAGGGCGCCGTCGATCAGGTCGTAGAAGCCGATGCCCAGGCGGTGCGGGCGGATCGTCGGGTAGTCGGCGGGTGCCGTCTGAGTGACGGCGAATCGCGTGATGACGCCGTCGGAGTCCTCGGCGATGACGGGGGAGAGCGTGTTCACGCCGGCGGTCTCGAGCCACTTCTTCGACCAGGTGCTGAGATCGCGGCCGCTGGTGGCCTCGAGCTCGGTGAGCAGGTCGGTCACCTCGGTGTTGCCCCACGCATGCTTCTGGAAGTACTGCCCGACACCGGCGAAGAACGCATCGATGCCGACCCAGGCCGCGAGCTGCTTGAGCACCGACCCTCCCTTGGCGTACGTGATGCCGTCGAAGTTGACCTGCACGTCCTCGAGATCGTTGATCTCGGCGACGATCGGGTGCGTGGAGGGCAGCTGATCCTGGCGGTAGGCCCAGGTCTTCTCCATGGCGTTGAACGTGGTCCAGGCCTCGGTCCACTCGGTGGCCTCTGCCGTCGCGATGGTCGACGCCCACTCGGCGAACGACTCGTTCAGCCACAGGTCGTTCCACCACTTCATGGTGACGAGGTCGCCGAACCACATGTGCGCGAGCTCGTGCAGGATCGTGACGACCCGGCGCTCCTTGACGGCATCCGTCACCTTGCTGCGGAAGACGTAGGTCTCGGTGAACGTGACGGCGCCCGCGTTCTCCATCGCACCCGCGTTGAATTCGGGCACGAACAGCTGGTCGTACTTCGCGAACGGGTACGGAACGCCGAACTTCTCCTCGTAGTACGCGAAGCCCTCGCGGGTCTTGTCGAAGATGTAGTCGGCGTCGAGGTGCTGCCACAGGCTCTTGCGGCCGTAGACGCCGAGCGGGATGACGTCACCCGAGGCGCTGGTCAACTCGGAGAACGTGGACTCGTACGGCCCAGCGACGATGGCGGTGATGTACGAGGAGATGCGCGGCGTGGGCTCGAAGCCCCACGTCGCAGTCGCGTTCTCGTCGTGATTGATGGGCTCGGGTGTGGGGGAATTGGAGACCACCTTCCACGCCTCGGGCGCGGTGATCGTGAACTGGAACGTCGCCTTCAGATCCGGCTGCTCGAACACCGCGAAGACGCGGCGCGCGTCGGGCACCTCGAACTGCGAGTAGAGGTACACCTCACCGTCGACCGGATCCACGAAGCGGTGCAGGCCTTCGCCGGTGTTGGTGTAGAGGCAGTCGGCGTCGACGACGAGGACGTTCTCCTCCTGCAGACCGGACAGCGCGATGCGCGAGTCGTCGAAGACCTCGCTGGGGTCGAGCTGCTCGCCGTTGAGCGAGATCTCACGCACATCCCGCGCGATCAGGTCGATGAAGGTGAAACTTCCAGGAGTCGCACGGAAGCGCACGACGCTGCGGGAACCGAAGACCTCTTCGCCCTTCGTCAGATCGAGCGAGATCCCGTAGGACTGCGTGTCGATGAGAGCGCGTCGCTCCTGAGCTTCGATTCGGGTGAGATTCTCTCCAGGCACAGCTGATTCTCCCAGGGGTTCGGGGTCGGCACCGAGATCCGACGCGGCTGGCGCCGACGGCAACCATGACAGCCTACGCCAGGACCCGGGCGTTGTCGGCGCGCAGTGGTGGAAAGATGGAGGTGTGACTGCATCCGCTCCTGACGTCGTTCCCTTCGCATCCGCCGCTGCCGCAGACGGCCCCGAGTTCGTCGAGACGCCGGTGGCGTACGACGCCCTGGTGCTGGCCAGCTTCGGTGGGCCGGAAGGGCAGGACGACGTGATCCCGTTCCTGCGCAACGTGACGAGAGGCCGCGGGATCCCGGACGAGCGGCTCGAAGAGGTGGCGCACCACTATCGACACTTCGGCGGAATCAGCCCCATCAACGCGCAGAACCGTGAGCTCAAGGCCGCACTCGAGGCGGAGCTTGCCGGTCGCGGCATAGATCTTCCGGTCTACTGGGGCAACCGCAACTGGGAGCCGTACCTCGACGACGCGTTCACCGCAGCCGCCGATGACGGGCATTCGACGCTACTGGTGCTGGCCACCAGCGCATACAGCTCGTATTCCAGCGACCGGCAGTACCGCGAGGACATCGCCCGTGCGATCACGGACGCGGGCCTCGAAGATCGTGTGACCGCTGACAAGGTGCGTCTTTACTTCGACCACCCCGGCTTCGTGCAGCCCTTCCAGGAGGGCGTGGATGCCGCGGTCGCCGGGTTCCTCGAGCAGGGGATCACGGCATCCGATATCCACGTGCTGTTCTCGACCCACTCGATCCCGACCGCAGACGCCGAGCGCTCAGGCCCGCGGGATGTCGACTGGGGCGAGGGCGGCGCGTACGTCGCGCAGCACCGCGCCGTCGCGGCGCACATCATCGAGAACCTGGCCGCGGTCACCGGTGGTGCGACGGTTCCGTGGCAGCTGGTGTTCCAGTCGCGCTCCGGTCCTCCCACGCAGCCGTGGCTGGAGCCGGACGTCAACGACGTGATCGCCGAACTGCCTGCCGCCGGCGCGAAGGCCGTCGTGATCGTGCCGCTCGGATTCGTCAGCGACCACATGGAGGTCATGTGGGATCTGGACACCGAGGCCATGGAATCCGCCGCCGAGGCGGGCCTGCCCGCGACGCGCACACAGACGCCAGGGGTGCATCCCGCGTTCGTCGCTGGTCTGGTCGATCTCGTGAACGAGCGCATCGAGGGGATGCCGGCATCCGAGCGCCCGCACCTGACCGACCTCGGACCCTGGTACGACGTGTCGCGCGCAGGGGACTGCGAGAACGTGCGGCTGGGCTTCAAGCCGGCTGCCGCCGGTCTCGTACCCTGACGCGGGCGGTCGCGCTGACGCTTCTAGGATGGTGAGCATGCGCATCCATATCGCCACCGACCACGCGGGACTGGAATTCTCCACGAAGCTGCAGGACCACCTGCGAGCCGCGAACCACGAGGTCATCGACCACGGTCCGCTCGAGTACGACGCTGTCGACGACTATCCGGCGTTCTGCATCCGTGCGGCGCAGGGCGTCGTCGCCGATCAGACGGCGGGCGTCGAGGCGCTCGGCATCGTCTTCGGCGGCTCGGGCAACGGCGAACAGATCGCCGCGAACAAGGTGCAGGGCATCCGCGCCGCTCTCGTATGGAATCTGTCCACCGCCGAGCTCGCGCGTGAGCACAACGATGCCAACGTGATCTCGATCGGTGCGCGCCAGCACACCTTCGAAGAGGTCACTTCGTTCATCGACCGCTTCATCTCCACGCCGTTCTCCGATGAGGAGCGCCACGTGCGCCGGATCGGCCAGATCGCGGATTTCGAACGCGACGGCTCGCTTCTGCCCGACCCGCGCCAGCTGCCCGACACGCAGGCCTGAGATGCCAGAGGGTCACTCCGTCCACCGGATCGCTCGGCAGTTCGAGCGCAACTTCGTCGGCAAGCAGATGCGGGCATCGAGCCCTCAGGGGCGGTTCGCCGAGGGAGCGGCGATGCTCGACGGCCGCGAAGCCGTGAGCGTCAAGGCCGTCGGCAAGCAGATGTTCCTCGAGGCCGAGGGCGACCTCTGGCTGCGCGTGCACCTCGGCCTCTACGGCGCATGGGACTTCGCCGGCGAGATCCTGATCGATCCGACCATCGCCTCGGCGAACGGGCGGATGGGGCAGACCAATCAGCGAGGCACCGATCTGGATGCCCCGATCGTGGACGCCCCGATCCTGGATGCCGCGGGTGAGAACTCGCTGGCCTCGATCGGAGCACCGAGGCGGGCACGCGTGCATGTGCGGATGTCCGAGCAGACCAAGGGCCTCGCGGATGAGGGATCCGAGTGGCCCCCGCCCATCGTCGGTCAGGTGCGCCTGCGCCTGATGACCGACATCACCGCGGCAGATCTGCGCGGACCGACGGCGTGCGAGCTCCAGACCCCGGACGAGATGCTCGCGAGCGTGGCCAAACTCGGCCCCGACCCCCTCGTGGGCGACCCGATCGAGAATGAGGAGCGCTTCGTCCAGGCCGTGCGCAAGAAGAAGGCGCCCATCGCGCTGCTGCTGATGGATCAGTCGGTGGTCAGCGGCATCGGCAACGTGTACCGCGCGGAGATGCTCTATCGGGCGCGCCTCAACCCGCACACCCCTGGCCGAGACGTGCCGGAGGAGATCGTGCGGCAGCTCTGGCACGACTGGGTGAGGCTGCTGGCCATCGGCGTCGAGACCGGCCAGATGATGACCATGGACGACCTGTCGCCGACCGACTATCGCGCCGCCATGGCGAGTCGCGATGACCGGCACTGGGTCTATCACCGTGCCGGCCTGCCGTGCCGGGTCTGCGGTACCGAGATCGCGCTCGAAGAACTCGGCGCGCGCAAGCTCTACTGGTGTCCGAGGTGCCAGGCCTGACTAGTGTGGTCCTTCAAACAAGGGACACCTAGACGGGAGACGTGATGGACCTCACAGGCTTGCAGAGTGCGCTGGAGACATTCAGTGGTTGGATCTGGGGGCCGTGGTTCCTCATCCCGCTTCTGCTCGGCACCGGACTGTATCTCACGATCCGTCTCGGTGGACTGCAGTTCATCCGTCTCGGCTCGGCGCTGCGCCTGGGCCTCTTCACCCGAAAGGACCCTGGCTCCGAAGGCGACATCTCTCAGTTCCAGGCGCTGACGACCGCCCTTGCGGCCACGGTCGGTACCGGAAACATCGTCGGCGTCGCCACCGCCATCGGCATCGGCGGACCAGGAGCACTGTTCTGGATGTGGGTGACGGGTCTGCTCGGCATGGCGTCGAAGTACTCCGAGGCCTTCCTCGGCGTTCGCTTTCGCGTCACCGACTCGGCCGGAGAGAAGAACGGCGGACCGCAGCAGTATCTCGAGCGCGGGATTCGCGGCTGGTTCGGCAAGACGCTCGCGCTGTTCTTCTCGATCGCTGCGGTGATCGCCTGCTTCGGGATCGGCAACATGACCCAGGGCAACTCGATCGCGACGAACCTCGAATCGAGCTTCAACGTTCCGACATGGGTCACCGGAATCGTGCTGACCGCGTTCGCGCTGGTCGTGCTGGTCGGCGGCATCAAGTCGATCGGCCGCGTCACCGCCGGTCT
Source organism: Microbacterium murale (assembly GCF_014635185.1). Taxonomy (GTDB): domain Bacteria; phylum Actinomycetota; class Actinomycetes; order Actinomycetales; family Microbacteriaceae; genus Microbacterium; species Microbacterium murale. The sequence continues at coordinate 129,099 of NZ_BMCM01000003.1, forward strand.
CGTGCCGATCATGATCGTCTTCTACGTACTCGGCGCCATCTACATCCTGATCGCGAACGTCGGTGCGCTTCCCGCCGCGTTCGCGCAGATCTTCACCGAGGCGTTCACTGGCACCAGCGCCATCGGTGGGTTCGCTGGTTCGGCGATCATCATCGCCGTGCAGTTCGGCGTCGCCCGCGGCATCTTCTCCAATGAATCGGGCATGGGCTCGGCGGCCATCGCGGCCGCCGCAGCGCAGACCAGCCACCCCGTCCGCCAGGGCCTCGTGTCCATGACGCAGACCTTCATCGACACGATCATCGTCGTGAGCTGCACCGGCCTCGTCATCATCGCCACCGGCACCTGGAACCAGATCGACCCGGAGACCGGCGAGCAGATCAGCCCGGCCCTGATGACCGGCGAGGCGTTCTCGCACGGGCTCCCGGGGGACTGGGGTCACATCATCGTCACGCTCGGCCTGGTGATGTTCGCTGGGTCCACGATCCTCGGCTGGTCGTACTACGGAGAGCGCAACGTCGAGCGCCTGTTCGGACGACGCGCGGTGATGCCGTTCCGCATCATCTTCTCGCTGGTCGTGTTCATCGGCTGCACCGTGCAGCTCGGCGTGGTCTGGGCGTTCTCCGACGCCATGAACGGCTTGATGGCCTTCCCGAACCTGATCGGACTGCTCGTGCTGTCCGGGCTGGTGGCGCGGGAGACCAGACAGTACCTCAAGCACGACCCGAAGCTGCGGGCGAGCCGCGAGGAGGTCGACGCGTTCATGGCGGGCACACCGGGGTGGGAGGAATGGAAGACCGAGGGGGTCGGGTCGCCCGCACTGCCCGGTCGGAAGGACTGATGCCGCGCGCGGCCGTAGGCTGAGAACATGCGTCAGAATCCCAGTTTCACGCTCGCCGATGTCGCGGAGATGCGGCGCGTCATCGAGCAGAATCCGTGGGCGACGATCGTCAGCGCCGCCGCCGACGGGCAGGTCGCGTCGCACTACGTGATGATGCTCGACGAGGACCGCGACGACCTCACCATCGTGGGGCACGTCGGCCGGCCTGACGACCTGATCCACGGCATGGGCGAGCGTGAGCTGCTGGTCGTGTTCCAGGGCCCGCACGGCTACGTGTCGCCCGGTTGGTATGGGCCGGACACCCAGGCCGTGCCGACCTGGAACTACATCGCGGTGCACCTCGCGGGTGTGCCCGAGATCCTCAGCGACGACGAGAACCTGAGAGTTCTCGACCGGCTCGTCGAACGCTTCGAAGCGCGCAAGTCGGACCCGCGATTCATGTGGGAACGGCCGAACGACGAGGCCTTCGTGCGCAGGCTCGCGGCAGGCACGGTCGGATTCCGTCTGACGCCGACGCGGGTGGTGGCCAAGCGCAAGCTCAGTCAGAACAAGGATGCCGCGACCGTCGAGCGCGTCATCGCCGAGCTGCAGGGCGACGGCGTCTATGCGAATCCCGCGCTGGCCGGCGAGATGCGCCGGGCTCAGGACGCGCGCCCCGGTCGAACGGCATGACGGAGGTCGGCGCCGACGTCGCGGTGATCCGGAACGCGCGGATCGCGGGCCCAGGGCGTGAGTTCCTCGTCGATGACGAGCCTGTCGACATCCACATCGATGGCGGCCGGATCGTCGACATCGCCCCCGCCGGTGCCCTGCCCGCACGTGGCGGGGTCATCGACGCCGACGGCGCATGGGTCGTTCCGGGCCTGTGGGACAACCACGTTCACACCGTGCAATGGGCTCTGGCCTCCGAACGGGAACAGCTGGGCGCCGCTGTCTCAGCCGTCGATGCGGCCTCGCGGATGTCGGACGTCGCCCCGCTGGCAGACGGCCGCCGCGTGGGCACGGGGTTCCGTGACGCGTTCTGGGCGGATGCACCCTCGCTCGAGGTCCTCGACACCGCCACGGGAGACGTGCCGACGTACCTCATCAACGCCGACGTGCACAGCGTGTGGCTGAACTCCGCCGCGCTGGCTCGCGAGGGATTCATCTCTGCCGACGGCGTGCTGCGTGAAGAGGACGCCTTCGAGATCTCGAAGCGCGTGAACGCGGTGGAGCCCGCGCACGGCGACCATGCGGTGCGTTTCGCAGGCGTGGCCGCCGCAGCCAGGGGAGTGACGGGGATCGTCGACTTCGACATGGCCTGGAACGCGGATGCCTGGGCGCGCCGCGCCCGCGCGGGATTCGGCACGCAGCGGGTGGAGTTCGCGGTGTACCCGGCGGATCTCGCACGCGCCATCACAAGTGGCCTTCGCACCGGTGAGGTGCTGCCCCAGACCCACGGCCTCGTTCGCGTCGGACCACTCAAGATCATCTCGGACGGGTCGCTCGGCACCCGCACCGCGGCGTGCTCGCACGCCTACCCGGACGACACTGCGGACTTCGGCGTGCTGAACATCCCGCCCGCCGGCCTGATCGGTCTTCTGACGGATGCGGTCGGTTCGGGGCTCGCCGTGGCCATTCACGCGATCGGCGACCGCGCCGTGTCGTCGGCATTGGACGCGGTGACCGTGACCGGCGCATCCGGAACGATCGAGCACGCGCAGCTGGTGCGCCATGCCGACCTCGCCCGTCTCGCCCGTCTCGGCCTCGCCGCCAGCGTGCAGCCGGTGCATGCGCTCGACGATCGTGATCTGGTGGACGCGTACTGGGCGGCTCAGACGGCTGTCGGGTACCCGATGGCGTCACTGCTGCGCGCGGGCGCCGAGCTGAGGCTGGGCTCCGACGCGCCTGTGGCGCCGCTGGATCCATGGCAGGCCATCGCGGCGGCGGTGCATCGGACGAACGACGAGCGCGAGCCGTGGCATCCCGAAGAACGGCTGAGCGTCGGTGAGGCGCTCGATGCGAGCGTGCGCAGCGCCGTCCGTCCTGGCGAGCCTGCGGATCTGGTGCTGTGCGGTGCTGATCCGCATGACGCGGGCTCGTCGACGTTGCGCACGATGCCGGTGCTGGCGACGCTGCTCGGCGGACGGATCACCCACCTGAAGTGATCGCGGTGCATGCGTCACCCCTTGGCGGTGCGCGTGATCGCGGCGTGCGCACGATACCGTTGTAGCCGTGAACTCCACAGCGCAGACTCCGCCTCTCACCCGGTCCCAGCGTCGTCGTGACCGCTCACCGGAGCATGCGGCATCCTCGCGGTTCATCCCGCACGTGCAGGGGCTCAGGGCGATCGCCGTCCTCTTCGTCGTGCTGTACCACTTCTGGCCCGCCCGTCTCAGCGGCGGTTACGTCGGCGTCGACATCTTCTTCGTCATCTCCGGCTTCCTGATCACCGCGCATCTGGCGAGGGAGCTCACCTCCACAGGAACGGTCAAGCTCGGACAGTTCTGGGCGCGCCGAGCGCGCCGTCTGCTTCCCGCGTCACTACTCGTGCTGCTGTTCTGCGCGATCGTCGCGGCGATCCCGTTCCTCACACCGACCTCGGCACTGCCCGCCGAGGTCAAAGAGATCATCGCCTCCACGTTCTACGTGGAGAACTGGTACCTGGTGTTCAACTCCGCCGACTATCTGGCGCACGCCGGAGACCCGACGACCGTGCAGCATTACTGGTCGCTCTCGCTGGAGGAGCAGTTCTACGTGCTGTGGCCGCTCATCATGCTGCTCGCGGCGTGGATCGCGGTCAAATGGTTCCGCGGCGATCGGCTGCGGGCCGCGGCGATCGCGATCGGCGCCGTCTCGGTCGCGTCGTTCATCTTCTGCGTGGTGTACACGATCACGGATCCGGCGCCGGCGTACTTCATCACCATGGGGCGGATGTGGCAGTTCGGCGTCGGCGCGGTCATCGCGCTCGTGCCGATGCTGCGCATTCGCAATGCCGCACTGAGCTTCGTGCTCGGCTGGGCGGGAATCATCGCGCTGCTGTACACCGCCTTCCGTTTCGACGGTCAGACCCCGTTCCCCGGATATGCGGCGCTGCTGCCGACTCTGGGCGCCGCGGCCGTCATCATGGCGTCGAACACCGACCGCTGGTGGTATCCGACCAGACTGCTGTCCATCCCGCCGATGCGCTTCACCGGCGACATCTCCTACAGCCTGTATCTCTGGCACTGGCCGCTGATCATCATCGCGCCCTCCGTGCCGTTCTGGGGTCTCACGATCTACCACCGCGTCGCGCTGCTGGTCATCTGCTTCGTTCTCGCATGGCTCACCAAGCGGTTCGTCGAGGATCCGGCTCGCTCTTGGAAGCCGCTCACCACTCGCCCGCCGAAGGTCACACTGTGGTCTGCGCTTGCGGCCATGCTGCTGGTCGGTGCGGTCGCGGCAGGAGGCTGGGCGATCAACGCCCCGGCGTATCAGCAGGGCGTGCAGGCGATCGAAGACGTGCGCGAGAATCCGCCTGCGTGCTTCGGTGCGGCATCGGTGCTGGACGAGTCGTGCGCAGGCACCGAGCTCGACACGATCCTTCCGGCTCCCGGGTTCGCCGGCGTCGATCGCCCATCGGATGAGCAGTGCTTCATCCAGCTGAACGACTCGCGGCCCAAGTCGTGCGAGTTCGGCTCTGACGACGCGGACGCACCCCAGGTGGCGCTGGTCGGAGACAGCCACGCGTTCCAACTGCTGCCGACGTTCCAGGGCATCGCCGAGCGGGAGGGCTGGCACCTCACGACGTACTTCAAGGGCGCCTGCCCGTGGAACGCCACGCCGCTGGCGACGGGCGGCTCTTTCGGCGCCGCATGCTCCGACTGGCGAGCGGGGGTGGACGCGCAGCTCGCGGACCGCGACTTCGATGTCGTGTTCACATCTGCGATCTCGAACACGCCCTACTCGTCGGCCGGGTTCGAATCCGCGCACGATGCCGCGGTGGCCGGTTACCAGAAGGCGTGGTCGACCATGACAGACCGTGGCATCCCCGTGGTCACCGTCGTTGACAACCCGGTCTTCGAGACCGATCCGAACAAGTGTCTGCGCACTCGTGATCAGACGGAATGCACGGGCGCTCGTGCAGATGTACTGCTCGAGGACGACCCGCTGCGCGACGCGGCTGCAGGCGCAGACGATGTGACGCTGCTCGACTTCACCGATGTCTTCTGCGATGAGGACACCTGCAAGACGGTCATCGGCGGCGCGAACGTGTATCGCGACCAGGATCACCTGACGGTGACGTTCGTCGACACGCTGGCTCCTCAGTACACCCAGGCGTTGAAGGATGCGATGGCGGCCGCGGGCTGATCCGCCGCATTCTCATCCAGACACGCAGAAGGGCACCGGACGGATCCGGTGCCCTTCTGCGTGTGCGCTGTTGTTACTCGGCGACGTGCGCGACGAGGAACCAACGGTCCTTCTCGAGGCCGCGCATGATCTCGATCGCCACGTCCTGGCTGGTGAGGTCGATCTCGTCGAGACCGTCGATCGCGGCCTTGGTGTCGACGAGGATCGCATCGATGTCAGCGACGATGTGGCGGATCAGCTCGGCCGACTGCGTGAATCCCGCAGGCACTGCAGACGCGCCGGCCTTCGAGGCGACGGCGCTGAGGCGCGCATCGATCGGGAGACCGAGAGCGACGATGCGCTCCGCTGCGGTGTCGGCGAAGGCTCCGGCGTTCGCGACGACGGAGTCGAGCAGTTCGTGGACGCCGATGAAGTTGGCGCCGCGCACGTGCCAGTGCGCCTGCTTGCCGTTGACCGTCAGAGCCTGCAGCCCGAGTACGACGGGGGAGAGGAACTGTGCCGCGGCCGCGGCGACCGTCGGGTCACTGGCGGTGGTGGAGATGGTCTGTGCCTTGCTCATGTTTCTGCCTCCAGAACGGCGAATTCGAACCTGATGCAGACAACGCTACTCAGCCTGAAACATTCCGCAAGCAAGCTGAGGCTCGGCTCACTTCCGCGGAATGACGCGGAAGTGAGGATAGTCTCGCCTCATGAGCATCTCGACGTCAGCATCCGTCCTCGCACTTCAGAACAAGACGCCGCACATCGCCGATGACTCTTTCGTCGCCGACGGCGCGCGCATCGTCGGCGAGGTCACTCTCGAAGCCGGTGCGAGCGTCTGGTACAACGCGGTGCTGCGTGCCGATTCAGCGGCGATCACGGTCGGGGCCGGAAGCAACGTGCAGGACAACGTCTCGGTGCACGTCGACAGCGGACATCCCGTCGTCATCGGCGCGAACGTGTCGATCGGTCACAACGCCGTCGTGCACGGCTGCACGATCGGCGACGGCTCGCTGATCGGGATGGGCTCGGTGATCCTCAGCGGTGCGGTGATCGGCAAGGGGTGCCTGATCGCCGGCGGCGCGGTCATCCTCGGCGGCACCGAGGTTCCGGACGGATCACTGGTGGCCGGAGTGCCGGCGAAGGTGCGCCGTGAACTGAGCGACGAGGAGCGTGCCGGCCTCATCGCGAACGCCGAGATCTATCACTCGCACCTCGAGACGCACCGGAGTGCCACAGCACTCTGACGCCGACGTGCACCGCTAGGCTGTTAACCCTGCGGGGCGGTGGCCAAGTTGGTTAAGGCAGCGGGCTCATAACCCGACGATTCGTGGGTTCAAGTCCCACCCGCCCTACCGAGGACCCCGACGCGCTACGGCGTGGGCGATCCGCCGTTGACGTTGAGCGTCTCACCGGCGACGTAACTGGACTCGGCAGATGCGAGGAAGACGTACGCCGGTGCGAGTTCAGCGGGCTCGCCCATGCGACCGAGTGGAGTCTGCGTGCCGAACTCGGCGATCTTCTCCTGCGGCTGTCCGTCCGTGACCTGAAGGGGCGTCCAGATCGGGCCCGGTGCGACTGCGTTGACCCTGATGCCCTTCGGAGCCAGCTGCTGCGCGAGCGCCTTCGTGAAGGTGTTGATCGAGGCTTTCGTCGTGGCGTAGTCGACCAGGATCTCCGACGGCGTGTACGCCTGGATCGACGTCGTATTGATGATCGTCGACCCCGGCTTCATGTGCGGCAGTGCAGCCTTGGTGATCCAGAACATCGCGTACACGTTGGTCTTGAACGTGTCGTCGAACTGTTCGTCGCTCAAGGTCGTGAGATCTTCGTTGAAGTTCTGTTTGCCGCCGTTGTTCACCAGGATGTCGATGCCACCGAGAGCCTGCACCGCCCTGTCGACGAGGTCACGGCAGTAGGCGTCATCCCGCAGATCCCCTGGCACGGTGAACGCCTGTCGTCCAGCCTCCTGGATCAGTCCCGCGATCCGCTGAGCATCCTTCTCTTCGCTCGGAAGATAGGACAACACCACGTCTGCGCCCTCGCGAGCGAAGGCGATCGCGGTAGCCGCTCCGATCCCGGAATCGGCGCCCGTGATCAGCGCCTTGCGTCCCTTCAAGCGATCGGTGCCCCGGTAGGTTGCCTCGCCGAGATCCGCCTTCGGAGTGAGCTCCGCATCGAGCCCCGGCTCGGGCTGGTGCTGCTTCTGGGGCTCTTTCTCGCTGTAGAGCGCGGTCGGGTCTGCGAATGTGTACTGGTCCTTCGACATGGGATCTCCTCCGGTTCGTCCTGTCGAACATAGGGACAAGGTCCGTTTCGTTCGAGGGGGTTGCGCCGGGACCGGGTCTTGCTCAAGGCTCCTCCCCATGAGTGATGACGCCCCGGTCTCTGCATCCACGCCGCTCGCCGACTGGCTGGCGGAACTCGCGCAACCCACCGGTGCACCGGGCGGCGGCGCTGCCTCGGCGGTGTTGCTCGCGACGTCTGCAGCCCTGCTGCGGATGGTCGCCGAGTACACACCCGACGACGCGCGTGCGTCGGAATGCGCGGAGCGGCTCGCGAGCCGGCGCACCGAGGTTCTGGATGCCGCGCACACTGACGGTCTTCGTTCAGCGGAACTGGGCGCCGCGCTGAACCGGTCTGCCGATGATCCCGATCGCGACGTCCGCGTGCGCGACGCCGCGTGCGCCGCGGCTCGCGCTTCGCAGCTGATCGGACATGTGGGTCATGCTCTGGTGTCCGAGTTGCGGTTGCTCTCGCAGATATCGAAGCCCCCGCTCGCGGCCGACGTCGCGGTCGCCGCCGCGGCACTGGCCGCAGGCATCTCCGGCGCCGCGATCAATCTGCGCGCCGACCTGCAGCTGGCGCGCAGGCACGGTGCGGCTTCGACTGCGGTCACCGAGTTCCAGGCTGAGGTGCGGTCCCTCGGGATCGCCCGATCTGCCGCTGCGGACATCTCCGAGCAGGTTGCGGAGATCCTCGACCGCTGACACGTCGCCCGCTGACGTCACAGCGGACGCGCGGTGATCGCCTCATTCCCCAGGTCCTTGCGCGCGGTGCGCAGGCACTTCGTGCAGAGCAGCTCAACTGTGCGCGGATGGTTCTCGCCGCACGTGCAGTCGATCGTCACACGCCACTTGGCGCGGCGCCCGCACGCGGCATACGCCTCTTCGTCACCATGGTCGCATTCGCACTCCAGCGGCACGTCGGCGTCCCATCCGAGTGAGATGTCCTCGAATGCCTGGTCGACCGGATCAGCGGCCTTCGGCGTGGCCGGTGCATCGGTATGAGTCTTCTGTCGCATCACATCACGTTCCCGATGTAGGAGTATTTCACGAACACCTCGGCGGCGATACCCGATTCCTCCAGCACGCCCTGCAGCGCGCTCATCATGTAGTTCGAATCCCAGCCCATGTAGAGGAAGTTCTCGTCGTCCAGAGCATCCCACTGCCCCTTCCACGCCATCTCGTCGTAGATGGGGCCGCCGTGGCTCCTGCTGTACGCGAGTGCAGAGGGCCGGGCGTCGGTCCATGCCCGGCGGAAGACCCGGTTGAAGAGCGCGCGGACGTCCTTCACCTCCCAGTGCTCGCCGCGGTACTCGACGTAGTCGAACTCCCGGTCCCAGCCCGCCGGCCAGCCGCGCCGCCGCACAGCGTCGAGCACGGGGGTGAGGGCGTCGTCGTCTATCTCGGGGAGTGCCGGGCGGGCCCAGATGCGCACCAGCTGCTCGGTGAGCCGCACCGTGCGCGCCGCGATGGCCGCTGTGCCCCAGGATTCCGTGTTCACGAGCGCGCGCGTCTCCTCGACCGCGCTGCGTGCATACGCATCCCGCCGCTTGTCGTCGTAGGAGGCACCGAAGACGCGTTCCGTGAGGGACTGCTCGAGCAGAGTGAGGTTGCCGAGCGTCGGCGCGAGCGCCCTGTGGCTGTTGCGTTCGTCCTCCGAGTAGTCGATCCAGGGCCGCGTGCCGTCGCCGGACCAGGCGTCGCTGGGCACGAGCGGAACGATGTGCTCGACGTCGTGGTCTGACGTGTCCTCGACCTGTTCGAGCCGGCCGAGCACGTACGCCGCGTGCGGGAGCTCGGCATACTTCAGCACCGCGCTGACCCGTTCGTCGGACGGAGTGATGCGCGCGAACGCCCGCATCAGCGCATCGCGGCCCTCGGAGCGCGCGCGGCAGAGCCGTGCGATCAATCGCTCAGCGGGCAGGCCGACCAGTGCACGCCGCAGATAGAGTGCCTGAATCCACTCCAGCGTCTCGATCAGCTCCGCGCGCGGGATGAGGCCGCGCGCATGGTCGCTGTACGCGCTCATGGCCAGGGGATATGCCGCGCGTCCGAACGTGTTGATGTACTCGAGCTGCGTCCGGATCTCGGCATCCTTCTCGGATGACGGATCGAGCAGGATGCCGTAGATCTCGGCGTAGTGTCGCCAGATGTCTGCATCCGCCTGCAGGTGCTCCACGTCGACGCGCGGGAACGAATGCCGGAACGCGCTGTACACGCCGTGCTCGCCGTTCGCGGCGACCTCTCTGCCGGTGGTCATCACGAGGTAGTGGCGCCAGAACGCCCCGATGGTCTCGCCGGTGTGGCGTTCGATCGGCAGCCAGTAGCGCTCTTCGACGTCGAGCTGCTCCGCGTGGGTGAGTCCCATCAGGATGTAGTTGTGGATCAGCTCATGGTCGCGCAGCGGCTCGCCGGTGGAGTTGAGGCTCTCGAAGATCTGCTGCGCGTTCGCCTCGGGTCCCAGCGTGATCGACACGTGCTCGATCCGTTGCAGTCCCCGCCAGATCGTCGGAGCCTCGTCGGCATGCACCTGGCTGCGGAAGAATGCGTAGTTGTCATCGAAGCGCGATTCGCGGTCGGCGTCGCCACGCTGATCGAGCACCACTGATTCGTAAAGCTCCGCCCACGCGTGGTGAGGGCGCAGCTTGGTGCGAGAGGAGTCGTCCGCACGCACCAGCACCCGTTCGAGATCTGCGGCCATGGCGGGGTCGGAATCGCGAACCGCGTGATGCAGAGCGGCGACGAGCAGCATGAGCGTCGTGATGCGCTGCTGTCCGTCGATGAGGATCAGATCGACCTCTGAGGCATCCTGTGCCGAGAGGATGGAGCCGATGAAGTGGCGGTGCGTCTCCCCTTCGCTGGCGACGGCCCGGATGTCGGAGAGCAGGCGCTCGCATCCGCCGATGTCCCAGCGGTACTGACGCTGGTAGACCGGAACGACGATCGTCGTGTCCGGAGCAGAGAGCCACTCGATCGTGTTGACGGCGGTCGCTTCGACATTCGTGGCGGTTGCCATGTTCTTCGCTCTTGCTCCTCACGGCGGTGCGATCCCGCGCCCCGCCGTCAAAGAGTCTAGTCGCCGCCGAATCGCCGACGGCGGGCCACGCTGGTGCCGCAGAACACGCTGTTAGGCTTGCCTTATCAGGGCCTGTTAAAACGTGCTGGCCCCCGATGAAAGGACATGACCTAGATCATGGGATACATCAAATCCGCTGCACTCGAGGAAAAGGGCTTCGTCGTCCTGGACAGCTACAACCAGGACCTCGATCCCAAAGAGTGGCTGGACATCGAGTACAACGACTGGAAGTCGTCGGGTGACACCCGGTTCGCTCCGCTCGCCAGCGCCTTCGGCGACATCGAGTGCAACGGCTTCTGGAACCACAAGCCGCCGCGCACCGACAAAGACGGCGTGTGGATCGACTCACAGGTCGCCAAGGCCCCGAACCTCACGCGTCGCGCGCAGGAGCCGGGTGCCAACGTCGGTCGCTGCCGAGTGATCGAGCTGCAGCCCACGCCGTACGGCGAATGCCTCTACAACCTCCACCAGGACGACAACAACCGTCTGAACCCCGATGGCACAGGCTGGGTCGTCCGCGGATTCTTCAACCTGACCGATGACAAGGACAGCTTCTTCGTCCTGCGCGAGAACCGCACCGACCCGGCAGGCGAGGTGCGAATCGCCCTTCCGGCCGGCGCGCAGCTCATCATCGACACGCAGCGTCTGTGGCACGCCGCGACCCACGTCGGCTCCGAGCCCCGGTACAACCTCATCACGTCGTGGACGTCGGGCCCCGAGCTCGACGCCTACATCGAGAAGTACAACGGCACCGACCAGATCGAGAACTTCGACGTCCCTCAGGACGTTCTCGAGGCCGGTTATGCCGAGCAGGCGCGCAAGGATGCTGCACGCGCCGCGTACTACGCGGCCAAGGGCCAGCAGGTCAAGCAGGCGATGAGCGAGGCGTAATCCGCTCATCAGCATCTCGTTGAACGCCCCGGCCGGAAGGTCGGGGCGTTCTTCATAATCACACGCTTGTGATTTCCGTCTGTCTGGGCGATAATCAGCGTATAACCGCATATTCTCGCCACACTTCGTTGGCTCAGGTCGTTGGGGAAGACGCACCTGAAGAAACGGAGAGATCATGGCGACGGCTTACGCACGCGGAGTGGTGTATATCCACTCTGCACCTCGCGCGCTTTGCCCGCACCTGGAATGGGCGGTCGGACGCGCTATCGGTCGTGCGGTGAACTTCGAGTGGGCCGAACAGCCCGTGCTCGAAGGCTCTCGTCGTGCCGAGTTCTACTGGGACGGCCCAGTGGGCACCGGCGCTGCTCTCGCGACCGCGATCCGCGGCTGGGAGCATCTTCGTTTCGAGGTGACCGAGGATCCGACACCGCGCAGCGACGGCGGTCGATGGTTGCACACCCCTGATCTCGGCATCCACTATGCGCAGGCCGACGCGGCCGGCAACATCGTCATCGGCGAGGATCGCATCCGCTACGCCATGGAGATCGCGGCTGGAAGCGCGCTCGAGCTGCAACGTGAGCTCGATGTCGCCCTCGGGTCGGCCTGGGATGAAGAGCTCGAGCCGTTCCGGCATGCCAGCGACGATTCCACCGTCGTGTGGCTTCACAAGGTCGGATAGCCTCCGGCCTCCCGTAGACCCGGGGCGCAGGAGGCGTCAGTATCGGATGCCGGTGAATCATCCCGGACTCCGAGAACGCGAATCCCGCCCCCCGCACGACGAAGGCCTCGCTCCGAGGAATCGGACGCGAGGCCTTCGTCGTGTTCACCAGTCAGTTCGGGTCGCACTTTCTGCCGTTATCGACGCGCGAAAGCGACAGGAATTGCGACCTGAACGCGGCTCAGTCCTCGTATGACGCGAACGCGGCGACGGCGTTGTGGCCGCCGAAGCCGAACGAGTTGCTGATCGCCAGCTGCGGACCGTCGCCCAGCGGCTGCGCGTCGCCGGAGACGAGCAGCGGGATCTCCGGGTCCTGCGTTGTGAGGTTGATGGTCGGGGGAGCGATGCGGTTCTGGATGGCGAGGATCGTGAAGATCGCCTCGAGTGCACCGGTGCCGCCGAGCAGGTGGCCGGTGGATGCTTTGGTCGCCGAGACCGGGATGTCGTGCACGCGGTCGCCGATGACGCTCTTCAGCGCGGCGTACTCGTTCGGATCGCCGACCGGCGTCGAGGTCGCGTGCGCGTTCACGTGGGTGATCTCATCCGGCGTACGACCGGCGGCTTCGAGCGCGAGCGTGACCGCACGCGCCGCACCCTCTGGTGCGTTGGCTGTGATGTGGAACGCGTCTGCCGTGACGCCGCCGCCGACGAGCTCGGCATAGATCTTGGCGCCGCGCGCCTTGGCGTGCTCTTCGGTCTCGAGGATGAGCACTGCCGCGCCTTCACCCATCACGAAGCCGTCACGGTCTTCCGAGTACGGGCGCGAAGCGGTGGCTGGGTCGTCGTTGCGACGAGAGAGCGCCTGCATCGACGCGAACGACGCGATCGTGATCGGGTGGATGGCCGATTCGGTGCCGCCGGCGATGACGACATCCGCGAGCCCTGCCTGCAGGTGCTCGTAGGCGTTGACCAGAGACTCAGTGCTGGATGCGCAGGCGGAGGCGACGGTGCGGGCGAAGGCGCGCGCGGTGAAGTGGAGGGAGAGATTGCCGGCGGCCGAGTTGGGCATGAGCATCGGTACCGTCATCGGCATGACGCGGCGGGGGCCCTTCTCGCGAAGGGTGTCCCACGCGTCGAGCAGGGTCCACACGCCGCCGATGCCGGTCGCGAAGTCGACGCCGAGGCGTTCTGGATCGACATCGGGCGAGCCGGCGTCCTCCCATGCCTCCATGGCCGCGATCAGCGCGAACTGGGAGGAAGGGTCGAGCCGCTTTGCGACCGGACGCGCGAGGACCTCTTCCGGACGCACGATCGCCTCGGCGGCGAACGTCACGGGGAGCTGGAGTTCTTCGACCCACTCGTGTTCGAGGGTGCGGCCCCCGGACATACCGGCCAGCAGGTTGGTCCAGTTCTCCGGAGCCGTGCCGCCGATTGCGGAAGTGGCGCCGATACCGGTGACGACGATGCGCTTGGTCATTGGGTGTGGTTCCTGTCGAAGGGGACGAGAGCGGTCTCTGGAGAGGGAAGGCAGAGGATGCCACGCCTCGCGGCTCGCGAGGGTGGCATCCGTCAGGTCTTACGCCTGGCCGGCGACGATGAAGTTCACGGCGTCACCGACGGTCTTGAGGTTCTTGACCTCGTCGTCGGGGATGGTGACGCCGAACTTCTCTTCTGCGTTGACGACGATCGTCATCATCGAGATCGAGTCGATGTCGAGGTCGTCGGTGAAGGACTTGTCGAGCGCGACCTCGGAGCCGTCGATGCCGGTCTCGTCGGTGATGAGCTCGGAGAGGCCGGCGAGGACCTCATCGTTGGTGAAAGCCATGTGGTTTTCCTCTTTCTTGCGGGTTGTATTCGGAACCGATGAACAGTTTAGGAGGTCGACGGACGTGATCAGGGAAGGACGACGACCTGCGCGGCGAACACCAGACCGGCGCCGAAGCCGATCTGCAGCGCGAGTCCGCCGGAGAGTTCAGGATGCTCGACCATCAGACGGTGGCTCGCGAGCGGGATGGACGCCGCCGAGGTGTTGCCGGTGGTCTCGATGTCACGGGCGATCACCGTGGTCTCGGGCAGCTTCAGCTGCTTCGCGAATTCGTCGATGATGCGCATGTTGGCCTGATGCGGGATGAAGGCGGCGAGGTCTGCCGCCTCGATGCCGGCGACTTCGAGCGCCTCACGCGCGACCTTCGCCATCTCCCAGACGGCCCAGCGGAACACCGTCGGTCCCTCCTGACGGAGCGTCGGCCACGGCACCTCGCCGTCGCGGAACTGGGTGAGCGTGCCGTTCATGCCGACGGCATCCGCCTTCGAACCGTCCGAACCCCACACGGCCGGCGCGATGCCCGGCGTCTCGCTGGGACCGATCAGTGCCGCGCCTGCACCGTCGCCGAGCAGGAATGAGATGCTGCGATCGGCTGGGTCGACGACGTCGGAGAGCTTCTCCGTCCCGATCACGAGGGCGTAGCGAGCTGCACCGGCACGGATCAGGGCGTCGGCCTGCGCGATCGCGTAGGCGTAGCCGGCGCACGCGGCGTTGACGTCGTATGCCGCAGCGGGGTTCGAGCCGACGCGGTCGGCGACGATCGCAGACACGGAAGGTGACTGCTTCGGATTGCTGATGGTCGCCACGATCACGAGGTCGACCTCGGATGCTGCGACACCGGACTTCTCGATGGCCTCGGCGGCCGCGATGGTGGCGAGATCGATCGCGTCGGTCTCCTTGACCGCTCGTGCACGGGTGATGATGCCGGTGCGCTGGCGGATCCACTCGTCACTGGAATCGATCGGTCCGATGAGGTCGTCGTTCGGGACCGCGTTCTCACCGCGCGCAGCGCCGAAAGACAGGATCCGGGTGAACTGCGGGCCGGTGGCCTGCTTCAGGGTGGCGCTCATGCGGCTGCTCCGTTCAGCAGCTCAGCCGCTGCGTCGAGGTCTTCTGGTGTCTTGACGGCCACGACGGGCGTGCCGCGCAGGCCCCGCTTGGCGAGACCGGCGAGGGCTCCTGCCGGGGCGAGTTCGATGAGGCCGGTGATCTCGTTGTCGGCGAAGGAGCGCATGCAGAGGTC
Organism: Microbacterium murale; assembly: GCF_014635185.1. Lineage (GTDB taxonomy): Bacteria > Actinomycetota > Actinomycetes > Actinomycetales > Microbacteriaceae > Microbacterium > Microbacterium murale. The sequence goes on from NZ_BMCM01000003.1 coordinate 144,223, forward strand.
CCAGCGCACGGGCGAGGAGACCTGGTTGACGATCAGGTCGAGGGCCGTGGCGCCGGACGTGACGATCGAGCCGTCCTTGTTGGTCCAGAGCGTGATCTGCGGGTCGTTCGGGGCGATCTCGCCGACGGCTGCGCGCAGCGCTTCGACGGCGGGCTCCATGTACGAGGTGTGGAAGGCGCCGGCGACCTGCAGCGGGATCACGCGGGTTCCCTTGACGGGCTCCTCGGCCAGTGCGGCCAAAGCGGGAAGGGCGCCCGCGACCACGATCTGGCCGCCGCCGTTGTAGTTGGCCGGTGAGAGCTCGAGCTCGGCGAGGCGGTCGAGCACGGCCTGTTCGTCACCGCCGATCACGGCGCTCATCCCGGTCGGTGCCTGTGCCGCGGCATCCGCCATCGCACGTCCGCGGACGCCGACGAGACGCATCGCCTGCTCTGCGGAGAGGACGCCGGCGCCGACGAGTGCGGCGAGTTCGCCGACCGAGTGCCCTGCAGTGCCGTCCGGGGCGCGTCCGGCGCGCTCGGCGAGTGCAGCGGACGCGATCAGTGAGGCTGCGACGATGAGCGGCTGCGCGATGCGCGTGTCGCGGATCGTGTCGGCGTCGGACTGCGTGCCATGCAGGACGAGATCGACTTGGGCGGCCTCGGAATAGGCGGCGAGGCTGTCGGCGACGCCGTCCAGTTCGAGCCAGGGGGAGAGGAAGCCGGGGGTCTGTGAGCCCTGTCCAGGGCAGCAGGCGACAATCACCTACTCAGTCTGCCAACGTTCACGCCAGAACGGTGGATGAACCATCACAAGATTCCGAGATTCCCTTGTGTGTGGCGTACAGCATTCGTCGGCGAGTCAGCGTGCGCGGCGGTTGGTCGGCCGGCGACGCACCGGGTCCGTGGCGCCGATCGAGCCGATGATGAGTGCTGTCTGCAGGATGAGAGCCTCGCGGGGGCCGGTCGCATCCCACCCGATGACCTCGCTCACGCGCTTGAGCCGGTAGCGGACCGTGTTCGGGTGCACGAACAACTCTCGCGCCGTCGCTTCGAGCGAGCGGCCGTTGTCGAGGTAGCTCCAGAGCGTGGTGACGAGGTCTGTCGAATGCGCCTGCAGGGGACGGTAGATGCGCTCGATGAGTGTCTGCTTCGCCAGCGGGTCACCGGCGAGCGCACGTTCCGGCAGAAGATCGTCGGCTTCGACCGGACGCGGAGCCGTGCGCCATGCGCGGGCGACGGCGAACCCTGCGAGGGCGGCGCGTGCGCTCTGTCCGGCATCCACGAGTGCCGCGACCGGCGGGCCGAGCACGACGTAACCGGGGCCGAACGACGGCTCGAGACGCGCCGCGATGTCTTCGAAGGCGAGTTCATCCGCGACGTCTTCGCGGCCGGGGACACGGGCACGCCCGAGGACGAGGACGAGCCGCGAGCCCTGCACGCCGATGAGCACGTCGACCGCGAGCTTGCGTGCGGTGCGGCGCACGTGATCGACGTCGAACTGCGGGGGAGTCGTACCGACCAGCACGCAGACCTCACCATGGCCGTGCCAGCCGAGCGCGGCGATGCGGCTGGGCAGCTCCTCATCGGCCTCGCCGGTGAGGATGGAATCGACCACCAGTGCTTCGAGCCGTGCGTCCCACAGACCACGTGCCTCGGCGGCGCGGGCGTACACGTCGGCGGCGGCGAAGGCGACTTCGCGCGAGTAGAGCAGAATCGCTTCGCGAAGGGCTTCGCCCTTACCCGCGACCCGCTCCTCCGTGACCTCGACGGTCACCCGGATGAGCTGCAGGGTCTGGGTCAGGCTCACGCTGCGCAGGAGTTCGCGCGGGGCGGCGGCGAAGATGTCCGCCGCGATCCACGGCGTGGAGGTCGGATCGTCGAACCACTGGATGAACGACGTGATGCCCGCCTGGGCCACCAGCCCGACCGCAGAGCGGCGGGCCGGTGGCATGTCGGCGTACCAGGGCAGCGTGTCATCGAGACGCTGGATGGTCGCCGTGGCGAGATCGCCGGAGATCCGGCGCAGCCAGGCGAGCGTCGTCGTCTTGTCCATCGATGCCACAGGCGATCCGGTCACACCGGGCTCAGCTCTCGCCGCCGGCGTTTCCGCTCGTGCCGGCGTTGACGTTGTGCAGGTCGTACTTCGAGATCGCCTGTGCGATCACGGAGCGCTCGACCTGCCCCTTGTCTGCGAGACCCTGGAGCGCGCGGACCACCATGGAGGGGCCGTCGATCTTGAAGAAGCGACGTGCCGCTGCACGGGTGTCGGCGAAACCGAAGCCGTCCGCGCCGAGCGTGTAGTAGTCGCCCGGAACCCACTGACGGATCTGATCCTGCACGGCGTGCATGAAGTCGCTGGTCGCGACGAACGGACCCTCGGCTCCCTGCAGCTTCTGCGTGACGTAGGCGACCTGCGGCTCTTCCTCGGGGTGCAGGAAGTTGTGCTCGTCGGCGGCGAGACCGTCGCGGCGCAACTCGGTCCAACTGGTGACGGACCAGACATCGGCGGCCACGCCCCAGTCCTTCGCGAGGAGTTCCTGGGCCTCGAGTGCCCACGGCACGCCGACGCCGGATGCGAGCAGCTGCACGCGAGGTCCGTCGCCCTGGCCCTCGGAGACGCGATGCAGACCCTTGAGGATGCCCTCGACGTCGACGTCCTCCGGCTCAGCGGGCTGCTTGAACGGCTCGTTGTAGACCGTGAGGTAGTACATGACGTCGGGGTCGGGGTGCGATCCGCCGTACATGCGCTCGATGCCGGCCTGCACGATGTGCGCGACCTCGTAGCCGTAGGCCGGGTCGTACGTGACCGTGGCCGGGTTGGTCGACGCGAGCAGCGGCGAGTGGCCGTCAGCGTGCTGCGTGCCCTCGCCGGTCAGCGTCGTACGGCCGGCCGTCGCGCCGATCACGAAGCCGCGCGCCATCTGGTCGGCGGCTGCCCAGAAGGCATCGCCGGTGCGCTGGTAGCCGAACATCGAGTAGAAGATGTAGATCGGGATCAGCGGCTCGCCGTGCGTCGAGTACGCCGTGCCGGTGGCGGTGAACGCCGCGGTGGCACCGGCCTCGTTGATGCCGACGTGCATGATCTGACCCTGCGGGCTCTCCTTGTAGGCGAGGAGCAGTTCGCGGTCGACGGCGGTGTAGTTCTGGCCGTTCGGGTTGTAGATCTTCGCGGTCGGGAAGTAGGCGTCCATACCGAACGTGCGCGCCTCATCAGGGATGATCGGCACGACCCGCTCGCCGAAGCCCTTGACCTTCATGAGGTCCTTGAGCATGCGGACGAACGCCATCGTCGTGGCGACCTCCTGGTTGCCGGAGCCCTTCTTGGGGAACGCGTAGTCCTTGTCCTCGGGGAGCGTGAGCCCCACGTGGGTGGTGCGCCGCTCAGGCAGGAAGCCACCGAGCTCGTGACGGCGGTCCAGCATGTACTGGATCGTCTCGTCCTTGGCTCCGGGGTGGAAGTACGGCGGCTGGTACGGGTTCTCCTCGAGCTGCGCGTCCGTGATCGGGATCTGCATGGTGTCGCGGAAGAGCTTGAGGTCTTCCAGCGTCATCTTCTTCATCTGGTGCGTCGCGTTGCGACCCTCGAAGTGCGGGCCGAGGCCGTAGCCCTTGACAGTCTTCGCGAGGATGACGGTCGGCTGGCCCTTGTGCTCCATGGCGGCCTTGTACGCGGCGTACACCTTGCGGTAGTCGTGGCCACCGCGGCGCAGCTTCCAGATCTGGTCGTCGGTGTAGTCCTTGACCAGGGCGGCGGTGCGCTCATCGCGACCGAAGAAGTTCTCGCGCACGAAGGCGCCGCTCTCGGCCTTGTAGGTCTGGTAGTCGCCGTCGGGGGTGACGTTCATGAGGTTCAGCAGCGCGCCCTCGGTGTCGCGGGCGAGCAGGTCGTCCCACTCGCGGCCCCAGACGACCTTGATGACGTTCCAGCCGGCGCCGCGGAAGTACGACTCCAGCTCCTGGATGATCTTGCCGTTGCCGCGCACCGGTCCGTCGAGGCGCTGCAGGTTGCAGTTGATCACGAAGGTCAGGTTGTCGAGGCCCTCGTTCGCGGCGACCTGGAGCTGACCGCGAGACTCGACCTCGTCCATCTCGCCGTCGCCGAGGAATGCCCACACGTGGGAGTCGGCGACACTCTTGATGCCGCGGTTCTCGAGGTACTTGTTCGCCATCGCCTGGTAGACCGCGTTGATCGGGCCGAGGCCCATCGAGACGGTCGGGAACTGCCAGAAGTCGCGCATCATGCGCGGGTGCGGGTACGACGGGATGCCGTTCGGCGCGCCGGACTTCTCCTGGCGGAACGCATCGAGCTGCGACTCGCTCAGGCGCCCCTCGAGGAAGGCGCGGGCGTACATGCCGGGGGAGGCGTGACCCTGGTAGAAGATCTGGTCTCCGCCAGACGAGTCGTCCTGCCCGCGGAAGAAGTGGTTGTGACCGACCTCGTAGAGCGAGGCTGCCGAGGCATATGTCGAGATGTGCCCGCCGACGCCGATGCCTGGTCGCTGTGCCCGGTGCACCGTGATCGCGGCGTTCCAGCGGATCCAGTGGCGGTAGCGGCGCTCGAGTTCTTCGTCGCCGGGGAAGTCCGGCTCGTTCTCGGACGCGATGGTGTTGATGTAGTCGGTGGTCGGAACCATCGGCACGTTGAGGTGCAGCTCTTTCGAGCGCTTGAGCATGCTGAGCATGATCTCGCGCCCGCGGCCGTGACCCTTGGAATCGACCAGCCCGTCAAGTGACTGCTGCCACTCGCCGGTCTCCTCCGGATCGCTGTCGAGGGGGCCCTGGGAGTACGGATCCTGGTCGTGAACGGTCACAAGGAGCCTTTCGTCAAGCTGGCAGGTCTTGCCAAGGAAACGGGAAGCGACGCGGGGAGCCTTGTCGGCTCGGCACAACGCGCGCCGCATTCAGCCTAGCCCTCTTCACAGACTGCGTCGCGCATCCGAGGCATGGATAGACTGGATGCACCAGGGCCTTTAGCTCAGCTGGTAGAGCGCCACGTTTACACCGTGGATGTCGTCGGTTCGATCCCGGCAGGGCCCACTCCATGGTCATTCTCCGCGACGCGGATGAGCACCTTCCCGATCGCGCCCTGCTGCACCGCGTCGTGCGCAGCGGCGGTCTCCTCTAGCGGAAACCAGGTGAGGGGAAGGCCCGCCGCCTCTCCGACGGGAAGCGCGTCGTCCTCCAGCGCGGCCGTGATGTCTGCGACCGCGGCGGCGAGAGCATCCTCACCGACCGTGTAGAGCAGCAGCCCCTGCCACCGCACGTTCTTCGCGAACGTGGCGATGATCGGGATGGTGATCCTGTCGCCCTTGTCATTCGCGTAGAACGCGATCGAACCGTGGTTCGCGACCACGGCGACGTCCAGTGCCGCGTTCATGGCGGGGGAGACCTCGACGATGTGGTCGACGCCCGAGGGTGCGACGTCCAGAATCCGCTCGGCCAATCGATCGTCGGGATAGCGGAACACGTGGTGCGCGCCCGCTGCTCGGGCGAGGACCTCCTTCTCCTCGCCGCTCACGGTCGTGAGAACCGTCGCTCCCGCCCAGACGGCGAGCTGGATCGCCGCATGCCCAACGGCGCCTGCCCCGCCCTGCACGAGAACGATGCGGCCGGACAGCGCGCCGGGGGAGAGCCGCGACGGGCCGAACTCGTGCACGGTCAGCGCGCGATGCGCGGTCATCGCCGGAACACCGAGGCTCGCGGCGACGTCGAAGCCGATGCCATCAGGAAGCCGGACTGCGCGCGTGGCGGGGACGATCGTGACGTCCTGCGCAGTACCGGTCGGCCGTTCATGCGCCGCAAGGTAGACCCACACCCGATCTCCGACCCGCAGGCTCGCGACATCGTCGCCGACGGCATCGACGACGCCGGCGCCGTCCTGATTCGGCACGATCTGATCGAACGGCATCGGCGTGCCCGATGAGGCGCGAGCCTTCCAATCGGTCGGATTGACGCCGGATGCGTGAATGCGGACGCGCACCTCGCCGGGACCCGGCTGTCCTGCCTCGCGCTCGATCAACGTGAGCGTCTCGGAGCCGCCCTTGCCCGTGTACACGATTGCTCTCATGTCGGATGCAAGGCGGAGGCGCGTGCGGGTATTCCGCGCCTATGCGGTCAGCCGAGTTCGGTGAGAGCCGCGCGCAGACGATCGAGCGCCGCTGCCGTCAGGGGCGCCAGCTCTTCGCCTTCCCCGGAAGACCAGGCAGCGAACGCCTCTTTGAACGCGAGCACGCCGAGTTCGGCGGCCGTCGCTGCCACCGGTTCGCTGACGCCTCGGTTTCGCAGCGCTTCGCTCATCGCTGCGGCCATTCCGACCTTCTTGAGCACGGCCCGTTCCTGCAGCTCGCTGCTGGTGGCGATCACGGCTTCGAGCCGTGGACCCAGTTCGCGGTTGAAGGGAGTCATCGCTGCGGCAGCACTCGCGAGCCCGGCGGCGACGGCAGCAAGTGGCGTCGCATCCGCCGGTGCTGTCGTGATTCCCTCGGCGAACAGCGCCGACAGCGTCTCCTGCCCTGCAGCGAGCACCTCTCGCTTGTCGGTGAAGTGCCGGAAGAACGTGCTGCGGGTGAGTCCGGCGCGGTCTGCGATCTGCGCGACTGTCGTCTCGTCGTATCCCTGCTCGGAGAACAGGTGCAGCGCGGCGGAGACGAATCGCTCCCGCGCATCGGGCTTCCAGCGTGGCATGACCCCATGCTATCTGATGAGACACATGTCGCATCAAAGTGCTACCGTGATGAGACAACAGTCGCATCACCTTCCAGGACAAGGAGCAACTCATGCATGTCTTCATCACCGGAGCATCCGGCGGAATCGGCCAGGTCGTCACGGAAGAGCTCGTGGCGCATGGCCATGAGGTCACCGGACTGGCTCGCTCTGACGCGTCCGCGCAGAAGATCCGTGCAGCCGGAGGCACACCGCTGAAAGGCGACCTCGGCGACCTCGACGTGCTCACCGCTGCTGCCCGAGCCGCCGATGGCGTGATCCATCTCGCCTTCAGCAACGACTTCACCGATCTTGCGCGGAGCATCGCCGAAGAGGGTGCCGCGATGGATGCCATCGGTTCTGCTCTCGTGGGAACCGGCAAGCCGTTCTCCATCGTCTCGGGCACGCCCGTCGCGAGCGGCCGAGCCGCCACCGAGCAGGATCCGATGTCGACAGTCGGCCCCGTCGGCGGGCGCGGCATCAATGCCGACCGGATTCTCGGGCTCGCGTCGCAGGGCGTGCGCACATCGGCCGTGCGGCTGCCCCGTTCCGTGCACGAGCGTCACGTCGCATACGGCTTTGCGGGGATGCTGATTCAGGCCGCGCAGCGATCGGGTGTCTCGCCGTACGTCGGCGACGGCAGTCAGCGCTGGCCGGCCGTGCACCGCCGCGACGCCGCATCGCTGTTCCGGCTCATGATCGAGTCGGGCGAGTCTGGCACGGCCGTGAACGCCGTCGGCGACGAGGGCGACTCGATGCTGGCGATCGCCACGGTGATCGGAGAGCAGCTCGGGGTTCCCGTCCAGCAGGTGCCCGCTGAGATGTTCGGCCCGCTCGGAGAGATCTTCGCGACGGATCAACCGGCATCGAGTGCCTGGACGCGAAAGACCTATGGATGGGAGCCCACTCGCCCGAGTCTTCTTGACGATCTCGCCGCAGGCGACTACCCGGCGCTCGACGTGCGCTGAGGCGAAGGCCGGACCCGGCTTGCGGCGTGTGGGTCTACGGCGGGTCGCCAACCGTCGTCCTGCCTGATGGCGCCCAGGATCAGACGACTGATCTCCTTCAACTGCGTCAACTGCGCCGTCGTCAGTGGGTCGATGACCAGTCTGCGCACTGTGTTCACGTGCCCGGGACTCGCCTGCTCGACCTTGGCCAGCCCGGCATCCGTGAGGATCGCGAGCGTGAAGCGACCGTCGGCCGGGTCGGGGGTCCTGCGCATCCAGCCGCGCTTCTCCAGACGTGCGGCCGCGCGCGAAAGCCGTGACAACGAGCTGTTGGCGTAGCCGGCGAGCACACTCATGCGGAGGGTCGCCTCCGGAGCGTCGGCGAGGGCGTACAGGATTCCGTACTCGAAGTGCGACACCTCCGAATCACCGAGCAACTGTGCGTCGAGTGCGGTCGGCAGCCATTCCAGGAGCGTGGCCAGAGACGACCAGGTCGCCAACTCATCGCCATCGAGAACCGCGGGGCGGGAAGGATCGGACATGCCAGCAGGCTATCCGATTGACTTGCGCAGTCAAGTCAAATAGTGCAACATGACTTGACTGAGAAAGTTAAAGGAGTGTCATGGAGCTGAAACTGAGCGGCAGAAGAGCGTTCGTGAGCGGGTCGACGCAGGGGATCGGATACGCGATCGCGAAGGGGCTGCTCGCCGAAGGGGCCTCCGTCGTCATCAACGGACGAAGGGGGGAGAAGGTCGACGCGGCGGTTCTCCGACTGAAGGCGGGGGATGCCGACGCACCCGTCTCGGGACTCGTCGCCGATTTCGAAGACCCACGTCAGACGGCACAGTTGATCGAGGAGCTCGGAGACGTCGACATCCTGGTCAACAACGTCGGACTCTTCGGACTTGCCTCCTTCGGCGACATCGGCGATGACGACTGGCAGCGGTATTTCGACATCAACGTCATGAGCGGGGTGCGACTCTCCCGAAACGCGTTGCCGCGCATGCTCGAGAACGGCTGGGGGCGGATCCTCTTCATCGGCAGCGAGTCCGGAGTCAACATCCCCGCAGACATGGTGCACTACGGCGTCACGAAGGCCGCGATGCTGGCGCTGAGCAACGGTCTCGCGAAACTCACCCGCGGCACAGAAGTGACAGTGAACACGATCCTGGGCGGCCCGACATACTCCGATGGCGTCGCCGACACCGTGACCACGCTGTCGCAGGCGCAGGGAATCCCGGCGGACGCGTTGAAGACGGCCATCATCGGCGAGAACAGGACGTCGCTGCTCGAGCGATTCATCGAGCCCGAAGAGATCGCCAACCTCGCGCTCTACCTGTCGAGCCCGCTGTCGTCTGCGACGAACGGTGCGGCGCTGCGGGCAGATGGCGGCGTGCTAACGACCACCACCTGACTACAGGGTCGCCGCCGTTCAGGACTCCTCGTGACTCCTCGGGTCGGCGTCGAAGAGGCGACCGTCGGGTCGACCCAGAGCAGTGATCGCGGCGACCTCGGCGTCATCGAGGAGGACGGATGCCGCGGCGAGGTTCGCGCGCTGGTGCTCCAGCGACGATGCCTTCGGAATCGCGACGCTCTGCCGTGCGACATGCCAGGCGAGCACAGCCTGCGCCGGCGAGATCTCGTGTGCCGCGGCGACCTCGACGATCACCGGCTCCTCCAGCAGCGCCTTCGCGCGGCCGATCGGGCTCCAGGCTTCGGTGATGATGCCGTGCTCCAGGTGATAGGCGAGCTGCTCCTCCTGCGGGAAGTACGGGTGCAGTTCGATCTGATTCACCACAGGGCGCACGCCGGTCTCGTGCTCGAGCCGTTCGAGGTGCTCCGGCAGGAAGTTCGACACACCGATCTGTCGCACGACGCCGCGCCGCTGCGCCTCCACGAGTTCTGCCCATGCCTGCACATACTCGTCCTGACTGGGGTTCGGCCAGTGGATGAGATGCAGATCGGTGGCATCGAGCCCGAGTCGGAATCGGCTCTCCTCGATGCTCGTGCGCGCCTTCTCTGTGGGGTGGTGGCGGCCGGGCAGCTTCGTGGTGACGATGACTTCTGCGCGATCCGTCGCGGCATCCGCCACGCCACGGCCCACGGTGCCCTCGTTCTCGTAATTGAACGCGGAGTCGACCAGGCGATAGCCGGCATCGATGCCTGCTGCGATCGCCGCCGCGCCCTCGGCGCCGTTGAGGCGGTACGTTCCCAGCCCGATGGCGGGGAGGGTGAAGCCGTTGTGAGCTGTGCGCGTGGGTAGAGCGGTCATCGTGGTCTCCTTCGAGGTCTGGAATCAGCGTACGCGGCACAATGGACTCATGCGATGTCCCTGCTTGTCCGGCGACACATTCGAGTCGTGCTGCGGTCCGGTGCTCGCCGGAGAGGCGACCGCGCCGACTGCAGAGCGCCTGATGCGGTCGAGATTCACGGCGTTCGCGGTCGGTGATTCGCCATACCTGCTGCGTTCATGGCATCCGTCGACCAGGCCGGGTGATCTCGAACTCGACACCGACATCCGCTGGACGCGACTCGACATCCTCGAGACCGAGGCCGGCGGTCCGTTCGACACGAGTGGGTTCGTGGCGTTCGAGGCGTTCTATCGGGAGCGCGGAGTGCAAGCCTCGCTGAAGGAACGCAGCCGCTTCGTACGCGAGGTCGGGATCTGGTCGTACGTAGACGGCGCGCCCGTCGGATGACACGATCGTCGGATGTCCACGGCCGCGGGTAAGTTGGAGACGTGAACGCCACCCCCGAGCACCAGCGCATCCTTCTCGACGTCGCCGACCTGGATCGCCGTATCCAGCAGGCCGAGCGTGCGCGCACCACGCCGGCGCAGGGTCCACGCATCAATGAGCTCGTGAAAGAGCGCCAGGAGCAGCTTCGCGAGCTGACCATCCTGACCGGTGCGCGTGACGACGCTCGTACGGAGCTCGCCCGGTTGGAATCCGATGTGAAGCTCGTCGAACAGCGCCGCACCCGTGATTCGGAGCGGCTGGCCGCCAGCACGAACTCGAAGGACGCGCAGGCGCTTGAGCATGAGCTCGCGAGCCTCGCCAAGCGCGTGAGCGACCTGGAGGACATGGAGCTCGAGGTCATGTCGCGCGTGGAAGACGCTGAGGCTGCCGTCGCCACGCAGCAGGCACTCATCGACGTGACCACGGCAGAGGGAACCGAGCTCACCACGCAGGCGAAGGCCGCGGTGGCTGCGGCGACGACCGAGGGCGAGCACCTCACACGTGATCGTGCGGCGATCACCGCAGACCTCCCCGCCGATCTGCTCGCCGACTACGAGCGCCGCGCATCACGCGGCATCGGCGTGGGCCTGTTACTCCGCGGCACCTGCGAGGGCTGCCGCATAATGCTGTCGGGAACGCACCTGAACGAGGTCCGGCGGGCCGCGCCCGACGCGGTGCTGTCGTGCCCCGAGTGCGGCGCCATCCTGGTGCGCACCGACGAATCAGGCCTGTGAAGGCGGCGTCCGCATCGGACGCGAGAACTCTGCTGGCCTCTGTCGGCGGCGGTGACTTCTTCGCCATCGAGCTCGACCCCGATGGCGAAGAGCGAGAACGTGTCGAACTCGCGGGTTCTGACCTCGTCGACTGGGTGCGCGACATCGAGCAGCACAGATCGCCGCGTTGGGTGATCCGCAGCGCGAGGGAGCTGTATCCCCGGTTGCTGGCGGCCGGCGTGTTCCTGACGAGGGCGCATGACCTGCTGCTGTGCCATGCGATCCTTCGAGACACCGACCGCGTGGCGCGCCCGCTCGTACCTTCAGAGGACTGGCTTCCGCGCGAACCGGATGCCGGCGAACCGGCGCTGTTCGACCTGCTCGCGCGACCCTCCGGCGATTCCGTGGACGACCTCCTTGAGCAGTACCGCGAGCAGTGCCGCGTGATCGCCGCCGACAAGACGGCGCGACTGCCGCTGCTGTGCGCGGCCGAATCCGCCGGCGGGCTGATCGCCGAGGAGATGCGAGCGGGCGGAGTGCCGTGGGATGCCGACGCGCACGACCGCATCCTCGTCGATGTGCTCGGTCCTCGGGCACCGGGCGGCGGACTGCCCACACGCATGGCCGAACTCGCCGAGAAGGTGCGTTTCCATCTCGGCGACCCGCAGCTCCATCTGGACAGCCACATGAAGCTGCTCCGTGCGCTGCACCGCGTCGGGGTGAACGTCGAATCGACGAGTCAGTGGGAACTGAGCGAGGTGGCGCACCCGGTGATCGAGCCGCTGCTCGCGTACAAGAAGCTCTCGCGCCTTCTGAGCGCGAACGGCTGGGCGTGGCTGTCGGATTGGGTGCACGACGGTCGGTTCCGGCCCGTGTACATCCCCGGAGGCGTCGTCACCGGCCGCTGGGCGTCGTCGGGTGGGGGAGCGCTGCAGATCCCGCGGATCCTCCGGCCGGCGGTGCAGGCGGACGACGGCTGGATGCTGGTCGTCGCGGATGTCGCGCAACTCGAACCGCGCATGCTGGCGGCCATGGCAGGAGACAAGGCGATGGCAGAGGCGGCGCGCGGCCGCGATCTCTACGCCGGTGTCGTCGCATCCGGGGCGGTGGCCACGCGAGAAGAGGCGAAGTACGCGGTGCTCGGGGCGATGTACGGAGCGACGACCGGCGACAGCGGTCGGCTGGTTCCGCGGCTGCGCAAGGTCTATCCGCGCGCGATGCGCCTCGTGGACGATGCGGCGCGCACGGGCGAGGACGGCGGGGTGGTGTCGACGAACCTCGGCCGTTCCTCGCCTCGCCCCGATGCGGCGTGGCAGGCGGCGCAGAGCGAGGCCAGCGGCGCCGACGCCGATCCGGTCGAGGTGAAGCGCGCACGGCAGAGTGCGCGCGAGCGCGGCCGTTTCACGCGCAACTTCGTCGTGCAGGGCACCGCCGCCGAATGGGCGTTGATCTGGCTGGCGGAGATCAGACACAGGTTGCGGGGGCTTCCTGAAGCGGAGACGCCGGCCACGGCATCCGGTCCGTTCGCACGCAACGCGCACCTGGCCTTCTTCCTCCACGACGAGGTCATCCTGCATGTGCCGGCCGAGTCGGCGGATGCCGCGGCCGAAGCCGTGCGTCAGGCCGCTGCCGTGGCCACCCGTCGTCTGTTCGGCGACTTCCCGATCGATGTGCCGCTTGACCTGCGAATCGTGCAGACCGCGGAGAAGTAGACTGAGAGGGCGAATGGGTCGGCTGGACGGCCGCGTTGCGGGAGACCGCACCGAGGAACGTCCGGGCTCCACAGGGCAGGATGGTGGGTAACACCCACCCGGAGCAATCCGCGAGACAGTGCCACAGAGAGCAGACCGCCGTTCGGCCTCCGGGTCGTGCGGTAAGGGTGAAAGGGTGGTGTAAGAGACCACCGGGGGTCATGGTGACATGACCCGCCAGGTAAACCTCGTCCGGAGCAAGGTCAGACAGAGGATGTTGACGCGGCTCGCCGAGTCCTCGGGTAGACCGCTGGAGCGGCACGGCAACGTGTCGCCGAGAGAGATGGCCGTCGAAGGGATCCCTCGAGAGAGGCCCCGGAACAGAACCCGGCGTACAGGCCGGCCCATTCCACCACGTCGAAGGGCTCGGCGACCGTGACAGGTCGCCGAGCCCTTCGTGGGTTCTGTGTGGGGATCAGTCGGCTGCGAGCGAGGCGGCGCCGATGATTCCCGACGAGTTGCGGTGGATGGCCGGGATGATGGGCGTGTTCAGCTCGAGCAGCGGGATGAACTTCTCCGGGTGCTTGGACACTCCTCCGCCGACGACGAAGAGGTCGGGGCTGAACAGGAACTCGACGTGCGAGAAGAACACCTGAAGGCGCGCCGACCAGTCCTCCCAGGAGAGCTTCTCGCGCTCCATCGCCGAGTATGCCGTCCACGTCTCGATGGAGGCGTCCTTGATGGTCGTGCCGTTGTAGAGCAGGTGTCCGAGCTCTGTGTTCGGCAGCAGCACGCCGTCGTAGAGGAACGCCGAGCCGATGCCGGTGCCGAGGGTGGCGAGGATCGTGAGGCCGCTGACGTCTCGCGCAGCACCGTGTCGCACCTCGGCGACGCCGGCAGCATCCGCGTCGTTCACGAACGTGATGTGGCGGCCGAGACCGTCTTCGAAGAACTTCTCGGCTTCGAAGCCGATCCACTCCTCGGAGACGTTGGCTGCGGACAGGGTCTTGCCGTTCTTCACGATCGCGGGGAACGCCACGCCGAGAGGCAGATCGGAATCCCGTACTTCGAGTGTGTCGAGCACCTCGTTGACGGCCTTGAGGACGTCTTCAGGCGATGCGCCCTTGGGGGTGTCCACCCGGACGCGATCCGAATCGAGCGCACCCTTCTTGAGGTTGACAATGCCTGCTTTGATGCCTGTGCCGCCGATGTCGACGCCGATCGCTTTTGCCATGCTCAATAGCCTAGCGAGCGCCCGGGACGACAGTAGGATCGTGACAGAAGCTTACGAAGGGAGCTGCCATGTCTCACGGTGAAGATTCATACATGTCCAGCGGGGAGCGCAAGTACTGGTACAACACCAATACGGGCCAGGTCGAGCACGGCTACGAGTCGCCCGCTGTCTACCGCGTCGGCCCCTTCGACACAGCAGAGGCTGCAGCCAACGCGCTCGAGACGATTCGTGCGCGCTCTGAAGCGTGGGCTGTGGAAGAAGCCATCGACGAGGACTGGCGCAAGGCGACCGACGTACGCAAGGCGACTGACGTGGATGGGAAGCACTAGGCATATGGGCATGGACAAGCAGCGAGACTTCGTGCTGCGCACGATCGAAGAACGTGGTGTGAAGTTCGTCCGGCTCTGGTTCACCGACGTGATCGGCACGCTGAAGTCCGTGGCCATCGCGCCGGCCGAGGTCGAGGGCGCGTTCGCCGAGGGGATCGGGTTCGACGGCTCGGCGATCGAGGGCCTCACGCGAACCTACGAGTCGGATCTGCTCGCGCAGCCCGACCCGACGACATTCCAGACGCTGCCGTGGCGGGGCGAGGTCGACCCGACCGCCCGCATGTTCTGCGATCTCACCACTCCGGACGGCCAGCCCGCCGTCGCAGACCCGCGGCACGTGCTCAAGCGCACGCTCGCCAAGGCCGCCGACGCCGGATTCACGTTCTACACTCACCCCGAGATCGAGTTCTACCTGCTCAAGTCCTCGGTGATCGGACCCGAGGGTCCCGTGCCCGTCGACTCCGCAGGATACTTCGACAACGTGCCCGGCGGGACGGCTCACGATTTCCGCCGACGCTCGGTGCGGATGCTGGAAGACCTGGGTATCTCGGTCGAGTACAGCCACCACGAAGGCGGACCGGGTCAGAACGAGATCGACCTGCGCTACGCGGACGCGCTCACCATGGCTGACAACATCATGACGTTCCGCACGGTCGTCAAGGAGGTCGCGATCGAGCAGGGCGTCTACGCGACGTTCATGCCGAAGCCGATGAGCGACCAGCCCGGTAGCGGGATGCACACGCACATGTCGCTGTTCGAGGGCGACCAGAACGCCTTCTGGGAGGAAGGCGCCCAGTACCAGCTCTCCAAGACAGGTCGGCATTTCATCGCCGGCCTCCTCAAGCACGCCAACGAGATCGCCGCGGTCACCAATCAGTTCGTGAACTCGTACAAGCGACTGTGGGGCGGTGACGAAGCGCCCAGCTTCGTGACATGGGGCCACACCAACCGCTCCGCCCTCATCCGCGTGCCGATGTACAAGCCGCACAAGAGCCAGTCCTCGCGTGTCGAGTACCGGGGCCTCGACTCGGCCGCCAACCCGTATCTCGCTTACGCGCTGCTGCTCGCCGCAGGTCTCAAGGGCATCGAGGAGGAGTACGAGCTGCCGCCAGAGGCCGAGAACAACGTGTGGTCGCTGAGCGATGCGGAGCGCCGTGCGCTCGGTTACTCCTCACTGCCGGCCAGCCTGGACCATGCCCTCGAGTACATGGAGTCATCGGAGCTCGTCGCCGAGACGCTCGGCGAGCAGGTCTTCAACTACGTGCTGCTCAACAAGCGCAAGGAGTGGGAAGCCTACCGCGGTCAGGTCACCCCGTTCGAGCTGAAGAGCAACCTCGAGCTGCTCTGAGCCGATGGCTCGATCGGACTCCACCTCTTCGCTGTCGTCACTGGCACGGGTCGGCTTCACCGGCCTGAGTGCTGCCGCCGAGGTGCTCGACGAGCTGTCGACGCTGACCGGCATCGAACGCTCGACACTCGTCGATGGCGTGGTCGCTGCGGACCCAGACGGTGCAGCCGGTGGGATGCTCAGGGTCGCGCGCCGCGACCCTGACGCGCTGAGGCGCGTGCTGCGCGATGAAGATGCCAGGGGCATCTGCTGGCGCGTCTTCGGCGCGTCGACCGGTCTGGCCGACTTCTTCCTCCGCCATCCCGACCAGCTCTCCGTGCTCACCGAGATCGGACCGCTCGTGCCGAGCGCAGCGACGCTGCAGGAGCGCCTGCTCGACTCGGTGGGTGCGAAGGAAGGTTTCGCGGAGACCGCGGACGATTCCGCGCTGGTCGCCCTGCGGATCGCATATCGCCGCTCGCTGGCTGAGATCGCCGCGGTCGACCTGTCAGCACCCGAACCCGCGTTGCGGATCGCTGCGGTGTCCGCTGCGCTTGCGGATGCCGCGGGCGCAGCACTGGAAGCATCGCTCGCTGTCGCCCGCACCAGGGTCGCCCTCACCCGCCCGCGCGAGGAGGTCGCTCTCACCCGGCTGGCGATCATCGGGATGGGCAAGGCGGGCGCTCGCGAACTCAACTACGTGAGCGACGTCGATGTGATCTTCGTAGGCGGCACGGCAGACGAAGAGCGCCTCGAAGAGGGACGCTCCATCGACATCGCCACGAAGCTGGCGATCGAGACGATGCGCGGGCTGGAGGGCATCGAGGTCGAACCACCGCTGTGGGAGGTCGACGCGAACCTTCGTCCGGAGGGCAAGCAGGGCGCGCTGGTGCGCTCTCTCGGCTCGCACCTGGCCTACTACGACCGGTGGGCGAAGAGCTGGGAGTTCCAGGCCCTGCTCAAGGCGCGTCCGCTCGCCGGAGACGCGAGCCTGGGCGACGCGTACATCGAGGCCGTGCAGCCGAAGATCTGGTCGAGTGCCGCTCGCGAGAACTTCGTCGACAGCGTTCAGCGGATGCGTGAGCGCGTCACGGAGCACATCGGTCCCGAAGACGCCACCCACCAGATCAAGCTCGGCGTCGGTGGGTTGCGGGACATCGAGTTCACCGTGCAGCTTCTGCAGCTCGTGCACGGCCTCACCGATCCGAGCCTGCGCACGCGAGGGACACTGGAGAGCCTGGACGCTCTCGTAGCGGGCGGCTACATCGGCCGGGAGGATGCCGCGACCTTCGCTTCCGATTACCGGACGCTCCGGCTGCTGGAGCACAGGCAGCAGTTGCGCGAGCTGTCCCGCACGCATCTCATGCCGAGAACACCCGACGGATTGCGCATCCTCGCCAGGGCCACCGGACTCGCCGACACCGGCGACGGCATCTGGGCGCTCTGGGAGAGCGTGCGCCGTGAGGTGCGCGACATCCACACCCGCCTGTTCTACCGACCGCTGCTGAGCGCTGTCGCCGCGCTGCCGGAAGAAGAGCGCACGCTCTCGACAGCGCAGGCTCATGACCGGCTCGCCGCCATCGGTTTCCGTGACGCCGCAGGGGCTCTGCGCCATATCGGCGCGCTCACCTCCGGGATCAGCCGCAAGGTCACGATCCAACGTCATCTCATGCCGATCATGGTGCGCTGGTTCGCCGACGGCAGCGACCCCGACTACGCGCTGCTCGCCTTCCGGAGGATCAGCGAGAGGCTGGGGGACACGTCCTGGTTCCTCCGGATGCTGCGCGACTCCTCAGGCGCGGCCGAGAGCCTCACGCGGCTGCTGTCGGCATCGCGGTACATCGGCGAGCTCATGGAGTGGATCCCGGAGTCGGTCGCGTGGCTGGACACCCCAGAGCGGCTTCGCCCACGCGCCGCATCGCAGCTCTACGAAGAGGCGAGGGCGATACAGACGAGGCACAAGTCCGTCGGGCCCGCCCTGAAGGCGGTTCGCGCGCTGCGGCGGCGCGAGCTGCTTCGCACGGCGATGGGCGCCGTGCTCGATGTGCTGACGATCGAAGAGATCGCGACCTCTCTCACCGCGATCACCGACGCGACCATTCAGGCAGGTCTCCGCGCAGTACGGCGGGAGGTGGTGCCTCCTGAGGACGACGATCTCGACTTCGCCGTCATCGGAATGGGGCGCTTCGGCGGCGCGGAACTGGGCTTCGGATCGGATGCCGACATCCTCTACGTGTATGACGCGAACGGGATCGATCCGCAGCGCGCTCAGACCCTGTCGACGCAACTGGTCTCCGGCCTCCGCGAACATCTGACCGACCACCGTGTGCCCCTCGATCTTGACGCCGACCTGCGTCCTGAGGGACGCCAGGGCCCTGTGGTGCGATCGATCGCGGCGTACACCGAGTACTACCGGCGCTGGTCTGTGTCGTGGGAGGCGCAGGCGCTGCTTCGCGCGCGCGGCGTCGCAGGCAGTGCACAGCTGATCACGAAGTTCATGGCATTGGCGGACAGCATCCGCTATCCGGAACAGGTCGACCAGCAGGGGCTGCGCGAGATCAAGCGGATCAAGGCCCGTGTCGAAGGGGAGCGGCTTCCCCAGGGCGCCGATCCGCATAGACACCTCAAACTGGGCCCCGGGTCGCTCAGCGACGTCGAGTGGCTGGTTCAGCTCGTGCAGCTGCAGCACGCTCACGCCGTGCCGGCGCTGCGCACGACATCGACCCTGGACGCACTTCACGCTGCGGTGGATGCGGAGCTGGTGCCGGCCGACGATGCGGAGAAGCTGCGCGAGGCGTGGCTGCTGGCGAGCAGGCTGCGTTCAGCGATCACGCTGCGCACGGGGCACACCGCGGACATGCTCCCGGCCGACCGTCGTGAACTCGACGCACTCGGCCACCTGCTCGGCTACCCCGACGGCTCGGCCACGGCCGTGGAGGAGGACTATCTCGGCGTCACCAGACGCGCTCGACGAGCGTTCGAGAACCTCTTCTACGGCTGAGTTGCGCTATCTCCGCCGCTGGCTCAGGCTGAGCACATGACAGCGACCAAGATCGGCATCATCTGGAACCCCTCGAAGATCGATGCGGACGTACTGCGTTCGGCGGTCGCTGAAGCGCTGGACGGCGACGTGCAGTGGTGGGAGACGAGCGAAGAGGACCCCGGACTCGGGATGGCGAAGGATGCCGTCACCGCCGGATGCGGAACAGTCATCGCGGTCGGTGGAGACGGCACGGTGCGTGCGGTCGCCGAGGCGCTGGCCGGCACCGAGGTCGTGCTCGGCATCGTGCCTCAGGGGACCGGCAACCTGCTCGCCCGCAACCTCGAGGTGCCGTTGGACGACATCCCGGCGGCATTGGCACGGATCAGCGCGGACGAGCCCCAGACGGTCGATCTCGGCTGGGTGAGCGTGAACGGCGAGGAACGCGCATTCACCGTGATGGTCGGTTTCGGTATCGACGCGCAGATGCTCGTCGAGACGGACGACGATCTGAAGGACCGTGCCGGCTGGCTCGCCTACGTCGAAGCGATGGGGCGTGCCATGGCCGGCACCGAGATGACGGGTATCACGCTCGCGCTCGACGGGGGAGATGCCCAGGAGGTGCGCGGTCACACCCTGCTGATCGGCAACTGCGGCATGGTGCAGGGCGGCGTGCGCCTGCTGCCGGACGCCAAGCTGGATGACGGGCTGCTCGACCTGCTGCTGGTGAGCGCCGACGGCGCACTGCAGTGGCTCGACACCGTCCGCTCCGTCGTCTGGGACAACGGCATCCGTCGCCTGCTGACCCGTGATGAGACGGCAGTGAGCACCGAGTCCACGCGTCACCTGACTGCGGAGCGCATCAGCGTCGAGCTTGAGCAGCCGCTGGCGTTCGAGGTCGACGGCGAAGAACTCGGCGACGTGTCATCGTTCGAGGTGCGCGTACAGGCAGGGGCACTGCGAGTGCACTGAGCGGCTCATTCCTCCTCCACGCGGACGAGGTTCTCGAGCACCAGCTCGCCAGTGGCATTGGTCGCATGCATCATGTCTTCGAGTCGCTTCGAGTTGATCGATGGCAGCTCAGCGCTGTCGAACATGAAGACCAGGGGTACCGCGGGGTGGATCCAGGCGCTCATCCGGCCGTTGGGACCGCCGCCGATGGGAAGCCACGTCATCATGAAGCTCTCCTGCCGACGCAGCTTCGTCGCCACGACGACCTTCAGGTGCGCCAGTGTCTCGTCTTCGATGCCGATGGCCTCAGCGGTGTGGTCGTATTTGAGTCTGCCCATACTGCACCTTAACGCGCACCCGTGAACATCAGAAGAGCCCATTCCGCGATGGTGCGGAATGGGCTCTTCTGAATGTGCTGAACGGTGTCAGACCCCGTAGTACAGCTCGAACTCGAACGGGTGCGGACGCTGCGCCATCGGCAGGATCTCGTTCTCGATCTTGTACGAGATCCAGGTCTCGATGAGTTCAGGTGTGAAGACGCCGCCCTCGAGCAGGAACTGGTGGTCGTCGCGGAGCGCGTCGAGCGAGTCCAGCAGCGAGTTCGGCACCTGCGGGATGTTCTTGGCCTCCTCGGGCGGAAGCTCGTAGAGGTCCTTGTCGACCGGCTCGTGCGGCTCGATGCGGTTCTTGATCCCGTCGAGGCCCGCCATCAGCTGTGCGGCGAACGCGAGGTACGGGTTACCCGAGGCATCCGGAGCGCGGAACTCGATGCGCTTCGCCTTCGGGTTCGAGCCGGTGATCGGGATGCGGATCGCTGCCGAGCGGTTGCCGGCGGAGTAGACCAGGTTGACCGGAGCCTCGAAGCCCTTGACCAGACGGTGGTAGCTGTTCAGCGTCGGGTTCGTGAAGGCCAGCAGCGCCGGCGCGTGTGCGAGGATGCCGCCGATGTACCAGCGGGCGATGTCGCTGAGCTGGCCGTAGCCTGCCTCGTCGTAGAACAGCGGCTTGCCGTCGCTCCACAGCGACTGGTGCGTGTGCATGCCAGATCCGTTGTCGCCGTAGAGCGGCTTCGGCATGAACGTCGCCGACTTGCCCCACTCTTCTGCGGTGTTCTTGACGATGTACTTGAACTTCAGGATGTCGTCGGCCGCGTGCACCATCGTGTCGAAGCGGTAGTTGATCTCCTGCTGACCGCCGGTGCCGACCTCGTGGTGCGAACGCTCGAGGATGAATCCGGCTTCGATCAGCTTGAGCGTGATGTCATCGCGGAGGTCCGCCGTCTTGTCGACGGGGGCCACGGGGAAGTATCCGCCCTTGTACGGCGTCTTGTTGCCGAGGTTGCCGCCTTCTTCTTCGCGACCCGTGTTCCAGGCGCCCTCTTCGGAGTCGACGCTGTAGAAGCTCGAGTTCGAGGTCACCGAATAACGGACGTCGTCGAAGATGTAGAACTCCGCCTCCGGGGCGAAGAACGCCGTGTCGGCGATGCCGGTCGAGACGAGGTACTTCTCCGCCTTCTTGGCGACCTGACGCGGGTCCTTCGAGTAGATCTCGCCGGTGCGCGGGTTGTAGATGTCGAAGAGCATCACGAGGGTGCTCGCCTCGCGGAACGGGTCGACGTACGCGGTCGTGACGTCGGGGATGAGCTGCATATCGGATTCGTGGATGCTGGCGAATCCGCGGATGGACGAGCCGTCGAACAGCTGGCCGTCAGTGAAGAATGCCTCGTCGACCGTCGACGCGGGGATGTTGAAGTGCTGCTGGACACCGGGCAGATCAGTGAAACGGATGTCAAGGAACTTGACGTCGTTCTCCTTGATATAGCTCAGAACCTCGGACGAATCGGTGAACATTTATCACTCCAGATGATGCGGATCGGGGCCTTGAAGGCTGCAAGCAGGCTATGGCCGAGGGGTTACCCGGCCATGTCCTCTATGTTTCCGCCATGTTACAGACCGCCGATAGACTGGACTTGTGACGGATGCTGAGAACACGTACCCCGGCGAACGTCTCGGGCTCCCCGTGAGCGGTACGCGCAGCATCGCGAGAGTCGGCAAGCGCATCGGTGCTCTCGTCATCGACTGGGCAGCGGCCGTCGTCATCTCCATCGCGTTCTTCCAGTACGACTCCATCGCCACGCTGGTGATCTTCGCCGTCGTGCAGATCGTCTTCATCCCCACCATCGGCGGCAGCCCTGGGCACCGAATCCTCGGTATGCGCCTGGTGATGCTCGGCGGCGGCTGGGTCGGCCTATGGCGGCCGATCGTGCGCACGTTGCTTCTGGTGCTCGTGATCCCCGCCGTCATCTGGGATCCGGACCAGCGCGGTCTGCACGACAAGGCCGTCGGCACGATCCTGATCCGGGCCTGAGGGCCTGCGTTCCGGCCCCTGAGCTTGTCGAAGGGTCAGTGTCGCCCGCGATTGCGCCGGCGGGTCTCCTTCGGCGCACGACCGCCGAGGAACGACCGGGCGGGGTCGACGATGAAGCCGCGTCGTAGCGCCTCCCGACCGATCAGCATCCGGAAGCCCATCTCGTCGCGGTTGCTCAGTGTGACCTCCGAGACCACGAGCTGATCGACGATGCGGATCGCCAGCAGCACGACGAGCCGGTGCTGCGCGTGTCCTGAGGAACTGCGCACCGCACGTCTGTCGTGGACGGGACACTCGACGATCGTGGCATCCGCATTGGTGTGCTGCCAGGGGTTCACCCTGAATCGCACCCACGCCTCGCCCTCGCGCTCGAACTCCTCGACGTCGAATGCGTGCAATGACGACGTGCGCGCGCCGGTGTCGATCTTTGCCTTGATCCAGTCGACGCCGGCGTCGGGCAGGCTCACCCATTCACGCCACCCCGTAAGAGTGTTTGAATGAGATGTCTTCGTCACTCGATACATCTTGGCAGGAAACATACGTGAAGCTCGCAGTTCTCTCCCGCGCTCCGCAGGCGTACTCGACGCAGCGCCTCCGCGCGGCCGCTCTTCAGCGCGGTCACAACGTCAAGGTGCTGAACACGCTGAAGTTCGCGATTGATCTGACCGCTGACGAACCCGACCTGCATTACCGCGGCCGTCCGCTGAGCGACTACGACGCGATCCTGCCCCGCATCGGCAGCTCGATCACCTACTTCGGCACGGCCGTGGTGCGCCAGTTCGAGCAGATGGACGTCTACACGCCGAACACCGCGAACGGCATCTCCAGTGCCCGCGACAAGCTCCGCGCGAATCAGATCCTCTCGCGGCACAACATCGCGATGCCGGCAACCGCGTTCGTGCGCAACCGCGCCGACGTGCGACCTGCCATCGAACGCGTCGGCGGTGCCCCCGTGGTCATCAAGCTCCTGGAGGGCACGCAGGGCATCGGCGTGATCCTCGCCCCGCAGGTGAAGGTCGCCGAGGCGATCATCGAGACGCTGCACTCCACGAAGCAGAACGTCCTCATTCAGAAGTTCATCGCCGAGAGCAGAGGCCGTGACATCCGCGCGCTCGTCGTCGGCGACCGTGTCGTCGCCGCCATGCGCCGCGTTGCCGCCGGCGATGAGTTCCGCTCCAACGTGCATCGCGGAGGCAGTGTCGAACCGGTGCAGCTCGACCCGGCGTACGAGCAGGTCGCGGTGCGATCTGCGCAGATCATGGGACTGCGGGTCGCGGGTGTCGACATGCTCGAGGGCGACGACGGGCCGCTCGTCATGGAGGTCAATTCCTCGCCCGGCCTTCAGGGCATCGAGCAGGCGACGAATCTGGACGTCGCGGGCGCCATCATCGACCACATCGCGGATCGGGTCGCGTTCCCCGAGATCGATGTCCGTCAGCGCCTGACCGTCTCGACGGGCTACGGCGTGGCCGAGCTGCTCGTGCACAACGCCGCCGAGCTCGTCGGCAAGACTCTGGGGGAATCAGGTCTGTGGGAGCGCGACATCACGGTGCTGACGCTGCACCGCGGGGTCAGCGTGATCCCCAATCCGCGCAAGCACGTCGTGCTCGAGGCCGATGATCGGCTGCTGTGCTTCGGCAAGCTCGAGGAGATGCGCGGAATGATCCCGGAGCGTCGCCGCCGCAGGGCGAAGGTGCGTCGTCTGCCGAAAGAACCGCTGAGCTGACGCCGCAGCGGATCCCGGAGCGGATCCGCTCCGCTCCCTGAGCCCGCCGCAGGGTGAAGGATCAGCGCGGACGCTGAGCGCGGACCTTCGTCGGGTCGATGCCCTTCGGGATCGGCAGTGACGAGACCGACTGCGAGACGGAGTCGATGCGTCGGATGACGGCGGCCATCGTGGTCTTGTCGATCTTCTTCGGCAGCTTCTTGATCGTCTTCGAAAGGTCGGCGATCGTGACCTCGTCCTCGCCGTGACCGACGTAGAACACGTGCACCGGAACGCCGTTCGCGACGCGCTGCGCCTTGCTGCGCTCCTCGTTCACAAGCCGGGTGAGGCGGCCTCGGGCGCCTTCGCCGACGACGACGATGCCCCCTCGCCCGATCGCGCGGTAGACCGCTTCCTGCGTCTTGGGGTTGATGCCGACGGGAGTGTCAGAGGACTGCCAGTTGCGGCCGAGGCTCGTGCTGAGCACGTGTCCTGAGGCGCCGGGCATGCCGTCGATCTTGGCGTACATCGCGTTGGTCGACAGCCTGGTCATCAGGAAGAGCGAACCGAGCACGCCGAGCATGAGGCCGGTGATGGCCCAGAGCACGAGGGTCCACACCTGGAACGGCGGGATGAGGTAGCCGACAACGAGACCGAGCAGGATGCCGGCGACGAGGATGGCGATCTGCGCCCACGGCAACCAGCTGTACACCTCACGTGTGAACCTGAACAGGGACTTGATCTGGGAGAAGAACCCCGGTCGCTTCTCGGGTTCTGGAGCACGCTTAGCCATGAATACAAGACTACCGAGTCCGTGCACTCCTCACGTGCGCGTTCGCGGGAGGCGCACTCACTCTGCACATCGGTGGAAATCCTGGATCTGTCCACACTCGCCCGCTACCGACGCTGCCACGCTGCCGCGTTGCGCTGTGATGGTTCGATGACTGAGACGGATGCTGCTGCCGACCGTGCCTCACTCGTGCCGGGGGTGCACCGCCTGATCCGTGCGATCGACGGCAAGGAGGGCCCGTTCGCCGGCGCACTCGTCGTGTTCGACGACACGGTCGCCGTATGCATCGATATCGAGCGGCTCGGCGCCTGGGAGGGCTGGGCGTTCTCGGATTCCGAGCACGTGTGCGGCGCGCTCGACATCAGACGACGTGCCGATGGGCATGACGTTCTGCTGCCGTGGTGCACGCAACGTGTCGAGGCCTTCCTCGGCCGCAGGGACGCCTCCGATTCGCCGCTCACACCCGGGGAGTTGGGCACGCTCGTCGTCAGTCTGCTGCGTGGCGTGCGGGAGCTGGGCACGGATGCTGAAGCAGCGGGCGAGTGGTGGCTGACGGGCGACGGGCGTCCGCTGTTCGTCCATGGCGAAGGCGGGAGCGCGCGTGCGCGTACGGCTGCACTCGTCGAGCGGATGCTCCGGCAGCAGGTCGATCGCGGCACGGTGCGAATCCTGCAGGAGGCCGCATCCGCGCTGCGCCAGCCGCGCCATCCCGCCGACGATGATAGGCGCTGGGAGCAGGAGCTGTTCGCGCGCGCCGCGCCGCGAGCACTGCAGCTCGACGTCTTCGCACCGGAGCGTGTGAGCGCGATCTCTCCGAGACTCGTTGCGGCAGACGCGGCGTCAGGCGACGCGGGGAGACCGCATCGCCGCCAT
The DNA here is from genome assembly GCF_014635185.1 of Microbacterium murale. Taxonomy (GTDB): domain Bacteria; phylum Actinomycetota; class Actinomycetes; order Actinomycetales; family Microbacteriaceae; genus Microbacterium; species Microbacterium murale. Next base: position 169,551 of record NZ_BMCM01000003.1, read on the forward strand.
GTGGCAGGGGAGACGCGCAGCGCGCGATTGAAGAGGAAAGAGCGGCGCTCGGCAGGCGCCGGTGCAGGCGCCGGTGCCGTGCATGTGCTGCGCTCCCTGGCGGAGGGCGCACGAATACGCATCGAGCATCTGGGTGAGCGGCGGTTCAAGCGACCGCCGCTGCATGCGAGTGCGGAAGGGATCGGCAAGCCGAAGTCCTCGCGGCGTCGAGCCGTGCTGCTCGCCGGCGCGCTCGGGGCGATCGTGTTGATCGTCGGACTGCTCTGGCCTGGCGATGGTGGTGATGCACCCGCCGAAGCGACATATCGGAAGGCGCCGACCGCAGCGGCACCGGACGACGTGGCGAATCGCGGGGCCGAGGACCGCGGCGACTCCGGCGTGCCGAAGACGTCGACCCCCGACCCTGTGCCGTCAGAGCCGACATCCGACGAGGGCATGGCACCGGATCCCGGCACGGCGCTGGATGCGGTGCCGCAACTGCTCGATGCGATCAGCGTGTGCGTCCGGGATGTCGCGGAGCACTGCTCCGGTGCAGTCGCGGAAGGCGGCAGGATCCCCACCGAAGGCATTGCGAGCCTCGGTGCGTCCGAGAGCGCAGCCGCGCTGGTGGACGACTACGGCGATGTCGCGGTGATCCGCCTGACCCCGGTGGATTCCGGGGCCACCGAACAGATGATGGTTCTCGAGCGCCGAGACGACATCTGGCTGGTGCGCGACGTGTATGACGTCGCGCACCAGCCAGATTAGGTGCGAGCGGTGCTCAGGCGCCGAGGTTCGCTGCGAAGTCCGCGCCTTCGAGGCGGGTCTTGATCGCTCCGAGGAAGCGAGCAGCATCCGCACCGTCGATGATGCGGTGATCGTACGACAGCGCGAGGTAGACGTACGAGCGCACGGCGATCGCGTCGACGCCGTCGACCTTGACCAGGCCCGGGCGCTTGAAGACGACACCGGTGCCGAGGATCGCAGACTGCGGCAGGAACACGAGAGGTGTGTCGAACAGCGCGCCGCGCGAACCAGTGTTGGTCAGCGTGAAGGTGCCGCCGGCGAGCTCGTCGGGCTTCAGCTTGTTGTCCCGAGAGCGTGCCGCGAGGTCACCGATCTCGTGCGCGATCTGTGCGAGGTTCTTCGTCGCGGCGTCGCGCAGCACGGGAGTGAGCAGCCCACGTTCCGTGTCGACGGCGATCGAGACGTTCTCCGTGTCCGGGTAGACGATGCTCTCGCCGTCGACCGTGGCGTTGATGATCGGGAACGCCTGCAGAGCCTCGGCTGCAGCCAATGCGAAGAACGGCAGGAACGAGAGCTTGTCGCCGGTCTTCTGCTGGAACTCCGCCTTGACGCTGTCGCGGTAGTTCGCGACGTTCGTCACATCGACCTCGACGATCGTGGTGAGCTGAGCGGTCTGCTGCATCGACTCGACCGCGCGCTTGGCGACGACCTTGCGCAGACGCGACATCGGCTGCGTGGTGCCGCGCAGCGGCGACACCTCGAGCGGTGCAGCTGCCGGCGCTGCGGTGGCAGCCGCGGCCGGTGCGGCGGACTTGGACTCTGCGGCCTTGAGGACATCCTCCTTGCGGATTCGCCCGCCCACGCCGGAGCCCTTGACGCTCGAAAGGTCCACACCCTGCTGCGACGCGAGGCGCCGCACGAGAGGTGTGACGTAGACGTTGTCGCCGTCGGTCGCGGCCGGCGCCGACTCGGCGGATGCCGGAGCCGGTGCGGCGGCCTGAGCCGGTGCGGCGGCGGGTGCTGCCTCCGGGGCGGGTGCCGGCGCAGCTTCTGCCGGTGCCGGAGCGGCGGGGGCCTCTGCGGCCGGTGCGGCCTGCGGTGCGGGAGCAGCAGGAGCCTCAGCGGCAGGAGCCTCAGCAGCGGGCGCTTCAGCAGCGGGCGCTGCCGAAGGCGCGCCCGAACCGACGCGTGCGAGCACGCTGCCCACCGCGATGGTCTCGTCTTCGGCGAGCGCTCTGGCATCGGCGGTCAATCCCGCCCACCAGCGTTCGATTGCCTTCATCATCAGTCCTCTCGTAGTGGATGGATCGTGGTTCTGCTTCAACCGAGTCCGAGT
>NZ_BMCM01000003.1:171622-573699 GCF_014635185.1 Microbacterium murale
CCTGCTTCAGCCAGCGCGTGACGGTGCCCTCGGTGACGCTCTCGCCGAGCTCGGGGAGCACGATGTCGGTGACGTCAGAGGAAGCGGCGGGCGCGGGCTCTGCGGCAGGCGCGGGCTCTGCGGCAGGCGCGGGCTCTGCGGCAGGGGCGGCTTCTGCGGCAGGTGCGGCCTCAGCGGCAGGCGCGGCTTCAGCAGCGGGTGCTGCCTCGGCGGCAGGCGCGGCCTCAGCGGGAGCGGCTTCTGCCTCAGGTGCGGCAGCCTCCGGAGCATCCGCGGCGGGTGCCGCAGCGCTGCCATCGCCGATCCTGGCGAGCAGAGCGCCGACCTCGACGGTCTCGTCCTCGGCGACCAGGATCTCCTCGATCACGCCGGCGACGGGCGAGGGGATCTCGGTGTCGACCTTGTCGGTCGAGATCTCGAGCAGGCCTTCGTCCGCCTGAACGGTGTCTCCCACCTGCTTCAGCCAGCGGGTGACCGTACCCTCTGTGACGCTCTCACCGAGAGCGGGGAGGACCACGGATGTGCTCATGACGGAGTCTCCTTCAAGAATGTTTGTGACATGTTCAGCTTAGTGACCCTGACACCGGTTGGTGTTCAGAGGGCGTGCAGTGGTTTTCCGGCAAGGGCGAGGAATGCCTCGCCCAGCGCTTCGCTCTGCGTCGGATGCGCATGGATGAGCGGAGCGATGTCTTCGGGATGGGCTTCCCAGGCGACGGCGAGCTGACCCTCTGTGATGAGTTCGCCGACTCGATCGCCGAGCAGATGCACGCCGATCACCGGGCCGTCCTTCAGCCGCACGACTTTGACGAGCCCGGCGGTGCCGATGATCTCGCTCTTGCCGTTGCCCGCAAGGTTGTACTCGTATGAGACGACGGCATCCGCACCATGCGAGGTGATCGCGGCCTGCTCGGTCACGCCGACGGACGCGACCTCCGGGTTGCAGTACGTGATCTTCGGGATCTGGGATTCGGGGATGGGCGCGGGCGAGAGGCCGGCGATCCGCTCAGCGACGTCGATGCCCTGCATGAATCCGCGGTGGGCCAGCTGCAGGCCGGGAACGATGTCGCCCACAGCCCACAGTCCGGCGACGCCGGTGCGCAGTTCCTCATCGACTGTCACGAACCCGCGATCGAGCGTGACACCGGCCTCTTCGAAGCCGAGATCGGCCGTGACCGGCCCGCGCCCGACGGCGACCAGCAGATAGTCGCCGGTGAACGTCTTGCCGTCTTCCAGCGTGACGGTCACGCCCTGGTCATCCTGCGTCGCCGTCTGGAATCGGGTTCCGAGCGAGTACGCGATGCCGCGGCGTCGGAATGCACGCTCGAGACCCTTGCTGAGGGCGATGTCTTCATTGGGGACCAGGTGCTCGAGCGCTTCGATGATCGTCACCTCGGCACCGAATGAGCGCCACACGCTCGCGAACTCCACGCCGATGACGCCGCCGCCGAGCACGAGCACGCGCTCGGGGATGACATCGAGAGCAAGCGCCTGCTCGCTGGTGATGATGCGCCCGCCGATGTCGAGCCCCGGCAGTGAACGGCTGTACGACCCTGTGGCGAGCACCACGTCCGCACCGACATAGACGTCATCGCCGACGCTCACGCTGCGGTCGGCATTGAGCCGTCCGAAGCCGGCGACCGTCGTGATGCCCCTGGCCTTGATCAGGCCTTCGAGACCCTTGAATTTCTTGGCGACGATGTTCTCGCGGTAGGTGCGCACTCCTGCGGGATCGACGCCGTCGAATGTCGCGGAGACGCCGACGGATGCGGCGTCGCGCACGTGCTCTGCGACCTCGGCGGCGTGCAGCAGCGCCTTGGTGGGGATGCAGCCGCGGTGCAGGCAGGTGCCGCCGACCTTGTCCTTCTCGATCAGGGCGACGGTCTTGCCCAGTTCAGCAGCGCGAAGCGCCGCGGCATAGCCGCCGCTGCCGCCACCGAGTACGACGATGTCGAACGTGTGCGTGGTCATCATGCCTCCTGTGCGCGTGCCTCTGCGAACGCGACGAGCGAACGTACCGTCGCCCCCGTCGGGCCTTTGTCTGTGAATCCGTACGGTGAGCTGCCGTGCTCGGCGGAGCCGGCGACGTCCAGATGCACCCAGGGGATGCGCGGGGCGTCGTCCTCGTCGCTGGTGCGGCCGATGAAGCGCTGCAGGAAGAGTCCTGCGAACATGGTGCCCCCGGCCCGGTCGCCCATGTTGGCGTTGATCATGTCGGCGATGGGGGAGTCGAGCGATTCCTGCATGTAGTCCGGCAGCGGCAGCGGCCAGGCCAGCTCGCCTGTCTGCTCCGACACCGTCAGATACTCGGCCACGGCCTCATCGTCGCCCATGACCCCGGTGTGCCGGTGGCCGAGCGCCACGAGCACGGCGCCGGTGAGCGTCGCGACATCGAAGATCACATCAGGACGTTCACGGCTCGCGGCGACAAGACCGTCGGCCAGCACGAGGCGGCCTTCGGCGTCGGTGTTCAGCACTTCCACCGTCGTGCCGTCGAGCATCCTGAGCACGTCTCCTGGGCGCGTCGCCTTGCCGGAGGGCATGTTGTCGGTGATGCACATCCATGCTGTGACACGCACGGGCAGCTTCAGCGACGCGATCGCGCGCAGTGCGGCGAGCACCGTGGCCGATCCCGCCATGTCGAACTTCATCCCGACCATGGATGCTGCGGGCTTGAGCGAGAGCCCACCGGTGTCGAAGGTGATGCCCTTGCCGACGAGGGCGATGTGGCCGGTGGCGTCGGCAGGGGAGTAGTCGAGGCGCACGACGCGCGGCGGGCGATCCGATCCCTGCGCGACGCCGAGCACGCCGCCGAAGCCCTGCTCTGCGAGAGCAGCCTCGTCGAGCACATCGACCGCGACGTCGAGGTCGGCGACGGCATCGACCGCGCTCTGCGCGAGCTCCGCCGGGCTCTGCCACTCTGCAGGCACCGAGACGAGGTCCTTCACGAGGGCGAGCGCGTCGCCGAGGATCCGGGCTCGGGAGACGTCCTCATCGGAGAGCGACTCGCTGTGCACGGTGACTTCGCCGGCACGCGACTTGCCGGGCTTTGCGCGGTACCCCTCGAAGCGGTAGCCGCCGAAGACAGCGCCCTCGGCCGCCTCCGCGGCGAACTGATCGAGATCACCCGCAAGGTCGAGAGCGACGTGACCGAACCCGGTCAGCGTGCGAAGCGCGGCCCCGGCGGCATCGCGCACCGCCGCCCCGTCGGGGGTGCTTCCGGCGCCGACGACGGCCAACGGCAGCGACGTCAGCGACGGGAGATGAACACGGGCGAAGGCGGAAGCGGATCCGGTGAAGCCGATCGCGGTGAGCACCTCGGCCAGACCCGGATAGTCCTCCAGCGCTTCCGGGAACGCCGCGGTGTCCGGAACGACGAGCACTGCTGCGTCGGCAGCGCTCCCGGGGAATCGGTCTACGGTGTGCGAGAGCGCAGGAAGCGTCATGGTTCCATCCTAGGCTCGACGCGACCGGCGCCTCTCGGTTCTGTTCGCTGTGAGCATGACTCCGCCGCCCCGGGCAGCATCCGCTCCTCGTAGCATGGAAGCATGCCCGTCTCCGGAGAGCTGTACGAACGCGTCGCCAACGCCCCTGCCGTCCCTCAGGGGCTGCCACTCGTGATCCTGCTCACCGGATTCACTGATGCCGGAAGCGCCGTTTCCGGGCTCATCGATCACCTGCGCGACGTGTCGGATCCGCAGCCAGTGATCGTCTTCGACAACGATCTGCTGCTCGATTACCGGGCGCGTCGTCCGATCGTCGTGTTCGAGCAGGACCACCTCACGGAGTTCCGGCCGTCGAGGCTCGAGCTGTCGCTCGCGCACGACACCCTGGGACAGCAGTTCCTTCTCCTTGCCGGGTACGAGCCCGACTTCGCCTGGAACGCGTTCAGCGACCGGGTTCTCGCTCTGGCTGAGGAGTTCGGTGTCTCGGGTGTCAGCTGGGTGCACTCGATCGCGATGCCGGTGCCGCACACCAGGCCGATCAGTACGACCGTCAGCGGCAATCGCAAGGAGATCACCGCGAGCCTCTCGGTCTGGCGCCCTCGTACCCAGGTGCCTGCGACAGCCGGTCATCTGCTGGAGTACCGCTTCGCAGAGCGCGGCGACCGCATCGTCGGGTTCGTCCTGCTCGTGCCGCACTATCTCGCCGAGACGGAGTATCCGGATGCCGTGATCGCTGCGGCTGACCGCGTGATGGGCTCGACCGGTATCGTGCTGGCGCTCGATGATCTGCGCGAGAGTCGCGAGGAGTATCTCACCAAGGTCGACGAGCAGGTCGCCGGCAATGACGAGCTCCGTCAGATGGTGCAGACGCTCGAGCATCGCTACGACGCGTACATGGCCGGCCGTGATCCTGAGGACATGGATCGCTACGACGAGGGTGGTTTCGACGAACGCGATCTGCCCAGCGCGGACGAGCTCGCCGCAGAACTCGAACGCTATCTGGCGACTCGGCGTCCGGGTGATGAGGACAAGCGTCCGCGAACCTGAACGGCGTCGCCACACGCAGGGCACAGCCAGGGGCGCGAGTTGCATCCGCACCTCCAATGGTGTGCGATACTGGTAATCCGACCCGTTGTCAATCGTTCGCCGCAAGGCTGCCGACTTGACAAGGGTCTTACTAGTGTCCGAAATGTCCCGGGGCGGGCGCGCTGCCCCGTGAAAGGCGAAACGTGACTCCTGCCGCGACCAAGAACTCCCGGACGACGAAGACGAAGACCGCAGCCGAGGCTGCCTCGACCGACGCCGTCGAGCCGGAGACCACCGCTGCCGCAAAGAAGCCGGCAGCCAAGAAGGCTCCCGCTGCCAAGAAGGCCCCTGCTGCCAAGAAGGCGCCTGTACGGCGCAAGAAGGCCGATGACGTCGTCGAGGAGGACACTCCCGATGGAGAGGTCGTCGCCGACGATGCAGATGACGACGACAAGAAGGCGGCGTTCACCGAGCCGCTCCCGACCGGCGCCATCGTCCTGACGTCCAAGGACGAAGACGATGTCCCGGTCTACTCGACGCAGATCACCGGCGCCACCGCCGACCCGGTCAAGGACTATCTGAAGCAGATCGGCAAGGTCGCGCTCCTGAACGCGGCCGAAGAGGTCGAGCTCGCGATGCGCATCGAGGCCGGCCTGTTCGCCGAGGAGAAGCTGTCGAACATGACGGCTGCCGAGAAGACCGGCCAGCTCGGTCTCGACCTGCAGTGGGTCGCCCGTGACGGACACCGCGCCAAGAGTCACCTTCTCGGCGCCAACCTCCGCCTCGTGGTCTCGCTCGCCAAGCGCTACACCGGCCGTGGCATGCAGTTCCTGGATCTCATCCAGGAGGGCAACCTGGGCCTCATCCGTGCGGTCGAGAAGTTCGACTACACCAAGGGCTTCAAGTTCTCGACCTACGCCACCTGGTGGATCCGTCAGGCGATCACCCGTGCGATGGCCGACCAGGCACGCACGATCCGCATCCCGGTGCACATGGTCGAGGTCATCAACAAGCTCGCGCGCGTGCAGCGCCAGATGCTGCAGGACCTCGGTCGCGAACCCACTCCGGAAGAGCTCAGCCGCGAACTCGACATGACGCCTGAGAAGGTCGTCGAGGTGCAGAAGTACGGTCGCGAGCCGATCTCGCTGCACACTCCTCTCGGCGAGGACGGCGACAGCGAGTTCGGTGACCTCATCGAGGACACCGAGGCCGTCGTCCCGGCAGACGCCGTGGGCTTCACGATGCTGCAGCGTCAGCTCGAGCAGCTGCTCGACTCGCTCTCCGAGCGCGAGGCAGGCGTGATCCGCATGCGCTTCGGTCTCGGCGACGGTCAGCCCAAGACGCTCGACCAGATCGGCGACACGTTCGGCGTCACGCGCGAGCGCATCCGCCAGATCGAGTCGAAGACGATGGCCAAGCTGCGTCACCCGAGCCGCTCGCAGTCGCTGCGGGACTACCTCGAATGACCCAGGCGAACGAGGGCACGGCGAACGACGGCAAGGCGCTCGAGACGAGCGTCGACGGCAAGAAGTACGCCCGCATCCCGCTGCGCACGCGCGTGGTCATGCCCGAGGACGACATCGACCAGATCGTCACCGAGTACGCGAAGGATGCCGTGCAGCCCGGCGACCTGCTTTTCGTGACCGAGAAGATCGTCGCGATCACGCAGGGACGCTCCTACCGTCTCGACGAGATCCAGCCGCGAAAGCTCGCGCTGTTCCTGTCGAAGTACGTCACCCGCACGCCGTACGGCATCGGCCTCGGCATGCCCGAGACGATGGAGATGGCGCTTCGGGAGTGCGGCACGCCGCGCATCCTGCTCGCGGCCGCCGTCGCGGCGGTGACGAAGGCGTTCGGGCGCAAGGGCGACTTCTACCGCATCGCCGGTGACAAGGCTCGAGCGATCGACGGACCCACCTCGCACACGATCCCGCCGTACAACGAGGCTGTCGTGCTCGGCCCGAAGAATCCGCGCCAGGTGGCGACGCATCTCAAGGCACTCATCGGCGGCACGGCCGATGTCGCAGTCGTCGACATCAACGACCTCGGTGGGAACATCCTGGGTTCCACGCTCGACAAGGCCGGCGAACAGCGTCTCGTGCGTATCCTGAAGGACAACCCGCTCGGACAGGGACGAGAGTCCACCCCGATGGGTATCATCCGCACCGTCTGAGATCGCACCGTCTGACGTCGGATCGCCGACGACGGTCGCGGAGGGGAATCACCACACGCATGGGACTCGGTCGCGCCAGCGCCATGATCGCGGCGGGTACGCTCACATCGCGGATCACTGGGCTGCTGCGCACGGTCGTGCTCATCTCCGCGATCGGCGCGCTCAGCGAGGCGGGAGACGCCTTCGCCACGGCGAACATGCTGCCCAACAGCATCTACCAGGTGATCTCCGCCGGTGTGCTCACGGGGGTTATCGTGCCCCAAGTGGTGCGGGCCACGGCGCAGAAGGACAGCGGTCACGCGTTCCTGGCGAAGCTGCTCACCCTGGGATTCGTGCTCGTCGGGGGAGTCACGGTCGTGGCGTTCTTGTGCGCGCCACTGCTGGTGAGTCTGTTCTCCTCGGCCGGATACTCACCCGAGCAGCATGCACTGGCGACCCAGTTCGCGTACTGGTGCATTCCACAGCTGTTCTTCTACGGCATGTTCGCCCTGCTGGGCGAGATACTCAACGCCCGCAGGATCTTCGCCCCATACGCCTGGGCGCCGATCATGAACAACATCGTCTCGATCGCCGGGTTCCTCGTCTTCATGATGCTGTTCGGATCCGACCTCACGCAGGTTTCGCTCTGGAACCCGATGATGGTCATGGTGCTCGGCGGCACCGCGACACTCGGCATAGTCGCGCAGACCGTGGTGCTGATGTTCTTCTGGCGCAGAGCCGGCATCCCGCTGCGACTCGACTTCCGCTGGCGGGGCATGGGTCTCGGGCAGATGCGCACCCTGGCGACCTGGACGCTGCTGACCACCCTCATCGGTCAGCTCGTCGGCATCGTGCAGACTCAGACGCTTTCAGTGGCCTCCGGAGATTTCCCGTCCGTGTTCGCCTCGCAGAATGCGTGGCTGGTGTACATGGTTCCGTACTCGATGATCATCCTTGCGATCGGAACCCCGTACTTCACCCGGATCAGTGAGCACGCCGCCGCCAAGCGCGATGTGGAACTGCGCGGAGACATCGCGCAGTCGATCCGCATCCTCGGACTCTTCGTCATCGTCGCGACTGCAGCGGTCGCGGCGGCCGCTGTTCCCGCGTCACGTGTTTTCAGCAACGGTGCAGACGAGGCGGTGCTGATCGCGCCGGTGCTGCTGGCGTTCCTGGTGAGCCTTCTGCCGATGGCGGTGCTGTTCATCGTGCAGCGCACGTTCTACGCGTACGGCGATGCGCGCACGCCGTTCATCTTCACGGTGGTGCAGGCCTCTTTGGTGCTCATCTTCACGATCGTGGTCGCCTTCACCGTCCCACTTGAGTGGCGTGCCGCCGCGGTCGCACTCGTTCAGGCGTGTTCCGGCATCGTGCAGACCGTGCTGGCGACGATCCTGCTGCGCCGCAAGATCGGCCCGCTCGGACTCGCCAGCACGTGGAGGGCACTCGCGCGTTTCGTGCTCATGGCGATCCCCGCCGGCGCCGCCGGTTACGGGGCGTTCCTGCTGAGCGGGGGAGCAGACGGTTGGATGCTGCAGGACAAGATCTGGGGAGCGCTCGGCGCCGTGCTGATCGCTGCGGTCTGCGGAGCGGTCTACCTGCTGCTGCTCTTCGTCTTCCGGGTGCCGGAACTGCGGGTCGCGATAGACACCGTGCGGAACCGTCGCGCCTGAGACCGCCGCTGCGGTACCGGGCGACTCAGCGCTTGTTGTCGACCACGTCCGCGCCGATCGCGTCGCGGTAGCGGTACAGCAGCCCGGTGCGGATGCCTGAGGCGGAGGGCTTCATCTGGAAGACGCTCGAGTTGTGGTTCGCCTCGATGAGTGCGGGGCCCTCAGGCGTGATCGCGATGTCCCAGCCGACGTACGGCACGGTGGGCAGCCTCTTCGCAGCCTCGGCGATCATGTCGACCACCTCCGGGTAGAACGGCACCTGCAGACCCTTGATGGTCGTGCCGGTGGCCGGATGCTGGTGGTAGATGTTCGACTGCTTGTCGACGCCGGGGTACAGAGCCACGCCGTCGTCGTCGAGCATGGTGAACATGCCGCCGGAGGCGAAGTTGTCGATCACGGCGCCATTGCCGATGCGCAGTACGGATGCGATCACGTGCAGCTCGTCCGCCGGGTCGCGGTAGGTGATCATCCGCACGGTGTTCACACTGTCGGGATACAACTTGTTCAGGTCGTCGTGCTGGGTCAGCACCTCTTCGAGCAGCGTCTGGTCGCGCTCGACCAGCAGCGTGCGCCACGCAGCGACGTCTGACACGTCCGCGGTCTCGTAGATGCCGATGCCCGCGCCGCCCTCACCGGCGGCCGGCTTGGCGATCACACGAGGGTGCCGGTCGATGAAGGCACGCAGTTCGTCGTCGTCGGCCGCAGCCGCATCGATCCACTCGCGGCCGGTGAGATCAGCGAAGTCGGTGAGAAAGCGCATCTTGTCGCCGAGGATGATCTTGGAATCCGGCCCGTTGAGGGTGCGATTGAGTCGGAACGCCTTGGGGTGCGTCATCCACGTCGCCCGCTCGCGTGCGTTGAGGATGCGGATGTCCCACACGACGTAGTCGCGGAAGCCCATCTCGTAGCGTACGGAGCACCACAGCATGTCGCCGATGATGACGGGGAGAGGTGCCTTCGACACCTTCTTCACCTGATGCGCCAATTCGAACAGCTGGGTCGGATTGAGCCGCCGAGCCCGGTCGAAAAGGTACCGGATGCGCAACCGCTTCTGATCCACCGACCCAGGCTAACACGCAGCCCTCAGCGGATCCGGGCAGGCGGAGCGAGTAGCATGAGACGTTCTGACATGCCCCCGCCGAAAGGTCTTTGCCCTTGTCTCGAGACGTCGCACCCATTGCGCGCCTGAAGTACCTTCTGAGGCGCCTCACCTCGTTCGATCCGCGTCGGGTGTGGGGGTTCGCGTCCCAGATCGCCAAGGAACAGGGCAAGTGGGCGCCGAGGGTCTTCGTCGACATGCTCGTCTGGGCGGCGTTGCACGACACGGCATACATCGACTACTACGAGGCCGACTTCGCGCTGCTGAGCAAGAGCGAGCGCAAGACCTTCATGACCTCGTTGATCCAGCATCATCTGGCCCAGGCGGTCAACGACCGCACCGACGTGCTGCAGTTCGAGAACAAGATCACCTTCAACCGCCGCTTCGCCGAGTACCTCGGCCGCGACTGGCTCGACCTCGACGAGGTGGATGCCGAAGGCCTGCGCGCCTTCGCTGAGAAGAACCCGGTCTTCATCGCAAAGACACCTGTCGGCCGCGAGGGCAAGGGCGTCTTCCGGTACGAGGCGTCGGAGGTGACCGACTGGAACGCGTTCCGCGACGAACTGCGCGACAAGGGTCAGCGGCTCATCGAGCAGCGCATCGAGCAGCATCCGTATCTCTCCGAGTACTGCGAAGGCACCGTCAACACCACGCGCGTGGCGACGTTCTTCGACGGCACGAAAGTGCATGTGCTGATGGCCGCGCAGAAATTCGGCCGCGGCGCGGTGAGCGACCAGTTCACGTGGGGCGGCTTCTTCACGATGATCGACGAGAACGGCAAGTCCTTCGGACCGGGACACACCGGCAAGCACAAGTCGCGCTACGAGACGCACCCGGATTCGGGCAAGTCGATCGTCGACTTCGAGGTGCCGATGTGGGACCGCGTGGTCGATCTCGTCACACGCGCCGCACAGGAGGTGCCCACCGTGCCGTACATCGGGTGGGACGTCGCTGTCGGTCCAGAGGGTCCGATGCTGATCGAGGGAAACTGGACGCCAGGGCTCTACGAGACCCGCGTGAGCGCCACCGGCATCCGCACCGGCAGCCGAGCGCGGCACCGTCCGGTGATCGAGGCCAGCAGGCGGTGACCCCGACGGGGAGCCTGCCGCGCGCACTCGTCTCGGCGGGAGCGCTGCGCGAGGGCGCCCTCGAGGCCGTCGCCCTCGGCGGCGAAATGGCCGACCTCCGCGGCGACGCGCTCGGACACGGCGTACTCGAAGTCGCTGCGGTGGTGCGGGATGCCGGTGTGAAGACGGTCCTCGTCGACGATGCGCACATCGCCGAGCGCGTGCACGAACTGGACCTACGCGCTGTGACGACCGGAGAAGCGGACATCGACAGCAGCGTCCTGTACGGTCTTCCCGGCGCCCAGACCGTACCGGCGATGCGGCTCGCGGGCCGGGTCGTCTCGACCAAGCCGCTGCGGGCCGGTGAAGCGGTCTCCTACGGCTACCGCCATCGAGCCGCCGTCGACACGACCGTGGCACTGGTGACCGGCGGCTACGCGCAGGGAATCGTCCGCGCACTCGGCAGCTCCGCTCACGTGGAAGTCGACGGCGTGCTGCGACCGATCGTGGGACGCGTGGCGATGGACGTGTGCGTGGTCGACCTCGAGGACTCAGGGGCAGGCGAGGCCGTGGGTGCGGACGTCGTCTACTTCGGTGGCGCAGGGGTCGCTCGCGATGCCTTGGCGGAATGGGCCGACATCACGGGACTCGGCATCGCCGAGCTCATCACCATCGCCGGCTTGAAGGCGGTGCGCGAATGGACGTCTTGATGACTCCCACGCTCGAGATCTCACGCACGCGCTTCCTGCAGAACCTCGCTGCGGTGCACGAGCGGATCGGCCCCGCACAGCTCATGCTGGCGATGAAGGACGACGCGTACGGTCACGGCGTGGAGTGGGCGGCCTCCGTTGCGAAAGACGCGGCGCGACCTGTCGAAATGTTCGGCGGTTACGACGTGCACACTTCGTTGCGCATCCGCGCACAGGCAGAGCGGGCCACAGTGTTCGCCTGGGCGGATTCAAGCGATGACGAGATCGAACGAGCCCTCCACGCCCGCATCCAACTGGGAGTCGGATCCGCCGACTATCTGCGTCGCGTCATCGACGTCGCCGGTCGCCTCGGTCTCACCGCACGCGTGCACCTGAAGATCGACACAGGGCTGCACCGCAACGGCATCCGGCCGGAGGACTGGCCACGAGTGGTCGCCGATGCGATGACTGCACAGCAGTCGGGCCTGATCGAAGTGGTCGGCGTGTGGAGTCATCTCGCCGAAGCGAGTGACGCGGAAGACGATGAGTCCGCCCGCGCGTTCCATGACGCCGTCGACGTGGTGCGCGCGATGGGCGGCGCTCCGCAGGCGCTGCACCTGACCGCCTCGGCAGCATCCTGGTGGCGTCCGGAGCTGCGCGGCACGGTATGCCGGATCGGTGCGTTCTGCTACGGCATCCGCTCGGCCGATGGACCTGAGATCCCCGGTGTCACACCGATCGCAGCCCTGCGCGCACGCGTGATCGAGGAGCGCGCAGGCGAAGTCGTGATCGGGCTGGGCGCGTACCACGGGCTTCCCTCGATCCTTGCCGGCGCGAGCATCGGAACCCCGGGAGGCGTGCGCGAGATCGTGCGGATCGACGCGACCAGCACCTTGGTCCGCGACTGGAACGATGCCCGCGTCGGCGACACGGTGACCGTGTTCGGGCCGGGGGATCAGGGCGAATCGGACGTGACGGCACTCGCCGAGCGGATCGACACCGTGGGCGAAGAGATCATCACCCGCCTCACCTCAGGGGTGCGGCGGGTGATCGTGGACTGAAGAGTCAGTCAGGGGCGGGTTGCGTCAGACGGCGTCGACGAGACGGGCGGTCTCATCGTGCCAGGACGTCGCGACGTCGCGGAGCTTCTCTTCGTACTTGCGACCGTGGTGGGCGCAGAAGAGCAGTTCGGAGCCGTTGACCTCGGCTGCGATGTAGGCCTGCGCGCCACATGAGTCGCAGCGGTCCATCGCGGTCAGACGGTACTCGACGGTGGAGGTCTCACGTTCGGTTGTAGCGTTCATCTCGGTGCCTCCTCGGGTATCGGCATCTCCAGTGGGAATGTGCTCAATACAACCACGACTGGCTGATAGTCATGCCCGATGGACGGCGTGTTTCGCTCAGCGCGTACGCCGGAGCAGTCAGGGTGCGTCGCCAGGGGAGTGTCTGCAGAGCTTCGAACGTGGTCGCGAATAGAATCGAGGATTGTGACCGCTGAGTATTCCGCCCATCATCTTCAGGTTCTCGAAGGCCTTGAAGCGGTTCGCAAGCGCCCGGGCATGTACATCGGGTCGAACGGGTCGCCCGGACTCATGCACTGCCTGTGGGAGATCATCGACAACTCCGTCGATGAGGCCGTCGGAGGCAATGGCACGCGCATCGACGTGATCCTGCACGCGGACGGCAGCGTCGAGGTGCACGACCGCGGGCGAGGCATTCCCGTCGACATCGAACCGCGCACCGGTCTGACCGGCGTCGAGGTCGTCTACACCAAGCTCCACGCCGGCGGAAAGTTCGGCGGCGGATCCTACGCGGCATCCGGTGGTCTGCACGGAGTCGGCGCGTCCGTCGTGAACGCGCTCTCCGAACGGCTCGACGTCGAAGTCGACCGCGGCGGCAAGACCTACGCGATGTCATTCCACCGCGGGGAACCGGGCAACTTCAAGGATTCGGGCGAGAAGCGGCCGGATGCGCCGTTCGCGCCGTTCGAGAAGAGCAGCGAGCTCAGGATCGCGGGCAAGGCCCCGCGAGGCGTCACCGGAACGCGGGTGCGGTACTGGGCGGATCGTCAGATCTTCACGAAGGATGCCGCCTTCCAGCTCGCAGAGCTGGAGAACCGCGCACGTCAGACAGCATTCCTCGTCCCTGGGCTCGAGATCGTCGTCCGCGACGATCGAGGCGAAAAGAGCGCCGAGGTCTCGTACCGCTACGACGGCGGCATCGCGGAGTTCGTCGACTATCTCGCCGTCGACGCGCCGATCACCGACACCTGGCGCATTCAGGGCACCGGAACATTCAAGGAGACCGTTCCCGTCCTGCAGGCGAACGGCCACATGACCTCCCAGGAGGTCGAACGCGAGTGCCGGGTCGACATCGCGATGCGGTGGGGCACAGGCTACGAGACGGTCACACGATCATTCGTGAACATCATCGCGACGCCCAAGGGCGGCACGCACCAGCAGGGATTCGAGCAGGAACTGCTGAAGGTGCTGCGCTCCCAGGTCGAGCAGAACGCGCGCAGGCTCAAGGTCGGTAACGACAAGGTCGAGAAGGACGATGTGCTCGCGGGTCTCACCGCCGTGCTCACCGTCGAGGTGCCTGAGCCGCAGTTCGAAGGCCAGACCAAGGAGGTGCTCGGCACACCGGCCGTACGTCAGGTCGTGGCGCAGGTGCTTCGCAAGGAGCTCGGCGCACGGTTCACCTCGACGAAGCGCGATGACAAGAACCAGGCCAGCCAGCTGCTGGACAAGGTCGTCTCCGAGATGAAGGCGCGTATCTCCGCACGCGCACACAAGGAGACCCAGCGACGCAAGAACGCCCTGGAGTCGTCGTCACTCCCGATCAAGCTCGTGGACTGCCGATCCAACGACGTCTCACGCAGCGAGCTGTTCATCGTGGAGGGCGACTCGGCGCTGGGAACAGCGCGTCGAGCCCGCGACAGCGAGATCCAGGCACTGCTGCCGATCCGCGGCAAGATCCTGAATGTGCAGCGCGCGTCGATCGGCGACATGCTCTCGAACGCCGAATGCGCCGCGATCATCCAGACGATCGGCGCGGGCTCCGGCCGCACCTTCGACATCGACGCGGCGCGCTATGGCAAGATCATCCTGATGAGCGACGCCGACGTCGACGGTGCACACATCCGCACGCTGCTGCTCACACTCTTCTTCCGCTACATGCGTCCGCTGATCGAGGAGGGACGCGTGTTCGCCGCGGTGCCTCCGCTGCACCGGGTCATCGTGATGAACCCCGGGTCCAAGCCGAACGAGACCATCTACACGTACACCGAGCAGGAGCTGCACGCCCTCCTCGCAAAGCTCCGCAAGACGAACAAGCGCTGGCATGAGCCGATCCAGCGTTACAAGGGTCTCGGCGAGATGGATGCCGATCAGCTGGCGAACACGACGATGGACCGCGGAGGGCGACTACTGCGGCGCGTGCGCATGGAGGACGCCGAGGCCGCAGGCCGGGTGTTCGAGCTGCTGATGGGCAATGAGGTCGCTCCCCGTCGCGAGTTCATCATCGACTCATCCGATCAGCTCTCCAGGGAGTCGATCGACGCGTGACGTCGAATCGCCGCACCGGAGACGACGGCACGGGGGAGGGCGACCCCGTGATCGCACTGATCTCCGCGCCGTCGAATCTCGGGCTGAGGCCCCCGCAGCCCGGTGCGGTGCCTGGTACTGCGAAGGCGCCTGAGGCGCTGCGCGAGGCCGGCCTGCATGAGGTGCTGATCGGCCGGGGAGCTGTCGACTGGGGCGCAGTGCTGCCCGGTCGCTATGTCGACGACGAGGGCCGTCGCGCCGCCGGCACCGTGCGCAATCAAGGAGCGATCATCTATCACGCGCGGCTCCTCGCGCGTCGCATCGTCGAGGCTCGCGCTGCCGGGCTGGCGCCGCTTGTTCTCGGCGGTGACTGCAGCCTGCTCATGGCCGCAGGCATGGCAAGCAAGGTATCGGGCGGCGGGGGACTCGTGCACGTGGACGGCCACACCGATTTCCGTCATCCGGGCAACAGCGACGCCTATGGGAGCCTCGCCGGCGAAGACCTCGCAGCCGCGATCGGGCACCACGTTCCGGAGATCGCCGACATCGACGGTCTCGGCCCGTACTTCGAGGCTGACGCGACCGCGCACGTCGGCTGCCGGCGCGAGGACGAGTACGTCTCGGAGGTGTCGGCGCTGGTGGCTCTGACGATCCCGGCCGACCGGGTCATCCTGCACGGCGGTGTGCGCGCAGCAGCACAGATCGTCGCCACACCCGGTCTGGAGCGCGGATTCTGGCTTCAGGTCGATGTGGACGTGCTCGACCCCGAGCACATGCCCGCCGTCGACAGCCCGGACCCAGGCGGATTGGCGCCGGACGAGCTCATCGCTCTGCTCCGAGGGATCGCTCCTCGTGCCTGGGGCGCATCGGTCACGGTGTTCGATCCGGATCTGGATCCGGAGGGCGCATACGCCGAGACAGTCGCGCGGGTCATCGAGGAGGGGCTCGGCGAACTCGGCACGGAAGCCGTCGAGCGCGATTGAACGCGGCCGGTCGATGAGACGCCGGCCAGAGGTCAGATGACGGGGCGGCCGATCGAGCCGATCACGCCGTCGATCAGCTGACCCGATGCGTCGCGCTTGGCCGGAGTCTCCGGAAGCTTGCGCACGGCGCCGTCGGCACCCACCGCGTATGCGGGCGCTGCGCCTGCCCATGCCACGGTGAGTCGATCCTCGCCCCTCAGGAACGAGTGCGCGCGAACACCGCCCGTTCCTCGTCCCTTGGCGGGGAACTCGGCGAAGGCCGAGACCTTGGCGCGTCCGGCATCCGTTCCAGGAATCACGCCTTCGGCGCCGGACACCGTCGCGACGGCCACGTCGTCAGTCGCAGGAGCGGTGCCGAAGAAGAGCACAGCCGCTCCGGAGCCGAGCTTGATGCCGGCCATGCCGCCGGCCGCTGCGCCCTGCGGACGCACCGCTGACGCGGCGAAGTGCAGCAGTTGAGCGTCGGTCGTGATGAAGACCACTTCGGAGTCGTCTGAAGCAGCGGCCGCACCGACCACCGCATCTCCGGGCTTGAGGGAGATGACTTCGATCTCGGGGCGCACAGGAAGACCGGACGGCACGATGCGTTTGATCGTCCCCTGCGCCGTGCCGAGCGCCACCGGGACGTCGGAGGACAGATCCACCAGCGCGAGAACCTTCTCCGAGCGCGACGTGATGCCCAGGTAGTCACGCAGCGGCGTGCCGGCGGCGAGCTGCACCGACGTGCCGGGAACGGACGGCAGATCGACGGGGGAGAAGCGCAGCAGTCGCCCTGTCGTGGTGATGGCGCCGGCCTCTCCTCGTACCGTGGTGGTCACGGTGGAGAGGATCGCGTCGTGCTTGCTGCGGCGTGCCGGTCTGGACAGCTCCTGTCCCTCCGCGAGGTCGACGCGCACCGCGCGACCCGTCGTCGACAACGCGACGACGGTCGGCGCGTCGGCGATCTGCAGATCGGGCTCGCCCGCCTTCGCGCGGCGCGGGGCTGCGGGCTTGCCGTTCGTCAGCAGCGTGCGCCGTGGAGTGCCGTATGCCTCGGCCGCTGCATCCAGTTCCTTGGCGACCTGCGCACGCAGCAGCACCTCGCTTCCGAGCAATTCGCGAAGTTGAGCGATCTCCGCCTGTAGCGCGTCACGCTCGGTCTCCAACTCGACGCGGGAGAACTTCGTCAGACGGCGAAGACGGAGTTCGAGGATGTACTCGGCCTGCGCCTCGGAGAGGTCGAACACGGTCCGTAGACGTGCGCGTGCCTGCTCTGAATCGTCCGAGGAGCGGATGACCTGGATGACCTCGTCGATGTCGAGGATCGCGACGAGCAGTCCTTCGACCAGGTGCAGTCGTTCCTCGCGACGGGCGAGACGATAGCGGCTGCGGCGGGTGATGACCTCGAGCCGGTGGCCAACGTAGACGCTGAGCATCTCCTTGAGACCGAGCGTGCGCGGCTGCCCCTCGACGAGCGCGACGTTGTTGATGTTGAACGAGTCTTCCAGCGGCGTCAGCCGGTACAGCTGCTCGAGCACGGCATTGGGGTCGAAGCCGGTCTTGATGCCGATCGCGACGCGCAGGCCGTACTGGCGGTCCGTGAGGTCGTTCACGTCGCTGATGCCCTGCAGCTTCTTCGCCTGCACGGCATCGCGGATCTTCTCGATCAGTCGCTCCGGGCCGACCATGTACGGCAGCTCGGTGACGATGATGCCGGTACGGCGGGGGCCGATGGATTCGACGGAGACCTTGCCGCGCACCTTGAAGGCGCCGCGACCGTTGGAGTAGGCGTCCTTGATCCCGTCCAGGCCCATGATGATGCCGCCGGAGGGGAAGTCGGGCCCAGGAACGAACTCCATCAGCTCGTCGAGTGTGGCGTCAGGATTGTCCAACAGGTGGATCGCTGCGGCGACGACCTCGATGAGGTTGTGCGGCGCCATGTTCGTCGCCATGCCCACGGCGATCCCGCTGGCACCGTTGACGAGGAGGTTGGGGAACGCTGCCGGAAGCACGGCCGGCTGCTGGAACTGGCCGTCGTAGTTCGGTACGAAATCGACGACGTCTTCGTCGAGGTTCTCGGTGAGCGCAAGCGAGGCGGGTGCGAGGCGGGCTTCGGTGTACCTGGATGCGGCGGGGCCGTCGTCGAGGGAGCCGAAGTTTCCATGTCCGTCGACGAGCGGAACACGAAGCGCGAAATCCTGCGAGAGGCGCACGAGGGCGTCGTAGATCGCAGAATCGCCGTGCGGGTGCAGCTTTCCCATCACCTCGCCGACGACGCGGGCGCTCTTGACATGGCCGCGCTCCGGTCGCAGCCCCATCTCCGCCATCTGATACAGGATGCGGCGCTGCACGGGCTTGAGTCCGTCGCGGGCATCCGGAAGCGCGCGGGAGTAGATCACCGAGTATGCGTACTCGAGGAATGATCCCTGCATCTCGGAGGACAGATCGATGTCCTGGATGCGCTCCTCGACGGGCTCGGCGGATTCGGTGCGGGGCATGGACTTCCTGGGGACGTTGCTGGGCCTGTGAAAGACTGGCTCGGATGTCTCTGATTCTACCGTCCGCGCCGTCGCCAGCCCGGAGCCTGACCGGGGTGGCGGGCGACTTGCTGATGGCGCTGGAGGGCGCAGACGGGGCACTGAGACCCGCCCGATCGGTTGTCCTCGTCGTCGTCGATGGACTCGGTGCGATCCAGCTGCGCGGACACGCCGGCCATGCCCGTCACCTGACGGCAGGGCTCGGCAAGAAGGACGTCGCCCACTCGGTGTTCCCGACGACCACGGCGGCGGCGCTGACCAGCACTCTCACCGGCCTGGAGCCCGGCGAGCATGGTCTGGTGGGCTACCGCGTGCTCGATCGGAAGCACGACAGGCTGGTGAATCAGCTCTCCGGATGGGAGAACGACGGCATCGATCCGCTGGTCTGGCAACCGGCACCAACGGTGTTCGAGCGAGCCGTCGCGGCGGGGCATGGCGCCTTCGCAGTCGGCATCGCCGCCTACGCGCACAGCGGCTTCACACGGGCGACGATGCGAGGTGCCGCGTTCGTCGCGGCGAAGACGCCCGCCGAACGCGTGACCGTCGCCTACCAGCTCGCCGCTGACAATCCGGGCTCGCTCGTCTACTGCTACCTCCCCGAAGCCGACAAGGCAGGGCACAAGCACGGCGTCGCGTCCGCGGAATGGATCGCGGCGCTGGAAGAGATCGACGGAGCGCTCGCTGTGGTCCCGCCGAGCCAGATCGGCGTGCTCGTCACGGCGGATCACGGCATGATCGACGTTCCTCCGCATCGGCACGTCATCCTCGATGAGGGCGACTCCCGCTTGGACGGGGTGCGACACATCGGAGGAGAGCCCCGCATGCTGCACGTGTACCTGGAGTCGGATATCGATGCCGAGGCGGTCCTTCAGCGATGGCGACTCGCGAGCGAGGGCGACGCCGACGTGCTCAGCGGCACCGAGGCGATCGCGACCGGCATGTTCGGTGCGCGTGTGACGCCCGAAGCGGCCTCTCGCATCGGCGACCTGTTGGTGATCGCGCGCGGCAACAGGGCGTTCTACGACGGCACCGCCGAAGACCAGCGTGCGCGCGGGATGGTCGGCCAGCATGGTGCACTGACACCCGAGGAACGACAGGTCCCGTATATCCGGCGTGGGGCGTTCGCGGTCTGATCGAGCGCGGAACCGCGTCGGCTCACTCGTCGGTGCGTGAGAATCAGTCGTCGGTGCGTGCGCCGAAGACGATCTCGTCCCACGACGGCATCGCATTGCGGCGGCGACGTCGTCCGGAGGTGTCATTCGCCGAGTCCTGGGGCGCAGGATCCGGTGTGCGCTTCGGCTTCTGCTCCACGTACTCCGGCTCGAGAGACTCGAACAGCGCGATGGGCCCCGACTCTTCCGCCCGGTCGTGCTGCTCGGAGAACTCATCATCCAGCAGCGGCGCGCTCTCACGTTGTCCACGGCGTCTGCGAAGTGCTTCGAGCAGATCGGCCGTCTCAGCACTCGTCACCGACTCGTCGGGCGCGCGCTTGATCGCAGCGGCCTGCGCTGCCGCGTTGGAGCGCTCCGGCGGCAGGGGCTCTTCGACGTCGGCCTCCAGAGCGGGCAGCAGCCGCGGCCCGAACGCACCGGAATCGAAGCGACTGTCGTCCTTGTACGGAGACTCGGTGCGATCGCTGTCGACGGCTCGCAGGCGAGGGATGAGGCCCTCGGGCAGGGAACCCTGCCGCGAGAGTTGCGTGGCATCCGCGTTCAGGGGCGAGAGCGCGCTGCGGCGCGGGTCGAAGCTCCAGCGGGCATCGTGCGATACCTCGTTGGCGTCGAACTCGAGTTTGACGATCCAACCGGATTCGTCCTTCCAGCTCGCCCAGCGTTCTGCGGATGCCTGAAGATCGGCGAGCTTCGCGTGGATCGCGACGCCGAAGGTCGGCTGGGCGTCGGGTTCGACCTCGCTGCCGATGAGCACCGGTACCGCGAGTGCCTGTCCGATGATGTGCTCGCGCTCGGCCAGCACAGGTCCTTCGAAGCGGGCGACATCGTCGACGCCGATCCCGAGAAGCTCGGCGACCTCAACGGCCGAGAGCCCGGAGCGGATGTGCGCCTGGATCTCGCGAGGGCTAGCCATGACGCGCGGGGCGTCGTCTGAGTCTCGGCGACGCGCGCGTCGGATCTCGCGCTGCAGCACGTCGTCGATGGCCAGCGCGAATCGCTCGCCGGAACCGGTGGCGAGGATCAGCAGGTCGTCTTCGGTGCCGACGATAGTGACGTTTTCCATGCGAATGCCCCTCTGATGGGTGTTCGATCATGGTGTCACGCAGAGGCGCCCACAGCCGGGAATACGCTGGGCGTGCCGTGAGTTTGATCTGCTGCGCGTGGCGGCATTTGCTAAATGTCTCCGCGTCGTGCAAACTATGCCCGCCGCGTACCCGACGGCGCACCGCCCACTAGCACCATGAAAGTGGAGATCTACCGCATGGCAACCGACTACGACGCCCCCCGAAAGAGCGAAGACGACTCCGAGTCGATCGAAGCCCTCAAGGAGCGTGTGCCGGACAAACTGTCTGGCACGACCGGCGACGAGGACTCCGACAACCCGTCGAGTTTCGACCTCCCGGGTGCCGACCTCTCCGACCTCGAACTCGATGTCGTCGTGCTGCCCGCGCAGCAGGACGAGTTCACCTGCATGAGCTGCTTCCTCGTGAAGCACCGCTCGCAGCTCGATCACGAAGGCGCAGAAGGTCCGATCTGCAAGGAGTGCGCTGCCTGACCGCAGACGCACCGCGTTCACGCGCCCCAGACGAATGGCTTGGGGCGCGTTGTCGTACCAGGAGAGGTTCGAGGTCGACCGGCTTCGTTCTCAGCCCGCTTCGTTCAGCTGTGAGCGGATGCCGCGATCTGGGCATCGCGGATCGCCGCGAGCAGCCGATCCGGGGTGCGCGTGGAGATGGTCCAGCTGGTCACGGGGTCGTCAGGGTCGGTGTTCTGAATGACCACGACTCCGTCGATGCCGCCGCGGATGAGGTGCCAGCCGCGTGCGGGTAACGCCGTACCGCGTGCCTCGCGTGCCTCTTCGCCGGTCAGGGCGACGCCGGTGCCGAGCCAGCGCACGTCGATGTGCGCGCTGCCGGCATGCAGCATCGTGCCGATCACGCGCACCGCAGGTGACGCCGTCATGAGCGTGATGATCAGCAGCAGAGCAGCCGCCGCGCCGAACAGGAGTGCGAGCAGCGACCCGAGCGGCGTGAACGAGAGCGCCACCATCGGCCCGACCACGGCTGCTGTCACGAGCAGCCACAGGCTCGGGGAAAGACGTTCGCGGTAGCGAACGAGCGTGTCAGGGGTGGGGTTCTGCATTAGCCTCGTGGGGTGAGCGATTCCGTTGATCTCCCCATTATCGCGTCTGTCGTGCCGCACTACGCCCATCCGGGCGACGCCGGTGCCGATCTGGTGGCGGCCGAGGCCGTGCGACTCGAGCCGGGAGAACGTGCCCTCGTGCCCACCGGCGTGCGGATCGCACTGCCGGACGGCTACGCCGCGTTCGTCGTGCCGCGCAGCGGTCTCGCCGCCAAGCACGGGATCACGATCGTCAACGCACCCGGCACGGTGGATGCGGGATACCGCGGTGAGATCAAGGTGAGTCTGCTCAACACGGACAGATCGAGCGCGTACGATGTGGCGGTCGGAGACCGGATCGCCCAGTTGATCCTGATGCCGGTGACGCGCGCGAACTTCATCCCGGTCGACGAGCTTCCGGAGAGCGCCCGCGGTGCGGACGGATTCGGATCCACCGGATATCAGGCGCCCTCGCAGGGCGCCGAACAGGCAGGAAACAGCAGATGACTGAAGAGATCACACAGCCGCCGTCGAAGTCGGCACCGGCGAACCGCTCGACAGACGGACCGTTCGATGAGTCCGAGGCGAACCCGATCCGCCCGTACATCGACCTCGGGGGGATCAAGATCCTCCCGCGCGAGGGTCTGAATCTGCGCCTCGAGGTCGAGGAGCAGACCAAGCGCATCGTCGCCGTCGGACTCGACTATGCCGACTCGTCGCTCCAGGTGCAGCCCTTCGCCGCGCCGCGCACGCTCGGGCTCTGGCACGAGACCCGTGCGCAGCTGGTCGACCAGGTCCGCCAGCAGGGCGGTCGTGTCGAAGAGCGCGAAGGCCCCCTCGGCAAGGAACTTCTCGCCGAGGTGCCCAGCCCCGCATCCGAAGGGTCGGAGCTGCGCCTTGCGCGTTTCGTCGGCGTCGACGGACCGCGCTGGTTCCTTCGCGGAGTGATCGGCGGATCCGCGGCGTCGGATCCCGAAGCCGCAGCGAAGATCGAGGATCTTTTCCGCTCGATCGTCGTGGTCCGCGGAGGCGCACCGATGCCGCCGCGCGACCTGATCCCGCTGAAGATGCCGGCGACGCCCGGATCCGCGTGAGCAGCGAGAACCGCGAAGGCGACGAGGCACGCGAGCAGAGCACGTCTGAGCTGCTCGGCGCCGCACTCGGCGGTGCCGCGCGCAGGGCTGGCCTGGATCCTGCAGAGGAAGCCAGCACGCACAAGGTCGTCTGGTCGGCGATCGGCGGATGGCGCGGCGTACTGGAATCGGTGCTCCCGAGCCTCGCGTTCGTCGTCCTGTTCACACTCCAACCCGAACCGCTCATCCTCGCGCTCGGCGTCTCCGTCGGGCTCGCTGCCGTGTTCACCATCGTGCGTCTGGTGCAGAAGTCGCCGCCCTCGGCGGCGCTGGGCGGGTTGATCGCCGCAGGCGCAGCGGCTGCCCTCGCGCTGTGGACCGGTCGCGGCGTTGACAACTTCGTGCCGGGGCTCATCACGAACGCCGTGTACGGAACGGTCTTCCTCGTCTCCGCCCTCATCGGTTGGTCGCTGATCGGCATCGCCGCCGGCTTCCTCATGGGGGAGGCCACGGCATGGCGGACCGACAAGCGCAAACGCCGCGCGTTCCGATGGCTCGGCATCGCGTGGGCCGCGCTGTTCTTCGCGCGTCTGGCGGTGCAGCTGCCGCTCTACCTGACCGATCAGGTGACGGCGCTCGGCACGCTCAAACTCATCATGGGGCTGCCGCTGTTCGCCCCCTTGATCGCGGTCACCTGGCTCGTGGTGCGAGCGCTCTATCCTCGCGAGTCGCCGCAGTCCACGGCATCCCGTTCGTGATAGATTTATCTTGACATCAAGATAAATAGTGGGCTTTCGCAGACAGGCTTTCACGGCGCACACTGTTAGGTGTGCCTTGCTAGCCGACAGCGTCGCACGCGAGCAAGATGGAGTCGCCTGTCGCTCCCATCAGACAAGAAGGAGACGGATTCGTGTCCACCGTTAACAGCTTCGGTGCCAAGAGCACCCTGACGGTCGGCAGTACCGACTATGAGATCTTCCGTGTTGACACGGTTCCGGGCTTCGAGAAGCTCCCGTTCAGCCTGAAGGTGCTCCTCGAGAACCTTCTCCGCACCGAAGACGGCGCGAATGTGACGAAGTCGCAGATCGAGGCGCTCGGATCGTGGGATGCCGCGGCAGAGCCGAGCACCGAGATCCAGTTCTCGCCGGCGCGCGTGGTCATGCAGGACTTCACCGGTGTGCCCTGCATCGTCGACCTCGCGACCATGCGCGAGGCGGTCACCGCCCTCGGCGGCGACCCGAACAAGATCAACCCGCTCTCGCCGGCTGAGATGGTCATCGACCACTCCGTCATCGCCGACCTGTTCGGCACCGAGAATGCGCTCGAGCGCAACGTCGAGATCGAGTACGAGCGCAACGGTGAGCGCTACCAGTTCCTGCGCTGGGGCCAGACGGCATTCAACGACTTCAAGGTCGTGCCTCCCGGCACCGGCATCGTTCACCAGGTGAACATCGAGCACCTCGCCAAGGTCATCTACGACCGCGTCAACGGCGGAGTCCTCCAGGCCTACCCCGACACCTGCGTCGGCACCGACTCGCACACGACGATGGTCAACGGCCTCGGCGTGCTCGGATGGGGCGTCGGCGGTATCGAGGCCGAGGCTGCCATGCTCGGCCAGCCCGTCTCGATGCTCATCCCGCGCGTCGTGGGCTTCAAGCTCACCGGCGAGATCCCCGCCGGTGTCACCGCGACCGACGTCGTGCTCACGATCACCGACATGCTGCGTAAGCACGGCGTCGTCGGCAAGTTCGTCGAGTTCTACGGTGCCGGCGTCGCATCCGTGCCGCTGGCCAACCGCGCCACGATCGGCAACATGTCGCCCGAGTTCGGTTCGACCGCGGCGATCTTCCCGATCGACGACGTCACCACCGACTACCTGCGTCTGACCGGTCGCGACGAGCAGGCCGTCGCCCTCGTCGAGGAGTACGCGAAGCTGCAGGGTCTGTGGCACGACGCGGACAAGGAGCCCGTCTTCAGCGAGTACATGGAGCTCGACCTCAGCACGGTCGTGCCGTCGATCGCAGGCCCGAAGCGCCCGCAGGACCGCATCCTCCTCTCCGAAGCCAAGACGCAGTTCGAGCAGGACATCGTCAACTACGCCGACCCGTCCACCTCGGACTCGCTCGTCGACCTCGAGTCCAAGCACTCGTTCCCGGCATCCGACCCGGGTGCGGGCCCCGGCGACGAGGACCACAACACGCGCCCTGTGCACATCTCCAGCGGGGTCAACGGCACCTCCAAGCCGGTTCCGGTGACCACTCCCGATGGCGAGAGCTACATCCTCGACCACGGTGCGGTCACTCTCGCGGCGATCACCTCGTGCACCAACACGTCCAACCCCTCGGTGATGATGGCGGCGGGTCTTCTCGCTCGTAAGGCGCGCGAACGCGGCCTGAAGCAGAAGCCGTGGGTCAAGACGACGCTCGGCCCCGGCTCCAAGGTCGTCACCGACTACTACGAGAAGTCCGGTCTCGACAAGGACCTCGAGGGCCTCGGCTTCTACACGGTCGGCTACGGCTGCACGATCTGCATCGGCAACTCGGGTCCGCTGATCGATGAGGTCTCCGCTGCGGTCAACGACCACGACCTCGCCGTGACGGCCGTGCTCTCGGGCAACCGCAACTTCGAGGGTCGCATCAGCCCGGACGTCAAGATGAACTACCTCGCATCTCCGCCGCTCGTGGTGGCGTACGCGTTGGCAGGTTCCATGCACTTCGACTTCGAGATCGATGCGCTCGGCAAGGACAGCGACGGCAACGATGTCTTCCTGAAGGACATCTGGCCCACACCCGCCGAGATCCAGGAAGTCATCGACTCGTCGATCTCCCGCGAGCAGTTCATCAAGCAGTACGCCACCGTGTTCGACGGCGACGAGCGCTGGACCAGCCTGCCCACGCCGACCGGCCCGATCTTCGAGTGGGACGACAAGTCCACCTACGTGCGTCGTCCTCCGTACTTCGAGGGCATGACGATGGAGCTGACTCCGGTCGCCGACATCGCCGGCGCCAGGGTGCTCGCGACGCTGGGCGACTCGGTCACGACCGACCACATCAGCCCCGCGGGCAACATCAAGGCCGCGACCCCGGCTGCGAAGTACCTCGAGGAGCACGGCGTGCGCCAGAAGGACTTCAACTCCTTCGGATCGCGTCGTGGAAACCACGAGGTCATGATCCGTGGCACCTTCGCGAACATCCGCCTGAAGAACCAGCTCGTGCGCGCCGTCAACGACGGTGCAGAGGTCGAAGGCGGTTACACGCGCGACTTCACGAAGCCCGACGCGCCGCAGTCGTTCATCTACGACGCCAGCCAGAACTACCAGGAGGCCGGCACGCCGCTGGTGATCTTCGGCGGCAAGGAGTACGGCTCCGGGTCGTCGCGCGACTGGGCAGCCAAGGGCACCAGCCTACTGGGCGTCAAGGCCGTCATCACCGAGAGCTTCGAGCGCATCCACCGCTCGAACCTGATCGGCATGGGCGTCGTTCCGCTGCAGTTCCCCGCGGGCGAGAGCTGGGAGTCGCTGGGCCTCGACGGCACCGAGGTCGTCTCGATCTCCGGTCTGGAAGAGCTCAACGAAGGCGCCACACCGAAGACGGTCCACGTCACCGCCACTCCGAGCGAGCACTCGCCCGAGGGCAAGCAGGTCGTGGAGTTCGACGCGGTCGTCCGCATCGACACCCCTGGTGAAGCCGACTACTACCGCAACGGCGGAATCCTGCAGTACGTGCTGCGTTCGCTGGTCTGATCGTCGCTGTGAGAGGGCTCGGGCGCTGGTCGCCCGGGCCCTCTGGCATACCTGCGATCATGGCGCGGCGCAACCGGGTTAACCGTAAGTTCTCGGGCTGCGAGGATAGAATCGACGGGCGGGACTGAGTGGGTGATCGACCCGGTTCCCGGAACGAGGAGGAGGGCGGATGCCGATTCTGCAGCGCATCAGCGGACCACGAGATCTCGATGACCTCACCCCCGACGAACTCGTCGGACTCGCCGCGGAGATCAGGGAGTTCCTTGTCCAGAAGGTCTCCCGCACCGGCGGACATCTCGGCCCGAACCTCGGCGTCGTCGAACTCACCATCGCCCTGCACAGGGTCTTCGAATCACCGGACGACCCGATCATCTTCGACACCGGTCATCAGTCGTACGTGCACAAACTGCTCACCGGCAGGCAGGACTTCTCCGCATTGCGCGTGCGCGGCGGACTCGCCGGCTACCCGCAGCGCAGCGAGAGCCCGCACGACGTCGTGGAATCCTCGCACGCGTCCAGCTCGCTGAGCTGGGCCGACGGCGTCTCCAGAGCGCTCACAGCCACTGGCCGCTCGGACCGCCACGTCGTGGCCGTCGTGGGCGATGGCGCCCTCACCGGCGGCATGACGTGGGAGGCACTGAACAACATCACCGACGACAACGATCGCAACCTCGTGATCGTCGTCAATGACAACGGCCGCTCCTACGCCCCGACCATCGGCGGGATGTCTCGCTACCTCAACCGTGTGCGCACAGCGGGGGCCTATAAGGACCTGCACCGCAAGTCCGACCGATTCTTCCGCGTTTTCGGCCCGGTCGGGCGTGCGATGTTCCGCGGCATCCGCGGTGGCACGCATGGGTTCCTCTCGCGCTTCACCAACAACGAAGCGCTGTATTCCAATCTCGACATCAAGTACCTCGGCCCCGTCGACGGTCATGACCTCCCGGCTCTCATGGAGACACTGGAGCTGGCCAAGTCGTATGGTGCTCCAGTGCTGGTGCACGCGATCACCGAGAAGGGCCGGGGCTATCAGCCTGCCCGCGATGACGAGGCCGACCAGTTCCATGCCGTCAACCGTATAGATCCGGCCACCGGCGAGCCGCTCTCGACCAGCGGGCAGAGTTGGACCGACGTGTTCTCCGATTCTCTCGTTCGGGTGGGTGAGCGCGATCCGAAAGTCATCGCGATGACGGCGGCGATGCTGCGCCCGACCGGCCTCGCCCCGTTCGCGGAGCGCTTCCCCGACCGGGTCTACGACGTGGGCATCGCCGAGCAGCACGCCGTGGCATCCGCCGCCGGGCTTGCGTTCGGTGGACTGCACCCGGTGGTCGCTCTCTACGCCACGTTCATGGGGCGCGCCTTCGACCAGGTGCTGATGGATGTCGCGCTGCACAGGGCCGGTGTCACATTCGTCCTCGACCGCGCGGGAGTGACGGGGCCAGATGGCCCGAGCCACCACGGCATGTGGGATCTCGCCATGCTGCAGATCGTGCCGCACATCCGCATCGCGGCGCCCCGAGACGGCGCACGGCTGAAGGAGTCCTTGGATGAGGCGGTGGCCGTCGATGACGCGCCCACCGTGATCCGATTCCCGAAGGGCGAGGTCGCCACGGACATCCCCGCGGTCGAGCGCCTCGATGACGGTGTCGATGTGCTCTCGCGTGGAGAGAGCGAAGACGTGCTGATCGTCGCGATCGGGCCGTTCGCCGCCATGGCGATGGATGTCGCGACGCGCCTGCGTGCGCAGGGGATCGGAGCGACGGTGATCGACCCGCGTTGGGCGATTCCCGTGCAGCCGTCGGTGCTTGAACTCGCCAGGAGCCATCGCCTGGTGATCACGCTGGAGGACGGCATCCGCGTCGGTGGCATCGGCACACGGGTGCGTCAGGTGCTCCGCGAGGCGGGGATCGATACCGCAGTGGATGAGCTGGGCCTTCCCGATGAGTTCATCGATCACGCATCCCGTGACCAGATCCTCTCAGATGCCGGTCTCACCGCACCGAAGATCGCACAGGACATCGTCGCGCAGGTGCTCGGCACCCGCATCCCCGTCGCTCGTCATGCAGGCGAGACCGGCGCCATCGATCTGCCGTTGCACGATCGGCGCTGAGCGGCTCTGACAGCGCTGCCGTCGCGACAGCTGCTCAGTTGAGGGCGTGAAGCGCCGCGACCGCTGCAGGACCACGGTCGGTATCGCGCAGCGCCTGCGACAGCAGGTAGCCGTCGGTGAGTGCATCACCGGTGATCATGACGGAGAGTATCTCGATGCCTCCGGCCGACAGCGCGCGTTCTGCGCACTGGGCCAGCACCATGACGTTGACGTCTTCGTTGCGCGGAAGGACAGCGCCGTCGGTCACGTGGATGACGTCGCGCAGAGCCGCACCGACGATGTTCGCGGCTCGTTCCTTCACGTTGACGACGTCGAGTTCGAACACCCGCAGATCCCGGCCCGAGGGGACGGGACGCCATTCGAAGGAGGCGTGGATGAGGTGTTGATGTCCTGTCGCACCCGTGAGATGACGAGCGGGCAGATCCGTCGACCGGACGCGTACGTCGACGAGCTTGTACCAGTAGAACAGCGGGAACGCGCCGTGCGATCCCGAGTGCAGCACGACGACTTCGCCTGCGGTGCCTTTTCCGGTACGGACACTCCGTGCGCCGGCCTTGCGGATGATCGGCTTGCCGTTGCGGGTCCGGATGGCGGCCCAGCCCTCGTCGACCGTCACGATGAACAGCTTCAGAAGCGCGGGAACCACGAGCAGTGTCGTGAGGACGGCGGTACCGGACTTGACGAGAGTACTCATCGTCCCGGTGCCCAGTGCGCTGAATATCGCATCCACACTCACACTCTGCCTGCAGACTCGCGCCAAGTCAGGCCACATCACAGCTCAGCACGCGTTGTTCACCCGGATTTCGTGAACGGTTGGCCGGAAGGACGCAGCGAAGGGGCCGCGTCCGAGGACACGGCCCCTTCACGGGCGAGCGGTTCAGTGTCAGCTGTGCGCGATCCCGCGGATCGGCGGAGTGTGGAACGTGCCGTCGAACACGCGCTCGGAAGCGCCCTCTCGATCGAGGTAGACCGACGCGCCTCCGTCGATGAACGGCCAGCCGGCGCCGAGGATCAGGCAGAGATCGATGTCTTCGACCTCCGGCACCACATCCTCATCGAGCATGAGCTTGATCTCCTGTGTGAGACCGTCCTGCACGCGTCGCAGGATCGTCTCGGCTGAAGCCGGAGTGCTTGCGACGTGGCCCTTGAGTGCCTTCTCGGCGGCCTTCGTCCAACCGGTCACGCGGCCGCCCTTGTCCTTCTCGACGACCTGATCGAGTTCGGCGAGTGCGTGGAAGTTCTCGTTCGCGTAGAAGCGGTCGGGGAAGTGGCGCACCATCGTGTCCTGCACGTGGGCCGCGACCTTCCAGCCCACCAGGTCGATGAGCTGGAACGGTCCCATCGGCAGGCCGAGCGGACCGAAGGCCTTCTCGACGTCTGCGACGGGGGTTCCCTCGTAGACCGCGCGTGCTGCTTCGCCCATGACCTTCGCGAGCAGACGGTTGACCACGAAGCCGGGAGCGTCGGCGGTGAGCACGGCGTTCTTGCCGAGCCCCTTCGCGACCACGAAGGCCGTCGAGAGGGTCTGCTCGTTCGTGCCGGGTGTCTTGACGATCTCGATCAGGGGCATCACCGCGACCGGGTTGAAGAAGTGGAACCCGACGAGACGCTCGGGGTGAGCGAGCTTGGCGCCGATCTCCTCCACGGAGAGCGAAGAGGTGTTGGTCGCCAGGATGGCGTCCTCGGCGATGAACTTCTCGATGTCGCCGAACACCTGCTGCTTGACGCCGACCTCTTCGAAGACCGCCTCGATCACGAAGTCGCAGTCGGCGTATTCGCTCTTGTCGACCGTGCCGTGGATGAGCCCGCGCAGCTGGTTGGCGCCGTCGGCGTCCAGACGCCCCTTCGCCTCGAGCTTGCCGATCTCATCGTTGATGTAGGACACGCCCTTGTCGACGCGCGCCTGGTCGATGTCGGTGATGAGCACCGGCACCCGCAGCTTGCGCACGAACAGCAGCGCGAACTGGCTGGCCATGAGACCCGCGCCGATGATGCCGACCTTGGTGACCTTCTTCGCCAGTGCCTTGTCAGGTGCGCCGACCGGGCGCTTCGCCCGCTTCTGCACCAGGTCGAACGCGTACATGGATGCCGCGAACTGATCGCCCGTGACGAGCTCGCTGAGCGCCTCGTCCTCACGTGCGAAGCCTTCGGCCTTGTCCTTGGGCGACGTCCCGCTCTTCGCCTTGTCCAGCAGCTCCAGGGCCGCATACGGCGATTTCGGCACGGTGCCGATCTTCGACTCGAGCATGCCGCGCGCCATCTTGATCGCGATCGGCCACTTCGTCAGTCGTTCCAGCTTGCCGGGCTCGTTCTTGCGCTCGACCTTCTTGCCGCCGAGGACGGCGTCGGCCCATGCGAGTGAGTTCTCGAGGTAGTTCGCCGCGGGGAAGATCGCGTCGAAGATCCCGAGGTCGAACGCCTGCTGCGGTTTGAGCATGCGGTTCTGCTTCAGCGGGTTCGAGATGACGACCTCGAGTGCGTTCTCGATGCCGATGAGGTTCGGCAGCAGGTAGGCGCCGCCCCAGCCAGGGATGATGCCCAGGAAGACCTCTGGCAGCGCGACAGCGGCTGCAGAGGCATCGACCGTGCGATAGGTCGAGTTCAATGCGATCTCGAGGCCACCGCCCAGAGCCAGGCCGTTCACGAACGCGAACGACGGCACGCCGAGATCGCTGAGCGAGCCGATCACCTTGTGGCCGAGCTGCGCGATGAGCCGAGCCTGTTCCTTCGACTGCACCTTCGAGATGTCGGAGAGGTCGGCACCGGCGGCGAGGATGTACTGCTTGCCGGTGATGCCGACCGCCTGGATCTCGCCGGCGGCCGCGCGGGCCTTGACGCTCGCGAGCGTCTCACCGAGTTCGGTGAGGGTGGCAGGACCCAGTGTGTTCGGGCGGGTGTGGTCACGTCCGTTGTCGAGCGTGATGAGCGCCAACGTCTTGCCGGACGGGAGGCGGATGTCGCGAACGGGGGAGTGCGTGACGACCTCATCGCCCGCGAGTGCCACGATGGGCGAGAAGTCGATCTCTTCGTAGTTGGTCACAGCTGCACTCACTTCCGCTTCTTGCCGTCGTAGAAGGGGTTCTCCCAGATGACGGAGCCGCCCTGGCCGAGACCCACGCACATGGCGGTGAGGCCGTATCGCACGTCCGGACGCTCGGCGAACTGCGCCGCGAGCTGGATCATCAGTCGGACACCGGATGCCGCGAGCGGGTGACCGACCGCGATCGCGCCGCCCCACTGGTTGACACGCGGGTCGTCATCTGCGATTCCGAAGTGATCGAGCAGCGAGATCACCTGGATCGCGAAGGCCTCGTTCAACTCGAACAGGCCGATGTCGGAGATCGTCAGCCCGGCCTTCTTGAGGGCCTTCTCGGTCGAGGGGATCGGACCGATGCCCATGATCTCCGGCTGCACGCCGGCGAACGCGAACGACACCATCTTCATCTTCGGCCTCAGGCCGAGTTCCTTCACCGCACCGCCGCCGGCGAGCAGCGACATGGTGGCGCCGTCGGTCAGGGGTGACGATGTGCCGGCGGTCACGCGACCGTGCGGACGGAACGGCGTCTTGAGCGCGGCGAGGTCTTCCATCGTCGTCTGGGGACGTCGGCCTTCGTCCTCGGTGGCGAGGCCCCAGGCGCCGTCGGCGCCCTTGATCGCGACCGGCACGAGGTCCGGCTGGATCTTGCCCGCGTCATATGCCGCCTGCACCTTGTGCTGGCTCAGCATGCCGAAGCGGTCGGAGCGTTCCTTCGTGAGGTGGGGGAATCGGTCGAAGATGCGCTCCGCGGTCACGCCCATGTTCAGCGCGCCGGGGTCGACCATCTTCTCCGCGACGAAGCGCGGGTTCGGGTCGGCGTTGGCGCCGATCGGGTGATGCCCCATGTGCTCGACGCCGCCGGCGAGGGCGAAGTCGTACATCCCGATGCCGATCGATGCGCCCATCGTGGTGACGCTGGTCATCGCGCCGGCGCACATGCGCTCGACGGCGAGACCGGGGACGGTGTTCGGCAGGCCTGCGAGGATCGCGACCGAGCGGCCGAGGGTCAGGCCCTGATCGCCCGTCTGCGATGTCGCGGCGATCGCGACATCGTCGATGCGGCCGGCCGGGACGCCGGCATTGCGCTCGAGCAGACCGATCGTCGCCTTCACGGCGAGATCGTCTGCGCGGGTGTTCCAGTACATGCCTTTTTCGCCGGCGCGCCCGAACGGGGTGCGTACGCCATCAACGAAGTAGACGTCCGAGATCTCGGCCACTCTGCCTCCAAGGTTAGGTTTGACCTCAGACTACGAGGCGCCCGATACCGTGCGGAATCGGTTGGATCGAACCTACGACTCGGGTGCGTCGGGCTGATCAGCCGGTTGACCGGCTTCTACAAAGGCATCCACGATCTTCTGTGCAGTCTGCTCAATCTGCCACGGTCTGGCACCGAGCTCTGCGAGGGCGGCGCCGACAGCATCCGTCGTCAATTCGGGCGGTGTCCATGCGACTCGACGCAGGGTCTCCGGCTTCAGCAGGTTCTCGGTGGGCATGCCCAGTTCTTCTGCCTGCGCCTCGACGACGGGACGGGCGAGCTTCAGCCGTGCGTCCGCCTCAGGGTTGCGATCACTCCACGCCCGCGCAGGAGGCAGCGCGTCGCTGTGCCCGCGTTCACGGGGAACGGCAGGAGCTTCACGTCCTCGGACGATCGCATCCCACCATCGGTCCAGCTGCGACCTGCTCGCACGCCCGTTGAACGCCTGCACTCCCGCGAGCGCCTGTTTGCTCTGCGGATTGGCCAGGACAGCCGCGACCAGGGAGCGGTCGGGGACCAGACGTCCGGGAGACGTGTCCTGCTGCTGTGCGAACTCCTCGCGCGCCTCCCACAGCGATCGCGCCACGGCGAGCCCGCGGGCACCCTTGACCTGGTGCAGTCCGCTGAGGCGGCGCCAGGGGTCTTCTCGCGGTGGGCGGGGCGGCTGCGCGAGAGTGGCGGCGAACTCCTGCGCGGCGAACTCGGTCTTGCCCTGCTCTTCGAGCTCGGACGCGATGACATCGCGTACGTCGACGAGATGCAGCACATCGAGTGCCGCGTAGTCCAGCCAGGAATCCGGAAGCGGTCGCGTCGACCAATCGGCCGCGGAGTGCTCCTTCTTGAGCATGATGCCGAGGGTGTCTTCGACCACGGCGGCGAGGCCGACGCGCTCATGTCCGAGCAGACGGGACGCGAGCTCGGTGTCGAAGATCGTGGCGGGCTCGAGTTCGAGTTCGCGAAGGGAGGGGAGATCCTGGCTCGCGGCGTGGAAGACCCACTCGACGTCGCCGATCGCGTCCTGCAGCGGGGCGAAGTCGCCGATCGCAGGGGGGTCGAAGAGGAAGACGCCTGCACCACGTCGAAAGACCTGCACCAGATACGCCCGTTGCGAGTACCGGAATCCGGAGGCACGTTCGACGTCGACGGCGACAGGTCCGGTACCGGCGGCCAGTAGCCGCGAGGCTGCCTGGAATTCGATCGGATCATCGATGACGCTGTACTCAGTCACGCCCTGCCTTTCGTGCGCCGAACACGGCGATGTTCTCAGAGCCGGGCGGGAGACCGGCAAGCATGCCGACGAGTTCGGCCCATGCTTCCACGTGCGGTCGGAACGGTTCTTCCGGCGTCCAAGAAGATCGTAGTTCGATCTGCGCGCCATCGCCTTCGCTCGTCAGAGCTCCGAAGCCCTTGGAGAGGGTCTTGGTCGATGTTCCGGATGCGGAGTGGTACGCGGCATCCCGTGACTCCAAGGCATCGACGAGCCAGGACCAGGTCACATCGGCGAGCAGAGGGTCGGTGCCGATCTCGGGCTCGAGCGGCGCCTGCGCGAACGTCACGATCCGCCACGCACCGTCCCACGCGGGCGGGGCATCCGGGTCATACAGCAATACGAAGCGGCCGGTGCCGTAGATCGAGTCGCCATGGTCATCCGGACGGACGTCCGCGGCGAGAGCGATCGAGAACGGCGCCAGACCCTGCGGAGAGGGAATCTCGCGGATCACGATGTCGTCTCGGAAGACCGTGTCACGCAGCTCGGCTGCGGCACGTTCGAAATGCGCTCCGGCATCGGGGTGTGCGCTCACGCTGACAGGCTAGAGTCAGGAAGCGATGAAGAGTCTCAGGCACGCCGTTGCACTGCTGGTCCCTGCGCTGATCGCGATGCTGGGCACCGCGGTTGCGTTTCTCGTGTTCGCCATCGCCCGCAGGGTGGTCACGCCGTCGGTCCGCGCCGCCGACACAGATATTCTCGCGGTCGACACCGGTGCGCAGACCATCGAACTGTCCCGCACACCCGACACGGAGCTGCCGGGGCGCTACGGTCTGTTCACGACCGGCACCTACGGTTACGTGAAGCTCGGCGCGGTGTTGAGCGCGGATGCCACCACGGTGCGCCGGAAGCTGCTCACGCAGATCGAGACGGGCGCCAAGATCGATCGTGCCGCCGGTTTCAGCGGCTGGTACTACTCGACCCCGAGTGAACTGCATCTTCCGTGGGACAACGTGCTGATCGGCTCTCCCGCCGGCCCGTGTCCTGCGTGGCTGTTCCCTGCCGAATCATCGACGTGGGTCATCCAGGTGCACGGACGAGGTGTCACCCGCGCAGAATGCCTGCGTGCGGTGCCGGTGTTCCATGCGCTCGGGATGCCGAACCTCGTGGTCTCGTACCGGAACGACGGAGAAGCGCCGCGCAGCAAGGGCGGGTCGTACGCGCTCGGCGCCTCGGAATGGCGGGACGTGGATGCTGCGATCTCCTACGCGCTGCGTCACGGGGCGACCCAGGTGCTGCTGATGGGATGGTCGATGGGCGGCGCGATCGCGCTGCAGACCGCCGTCTCATCGACCCACCGCGAGGCGATCGTCGGGCTCGTGCTCGATTCGCCGGTGGTCGATTGGCGAAACGTGCTGCGTTTCCAGGCGCGGGAGGAGGGCATCCGCGATCCGTTCCCCGCCTTGGCGATGAATGCACTGTCATCGCCGCTGACCGCGCGACTGTCCGGCTCGGAGTTCGTGATCCCCTTCGACAAGCTCGACATGGTCGCGCGTGCCGACGAGCTCACGGTTCCGATCCTCATCCTGCATAGCGAGGACGACGGGTTCGTGCCGGCCGATGCCTCGCACGCTCTCGCCGAGGCGCGCCCGGACCTCGTCACGATGCCGCGTTTCACCGGGGCACGGCACACGAAGATCTGGAACTACGACCAACTCGGCTGGACAGCGACGATCACCGACTGGACGGCCGCGAACGGCTTCAGCCCTTCTGTGTGATCAGCGCTTCTGCGTGACCTGCCGCTTGACGCGCATCAGCATCCCCGTCATCCCGCCGATGCGCAGCGGCGAGACCGCGCGGGTCAGACCGATCGACTGGGGAAAGTCGTCGGGGATCGCGAGCACTTCGTCGGCAGTCAGACCGCTGATGCCCTGCACGAGGATGCTGGCGAACCCGCGCGTCGTCGGTGCCTCCGGTGGCGCCGTCGCGTGCATCGTGACGACATCGTCGTGGACCTCGACGTAGATGTAGACGGGCGACTGGCACTCTGCGACTCGCTCGCACATCTCCGGGTGGTTCGCGACTTCTTCCGACACCTCGGGGAGCTCATTGGAGAACTCCAGCAGCAGCTGAAGACGCTCGTCTTCCGGAAGCTCGAGGAAGTCGTCGCGGATCTCCGCGAGGGTGTCAGGAACGTGCGTGGTGCTCATCCCTGTCATTGTCACACGTTCAGAGGGCACCTGGCGCGCTGCCGGTGACGATGGGCACGCGCACGGCACTGCCCCACTCGGTCCATGATCCGTCGTAGTTGCGCACGTTCTCGAACCCGAGCAGGTGCTTGAGCACGAACCAGGTGTGGCTGGAGCGCTCACCGATGCGGCAGTAGGCCACGACGTCGTCGCCGTCCTCGAGGCCCGCGCCGTCGCGGTAGATCGCGTCGAGCTCGGCGCGGCTGCGGAAGCCGCCATCCTCTGCCACGGCCTTGGCCCACGGCACGCTCTGCGCGGTGGGGATGTGCCCGGCCCGCAGCGTGCCCTCCTCGGGGTAGGCGGGAGCGGTCGTGCGCTCACCGCTGTACTCCTCGGGGGAGCGCACGTCGATGAGGGGCCCGGTGCCGATGAAGGCGACAACGTCGTCCTTGTACGCACGCAGTGCGGAATCATCGCGCTCGACGATGGGGTACTCGGTCGGCGTCACCTCGGCGCGATCGGTGGTGATCTCGCGGCCCTCGCTGATCCAGCGGTCGCGACCGCCGTCGAGAAGGCGCACGTCCTCGTGGCCGAAGAGGGAGAAGACCCAGAGAGCGTATGCCGCCCACCAGTTGTTCTTGTCGCCGTAGATGACGACGGTGTCATCGCGGGAGATGCCCTTGCGGCTGAGCAGAGCGGCGAAGCCCTCGCCGTCGACATAGTCGCGGACGACGGGGTCGTTGAGTTCGGTGTGCCAGTCGACCTTCACTGCTCCCGGAATGTGGCCCGTCTCGTAGAGGAGCACGTCCTCGTCGGATTCGATGACGACCAGGCCCGGTTCGCCGAGATGCGCTGCGAGCCATTCGGTGGTGACGAGCCGGCCCGGCTCGGCGTACTCGGCGAACTTCTCGGATGAAGAATCGAACTCGATGGTCACGTGATGCTCCAAGGTGGGGTGCGGGCGAAGGCTCTGGCGATGACGGCGTAGTGTGGAGCCGTCCCTTCGACGATAGAGCCGTTCGGTGCGCCTGGCACCCGTTCTGTAAGACTTCGACACAGGAAACGAATGACCGACACCACCAGCCCTGACGCCGCGCATCTCACCGAGCGCCAGCCGGTGGTCACCGGACCCGAGATGCTCGCGAGTCTGGTGCCGCCGCCGCAGTTCGACGATGCCACGTTCGAGAGTTATCGCTCGGATGCCGAGTTCCCCTCTCAGGCGGCGTCGAAGGCGCTGCTGGAGAAGTTCGCGGGGCGTGGAGCGCCGGTCAAGCGCGGAGGCTTCTTCAGCCGTGCGAAGAAGGAGCCTGAGCTGAAGCCGGGCGTCTACCTGGATGGTGGCTTCGGAGTCGGCAAGACCCACCTGCTCGCATCGATCTATCACGCGATGCCGGCACGTCGGAAGTACTTCGGCTCGTTCATCGAGTACACCGCGCTCGTCGGAGCGCTCGGCTACCGGAACACCGTCGACCTGCTCCGCGGTGCGGATCTGATCTGCATCGACGAGTTCGAACTCGACGATCCGGGCGACACCATGGTGATGACGAGGCTCCTCGGCGAACTGGTGAGCACGGGCACCCGCCTCGCCGCCACCTCGAACACCCCGCCGAACGCCCTCGGGGAGGGCCGCTTCGCCGCACAGGACTTCCTCCGCGAGATCCACGCGATGTCGGACAGCTTCGAGACCATCCGCATCGACGGCGTCGACTTCCGCCAGCGAGCACTGGACGGTCACGCCGTCGCGCTGGATGATGCCGAGTACACCCAGCGCATCGTGGCGGCAGCGGGCACGGCATCCGATGACGTCTTCGGAGATGTCATCCGTCATCTGGCCAAGGTGCACCCGTCGCGCTATATCCGGCTCATCGACGGACTGTCGCTCGTCGGCCTGCGTGATGTGCAGGTGCTGACCGATCAGTCCGAGGCGCTGCGCTTCGTCGCATTCGTCGACCGCGTCTATGACGCGCAGCTTCCGATCGTCGCGACCGGTGTGAGCCTCGATCAGGTCTTCGCGGAAGAGATGTTGGGTGGCGGATATCGCAAGAAGTATCTTCGCGCCATCTCCAGGCTGAACGCGCTCACACATTCTGCGCAGCAACCCAGCATCGCGTAACGCGATGGTTACACCCGGCTCACGGCTGTAACCGATCGGAAACACTCACTGCGCATCCCGGAAATCGGGCCTCGCCACACTGAAGCTCTCAATTACTTCGGATGTGAGGTTTTCCTATGGATGCTCCCGGCAACATCTCCTGGGCCATCACCGCGACAGCGCTGGTGCTGCTGATGACACCAGGCGTCGCGTTCTTCTACGGCGGTCTCGTCAAGGCGAAGAGCGTGGTCAGCATGATGATGATGAGCTTCGGCTCCATCGGACTGGTCGCGGTGCTCTGGATCCTGTTCGGCTTCTCGATGAGTGCAGTGGAGAGCCCGACGCAGTTCGCTGGCAACCCGTTCGCAGACTTCGGTCTGGGCGGTCTCGCAACCGGTGAGGGGTCGAACGTCGCACTGCTCGGCGTCGCGTACGGTGCGACATTCGCCATCATCACGGTCGCCTTGATCTCGGGCGCAATCGCAGATCGCGCCAAGTTCGGCAGCTGGCTGATCTTCGCCGGCATCTTCGCGACGGTGGGCTACTTCCCGATCGCTGCCTGGGTCTGGGGCGGCGGCTGGATCATGAACCTCGGGAACACCCTGTTCGGTGAGGACAGCGGCATCGCCGTGATCGACTACGCCGGTGGAACGGCAGTGCACATCAACGCCGGTGCCGCCGCCCTCGCCCTCGCTCTCGTGCTCGGCAAGCGCATCGGATTCCAGAAGGGCATCCTCAAGCCGCACAACGTGCCGCTGACGCTTCTGGGTGCGGCGCTGCTGTGGTTCGGCTGGTTCGGCTTCAACGCGGGTGCCGAGTGGCTGTCCGAGGACATGGGCGGTGTCGGTCTGATCGGCCTGAACACCCTCGGTGCTACGGCTGCCGCCATCCTCGGCTGGATCCTGATCGAGCGCATCAAGGACGGCAAGGCCACGTCGGTCGGTGCGGCATCCGGTGCCGTCGCGGGTCTGGTCGCCATCACGCCGGCCTGCGCCAACCTGACCCCGGGCTGGTCGCTGCTGCTCGGCGCCGTCGCGGGTATCGTCTGCGCTCTTGCAGTCGAACTGAAGTTCCGGCTCGGCTTCGACGACTCACTCGACGTCGTCGGCATCCACCTCGTCGGCGGTCTGCTCGGCACGCTCTACCTGGGCTTCTTCGCTTCGGAGACCGGCCTGTTCGTCGGTGGTGACGGCCGCCAGCTGGTCGTACAGCTCATCGCGGCGCTGGGCGTGCTGATCTACTCGTTCGTCGTCGCCTTCATCATCGGCTTCGCGATTCAGAAGACGATCGGCTTCCGCATCACCAACGAGGACGAGATCGCCGGTGTCGACTCGGTCGTCCACGGTGAAGAGGGCTACGCGCTGGTCGACGCCTGAGCCGCGGGGTCGCCGATAGGGTGACGGGGTGACCTCTTCCAAGAGCATCCTGTCTCAGCTCGCCGACATCGTTCTGAAGGCGCTGACATCTCGAACGTCCCGTTCTCCTGAGAAGGAGGCGGGACGTTCTGGTGTGGCCGTCGCCGTTGCGACCGGTGGCGACGCGGGTCAGTCCCGTGGGAGCGATACGGTGCGGATCG
Organism: Microbacterium murale; assembly: GCF_014635185.1. Lineage (GTDB taxonomy): Bacteria > Actinomycetota > Actinomycetes > Actinomycetales > Microbacteriaceae > Microbacterium > Microbacterium murale. The sequence goes on from NZ_BMCM01000003.1 coordinate 211,390, forward strand.
GCCCCGAGCGCATCGGGGTTCTTCAGGTCGGTTACAGCCCTGAAAGGGACGGCGCCCCGGATTCCGGCGAGATCATCTGGACGTGGGTGCCGTACGAGGAGAACGACGGCAGGGGCAAGGACCGCCCCGTGCTGGTGATCGGTCGGCAATCCGCAGACCGCGTGTACGCGGTGCGGATGACGAGCAAGGCACACGATCGTGACAGGGATTACCTCTCCATCGGCAGCGGTGCCTGGGACTCACAGCGACGGGAGTCGTGGGTCGACATCGAGCTGCTGTACAGCGTTCACGAGGACGGCATGCGCCGCGAGGCGGCCGTGCTGGAGCGCACACTCTACGATCGCGTGGCCGCGGCGCTCATCACGCGCTACGGGTGGGCTCGCTGACGCTCAACGTCATGCGCGCAGCGCTTCGCTCAGCCAACGCGCGTGGAGTCGCCAGGGTTCGCCCGCCGTCCGAAGCTCGATGATGTGAGCCTCGAGTTCGCGCGTGAGCGTGAACCACTCGCCGCCCTCCCTCAGCGCACTGAACTGGCGATGACGCTGCTGTTCGACGACTCGTCCGCCGCGTTCGAAGGCGAGAAGCTCATCATGGCGGATGCTGGCGAGCCGCTGCCGCGGACGCATGCTCGTGCCGATCTTCACTCGGCGATCGAACCGCAGGTAGTAGACGACGTCGATGCGGGGGAGCGGCAGATCAGCATCCGGCACATCGCCGTAACGCCATCCGCACGAGGCGCAGTGCCACGATCCGTTCAGTCGCTGCCCACGGGCGCCACCGCACAGCGTGCACGGACCGGGGAGCGGAGTGTTCTTGACCATCAGATGGAGAGTACCCGTGAGCGCCGACGTCGGTGGTCCGGTAGAGCGATACTTGACTCTCACACTGTGGAAGGCGAGAGAACTGAGACATGTTATCCATCGGAGCCTTCGCGCAGATCGGCCAAGTGACCCATCGGATGCTGCGGCATTGGGACACGGCCGGCCTGCTCGTGCCGGCTCACGTGGACGAGTACAGCGGTTATCGATCCTATGACCCATCGCAACTCGAGCGTCTGCATCGGATCGTCGCGTTGCGTCAGCTCGGGTTCGGCCTTGACGACATCTCGTCGATTCTCGACCAGGGAGTCGACGCGGGTCGCATCGAGGCTCTGCTGCGCATCCGTCGTGCAGAGGTCGAGCAAGAACACCGCCTCGCTGCTGGCAGACTCATCGACGTGGAACGGCGACTCCAACTCATCGAGAGAGAGAACCACATGTCCCAGATCGAGATCATCGAGAAGTCCCTGCCCGCTGTTCGTCTCGCGGCTCGCCGCGCGATCGTCTCCGAGCAACCCGATGTCGCGGGTGTCGTCGGCCCCGCCTTCGACGCCGTCGCGGAGATCATCGGTGATGAGCGCGGGTCCCTGGCGACGCCGATCGCACAGTACGAGACGACTGAAGACGGGCTGCAGATCATCGCCGGGTATGCCTACAACGGGCCCACTCGGGACGGCTTCGAGGTCGTAGAACTGCCCGCCGCCGAAGCTGCCGTCTGCGGCATCCATCTCGGCTCGATGGACCACATTGCCGAGAGTTGGCAAGCGATCCACGCCGAGATCTTCGCTCGAGGGCTCGTTCACTCTGGCCCGTGCCGCGAACTGTATGTTCGGGCGACTTCGGAGGACCAGTCGGACTGGGTGACCGAACTGCAGCAACCCGTCACTCGCGGCTGACGCTTCGTGCGGCCTCTGGCGCGTCAGGCCGATCGCTGCGTGAGCGCCTTCGACAGGTCGGGGAATGCCTGCAGCACCATGTCGACCAGGTTGCTCAGCGGACGCGTCAGAGGATCGGTCGCCGGAACTCCGAGATCGAGCTCGATCTCGTCGATCGCGGCGGTGATCTGCGAATCCGTGAGGTTCTCGTGGTTGACGGTCACGCCGATCACTCTGGTGTCGGCGAATGCCTCGATGAGTGCGACCTCGCTGGCGACGTCAGGCATGGGCATCATCGGGAAGTCTCCGAGTACCTGCCTGCCCGGTGCATGCTGCACGATCACACCAGCCGGGCGGCTGCCTCGAAGGATGTGCGCGGAAGTGAGGTACGCGGGGTGGCTGAGTGCGCCCTGGCCCTCAACGATGATGATGTCCGGATTCTCGCCTTCGAAGGCTGCGACGACCTGGTTCTCGACCTCGCCGGAGCAGAACTGCGGCACCAGAGCGTCAAGTGCCACGCCGTAGCGGCCACCCTGGATGATCGTGGTCTGGCCGGTGCCGACCATGACCGCGTGGATGCCGCGTTCGTTGAGTGCCTGGACGAGCAACGTCGCGGTGGTCCGCTTGCCGATCGCGCCGTCGGTGCCGAGCACGGCGATGCGCGGGCAGGTGACGTCGAAGATGCGTCCAGAGAACAGGTGGAGATCCTTCTTGTCCTTCGGTCGTCGCACGTCGGTGATCGTGACACCGGAGAGCAGCGCGGCGGCGACGAACTCGGCATCGTCGTTGAGGAACTCGTGCAGGCCGTTGATGATGTGCATGCCGTGGGCGATGCCATCCAGCAGAACGACGCGCTGCGCGTCGGAAAGGAGTCCGTCTGCGGGTGCGACACCGCAGATGAGGTAGTCGGGGATGTTGCCTGCGTGCGCGATGGCTTCTGCCAGGCTCGCGAGGATCGGGATGCCGTTGGCTGTGCCGTCAAGGAATGCGCCGGCGTCTGCGCCGGCGTGGCGGCTGTCGATGACGCTGAGGATGTCGTACTTCTCGGAATGACGGACCAGGCCGTTGGCCGTCTTACCGTCCTGCTCACCGAACTGGGCCTCGCAGTAGACGATCGCGGTCGAGCCGACCGGAAGCACGGGGAGTGCGGCCGTTGCGTTGTCTGCTCGCGACTCAGTGGAATGGGTATACGGGTGCACGGAAATCGGGTCTCCTCGAGATGGTCCAGAGGAGGCGACGGAGAACGAAGCGGCCGTAACGGCCCGTTGGTCGACAAGAAGTCTTCCCTGACGCCGGCGAGATGCCGACTTCGCTCACCGTAGCAGTCAAAACTGCGGGTCAGACGTGAATCGCAACCGGCTGGCGTTCACCTAGCCGTGTCGACGACCGACATCAAGCCCCTGATTCCCGGGCTCGCCCGGGGATACATTGGGGAACCCAGACGAAAGGATGCGGTATGTCACACGAAGAGATGAGCCACGAACAGAAGCGCCACGATCAGCTCACGACAGCGCCGGACGCCACCGAGGCCGACGCTGCGCCGCGCGTGGAAGTGACCGAGCGCGACGGCGTCACAAGAGTGAACGTCGCTGAAGATGCGGCGGTGCGCCCCGGGCCGGGTCCGGGTATGCCTGAAGCAGACGGAGAATCTGCTTCAGCGTGAGATGAGTTTCGTCGGCATCCCATCCGATTTCCCCGTTGCGCCGAACCTTCAGTGACAGCCGCGATATCGCGGCCATACTCAAGGAGGAATCATGCGCTTCATCCCCACCAAGGTTCACGGAGTCCTCGACTACCTCGTCGGCATCGCGCTCATCGCGGCGCCATGGCTGTTCGGATTCGCCGGCGTCGGAGGCCCCGCCGTCGTCATCCCGATCGTGCTCGGCGTCGGCCTGATCGTCTACAGCCTCTTCACGAAGTACGAATGGGGCCCCTTCGGACTCATTCCGATGCCCGTTCACCTCGTGTTCGACATCGTGGCGAGCCTGTTCCTGGCGCTCTCGCCGTGGATCTTCGGCTTCGCGGGCGAAGCGCTCAACGTCTGGTTGCCGCACGTCGTGGTCGGCATCACGGTGATCATCGTCGTGCTGTTCTCCAAGACCCAGCCTGGACCCAGCGCGAACCGGAACAGCTGAGCCGCGTTCAGCCCGAGGGAGCTTGTGCGTGCGCCGTGTCTAGTCGAGACGGCGCACGCACAGCACTGTGTCGATGAGGACTACGTCTTCTTCGTCACGCCACTTCGTCGTCCGCTCGATCAATGCGTTCGTCTCGACGACCCATCCGGTGGGCAGATCGAGCGCCGCGAGCACCTCGTCGGGCGACGGGAACGGCGGGACCTCACCGTCGTGCACGTGCTCGGACATGGGCGGAAATCCGCCGTGTCCGATCACGAGAAGTCTTCCGCCCGGCGCGATCGCGGACACCGCACGTCGGAGGATGGCATCCCGTGGGAAGTCGACTGGCGAGTGCAGGAACGCGGACATCACGAGGTCGTACTGTGCGGACGGACGCCACGCCGCCAGGTCGGTCTGCACCCACTCGATCCGGTCGGAGAGTCCCGCCTTCGCTGCCTCTCCTGCGCCGACCTCCAGGGCGATCGACGAGATGTCGAGCGCGGTGACATCCCAGCCTCGCGCCGCGAGCCAGAGGGCATCTGCACCTTCTCCCGATCCGAGTTCGAGCGCGGTGCCGGGGGCGAGGTCCGACACCTGCTGCGCCACCGTCGCGTTCACGCGCCCGCTCCACATCCGGCCGTGCTCGGTGCGCCGGCTGACGTACCGTTCGTCCCAGAACCGAGTCGCATCTGCGGCGGCATCCGATTCGTGACTCATCGCACTCCCGCTTCCTGATCGGCGTTCGCTGCGTGTGCGGCGGCCGCCACCTCTTCCGCCACGAACTCGCCGTTCAACGCGAGAGCGGCAGTCGCGCCCGACCCCATCGCGATCGGAACCAGCGCACCCGGATTCGCGGTGTTGCCCACGGCCGAGACACCAGGGACGCTCGTCCGTCCGAACTCGTCGACAGTGGGCCACGCGCCGAACGGCGTGTCCGTGCGTGCGGCGCCGAGCTGCTGAAGCGGTTCGTCGAGCGGGACGAGTCGCGGTTCGGCGAAGAGCGCATCGATCTGTACGACTGTGCCATCGGCGAGAGCGAGTCCGGTCAGTCGATCCCCGTCGGTCACGACGCGGGTGACGCTCTGGTCTTCCACGCGGATGCCGCGTTGCTCGAGGATGCGCCGATCGGACTCGGAGATCGGATCCGCGAGTGCCGTGAACACCGTGATGTCGGTCGAGTACGAGCGCAGCATATGCGCCTTGTGGATGCCGGCGGCAGAGCCCAGTAGCACGCCGATCCTGCGTCCGGCGGCCTCGTAACCGTCGCAGTAGGGACACGCCACTACACCGCGACCCCACTGTTCTGCGAGTCCGTCGATCTCGGGCAGCACGTCGCGGGTTCCTGTCGCGATGATGAGGCGACGTCCGGTGATGCGGGCGCCGGCTTCAGTGATGACCTCGAACCCGTCGTCGATCGCGCGGGTCTCGATGATGCGTGCGGTTTCGATGACTCCGTCCGCGGCGATGACCTCGCGTCTGCCGTCGGCGACGAGATCGAGAGGGGAGTAACCGTCGCGGCTCAGCACGCCGTGCATGTGCGGCGCGAAACGGTTGCGCGGCTCCTGCGCATCGAGCACCAGAACACGTCGTCTGGCGCGGGAGAGGATGAGCGCGGCGCTCAGGCCTGCGGCGCCGCCACCGATGATAACGACATCCCAGAGCTCGTCCTCGAGCTGTCGCTCTGGGGCCGTGGGGGCGGATGCTGTCGATGCTGGGTCGTTGCGTGTCATGAGTTCAGAGTGCACCGGTGGTACGGTTGTGGCAACTATCCATGCCGAATCAGCAAGGAGGAAGACGATGCCCGACGACTCGGTCGCACTCATCGGCCCGCGGCTCAAGAGCTGGCGCGAGAAGCGCAGCATGACCCTCGCCGATCTCTCGCAAGCGACGGGGATCTCGTCGAGCACGCTGTCGCGCCTGGAGGCGGGCAAGCGGGCTCCGAACCTGGAACTCGTCGTGCCGATCGCCAGGGCGCTGAGGCTCGAGCTTGACGACATCGTTCCGCGCAAAGCGCCGGACCCGCGTGTGGCGCGCACCAAGAAGCGCATGGGGGACACCTGGTACGAATCGCTCTCACCGGAATCGAGTCCGGTGCAGACGTACAAGGTCACGTTTCCGGCGAATCCGGCCGGCATCACCGCGGTGCCGGAGCCGAGAGTGCATGACGGGCAGGAATGGCTCTACGTACTGTCGGGCCGCCTGCGCCTGGTGATTGGCGAGCAGGACGTCGTTCTCGGCCCCGGTGAGGCTGCCGAGTTCGACACGCGCATTCCGCACTGGTTGTCGGGCGTCGGGACCCAGCAGACGGAGATGCTGTCGATCTTCAGCAAGGAGGGCAAGCGCATCCACCTGCGTGCGCGTCCTGCTGCCCCGTCCGTCAGGAGTACGGAGACGCCTCGGTGATCGCGTGCGGAGCGACGCTCTGTCAGCCTGCGCGCCGGTAGTGCATGGCGACCGCGCCGTTGTGCAGTGGCTGTGCTGAGATCAGCTCGAGCTTTCGCGTGCCGGCCAGCCCGCGCTGATACAGAGTCGGGCCGTGGCCTGTGATCACGGGGTGGACGAGGAACCTGTACTCGTCGATCAGCTCCAACCGGTCCAACTCGGTCGCGAGCGCGCCGCTGCCGAGGAGAACGCCATCCGGGGTCGCATCCTTGAGCTTCTGCACGCCCGTTCGCAGGTCGCCGGCGATGTGGTGGCTGTTGTTCCACGGGAATTCGCTTCGCGTGGACGAGACCACGTACTTCGGCTTGGCATCGAGTTTGACCGCCCAATCGCGCAGTGCCGCCGGTGCGTCTTCTTCGCCGCGGGCGACGGCCGGCCAGGCGCTCTCCATCATCTCGTAGGTGACGCGGCCCCATAGCATCGCCCCGGCGCCGTCCATCATCCGAGTGAAGTGGGCGTGCGTCTCGTCATCGGCGATACCCTCCTGATGATCGACGCATCCGTCCAGAGTGACGTTGATGCTGAAGGTCAGGAGTCCCATGCGGGGAGTATAGATCTGACAGGGTGGTGGGCGATACCGGACTCGAACCGATGACCTCTTCCGTGTGAAGGAAGCGCGCTACCAACTGCGCCAATCGCCCATGACCCAGGGGGTCGAGAAACGATATTACCCGAACGCCGGACACGCTCACGACCAAACCGCATGACACGCGCGAGATCGGGTTTCGGTTTTGCGGGATCGAAATGATCGGCTAATGTTTTACAAGTGCCCGGTCAGCCGGAACACAACGCGGATGTAGCGCAGTGGTAGCGCATCACCTTGCCAAGGTGAGGGTCGCGAGTTCGAATCTCGTCATCCGCTCGAGTGCAGGAGTCTCTTTCTGAGAGGCTCACGGCACGTGGGGTCAATCCACACGGTGGCGTGGCCGAGCGGCTAGGCACCGGCCTGCAAAGCCGTTTACACGGGTTCGAATCCCGTCGCCACCTCGTCGCTTCAACTGAATAGCCTTTACAGGCGCGATTGGCGCAGCGGTAGCGCGCTTCCCTGACACGGAAGAGGTCACTGGTTCGATCCCAGTATCGCGCACACTTAAAAACCCCCGGTTCTCCGGGGGTTTTCTCGTTGCTGCGGGAGTCTCGCCGTTCAGCCACCCGACGGGTTCTCTAGCGGCTTGCCTTCGTCGTCGGTGGTCTCATCCTCCAACACTTGTTCGGCATCGTCGGGGGCTCCGCCGGAAGCGGTGTCGGCCTCCTCGTTGGCACCGGGTGTTCCGTGGGTGTTGCTCGGATCGCTCATGTTCTGTCCTCTTTCTCTCGATCGGTGTCCCGACACTACTTCCGGCCGTGCGCTGGGACGAGGGGATTGACAGCGCCGACGGCATCCGAGCCTCCCGCCGTGTGAGAGAATTGAGATGTTCACGCGTCGTCCCTTCTAGACGAACGTGATCGACGCTCCCGTGGACTTCCACTCCACGGGAGCACTTCTCGTTAACGGGACGCCCGAGTCCTACCGGCTCCGCGCGCGCAGACGATGCCGCGAGGCGAGTAGCCTAGAGGCGACCCAAATGGAGTGATCAGTGCCTGAAAACGCCCAGCCGACAGACGGCTTCGCCTTGTTCTCTGACCGATCCGTCGTCGCGATGCGCGTCAACGGCGAACTCAAGGATCTCGCGACCACCGTGACGACGACCGATGAGGTCTTGCCGGTCACGATCGACAGCGAAGACGGGCTCGCGATCCTGCGGCACTCGACGGCGCACGTCCTCGCCCAGGCGGTACAGCGCATCAACCCGCAGGCGAACCTTGGCATCGGCCCGCCGATCACCGACGGGTTCTACTACGACTTCGGCGTCGAGACGCCCTTCACCCCCGAGGACATCAAGGCGATCTCGAAGGAGATGCAGCGCATCGTCCGCGAGGGGCAGCGCTTCGTGCGCCGCGTCGTCACGGATGACGAGGCTCGCGCCGAACTGGCGAACGAGCCGTTCAAGCTCGAGCTCATCGGGCTCAAGGGCGGCAACAAGGAAGCGGCCGAAGGCGCATCCGTCGAGGTGGGCGCCGGCGAGCTGACGATCTACGACAACACCACGAAGGACGGCGAGGTCGTCTGGAAGGATCTCTGCCGCGGTCCGCACCTGCCCAGCACCCGCATGATCGGCAATGGCTGGGACCTCACCCGCATCGCCGCCGCCTACTGGCGCGGCAGCGAGAAGAACCCGCAGCTGCAGCGGATCTACGGCACCGCATGGCCGACCAAGGACGAGCTGCGCGCCTACCAGCACCGCCTCGAAGAGGCCGCCAAGCGTGACCACCGCCGCCTCGGCAAGGAACTCGACCTCTTCTCGTTCCCCGAGGAGATCGGCTCCGGTCTGTCGGTCTGGCACCCTCGTGGCGGGATGATCCGCGGCGAGATGGAGCAGCACGCGCGCAAGCGCCACATCGAGGGCGGTTACACCTACGTCTACACGCCGCACATCTCGAAGGAAGACCTCTTCCTCACCTCGAACCACCTCGTCACCTACAAGGAGGGCATGTTCCCTCCGATCGTGATGGATGAGGAGCGCGACGAGAACGGCGAGATCACCAAGCAGGGCCAGGACTACTACCTGAAGCCCATGAACTGCCCGATGCACATCCTGATCTACAAGGAGCGTGCGCGCAGCTACCGTGATCTGCCGCTGCGCCTTGCGGAGAACGGCACCGTGTACCGTAACGAGCTCTCCGGCGCTCTGCACGGCCTCACCCGCGTGCGCGGCTTCACCCAGGACGATTCGCATCTCTTCGTCACGCCGGACCAGCTGGAGGATGAGGTCGCGAAGGTCCTGGAGTTCATCCTGTCGATGCTCCGCGACTTCGGTCTCACCGACTTCGAACTCGAGCTGTCGATGAAGGACGACGAGAAGTCCAAGTGGATCGGCTCGGACGAGTTCTGGGAGTCGTCCACCGACGCGCTGCGACGGGTCGCCGTGGCATCCGGTCTCAAGCTCACCGAAGTGCCGGGCGAGGCCGCCTTCTACGGTCCCAAGATCGACCTGAAGACGCGGGATGCGATCGGCCGCACCTGGCAGCTGTCCACCGTGCAGGTCGACCCGAACCTGCCAGAGCGCTTCGACCTCGAGTTCATGGACAGGGACGGGCAGAAGAAGCGCCCGATCATGATCCACCGCGCGCTGTTCGGCTCGATCGAGCGGTTCTTCGCGATCCTGCTCGAGCACTACGCCGGTGACTTCCCGGTGTGGCTCTCGCCTGTGCAGGTCGTCGGCATCCCCGTCGCGGACGACTTCGCCGACTACCTCGGCGAGGTCATCACGACGCTGCGTGACGGCGGTGTGCGCGCCGAACTCGACACATCTGACGACCGGATGCAGAAGAAGATCCGCACCCACACCACGGGCAAGGTTCCTCTGATCCTCATCGCGGGGGAGAAGGACCGGGATGCCGGTACGGTTTCCTTCCGGTTCCGTGATGGTACTCAGGAGAACGGCGTGCCGATCGCGGATGCTGTCGCACGCATCCGTATCGCGATCGACACCCACGCGCTCGTGCACACCGTGGAGGACCTGGCGTGACCTCGGCGCCGGACCCTTCGATCGCTGACGCCACGTCGGGGACCGAGGCGCCCGGCGTGGGCGCGGAGGACGCCGGGCACCTGGCCGGCATCCCCGATGAGTTCCAGCGCCTGTGGACCCCGCACCGGATGGCCTACATCCAGGCGGGACCGCAGCCATTGCGCGACGAGTGCCCGTTCTGCGAAGCGCCGAAGCATCCGGATGCCGAGCGACTGATCGTCGCGCGCGGCGAGACCGCCTACGTCCTGCTGAACCTGTTCCCGTACAACTCTGGCCACCTGCTCGTGTGCCCGTACCGTCACATCGCGACGTACGATCAGGCCACGGCGGAGGAGGTCGCTGAGATCGGTGCTCTGACGCAGACCGGCATGCGCGTGCTTCGTGAGGTGTCGAACTGCGACGGCTTCAACCTGGGCATGAACCAGGGCGCGGTCGCCGGCGCCGGCGTCGACGGGCACCTGCACCAGCACATCGTGCCGCGGTGGAAATCGGACTCGAACTTCTTCCCGATCATCGCCAAGACCAAGGCGCTGCCGCAGCTGCTCGGACAGGTGCGCGAGGCCGTGGCTCACGCCTGGCCGCAGGAGTGAGGCCTGGGCTGAGGCTTCGACTCGCTTCGCTCGCTCAGCCCGTTTCGTCTCGCTGACGCTCGCTCAACGACCCGCGGGGTAGGTGCCGTGCTCGCTCAACGACCCGCGGGATTTGCGGTCAGCGGACCTGACGGGCGGCGAACTGCAGCTTCGGGTGCGCGTATGACTCCTGCGCCTCGATGAGCTGCAATTCGCGCTCGCCCGAGTCCAGCGTCAGCTGCAGCAGATCGAACACGCTCGACGCGGTGCGCTCGAGAGCGATCTTCGCGCTGCCCGTGGAAACGTAGTGCGCCGTGAACAGCGCGGCCGTCACGTCACCGGACCCGTTCGCCTTCATCGGCAGGAACGGCGTCTGCACGATCCAGGCCCCGGCATCGTCGACGGCGAGCATCTCGATCGTGCCCTCCTCACGGTCGGGGCGCTCGACACTCGTGACGAGCACGGTCGACGGGCCCATCGCGCGAGCGGCGTCGACCGAGGCGAGAGTCGACTCCAGCGTGTCGGGCTCAGTGCCTGTGAGGAAGCCCAGCTCGAACTGATTCGGCGTGATGATGTCGGCGACCGGTACGACGCGCTCGCGCAGGAGCTCGGGGATCGCCGGCGCGACGAAGCATCCTGATTTCGCATTGCCCATCACGGGATCGCACGCATATAGCGCCTTCGGATTGGCGGCCTTCACGCGGGAGACGGCATCGATGATGACGTCTCCGATGCCTTCGCCGCCCTGATAGCCCGACAGGATCGCGTCGACCTGGGGGAACGCGCCACGCTCCTCTATACCGGTGATGACGTCGGCGACATCGCTCGGGTCGATCAGGGGTCCGCGCCACGCGCCGTAACCGGTGTGGTTCGAGAAGTTCACCGTGTACACGGGAAGCACGTCGACACCGATGCGCTGAAGGGGGAACACCGCGGCGGAATTGCCGACGTGGCCGTAGGCGACAGCTGACTGGATCGAGAGGATCTTCATCCTTCGATCTTCTCACTGCTGAGGGCCGCCCCGCGCACCTCAGCGCCTCAGCGCACTGCACCCGCGATATCGGCCACCAGCTGCTCGGCCTCGTCATCTGTGAGATCGTGCACCGTGAGCCGCAGATGACGTGACGGCGTATCCGCGTTCGTGAGCGAGAATCCGTCGCCGGTTCGTACCAACCAGCCACGACGCATCAGTCGCTCCGACACCGTCTGCGCGGGGATCGGCAGCTCGACCCACAGATTCATGCCGTCCACGTAGCGTGTCTGGATCCCGTGTGCGCGCAACTGCTCTGCGAACGCCGCGTTGTGTTCGGCGTAGTGCGCGCCTGCGGCACGGATCGCCCCGCGCACATCCTTGTCGTCGAGCAGCCCCAGCGTCAGGCGCTGCAGCAGGTGGCTCACCCAGGTGGTGCCGGGGCTCAGGCGCATGGCGAGTCGCTCGGCGGTCTCGGGATCTGTCGCCGCGACCGCGAGGCACATGTCAGGGCCGAGGAACTTCGACACCGACCGCAACAGCGCGAAGCGCCTGTGATCCGGGCCGATCAGACTCTCGTACCCGCGTGCCGAGAGCATCGAGAAGTGGTCGTCCTCGATGATCAGGACATAGGGATGCTCCGCCAACAGCGCCCTCAGCGCGGCAGCACGTGCGGGGGAGAGACTCACCCCCGTCGGGTTCTGCGCCCGAGGGGTGCAGATGATCGCCCTGACCCCGGCCTCGAGCGCCGCACGCAGTCCGTCGACCGTCATCCCCTCGTCATCCACAGGGACCGGAACGGCCCGATACCCGCCGAGCCGCACGGTGTGGATGCTGGCGAGGAAGCACGGATCCTCGAGGGCAACGGCGTCGTCGCGCATCAATGCCTGCGCGAGCAGCCGCTCGACGGCATCCACCGCTCCGCTGGTGATGGTGATGCGGAAGTCGTCCGCGGGGAGATCCGGGGAGATCCACTGCCGCGCCCACGCCTCCAGGTCGGTGTCGATCACGGGTTCGCCGTAGAGCACTGGTCGCCCGGTGACCGTCGCCAGCACGGGGGTGGGATCGGGAATCAGCCGAGGGTCGGGGTTGCCGGTGCCGACGTCGCGCAGCACGGTGTCGGCGGCGTAGCCCTCTTGCGCGACCGCATCGTGCTCGACCAGCATGGTGCCCGCGCGTCCACGACTGACGACGAGTCCTGCCTGCGCCAGTTGCCGGTATGCCGCGACGGTGGTGTTGCGGTTCACTCCGAGGCGCGCTGCGAGCTCGCGCACCGGGGGGAGCGGGGAGCCGGGACGCAGCACACCGCGGTCGCGCAGTTCGCGCACGCTCGTCGCGATGTCGGATGCTGTGGTACCCGTGATCTGGTCGTTCATCTCACCCCTCGACATGTGAGTCTACGGGGCGCAGCGGCAGTGGTATCTTTTGGCATAGATCAAAGTGCACGTTTGGATACCCGGAAGGAACAGCTCATGGCTGCAGACCAGAATCCCGCCACCGGCCAGAACCCCACGACGGGGTCATCGCGCGTCAAGCGCGGTCTTGCGGAGATGCTCAAGGGCGGCGTCATCATGGACGTCGTCACCGCAGAGCAGGCCAAGATCGCCGAAGACGCCGGCGCCGTCGCGGTCATGGCACTCGAGCGTGTTCCGGCCGACATCCGTGCACAGGGCGGCGTCTCGCGCATGAGCGACCCGGACATGATCGACAGCATCATCGAGACCGTCTCGATTCCGGTCATGGCGAAGGCGCGCATCGGGCACTTCGTCGAGGCGCAGGTGCTGCAGGAACTGGGCGTCGACTACATCGACGAGTCCGAGGTGCTCTCGCCCGCCGACTATGTGAACCACATCGACAAGTTCGGCTTCAAGGTTCCCTTCGTCTGCGGCGCGACCAACCTGGGTGAGGCACTGCGGCGCATCAACGAGGGCGCGGCCATGATCCGATCCAAGGGCGAGGCGGGCACCGGAGACATCTCCGAGGCCATGAAGCACATCCGCAAGATCCGCGGCGAGATCGCTGCGCTCACCGCACTGCCCAAGGACGAGCTGTTCGTCGCGGCGAAGGAGCTTCAGGCACCGTACGAGCTCGTCGCCGAGATCGCGGAGACCGGAAAGCTGCCTGTCGTGCTGTTCGTCGCGGGTGGCGTCGCCACACCGGCGGATGCCGCGATGATGATGCAACTCGGTGCGGACGGCGTGTTCGTCGGCTCCGGCATCTTCAAATCCGGCAACCCTGTGGAGCGCGCCGCCGCGATCGTGAAGGCCACGACGTTCTACGACGACGCCAAGGTCGTCGCCGAGGTCTCACGCGGACTGGGCGAGGCCATGGTCGGCATCAACGTCTCCGACCTGCCCGCACCGCACCGCCTCGCCGAGCGTGGCTGGTAACCCCACCGTCGGCGTCCTCGCCCTTCAGGGCGATGTCCGCGAACACGAGCGGATTCTGCACGACCTCGGGGCGGCCGTCATCCGCGTGCGCCGCCCCGAGGAGCTCGCGCAGGTCTCAGGACTCGTGATCCCGGGCGGAGAATCGAGCGTTATCGACAAGCTGTCGCGGCTGTTCGGTCTGCAGCATCCGATTCGCGACGCGATCCGCGACGGGATGCCGGTGCTCGGTACGTGCGCAGGACTCATCATGCTCGCCGACAGCCTGGTGGATGCTATCGACGGTCAGGAGTCGTTCGGCGGCCTGGACGTCGTCGTGCGGCGCAACGCCTTCGGCAGGCAGGTCGAATCCTTCGAGGCCGATCTCGACGTCTCGGGGTTCGACGACGGTCCCGTCCACGCGGCGTTCATCCGCGGACCGGTGATCGAGCACGTCGGGCCGAACGCGACGGCGCTGGCCAGCCTCGACGACGGTCGGGTCGTCGCGGTCGAGCAGGGCGCGCTGCTGGGGATCAGCTTCCACCCCGAGATCACGGAGGAGACGCGCTTCCACCAGCGGTTCCTGTCGAGTGTGAATGCCCGCTGACCCGCACACTTGTCGGCTCAGATCACGGGTGTCGGCTGAAACCGGGGAATTTCGGCTGACAAGTGTATTCCGGACCGACAGGTGCAACTCGGAGGCTACGCGTTCACGAGTCTGCGGATCGCGCTCACTGTGCGGTCGATGTCGGATGTTGTCGTCGCCCATGACGACATCGAGCAGCGCAGAGTCGCGCGTCCACGCCACTCTGCGCCGGTGACGGCTGCGGTGCCATCCGCGAGGATCGCCGCACCGAGAGCCCGAGTGGCGTCATCCGTCTCGAGCCGGAACATGACCTGCGTGTAGTCGACGTCGTTGAGCACCTCCATGGCATCGATCGCGGCGAGCCCGGCCGCCATCGCCACCGCGTTGGCATGCAGGCCGTCGATCAGCCGGGCGATGCCGTCCTGACCCATGCTGCGCATCGCCGCCCACGCCGGCACACCGCGTGCGCGGCGGGACAGTTCCGGAGTGACATCCCATGGATCCAGCCCCGAGTAGATGAGGTAGTCCCCACCCGTACGGAACGCGGCGATCGAGTCCGCCGGGTTTCGCACGATCGCCATGCCGCAGTCGTACGGAACGTTGAGCGTCTTATGCGCATCCGTCGCCCATGAATCCGCGAGGTGCATGCCGGCCGTCAACGGGCGCAGCGATGCGGATGCCGCGGCCCACAGTCCGAACGCGCCATCGACGTGCACCCACGCCCGGTGGCGCTGCGCGATGGGAATCAGCGCGCCGAAGTCGTCGAACGCGCCGGTGTGCACCTCTCCGGCCTGCAGGCAGACGATCAGCGGCCCGTCCTCACCCTCGAGAGTGCGCTCCAGCGCATCCGCTCGCATCCGGCCCTGATCGTCAGAGGCGATGATCGTGAACTCCGAGCGGCCGATTCCGAGGAAGCGCGCTGCACGGTCGATGGAGCCGTGACGATCGGCACCGATGACGAAGCGCACGCGCGGCGCGGAGCGCAGTCCGAGTTCGGCGATGTCCCATCCGTGGCGCGCCAGGACGGCGCTGCGGGCCGCGGCGAGGCACGTGAAGTTCGCGAGTTGACCACCCGTGACGAAACCGACGCTCGCCGATGCCGGCAGGCCGAACAGCTCCAGCATCCATTTTCCGGCGACGCGCTCCATCGCCACGGTCGCCGGCGTCAGAGTGGAGGACCCCGAGTTCTGATCCCATGCGGAGACGAGCCAGTCCGCCGCGAGGGCCGCCGGGTGCGTGCCCCCGATCACGAATCCGAAGAATCGCCCGCCGGGGATCGCGACGAGACCGGGGTCGGCCCGCTGCGCGATCTCGTCCACGACTGCCGCGGGATCCATGCCGTGCGCGGGCAGCGGGCCGCCGAACGCCCCCAGCATCTCGTCCAGGCTCGCGCGCGGCCACACCGGTCGGTCATCCAGTGTCTGCAGGAATTCGGTCGCACGGCGGTGGGCAGCGTCGAGAGCACGCTCCCGATCGTCCATGCGCGCAAGTCTTGCACCGGCCCGACAGATGGACAAGAGGGTCCTGAGGCCTGGCTTCGCGAGCCGGCACAGCGGCAGAGCGAGGTGCCGCGGGCGGGGTTCGTTAGAATGGACGACGCGCTGCGATGTCAGCAGGGCGGATACGACGAGCGGAGACATATGTCCGGGCATTCCAAGTGGGCGACGACCAAGCACAAGAAGGCGGTCATCGACTCCAGGCGCGCGAAGTCGTGGGCCAAGCTCATCAAGAACATCGAGGTCGCGGCGAAGCTCGGCGGCGCCGACATGTCGGGCAACCCGACCCTGTTCGACGCCGTGTTCAAGGCGAAGAAGATGTCTGTCCCGAAGGACAACATCGACCGTGCCGTCAAGCGCGGCGCCGGCATCGGCGGCGAGAGCGTCGAGTACACCTCGATCATGTACGAGGGATACGGCGCCAACGGCGTCGCACTCATGATCGAGTGCCTCACGGACAACAAGAACCGCGCGGCAGCCGAGGTGCGCACCACGCTCAGCCGCAACGGCGGAACGCTGGCGGACCCTGGCAGCGTCGCGTACAACTTCACCCGTAAGGGCGTCATCGTCGTCGGCTCCGAGGGCACGACCGAAGACGACGTCATGATGGCGGCGCTGGAGGCCGGTGCCGAGGAGATCGAACCCCACGCCGAGGGCTTCGAGGTAATCACCGACGCATCCGACCTCGTGACAGTACGCACCGCGCTGCAGGACGCCGGCATCGACTACGAGTCCGCCGACGTGGAGTTCGTGCCGAACCTCAAGGTCGAGATCGACGCCGACACCGCACGCAAGATCTTCCGCCTCATCGATGCACTCGAAGACAGCGAGGACGTGCAGAACGTCTACACCAACTTCGATCTGAGTGCAGAGGTGCAGGCAGAACTCGAGAACAGCGAAGACTGAGGCGCGCCCTCGCCCCCGTTGCTCCCCTGACGCTTAGCCTGGGGGAGTGGCGGCTTCTTCTCTGCGGGTACTCGGCATCGACCCCGGTCTCACCCGGTGCGGCGTCGGCATCGTCGACGTCGATCGCTCGCGCCGGGGCACCCTCGTGCACGTCGGCGTCATCCGCACGCCTCCGGAGATGCCGATCGGCGATCGCCTCGCCGCGATAGCAACCGGAATCAGGGCCGTTCTCGAGCAGCATCGACCGGATGCCGTCGCCGTGGAGCGCGTCTTCGCACAGCACAACAGCCACACCGTGATGGCGACGGCACAGGCGAGCGGAGTCGCACTGCTGCTCGCCGCAGAGGCGGGCCTGCCCGCCGCGACCCACACACCGAGCGAGGTGAAGGCCGCCGTGACCGGCTACGGCTCGGCGGACAAGAAGCAGGTGCAGGCGATGATCGCCCGCATCCTGCGTCTCGACGCGCCCCCGCAGCCCGCCGATGCCGCCGATGCTCTCGCGATCGCCCTCTGCCACGCCTGGCGCAGAGACGGTGCGACGGCAGGCGCATCCGAATCGCTGACGCCGGCGCAGCGCGCGTGGGCGGATGCTGAGCGTGTCGCTCGAACATACATACGATCAGGCTCGTAGGCTGGGAGGATGATCTCCTCGCTGCACGGGACCGTGCTCTCCACAGGCGCCGACCACGTCGTGATCGAGGTCGGTGGCGTGGGGTTCTTCGTCTTCGTCCCCGGCGACGTGGCGCACACGAGCCGAGTCGGCGAGCAGTTGCGCCTGCACACCAGTCTGATCGTGCGCGAAGACGCGCTCACTCTCTTCGGATTCGCGGAGCCGCTCGAGCTGGAGGTGTTCGGACACCTTCTGAGCGTCACAGGGGTCGGGCCGAAGTCGGCGCTGGGCGTGCTCGGACACCTCACGGTCGATCAGATCGCGACTGCCGTCGCCGATGATGACGACGCGCCGTTCCGGCGGGTCTCGGGGATCGGTCCGAAGACCGCGAAGCTCATCGTCGTGCAACTCGCGGGCAAGCTCAAGGCGCCATCGCCGCGCGCGGCCGATGCTCGCCCCGGTACAGGTACGGATGTCGTCGCACAACTGACCGCGGCTCTGGTCGGGCTCGGTTGGTCGGAGAAGGTCGCGAACGAAGCCGCGACGGAGACTGCGGAGGCGGCGAGCGATGCCGACCGCCGGTCCGTGTCAGCGCTGCTGCGTCAGGCCCTCGCCGCACTCGGCCCGGCCAAGGCAGGAGCACCACGTGGTTGACGAAGGGGCGTCGGAGGGCAGGAGCGCCGAACCCATCGACGAGGCAGAGCTCGCCATCGAAGGCGCACTGCGCCCCGGCAGTCTCGGCGAGTTCGTCGGACAGCCGAAGGTGCGCGGTCAGTTGCAGCTGCTGCTCGACGCCGCGCGGATCCAGAACCGCTCGCCCGACCACATCCTCCTGGCCGGCCCTCCAGGACTAGGCAAGACGACACTGGCGATGATCGTCGCGCACGAGAGCGAGCGCCCTCTCCGCCTCTCCAGTGGCCCCGCCATCCAGCACGCGGGCGACCTCGCCGCGCTGCTCTCGAGCCTGGTGCCTGGCGAAGTGCTGTTCATCGACGAGATCCACCGCATGGCACGCTCCGCGGAGGAGATGCTCTACCTCGCGATGGAGGACTTCCGCATCGACATCATGGTCGGAAAGGGCGCCGGTGCCACCAGCATCCCGCTCGATCTGGCACCCTTCACGCTCGTCGGCGCCACGACGCGCTCCGGACTGCTCCCCAATCCGCTGCGTGACAGGTTCGGCTTCACGGGGCACCTCGAGTTCTACGACGACAGCGACCTCGAGAAGGTCATCCTGCGATCGTCCGGCGTGCTCGGGGTGTCGATGCCAGGCGATGCACGTGCGGAGATCGCACGCCGCTCACGGGGAACGCCGCGCATCGCCAACCGTCTGCTGCGCCGTGTGCGCGACTACGCCCTCGTGCACGGAGAGCACGGCTCGGCCTCGATCGCCGAGGTGCGGGCCGCGCTCGAGCTGTACGACGTCGATCCGATCGGCCTGGACCGGCTCGATCGTGCCGTGCTCGACATGCTCGTGCGCAGGTTCCGCGGTGGTCCGGTCGGCCTCAGCACCCTTGCCGTCGCGGTCGGTGAGGAAGCAGAGACGGTGGAGAGCGTCGTCGAACCCTTCCTCGTACGGATCGGGTTCCTCGGCCGCACTCCGCGAGGCCGTGTGGCGACGCCGGAGGCATACGAACACCTCGGACTCCAGCATCCGGAGACTGCGGCATTGTTCAATGACCTATAATCGCTGGAGGCTTCCCCCGACCCTCTGCGCGTCCTTCGATGGCGTGCGCTCTTTGAAAGGCTTCGCCTGATGGAAATCGTCCTCTTCGGACTCCTCGCAGTTCTCCTCGTCTTCATGTTCCTCAACACGCGCAAGCGTCAGAAGCAGATGAAGGCCGAGCAGGAGGAGAAGGCCACCAAGACCGTCCCCGGTGTCAAGGTGCTCATGCAGGGCGGGCTCTACGGCACGATCGTCGCCTATGACGCCGACGACCTCGACTCGCCGGCGCTCGTGGAGATCGCTCCCGGCACCATCATCGAGGTGCACAGCCAGGCGATCCTCCGCATCGTCGAGCCGAAGGAAGCCGTCGTCGCCGACGACGACCTGGATGCCGATGCCGACGTGTCCGACGAGATCGTCGACGAGCCGCAGACGCCCCTCGACCCTCCGGCCGAGTCCTCGCTCGAGACCCCGGAGGAGACTCGGGCCCGCCTGGATCGCGACTCCGACGGCAAGTAGACCTTCGCCTCGCCCGCCCGGCATCGTAGAAAGCTGAACGTACGTGGCATCTTCTTCTCCAGTCCGTCACGCCTGGAAGGTCCTTCTCAGCCTTCTGATCGTGACGGCCGCGCTCTTCGGCGTGAACACGGTCGGCGTCATGCTCGGGAAGAGCTCTTGGGCACCCGAACTCGCACTCGACCTCCAGGGCGGCACCCAGATCGTGCTCGGCGCCGTCACGGAAGACGGCTCCGACCCGACGCAGGAACAGCTTGATCAGGCTGCGGCGATCATCCGGCAGCGTGTCGACGCCGCCGGCGTGGCCGAGGCCGACATCACCACCGAGGGCGGCCGCAACATCGTCGTCCAGATCCCGGGCACGGCCGATGAGGAGACGCGCGCGCGGATCCAGGCGAGCGCTCAGCTCGAGTTCCGTTCCGTGATCTACGTGGGAGACCCCGCCACCGAGTTCGTCGGCGAAGACGGCAACGCCACGCCGTATCCGACACCGGATCCCAGTGCCAATGACGTTCCGACCGCCGAGCCGACCGACGGCAGCGACATGTCGTGGGTCACGGAGAAGCTGCAGGCCGAGTTCCTGGCGTTCGACTGCGCCGACCCCGACAACACCGCGGCGGACGCCCCCGAGGACGAGCCGCTGATCACGTGCGACGACACCGGCGCCGTGAAGTACATCCTCGGTCCGATGGAACTCTCCGGAGACGCCATCGACGATGCGACCAGCGGACGCGCGCCCGACTCCGGCGCATGGACCGTGCAGTTGACACTCGACGCCAACGGCACCGATGTCTTCGGAAAGATCAGCCAGCGGCTGTACCAGAACAAGCTCGACGGCCTGAGCCCGCGCGACCAGTTCGCGTTCGTGCTCGACGGCAAGGTGATCTCTGCTCCGCAGATGAACGCCCAGATCCTGAACGGCAAGCCCAGCATCTCCGGCTCCTTCACTCAGGAGACGGCGGAGACTCTCGCCGACCAGCTCAGGTACGGTGCTCTGCCGCTCAGCTTCACGACCGAGAGCTCCGACACCGTCTCCGCGACGCTCGGCACGCAGCAGCTGCAGATCGGTCTGATCGCGGGCCTCATCGGCCTCGCACTCGTCGCGGTCTACTCGCTGCTCAGCTACCGTGCACTCGGCTCGGTGATCATCGCATCCATCGCGGTGATGGGTGTGCTGACCTACATCATCGTGTGCATCCTGGCGTGGCGTCTCGGCTTCCGCCTGTCGCTCGCCGGCGTCGCGGGTCTGATCGTGTCGATCGGATTCACCGCCGACTCGTTCATCGTGTACTTCGAGCGCATCCGAGACGAGCTGCGTGACGGGAAGTCGATCACCGGCGCGGTGGAAGACGGATGGGGTCGCGCGAAGCGCACGATCTACATCTCGAAATCGATCAACATCCTCGCCGCCGTCGTGCTCTACGTCCTGGCCGACTCCACGGTGAAGGGCTTCGCGTTCACGCTCGGTCTCACGACCCTGATCGACGTCTTCATCTTCGTGATCTTCACGCATCCCGTGATGCAACTGCTGGCGCGAACACGGTTCTTCGGGGGTGGCCACAAGCTGTCCGGCCTCGATCCCGACGCGCTCGGCGCGGTCTACCGCACACGCACGCAGTACCGTCAGGTGGCGCCAGCGACCGTCGGGCGTGCCGCCAAGAACAGTCGTTCGCGCGCCGAAGCAGAACGCCGACAAACCATCGCCGAACGCAAACGCGCCGAGGCGCTCGCCGGCGACAGAACCACCGATGCCGGAAGCGAGGGAGAGCGCTGATGGCCTCCATGAATGAATTCGGCAACAACCTCTACAGCGGGAAGACCTCGTTCCCGTTCGTCGGCAGGCGCCGCCTGTGGTTCATCATCGCGATCGCTCTCGTCGTCGCATCCGCTCTCGTTCCGCTGCTGCGCCCTGTGCAGTTCTCGATCGAGTTCACCGGCGGTTCGCAGTTCACGGTGCTCGCACCGGGCAGCACCGACCAGTCGATCGCCTCGGAAGCCGTCCAGTCCATCGTTCCCGAAGCCGCCGCCAAGGTCGCCATCGTGAACGGCACGGATGTGCGAGTGCAGACCTCGCAGATGAGCCCGGAGGAGACGCAGAGCGTCGCCGGCGCTCTGGCAGAGGCATACGACGTTCCCGCCGAGGAGGTCACGTCGTCGTTCATCGGTCCGGTCTGGGGCGAGAGCGTCACCAGGCAATCGCTCTGGGGCCTCGCGATCTTCCTCGCACTGACATTCCTGATCCTCGCGATCTACTTCCGCACCTGGAAGATGTCTGCCGCGGCGATCCTCGGTCTGCTCGATGTTCTCGTCATCACCGTCGGCGTCTACGCCCTGGCCGGTTTCGAGATCTCGCCGGCGGCGGTGATCGGCTTCCTCACGATTCTGGCCTACTCGTTGTATGACACGACGGTGGTGTTCGACAAGATCAGGGAGAACACGACGGAGGACGGTGAGAACTCCTCGCGTACCTTCGGCGAAGCCGTCAACCTTGCGGTCAACCAGACGCTGATCCGGTCGATCAACACCTCGATCGTCGCGGCGCTTCCCGTCGGAGCGATCCTGTTCATCGGCTCGTTCTGGCTCGGGGCGGAGACCCTCACAGACATCTCGCTGTCCATCTTCGTCGGCATCCTCGTGGCCACGTACTCGACGCTGTTCGTGGCGGCGCCGCTGTATTCGCTGTTCCGTGAGAAGGAGCCGCAGATCATCGCCAGGGACAACCGTGTGCTCGAGCTTCGCGAGCGCGCACGCGCCGACGCGTAGCACTGTCAGGCGCGAGTCCGTGCCTGTTCGGCACGCGTAGGATGTTCTGACCCGGAGGTGCAGTGATGGCGGAGGCTAACACTCAGGCGCAGGGATCCAGTCTGAGGAGACTGGTGCCGCGCATCTTCTCTCGCGCGCCCCGCATCAACGACCTCGACAACCTCGTCCGCACCGTCCGGGTGAACCACCCCAAGGGTGACCTCGCGATCATCGAACGCGCGTACCGGGTCGCCAAAGAGAAGCACGAGGGGCAGAAGCGGCAGAGCGGCGAGCCGTACATCACGCATCCGCTCGCCGTCGCGCAGATCCTCGCCGAGATGGGTCTCGGCCCTCGGGCCATCGCCGCGGCTCTGCTGCACGACACGGTCGAAGACACCGGCTACCCACTCTCCGAGCTGACCGAGGCCTTCGGCGACGAAGTCGCGATGCTCG
Organism: Microbacterium murale; assembly: GCF_014635185.1. Lineage (GTDB taxonomy): Bacteria > Actinomycetota > Actinomycetes > Actinomycetales > Microbacteriaceae > Microbacterium > Microbacterium murale. The sequence continues at coordinate 234,088 of NZ_BMCM01000003.1, forward strand.
TCGACGGCGTCACCAAGCTCGACAAGGTCAAGTACGGCGAGAGCGCTCAGGCCGAGACCGTCCGCAAGATGATCGTGGCGATGTCGAAGGACATCCGGGTGCTGCTGATCAAACTCGCCGACCGTCTGCACAACGCCCGTACCTGGGGGTTCGTCCCGCCGGAGAAGGCCGAGCGCAAGGCCAGGGAGACGCTGGAGATCTACGCTCCGCTCGCGAACCGCCTCGGCATCCAGGCGATCAAGTCCGAGCTGGAAGACCTCTCGTTCGCGGTGCTGCACCCCAAGATCTACGCCGAGATCAACAGCCTGATCGCGCAGCGCACCCCGCAGCGCGAGAAGTATCTCGGTCAGGTCATCGAGTCCATCAATGAGGACCTGCACGATCTGAGGATCCGAGGCAAGGTCGGCGGCCGTCCGAAGCAGCTGTACTCGGTGTACCAGAAGATGGTGATCCGCGGGCGCGAGTTCGACGACATCTACGACCTCATCGGCATCCGCGTCCTGGTCAACTCGGTGCGCGACTGCTACGCAGTGCTCGGTGCGATCCACGCGCGCTGGACACCGCTTCCCGGCCGGTTCAAGGACTACATCGCCACCCCGAAGTTCAACCTCTACCAGTCACTGCACACCACGGTCATCGGGCCGAGCGGCCGCACGGTCGAGATCCAGATCCGCACGCACGAGATGCATCAGCAGGCCGAGTTCGGTGTCGCAGCCCACTGGATGTACAAGGAGCGGATGAACGGCGGCAAGCCCGTCGCCGGTCCCACGGACACCGACATGACCTGGCTCGCCCACATCTCGGACTGGCAGGCCGAGACCGCCGACCCCAGCGAGTTCCTCGATTCACTCCGCTTCGAGATCGGCGCGAAAGAGGTCTACGTCTTCACCCCGAAGGGGCGGGTGATCGGACTTCCGGCCGGCGCGACGCCCGTCGACTTCGCATACGCCGTGCACACCGAGATCGGCCACCGCACCATGGGCGCGAAGGTCAACGGCCGCCTGGTTCCGCTCGAGACGGCCGTCAAGAGCGGCGACGTCGTCGAGGTCTTCACCTCCAAGAACCCGGATGCCGGCCCAAGCCAGGACTGGCTCAGCTTCGTCAAGAGCACCCGCGCACGCAACAAGATCCGCGGCTGGTTCACGAAGGAGCGCCGCGAAGAGGCGATCGAGCAGGGCAAGGAGTCCATCGCCCGCGCGATGCGGCGTCAGAACCTGCCGCTGCAGAAGCTGATGAGCCACGATTCGTTCGCCGAAGTGGCGCAGCAGCTGCACTACGAAGACGTCTCCGCGCTCTACGCCGCGGTCGGCGAGGGCCACGTCTCCACTCAGTCGGTGCTGGAGAAGGTCACCGCACTCATCGCGGTGAACGACACCACGACAGGTGCGATCGAGATTCCGGGAAGGCCCCGCTCCCGCGAGCCTCGGACGGGCGACTCCGGCATTCTCGTTCGCGGCGCTGATGACATCCTCGTCAAGCTCGCCAAGTGCTGCACCCCTGTGCCTGGTGATCCGATCGTCGGCTTCGTCACCCGCGGCAGCGGCGTGTCAGTGCACCGTGCGGATTGCGTCAATGTCAAGGCCCTCAGCGCCGAGGAGCAGCGCTTCGTCGAAGTCGAATGGGCCCCGACGACGAAGAGCGTGTTCCGGGTGCAGATCCAGGTCGAGGCGCTCGACCGCGCTGGTCTGCTCTCCGATGTCACGCGCGTGCTCAGCGAGCATCACGTGAACATCCTCTCCGCGACGGTGAACACCAACGACGAGCGACTGGCGATCAGCAGATTCGTGTTCGAGATGGGCGATTCAGTGCACCTCGATCGCGTACTCAACGCCGTCCGCCGCATCGAGGCGGTCTACGACGTGTACCGCGTGACCTCTTCCTGACGAGCGCCTTCACCCACTTCTTCGAGCAGCTCGGCGATGACGACCAGCGCCGCCCGCTTACCCGGCATCCGCGCCCGCGCGGCGAGCAGCGTCTGCACCAGCGGAACGAGTGACGGACACGCTGCCGCCATGGAGCGCATCCACAGCGCGCACTCGCCGTACCGACTCGAGGTCAGCACGAGATCCGTCAACGTGCGCAGCGGCGTCGTCACGGGCAACGTGGCGACCAGCATCAGATCATTCGACGGCACCTGCCCCTCGTGCACGATCACATTCTGCCGTGGCTGAACCCGAGGACGGCGATCGACGGCGCGCTGGATGTGATGATGCCGCGGCGGCGCGTCGCCGAACCCGTGCACCCATGCCGCAGTGGGCCCGCTCGCGGCGTACCCGGGAGAGAGGATCGGTGCGAGCGCTGCGGCTCTGGCACCGGCATCCTCCGGCAGATCGGCTGGCATGTACCCCTCACCGACTTCGACGAGCAGCCCGTCCAGGCGCGCAGCGCTCAGTTCCTGCTGAGACAGCAGTGCCCCGGGTCGGTAGAACAGTGACGGATCCACACGTTCAGTGTGGCTCCCTGCTCTCCTCGCCGGGGCGGGCTGTGGATAAGGTCAGCCGTCGAGTGCGTTCAGCCAGGCACGTCGCGCTTCGAGCGCGTCCGCTGCCTCCTTGGCGGCCTTCTTGTCGCCCGCCTTCTCGGCTGCGGCCTTCTCGCCCTCGAGCTTCTCGATCGCATCGAGGAGCTGCTGGCTCATGTCGTTCGCCCGCGCCTTGGTCTCGGGGTTGTTGCGCTTCCAGTCGACCTCTTCGCGCGACTTGAGCGACTGCTCGATCGTGCGCAGCTTGTCGTCAAGGGCACGCTCGCGATCGCGCGGGAAGATGCGTCCCACGTCATCCCACTGGCGCTGGATGCGCGTGAGGAGGGCGCGTGCCTGCTTGATGTTGGGCTCATCGGCGACGGCCCCCGCCTCTTCGAGCAGCGCTTCGCGGGCCTCGATCTTCGGAGCCGACTCCGCCTCTTCCGCGGCGGACTGCTCTGCACGCGCCGCGTACAGTGCATCGCCCGCGGCCTTGAACCGTGCCCACAGCGCGTCGTCGGCCTTGCGTCCTGCGCGACCGGAAGCCTTCCAGTCGTCGAGCAGCGTGCGATATGCCGGGATGCCGTCGACGCCCTTGGGCGCGAGTGCTTCGGCGCGCTCGATCAGCTGCGCCTTGCGGTCGCGCGCGGCCTTGTGCGTCTCATCGAGGTCGGAGTAGAACGCACGGCGGCTCTTGTCCACGACCGAGCGGGCATCGCGGAATCGCTTCCAGAGCTGCTGCGAGATGCCCTTGGGCAGGCGGGGACCGCTCTGCTGCTGTGCCTGCCACGCATCGAAGAGTGCGGTGACCTCTTCGGTGACCTGCTTCCACTGCACCTTCGCCAGGTCGCGAGCGGCGATCTGCTCGATGCTCTCGACGAGGACGGTTCGTTCGGCGATGGCCGCGTCCACGAGTTCCTTGGCCTGCTTGGCCTCAGCGGCACTGGCCTCCGACAGGGCGGTGGTGAGCGTCTCGAGCCTGGCGTGCAGCGATGCGAGATCGCCGACGGCAGCGGCACCCGTCACCTCGTCGACAAGGCGCTTGGCCTGTGTCGTCAGATCACTGGCGGAAGCACCGCCGGCCTGATGACGCTGCTCGAGCGTGTGCACCTTGAATGCGAGATCGTCGAACTTGCGCACGAAGTACGCCAGAGCCTCTTCGGAGGTGCCATCCGGATACTGACCGACGACGCGCCACTCTTCGCCTTCTCGTACCTCGACGGTGCCGTCTTCCGTCACGCGACCCCAATCCGCGGAGTCGGCTGCAGCCACCGGCGAGACCGGCGACGCGGGTGCAGCGGCCTGAGCCGCTGCGGGAGTGCGAGGCGGCATCGGGATGCGCGGGGGTCCGGGGACAGGAGGTGAGGGGACAGGGGGAGTCGGCTTCGAAGGCTCGGTGGCAGACACGATGTGCTCCTTGCGCGGTCAGCCCGCGGGAGAGGGAAAGGACGTTGTTCAGCCTAGTACGAGCCGGGCAGTGCTCGAGGGGCTCGGATCTCACAGTCTCGTTACCGTTTTGTGAGGAGAACGTTCGACGCGCGTAACGGGAGCCGCCGGGTCCGCGAAACACCGCGCTCATAGTGTCTGGTCATCCCCGACGTGCTGGAGGCGCAGTGAACGAGAACACCGAAGCGGCGACACGGGTCGTCGTGGTGGGCGCAGGCATGGTGGCGCACCGTTTCGTCGAGAGCGTGTTGAGCAACACCGAGGGCGCAGTGCTCATCACCGTGATCGGCGACGAAGGGCGGCATCCGTATGACCGCGTCGGACTCACCGGATACTTCTCCGGATCGACGCCGGCGGAGCTGACACTCGATCGTGCGGTCTTCGATGACGAGCGCGTCACCTTGATCGCCGACGAGCGCGTGGTCCGCATCGATCGGCGGACGCACACGGTGGTGACTCGCACGCGGCAGGCCATCGCCTACGACACGCTCGTACTCGCGACCGGGTCGTATGCCGCGCGTGTCGCGGTCGACGGCGCCGACCTGCCTGGATGCTTCGTCTACCGCACGCTCGACGACGTGCAGGAGCTTCGCCGGTTCGTGCAGCACCGCAGCGCCGAGCTCGGCCGACCGCTGCGTGGCGCCGTCATCGGCGGCGGACTGCTCGGGCTCGAGGCCGCAGGCGCCCTGCAGGGGCTCGACGTCGACTGCACGGTGGTGCAGTCATCCGATCGGCTGATGTCCGCTCAACTCGACCTCGCAGGAGGCGGGATGCTGCGCCGCCTGATCGAGGCGCGCGGCATCTCGGTGCGCACCGAATCGCGGACGACGAGAATCGATCCGGATGAATCCGGCGCCGTCACCGCACTCGAGTTCCAGGACGGCAGCTTCCAGCGTGCCGACGTCGTGATCTTCACCGTCGGTGTGCGCCCACGCGACGAGCTCGCCCGCAACGCGCAGCTCGACGTGCACCCGCGAGGGGGCGTGCTGATCGATGATCGCTGCCGCACGAGTGATCCCACGATCCTCGCGATCGGCGAGGTGGCGAACTTCGACGGTCGCAGCGTCGGTCTGGTCGCTCCCGGATACGCGATGGCAGAGGTCGCCGCGACCCGGCTGCTCGGCGGCGACGCGACGTTCCCCGGCTACGACGAGTCGGCGAAGCTCAAACTCTCCGGCGTCGACGTCGCGAGCTTCGGGGATGCATTCGCACAGACGCCGAACGCGCTCGATGTCGTGTACGCCGACCCCGTGGCCGGCGTCTACAAGAAGCTCGTGCTCTCGGACGATGCGCAGACCCTGCTCGGCGGCATCCTCGTCGGCGACGCCGCGGCGTACGGCTCGCTGCGTCCGCTGGTGGGTGCCCGACTCGGCGCCGACCCCGTCGCATACCTCATGCCGGAAGGTGGCGTAGAGGCACCAGGAGGCGCGCTGCCCGACGAGGCCGTGGTGTGCTCGTGCTCGAACGTCACCGCGGGCCGGATCCGGCAGGCCGTTCATGAAGAGGGCTGCATGGATGCGGGCGCCGTCAAGGCCTGCACCAAGGCGGGGGCGACCTGCGGCTCGTGCGTGCTCATGGTCAAGAAGGTCGTGGGGCAGGAGCTCACGAAGCTCGGCCAGACCGTGTCGAACGCGCTGTGCGAGCACTTCGACATGTCGCGCCGGCAGCTCTTCGATGCGGTGCGCGTATCGGAACTCACCACGTTCAGCACCGTGATCGAGCGGTTCGGCCGCGGTCGCGGCTGCGACATCTGCAAACCGGCCCTCGCCAGCATCCTCTCGGTTCTGGTCGGCGCGCATGTGCTCGACGGCGAGAACGCGACGCTGCAGGACACCAACGATCACGTCATGGCCAACATGCAGAAGGACGGCACGTACTCCGTCGTGCCGCGGATGCCGGGCGGCGAAGTCACACCGGCCGGGCTCGTCGTGATCGGACAGGTCGCCGAGGACTTCGGTCTCTACACGAAGCTCACCGGCGGACAGCGCATCGACATGTTCGGTGCGCGGCTGGAGCAGCTGCCGTTGATCTGGCAGCGACTGGTCGACGCGGGCTTCGAATCGGGGCAGGCGTACGGCAAGTCGCTGCGGACGGTCAAGTCGTGCGTGGGCTCGACCTGGTGCCGCTACGGCGTGCTCGACTCGGTGGGCATGGCCGTGCGGCTCGAGTTGCGATACCGCGGCCTCAGGGCGCCGCACAAGCTCAAGATCGGCGTCTCGGGATGCGCGCGAGAGTGCGCAGAGGCCCGAGGCAAGGATGTCGGCGTCATCGCGACCGAGACCGGCTGGAACATGTACGTCGGCGGCAACGGCGGGTTCACACCGCGCCACGCCGAACTGCTGGAGTCCGACCTCTCCGACGATGAGCTCATCCAGGCGATCGACCGATTCTTCATGTACTACATCCGCACGGCCGACCGCCTCCAGCGCACCGCCCCGTGGTGCGAGGAGCTCGACGGCGGGCTCGCCGGCCTCAAGGAGGTCATCTTCGACGATTCCCTCGGCATCTGCGGCGACCTCGACGCGGCAATGGCCAGGCATGTCGACAACTATGAGGACGAGTGGGCGGCGACACTGCGCGATCCGCAGAAGCTCAAGCGCTTCGAGTCGTTCGTGAATGCGGCCGAGACACCGGATCCCTCTCTCGCGTACGTCGCGACCCGCGGCCAGCTCCGCCCTGCGACGGCAGAGGAACGGGAAGCAGGCGGCGTGATGATCGCCGGAACCACTCTGGAGGTGCGTCGATGACGCTCATGCCCGATACCCGCAGCACTGTGCGCGTGTGCAGCATCCATGATCTCGAGGTGGAGCGAGGGCGTGCCGCGCTGCTCGGCACGGAGCAGGTCGCGCTCTTCCTGCTCCGTGACGGCACCGTGCACGCCGTCTCTAATCTCGATCCGTACAGCGGCGCGAACGTGATCTCGCGCGGCATCGTCGGCACGAGAGGCGATGCGCCGACCATCGCCTCGCCCATGCACAAGCAGGTGTTCGACCTGCGAACCGGCGAGTGCGTGGAGACCCAGGGAAAGCCCGCCCTGGCTCTCACCGTGTGGGCGGTTCGCACCGAGGGCGACGACGTCTATCTGCCGTCGGATGCGGCACGGTCGTCTGACGACGCGCTGCAGGAGGTGCTGAGATGACCACGATGCTCGGCCTCTCGCTGTCCGGACGACGTGTCGTGCTCGTAGGCGGCGGAGCCGTCGCCGCTCGGCGCCTCGGACGCTTCCTCGCCGACGGGGCACTGGTGCGCGTCGTGGCACCGGTGCTCGCGCCGCAGATGCAGGCCCTGATCGCCTCGCATCGTGAGGAAGCGGGCGCGGACGACCTCGAATGGATTCCGCGCCGCGTCATCGCGGACGACATCGACGATGCATGGCTCGTGCACTGCGCGACCGGCGACCTCACAGTCGATCGCGAAGTCGCTGCACTCTGCGACCAGCGACGGATCTTCTGCATCAATGCGTCCGACGGCGCGCACGGCAGCGCACGCATGACCGCGCAGACGACGTCCGGCGACGTGGTCGTGGGCGTGTCGAGCGAAGTCGGCGTCGATCCTCGTCGTGCTGCGGGAGTGCGCACGGCGATCGAGGGGATGCTGGAATCCGGTCGGCTTCCGCTGCGGCGACGCCGGAGTTGGGGCACCGGCCGCGTCGACCTGATCGGCGGCGGCCCGGGACCCATCGACCTCATGACGGTGCGTGCGAGACGACTGCTCGCCGAAGCCGATGTCGTCATCGCCGATCGGCTCGGGCCGACGGATGCGGTGATCGCCGAGCTGGATCCCGAGGTGCTCGTGATCGACGTGGGCAAACGCCCGCATCACCACCCCGTGCCGCAGCAAGAGATCAATGCACTCCTGGTCGAGCACGCGGCCGCCGGAAAGCGCGTCGTGCGCCTCAAGGGCGGAGATCCGTTCGTGTACGGTCGTGGCGGCGAAGAGGTCATCGCCTGCCAGCAGGCGGGGGTCCCGGTCGAGGTCACTCCCGGCGTCTCCAGCGCACTGTCGGTGCCGCAGGCCGCCGGCATCCCGGTGACGCATCGAGGCACGGCATCCGCCCTGCATGTCGTGAACGGCCAGGGCGACGTCTCGGCAACCACCCTTCACTCGCTCGCCGACCCCGACGTGACGACGGCGATGCTCATGGGGGTCGCGGCGCTGCCGAAAGTCGTGCGAACCGCGCTCGACCACGGGGTCAGCCATGACCTGCCGGTCGCGATCATCGAGAACGGTCACACCCCACGCCAGCGCACCACCCGCAGCACTCTGGGTGATGTCGTCGCACGTGCCGCGGCCGTCGGCGTGCAGAACCCCGCCGTGATCGTGTTCGGAGATGTCGCTCTGGCGGGCCTGCTCATGCCGGAGTCCGTCCGAACGACGGAGTCCCATAGGTGAGCTCCCGGAGCATTCTGGATGCCGCGCTCGCGGGCTGCACGATCGTCATCGCCGCAGACCGCCGAGCGGGCGATCTGGCGAGCGCTCTGGAGCGGCGGGGTGCTCAGATCTGCCGCGCTCCGGCTCTGAGCATCGTGCCCAACGCGGACGACGAAGAGCTCATCCGTCGCACACGTGAACTCGTCGAGCGTCCACCAGACATCGTCGTCGTCACGACCGGCGTGGGTTTCCGTGGCTGGATGGATGCCGCGCATGAGCATGATCTCGCTGAACAGCTGGCCGATGCGCTGCGCGGCTCGCAGTTCGTCGCCAGGGGTCCCAAAGCACACGGAGCCATCCAGCAGGCCGGGTTCGTCGCGGACTGGGTGGCCGAGTCGGAGACGGCGGCCGAAGTGGGTGAGTACCTGCTCTCGTCCTCTCTCACCGGAAAGCGCATCGCGGTGCAGCATCATGGCGCCGGCTCCGACGGACTGGACGAGCTGCTCGGGGCCGCAGGCGCGGACGTCGAGAGCCTCACGGTCTATCGGTGGGGCCCGCCCGCCGATCCGCATCTCGTCGAACGCTCGGTCGCCCACGCTGCAGGAGGCGAGGTCGATGCGGTGCTGTTCACCTCGGCGCCGGGAGCCGCGGAATGGATCCGCTCCGCCCGGCGCCTGAACGCTCTGGACGGCATCCGCGACCGCGCGGCATCCGGCAGGCTGCTGCTCGCTGCGGTCGGACCGATCACCGCGGCACCCCTGCGCGAGCACGGGCTCCGCGAGACGATCGCCGATCGCGGGCGGCTCGGCTCACTCGCTAGGTGCGTGATCGGTTACTTCGGCAGCGGGGGAGGTGCGCCCGTGCTGATGACCTCGGCGGGCAGCCTGTCGATGCGCAGCGGCGGGGTCGTGATCGACGGCGAGTTCATCGCACTCTCCCGCGCCGGCGCCGACCTGCTCGGCGCCCTCTTCGACGCGCGCGGCCATGTGCTGTCGCGAGAGGAGATCGCCGTGACGCTGCCACGCACAGGACGCAATGCCCACGCCGTCGAGATGGCGGTCGCACGCGTTCGGGAAGCACTCGGACCCGTCGATGTCATCCGGACCGTCGTGAAGAGGGGCTACCGCCTCGCTGTGGAGGACTCAGCGTGACCACACTGATCGCCTGTTCGCACGGCACGAACGATCGTGCCGGCCAGGATGCTGTTCGCCACGTGATCGATGACGTGAGGGCGCTGCTGCCCGGGGTGCGGGTCGTCGCGGCTGTGGTCGACGTGGAACAGCCGCAGATCGACGAGGTGATCGACCATGAGGCGCGACGAGACGACGTGATCGTCGTGCCGCTGCTGCTGTCGGTGGGCTACCACACCGCTGTCGACATCTCGCGAGCGGTCGACAGGCACGCCGGCGCTCGTCAGTCGGAACCGCTCGGCACGCATCCGCTCATCGCGGACGTGCTCGTCGATCGTCTCGCCGCGGCGCTGCCCGGAGGATGGCTTCCGCAGGACCACGTCGTGCTCGCCGCTGCGGGGTCGAGCAACCCCTCGGCGATGATCGATGTGGAAGAGGTCGCCGCCAGAGTTCGAACGATGCTCCCGGTTCCCGTCACCGTCGGGTATGCCTCGGCATCCGTTCCCCGCATCACGGATGCCGTCGCGGATGCGCGCCGGGGCGGTGCTGCGCGCGTGATCGCAGCGAGCCATGTGCTGGCGCCGGGCTTCTTCGCTGGTCTCGTCTCGGCCGCCGGTGCGGATGTCGTCAGTGCGCCCCTCGCGCCCGATCGGCGCATCGCCCAGGTCGTCGTGGACCGGTTCCTCGCGACGCGTTGACCGCCGCGATGACGGCCGCGCTGACAACGCGCCGACCACGTGGACTCTCGACGAGCACAGCAGGACGCCCCGGTGAGCTTCGGTCTCACCGGGGCGTCCTGGTCACGGGTCAGGCGATGCCGACCGGCTCACGCGCGGTCGATGCACCCGGGGCGAAAACGGGCTGGACGATCGGCCTGGCCGCGGAGTGCTCAGCGGTGGACGGCGCGTCGGCCGGCACGTCCTGCGTCACGACCGCGCGAGCGGCACGAGTGCGGCGGGTCGTGCGACCGTAGGTGATGAACAGCGGGAGCCCGACGAAGAGGAGCCCGCCGACGAGGTTGCCGATCACGGTGGGGATCTCGTTCCAGATCAGGTAGTCCATGATCGTGAAGTCCGCGCCCAGGAGCAGGCCGGACGGGAACAGGAACATGTTCACGATCGAGTGCTCGAAGCCCATGTAGAAGAAGAGCATGATCGGCAGCCACATCGCGACGATCTTCGCCACGACGTTGTCCGAGACCATCGAGAGGACCACGCCGGTGGAGACCATCCAGTTGCAGAGCACGCCGCGGATGAAGAGCGTCAGCATGCCTGCGGCGCCGTGATCGGCGTAGCCGACCGTGCGTGCGTGACCGATCTCGCTGATCGCATGGCCGACCGCGCTCGGCTCGGTGGAGAAGCCGTATGTGAAGTAGATCGCCATCAGGATCGCGACCATGAACGCACCGCCGAAGTTGCCCAGGAACACCAGCCCCCAGTTGCGGAACATCGCACCGACCGTCGCACCGGGACGCTTGTCGAGGACGGCCAGGGGCGTGAGTGTGAAGACGCCGGTGAGCAGGTCGAACCCGAAGAGGTAGAGGATGACGAAGCCGACCGGGAACAGCAGGGCACCGAGCAGGGGCTGTCCGGTGTTGGTCGAGACCGTGACGGCGAAAGCGGCGGCCATGGTGAGCAGCGCGGCACCCATGAAGGCGCGGATGAGCGTGTCCCGAGCGGACAGCTGCATCTTGTAGGCGCCTGCGTCGACCATTCTGGTGACGAGTTCGGCGGGTTTGACGTAGGACACGGGCAACCTCCACGGACGTATCGGATGAGCACAGGTGCTGGGCTTGCACCCAGCGTCGCTCACCGGCGTTTCCGGCAGAGGCCGTGATCGTTACGACCCTGAAGCGAACCCCTCACATCCGAGGATCGCGCGTGTGAGATGCCGCTACTCGGCAGCGGTGTCTGAGAAGAGTCCCGAGAAGGGGTTCTCGATCGGACCCGGCGTGGAGGTCTCGGTCGGCTCGGGCTCCGGAGCGAACACCGCCGCATGCACCGACTGACTGGCGACGGCACCGACCACGAGAAGGCCGCCGATGATGCCGGCGATCACGTTGTCGCGCGTGCGACGCCGGATCTGGCCGTCATGCCATGCCGTGCGAGCCGCGTAAAGGCGCGCCCGCTCCGACTCGGCACGTGAGCGCTGTGCGTTCTTCGGTCCGCGACCGGCCATGGGATCCTCCTCCGACGCCTCGCCTGAGCGCCGTCTGCGAGCCTATCGTGGGGAGCTTTGTCGGCACCGCGCATTAGCCTGGACGGATGACATCCGCGCCTCTGCTCTCGGGACAGACACCCCTTGCTGTGCGGATGCGACCCGTTTCGCTCGCCGAAGTGGCCGGACAGCAGCATCTGCTGCGCGCCGGTTCGCCGATCGTCGCGCTGGCAGACCCTGAGGCGACGTCGCCAGGCGCTGTGTCGATCATCCTCTGGGGTCCGCCCGGCACAGGAAAGACCACACTCGCCCAGGCCATCGCGCGCTCATCGGGCCGACGATTCGTCGAGCTGTCGGCCGTCACCGCCGGGGTGAAGGACGTGCGCGAGGTGATGCAGGAGGCGATCACGCAGCGTGATCTGTACGGGCAGACCACGATCCTTTTCCTCGACGAGATCCACCGCTTCACGAAGGCGCAGCAGGATGCGCTGCTGCCGGGCGTCGAGAACGGCTGGGTCGTCCTGATCGCCGCGACCACCGAGAATCCTTCGTTCTCGGTCATCTCCCCGCTGCTGTCGAGGTCGCTGCTGCTCACCCTTCAGCCACTCACCGACGACGACATCGCGATGCTGATCGATCGTGCGATCTCCGATGCACGCGGGCTCAACGGCGTCGTATCGATCGAAGAGGGCGCACGGTCGGCGCTGGTGCGACTGGCATCCGGCGACGCGCGTCGCGCACTCACCGGACTCGAGGCCGCAGCCGCCGTCTCGATGTCAGGCGCCGAAGGCGACGACGCCGAGGCGGAGGTCACGGCGATCTCGGCCGACGACGTCGCACAGGCCGTCGATCGCGCACTGCTGCGCTACGATCGCCAGGGCGACGAGCACTACGACGTGATCAGTGCGTTCATCAAGTCGATCCGCGGCTCGGACGTCGATGCGGCGCTGCACTACCTCGCACGCATGATCGAGGCGGGGGAGGACCCGCGCTTCATCGCACGGCGCCTGGTGATCTCCGCATCCGAGGACATCGGCCTGGCAGACCCGCAGGGACTGGTCATCGCGACAGCGGCCGCCGACGCGGTGGCTTTCATCGGCATGCCGGAGGGTCGAATCCCCCTGGCAGAGGCGACCGTGTATCTCGCGACCACCGCGAAATCGAACGCCTCCTACGACGGCATCAACGCGGCGATCGCCGATGTGCGTGCCGGCAATTTCGGGCGCGTACCCGTGCACCTTCGCGATGCGCACTATGCGGGCGCAAAGCGCCTCGGCCATGGCAAGGGCTACGTCTTCCCGCACGACAACGAGTACGGGATCGTGCCGCAGCAGTACCTTCCCGATGAGCTCGTCGGCCGTCGCTACTACGAGCCCAAGCAGCTCGGAGCCGAGCGCGACATCTCGGCCAGGCTCGAGCGCATCCGCCGTATCCTCGGTGATCGCTGAACCGTCGCTCGTGCAGCCGCTCCGGGCGCGGATCGCGATCTGTTAGACTTGAGCGGCTCGAAACACAGTTTTCGGGCATCCCCTCGTTCACCCCTCACCTTCTCGGCGCCCCGGCGTGCGCCCGAAGGCAGAACGCCGGAGATACGTCCGTGAGGCGTGAAAGACACGTCCACGTCATCGGAAGGAAAACTTCGTGGTCACGAAGTCCCAGGACCGCCGCAAGGTCCGCCTGTCCCGCGCCCTCGGCGTGGCACTCACCCCGAAGGCCGCCCGCTACCTCGAGAAGCGTCCCTACGCTCCGGGCGAGCACGGCCGCACCAAGCGCAAGACCGACAGCGACTACGCCGTCCGTCTGCGCGAGAAGCAGCGTCTGCGTGAGCAGTACGGCATCCGCGAGAAGCAGATGCGCAACACGTTCAACGAAGCACGTCGCCATGATGGCCTGACCGGTGAGAACCTGGTCGAGCTGCTCGAGATGCGTCTCGACGCCCTCGTCGTGCGCGCAGGCTTCGCCCGCACCACCGCGCAGGCTCGTCAGCTCGTCGTGCACCGTCACATCCTCGTCGACGGTCAGCTCGTCGACCGCCCGTCGTTCCGCGTGAAGCCGGGTCAGCTCATCCACGTCAAGGCCAAGAGCGAGGGCACCGAGCCCTTCCAGGTGGCAGCAGCCGGCGGTCACGCCGAGGTGCTTCCTCCCGTTCCCGGCTACCTCGAGGTCGAGCTCGACAAGCTCCACGCGCGTCTGCTGCGTCGTCCGAAGCGCGCCGAGGTCCCCGTGACCTGTGAAGTGCAGCTCGTCGTCGAGTACTACGCGGCTCGCTGAGCCATACGGCTCGCTGATACGGCGAACCATTTCTGCAGAGGGCGTCGGGATTCATCCCGACGCCCTCTGTCGTTTCCGCATACGATGGAGAGACCGCGCCTCGCGGTCCAAGGCAAGGAAGACGACATGAAGACGTTCCTGTGGTTCCTGATCGGTGTGATCGGCGGATTCGTCGCCGCCCACTTCATGAACAAGGATCCTCGCGGTCACGACATCCTCGCCGAAGTGGACGCCAGGATCAACGGCTTCACCACCGTCCTCAGCGACGCCTACCGGGCGCAGGAGGCTCGCCTGGTCGAACCGTCGCCCATCGACCGCTGAGCACTGACCCCCAGCGCACTGCATCGCGGCCGTCGCGATGTTCATCCTCCTCACTCAAGGACAGTCGTACCCCTATGAAAACTGCGGACATCGCGCAGCGCTATCTCAGCTACTTCGAGAAGAACGGCCACACAGTGGTGCCGTCGGCATCGCTCGTGAGCGACGATCCCACAGTGATGTTCAACATCGCAGGCATGGTGCCGTTCGTTCCGTACCTCACCGGGCTCGTGCCTGCCCCGTTCTCCCGGGCCACCGATCTGCAGAAATGCATTCGCACCAGCGACATCGAAGAGGTCGGCAAGACGGTGCGTCACGGCACGTTCTTCCAGATGCTCGGCAACTGGTCGTTCGGCGACTACTTCAAGGAAGGGGCGATCACGTACGCGTGGGAGCTCCTGACCACCAGCGAAGCCGATGGCGGGCTGGGGTTCCAGGAGAAGGACTTCTGGGTCACGGTCTACGAGACCGACGACGAGGCCGCCGACATCTGGCGGCGCGTGATCGGGCTTCCCGAAGAGCGCATCCAGCGACTCGGACGTGAGGATAACTACTGGCACACCGGCCAGCCCGGCCCAGGTGGCCCTGACTCGGAGATCTTCTTCGACCGCGGTGCGCAGTTCGGCCGCGAAGGCGGTCCTGCGGCGGACGACAACCGGTACATGGAACTGTGGAACCTCGTCTTCATGCAGGACCTGCTCAGCGATGTGCGCTCCCAGGTCGACTTCGACATCGCAGGTCCGCTGCCGAAGAAGAACATCGATACGGGCATGGGCCTCGAGCGTGTCGCGTTCCTCAAGCAGGGCGTCGCGAACATGTACGAGACCGACCAGATACGTCCTGTTCTCGACCGTGCGGTCGAGCTGTCGGGCAAGCGCTACGGCGCCGTCCACGAGGACGACGTCCGCTTCCGCGTCATCGCGGATCATGTGCGCTCCTCGCTCATGCTGCTCTCGGACGGTGTGAAGCCGTCGAATGAGGGCCGTGGGTACGTACTTCGCCGGCTCATGCGCCGCACGGTCCGCGCGATGCGGCTGCTCGGTGTGGATGCGCCGGTGTTCCCCGAACTCTTCGCGACGTCGCGCGACGCCATGAAGACGGCTTACCCGGTGCTCGAGACCGACTGGACCCGCCTCTCGGGTCTGGCCGTCGCTGAGGAGGAGACGTTCCTGCGCACGCTCGCGCAGGGATCCACGATCCTCGACCTCGCACTCGCCGACACCAAGAAGGCCGGCAAGCAGACCCTCGCGGGTCCCGAGGCGTTCCTGCTGCACGACACCTACGGCTTCCCGATCGACCTCACGCTCGAGATCGCCGAGGAGGCGGGGCTCAACGTCGATCGCACCGCTTTCGACACATTGATGCAAGAGCAGCGCGCCCGTGCAAAGGCCGATTCGAAGAGCCGCAAGCGCCAGCTCGCCGATGTCTCGGTGTACCGCGACTTCCGTGCACTCGGCGAGACCGGCTTCGCCGGCTACACCGATCTCGACATCGAGTCCCGTGTGCTCGGCATCCTCGTCGACGGCCAGCCGGTGGCATCCGCCGGTGAAGGCCAGGTCGCCGAAGTGATCCTCGCCGAGACGACCCTGTACGCCGAGTCCGGTGGTCAGGTCGCCGACAAGGGCACGATCGTCGGCGCCGGATTCGAACTCGACGTGCTCGATGTGCAGAAGCCGATCGCCGGCCTCATCAGCCACACCGTGCAGGTCATCAGCGGAAGCGTCGCACTCGACGATCGTGCGACCACAGTGGTCGACGCCGCGAACCGCCGTGCGGCTCGTCAGGCGCACTCCGCGACGCACCTGGTGCACGCCGCACTGCGCGACACGCTCGGTCCGACCGCCACCCAGGCCGGATCGCTCAACCGCGCCGGCTACATGCGCTTCGACTTCTCGTGGTCGCAGGCGCTTTCCGCCGACGCGCGCACCGAGATCGAGGGGATCACCAACCGCGCCGTGCAGGACGCCCTCGAGGTGACGACGCGCATCGTGTCGCTCGATGAGGCCAAGGATGCCGGCGCCATGGCGCTGTTCGGCGAGAAGTACGGCGACGTCGTGCGGATGGTCGACATCGGCGGCCCGTGGTCGCGTGAGCTCTGTGCGGGCACGCACGTGAACACCAGCGCGGAGATCGGTCTGGTCAGCGTCGTGGGCGAGTCGTCGGTCGGCGCCTCGAACCGCCGCATCGAGGCCTTGGTCGGTCAGGACGCGTTCCGCGAACTCGCCGCAGAGCGTGCGATCGTGTCACAGCTCACGAGCGCGCTCAAGACCCCGCGCGAGCAGCTGCCGGAGCGGATCGCCGAGATCGCCGCGAACCTGAAGATCGCCGAGAAGCGCATCGCGCAGTTCGAGGCGAAGCAGCGCGAGGGGCAGGTGCCAGCGATCGCCGAGGCAGCCGAGCGCGTCGGCGCATATCGTGTGGCGGCGGTGTCGCTCGGTGACGTGGCTTCGGCGGAT
Source organism: Microbacterium murale (assembly GCF_014635185.1). Classification (GTDB taxonomy): domain Bacteria; phylum Actinomycetota; class Actinomycetes; order Actinomycetales; family Microbacteriaceae; genus Microbacterium; species Microbacterium murale. The sequence goes on from NZ_BMCM01000003.1 coordinate 250,698, forward strand.
GACGTGCGCACTCTGGCGCTCAGCGTGCGCGAACGCCTCGGCTCGGATGCCGCGGTGGTCGCCCTCGGCGGCATCGCCGCCGGACGCCCGGTCGTCGTGGTCGCCACCAACGATTCCGCACGCGCGGCGGGCGCCAAGGCGGGTGCGCTCGCGAAGCGTGCCGCCGGTGTGCTCGGCGGCGGCGGCGGCGGGCGCGATGATGTCGCACAGGGCGGGGGCACCGATGCTTCGGCATTGGGCGCGGCACTGGAAGCCGTGACACAGGAGCTGCGCGGCGCGTGAGCGGATTTCGCCGCGGAGTGCGGCTCGGCATCGATGTCGGCAAGGCGCGGGTGGGCGTGGCGCGCTGCGACCCTGATGGCATGCTCGCTGTGCCCGTGGAGACCGTGCAGCGCTCGGAGCACTCGCTCGCACGCATCGCCGAGATCGCCGCGGAGTACGAACCGCTGGAATTCGTCGTCGGCCTTCCGGTGAACATGCAAGGTGCGGACACCCCCTCCACAGCGGATGCTCGTGAATTCGCATCGGCGCTGCAGCGGCTCACCGGGGTCCCGGTGCGCATGATGGACGAGCGGCTCAGCACCGTCACAGCGCATGCTGCGTTGCGTTCTTCTGGCAGAACTCAGCGAAACTCTCGTAGCATTGTCGATCAGGTCGCGGCCGTGGTTCTTCTGCAGCACGCGATCGACACGGAGAAGAGCACCGGCAACCCGGCCGGTTCCGTGGTTCCAACCGACGAGGAGCCCACTTGAGCATGCCCGAACGTGAGAGTCCAGAGCGCAGGTCGAACTCGCTCTCCGACGACCTGTTCTCCAAGCTCCCCGCCCCGGGACACCAGGTTCCCACCGCCGACACCGCGCCACCGGCACCGGGTTCGCGACGCGCACTGCGCGAAGCCGCGCAGTCCGAGACGGCACCGTCCAAGCAGGCCCGGTCCGAGCAGGCCCTGTCCGAGAAGGTGCGGTCCGCGGCCGCAGAGCGCGAGACCGCACAGCCTCACGAGGCCGCGGAGTCGATGTCGGATGATCCGGCCGAGAACGATTCGCCTTTCGACGAGGCCGCGGATCCGGCGACGCGACCGGTGACCACGTCGTCGCCGGCGTCCCTCGATGATCTCTTCGCGGCCGAACACGACGACGCTGATGGCAGTGCACCGCACAAGAAGAAGCGGCGCACCGGCTGTCTCGTCGCACTCATCATCGTGCTCGCCCTCATCGGCGGCGCAGTGGCCGGTGGTGCGTGGGCGTGGAACACCTACGGCGACAAGATCAGCGAGGTCATGGGCTGGGGCGAGCCGGATGACTACGAAGCAGGCATCGCATCCGGCGAGGCGCTGGTCACCATCCATGAGGGCGACACCGGTTCTCCGGTGTCGACGGCATTGCACGAGGCGGGCGTGACCAAGACGGAGAGCGTCTTCTACGACTACCTCGTCAAGGAGAACATCGCGGTGACGTTCTACCCCGGTGTGTACAAGCTGCAGCAGAAGATGACCGCCGAGGCGGCGCTGGAAGCGCTTCAGGACGAGTCGAACAAGCTCGAGAACTCCGTCGGCATCTCTGAAGGGGGCACTCTCGAGTCTTCGCTCCCCGTGATCACCGAGAGCATCGGTATCCCTCTCGAAGACCTGCAGGCGGCAGTCGCCGACCCCAGCGCTTATGGGGTTGCGTCAGACAGCCTCGAAGGCTGGTTGTTCCCGGCCGTCTATACGTTCGATCCAGAGGCCACCGCCACCCAGGTGATCCAGCGAATGGTCGATCGCACGCGTGAATCGCTCACCGCAGCCGGCGTGCCGGCGGGCGACGAGCAGCGCATCCTGACGATCGCGTCGATCATCCAACGCGAGGGTCGCACCGACGACTTTGCCAAGGTGTCCCGCGTCATCCAGAACCGTCTGGACGACGGGATGAAGCTGCAGATGGATTCGACGGCGCAGTACGGCTATGGCGAGCTCCATGCCGGGGTCGTTAGCACCTCTTCGGAGGCGCAGAACGACGATAACCCCTGGAACACCTACGTGCGTGAGGGGCTGCCAGCCGGCCCGATCGCGAACCCGAACGATGCCGCGATCGAGGCTGCGATGCATCCGGCCGATGGACCGTGGCTGTACTTCGTCACGATCAACCTGCAGACCGGCGAGACGGTGTTCTCGAACACGTACGAAGAGCATCAGGCTGCCATCAAGACGTGGCAGGAATGGTGCAGTGCGAACCCCGACCAGGGCTGTTGACTCGATGAGCGGCGTTCGCCTGGCGGTATGGGGCGATCCGATCGACCACAGCAAGTCGCCGCTGCTGCATGCCGCCGCGTATCGAGCGCTCGGTCTGGACTGGGAGTACGGGCGTCGTCAGGTGGATGCCGGGAGCTTCCCCGCGGCGATTCATGGACTGGACGATTCGTGGCGCGGCCTCTCGCTCACGATGCCGCTCAAAGAGCAGGCGTTTCGTGTTGCGAAGACCCATGACCGTCACGCCGAGCTGACCGGTGCCGTCAACACCCTGCTTCTGGGTGAGTCGTTCGCCGGCTTCAACACGGACGTCGGCGGCATCATCGATGCGTTCGCGGAGCATGACGTCCGCAGCGCATCACGTGCGCGCATCCTCGGTGCCGGTGCCACTGCCGCGTCAGCCCTGGTGGCCGTCGCGGAGATGGGCGCGCAGCATGTCGACGTGCGCGCGCGTCGCCCGGAACGGGCACTGCCGATGCAGTCGCTGGGGGAGCGGCTCGGCGTCGAGGTCGCCGTCAACGGTTTCGCCGATCCCGTTGCCGCGGTGGATGTCACCGTCGCCACGCTTCCCGGTGGAGCCATGCTGGACACCGCCGCCGCCTTCGCCACAGACGGTGGCACCCTGCTGGACGTGGCCTATGCGCCGTGGCCGTCGACGCTGGCTGCAGCGTGGCCGAACGAGCAGGTCATCTCCGGGGTGGCGATGCTGCTGCACCAGGCCGTGCGGCAGGTGCGCGTGTTCGTCCACGGAGATCCGGCCGATGAACTCGAGGATGAAGCCGGTGTTCTCGCTGCCATGCGCACGGCGTTGACGCATCCGGCGCAGCACTGACGGGACTCCGCGACATGCGGCGAGAACAGGGTCTCCGCTCATGGGAGACTGGAGCAATGCTCCGCGTGCTCACGGCCGGCGAATCGCACGGTCCCGAACTCATTGCCGTCATGGAAGGGCTGCCGTCCGGCGTCCCGATCTCGTCCGAGGCGATCCAGCAGGATCTCGCCCGCCGCAAGCTCGGCTATGGACGCGGATCGCGCATGAAGTTCGAGCAGGACGAGCTGACGATCTCGGGCGGCGTCCGCCATGGCAAGTCCCTCGGCAGCCCGGTCGCCCTGCGCATCGGAAACACCGAGTGGCCGAAGTGGATCGAGGTCATGAACCCCGAGCCCGTCGAGATCACCGACAAGTCGCGCGGCCGTTCGGCGCCGCTGACCCGGCCACGACCAGGGCACGCCGACCTCGTGGGCATGCAGAAGTACGACTTCGACGAAGCACGACCGATCCTCGAGCGCGCGAGCGCGCGCGAGACGGCGGCACGTGTGGCACTCGGCGCGGTCGCCCGCTCGTTCCTCGGCGAGCTCGGCATCCGTCTCGTCAGCCACACATTGTCCATCGGCCCCGTGCGGGTTCCCGATGGCGCCGCGCTGCCCACGCCGGACGACGTCGACGCGCTGGACGCCGATCCGCTGCGGTGCTTCGACGCCGACACCTCTGCCGCAATGGTCGCGGAGGTCGACGACGCCCGCAAGGACGGCGACACGCTGGGCGGCATCGTCGAGGTGCTCGCCTACGGCCTTCCGCCCGGGCTTGGCTCGCACGTGCACTGGGACCGCCGTCTGGATGCCCGTCTCGCGCAGGCGCTCATGAGCATTCAGGCGATCAAGGGCGTCGAGGTGGGCGACGGCTTCGAGACCACGCGTCGTCGCGGCTCTGCCGCTCACGATGAGCTGTTCTCCGCCGACGCGGGTATCACCCGCGGTTCCGACCGGGCCGGCGGCACCGAGGGCGGCATGTCCACGGGGACCGTGCTGCGCGTGCGCGCCGGGATGAAGCCGATCGCGACAGTGCCGCACTCGCTGCGCACGATCGACGTCGCCACCGGTGAGACCGCGACCGCTCATCATCAGCGCTCCGACGTGTGCGCGGTTCCGGCGGCAGGTGTCGTCGCCGAGGCGATGGTCGCCGTCGAGCTCGCGAACGCCGTGCTGGAGAAGTTCGGCGGAGACAGCGTCCGTGAGACGGCCCGCAACCTGAAGAGCTACCTCGACGCGATCCCGGCAGAGCTGCGCACCGCGCCCGCCTCGGAGGCGGCACTGATCGCACACGATGAGCACGCCTGAGCAGCTGACCGTCGTGCTCGTCGGTCCGATGGGCGCCGGTAAGACCAGCGTCGGACGGCAGGTGGCCAAGCGCCTCGGCGTCAGGTTCATCGACACCGACAAGCGGATCGCCGCGGAGCACGGTCCGATTCCGGAACTCTTCGCGTCGCGGGGCGAACCGCACTTCCGCGAACTCGAGCAGGCGGCCGTGGCGACGGCGCTCCGAGAAGGGGGAGTGATCTCCCTGGGCGGCGGTGCGGTCAGCTCATCGGCGACACGTGCGCTTCTGCGTCAGCATCCGGTCGTCTTCCTGGCGGTGTCCCCGGAGGCCGTGGCCGAACGCATCCACAGCGGCGGGCGACCGCTCCTCGCGGGCGACGACGATCCGCTGGAACGTTGGAATCAGATCTACGAGCAGCGCCGCGGCTGGTACGAGGAGGTCGCGGACGTGACCTTCGACACCTCGCGTCGGCCGATGCAGCGCATCGCCGACGAGATCGCAGCATGGAGGAGAAAACAGGCATGAGCACCACCACGATCAGCGTGACAGGCCAGGCGTCATACGACATCACCGTCGGACGCGGCATCCTCGATCGGGTGTCCGCAGCTCTCGATCCCGCGGTGCGGAAGATCCTCGTGGTGCATCCGCCCACGCTCGCCGCCCGCGCTGCGGAACTGCGCGACCGTCTGCTCGCCGACACGACCGATGGTCCCCGAGAGGTGCTGCTGGCCGAGGTGCCTGACGCAGAGCAGGGCAAGCGCATCGAGGTCGCGGCGTTCTGCTGGCAGATCATGGGCCAGTCCGACTTCACCCGCACCGATGCGGTCGTCGGATACGGCGGTGGCTCCGTGACGGATCTCGCCGGCTTCGTCGCGGCCACCTGGCTGCGCGGCGTGCAGATCGTGCAGGTCCCGACCACCGTGCTCGGCCTCGTCGACGCCTCGGTCGGCGGCAAGACCGGCGTGAACACCGCCGAAGGCAAGAACCTCGTCGGTGCATTCTGGGCGCCGCGCGCCGTCATCGGCGACCTCGACGAGCTGAGCAGCCTCAGCACCCACGAGGCCACAGCAGGGTTCGCCGAGGTGGTCAAGGCCGGCTTCATCTGGTCGCCCGAGATCCTCGACATCATCGAGGCCGACCCTTCCCGTGCGGTCGACACGACGACCGACGAGTTCCGTCGCACGATCGAACTCGCGATCGACATGAAGGCGCAGGTCGTGTCGGAGGACTTCCGCGAGGCCGGTCAGCGGGAGATCCTCAACTACGGCCACACCCTCGGTCACGCGATCGAGCACGCCGAACGTTATCGCTGGCGCCACGGCGCCGCGATCTCGGTCGGGATGCTGTTCGCCGCCGAGATCTCCCGGCTCGCCGGCCGGCTCTCCGACGAGGCCGCAGACCGCCACCGCACCCTGCTGGAGTCTCTCGGCCTGCCCACCAGCTACCGCGCAGGCGCATGGCCGCAGCTGCTCGCGACCATGCAGCGCGACAAGAAGAGCCGTGGCGGGATGCTGCGCTTCATCGTGCTCGACGACATCGCCAAGCCCACCGTGCTGCGGGCGCCGGATGAATCGCTGCTCTTCGCCGCCTACCAGGAAGTCGGGGCATGAGCTTCGCAGTGCGTCGTATCCGCGCGGACGAGTGGGAGCGAGTGAGGGACCTGCGGCTGGACGCCGTTCGCGACCCCGCCGCGTCGATCGCGTTCCTGCACTCCTTCGAGGAGGAATCGACGCACGATGACGCGTTCTGGCAGCAGCGCGCCGCCGGCGCCGCGTCCGGAGAGGGCGTCGCGCAGTTCATCGCGGAGGCAGATGGCGATTGGATCGGCACGGTCTCGGTGCTGCGGCACACTGCAGGCTCGACCGACCACCACGGGCGTCCCGTCACCTCGTCACGGGGCGATGTCGTCGGCGTCTTCATCCGCCAGGAGAGCCGGGGCCGAGGCATCATCGACGCGCTCTTGGACGCAGCGGCGGAATGGGCCGCCTCGTTGGGAGACGCGAGGCTGACCCTCGACGTCCATGCGGACAACGCCAGGGCCCAGGCCGCGTACCGACGCGCCGGCTTCGCGGACACCGGAGTGCGCTTCACCGCATCCATCGGCCCCGAGATCGAGATGGCGCGGGAGATCGTCGACGGCGATAGGGTGCAGGCGTGACTGCACAGCGCCGCATCCTGCTCGTCAACGGACCGAACCTCAACCTGCTCGGCACTCGTGAACCCGAGGTGTACGGCACCGCGACGCTGACGGACGTCGTGCGGGTCACGACCGACGCCGCGGCAGCAGCGGGGTTCGAGGTGCGCAGCATCCAGAGCAATCATGAGGGCGTGCTGATCGACGCGATCCACGCGGCACGTGAGGACTGCGCCGGCATCGTGATCAACCCCGGCGGGCTCACGCACACCTCCGTCGCGTTGCGCGATGCGCTCACCGGCGTGTCCCTGCCGTTCGCCGAGGTGCATGTCTCGGACGTACATGCGCGAGAGGAGTTCCGGCACTTCTCCTACCTCCAGGACGTCGCGGCAGTGCGCGTGATCGGCGAGGGCGTTGACGGCTACGCGAACGCCGTACGTCAGCTCACGGCACTCATCCCGTAGAATCGACTGTCGGCCGGCACTTCGAACCAGCAACGGCTCGAACCCGAAACGGCGAAGACCGGCCCCTCATCAACGGAAACGGAACATTCAGCGCATGGCATCCACCGCAGACATCAAGAACGGCGTCGTCCTCAGCATCGACGGACAGCTCTGGAACGTCATCGAGTTCCAACACGTCAAGCCCGGCAAGGGCGGCGCGTTCGTGCGCACCAAGCTGAAGAACGTCGTCTCGGGCAAGACCGTGGACCGCACGTACAACGCCGGCGCGAAGATCGAGATCGAGAACGTCGATCGCCGCGACTTCACCTACCTGTACGCCGACGGCGACGGCTTCGTGTTTATGGACACGACCGACTACGACCAGATCACCGTCGGTGCGGCCACCGTCGGCGACGCGAAGAACTTCCTGCTGGAGAACCAGCAGGTCACGATCGCTCTCAACAACGGCAACCCGCTCTACATCGACCTTCCCGCATCGGTCACGCTCGAGGTGACATACTCCGAGCCCGGCCTGCAGGGCGACCGCTCCTCGGCCGGCACCAAGCCGGCGACGGTGGAGACCGGGTACGAGATGCAGGTGCCGCTGTTCATCGAGACCGGAACGAAGATCAAGGTCGACACCCGCACGGGTGAGTACCTCGGTCGCGAGAAGTAAGGCGTGGGCGCTCGGACGAAGGCGCGCAAGCGCGCACTCGACATCCTCTTCTCCTCGGACGTCCGCGGAGACGACCTCGCGGTCGCTCTCGCCGCAGAAGCCAAGCGTGCCGCCAGCGAACCCGCTCGCGAGGCCTCCTGGCTGTACGCACGCGAGATCGTCGATGGGATCGTCGATCACCGCGACGAGATCGACGAGCACATCGTGACGCACAGCCGTGACTGGAAGATCGAGCGGATGCCCGCCGTCGATCGTGCGCTGCTGCGCATCGGCGTGTGGGAGATCCTGCACAACGACGAGGTGCCGACCGCGGTCGCGATCGACGAGGCCGTGGAACTCGCCAAGGAGTTCTCCACCGACGACTCCGGCGCATTCGTGCACGGCGTGCTCGCGAGGGTGGCCCGCGCCAGCTGATCCGATGGGTGCGCGCATGCGCGCCCGTGGAGCGCAGTGTCGGTGCTCACCGAGAGGATGCCGGTATGCCAGCGCCGTACGTCGACCCCGCTGCCATCCGTGCCCTGACGGACGACGGCGGGTTCGGCCGCGGCCTGTCGTATCAGCGTTCGGGCATGGTGACACGCACCTCGTGGGACGATGCCGAGCGAGTACTCACATCTGTCGTGGCGGGGTCGGCCGGCCACTCGTACCGCTGCTCGATCCGCTTCTCCGCAAGCGGTGTGACCGCTTCTGTGGCGTCGGCGTTCTGCTCGTGTCCGGTGGCGCAGGGCTGCAAGCACGTCGTCGCGACGCTGCTCGTGAACAATGACGATGCCGTGCTGTCACCGGCGGTCACCCGTGACCGGCCGGCACCCGCCGCCTGGCGCGCCCTCGTGCCAGCGGCCTCCGCCGACGGCTCGACAGCGATCGCCCTCGGAGTGGAACTGCGCCAGCGGGCGGCCGGTGGAGCGCATCACTGGTCGCCGCGGCCCGTGCGCCCCGTCACCCCGCGCGACCTCGCCAAAGGAACAGGAGAGCTGCTCCTCGGCATCCGTCCGCTCATGCGCAGCGCGGCGACCGGTTCCTGGATCCAGGGCGATGTGTCCTGGGACTCGGTGCGCCGTTCGGCCGCGCTGTTCGGTCGTGAGCGCGTGCGCTGGTTCGCCGACCTGCTGAGCCTTTCGCGCGACTCCCTGCTGTCTGGCACCGCGGGTGACTGGCTCTCGATGGATCTGATCGAATCCTCGCTGCTGTGGGGCCATCTTCGTCAGGCATCCGGCCTCGGCATCCCGTTGGTGCCGACCCAGAAGAGCACGACGGTGGCGCTCGGAGAGACCGCGTCCGTCGCGGCGGAGTTCACGCGGCAGGAAGACGGCGCGCTCAGCATCGGTGCGGAGATCATCCTCGACGATCGGGTGGTTCCCACTTCGTCGGTACGGGCCATCGGTCACTCGGGGATCTACACGGCCGAGTCGCTCGGCAGCCGCATCGCCCTCACGCTGGCCGAGGTCGAACTCAGCGACCCGGTCCACGCGCTCCTCAAGGCCCAGGGCGCGATCACCGTCTCGAAGGCCGACGAGGCGGCGTTCCTCCGCGAGGCGTACCCGGCGCTGGCCAGACGTGCGCCGATCCGCACCGTCGGCGCGGTGAAGCTGCCAGCCGTGCCGTTGCCGCAGCCGACCCTGGTCGTGACGTTCCGTGCCGGCGACACGATCGACTACGCATTCGAATGGACCTACAAGGGCCATGGACGATTCCCTCTCTCGCCGACAGCGGATGCCGTGCGCGATGCGCCGGCCGAACGGGAGCGTCAGAGCGAGCTAGAGCAGCTCTGGCAGCGGCTCTCCGACTCCGTCTTCACGGCATCCGCGACGCTGCACGACATCGACGCCGCCGAGTTCGTCGCGCACGTCGTTCCCGCCTTCCAGGCACAGGGCGTCAGCATCGTCGAGAACGGCACGCGCAAGGACTACCAGGAGATCACCGGCATCCCGGAGATCACCGTCTCGACCGTGGAGACCGTCGACGCCGACTGGTTCGACCTCGGGGTGCTCGTGAAGATCGACGGGCGCACCATCCCGTTCACGCCGCTGTTCACGGCGATGGCCAAGGGCAGACGCAAGCTGCTGCTCGTCGACGGCAGCTATCTGTCGCTCAATCACCCCGCACTCGACCGGCTCCGTGAGCTGATCGACGAGGCCTCAGAACTGCAGGAGTGGGAGACCGGCCCGCGCATCAGCCGCTACCAGACGGATCTGTGGGAGGAGTTCGAAGACCTCGCGGACGAGGCGCTCCCCGCCGTGAACTGGCGCGCCACGGCGGAAGGGCTGCGCGCGGCGACCGAGGTGCCTGCGACGCCCGTGCCGGTGGGGCTTCACGCCGAGCTGCGGCCGTATCAGAGGGCCGGATTCGACTGGCTCGCATTCCTGTGGACGCATCGCCTCGGCGGCATCCTCGCCGACGACATGGGGCTCGGCAAGACCATCCAGCTGCTCTCGCTCGTGCTGCACGCCAAGGAGGCGGGGGAGAAGCGGCCTTTCCTCGTCGTCGCCCCCACGTCCGTGCTCGGCTCCTGGCACAGCGAAGCCGCGCGCTTCGCTCCAGGCCTGCGGGTACGCGTGATCGACAGCAGCAGCGTCAAGCGCGACGCCATGACGGATGCTGCGCAGAACGCCGACGTCGTGATCACCTCGTACACGCTGGTGCGCCTCGACGAGAAGGAGTTCGCCGAGACCCGATGGGCCGGACTCATCCTCGACGAGGCGCAGTTCGTGAAGAACCCCAAGACGAAGCAGCACCGCGCCGTCGCCGCTCTGAAGGCCGACGTCGTGTACGCCGTGAGCGGTACCCCGATGGAGAACAGCCTCACCGATCTCTGGGCGCTGCTGAAGCTCGCGGCCCCTGGCCTGTTCGCGTCGGCGAGGAAATTCGGCGAGGAGTACGTGCAGCCCATCGAGAAGGGCAAGGTTCCGGAGAACGAGGAGGGCGGAGAGTACCGGCAGCGGCGCCTGGAAAGGCTGCGCCGCCGCATCCGTCCGCTCATGCTCCGACGGACCAAGCAACTGGTGGCCGCAGATCTGCCCGAGAAGCAGGAGCAGCACCTGCACGTCGAGCTCAGCCCCTCGCACCGACTGCTGTACGACACGGTGCTCCAGCGAGAGCGGCAGAAGGTGCTGGGTCTGCTCGAAGACCTCGACCGCAACCGATTCATCGTCTTCCGCTCCCTCACGATGCTGCGGCTGCTGAGCCTGTCGCCGGGTCTCGTGGATCCGGCGGACGCGAAGATCGGGTCACGCAAGCTGGATGCGCTTCTCGAGCACGTGCAGGAACTGCAGGCAGAAGGCCACCGGGCGCTCGTGTTCAGTCAGTTCACCTCGTTCCTGAAGGAGGCGGCGACGCGGCTCGAGCATGCCGGCATCGCGTACGCGTACCTGGACGGATCGACGACCAGACGTCCCCACGTCATCGACGCCTTCCGGACGGGCGAACAGCCCGTGTTCCTGATCAGCCTGAAGGCCGGCGGGTTCGGCCTCACCCTCACTGAGGCCGACTACGTGTTCCTGCTGGATCCCTGGTGGAACCCGGCCGCCGAAGCGCAGGCGGTGGACCGTACGCACCGCATCGGGCAGCAGAACCCGGTCATGGTTTACCGGATGATCTCCTCCGGCACGATCGAGGAGAAGGTCCTCGCCCTCCAGGAGCGCAAGGCGCGCCTGTTCACGGCGGTCATGGACGACGAGGAGATGTTCGCCCAGTCGCTCACCGCTGACGACATCCGGGGACTGTTCGAGAGCTGAGCGCGGCGGTGCTGCACGAACCCAACCGGCGCACCGCGTGTTACGACGACGTCACGCACCCCTCACCGAGTCCATTCGCGCAGGTGACGCAGAAGTGACGCAGCGGAAACGAAACCCGTCATAGCCCGAAACAGCGCACTCCTATCGTCGATGCCGTACCGTCCGGAAGTCTCGGACCCGCGCGTATCAGGGGGCAGCCGTGGTCATCTCGTCCGTCGCAGCATCGCAGCATCAGCGCACGCAGCCGATCGTGCTCACCCGTCGGCCAGGGCGGTGGATCGACGGGTTCGATCCTGAGAACTCCGATTTCTGGCGCACCGAGGGCCGCCCGATCGCCCGGCGCAACCTCGGGTGGTCGATCTACGCGGAGTTCCTCGGCTTCATCGTCTGGCAGTTGTGGAGCGTCGTGGTCGTGCTGCTGCCGGCGGCAGGCTTCACCTTCACCAGCGCGGAGACGTTCTGGTTGCTGTCCGTGCCCAGCCTCCTCGGCGCGACGCTGCGCTTCCCCTACACGTTCATGGTGCCGCGCTTCGGCGGACGCAACTGGACGATCGTCTCGGCGCTTCTGCTGCTCATTCCCGCCTCACTGCTGGCCGTCGTCGTCGGCAACCCGGAGACGCCGTTCTGGCTGATGCTGGTGATCGCCGGACTCGCCGGATTCGGCGGAGGGAACTTCGCCAGCTCGATGGCGAACATCACCTACTTCTTCCCCCAGCGGGAGAAGGGCTGGGCACTCGGCCTCAACGCCGCAGGTGGAAACCTCGGCACCTCGGTCGCGCAGTTCTTCGTGCCGATCGTGGTCTCGGTCACAGCCGGCATAGGTCTCGGTCTGCCGCTGGCCGGCTGGATGTGGGTGCCGTTCATCCTGGTGGCCGCCTGGGGAGCGTGGCGGTTCATGGACAACCTCTCGTCGGCCAAGGCCGATCTCGCCGGCTCGGCCGCCGCGCTGCGAGAGGGCCATCTGTGGTTGCTGTCGCTCCTGTACGTCGGCACATTCGGATCGTTCATCGGCTTCTCCAGTGTCTTCCCGAAACTCCTCGTGGACGAGTTCCCGGAGTTCGCCGCCGTTCACGTCGGTGCCGCCGTCGTGTCTCTGGCGTTCCTGGGTGCTCTCGTCGGGTCTCTGTTCCGACCCCTCGGTGGCCGCCTGGCCGACCGTTTCGGCGGAGCGCGAGTGACGATCGTGGCCTTCGCGGTGATGGCGCTCGGAGCGTTCGGCATTCTCGGTGTGCTGGCGCTCGGACAGTTCTGGCTGTTCCTCGCCTGCTTCCTTGTGCTCTTCGCCGCCACCGGAGTCGGCAACGGCTCTACGTACCGGATGATCCCGATCGTCTTCACCGCCAGGGCGGTCGCACGACGAGAAGGAGACGGCGCGCTGGTCGCACGTCGCGCTGCAGCGGCGCTCGGGCTCATCTCCGGAATCGGCGCCTACGGCGGATTCGTCGTGCCGCAGGTGCTGAACGCCTCACAGCTCGCGTCGGGCGGCTACGAGGCCGCCTTCATCGGATTCGGCGTCGCGTACCTCGTGCTCCTCGTCATCACGGTCGTCGTGTACGCCGTGCCCCGTGCCTCTCTCGACGGACGGCGGATCTGAGCGTGCCGGGCGGCGACGGACGACTTCGGGTGGTGATCGTCGGGTTCGGTCCGGTCGGTGCGCGGCTCTGCGAAGAGCTGCTGCCGACAGTGAAGGCGGGGCTGATCGATCTCACCGTCATCGGTGCCGAGTCGGATGCGCCGTACAACCGCGTCCTGGTGGCCGAGATGACGGTCGGCCGGACGGATGCCGCGAACATCACCATGCACGACCCGCAGGAGAGCAGGAACGCAGGGGTGGACGTGCGCCTCGGCACCCGGGTCGTCGGTATCGACAGGGCGAGGAGGCAGGTCGAGTTGTCGACCGGCGACCGGGTGACGTACGACCGCCTCGTGCTCGCGACGGGTGCACGCGCGAACGTGCCCACTCTCACCGGCATCGACCGGCCGGTCTTCGATCTGTCGTCGCTGTCCAGGGCGGGCTCCGGTGCGATCGGGACTGACCCGGTGCTGCCGACGGGGGTGACGGTGTTGCGAGACCTCACGGACGCCGACCGCATTCGTGCGGCACTGCGTGAAGGGGCGAGGATCGTCGTGCTGGGCGCCGGTGTCCTCGGCCTGGAGTTCGCCTTGCTCGCGGCCGGCACCGGCACAGAGGTCGCGGTCGTGCATCACGGCGCCACGCCCATGCCGCGCAACCTCGACCGAGGTGCCGGTATCGTGCTCTCCCGCGCGCTGCGGGCCGGCGGCGTCACGGTGTACGCGCACAGCCGTGCCGAGGCGGTCGCCTTCCGCACGCGCGATGACGGCACGCCCGGCTTCGACGCATTGGTCACAGCGGACGGCAACTACGTCCGAGGCGACTTGCTCGTGCTCTCCTGCGGCGTCGGCGCGCGGGCGGAGCTCGCGACGACATCGGGTCTGCGCACGGCTGCGGGGATCGTGGTCGACGAGCAGCTGCGTTCCTGGAGCGACGACGACGTCTTCGCGATCGGCGATTGCGCTCACATCGTGGAGCGCACTGCCGAGACGAACGGACGTGCGCGTCTGCCAGGTGCGCCGGCCGGTCTCATCGGTCCCGGATGGCGGCAGGCCGAGTGGCTCGCTCGTCGCCTCGCGGCTGAAGCAGCGGGTGTCGCGCTTCCCGCGGGTGCACCGCCGGAGCGGGACTCGGTCGTCATGCTGAAGGCCGAGCAGATCGATGTCGCGGCTGTGGGCGACGTCGACGTGGACATCTGGGATGCGCCGGCGCCCGACGACACGGCACCCCACCGCCACGTCGCCCAATGGGCCGACCCGCAGCACGGCCGCTATCTCAAGGTGGTGACGAGGGACGGGGTTCTCGAGGCGTTCGCCAGCGTCGGGATGCCGCGCACAGCCGCCGAACTCACACTGCTGTTCGACCGCAGGGGGGAGCTGCCTGCTGATCGCTCGCTGCTGCTGCGGATGGATGGGGCGGATGACGGCGCGGTCGCGAGCGCGGACGCGTTCGCCCCGACCGCGACGGTCTGCTGGTGCAACGGCGTCAGCGTGCACGGCATCGAGGACTCGGTGGCCAAGGGCAATGACACCGTGGCCTGTCTGGGACGCGACACGCGGGCCGGAACAGGGTGCGGCGGATGCAAGCCCCGTCTCGCCGAACTCATCGAGAGGTTCACCGCTTCCGAACAGGTCGCACCGGCATGACGATCGAGACGCACACGCACTGTCCGTACTGCGCCCTGCAGTGCGCGATGACGCTCACGCCCAGAGCGCTGGACGCTGCGAGCGGCGAACCGTCCCTGACTGTCACCGGACGCTCCTTCCCGACCAACCGCGGTGGGCTGTGCAAGAAGGGCTGGACGTCTTCGACGCTGCTCGACTCGGACGACCGCATCCGCACACCTCTCGTCCGCGACGACAACGGTGAGCTCGTGCCGGCCGAGTGGTCCGCGGCGCTCGACCTGCTCGCGCAGCGCATCCGAGCGCTGCAGGACGAGCACGGCCGCGACAGCATCGGTGTGTTCGGCGGTGGCGGCCTCACCAACGAGAAGGCCTACCAACTGGGCAAGTTCGCGCGCATCGCGCTCGGCACGTCGCGCATCGACTACAACGGACGCTTCTGCATGTCCTCGGCCGCCGCGGCCGCGAACCGTGCCTTCGGCATCGATCGCGGCCTGCCGTTCCCACTCACCGATCTGGACGCGGCGAAGACGGTGCTGATGCTGGGCTCGAACGTCGCAGAGACCATGCCGCCGTTCCTGTCGCACCTCGCCGGCGTACGCGGCGCCGGCGGCCTCATCATCGTCGACCCGCGCCGCAGCGCGACGGCGAGACTCACCGAGGAGGGGCAGGGCATTCACGTGGCGCCGGCCCCGGGGACGGACCTCGAACTGCTGCTCGGTCTCACGCACATCGTGATCGCCGAGCGCCTGTTCGACATCGCCGGTCTCGAGGAGCACAGCACCGGATTCGATGACCTGCGCCGCAGCGTGGCGGCGTGGTGGCCGGCCCGCGTGCAGCAGGTGACAGGCGTACCCGTCACCGTGCTGAGAGATGTGGCGCGACGCCTGTCGTCCGGCGAGGAGACCTTCATCCTGACCGGTCGGGGCGTGGAACAGCACGCGAACGGCACCGACACAGCGACCGCCGCCATCAACCTCGCACTGGTCCTCGGACTGCCCACGCGACCGGGCAGCGGGTACGGCACGCTCACCGGTCAGGGCAACGGCCAAGGCGGCCGCGAGCACGGGCAGAAGTGCGATCAGTTGCCCGGCTATCGCAAGATCACCGACCCGGCTGCCCGTGCCCATGTGGCCGGCGTGTGGGGCGTGCGCGCCGAGGACCTGCCAGGCCCTGGTCTGCCCGCCGTGCAGCTGCTGGCCTCGATCGACGAGCCGGATGGGATCCGCGCATTGCTGGTGCACGGCTCCAACCCCGTCATCTCCGCACCCGATGTCGGCGCCGTGCGCGGTCGGCTCGCACGCCTGAACCTTCTCGTGGTGTGCGACTTCTTCCTCTCCGAGACCGCGGCGATGGCGGACATCGTCCTGCCTGTCACGCAGTGGGCCGAGGAAGAGGGCACGATGACGAACCTCGAAGGACGGGTGATCCGTCGCAGGCGTGCGGTCGATCCGCCCGACGGAGTGCGCAGCGAGCTGTGGATCTTTGCCGAGCTCGCCCGTCGGCTGGATGCGCCGGGTCGCTTCGACCTCGAACCGGCACTGGTGTTCGACGAGCTGGCGCGCGCGTCGGCGGGTGGCGTCGCCGACTACTCAGGACTCAGTCATGATCTGCTCGACGACGGTGGTGAGGCGTACTGGCCCTATCCGAGCGGCAGCGAAGGCACACCGCGCCCGCTGCTCGACGGGTACCGGCATCCAGACGGCCGAGCGCGCATCGTGCCGGTGTCGGTCGCACCTCGCCCCGAGAGCACGGCCACCGGAAGCCAGCTCACGCTCATCACCGGTCGGCTGCTCGAGCACTACCAATCCGGCGCGCAGACGCGACGCGTGCCCGAGCTGATGGCCGCGCGCGGCGCGCTCGAGGTGACGTTGCATCCGTCCACCGCAGCAGATCGCGGCCTCCGCGACGGAGACCACGCCGTGCTCGAGAACGCCCGCGGCACCGTCACTGCGAGGGTCGTGACGAGCGTCGACATCAGGCCGGACACGGTGTTCCTGCCCTTTCACTTCACCGGAGCACACAGCGCGAACCTTCTGACGATCGATGCCACCGATCCGATCTCGGCGATGCCGGAGTTCAAGACCGCCGTCGTCCGCGTGCGCGCAGCCGCGGTCCACTGACGCCGTCGCGATCGACCCGCCCGGCCCGGCCTCGGCGTGCGTTCAGAGGGCCCCGGGTACAATCGTGAGGTCAATCTCAGAAGGAGCGCAATGCGGATCACGGGGCTCGGCCACGCCGGAATGTTCATCGAGACGGTCGGCGGAAACATCATCTGCGACCCGGTGATGGGCCCTTCGTTCTACGGCTCCTGGTTCCCGTTCCCCGACAACCGCGGGCTCGACTGGGAGAAGCTCGGCCGCGAGGCGGACTTCCTCTACATCTCGCACCGCCACCGCGATCACTTCGATCCCGCGTTGCTGCAGCGCTACATCCGCAAGGACATCGAGGTGCTGCTGCCGGACTATCCGATCGACGATCTCGAGAAGGACATCCGCGCCCTCGGCTACGACAACATCACGTATGCGCCGGCAGGCGAAGTCATCGAGCGCGGTGAGTTGAAGATCATGATCACGCCGCTGCGCGCCCCCAGCGACGGACCGATCGGCGACTCGTCGCTCAGCGTCGACGACGGCACGGCATCCGTGCTCAACCAGAACGACTCGCATCCGCTGGACCTCGAGAAGCTCCTGAGCTTCGGCAAGCCGGATGCGTACTTCACGCAGACCTCCGGGGCGATCTGGTGGCCGATGGTCTACGACCTGCCGCAGGACGCGAAGCAGAACTTCGCGCGACTCAAGCGCGACGCGCAGAACAAGCGGGCGATGTTCTACATCGAGAAGGTCGACGCCCCGCACGTGTTCCCGATGGCGGGACCGCCGATGTTCCTGCGTGATGAGCTGTTCAGGTACAACGGCTTTGGACTCGACGACGACTCGATCTTCACCGACCAGAAGCAGTTCCTCGCGCACCTCGAGGAGAAGGCGCCGCAGTACGACGGGCAGCTGTTCGTGCCAGGCACGGTCGTCGAGCTGGACCACGCCGATATGACGATCACCCAGACTCTGTACACGGATGCCGAGATCGCCCACATCTTCGACGAGAAGTGGGAGTACCTCGAAGAGCAGCGCGCGAGCCGCCAGCAGGAGATCCGTGATGAAGAGGCGTCTCGCGCCGCGATCATCGCGCCCGACGAGATGCTCGCCACTCTCAAGGCGTGGTGGGAGCCGCTGCTGAAGAAGTCGCGCACCATCCGCCTCGGCGTCGGCGGCTGCGTGCGTTTCCGCATCGGCGACCTCGACATGGTGGTCGACTTCCCGCGGGCCAAGGTCCGCGAGTACGCGGGGGAGGAGTGCATCTACTGGTACACGATCCCCGCCGATCTGGTCTCCACGAACATCCGCGACCACGAGATCGACTGGTCCAACTCGATCTTCCTGTCGATGCAGTTCCACGTCGGCCGCAGCGGCAAGTTCAACGAGTTCCTCACGACCTTCCTCAAGTGCCTCTCGGTCGATCGCATCGAGTACGTCGAGAACTGGTACTCGGAGCAGACCGATCAGACCGAGGATGCCGAGATCGGCGACTGGGTCGTGCAGCGCCGCTGCCCCCACCTGCGTGCCGACCTCACCAAGACCGGAAAAGTCGACGAGGACGGCGTGCTCACGTGCAGCATGCACGATTGGAAGTGGGACCTGAAGACCGGGCGGTGCCTGACGACCACCGGACACCCGATCCGGGCCACCAGCATCGATGAGGTCACAGACGACGCACTGCGTCTGGGCGTGTGATCGCGCACGCTAGAGTGGATTGTGCAAGCAACCTTTAACACCGTCCAGAGAGGCGGAGAAGGGAGCGGTGAATGAGCGCACGAACTGTGCTGCATGAAGCCGATATCTCGCGGGCTCTGACCCGTATCGCGCATGAGATCCTCGAATCCAATCGAGGAGCCGAGAACCTCGTCCTGCTGGGCATCCCGACCCGCGGAGTCACTCTCGCTCACCGCCTCGGCGCGCTGGTCAGCAGCATCTCCCAGACCTCGGTCCAGGCCGGCTCCCTGGATGTGACACTGTTCCGCGACGACCTCGCGAAGCAGCCCACCAGGTCGCCGCAGCCCACCGACATCCCCGCCGGCGGCATCGACGGCAAGACGGTCGTGCTCGTCGACGACGTGCTGTTCTCCGGGCGCAGCATCCGCGCCGCCCTCGACGCGATCCAGTCGATCGGCCGCCCTTCGACCGTGCGTCTGGCGATTCTCGTGGATCGCGGACACCGCGAGCTTCCGATCCGCCCGGACTTCATCGGCAAGAATATCCCGTCCTCCCGCCAGGAGCGCGTGAACGTGCGCCTGTTCGAGAACGACGGCGCCGAGGAGGTGACGATCGGAGAATGAGGAACCTCCTCGACACCCGTACCCTCGATCGCGAGAGCGCTCTGCGCATCCTCGACGTCGCCGAGGACATGTCGGACACGCAGTCCCGCGAGAACAGGAAGCTGCCGACACTGCGCGGCAAGACCGTGGTCAACCTGTTCTTCGAGGACTCCACCCGCACGCGCATCTCATTCGAGGCCGCCGCCAAGCGCCTCTCCGCCGACGTCATCAACTTCGCCGCAAAGGGCTCCAGCGTCTCGAAGGGCGAGAGCCTGAAGGACACCGCGCAGACCCTGCAGGCCATGGGTGCGGATGCCGTCGTCATCCGCCACCACGCCTCCGGCGCACCGCGGACACTCGCGACCAGCGGCTGGATCACCGCTGGCGTCGTCAACGCCGGCGACGGCACGCACGAGCATCCGACCCAGGCGCTGCTCGACGCCTTCACCATCCGCAAGCGCCGATTCGGGGCCGACAGCCGCGGCCGCGATCTCTCCGGCATCCGCGTCGTGATCGTCGGCGATGTGCTGCACTCGCGCGTCGCGCGCTCGAACGTCTGGCTGCTCACGACCCTCGGCGCGGAGGTCACCCTCGTCTCACCGCCGACACTGGTGCCGCAGAACGTCTCGCAGTGGCCGGTGCGCGTGCTCTACGACCTCGACGAGGCACTCGCCGACGGCCCGGATGCGGTGATGATGCTGCGCATCCAGCTCGAACGGATGAACGCCGCGTATTTCCCGAGTGAGCGGGAGTATTCCCGGCGTTGGGGGCTGGACGCCGTGCGTGCGGCGACTCTGCCGGGCGATAGCATTGTCATGCACCCCGGACCCATGAATCGCGGCCTGGAGATCTCCGCCGAAGCCGCGGATTCGCCGCGCTCGACGGTACTGGAACAGGTCACCAACGGTGTGTCAGTGCGCATGGCGGTGCTCTACCTGCTGCTGGCAGGAGAACGAGACGACGAACGAGGAGAAGGCAGCTGATGGACACCCTCGTGATCACCGGGGCACAGCTTCTCGGTGCGGACAGCGCCGACATCGTGGTGGAGAACGGCGTCATCGCCGAGATCGGCACTGGCCTGAGCCGTGCAGGCGCCCGTGTCATCGATGCGAACGGCCTCGTCGCGCTGCCGGGCCTCGTCGACCTGCACACGCACCTGCGCGAGCCGGGGTACGAGGCGTCCGAGACGATCCTCACCGGTACCAGGGCCGCCGCAGCCGGCGGCTTCACCGCCGTCTTCGCGATGCCGAACACCTCGCCGGTGGCCGACTCCGCCGGCGTCGTCGAGCAGGAGCTCGCGCTCGGCGAGGCGGCCGGCTACGCCACCGTGCAGCCGATCGGCGCCGTCACCGTCGGGCAGAAGGGCGAACGACTCGCCGAGCTCGGCGCCATGGCCACCTCACGTGCCAAGGTGCGCGTCTTCAGCGACGACGGGTTCTGCGTCTTCGATCCGCTGATCATGCGCCGCGCACTCGAGTACGTGAAATCGTTCGGCGGCGTGATAGCGCAGCATGCACAGGACCCGCGTCTCACCGAGGGCGCGCAGATGAACGAGGGCGTCGTCTCCGCAGAGCTCGGGCTCGCCGGATGGCCGGCCGTCGCCGAGGAGTCGATCATCGCCCGCGATGTGCTGCTCGCAGAGCATGTCGGATCGCGCCTGCACGTGTGCCACCTGTCGACCGCCGGTTCGGTCGACATCATTCGCTGGGCCAAGAAGCGCGGCATCGACGTCACGGCGGAGGTCACTCCGCACCACCTGCTGCTCACGGACGAACTGGTCCGCGGCTACGACGCCCGCTACAAGGTGAACCCTCCGCTGCGTCGCGAGGAAGACGTACTCGCCGTCCGTGAGGGACTGGCCGACGGCACGATCGACATCGTCGCCACCGACCACGCCCCTCATCCCAGCGAGAACAAGGCCTGCGAATGGCAGGCCGCCGCGAACGGCATGGTGGGCCTCGAGAGCGCACTGCGCGTCGTGCACCAGTCGATGGTGCAGACCGGCCTGATCGGATGGGCCGACGTCGCCCGCGTCATGAGCGCGACGCCCGCACGCATCGGACTTCTCGACGGTCATGGCACGCCGCTGGAGGCCGGTCAGCCTGCGCAGATCACGCTGTACGACGCCTCGCGCGAGGGCACCTTCACGGCTGCCGACCTGCACGGTCGCAGCCGCAACTCGCCGTACCTCGGGCGCGACCTGCCCGGCCGTGTCGAATGGACGATCCACCACGGCGTCGTCACGGTGGAGTCCGGCGCCGTCGTCGAAGAGCTCGCGGCTTTCGATGCCCCGAGCGACCGCGGGAGCATGAAATGAGCATGCGAGACTTCGCGGTCGCCATCACCATCGTGGTGGCGGTGCTCGTCCTGCTGTCCATGTATCTGGCGTGGCGACGACGCCTGCGGCGCGACGGCGTGCACGTCGCGCCGATGGGCGTCCCCGAGCACGCGGAGGTCCTGGCCAGGCACGAGGTGCTCTACGTCTCGACGACACGCCACGATCAGCCGCTCGAGCGCCTGGCGATCACACCGCTCGCATACCGTGCCCGCGGCGAGATCGCGGTGACGGA
Source organism: Microbacterium murale (assembly GCF_014635185.1). Classification (GTDB taxonomy): domain Bacteria; phylum Actinomycetota; class Actinomycetes; order Actinomycetales; family Microbacteriaceae; genus Microbacterium; species Microbacterium murale. Next base: position 272,147 of record NZ_BMCM01000003.1, read on the forward strand.
CCGTGGCGCCGCGCTCTGCCTCGACGGCGCACCCACGGTCTTCCTCGCATCCGCGGCACTCGTGCAGGTCGACCGTGCAACGGTCACGATCGACCGCGTCGTCGAGCCGAACGGTCTCGTGCGACTCGCATGGAACGTGTCCGACGACACGGTCGTCGACTCGTACCTGCGCGTCACGACCGGCGACCCACAGAACCTCATCTCAGAACTCCAGCGGCTCATCCCCGCGAAAGACACAGGAGCCGAATCATGACCCTGCCAGATCCCGCCGTCCTCGTCCTGGAAGACGGCACCCGCCACGTCGGCCGCGCTTATGGCGCACGGGGGACCACGCTCGGTGAGGTCGTCTTCTCGACCGGCATGAGCGGGTACCAGGAGACGCTGACCGACCCGTCCTACGCCGGCCAGATCGTGCTGCAGACCGCACCCCACATCGGCAACACCGGCATGAACGACGAAGACACCGAGTCACGACGCATCTGGGTCGCCGGCTACATCGTGCGCGATCCCTCACGCGTGGTGTCGAACTGGCGCGCGAACGCGTCTCTGGACGAGATCCTCGTCCGCGACGGCATCGTCGGCATCAGCGGCATCGACACCCGGTCGATCACCCGGCACATCCGCTCCGCCGGTTCCATGCGCGGCGGCATCTTCTCCGGCGCGGATGCCGCGCTGGATGCTGACGAGCAGCTGCGCCGCGTGCAGCAGGCCCCCGAGATGAGCGGTCAGAACCTGTCGGCACAGGTCTCGGTCGAGGTCGCAGAGGTCACGACGGCGGTGGGGGAGCGCATCGGCAACCTCGCTGTGCTCGACCTCGGCGTGAAGCAGGCGACGATCGACAATCTCGCCGCCCGCGGTTTCGAGGTGCACGTGCTGCCGCAGTCCGCGACCATCGAAGACATCCGCGCGGTCGATCCGGTCGCGGTGTTCTACTCCAACGGACCGGGTGACCCTGCAGCATCCGGCGATCACGTCGCCCTGCTGCGCAACGTGCTCGACGACGGCCTGCCGTTCTTCGGCATCTGCTTCGGCAACCAGCTGCTGGGTCGCGCACTGGGTCTCGGCACCTACAAGCTGCCCTTCGGCCACCGCGGTATCAACCAGCCCGTACTCGACAAGAGCACAGGCAAGGTCGAGATCACCGCGCACAACCACGGCTTCGCGGTCGAGGCGCCACTCGAGGGCGCGTTCGACAGCCCGAACGGCTACGGAAAGGTCGAGGTCAGCCACGTCGGCCTCAACGACAACGTCGTCGAGGGCCTCCGTGCCCTCGACATCCCCGCCTTCTCGGTGCAGTACCACCCCGAGGCCGCGGCCGGCCCGCACGACGCCAACTACCTCTTCGACCGGTTCCGTGACCTCGTCATCGCAAGCCAGAAGGACGCCAAGTAATGCCAAAGCGCGACGACATCAACTCCGTCCTCGTCATCGGATCCGGCCCGATCGTCATCGGTCAGGCCTGCGAGTTCGACTACTCCGGCACCCAGGCGTGCCGTGTGCTGCGCGAGGAGGGCGTGCGCGTCATCCTCGTCAACTCCAACCCGGCCACGATCATGACCGACCCGGACTTCGCCGATGCGACCTACATCGAGCCGATCACCTGGCAGGTCATCGAGACGATCATCGCGAAGGAGAAGCCCGACGCGATCCTTCCGACGCTCGGCGGCCAGACGGCGCTGAACGCCGCGATCGAGTTGCACAATCACGGCATCCTGGAGAAGTACGACGTCGAGCTGATCGGCGCGAGCTTCGAAGCCATCAACAAGGGCGAGGACCGGCAGATCTTCAAGCAGCTGGTGCTCGATGCGGGCGCCGACGTCGCGAAGAGCCGCATCGCCCACACCATGGACGAGGTCCTCGCCGCGGCCGACGAGTTGGGCTACCCGCTCGTCGTGCGCCCAAGCTTCACGATGGGCGGTCTCGGCTCCGGCTTCGCATACGACGAGAAGGACCTCCGGCGCATGGCGGGCGCCGGGCTGCACGATTCGCCGACCAGCGAAGTGCTCCTCGAGGAGTCGATCCTCGGCTGGAAGGAGTACGAGCTCGAGCTCATGCGCGACACCGCCGACAACACGGTCGTCGTCTGCTCCATCGAGAACGTCGACCCCGTCGGCGTGCACACCGGCGACTCCATCACGGTCGCCCCGGCGCTCACGCTGACCGACCGCGAGTACCAGAAGCTCCGCGACATCGGCATCGACATCATCCGCGCCGTCGGCGTCGACACCGGCGGCTGCAACATCCAGTTCGCGATCGACCCGGCCGACGGCCGGATCATCGTGATCGAGATGAACCCCCGTGTCTCGCGCTCCAGCGCCCTCGCCTCGAAGGCCACCGGGTTCCCGATCGCCAAGCTCGCCGCGAAGCTCGCGCTCGGCTATCGCCTCGATGAGATCCCGAACGACATCACGGGTGTGACCCCCGCGAGCTTCGAGCCCACGCTGGACTACGTGGTCGTCAAGGTGCCGCGCTTCGCGTTCGAGAAGTTCCCGGCCGCCGACCCGACCCTGACCACCACTATGAAGTCGGTGGGCGAGGCCATGGCGATCGGCCGCAACTACGCCACCGCGCTGCAGAAGGCACTCCGTTCGCTCGAGAAGCGCGGCTCCAGTTTCCACTGGGGTGAGGAGACGCGCAGCGTCGACGAACTGCTCGAGATCTCGAAGACCCCGACCGATGGCCGCATCGTCGTGCTGCAGCAGGCGCTGCGCAAGGGCGCGACGATCGAGCAGGCGTTCGACGCCACGGCGATCGACCCGTGGTTCCTCGACCAGATCGTGCTGATCAACGAGGTGGCAGAGACCGTCCGCACGGCCGGCGAGCTCGATGCCGCCACGCTCCGCTACGCGAAGGAGCACGGCTTCTCCGACGTGCAGCTCGCCGAGATCCGCGGCATCAGCGAGGCGGAGGCGCGCGGCGTGCGCCACGGTCTCGGCATCAGCCCGGTCTACAAGACGGTCGACACATGTGCGGGGGAGTTCCCCGCACTCACGCCCTACCACTACTCGAGCTACGACTTCGAGACCGAGGTCGCGCCATCCGAGCGCACCAAGGTCGTCATCATCGGCTCTGGCCCGAACCGCATCGGTCAGGGCGTCGAGTTCGACTACTCGTGCGTGCACGCGTCGTTCGCGCTGTCGGATGCCGGCTACGAGACGGTGATGGTCAATTGCAACCCCGAGACGGTCTCGACCGACTACGACACCTCCGACCGGCTGTATTTCGAGCCGCTCACGCTGGAGGACGTTCTCGAAGTGCTCGACGCCGAAGCCGCCAGCGGCACGATCCTCGGTGTCGTCTGCCAGCTCGGCGGTCAGACTCCGCTCGGGCTCGCCAAGGGCATCGAAGCGGCCGGCTACACCGTGCTGGGCACGAGCCCAGAGGCGATCGACATCGCCGAGGAGCGCGAGCTGTTCTCGCAGTTGCTGGACTCGGCAGGCCTCATCGCCCCGCGTCACGGCACGGCCACCGATGTGGACGGCGCCGTCGTCATCGCGGAGGACATCGGCTACCCGGTGCTGGTGCGTCCGAGCTTCGTGCTCGGCGGACGCGGCATGGAGATCGTGTACGACACCGCGAGCCTGCGCGACTACTTCGTGCGCACGGCCGGCGAGGTCATCGTCGGCCCCGGCACGCCGCTGCTGGTCGACCGCTTCCTCGACGACGCCATCGAGCTCGATGTCGATGCCCTCTACGACGGGAACGAACTGTACATCGGCGGCGTCATGGAGCACCTCGAAGAGGCCGGCATCCACTCCGGCGATTCCAGCTGCACGCTGCCGCCCATCTCGCTGGGGCGCAGCGACATCGATCGGGTGCGCATCGCGACCCTCGCGATCGCCGAGGGCGTCGGCGTGCGCGGCCTGCTGAACGTGCAGTTCGCGATCAGCGCCGGAGTGCTCTACGTCATCGAGGCGAATCCGCGGGCCAGCCGTACGGTGCCGTTCGTGTCGAAGGCGCTCGGCATCCCACTGGCGAAGGCCGCGAGCCGCATCATGGTCGGCGCCACGATCGATGAGCTGAAGACCGAGGGCCTGCTGCCGGTCTCGGACGGATCGCGCGTGCCGCTCGGCGCGCCGGTCGCCGTCAAGGAGGCCGTGCTGCCGTTCAAGCGGTTCCGCACCAGGGATGGCAAGATCGTCGACTCCGTGCTCGGGCCGGAGATGCGCTCGACCGGTGAGGTCATGGGCATCGACAAGGACTTCCCGACCGCGTTCGCGAAGAGCCAGGCCGCGGCCTACGGCGGCATGCCGACCTCAGGCACCGTCTTCATCTCGGTCGCCGACGCCGATAAGCGCGCTGTGATCCTCCCAGCGCACCGGCTGCAGCAGCTCGGATTCCACCTGGTCGCCACCGAGGGGACCGCCGAGATCCTGTCGCGCAACGGCATCGCGGTCACCGTGGTGTCGAAATACAGCGAGACGCTCGAGAACGGCGAGCAGAACATCGTCGACCTCATCAACGACGGCGAGATCGACATCATCGTCAACACGCCCTCCGGTGGGGCCGCGCGAGCGGACGGCTACGAGATCCGCGCCGCAGCCGTCGCCGCGGACAAGGCGCTGTTCACTACGATGGCAGTTCTCGGTGCCGCCGTCAGCGGTATGGACGCCGCCGACGAGGGCTTCGATGTGAAGAGCCTCCAGGAGTACGCGATCGAGCGAGAGGCAGCCCTATGACCGAACGCTTCGGGGAGCGCGTCAGGGCCGCACTCGGCGCCCATGGTCCGCTCTGCGTCGGCATCGACCCGCACCAGGCGCTCCTGGCCTCATGGAGGCTGCCGGATTCCGCAGAAGGAGTGCGAGAGTTCGGCCTGCGAACCGTGGATGCCGCCGCGGGACGGGTGGGGATCGTGAAGCCGCAGGTGTCGTTCTTCGAGCGCTTCGGCTCTGCAGGATTCGCCGCACTCGAAGAGGTGCTCGCCGCGGCGCGTGACGCAGGTCTCATCGTGATCGCCGACGCGAAGCGCGGAGATATCGGCACGACGATGGACGCGTACGCCGCAGCGTGGTTCACGCCCGGCTCGCCGCTCGAGGCGGATGCGCTCACGGTGAACCCGTTCCTCGGCGTCGGCTCGCTCGAGAGCACGTTCGCTCTCGCAGACGAACTGGGCAAGGGAGTCCTGGTGCTCGCCGCGACCAGCAATCCTGAGGCGGCCCCCGTGCAGCGCGCACGGACCGCGGACGCGCAGACCGTATCGGCCGCGATCATCGGCGAGGTCAGCGCACGCAACGCGCGTTCGACCCCGGACGGCGAATGGGCCGATCTCGGATTCGTGATCGGTGCGACAGTGGACTGGACGAATGCCGGCATCGCCGAGTTCGCCCCCGCCACCCCCATCCTCAGCCCCGGCTTCGGCGCGCAGGGCGCAGGTCCCGCGGATCTGCGCGCACGGTTCGGCGCGCATGCGCCGATGGTCATCGCATCGGAGAGCCGCAGCATCCTCTCCGCCGGCCCAGACGGGATCGCCGCGACCATCGACGCCCGCGCCGCCGAGTACCGGGAGGCGCTGAATGTCTGAACGCACCGTTCCCGAGGTCGACCGCGCCGCAGCCGCACGTCGCGCCGTCGAACGGCGCCGTGCAAGGGCCGCGCTCAAGCGCGACCTGACGATGCGCGTCGTCGCCCCGCAGACCATCGCAGCACAGGCATTCGACGATGCGGAATCCGTCGCCGGATCCATGCGCATCACCGACTTCCTGCTCGCGCTGCCCGCGATCGGCGTCGGCAAGCGCGACCGGATCCTCGTCGAACTCGACATCTCACCGGTGAAGCGGCTCGGCGGGCTCGGCGTACGCCAGCGTGTGAGCCTCAAGCGATGGCTCGACGAGCGCTTTCCCGCGCAGGCGCCACGGTCCGGACGCAGCCGGCTGCTCGTGCTGGCGGGTCCGACCGCCGTCGGCAAAGGAACCGTCGCTGCCCACATCCGTGAGAACCACCCCGAGATCCACCTCTCGGTGTCCGCGACCACCAGGCCGCCACGCCCGGGCGAGGTCGACGGCGTGCACTACTTCTTCGTCGACGACGCGGAGTTCGATCGGCTGATCGCCGAAGACGCGCTCCTCGAGCACGCGGTCGTCCACAATCGCTCTCGCTACGGCACGCCGCGCGCGCCGATCGACCACGCCCTTTCCGAGGGCAAGACCGTGCTTCTCGAGATCGATCTGCAGGGAGCACGCCAGGTGCGCGCCGCCGAACCGTCTGCGACGCTCATCTTCCTGCTGCCGCCCTCGTGGGACGAACTGGTCCATCGGCTGGTCGGCCGCGGCACCGAGAACGAGGAGGAACGCGCCCGCAGACTGCGCACCGCGAAGGTCGAATTGGCCGCTCAGAGCGAGTTCGATTACCGCATTGTGAACGAGGACGTCGCCACTGCCGCTCGCGAGGTCGTAGAATTGTCTGAGGCGACTGCGCGCTGAGGGTATTCGCGCGCCCGCCGATTCGACTTCGCGACGAACCCGTCGCCTGATCTGGAGGTCCCACCATGGCCGGACACCACACCAAGGGCATCATCGACCCGCCGATCGACAACCTGCTCGACCGCGTCGAGTCGAAGTATGAACTGGTCATCTACGCGTCCAAGCGCGCGCGCCAGATCAACGACTACTACGCAGACCTCCACGAGGGCAACCTGTTCGACAACGTCGGACCGCTGGTGGACTCGTCCGTCGAGGACAAGCCGCTGACGATCGCGCTCCACGAGATCAACGAGGACAAGCTGCGCCTTCGCCACGCTGAGTGAAGGCAGCTTCCTCGATGAGCGCACTGCGCCTTTTCACCTCTGAGTCCGTCACCGAGGGGCACCCGGACAAGATCTGCGACCAGATCTCGGACAGCATCCTCGACGGTCTGCTCGCCCAGGACACCGGCTCGCGCGTCGCGGTGGAGACCCTTGTCACGACGGGGCTCGTGCACGTCGCGGGAGAGATCCGCACCGAGGCGTACGTCGACATCCCCACCATCGTCCGTCAGGTCGTGAACGGGATCGGCTACACGTCGAGCGAGACCGGGTTCGACGGGGACTCGTGCGGCGTCAGCGTCTCGGTGGGGGAGCAGTCCAGCGACATCGCTCACGGCGTCGACCAGGCGCAGGAGCAGCGTGACGGCAGCTCTGTCGACGCACTCGACAGTCTGGGCGCTGGCGACCAGGGCATCATGTTCGGTTTCGCGACGATCGAGACGCCCGAGCTCATGCCCATGGCGGGCCACACGGCGCACCGCATCGCGGAGCGTCTCACCGAGGTGCGTCGCTCCGGCGAGCTCGCGTACCTGCGTCCAGATGGCAAGACGCAGGTCACGCTCGGCTACGAGGGCTTCACGCCGAAGACCATCGACGCCGTCGTGCTCTCGACACAGCATCACCCGGACATCTCGCAGGACGAGCTCAAGGAGCAGGTGCGCCGGCTCGTGATCGATCCCGTGCTCGAGGGCACCGGGCTCGAGATGCCGGCCGACGACCGCTACTTCATCAACCCCGCCGGCCCGTTCGTCACCGGCGGCCCGAAGGGCGATGCCGGACTGACCGGTCGCAAGATCATCATCGACACGTACGGAGGCGCTGCGCGCCACGGTGGTGGTGCGTTCAGCGGCAAGGACCCGTCGAAGGTCGATCGCTCCGGTGCCTACGCCATGCGCTGGGTCGCGAAGAACGCCGTCGCCGCAGGACTCGCCGAGCGGCTCGAGGTTCAGGTCGCGTATGCGATCGGCGTCGCGCGCCCTGTCGGGCTCTACGTCGAGACGTTCGGTACGGGCAAGGTCTCGGACGAGGTCATCACCGATGCGATCCGTGAGGTGTTCGACCTGCGCCCGCAGGCGATCATCGAAGAGCTCGATCTGCTGCGCCCGATCTACCGCCAGACCGCCGCCTACGGCCACTTCGGCCGTGAGCTCGCGGACTTCACCTGGGAGCGCACGGACCGCGCCGACGAGCTCCGCCGCGCAGCCGGACTCTGATGTCCGGGCGCGGGGCACGGATGCCCACGCACGGAGCGCGGAGTTGAGCCGGCGCATCGCGCGGGTTCTCCTCGACTCGCCGCTGCCGCAGTTGGATCGACTCTTCGACTACGCCCTGCCTGAAGAACTCGGCGACGTACCGATCGGGGTGCGCGTGCGCGTGCCGCTGCGCACCGCCGGCCGGATGATCGACGCCTACGTGGTCGAGGTCGCCGAGGAGGACGACGCCGAGCGTCCGCTCTCGACCGTCGAAGCGGTGGTCTCCACGGCCGCCGTGATGCCGGAGCGCCTCTATCGCCTCGCCCGCAGAACAGCGGATCGTGCGGCCGGATCCGCCAGCGACATCCTCCGGCTCGTCATCCCGAAACGACAGGTCCGCGTCGAGAAGGCGTGGAAGGGCGATGCCGAGTCACCGTCTGTGACCGCGGACGCGATCGAGCGTGCGGATGCCGTACTGGCGGAGTACACCGACCTCGATGAACTGCTCGAGGCCGGAGAGCGCGGCGCCGTCGAGGCGATTCCCGGCATCCGTGACGGCGTGCTGCGGTGGACGGAGATGCTTGCGGCGGCCGCGACACGGATGCTGGCATCCGGGCGTTCGACGATCCTCGTCGTGCCCGATCACCGTGACCTGGACAGGCTCCTCGCGACGCTCGACTCCCTGCTTCCCGCTGAGGCGATCGTGCGATACGACTCCCGGCAGACCAACCCCGACCGCTATCGAGGCTTCCTCCGCACGCTGGAGGACGCCCCGTGCGTCGTCGTCGGCAATCGCTCGGCCGTCTACGCACCGGTGAAGGCTGGGCTCGTGGCGATCTGGGACGACGGCGATCCGCTGCTCGGCGAGCAGCTCGCACCGTACGTGCACGCACGCGATGCGGCACTGCTGCGCCAGGAGCAGGAGGGCTCTGCGCTGCTGCTGGCGGGCCACACTCGTACGACGGACGCTGAACGTCTGGTCGCCCGCGGCTGGATGAAGGACATCCTCGCCACCCGGCGCGTGCTGCCCAAGGTCGTGCTGAGCACGCCGCAGGAGATGGAGCAGTCGACGCAGCGTGTGCATTCGAGTGCATTCGCCAGCGCACGCAAGGCCACTGAGCATGGCCCGGTACTGGTGCAGGTCTCGCGGCCCGGATTCTCACCGAGTCTGGTGTGCGCGGAATGCCGTGCTCCGGCGCGCTGTGAGCCGTGCGGAGGCCCGCTCGGCGCGCGCCACCGCGGCGCGGTGCCGGTGTGCGGATGGTGCGGGCGCTCTGCCCGTGCCTGGACCTGCCCCTCGTGCTCGTCGACGAAGCTGCGACTCGCGTCCTCCGGCAGTGAGCGCACGGCGGACGAGCTCGGACGCGCGTTCCCCGGGGTGCGGGTCATCATCGCCGACGGCGCTCATCCCGTCGAGACGGTGTCCGACAAGCCGGCGCTGGTCGTCGCGACGCGCGGTGCCGAACCTGTCGCCGACGACGGCTATCGTGCCGTCGTGCTGCTGGACGGATCCAGGATGCTGCAGGCACCCGATCTTCGCGTGGGGGAGTCATGCCTGCGGTGGTGGTCGAATGCCGCCGCCCTCGCTGCCCCCGGTGCGCCGATCCATCTGGTGGGCGTCGACGGCCCGGTGGGGAGGGCGCTGGCGACGTGGAATCAGGCCGGATACGCGCGTTCCGAGCTCGCTGAGCGCGCCCCGCTGCACATGCCGCCGGCCACTCGTGTCGCGCTCGTCGAGGGGATGCCCGCCTCCGTCGATCGTGCGCTGGCCGCCCTCAGCGAGCTTCCGCTTCCGTCCGACGCGATCCTGGGGCCGGTGCCGATCGAGACCGACGAGGGACGAGTGCGCGCGCTGGTGCGCTTCGAGTACGCCGCCGGAACCACGGTGGCCACCACACTTCGTGCTGCGGTGGTGGCAGAGGCGGTGAAGCGTCGCCGCGGTCGCGGCCAGAGCAACCGCAGCCCACTGTCCCTTCGGCTCGATATCCTCGATCCTGAGCTGTGACACCCATCCCTTCCGGAGAACCTTCATGAGACTCGTCTTCGCCGGCACCCCTGCCGCCGCCATCCCCACTCTGCGCACGCTCGCACGTCAACACGAGATCCTGGCCGTCGTCACGCGTCCCGATGCGCCCCTGGGGCGCAAGCGGGTGCTGACGCCGTCACCCGTTGCACAGGCTGCTGAGGATCTGGGGCTGCCCGTCATCAAGGCCGCACGTCTGGATGACGAGGCGACCGGCCGTATCGCGGCGCTTCGGCCCGAGCTCGGCGTGATCGTGGCATACGGCGGACTCGTCCGAGAGCCGCTGCTGTCGACTCCGGAGCACGGCTGGATCAACCTGCACTTCTCGCTGCTGCCCGCCTGGCGCGGTGCGGCGCCCGTACAGCGCGCGCTCATCGCCGGAGATCCCGAGCTGGGCGTGAGCGTCTTCCAGCTGGTTCCGGCCCTGGATGCCGGCGATCTCTTCGCCACGCGCTCCGTGCCGCTGCAGTCCGACGCCAACGCCGACTTCGCGCTCGACGTGCTCGCCCACGACGGCGCCGGCCTCACGGCCGAGGTCATCGCGGGGATCGAGAACGGAACCGCGGTCGCTGTGCCGCAGGAGGGCGAGATCTCGTTGGCGCCGAAGCTCACGCTCGAGGACGGCCTGCTGGATTGGACGCTGCCAGTGGAGGCCGTCTACGCACGGTTCCGCGGTGTCACGCCGGAGCCAGGCGCGCACACGACCGTCGCCGGTACACGTCTCAAGCTGATCGAGGCCCGCCCGGCAGACGCCGAACCGCTGTCGCCCGGCGAGATCGCCGCGACCAAGCAGGCGCTGCTGATCGGTACGGCGACCACGCCGCTGGAGGTCCGGCGCGTGCAGCCGGCGGGCAAGGCCCCGATGAATGCGACGGACTGGTGGCGCGGGTTCCGCGCCCCTGCACAGGAAGGCTCAGCACAGGAAGGCTCAGCACAGACCGGCTCGACCAAGGCCGGCGACGACACGATACGGGCGGGCGCATGAGCGGCGAGAACAGGCGCGAGAACCGCCAGTCGGGCGCCAAGAACAACGGCGCCGCGCGGCGACAGTCATCGCAACCCCAGCGGTCGCCGCGGAACTCCCGCACCGTGCAGCCGGCACGCCGTGTCGCGTACGACGTGCTGCGCGCGGTGAGCGGATCCGATGCGTATGCGAACCTGCTGCTGCCGTCGAGCATCGCGGACGCCGCGCTGAACCCTCAGGACGCTGCCCTCGCCACCGAGCTGACCTACGGCACCCTCCGTCGGCGCGGTACCTATGACGCCATCATCGCCTCGGCGGCCGGGCGCTCGATCGATGACATCGATGAGGCCGTCCTCGACGCGCTGCGGCTCGCGACGCACCAGCTCCTCGCGACCAGGGTCGCATCCCACGCCGCTGTCAACGAATCCGTCAATCTCGTGGCGTCTGAATCCGGGAGAGGATCCTCCGGTTTCGCGAACGCGGTTCTCCGACGGATCTCGCGCGACACTCCTGGCGAGTGGCAGGAGCGCATCGAGCGCGAGGCGCGCTCCGACGACGAACGTCTCGGCCTGCGCACGGCGCATCCGGTCTGGATCATCCGCGCTCTGCGCCGCGCCCTCGCCGCCGAGAACAGGGAAGAAGAGCTCGAGTCGCTGCTCGAGGCGGACAACCTCTCGCCCGAGGTCACGCTGGTCGCGCTGCCCGGCCTGGCCGAGCGCGGCACCCCTGCCAGGCCTTATGCGGCCACCGCGTTCGGATCTCCCGGTGGCGACCCGCACACGATCATCACCGCATCCGGCGGCACGGTGCGCGTGCAGGACGAGGGCTCGCAACTGGTCGCACTCGCACTCGCCGGCGCCGCGCCGATCAGGTCGGGGGAGCAGTGGCTCGATCTCTGCGCCGGCCCTGGCGGCAAGACCGCGCTTCTCGCCGCGATCGCCCGGCAGCACGACGTGACGTTGGAGGCGAACGAGGTCGTACCGACACGTGCGCGGCTGGTGCGCAATGCCCTGAAGGCCGTACCGGGCGACGTCACCGTCCACGAGGAGGACGGACGAGGCCTCACAGCCGCGAGCCACGGACGCTACGACCGCATCCTCGTAGATGCGCCGTGCACCGGCCTCGGCGCACTGCGCAGACGACCGGAGGCACGCTGGCGCAAGACCCCCGCCGACGTCGCCGAGCTCGTCCCGCTGCAGGAGCAGCTGCTCGCCGGAGCCCTCGACGCCCTCGCACCGGGAGGCATCGTCGCCTACGTCACGTGCTCACCGCATCTCGCAGAGACGTCCGGCGTGGTGAGCGAGGTGCTGCGCACGCGTGACGATGTCATCGAGATGGATGCCGCGGGCGTGCTCTCGGGCGTGGCGCAGAGCCCGATAGACCTCGCGTCCGACGGCAGCGGCCGCGTGCAGCTGTGGCCGCATCGGCACGGCACCGACGCGATGTTCCTCGCGCTGCTCCAGCGCAGCGATGCATCCGCGACCCCGAGGACCACGGAAACCACAGAGACCATCGAGACGGAAGAATGACCACATGAGTCTTCCTGCAGCTCCCCGCATCAACCCCAGCGTCCTCGCAGCCGATTTCGTGAACATGCAGGCGGATCTCGCCCGCATCGCTGCGGCCGACTTCGCGCACGTCGACGTGATGGACAACCACTTCGTGCCGAATCTCACCTTCGGACCGCAGATGGTCGAGCGCATCCAGGCGACGAGCCCGATCCCGCTCGATGTGCATCTCATGATCACCGACCCGGATCGTTGGGCACCCGAGTACGCCGAGCTCGGCGCCGCGAGCGTCACTTTCCATCTCGAAGCCGCAGATGACCCGGTGGCCCTCGCCCGTCGGCTGCGTTCGATCGGTGCCCGTGCCGGGGTGGCGCTCAAGCCCGGTACCGACGGGGAGAGTCTCTACGAGCTGTTCGACGAGTTCGATCAGATCCTCGTGATGACCGTCGAACCGGGCTTCGGCGGACAGGGCTTCATGGCCGAGACGATGCCCAAGCTGCGCGCGCTCGCGGATGAGGCACGACGTCGCGGATCCGACGTGTGGTTCCAGGTCGACGGCGGTATCGCCGACGACACGATCGCCCAGGCCGCAGCGGCCGGTGCCGACACCTTCGTCGCCGGATCCGCCGTGTACGGTGCGACCGACATCGAAGCGGCCATCGCCGGGCTTCGAGAGCGCGCGCGAGCCGCTAGCCTTGAATCGTGAAGACTTTCGACGAGCTGTTCGCTGAGCTCAGTGCCAAGGCCGAGACCCGCCCTGCAGGTTCCGGCACGGTCGCTGAACTCGACGGCGGCGTGCACACGATCGGAAAGAAGATCGTGGAAGAGGCCGCTGAGGTGTGGATGGCCTCCGAGTACGAATCCGACGCCGAGGCTGCGGAGGAGATCTCCCAGCTGCTGTACCACCTGCAGGTGATGATGATCGCGAAGGGGCTCAGCCTCGAGGATGTGTACCGACATCTCTGATGCGCACCGTCCCCTTCCTCTGATCTGAAAGCTCCCCATGCTGCGCATTGCTGTTCCCAACAAGGGCTCGCTCGCCGAGACCGCCGCCGAGATGCTCGCCGAAGCCGGCTACGCCGGACGTCGAGACTCCAAGACCCTCCACGTGATCGACGCACAGAACGACGTCGAGTTCTTCTTCCTCCGCCCGCGCGACATCGCGACCTACGTGGCATCCGGCGCGCTCGATGTCGGCATCACCGGCCGCGACCTGCTGCGCGATGTGCCCCAGCAGGCCCGTGAGGTGCAGGCGCTCGGCTTCGCCCGCTCCACGTTCCGCTTCGCGGCCCCCACCGGCCGCTACAGCACGGTCGAGGATCTCGCCGGAGTGCGAGTCGCCTCCGCATACCCAGGGCTCGTCGACGCCTTCCTGCGCGAGCACGGCGTCGAGGCGACACTCGTGCCGCTGGACGGTGCAGTGGAATCCGCTGTGCAGCTCGGCGTCGCGGATGCCATCGCAGACGTCGTCGAGACCGGCACCACCCTTCGTCAGGCCGGGCTCGAGATCTTCGGGCCGGTCATCATCGAGTCCGAGGCCGTGCTGATCAGCCGCCCCGGCGACGCCGAGGGCACCGAGCGGCTTCTGCGCCGCCTCCGGGGCGTCATCGTGGCCCGCCGTTACGTGCTGCTCGACTACGACCTTCCGGTCGAGCTCATCGAGAAGGCGACCGCCATCGCATCCGGGCGCGAATCGCCGACCATCTCGCCGCTGCAGGATCCGAAGTGGGTCGCGGTCCGCGTCATGCTGCCTCGCACTGGCATCAACCAGGTGATGGACGACCTCTACGCGATCGGTGCACGTGCGCTGCTCGTGACCGCGATCCACGCCGCGAGATTGTGATCGGGAGACTCAGATGACTCTCACCAGTCGCGTCATCCCCTGCCTCGACGTCGCCGCAGGGCGCGTCGTCAAAGGCGTCAACTTCGAGAATCTCCGCGACATGGGCGACCCCGTCGAGCTGGCCGCGCACTACGCCGCTCAGGGTGCGGACGAGATCACATTCCTCGACGTCACCGCCACAGTCGATGCCCGCGCCACCACGTACGAGGTCGTGCAGCGCACAGCCGAGCACGTCTTCGTGCCGCTGACGGTCGGCGGGGGAGTGCGCAGCGTCGAGGACGTCGCACGCCTGCAGGGCGTCGGCGCCGACAAGGTGGGCGTGAACTCCGCGGCGATCGCCCGGCCCGAGCTCATCGGCGAGATCGCGGACAGATTCGGCGCCCAGGTGCTGGTGCTCTCGCTCGATGTCAAGCGCGCCCCGACGACGGCATCCGGTTTCGTCGTCACCACGCACGGCGGGCGCACGCAGACATCGCTGGATGCCCTGGAGTGGGCGCGAGAGGCGATCGAGCGCGGCGCCGGCGAGCTGCTGGTCAATTCGATCGACGCCGACGGCACGCACGACGGCTTCGATCTGGAACTGGTCCGTCTCATGCGCGAGGTGTCCTCGGTGCCGGTGATCGCCTCCGGCGGCGCCGGTGCCGTGACAGATTTCGCTCCGGCGATCCAAGCCGGGGCGGATGCCGTGCTCGCTGCGAGTGTCTTCCACTCCGGTGCGCTGACCGTCGGCGAGGTCAAGGATGCGATGAGCGCAGAAGGGATCCTGGTGCGATGAGCGACCTCGAGACACGGATCGCGCAGGTCGCCTGGAACGGCGACGGACTGGCACCGGCCATCGTGCAGCAGTGGGACACCCGCGAGGTGCTGATGCTCGCGTGGGTGGATGCCGAGGCGCTGCGCCGCACACTCACCACGGGCCGCGCCACCTACTGGTCGCGCTCACGTCAGGAGTACTGGCGCAAGGGCGACACCTCCGGCAACATCCAGCGCATCCACGAGGCGCGACTGGACTGCGACGGTGACGCGATCCTGCTGCTGGTCGATCAGACGGGCCCCGCCTGCCACACCGGCACCCGCACCTGCTTCGACGCGGCCGATCTCGAAGCCGTCGACGGCCTCGCCGCGGCTGGTTCGGGCGCCGAATGAAGTTCCTCCGCCGCGGGCGCAGCACCGCCGTCGTCGCGTTCCTGCTCGCGGGCGCCGTCGGCATCATCTCGTCCACGCAGACCTGGCTGAGCGTCGTCCGCGCGGATGCGGGAGAGCCGATCCTGGTACCCGGTGCGGATGCGCTGGCGCTGCTCGCTCCGCTTAGTCTCGCCGTCCTCGCGCTCGGAGCCGCTCTCGCGCTCGTCGGAAGAACACTCCGCTACGTGTTCGGGACGCTGGCCCTACTGGCGGGAGCCCTGCTGACCTGGTGGACGGCGGAGATCGTGTTCACGTCGCCCGTCGCCGCCGTCGCCGCCACGGTGACCGAGACCACGGGGCTCGCCGGCGGCACGGCGGTGTCGGACGTGATCGCCTCCATCACCCCGACGTTCTGGCCGGCCCTGGCGCTGGTCGGGTGGGTGCTGCTGATCGTGGCATCCGTGTTCACTCTCCTGACGGCGAATCGTTGGAAGAGCGGCGGCAGGCGTTTTCGCACCGACGCGGCAGGTCACAGCGAGGCCGAAGGCCCCGTGGACGCGATCGATTCCTGGGACGACCTGTCGCGGGGGACGGATCCGACCCGATGACCCCGGTAGACTGATTCCGCATTCCCACGACCGCTTCGGAGGAGACCATGACCAACCCGATCGCTGACCCCGGCCACGGACACTCACCGGCGGCGTGGTCCGCTGTGATCGTCATGCTGTTCGGCTTCACTGCCGGCACGGTCGCCTTCTGCTTCGAGCAGCCTCTGCTCGTCTGGATCTCGGTCGGCATCATCGTCATCGGTGCGATTCTCGGCTGGATCCTGACCAAGGCCGGTTACGGTGTGAAGGGCCCCAAGTACGCGCCGAAGGGCCACTGATGGTGCTCGCCGACCTGACGGCCGGCGCAGTCGAAGACGCCGAACGCCGTGCACAGGCGCGCCCGCTCGCCGAGGTCGAGAAGATCGCTCTGGCCCGCCCCGCGGCCAAGGACGCGCGTGCCGCACTCGCACCCGCTGCACGGGTGAAGATCATCGCCGAAGTCAAGCGTGCGAGTCCGTCTCGTGGCGCCCTCGCCGACATCCCGGATCCGGCGCATCAGGCTGCGCTCTACGAGACCGGCGGAGCATCGGCGATCAGTGTGCTCACCGAGGAGCGGCGGTTCGGCGGTAGCCTCGCCGACCTCGAGGCCGTCACCGCCCGGGTCTCGCTCCCCGTGCTGCGTAAAGACTTCATCGCCACGCCGTACCAGGTGCTGGAGGCACGCGCCGCCGGAGCCGACCTCGCGCTGCTGATCGTCGCCGGCCTCGAGCCGAAGGTGCTGCAAGAGTTGTTCGCCCTCATTCACGAGCTCGGCATGACGCCGCTCGTCGAGACCCACTCGGCCGACGAGCTGGAGGCCGCGATCGATCTCGGTGCACCGCTGATCGGCGTGAACGCCCGCAATCTGAAGACCCTCGAACTCGACCGCGATCTGTTCAGCCGACTCGTCGACCGCATCCCCGCCGACGCCGTGAAGATCGCGGAATCCGCCGTGCTGACGCCGGCCGATGTCGCGCACTACCGTTCGGCGGGCGCTGATGTCGTACTGATCGGCGAGGCGCTGGTCACCGGCGATCCGGTCGCGACGCTGAAGAGCTTCCTCGAGGTCGAGGCATGCGATGCACCGAGCGACCGGAGGGAGTCGAGGTGAGCCTGCGAGACCAGCACGGACCGTTCTTCGGAGAGTTCGGTGGACGCTACATGCCGGAATCGCTGATCGCGGCGATCGACGAGCTCACGGTCGCCTATGAGCAGGCGATCGCCGACCCGGAGTTCCGCGCGGAACTCGCAGGGTTGCTCAGCTCCTACGCCGGACGGCCCTCCGCGCTCACCGAGGTGCAGCGGTTCGCCGAGCACGCCGGGGGAGCGCGTGTCTTCCTCAAGCGCGAGGACCTCAACCACACCGGAAGCCACAAGATCAACAACGTGCTCGGGCAGGCGCTGCTCACCAAGCGTCTCGGCAAGACGCGGGTCATCGCAGAGACCGGAGCGGGACAGCACGGGGTCGCCACCGCGACCGCTGCAGCGCTGTTCGGCCTGGACTGCACGATCTACATGGGCGAGGTCGATACCGAGCGTCAGGCGCTCAACGTCGCCCGCATGCGGCTCCTCGGCGCCGAGGTCGTCCCGGTCACCACCGGTTCACGCACCTTGAAGGACGCGATCAACGACGCCTACCGCGACTGGGTGGCAACGGTCGAGAGCACCAACTACATCTTCGGAACGGCCGCAGGCCCGCATCCGTTCCCGGCGATGGTGCGCGACTTCCAGAAGATCATCGGCGAAGAGGCCCGTCAGCAGCTGCTCGACGAGACCGGCAGACTTCCCGACGCCGTCATCGCCTGCGTCGGCGGAGGCTCCAACGCGATCGGCATGTTCGACGCGTTCCTCGACGATGCGGATGTGAAGCTGTTCGGCGTCGAAGCCGCCGGCGACGGCGTGGACACCGAGCAGCACGCGGCATCCATCCAGCGCGGTCGCCCAGGGGTTCTGCACGGCGCGAAGACCTATGTCCTCCAGGACGAGGACGGGCAGACGGTCGAGTCGCATTCGATCTCAGCCGGGCTCGACTATCCCGGCGTCGGCCCGGAGCACTCGTGGCTCGCAGACATCGGCAGGGCCGAGTACATCCCCGCCACCGACGACGAGGCCATGCAGGCACTGCGTCTGCTGAGCCGCACCGAGGGGATCATCCCCGCCATCGAGTCGGCGCACGCGCTGGCCGGAGCCCTGCGCCTCGGCCGGGAGATGGGCCCGGACGCCATCCTCGCCGTGTGCCTCTCCGGCCGCGGAGACAAGGACATGGACACAGCCGCGCGGTACTTCGATCTCTACGACCGCGAAGCGGCCGAACGCGACGCCGCCGACAAGGACGCCGTGACCCAGACCGCAGCGGATGCGGCGGCCGCGCGATGAGCCGCGTCGAAGCCGCGATCCAGAAGGCCCACGATGAGGGCCGCGGGGCGTTCATCGGCTATCTGCCGGTCGGATTCCCCGATCTGCAGACCAGCATCCAGGCGGCGATCACCCTCGCCGAGAACGGTGTCGACGTCATCGAACTCGGGCCGCCCTACAGCGATCCCGTGATGGACGGGCTGGTCATCCAGGAGGCCACCCAGGCCGCCCTCGCCGCAGGGTTCCGGATGCGCGACCTGTTCACAGCCGTACGCGAGATCACGGCAGCGACCGACGTTCCCGTCGTCGTCATGACGTACTGGAACCCCGTGATGCAGTACGGCGTCGACCGCTACGCCGACGACCTGCTCGCCGCGGGCGGCGCGGGTCTCATCACGCCCGACATCACGCCGGAGGCTGCCGCGGACTGGATCGAAGCCAGCAAGCGCACCGGTCTCGACCGGATCTTCCTCGCGGCCCCCACCTCGACCGATGAACGTCTCGACCTCGTCGTCGCCTCGTCGACCGGGTTCGTCTACACGGTGTCCACCATGGGCATCACGGGGGAGCGCGCCGAACTCGACAAGGCCGCACGCACCCTGGTGTCACGTCTGCGTGAACGCGGGGCGGTGCGCGCATGTGTCGGAATCGGCATCTCCACCGCCGAGCAGATCGCCGGCATCACCGAGTACGCCGACGGCGCCATCGTCGGTACCGCGCTCGTGCGTGCCCTCCGCGACGGGGGCCTCGACGCCCTCGCCGCCGTCACAAAGTCCCTTGCCGCAGGCACGCCGTCGGCAGCCACCTCACACGAGAACTAGAATCACACTCATGTCCCTCGCGCTTCACACCGCCGTCAGCGGCGTGCTCACCAGCATCCCGAGCCCTCCGGTCAGCTACATCGATCTCGGGCCGCTGCGGATCCACTTCTACGCGCTCTGCATCATCGCGGGCATCATCGCGGCCACTCTGCTGACGAATCACCGCCTGACCAAGCGCGGGGCAGAGCCGTGGGTAGTCATCGACATCGCGATCCTCGCTGTGCCGCTCGCAATCATCGGCGCACGCATCTTCCACGTGCTCACCCACCCGAACTTCTACTTCGGCGAGGGCAAGAACACCTGGAACCCGTTCGAGCCGGGCTCTGTCTGGGCGATCTGGGAGGGCGGCATCGCGATCTTCGGTGCGCTCCTCGGCGGCGCCGTCGGCGCGTATCTCGGCTGCAAGTGGACCGGCATCCGGTTCTGGACCTTCGCCGACGCGCTCGCGCCGGGTCTCCTGCTGGCGCAGGCAATGGGCCGTTTCGGCAACTGGTTCAACCACGAGCTCTTCGGTCTGCCGACCGACCTGCCCTGGGGCCTGGAGATCGAATCCGACAACGTCGCGTTCCCCCCTGGACTGGCGGAGGGAACCCTGTTCCACCCGACGTTCCTGTACGAGGTCATCTGGAACGGTCTCGGCGTGCTCTTCCTGCTCTGGATCGGCCGTCGACTGCAGCTGCAGTGGGGCAAGCTGTTCGCCGTGTACCTGATCTGGTACAGCGCCGGTCGTGTGCTCTGGGAATCGATCCGCATCGATCCGAGCGAGATCATCCTCGGCCTGCGAAGCAACGTGTGGGCATCCATCCTCGGCGTGGTCGTCGGCATCGTGATCCTGTTCGTGCAGACGCGCAGGCACACGGGTCGTGAGGCGGGACCGTATGCGCCAGGGCGCACGCGGAAGGATGCCGATGCTGATGTAGTATCACAGGACAGCATCGATGATTTCGTCGACGTGAGCGAGCCTCCGGTCGAAGTCACTGCCGGAGCCACAGCCACAAGCACTGCTCCCGCGAGCGAGGACAGCTCCCGATAAGCATCCTCGTCTGATGAGGAAACCACTGCATTGAACGAGCGGGCCGACGTCGTCCCCGGTGTCACTTGATTACCTGAGGACGGTAACCGATGTACTTCCAGCCTCCGTACGGCGCCTCCGGGGCCTACCCCCCGAAGCAGGGCATGTACAACCCGGCATTCGAGAAGGATGCCTGCGGCCTGGCCATGGTCGCGACCCTGCGGGGCACAGCCGGACATGACATCATCCAGCTGGCGCTCGAAGCCCTGCGAAACCTCGAGCACCGTGGTGCGATCGGCTCTGACGCCGGCACCGGAGACGGTGCGGGCATCCTCACCCAGATGCCAGACGAGTTCCTGCGTGAAGTCACCGCATTCGAACTGCCCGATGCCGGCCACTACGCCGCCGGGCTCGCGTTCCTCCCGCTGCAGGCCACAGAACGCCGCACGCAGAAAGCCGGCGTCGAGAGGATCGCGCGCGAAGAAGGACTCACCGTCCTCGGCTGGCGCGTCGTCCCCACTGCCAACGAGAACCTCGGCAAGCTCGCCGACGAGGCGCGTCCCGCGTTCGAGCAGCTCTTCGTCGCCTCGGCCCCCGGGCGCGAACCTCTCTCCGGCATCGCGCTGGACCGCGTGGCCTATCGCCTGCGCAAGCGTGCGGGGCACGAGATCGGCGCCTACTTCGTCTCCCTGTCCAGCCGCACGCTGGGCTACAAGGGCATGGTCACCACGCTGCAGCTCGAGCCGTTCTACCCCGACCTGCAAGATGAGCGGTTCACGTCAGAGCTCGCGGTCGTGCACTCGCGGTACTCGACCAACACCTTCCCCTCGTGGCCCCTCGCGCAGCCGCTGCGCATGCTCGCCCACAACGGCGAGATCAACACGGTGGGCGGAAACCGCAACTGGATGCGCGCCCGTCAGTCGCAGCTCGAATCCGAACTGCTCGGCGATGTGCGGCCGCTGCTGCCGATCTGCACGCCGGGTGCCAGCGACTCGGCCTCGTTCGACGAGGTGCTCGAGCTGCTCACGCTGACCGGCCGCAGCCTGCCGCACGCCATCATGATGATGGTGCCGGAGGCGTACGAGAAGCAGGCGGACATCACGCCCGAGCTCCGCGCGTTCTACGACTACCACTCCAACCAGATGGAGCCGTGGGACGGCCCGGCCGCCCTCATCTTCACCGACGGCACACTCGTGGGCGCGACGCTCGACCGCAACGGACTGCGTCCAGGACGCTGGACCGAGACCACCGACGGCCTCGTCGTGATCGGCTCGGAGACAGGTGTGCTCGAGTTCGCTCCGGAGCGCATCAAGCGCCGCGGACGCCTGCAGCCGGGCAAGATGTTCCTCGTCGACACGTCTGCCGGTCGCATCGTCGAAGACGACGAGATCAAGAACGATCTGGCGACACTGCACCCGTGGCAGGATTGGCTCGACGAGGGCGCCGTGCGCCTCGCCGATCTGCCGGAGCGCGAGCACATCGTTCACCCGCCGGCATCCATCACCCGCCGTCAGCGCACCTTCGGCTACACGGAGGAGGAAGTGCGCATCCTGCTCACCCCGATGGGACAGAACGGCGCCGAGCCGCTCGGCGCGATGGGGTCGGACACGCCGATCGCCGTGCTGAGCGAGCGCCCCCGTCTGCTGTTCGACTACTTCACGCAGCAGTTCGCTCAGGTGACGAACCCGCCGCTGGACTCGATCCGAGAAGAGGTCGTCACCAGCCTGAAGTCCGGCCTCGGGCCTGAGCGCAACCTGCTCAGCTGGGGACCGGAGCACACCCGTACGGTCACGCTCGACTTCCCGGTGATCGACAACGACGAACTCGCGAAAATCCGCCACATCGACAAGGCGCTCGAAGGGCGCTCATCCGTGACGATCCGCGGTCTGTACCACTTCGACGCCGGCGAGCACACGATGCAGGAGCGTCTCGAGGAGATGTGCGCAGAGGTCGATGAGGCCATCGCCGCCGGCGCGGAGTTCATCATCCTCTCCGACCGCGACTCCAACAAGGACCTCGTTCCGATCCCCTCGTTGCTCATGGTGTCGGCGATCCACCACCACCTCATCCGGCGCGAGAACCGCATGAAGGTCGGTCTGATCGTCGAAGCCGGCGATGTCCGCGAGGTGCATCACGTCGCGACGCTGATCGGTTACGGCGCCTCGGCCGTGAACCCGTATCTCGCGATGGAGACGGTGGAGCACCTCGTGCGCACCGGTTTCATCACCGGCATCACGCCGGAGAAGGCCGTCAAGAACCTGATCTACGCGCTCGGCAAGGGCGTGCTGAAGATCATGTCGAAGATGGGCATCTCGACGGTCTCGTCGTACGCGGGCGCCCAGGTGTTCGAGGCCGTCGGGCTCAGCCAGAAGCTGATAGACGCGTACTTCACCGGGACCGAGACCAAGCTCGGCGGCATCGACATCGAGGACGTCTTCGCCGAGAACCAGGCACGCCACGACTACGCGTATCCCGAGGATGCCGCGGCACGTGCCCACGAGCGCCTCTGGACCGGCGGCGAATATCAGTGGCGACGCGACGGCTCACCTCACCTTTTCAACCCCGAGACCGTGTTCCGCCTGCAGCACTCGACCCGCAATCGTCGCTACGACATCTTCCGCGAGTACACGAAGCTCGTCGACGATCAGGCCGCCGAGCTGAAGACCCTGCGCGGGCTCTTCAACCTGCGCACCGGCGCTCGTCCGGCCGTCCCCCTCGACGAGGTGGAACCGGTGAGCGCGATCGTGAAGCGCTTCTCCACCGGAGCCATGAGCTATGGCTCCATCTCCCGCGAGGCGCACGAGACGCTCGCGATCGCGATGAACAGCATCGGCGCCAAGTCGAACACGGGCGAGGGCGGCGAGGACGTCGACCGCCTGCTCGACCCCGAGCGCCGCAGTGCGATCAAGCAGGTCGCCTCCGGGCGCTTCGGCGTCACGAGTCTCTACCTGACAGAGTCGGACGACATCCAGATCAAGCTCGCCCAGGGGGCAAAGCCGGGGGAGGGCGGCCAGCTGCCGCCGACCAAGGTCTACCCCTGGGTGGCCCGCACACGTCACGCAACCGCCGGTGTCGGGCTCATCTCGCCGCCGCCGCACCACGACATCTACTCGATCGAAGACCTCAAGCAGCTCATCTTCGACCTGAAGCGCGCGAATCCGTCCGCTCGCATCCACACGAAGCTCGTCAGCCAGTCGGGCATCGGTGCGGTCTCGGCAGGCGTGGCGAAAGCACTCAGCGACGTCATCCTCGTCTCCGGCCACGACGGCGGTACCGGCGCCAGCCCGTTGAACTCGCTCAAGCACGCGGGAACGCCGTGGGAGCTCGGCCTCGCCGAGACGCAGCAGACGCTCATGCTCAACGGCATGCGCGACCGCGTGGTGGTGCAGGTCGACGGCCAGCTCAAGACCGGTCGCGACGTCATCATCGGCGCGCTGCTCGGTGCCGAGGAGTTCGGCTTCGCGACGGCCCCGCTCGTGGTGAGCGGCTGCATCATGATGCGCGTCTGCCATCTGGACACGTGCCCGGTCGGCGTCGCGACACAGAACCCCGTTCTGCGCGAGCGCTTCACCGGCAAGCCGGAGTTCGTGGTCAACTTCATGGAGTTCATCGCCGAAGAGGTGCGCGAGATCCTCGCAGAGCTCGGGTTCCGGTCGCTGGACGAGATCATCGGCCGCGCCGACCTCATCGAGGCGAATGCCGCGATCGAGCACTGGAAGACGGATGGACTGGACCTCTCGCCCGTGCTGGAGGGCCCGGTGTTCCCGGCATCCGAGCCGCGCCGCAGCGGCCGCGCGCAGGAGCACGAACTCGACAAGCACTTCGACGTGCCGCTGATCGAGATGGCACAGAACACGCTCAACGACATGGCGCCGACCATCGTCGAGCTGCCCATCCGCAACACCGAACGTGCGGTCGGCACGATGCTCGGTCACGAGGTCACCGCGCGCTTCGGCGAGACTGGCCTCGCACGCGAGACGATCGATGTCACCCTGCACGGCACCGCCGGCCAGTCACTCGGCGCGTTCCTGCCGTCCGGGATCGTGCTGCGGCTGGAAGGCGACGCCAACGACTACGTGGGCAAGGGCCTCTCGGGCGGTGACATCACCATCCGGCCGTCACGCGGCTCGACCATCGCGCCGCATGAGAACGTCATCGCGGGCAACGTGATCGGCTATGGCGCCACATCGGGCACCATGTTCATCTCGGGTGTCGTCGGCGAGCGGTTCCTGGTGCGCAACTCGGGCGCGACCGCCGTCGTCGAGGGGGTCGGCGACCATGCCCTCGAGTACATGACCGGTGGGCTCGCCGTGATCCTCGGATCGACCGGCCGCAACCTCGGAGCCGGCATGTCCGGCGGCATCGCGTATGTGCACGCGCTCTCCACCGAGAAGGTCAATCTGCAGTCCCGCGAGAGCGGAGAGCTGCGGTTGGAGACACTGGATCGTGCGGACCTCGAGGTGCTGCGCAGCCTGCTCATCGAGCACGTGGAGCGCACGGCTTCTCCGCTCGCGGCGCGCATGCTCGAAGACTTCGACACCGTCGCATCCGAATTCGTGAAGGTGCTGCCGCGAGATTTCGCCGCAGTGCAGACCATGCGTCAGGAAGCGGAGGCTGATGGGCTCGACCCGGATGGCGACGTTGTCTGGACCCGCATCCTGGAGGTGACCGGTGGCTGATCCCAAGGGTTTCTTGAAGGTGACGGAGCGCGAGCTTCCCGCTCGCCGTCCCGTTCCCGTCCGCATCATGGACTGGAAAGAGGTCTACGAGCCGGGCGACAAGGCCGTGCTGCGCCGCCAGGCCGGACGCTGCATGGACTGCGGCGTGCCGTTCTGCCATCAGGGCTGCCCGCTCGGCAACCTCATCCCGGAGTGGAACGACCTCACTTGGCGCGGCGAGGACCGCTCGGCGATCGAGCGCCTGCACGCCACGAACAACTTCCCCGAGTTCACCGGGCGGCTGTGCCCTGCACCGTGCGAGAGCGCGTGCGTGCTGAGCATCAACCAGCCGGCCGTGACGATCAAGCAGGTCGAGGTCTCGATCATCGACGAGGCCTTCGCCAAGGGCTGGGTCGAACCAGAGCCGCCGGAGCGCCTCACCGGCAAGACCGTCGCCGTCGTCGGCTCGGGCCCTGCCGGACTCGCCGCCGCGCAGCAGCTCACGCGCGCGGGGCACACCGTCGCGGTCTTCGAACGCGACGACCGCATCGGCGGACTGCTGCGCTACGGCATTCCCGACTTCAAGATGGAGAAGACCCACCTCGAGTCGCGTCTGCGACAGATGCAGGAAGAGGGAACGCGCTTCCGCGCCGGTGTCGAGATCGGCAAGGACATCAGCTGGGCAGACCTCAGGGCGCGCTACGACGCGGTCGTGATCTGCACCGGCTCCACCGTGCCGCGCGACCTGACGATCCCCGGTCGCGACCTGGACGGCGTGCACTTCGCCATGGAGTACCTCGTCGAGTCGAACCATGCGGTCGCCGGCGATGTCGTGCACAACCAGATCACCGCTGAGGGCAAGCACGTCATCGTCATCGGCGGCGGCGACACCGGTGCCGACTGCATCGGCACGGCGCACCGGCAAGGCGCGCTGAGCGTGACCAACCTCGCCATCGGCACGCAGCCGGGCGCCGATCGACCGGAGCACCAGCCTTGGCCGATGATGCCGACGATCTTCGAGGTCTCCTCCGCGCACGAGGAGGGCGGCGAGCGTCACTATCTGGCCTCGACCGTCGAGTTCCTCTCGAACGACGCCGGTGAGGTGCGCGCTCTTCGTGTGGCCGAGACCGAGTACGTCGACGGACATCGTGTGCCCAAGAGCGGCACCGAACGGGAGATCCCGGCCGACCTCGTACTGATCGCGATGGGCTTCACCGGTCCTGAGCAGGACGGGTTCACCGAGGACATGCATCCGCAGGCCACCGATCGCGGCGCGTTCCAGCGCGACGACTCGTACGAGACCACCGTTCCCGGTGTCTTCGTCGCCGGCGATGCAGGCCGTGGGCAGTCGCTCATCGTCTGGGCGATCGCAGAGGGACGCGCAGCCGCCGCGGGCGTGGATCGCTTCCTGATGGGGGAGACCGTCCTGCCCGCACCTGTGCGTCCCACCGATGTCGCGATCGGCCTCCAGCCCGCGTAGGCTGGCGGAGGCATCGTCGCCAGTTCTGTATTCCCCCCACTCTCACCCTGGAGAATCTGTTGAGACGCGCGAAAATCGTCGCCACGCTGGGCCCGGCCACCTCGAGTTACGAGAACGTTCGAGCAATCATCGAAGCGGGGGTCGATGTCGCCCGACTGAACCTCAGCCACGGTGACTATTCCGTCCATGACGCCAACTACGCCAACGTGCGCCGCGCTGCGGACGACGCAGGCAAGGCCGTCGCCATCCTCGTCGACCTGCAGGGACCGAAGATCCGCCTCGGCAAGTTCGAGGACGGTCCTTACGAGCTCGCCGCCGGCGACATCTTCAAGATCACCACGGAAGACATCATCGGCAACCGCGAGATCTGCGGTACGACCTTCAAGGGGCTGCCGCAGGACGTCAACCCTGGCGACTTCCTCCTGATCGACGACGGCAAGGTGCGTGTCGAGGTCGTCGAGACCGACGGCACCGTCGTCACCACCCGTGTGATCGTCGCTGGAGCGGTGTCGAACAACAAGGGCATCAACCTCCCAGGCGTCGCCGTGAACGTCCCCGCGCTGAGCGAGAAGGACGAAGCGGACCTCCGCTGGGGCCTCAACATCGGCGCCGACCTCATCGCACTGTCGTTCGTGCGCAACGCCTCCGATGTCGAGCGTGTGCACGAGATCATGGCCGAAGAGGGCGTCAGGGTTCCCGTCATCGCCAAGATCGAGAAGCCCCAGGCCGTGGATGCCCTTGAGGAGATCGTCGACGCCTTCGACGGCATCATGGTCGCGCGCGGCGACCTCGGCGTCGAGCTTCCGCTGGAAGCCGTGCCGATCGTGCAGAAGCGTGCGGTCGAGATCGCCCGGCGCATGGCGAAGCCGGTCATCGTCGCCACGCAGATGCTGGAGTCGATGATCTCCAGCCCTGTGCCGACACGCGCCGAGACCTCTGATGTCGCGAACGCCGTCCTCGACGGCGCGGACGCCGTCATGCTGTCCGGTGAGACCAGCGTGGGCGAGTACCCGATCGTGGTCGTCGAGACCATGGCCCGCATCGTCGAGTCCACCGAGGAGCACGGTCTGGAGCGCATCGCGCCGCTCACGGCCAAGCCGCGCACGCAGGGTGGCGCGATCACCCTCGCCGCCCTCGAAGTCGCCGACTTCGTCGACGCGAAGTTCCTGTGCGTGTTCACCCAGTCCGGTGACTCCGCGCGTCGCCTGTCTCGTCTGCGCTCGCGCATCCCGATGATCGCGTTCACACCGGAGCCAGGCATCCGCCGCCGCATGGCGCTGACCTGGGGTATCCGCTCCACGCTGGTCGAGGCCGTGCAGCACACCGACCTGATGTTCCTGCAGGTCGATGACTACCTGCTGAAGAACAATCTGGCGAAGGAAGGGGACAAGGTCGTCGTGATCTCCGGTTCCCCTCCCGGAATCATCGGTTCCACGAACGACATCCGCGTGCACAAGGTCGGAGATGCCGTGAACGGCGCCGCGCCGATCTACAAGGACGGCGTCTGACGCGAGAGCACACGAAAGGGGCGAGGTGAGAACCTCGCCCCTTTCGGCGTATCCGCAGGTGTGCCGGCGGCGGGACTCGAACCCGCACGTCCTTTCGAACAAAGCATTTTGAGTGCTCCGCGTCTACCATTCCGCCACGCCGGCGAGCGTGTTGCGTATACGACTTTAGCGCAGGACGAAGGCCGGTCCGGTGCGTTCGGCGGGTTCCTGGGACTGGTCACTGCCTCCTCTCCACTAGAATGGAATCGTGACCGAGCAAGAACAGGCAGAACCGGCTGAGCAGCCCACGGCATCCGCCCCGCGACGCGTCGTCGTCGCCGAAGACGAATCGCTGATCCGTCTCGACATCGTCGAGATCCTTCGCGACAACGGATTCGACGTCGTCGGTGAGGCAGGTGACGGAGAGACGGCCGTGGCACTGGCCACAGAACTGCGTCCCGATCTCGTCATCATGGATGTCAAGATGCCGCAGCTCGACGGCATCAGTGCGGCCGAGAAGCTGCACAAGGGCAACATCGCCCCCGTCGTGCTTCTCACGGCGTTCAGCCAGAAGGAGCTCGTCGAGCGGGCGAGCGAGGCCGGTGCCCTGGCATACGTGGTCAAGCCGTTCACTCCCAACGACCTTCTTCCTGCCATCGAGATCGCGCTGGCCCGTCACGAGCAGATCATCACGCTCGAGGCCGAGGTCGCCGACATGGTCGAGCGCTTCGAGACCCGCAAGCTCGTCGACCGTGCCAAGGGTCTGCTCAACGAGAAGATGGGCCTGAGCGAGCCCGAGGCGTTCCGCTGGATCCAGAAGGCGTCGATGGATCGTCGACTGACGATGCAGGACGTCGCCAAGGCGATCATCGAGCAGCTCGCACCCAAGAAGTGACCTTCGATCTCGGCGACGGCATCCGCCTTCGCCTGGTCGAATCCGGTGACGCCGCGGCCTACGCTGCCGCGTACGATGCCAACCGTGCGCACCTGGCCCACTGGGATCCGGTGCGCGACGAGAGCTTCTACACGGTCGAATGGCACCGCGCACTGGTGGCGCAGTATCTCCGCGACCACGCGGACGGACGGGCCGCCCGCTTCGTACTCGTTGCTGACGACGGCCGCATCCTCGGCGTGGCGAACATCGCCAACATCGTCAGGGGAGCGTTCCACAGCGCAGATCTCGGCTACTGGGTCGATGCATCCCTGGTCGGCCGCGGGGTGATGAGCCGGGCGGTCGCCGTTGTGATCCACCACGCCAGCAGTGAGCTCGGTCTGCACCGCCTGCAGGCCGCCACGCTGCTCGATAACTCCGCATCGCAAAGGGTACTGCTGCGCAACGGCTTCGAGCAGTTCGGGCTGGCGCCGAAGTACCTGCGGATCGCAGGGGAGTGGCAGGATCACCTGCTGTTCCAGCGGATCCTCGCGGGCGACTGACGGTGCAGGTCAGCGCGCGGGCAGATCCTTGATCATGTTGGTGATGCGGATCGTCGAGCAGCGACGGCCCTGCTCGTCCGTCACGACGATCTCATGAACGGCCACGCTGCGCCCAAGGTGGATCGGAGTGCACACTCCCGTCACGACCCCGGATGTGGCGGAACGCGTGTGCGTGGCGTTGATGTCGACGCCGACCGCCAGCCGGCCGGCACCCGCATGCAGGTTCGCCGACATCGATCCGAGCGACTCGCCGAGCACCACATACGCGCCGCCGTGCAGTAAGCCGACCGGCTGAGTGTTGCCCTCGACCGGCATGGTGGCGACGCTGCGCTCGATCGTGAACTCGGTGAACTCGATGCCCATCTTCTCGGCAAGCGCCCCCATGCCGCGGGCGGTCGCCCACTCCAAGCCGGTCGTCTCGGTGGTCTCGCTCACGTGTCCTCCTCAGCGCATGTCCGTCGTCCTCGTTAGGCTGACAGGGTGACGGACTCCGCAAAGCCTACCCTCATGGTCGTAGACGGCCATTCGCTCGCCTACCGTGCATTCTTCGCCCTTCCGGTCGAGAATTTCACGACGAAGGACAATCAGCACACGAACGCCATCTACGGGTTCCTCTCGATGCTCGTGAATCTGATCAAGGCCGAGCAGCCGACGCACATGGCGATCGCTTTCGACACCTCAAGGCACTCGTTCCGCACCGACCAGTATCCCGAGTACAAGGCGACCCGATCCGAGTCTCCGCAGGAGTTCCGCGGACAGGTGCCGCTGCTGCAGGACGTTCTGGCCGCGATGTCGATCCCCGTGCTCACGAAAGAGGGCATCGAGGCCGATGACATCCTCGCCACGCTCTCCGTTCAGGGCGCCGAGCAGGGTTACGACGTGCTCCTCGTCTCCGGCGACCGTGACACGATCCAGCTCGTCAATGACAGGGTGACCCTGCTCTACCCGTCCGTTCAGGGCGTCTCGCAGCTCAAGCGCTACGATCCAGCCACCGTGCAGGAGCGGTACGGCGTGCGGCCGGAGCAGTACCCCGACATCGCCGCACTCGTCGGCGAGACGAGTGACAACCTGCCCGGAGTGCCGAAGGTGGGGGAGAAGACCGCGGTCAAATGGCTGACCCAGTTCGGCGGTCTCGACGAACTGCTCGAACGCGCCGAGGAGATCAAGGGCGTCGTCGGCGGCAACCTGCGCGAGCACATGGAAGACGTCCGGCGCAATCGTCGACTCAACCGCCTGCTCACCGACGTCGAACTCCCGGTCACCCCGGCCGAGCTCGCTGTCGCACCGATCGATGCGCAGGCCGTGCGCGACATCTTCGCCCGGCTGGAGTTCCGTACCCTGCTGCCGCGAGTCTTCGATGCGGTCGGCGCCGGCGATGAGGCGGTGCACGACGAGCCGGCGGTGGCGATGCCCGCACCTGTCGAAGCGTCCGTCACCGATCTCGCGCTGTGGCTCGGCGAGCAGAGCGATGAGTTGGCGCTGACGCTCGTCACTGGCGGCGGCGATATATCCCGCATCGGTGTCGCCAGTCTGACGGAGCTTCGCGAGACCGACTGGAGCGAGGCCACCGCCGACGCCCTCCGCACGTGGCTCGAATCGGATGCCGCCAAGGTGCTCAACGACGCGAAACCTCAGGTCAAGGCACTGCATCGCGCCGGCATCCGCCTCGGCGGACTGGCCTACGACACCCTCCTCGCGGGCTGGCTGCTGCGCCCGAGCTTCCCCGACAAGACGCTCGCTCACCTCGTGGATCGTTATCTCGATGAGAAGCTGCCCGAGGCCGACCCGACACAGCTCGTGCCCGAGACCGATGGCGCGACGCCCTCGCAAGAGGCATGGTTCACCCTGCGCACCGCGGCCGCGCTGCGTGACGACCTTCCTGAGCCGGTTGCCCGGGTCCTCACAGAGATCGAGCTGCCGACGTTGCTCGCCCTCGCCGATATGGAGATCTCCGGCGTCGCGGTGTCGCACGACGTACTCTCGACCTTCTCCGGTGAGCTCGCAGCACGCACAGACGCCCTGGCCACCGACGCCTTCGCGCTGGTCGGACGGGAGTTCAATCTCGGATCGCCGAAGCAGCTTCAGGAAGTGCTGTTCGAAGACCTGCAGTTGCCGAAGACGCGCAAGACGAAGACCGGGTACTCGACGGATGCCGCCGTGCTCGCCGACCTGCAGGAGAGCAACCCGCATCCGTTCCTCGATCTGCTGCTGCAGCATCGCGAGGCGACCAAGCTCCGCCAGATCATCGAGTCGCTGGACACGGCGATCCGCGACGATCACCGCGTTCACACGACCTATGTGCAGACGGGCAGTCAGACGGGCCGGCTCTCCAGCACCGACCCGAACCTGCAGAACATCCCGGTGCGCACCGAGGAGTCGCGTCGCATCCGCAGCGCCTTCGAGGTCGGCGAGGGATACGAGACTCTGCTCACCGCCGACTACTCGCAGATCGAGATGCGCATCATGGCGCACCTCTCCGGCGATGCAGGTCTGATCGAGGCGTTCAACAGCGGCGAGGACCTGCACCGATTCGTCGGTGCCCGGGTCTTCGGCGTCGACCCGTCAGAGGTCTCCTCGGCGATGCGCACCAAGGTCAAGGCGATGTCGTACGGCCTCGTCTACGGTCTCTCCGCCTTCGGCCTGTCGAAGCAGTTGCGCATCGAGCAGTCCGAGGCGAAGCAGCTGATGCTGGAGTACTTCGCACGATTCGGCGCCGTGCGCGACTACCTGCGCGCGTCGGTCGTGAAGGCCAAGGAGGTCGGCTACACCGAGACGATCTTCGGCCGCCGCCGCCCGTTCCCCGACCTCACGAGCCCCAATCGGGTGCTCCGCGAGAATGCCGAGCGTGCGGCGCTCAACGCCCCCATCCAGGGCAGTGCGGCCGACATCATGAAGATCGCCCTGTACGAGATCCACGCAGACCTCCAAGCGGCCGATCTGCGCTCACGGGTTCTGCTGCAGATCCACGACGAGCTCGTGGTCGAGGTGGCGCAGGGGGAGTGGGACGCGACCGAGAAGATCGTGCGCACCCGCATGGCCGATGCGGCCGATCTCTCCGTTCCGCTCGATGTCCAGGTCGGCCGCGGACACGACTGGAACGAGGCAGCGCACTGACATCGCGCACCGCCACCGTGCGTCGATTCACGCCGCTACGCTGAAGGGATGACGACTACCCCTCGCACGCCCTCAGCGATCGACAAGGTCGCAGAAGAATGGGTCGACACTCTCGTGGAGCTCGTGCCCACCGTCGGCACGTACATCGGGCGCAATGACGCCAATGACCGCTACGGCGATCTCAGCCCTGACGGGCAGCAGCAGTACGCGAATGCGGTGCGAAAGACGCTCAGTGCGCTGGACGACCTGACCCCGGCCGATGCTGTCGACGAGGTCACGAAGGCGGACCTCGGCAGCGAGCTCAAGCTCGATCTCGAGTTCGACGACGCCCAGTGGCATCTTCGCGATCTGAACGTGATCGCGTCGGCCGCTCAGGACATCCGCCAGGTCTACGACCTCATGCCCACATCGTCGGCCGACGACTGGTCGATCATCGTGAAGCGTCTGGCCGCTGTGCCGCACGCGCTTCGCGGCTACACCGCGACGCTGCGAGAGGGCATCGCCAAGGGCGTCGTGCCCGCTCGGCGGCAGGTGGTCGAGGTCGCAGACCAGATCGTGCGATACACGGCAGACGACGGCTTCTTCGCTGCGTTCGTGGCCGATGCGACACCCGAGGAGGGCGAGCTTCCGGCATCCCTCGCGCGCGAGCTCGCCGACAGTGCGTCGGCGGCGCGCGTCGCCTATGACGAGCTGAAGGGCTTCCTCACCGGCACCCTGGCGCCCGCGGCGAGTGAGGTGGATGCTGTCGGCCCTGAGCTCTATGCGCTCGCTTCCCGCCGGTTCCTCGGCGCCGAGATCGACCTCGATGAGACCTACGAATGGGGCCGTGAAGAACTCGCCCGCATGGTGGCCGAGCAGACGGCGATCGCGAACGAAATCCTCCCCGGTTCCACCGTCGAAGAGGCAGTGGCGCACCTGGAGGCGGACCCGTCCCGCAAGTTGCACGGCACCGAGGCACTGCAGCGCTGGATGCAGGAGACCAGCGACCGCGCAGTCGCCGAGCTCGGTGCGACGCACTTCGACATCCCCGAGCAGATCCGCACGCTCGAGTGCATGATCGCGCCCACGCAGGAGGGCGGCATCTACTACACCGGCCCGACGGACGACTTCTCCCGCCCCGGCCGCATGTGGTGGTCGGTGCCGGAGGGTGTCACCGAGTTCGACACCTGGCGCGAGCTCACGACCGTGTACCACGAGGGCATTCCCGGTCACCATCTGCAGATCGGCCAGGCCGTGTACAACCGGGCC
This sequence comes from Microbacterium murale, assembly GCF_014635185.1. Lineage (GTDB taxonomy): Bacteria > Actinomycetota > Actinomycetes > Actinomycetales > Microbacteriaceae > Microbacterium > Microbacterium murale. Next base: position 305,738 of record NZ_BMCM01000003.1, read on the forward strand.
GAACTGAACTCGTGGCGCCGGCTGCTCGCTGGCACCTCCGGGCATGCCGAGGGCTGGGCGCTCTACGCCGAGCGGCTCATGCAGCAGCTCGGCTACCTCGACGACCCGGCCGACCGACTGGGCATGCTCGACGGGCAGCGCATGCGCGCGGCGCGTGTGGTGCTCGACATCGGCGTGCACCTGGGCAAGCCCCGCCTCGATGGCACGGGCACATGGGACGCGGACTACGCGCTCGATTTCATGCGCCGCAACGTCAACATGTCGGACGAGTTCGTGCAGTTCGAGGTCAACCGGTATCTCGGCTGGCCTGGACAGGCGCCGTCGTACAAGGTGGGCCAGCGCATCTGGGAGCAGGTGCGGGACGCGTATCAGGAGCAGCAGGGCGATACGTATGACATCAAGCAGTTCCATAAGCGTGCGCTCGATCTCGGCGGCGTCGGACTCGACACGCTTCGCACGGCCCTCGTGAACCGGTAACAGCACATGGCACTCCAATTCGGCCTCGACACGTTCGGTGACATCACCCGCGACAGCGACGGAAAGCTGTTGACGGCCGCCCAGACGATCCGCAACATCGTCGACCAGGCCGAACTCGCCGACACCGTCGGCATCGACTTCTTCGGGGTGGGGGAGCATCACCGCAAGGAGTTCGCCGTCTCCGCGCCGGAGATGGTTCTCGCCGCGATCGCCGCGCGCACCGAACGGATCAGACTCGGCACTGCGGTGACCGTGCTGTCATCCGACGACCCGGTGAGGGTCTATGAACGGTTCGCGACGTTGGACGCGCTCTCGGGAGGCCGCGCCGAGGTCGTGCTCGGCCGTGGCTCGTTCACCGAGTCGTTTCCGCTCTTCGGCTTCGACCTGCGTGACTACGAAGCCCTGTTCGAGGAGAAGCTCGAGCTCTTCGTCGAACTCACCAAAGAGAGGCCGGTCACCTGGTCGGGCACCATGCGCCCGGCGCTCACCGACGCCGACGTGTTCCCGAAGACCGAGAAGGGCCTTCGCACCTGGGTGGGGGTCGGAGGTAGTCCGGAATCGGTCGTGCGCGTCGCCAGGCACGGAGTAGGGCTGATGCTCGCGATCATCGGGGGCCCCGCAGCCAGATTCGTGCCGTTCGTCGAGCTGTATCATCGCTCGATCGCTGCATTCGGCACGCCGGAGCATCCGATCGCCGTTCACTCGCCGGGACACATCGCCGACACAGACGAAGAAGCCTGGGACGGCGCGTACTCGGGGTTCGAGGCAATGAACAACACAATCGGCAAGGAGCGGGGCTGGCCCGAGTACAGCCGGGCGCGCTTCCAGAACGACGTGGGGCCCGCCGGAGCGATCTACTCCGGCTCTCCCCAACGCGTCGCCCAGAAGATCGCCGACACCGTGCGCACGCTGGGAATCGGCAGATTCGATCTCAAGTACGCCACCGGCACGCTCGGGCATGAGCAGATGATGCGCAGCATCGAGCTGTACGGCACCGAGGTGATCCCGCGCGTCAGAGATCTGCTGAAATGAGCGCCCCTGGCATCCCGAGCCGCGCCTCGTTGGCTGAACGCCTCGACGCTCTCCCGTTCACGCGTCGGCACTTCAGGGTGCTCTCCGGCTCCGGCGTTGGTTGGGCGCTGGACGCGATGGATGTCGGCCTCATCTCGTTCATCATCGCCGTCCTCGCCCAGCAGTGGGACCTGTCAAAGGCGGAGACCGGGTGGATCGCCTCCGTCGGATTCATCGGCATGGCGATCGGCGCGACGCTGGGCGGTCTGCTCGCGGACCGCCTGGGCAGGCGACAGGTGTTCGCGATCACACTGCTGATCTACGGCGTCGCCACCGGGGCCAGTGCCCTCGTCGGCGGACTCGCGATGCTGCTCGTGCTGCGCTTCTTCGTGGGTCTCGGTCTCGGTGCGGAGCTTCCGGTCGCGTCGACCTACGTCAGCGAATTCGCGCCGCGCCGTATCCGGGGCCGGCTCATCGTCATCCTCGAGGCATTCTGGGCAGTCGGCTGGACGGCCGCCGCCCTGATCGGCTACTTCGTGATCCCCGCATCCGAGTCGGGCTGGCGCTGGGCGTTCGCCCTCGGCGCGATACCTGCCGCATACGCGATCATCGTGCGATGGGGCCTTCCCGAGTCGCCGCGATGGCTGGCGTCGCGGGGGAGGATCTCGCAGGCAGACAGGATCGTGGCGGCATTCGAGGCGGATGCCGGAATCACCGGGGGCCCGCTCGTCCACAAGGCTCCGACACCTCGCGCCATCGCAGATCATGCGGCGACGCGGCTCGGCACGCTGTGGTACCCGGAGTTCCGGGTACGCACGCTGTGCATCTGGGTGATCTGGTTCTGCGTGAACTTCGCCTATTACGGCGCATTCATCTGGATACCCAGCATCCTCGTGGATGCCGGGTACGATCTGGTCCGCTCGTTCGGGTTCACGCTGCTCATCACGCTCGCTCAGTTGCCCGGCTATGCCGTGGCCGCGTGGCTCATCGAGGTGTGGGGCCGGCGCGCGACGCTGTCCGTGTTCCTCGCCGGGTCAGCGGTCTCAGCCGTGCTGTTCGGCACCGCGACCGGCGTCGGGGCGATCATCGCGACGGGGATGGCGCTGTCGTTCTTCAATCTCGGGGCATGGGGCGCGCTGTACGCCGTGACGCCGGAGATCTATCCGACCTCGCTGCGCGGCACGGGTGCGGGGTGGGCGGCAGGCGTGGGCAGAATCGCGTCGATCGTCGCGCCGCTGATCGTTCCGGTGCTCTTGGCGGCCGGCGGAGCGCCGTTGCTGTTCGCCATCTTCGCCGGATTCTTCATCGTCGCGGCGATCGTGACGTGGGGACTCGTCGATCGAAGGGGCCAGGCACTCGACGATCGATGAGCCGTCGTGTCCACCGACGGGCATAGGCTGGTTCAGTGAGTGATGTGAGGTTCGTGGCCATCGGCGACTCGTTCACCGAGGGCGTCGGCGACGAGTTGCCGGACGGCCGTGTGCGCGGCTGGGCCGATATCGCGGCACAGGGATGGGCGGATGCTGCCGGTCACCCCATCCAGTACGCGAACCTGGCTGTCCGCGGCAAGCTCGCGTGGCCGATCGTCGAGGAGCAGCTCGAACCCGCCCTGGCACTGAACCCCACGCACCTGTCGTTCAACGGGGGCGGCAACGACATGCTGCGTCCGCGGACCGATCTGGAGCACATCGCCGATGCCTTCTCGCGCGTTCTTCGTCGATGCGATGACCAGGGTGTCACGCTCATCGTGTTGTCCGGTGCGAATCCTGCAGGACAGCTGCCGATGGGGTCAATGATCCAGCGTCGCGGAGATGAGCTCTCCGCGGCCGTGCTGCGCCGGGTGGCGAATCGATCCGACGTGATCCGTGCACTGAACTGGCCCGATCGTGAACTCGCGCGCAGCGCCTACTGGTCGGAGGACCGTCTGCACATGAACGCGGCTGGCCACCATCGGGTAGCGGCCAGGGTCCTGGATGCACTCGGGTACGAGCCGCCGACACAGTGGTGGGCGCCCAGCGAGCTGCGGGCCGGGGGAGCGGTCGGACTCGCGTACTACCGGCAACATGTCGGCCCGTGGGTCAAACGGCGGTTGACGCGCACGTCGTCGGGTGATGGCCGCGCCGCCAAGTACGGCACATGGGTCGAACGAGTACCTCAGTGAACGCGCTGCGCGGCCGCAGACTTCCGCGCCGTTCGGTGCAGCTGCTGGTCGGGCTGTTCCTGTACGGGATCGGGATCGCGTTCATGGTGCGCGGGCAGATCGGCGCGGCCCCGTGGGACGTTCTGTCGCAGGGCATCACCCGTCACGTGCCGCTGAGCTTCGGAGTGGTGACGATCCTGATCAGCGTCGTGGTGCTGCTGCTGTGGATTCCACTGCGCCAGAAGCTCGGGATCGGGACGGTGCTGAACGCACTGCTCGTCGGGCCTGCCGCCGACGTCGGGCTCTGGCTGATCCCGGCGGATCAGCCGCTGTGGCTGCGCATCTGCTTCTTCGTGATCGGGCTGTTCGTCCTCTCCGCGGCGACCGGACTCTACATCGGGGCCAACTTCGGGCCGGGCCCGCGAGACGGCTTGATGACCGGCCTGCACACGCAGACCGGATGGCGCATCTGGATCGTGCGAACAGGCATAGAGATCGTCGTGGTCGCGGTCGGCTGGGCCTTGGGTGGCAACGTGGGGCTCGGGACGGTCGCGTTCGCACTGCTGGTCGGACCACTGTGCCAGTACTTCATGCGGTTGTTCGCAATCCCCGTGCAGAAGCGCCCAGAAAAGCGCGTCACGACATGAGCGACCTGGAGATGGCACGGATACCGGCCGGTGTCGTCACGTTGCACGACGCACGTCGCGACCTGGTGCGCACCGTGACACTCGAACCGTTCGAGTTGGGCGTGTTCGCTGTCACCGAAGAGCAGATGGCCGAGATCGTCGGCATCGCCTCGCGGCATCCTCGCCGGCCGGCCGCTGACCTGAGCTGGCTGCGCGCCGTGCGGTTCTGCAACGCGGCCTCCGAATGGGAAGGGCTCGACCCGGCGTACACGTTCGACGGCGAGGACGTGACCTGGCACGTCGACAGTGACGGATACCGCCTGCCCACCGAAGCGGAGTGGGAACACGCCTGTCGTGCGGGCTCCACCGGCCCGCATTACGGCCTGCTGACCGACGTGGCATGGACGGCCGCTGACGGCGTGACAGCCCCGCAGAACGTCGGTGGCAAGCTCCCCAACCTCAATGGCCTCTTCGACACGCTCGGCAACGTCTGGGAGTGGTGCTGGGATTTGCTCGATCCCGCGCGCTACGGGGACTACCGCGTGTTCCGCGGCGGCGGTTACGCCGATGACGCATGGAGCGTACGCGCATCGGTAAGGCGTGGGGGAGCGCCGCGCATGCACCATGAGGACGTCGGGATGCGCGTTGCGCGCGGAGGATTCGACGGCGCGGATGCCGCGCAGGGATGGTCAGCGGCTGTCGATCTCGAACGCGCGGCAACGGATGACGCGCTGTCGATGGGTTGGACGCCGAGGAGGCGCTGAGACGGCTCTTGCCTCCCGCGGCGATTGCTGGCATCGTCAGAACGAACAGCAGCTCGTCGGCGCACACGTCGCCACGGGTGCCACGAAAGGATCCCGCATGAGCATCGGCACCGGAATCGTATTGTTCGTGATCGGCGCAATCCTCGCGTTCGCCGTCAACATCGAAGTGGAGTGGGCCAACCTCGACCTGATCGGCTACATCCTGATGGGTGCCGGCGCTGTGGTGTTCGTCATCGGACTGATCCTGCTCGCCACCCGTCGGCGGCGCGGCACCTCAGCAGACGACACCGTCCTGTGACGGCGCCGCCTCAGGACATGCCTCTCACCATGTACCGGGTCGGGTCTTCAGGATTCTCGAATCCGTACTGCGCATAGAGGCCATGGGCATCGGCGGTCGCAAGAAGCATGCGCTTGAGGCCGAGCGGCTCGAGATCGGCGATCACGCCGTTGATCAGCAGCTTCCCGATTCCGCGCGCGCGGACGTTCGATGCGACGAAAACGTCGCACAGCCAGGCGAAGGTCGCACCGTCGGTCACGACTCGTGCGTATGCGACCTGGTCACCTGTCGACGCGTCCCATACTCCGTAGTTGCGGGACCCGTCGATCGCGGCGTCCTGTACTGCGCGGGTGCGTCCTTTCGCCCAGTACGACTCTTCACTGATCCATTGATGCACACGAGCGCGGTCGATGCGGTCGTCGTCCTGGTCGAATGCGTAGTGTGTCATCTTCTCGCCTTTCGCTCGGGATCCAGCCCGATGCGGATGCGCGTGCGTTTGCGCTCGATGAGGATGAATACCGCGCCGACGAGCCAGATCGGCACCTGCGCGAGGAAGGCGATCCGGAACGCGTCGAGCGAGTACGTCTCGGGGGTACCGGCGCCCTGCAGGTCGAGCGCGAGACCGATGAGGAAGATCGCGATGAGCGCGGAGATGAAACCCCCGCCGTTGGTGAGCCCCGTGGCGGTGCTCAGCCGATGGGCCGGGTTGTGCGTCCTGGCGTGATCGAAGGCGATCATCGAGGCGGGTCCGCCAGTCGCGAGTGCGACGGCGAGAACGTAGAGCAGCCAGACAGGAGCCGGTCCGGGCTGCAGCAGGAGGACGATCCAGGCGATCATCTGAATCGCGACTGCCGGCAGTACGAGGGCAAGAGATCGCTGATTCGGCATGCGACTCGACAGATTGCCGATGACAGGGCCAAGAATCATGCCGGCAACGACATATATCGAGATGATGGTCGCCGCCTGCGCCGTTGTGACGCCCTCGCCGGCTGTGAGGAACGGCATCCCCCAGAGCAGCACGAAGGCGGTTCCCGCGAACGGCGTGGTGAAGTGCGACCAGAACGCCAACCGTGTGCCTGGGTGCGCCCATGCTGCGCGGATGCCCACACCGGTATCGATCGCTGATGTCACGACGCGCACGACGCCGGTGTCGGTGTTGACCGTGACGTCAGCATCGAGTTCACGCGGTCGATTGCGGATCACGACCCAGACGAGAATCGCGAAGAGGATGCCGAGACCGGCAATGCTTCCGAAGGTGATCGTCCAGGTCGTCGAGTGCAGGAGCGCGGCAAGCGGGATCAGAGCGACGAGCTGCCCTGCCTGTCCGAGGACGCCCGTGAGCTGCACCATGACCGGGCCGCGCTGAGCCGGGAACCAGATCGCGATGAGTCGCAACACAGCGGGGAACACGGCGGCGTCGCCCGCGCCGAGGAGGATGCGTGCGACGATCGCGATGCCGATGCTGGGGGAGATCGCGATCGTTAGCTGTCCGAAAGCCATCAGGATCATGCCGATCGTGATGATCGGCCTGGCGCCGTACTTGTCCAGCAGCACGCCGATGGGGATCTGCATTCCCCCGTACACGGCGAGCTGGACGACGGCAAACAGCGAGAGCGTCGACGCATCCGCCTGGAATCGCTCCGCCGCATCCACGCCGACGGCGCCGAGAGATGTGCGGTTGGTGATAGCCAGCATGTAGGCCGCGACGCCGACCGACCAGATCAGCCATGCCCTCCACCCGATCGTTGAACCAGGGGACGACGCGGTGTTGCTCACTCGATCCAGCTTACTCGCGGCGAGGCGGGCCACCGAGGACCAGCGGCGCCGTGGACGACGTCGCAGAACAGTTCGCGTGGTGAAAGGGAGCATGGCTGATTCTTCGTCGATCGCGATCATCATCGAGGGGCGTCCGCGTCTTGCGCCGCCGTTGCTCAGAGAGCTCTATGGCATCACGCGGCGCTCGTCCGTGGAACTGAGCGCCGCGATCGTCGCTGGTGACGATGTGTACGCTGCGGGGTTATTCGGCAAGGACCACGTCAAAGTCGCCCCGCGGTTGGAGAAGACCGCCGCGTTCTGCGCTCGGAACGGTCTCGCTTTCCGTATCGAGGAGACATACGACGGAGAGACCGCGCAGATCGATCTGGCAACCATGCGCAGCATCTTGGAGGCCGCCGAGGACTACCGCTGATCTGGCCCGATGTCGCCAGTTCATGGCAATGTCAACGCATGAGCGAGATTCAGCTGCGCCAGTGGAGCGAGAGCGACTCCGGACTGCTTCGACGCGGGAACACTCCGGAAATGACCGTGCACCTCGGTGGCCCCGAGACAGAGGCCCAGATCAGAGACCGTCACGAGCGATATTTGCGCGTCTGGGAAGAGAACACCGGTCGTGCGTTCGTCGTCGTCGACGGAGCAGAGTCCCTCGGAGTGATCTGCTCGTGGAAGACGACGTGGCGCGATCAGGAGGTGATCGAAGCAGGCTGGTTCACCGTGCCTGAGGCCCAGGGGAGGGGAGTCGGTTCGGCTGCACTCGCACTTCTCATCCACTACGCGCATGAGTTTGCCGGCGACCGACGGCTGCTCGTGGCCTTTCCCGATCAGGCCAACGGGCCATCGAATGCCCTATGCCGCAGTGCGGGCTTTACGCTTATCGGGCAGCGGGATGATGATTTTCGCGGCACGACTCTGAACCTGAATGAGTGGGTCTTCGATCTGACTGGGTGAAGCATCTGCCGGCTTCGCTGCGGGAGCTCAGACAAGGCCGTGGAAGGGCATCTTCATACGGCGGGCTCCTCGACACGCAGTCGGGCGGCTCGAACTGCTCGCACGGCTGCACTCGGGACCAGGTCATCGGTGCGTCGAGGATGCACCCATCGAGGCGTGTAGCGGTTCGTGCTGCTCTCCCGTTCCACCTCGGGACCGCCCAGGCGCAGTTTCCATAATCGAACCGACACGGCGAAGTAGACGGCCTCACGATCCGGTCCGTTGTCGACATCGAGACGGTCGAGGACGTCGCCCTCAAGCCCGGTCTCCTCGAGAAGCTCGCGACGACAGGCCTGCTCAGGGGTCTCACCGGGTTCGATACCGCCGCCGGGCAATACCGAGTAGCGTCTGCCGTCCTTCTCACGAGCGATCACGAGGAGCGCGCCGTCATTGAGGACAACGGCGACTGCGCGAACGCTCATGGTCCGACTTTAATGGCTGCCGGCGCGCCCCTACGCTGGACGGCATGCCTATCTCTGCGTACATCCGGTCGCTGCGAGAGCGGATCGGCCAAGATCTGCTGCTGCTCCCAGCGGTGTCCGCAGTGATCGTCGATGACGACGGTCGGATTCTGCTCGCCCGATCGCACGGCGACGATCAGTGGGCCTTGATCGGAGGCGGCATCGAGCCGGGGGAGGAACCGAGCGCCTCGATAGCCCGCGAGGTGCGAGAAGAACTCGGTGTGGAGGCGACCGTCGGCCAGATCGTCGGGGTCTATGGCGGCGATGCGATGTTCATCACCTATGCGAACGGTGATCGCTGCGCATACGTGACCACGGCGTATGCGTGCCGCCTCGCGCCCGGTCCTCTCGTTCTCGAAGAGAGTGAACTTCGCGATGTCGGCTGGTTCGAACCGTCCGAGATCTCGAAGCTCGACACGCAGCCGTACGTCGAGCGGATCCTCGTCGACGCCGGCGTACCGATCTGACCGCACAGTTGGAGGCATCGAGAGACCGTCTATGCCGAACCACCGGACGGACCAGATAGGTCGCGCAGGATCGCCGACACGATCTCGTCGGTCGTCGACTCGGGGCCGATGCGTTGTTCTTTGAACCAGGGGAGTGGTTGCCAGCCGTCGTGCCATTCACGGATCTTCTCCTCGCCGACGACGCTTCCGAGCGGACGCTTGTCGCACTGGGGAAGCGCGACTTCTGACTTCTCGTGATTCTGATGGGTGAACGTGTTATCCATTTTCACACTAATCGTCCACGGCGACGGGGGAGTGGTGCGTCGATCGACTTGCAGACGTAGTCTCGAAGGTATGAGCATCGAGACGTCTCAGATCACCGACTACCTCGATCGCTACGCCGCAACGCTGTCCCAGTTCAACGCGGAAGGCGCCGCCGAGTTGTGGTCGACTCCCGGCATGATCGCGGACGATCGATTCTCGGGCGTGCTGGAATCACGCGACAAGATGGTCGATGGATTGAAGCAGTCCTATCCGCTCTACCAGCGTCTGGGGCTCGCCTCGGTGGGATACGAACTCGTCGAGGAGAACCATCTGTCGGAAGCACTCGTGCTCGCCCGCGTGCACTGGCTCTTCCTCGATGCCAACGGTGATGAACTGACTGACAGCAACAGTTACTGCCTGCTCCGAAACGAAGAGTCGGGATTGCGGGCATGCGTGTGCGTGGAATCCGATTCAGCCGAGAAACTACAAGCCCTCGCGACCGCGCGAGCGATCGACCTGATGCTTCCGACTCGAAAGCGTGCGCCGATCTGCGCATAGAGTGATTACTACTGGTGACCCGGCGTAATCGTGACCGGCGTATTCGCTGTCGAGAACGCCCGTCCGACACTCCGCCGAATACGTACCACACGCGTTTCGGTGCGGTTAGGTTTCGGCGGAGGGTTTCGGCGGGTCACGCTTCGGCGTGTCGCGCGCTTGATGGTCCTCGTCGGCCTGGTCGCCAGAAACGATCGTTTTTGGCTTGCATGTCAAAGAGGTCTTTCGGCGCTGGCTGATAGGCGCTCTTGAACCGGAACACCCATTCCCGCGCGATTTATGCACGTCGACGCCACGAAGAACGGCTCGACCCGTGAGCGATTCGGCCGGGCACTCAACCCCCGCGATCGTAAGGGCCGCGCCGATCGAACCCGACACGTGCCGTTTCCTGATGATTAGTGCCCGTCGAAAACACGCATGGCATCGCGGATGTGAGCCTCGGCGAGGCGTTGCGCTTCGGTCGCGGTGCCCTCGTGCAATGCGTCGGCGATCAGACCGTGTTGTCTGGCGGCTTCGCGGGCCCAATCGGCATGCTCGAGGTTGAGGGATGTCGACACTGCCAGTCGAGCGATCGTGCGACGGTGGGCGTCGACGACGAACTCATTGCCGCTCGCCTCGACGATGAGGGTGTGGAAGTGCATGTTCGATTCGGTCGCGCTGACGCGGTCGCCCTCCGTCACGGCAGAAGCGAACTGCTGCGCGGACTCTTTCAACTCTCGGAACCACGCCGGCGCAATGAGGCCCTGGCTCGCGCGCTGGGCTGTGAGCTCGGTCGAGAAGCCCTCGAGGTTGCCGCGAAACGCGAACAGCGCTCGTAGGGCGTCCCGGTCGAGGCCGGCGACGACCACGCCCCGTGCGGCGGGGATCACCAGGCCCTCGGCGAGCATGCGCCCCAGCGCCTCCCGGACTGGAGTGCGGCTGACGCCTAATTCTTCCGCCAGTGCCGCTTCGGGTAGGCGGTCGCCCGAGGCGTAAGTGCCATTGAGAAAGCGCGTCCAGAGTGCGTCATAGACGACGCCGGTTGAACCGGGGCTCTTGCGGTCGACGGTGGCCATTCCTGCAGCATACTAAAAATACTCAGCATCCATTGCATACAGTGCATGCACGTCGTATAGTCATCCGGAGGAGGCCAAGATGGAGCCGATCTCGATGATCATGATCGCCGCAGCCGGTTTCGCCGGCGGCGCGATCAACGCGCTGGCAGGCGGTGGCTCTTTGGTGACCTTTCCCGCACTGCTTGCGATCGGCCTGCCGCCGATCGCGGCGAACATCACGAATACGGCCGCGGCTCTGCCGGGATATGTGGGTGGTGTGTGGGGCTACCGGAGGGAGCTTGCGGGGCACGGGCGGCGCATCGTTGTACTCGGGGCGGTCACGGCCGTCGGCGCGATGGCGGGCTCCGCTCTCCTCTTGCTCGGCAACGAGGACGTCTTCACGGCGGTGATTCCGTGGCTGATCCTTCTCTCCGTTGTGCTGCTGGCCGTTCAGCCCTACCTCGCTTCTGTCGTGAGTCGACGTGTGGACAAGTCCGCGCCGCACGGACCGAAGCTCCGCGGTGCGAGCTGGGGGCAGTTCGGCGTGGCCGTGTACGGCGGGTACTTCAACGCCGGCCTCGGAATCATGATGCTCGGCGTCCTCGGGGTCTTCCTCAGTGATTCACTGCAGAAGCTGAATGCGCTGAAAAGCGTGCTTTCCGTCGTGGCCAGCGCCGTCTCGCTCGGATTCTTCGCGGTCTTCGCGACCGTCTCCTGGCCGGAGGCGGCCATCATGGCAATCGCCGGTCTGATCGGCGGCTGGTCGGGTGCAGCCGTCGGTCGCCGTCTTCCCGTCGCACTACTCCGCTGGTCGATCGTGACCTTCGGTTTCATCATCTTCATCGTCCTGTTGGTGGATCATGCTTCCTGAACGCTCTGAGCTCCTCATTCGCAACGCCTACCTGGTGCCATTCGACGCCGACGTTCCGGAGGGCGAGGCTGACGTCCTCGTCCGCGGCGGAAAGATCGCGGACATCGGCCATGATCTGATCCCACGGGGCGTCGAGGTCCTCGATGCGAAAGGAAGCCTGCTGCTTCCCGGATTCGTCGACACCCATTGGCACCTGTGGAACTCGCTGCTGAGGGGCACGGTGGGAGACGCACCAGGGCACGACTACTTCTCCGTCAAGCGCGGTCTGGCGCCGCATTTCGAGAAGGACGACTTCTACTGGTCGGCACGTTTCGCGCTGGCGGAGGCCGTGCAGAACGGCATCACGACGGTCCACAACTGGGACCACAATGTGCGCGACGCCGACGACGTCGACGCGAACCTGAATGCGCAACTGGACTCAGGACTGCGCGGACGGTTCTCGTATGGACCCCGCGACTCGTTTGCGAACGATCAGGTGATGGACCTTCCAGGGCTGGATGCCGCCCGGGAACGGTGGTCGGCAGAACGGCTGGACGGCCGCATCCATTTCGGTGTGGCGCTGCGAGGGCCGTACCGCACCTCGACAGAACTCGCAGGCATCGAGTGGCGTGCGGCGCGCGAGCGCGGATTGCCGATCACGATGCACTGCGACCGCTGCCTGCGGGAAGCGGACTGCCGTTCCTGCGGTCTCACCCGCCTCGAGGACGAGGGCCTTCTCGGCTCGGACGTGCAGATCGTCCACGCCGTGCATGCGTCCCCCGAGGACGTCGCGGCCATGGCGCGATCCGGAGCCACCGTCTCGGTGAGCCCGCTGTCGGAGATGCGGACGATGGGGTTCCCCCGCGTCACGGAGTTCATCGAGGCGGGTGTCCTGACGTCGCTGTCGATCGACACGCTGGCGATGCCGGCAAGCGCCGACATGCTGGGCACGATCAGGGCCCTGGTCTCTTCCGAGCACGCTCGCACCGGGCGCGCGACTCTGACGCCGCGGATCGCCTTGGAGATGGCGACGATCCGCGCTGCCCGCGACCTCCGAATCGATGATGTCACCGGATCCGTGACGCCGGGAAAGCGCGCCGACCTGATCTTGATCGACGCCTCGCATCCTTCGATGCTCCCCGCCGGAGATCCGGTGGAGAGTCTCGTCTACAACGGGTCTTCCGACGCGATCCACACGGTGATCTGCGACGGGCGGATTCTGCAGCGATCCGGCCGCCTCGTGCAGGCATCCGCCCGAGAGGCGGTCACCACCGCGAACGAACGGCGGGATGCTCTCGTCGCCCGCGCACGTGCCGCCGGGACCTGGGACGGGGTGTGACATGTCGCAGCCGCACGTACATGAACATTCGCGCAGTGCGATAACCGGAAGAGAAATGGAGTCACCCGTGGAACCGAAATGGACGCTTGATCCGACATTGGTCCCGATCATCGACACGCCCCTCGGGTTTCCCGTGCGGCGCGTCTACTGCGTCGGACGGAACTACGTCGACCACATCCTCGAGATGAAAGAGGGAGACGAGCGCGATGATCCCTTCTTCTTCCAGAAGCCGGCTGACGCGGTCGCTCTCAACGGAGCCGAGATCGCGTACCCGGCAGCGACCGACGATTTCCAGTTCGAAGGCGAACTCGTCGTGGCGATCGGCGCTCGCCTTCGCAACGGCACACCGGACGACGCTATGGCGAGCGTGTTCGGGTTCGCAGCCGGGATCGACCTCACGCGTCGTGACCTGCAGCGCGATTCAGTCACGAGAGCGCGTCCCTGGGAACCGGGCAAGTCCTTCGACCAGTCGGCACCGTGCGGCCCGATCGTGCCGCGCGATCAGGTTCTCGACATCCAAGGCGCAACACTGACGCTCGACGTCAACGGACAGCAGCGGCAACGCACGGACTTGAATCTCATGATCTGGTCGGTGCCGGAAGTCGTGGCCCGGCTCAGTCAGCTGTACACGCTGGAGCCCGGCGATCTGATCTTCACCGGAACGCCTGCCGGCGTTTCCGCCATCACCCCGGGCGACACCGTGACCGTGCAGATCTCGGAGCTTCCGTCGCTGTCGATTGTCATCACGAAAGGCGAAGAGTCATGAGACCGAGCGAGCGACTGGCGTACAGCCCCGTATCGGAACGCGCCCCCCTCACGCTGCCGGACGGCAAGAAGGTCGCCGTGTGGGTCATCGTCAACATCGAGGAGTGGAACGATCAGGACGCGATGCCACGCACGGTGCTCACACCCCCGGCGGGCGGCGTGCCGACACCGGACGTACCGAACTGGGCCTGGCACGAGTACGGCAACCGGGTGGGCTTCTGGCGCCTTCTCGACGTTCTGGACAAGCACGAGATCCCCGTCGTCCTCGCCGTGAACGGCAGCGCCGTGCAGACGTACGCGGCGATAACGACCGCAGCGAAGGAACGGAACTGGGAGTTCATCGGGCACGGATACGGCCAGAAGAACATGCAGAAGGTGCCGGACGAGCGCGAAGACATCCGGCGCACTACGGAGGCCATCCGCGCTGCCACCGGGGCCGCACCTCGAGGCTGGCTCGGCCCGGGCCTGACCGAGACATGGGAAACACCGGACATCCTCGTCGAAGAGGGCTACGAATACGTCTGCGATTGGGTCCTCGACGATCAGCCGGTGCAGCTGCAGACCCGAACGACACCCATCACCAACATCCCGTACACGCAGGAATGCAACGACGTCGCGATGATGCTCATCCAGCACCATCCCGCTCGTGAGTACCTGCAGCGCGCGACCGATCAGTTCAATCAGCTCGCCGATGACGCACACGACTCCGCACGCGTCATGGCCCTCGTCGTGCATCCGTACATCATGGCGGTCCCGCACCGACTCACGTACCTGGATCAGGCACTCGCCCACATTCGTGCGGACGACCGGTCGGTCTTCATGACCGGCGAGGAGATCCTCGATTGGCACCGTTCAAGCAACGCCCCGACACAGGTCAAAGGAGACCAAAATGACAAATGACATCGGCATGCCCGAATCACAGCGGGAGAAGCCTCCGCTCATCGAATGGGCCGGCCTCGCACCCGTCCCGCTCGCAGAACGCCACGGGAAGACCTGGCACGTGGGGGGACTGTGGTTCGCGGCGCAGCTCGTGCCCTCCGCAGTCTTCCTGGGCGTGCTCGGCCCCCAGCTCGGGCTGAGCTACTGGGCGGCACTCGCCGCGATCGTTCTGGGCAACGCGCTCGGCGCGCTCGGTCCATCGCTGATGTCTACGTACGGCCCGCTCACAGGAATGGCGACCCTCGCTCAGGCGCGCGCACTGTTCGGCCGTGCGACCGGCGTGATCGGCATCCTGGCCGCCTTCACCAGTGTTGCCTTCATCGCCCTCGGAGCCGTGTTCGGTGCGCAGGCCCTGGAGGCCGCCTTTGGAATCAACCAGTTCGTCGGCATTCTGCTTGTCTTCCTGCTCGAGGCGGTCATCAGCGTGGCTGGCTACCGCGTCCTTCACCAGTTCGAGAAGATCATGGCGTTCGTCGTCGCGGGCGGATTCGTCGTCGTCACCATCGCGGTGCTCGCAAGTCTGAGCACAACCCCTCAGGTCGCAGTGCCCGCTCCGACCGACACCGCGGGATCCTTCATCCTCCTGGCAGCGATCACCTTCGGATTTGCATTCGGCTGGTCGCACAACGCGCCCGACTACTCTCGCTACCTCCCCCAGAACTCATCACGAGTGACTCTGTTCATCGCGACATACCTCGGCATCGGCCTCGCATGCGTGTGGATGCAACTGCTCGGACTCACCGCAGCCACCCTCCTGGCCGGCGCCAATCCGATGCTCGCGATCTTCACACTCACAGGAGGAGGAGTGCTGGGCGCAATCATCATGATCACGATGTACCTGGGGGTGGTCGCCAACGCCGCCGTCGCGCAATACTCGGCGGGCCTGCAGATTCTCGGGGCCGGCGTGCGCCTGCCGCGCCCGGTGGTCACCGCATTCGTTGCCGTTCTCGCCTTCCTGCTGACGCTCTACCTCAACAGCGGCGACCTCAGTGAAACGTTCTCCAGTGTCCTGTTGCTCTCCACCTATTGGGTCGCACCATTCGTCGGCATATGGATGCTGGGTTGGCTGCCTGCTTCACGGTACGAAACAAGTCTTCGGGTCGCCGCGGTCCCCATGCAGCGGCTGAGGGTCGGGTGGGCCGCCGTCATCGCTTTGGCCGCGGGGTACGTCCTCTGCCTTCCGTTCTCAAGCACGGCAATCGGAGACGCAGTTGCCGCCACGGGGAGTCCGTTCGCTTGGCTCCTCGGTGGGATCTCACGCTCGGTGCTCGGCGGCGGAGACCTCGCCTACCCCGTCGGCATCGTCGTCGGGGTTGCCGTGTACTGGATGTGCATGAACATGCGCCAGTCTGAGATCAATTTGGAGAAGAAATGACAATCGAATTCATCGATGCGGGGCTGGACGCCTATTGGTCCGCGACGCTGGCTTCTGCAACCGGCCTCGCGAGGCCCCCGTTCACGCCGGCCGTCAAAGTGAGCGGAGCGATGCTCTTCACCTCGGGGCAGACCTATCCGGTCGTCGGCGAGTCAGATCCAAGGCCGCCGGCCGAAGTGTCACTTGCCGACCAAACCCGTGCATGCCTGCTCAATCTTGAGCGCATCGTCATCGCTGCGGGAGGCCAGCGCACGGACATCGTCTCGCTCACCATCCACAACACGATGATGTCCGACCAGGATGTAGTAAACAACGTGTACACCGAGTTCTTCGGCGAGCACCGCCCCGCTCGGACACATGTCGAAGTCCGCCGCTTAGCCGACCCCGATCTACTTATCGAGATCACGGCGGTAGCGGCGCCCGCGTGACGGACACTTCCGGACGCCCCAGTCTCCCGAGGCGGACCAAAGCTCGGAGGTGGTTGTCCAGCGTTTCCCACAGCTGAGACACCGTCCCACCATGGTCGACGACATGCTGGGACGGTGCCGTGTCCAGTGTTGTAGCGCGGCGGTGCGAAGCTTGAGATGTACAGCAGTGTCGATGCCGCTTGTCCGAGCAAACGATGAAGGCATGGGCGCCAGCTTCCGGGGGGCGCGCGTCTCAAAGCGGCGCGCGTGATGCCAAGCAGGGATATGCCCGGCTCGAGCGCGGAGACCGCGCTCAGTGCGGCGAACAGTCGAAATGCGGTGGCATTGAACGCGGTTACCGGGCCAATGACCATGCACATCGTCCGGCGACGCGGTTCGTGGAATCGCTTGCGGCGTGGTCCCGAGACTATCGCAGCTCAAACCGTGCACACCGAATCCGTCTGCCGAAACTAGGTTCCGGAGACCTTTTGTGGCAGCCCTCGCAGCATCCGGAAGTGGACCGCGCCACAAACGATCGTTTCCGGCTGGGCCGTCGCGTGCACTCCGCGCATGAGTTCGGCGTTGGTTCACGATGCAGCCCATCCCGGACGTAGGCCACTCCTTCGCTTCACGATGAAACGCACCGTGTCCGGGCGGGTATCGAGCCAGACGCTGATGAGATCGGTGAGATCGGTGACGTCCCGCTGTGTGGTGGAGTTTCTCGACACCGTGCGGGATCAGCTTCTGTGATTATGCCGCGTTGAGTTCCGGGATCGCCACCTCCTCGTCGTTCGCGGTGAGGAGCTTCATGGAGTGTTCGCTGAAGTAGCGGCGGTCGGCGCCGTCCCATTCGTCGTGTTGCTCGATCAGGACGTGACCTGCGAGGCGCAGGAGCGCGGCGGGGTTCGGGAACGTGCCGACGACGTCGGTGCGGCGTTTGATCTCCTTGTTGACCCGTTCCAGCGGGTTCGTGGACCAGATCTGCCGCCAGTGCTGCTGCGGGAATCCGCAGAACGCGAGGATGTCGTCCTTCGCGTCCTCGAGCATCTCCGCGATCTTCGGGTGCGAGCGGGTCAGCATGCGGACGACCTCGTGGAACTGGCCGAACACGTGCTCGGTGTCGGGTTGCGCGAAGATCGTGCGGATGATCGACGCGACCATCGGCCCCGATGCTTTCGGGACATGCGAGAGCACGTTGCGCATGAAATGCACCCGGCAGCGCCGGCGAACACGGTCTCGATCGCGGAGATCAGCCCGGTGTGCGCGTCACTGATGACGAGGCGCACCCCGCCCAGCCCGCGCGCCTTCAACGAGCGCAGGAAGCTCGTCCAGAACGGCTGCGACTCGGTCTCCCCGACTTCGAAGCCGAGGACTTCGCGGCGCCCGTCGGCGGCGACGCCGATAGCGACGACGACAGCTTGGGAGACCACGCGCCGGCCGACGCGGGCTTTGCAGTAGGTCGCGTCGAGGAACACATACGGATACGTCGTGTCCGCGAGGGACCGATCCCGGAACGCGGCGACGTCTTCGTCCAGGTTCGCGCAGATCCGGGAGACTTCGGACTTGGAGATGCCGGTGTCCGCGCCCAGCGCTTTCACGAGATCATCGACCTTGCGGGTCGAGACGCCGTGGACGTAGGCCTCCATCACGACCGCGAACAGGGCCTGATCGACTCGGCGGCGCCGCTCCAACAGTGACGGGAAGAAGGATCCCTGCCGCAGCTTCGGGATCCGCAACTCCAACTCCCCAGCCGTGGTCGTGAGAGTGCGCGGACGGGTCCCGTTGCGTTGCGTGGTCCGCTCCGGGGTCCGCTCGAACGGGGCGGCGCCAATGAACGCGGCCGCTTCCGCATCGATCAGCTCCTGATAGAGCGTTTCCGTCGCGACCCGGATCCGGTCGGTGACATCGGTGAGTTTCAGTTCCCCGAGGAGCTCGAGGAGGGCAGACTGGTCAAGAGCCATCGTGCGATGTGTCCTTACGTTGAGATTCCTAGACAGTTCTCACTGACCATCGCACGATGGCTCACCCACGTCTACGACGAAGGCGACCCTGCCAGAATCTCCACCACTCCACGGGACGTCACCATGAGATCGCGAGCTTGACTCGGCACTTCTTGCAGCGGCAGCGCCTGCGAGACGGTGTTGAGTTCTGGAACTTTGATGTGCCACCACCGCCCGTCGGGATGGACGGTGACAACGTAGGGACGGGCCCGATTCGCGTTTGGCATAAGAGGGATACTTTACGCCGAGTCGCGGCTAGAAGCGAGGCTACTTCCGAGACGTCGCCCGACGGCCGACATAGTCGGTGTGGATCGCACCGGCGGCCGCGCGGTGTCGGTCTGTGACGTTGTAGCTATAGCCGAGGCTGTCGGCGACGATCGGTGCTGGCATCTCGAGAACGAGTGTCCGTAGGGCGGCGTTACGCGCACCGCGCAGGTCGATTCCGCGATCTCGGAGCTTGTTCATCATCGTCGACTGGTGCATAGGTTCACCCGGCCTGGCCCCAGGGAACAACCACTGACTGTTGCGATGCGCCGAGGTATTCGTGTTCGGCAGATCTCTCAGATGGGCTCGTACGATCTCGTCGAATGGCGTGGGCACGACGAGTTCATCGGCGGTGATAGCAACCGTCAGACGGTCACCAGCATCAGCAACTTGCGAGAGACGCATGCGCGCGATTCGAGTGAGCGGCTGCGCGTAGAGGAGAAAGAGCATGCCTGCGACTTGCTCGGCCGTTTCGGACTCGACGTGCGTGTTGAGGAGCGTTCGAAGATGCTGCACGCGCTGCTGCTGCGTGATGATCGGCTGCGTCTTCGCTACGCGGTACGGGAACTCGACCGATGCGATGTGACCGTTCTTGACGCCCCAGCGCACGAATGTACGGGCGAGACTTCGCGTGGTGGGACCTCCAGTCAGCCAATCGTCTACATCTGCTTGCACGCATTCCGACGGCGTGTGTCCGCGTTCACGCAGATGACGGAGGAATCCGATCGCGGTGGACGTGCTCTGTTTGGCCGATAGGAACGTCCCTTTGCGCATTTTTCCTGCGGCGTCGAGGGCGTGCATTCGTTGTAGATGCACCCAGCGGGCGAACTGTCGAATCAGTCGCGCCTCGCTTGCGGGCTCAGCCGCGGTCATTTGATCGACCCAGGCTTGGAATCGTTCGATGTCGAAGTTCACACGTTCGAGGAGTCCGTGTTCGATGCAGAGCTGGCGGAGGAACAAGACTTTTTCGGGGGAGGGGTGCGTCGTGAACGTGTCATGCGTGAGCGGCGCAGCTCCGGTCGCGAGGTCACGCAGGAGCTGCTTCGCAGCGGGATTGACGGTGAGCCATATCGTGGCGCTTCGAGCGAGAGTCTGCGTTGAGAGAGCGTCGAAGAGTGGTCGGACGATGGGGGAGATGTCGCCATCGTCCCCGGCGAGGAGCCCGCTGAGATCGTCGGTGAGGCAGCAGTGCGCGCAGAGCCCTCGTCGTACCGGTTCGTCCTCGCGGCCGCAGCGAGTGCAGCGGAAGTCTTTTGGGATGTCGGCGCAGTCCACGCATGCTGGTTCGCCGTCGATGAGTCCGGGCAAGAGGCGCGTGGTGCCGCAGGAGATGCACGCACCGTGGATGCGCGTGGCTCGCTGGTAGCAGCGGCGACAGATGCGTCCTTCCGGCCACGTCGTGGCGAACTTCACGCCGGACTGCTGGCAGCGGGCGCAGACAGCGTGGGGTTTGTCTGGTGGAATGTTCATTCGGGGCGGTGGATGCGGGCGCGTCGCGGGCGCATCGCGTCCTTCCGGTCGCTGGACCCGCCGTTCGTGCCGTTCGCGGCGAGCCTTGCAGGTGTTGCGACGACGGCGACGGGGCAGAGTTCTTCGAACGTGCAGTCGAGCACGTCAAGCAGTGCCCCTAAGAGCGCGATGTTCATTCGCTCAGGTTTTGCACCGACGAGCCTGTAGATCTGCGACGCCGAAAGCTCGATGCCACGGTCCTTCAACTGAGGGATGAGGTCGGAGATATTGTGCATGCCGCCAGCGGTCATCAGTTCGCGCAGCCGCCAGGTGTACTCGATACGTCTTTGCACGTTGTTCAGTTCTCCTTCGGGCTGTCGGTGGTCGTGGCGTGAGCCATGCGGGCGATTGCGTCGTTGACGACGCGGGCGCGGTAGTCGGGGGAGAGGCCGGTGTAGATAGAGGTTGTCGATGCGTGTTCGTGGCCGACCTGCTGCTGGATGAAGAAGGCGTCGTATCCGATCTCCACCAGGTGCGTGACGTAGGAACGGCGCAGGGAATGGAAGTCGAGCGTGTCGTCGAGGCCAGCTTCGCGCTTGACCTCGTTGAATGCGCGTGACACCGAGTCCGCCGCGATCGGCGACGCCCCGTGGCCGCGTTCACTCGGCCACAGCATGGTCGCCAGCGGCGCGACGAAGAGGGGACGCACCTCTGTCAGCCATTCTTCGATACATTCGACGGCCCAGGCGAACTCTGGGAGTGTGAGCACCGCGCGGCGTTTCGGGGGAGACCCACGCATCGCCTTGCCGTGTCGGACATAAACGATGCCCAGGTCGTTGAACTGACGCGCCTGTGGGTTGGAGGCGAGATCGACGAGATCGAGCATTCGCACTTCGTTGCGGCGCAACCCCCACGCGTAGGCGGTCTTCATGAGTGTGGCAATACGGAACGCCGGGATCCAGCCTTTTGACCCAGCGCGTCGGATACGCACGACTCGTTCATCCGCGCAGTCAAACAGGTCTTCCAGCTCATTGCGGGTGTAGGGGCGTTTGCCCGGTTCGCCGATTGCGTCCTGCACATGACGGGCAGTGTTCCACTCATGGAAGACCTGAGCGGGGTGAGTGCCGAAGCGTTCCCAGCACAGCTCTCCCCATCCATACGTGGGGTCCGTGAGATATCCAAGAAACATGCGCAACGCATTCTGGTAGCCGAGCACCGTCGATCGCGACCCGCCTCTGAGTGCACGCAGCTCCATGAAGAAATGATCGACCTGCTCTACAGTCCACGCCCACGGATACTCCTCAGCGAAGTCACGAAACCGCTCAGCGAGGCGACGTCGACTAACGATCGTCGATAGCGACAGGTTCCTCGCGAGCTGTTGAGCCGACCATCCGTCTAGCATTGCCGCCCACACTGTCTCCGGCTCGTTCAGGATCGCGACCCCCGGGGGCAGCAACGCACGCACGGTCGAAGCGTCCGGAGAGCGGGGGGATTGAGTTCGCATTATGTGCGAAAGTATCGCATGATCTGCGAACTGGCGTCAAAAGCCGGGACAAAATACCAGGCCAGATGCAATTTGCGATCACCTTCTCACTGCCATCCGGGCGAATGAAGCGAGGATGGAGCGGCATCCATGCGAGGTCGTGGGCAAGCTAACCCAGGAGAGTCGTGGCAACCGGCGTATTCGCATCTACCGAGAACATGTCGTCTTCGAGCTGACATAATGTGCATTATCGGCTAACTCGGGAGTTTGGCGAAAGCGGCGCACGACGAGACCCAAACCCTTCCAGGAACCCCTGCGCAACGCTCATGAGTGAACGACGCCAGCAGCCAGTCGCTGCAGCTCGACCATGTGCGCACGGAAGGCTCGTCGCCCTTGCGCCGTCAGGGCCAGCCAAGTTCGTTGGCGGGCGCTGACTGTCCGTTTGGCGATCGTCAGATATCCCGCGTCCTCGAGAGCCTTCGCATGCTTGGAAAGCACCGAGTCCGAAACTCCGAGTCTGGCCTTGGCGAACGCGAATTCGACATCGTCGACCTGCGCGAGGATGCCGCAGAGCTGAAGTCGCGCCGGCGGGTGGATCACAGGATCGAGACCGCTCATCCGGCGTCCGCCGCCGTGAGCCCCCGGCGCCACACGAACATCCATACGAATCCTGCCGCAGCGACCACGACAGCAGTGATCGCGCCCATGATCGCGCTCACCCACACCGAGTCGGCGGCGAACGACACGAATGAGAGACCGACGTAGGCGACCACCATCAGTGCCACGACCCAACGCGTGCGCGCCGGCCCGTAACCGGACACCCACCAGCCGTGAGATCTGCGCCACCATCCGATGAACAGCGGCAAGGTGGCGAGGAAGACCAACGGCAGGATCCAACTCCACGGCGATGCCAGTCCCTGCGACGTCACGACGGCACCGACACCGACACCAAGCGCAACGTGATAGCAGCCCTCTCCTGCCATCGCTGTCGCATAGCCTGCCGTTGCGGCGTCAAGGCTGGCGAGATCTTGAGCCGCATCGTGGCTGTCGTCGTTTTCCATATTGGAAACCTAGCATCATCTTTCAATATGGAAAGTCGCATCACGTGATCGATCGCACGGACCTGTCCCGATTCAACCTCCGACATACTGAGCGAGGTGCTCACCCGTCAGCGTCGACTTCGCGGCGACGAGATCCGCGGGCACGCCCTCGAACACCACGCGTCCACCGTCGTGACCGGCACCGGGGCCGATGTCGATGATCCAGTCGGCGTGGGCCATGACCGCCTGATGGTGCTCGATCACGATGACCGTCTTGCCGGCATCCACGAGGCGATCCAGCAGACCGAGGATCTTGTCGACGTCGGCGAGGTGCAGACCCGTGGTGGGTTCGTCGAGCACGTAGACATCGCCCTTGTCCCCCATCTGGATCGCCAGTTTCACACGTTGACGCTCGCCACCGGACAGTGTCGACAACGGTTGGCCCAGCGACAGATATCCGAGACCGACGTCCTCGAGGCGTCCGAGGATCGTCACCACCGCTGGGATCTTCGCCTCGCCATCCGCGAAGAACTGACGCGCCTCTGTGACCGGCAGATCCAGCACCTCAGTGATGTCCTTACCGGCGAGTTTGTAGTCGAGCACCGCCGCCTGGAAGCGCTTGCCTCCACAGTCTTCGCACGGCGTCTCGATCGTGTCCATGAACCCCAGCTGGGTGACGATGACACCTGAGCCCTTGCACGACGGGCACGCGCCCTCGGAGTTCGCGCTGAACAGCGCCGGCTTCACTCCATTGGCCTTCGCGAACGCCTTGCGGATCGGTTCGAGCATTCCGGTGTAGGTCGCAGGATTGCTGCGCCGAGAACCCTTGATCGCTCCCTGATCGATCACGACCACACCGTCGCGCCCCGACACGGATCCATGGATCAGTGAGCTCTTGCCCGAACCCGCGACGCCGGTGATCACTGTCAGCACTCCGGTCGGGATGTCGACGTCGACATCCTGCAGATTGTTCTCGTCGGCGCCGCGCACTTCGATCGCACCGTTCTTCGCGCGCACGGTCGACTTCAACGAAGCCCGATCGTCCAGGTGGGTGCCGGTGAGCGTACCGCTCGCGCGCAGTCCTTCGAGGGTGCCCTCGAAGCAGATCTCTCCCCCGGCCGAGCCTGCACCCGGCCCGAGATCCACGACACGGTCGGCGATCGCGATCGTCTCCGGCTTGTGCTCGACGACGAGCACCGTGTTGCCCTTGTCCCGCAGCTGCAGCAGCAGGGTGTTCATCCGCTGGATGTCATGCGGGTGCAGGCCGATCGTCGGCTCGTCGAACACGTACGTGACATCGGTGAGCGATGAACCGAGGTGGCGGAGCATCTTGATCCGCTGCGCCTCTCCCCCGGACAGCGTGCCTGAGGGACGATCAAGGCTCAGATACCCGAGACCAAGAGTGACGAACGCCTCGAGGTTCGCGCTGAGCGCCTTCAGCAGTGGACCCGCCTCCGGCATGTCGAGGCCCCGCACCCACGCGGCGAGGTCAGTGACCTGCATGCGGCATGCATCCGCGATGCTGACTCCCTCGATCTTCGAAGACCGCGCACCCTCGGTGAGACGCGTGCCATCGCAATCCGGGCACGTGGCGAAGGTCGCGACGCGCTCGACGAACGCACGGATGTGCGGCTGAAGAGCATCGAGGTCCTTCGAGAGCATCGACTTGGTGATCTTCGGGATGAGCCCCTCATAGGTCATGTTGATGCCCGAGATCTTCACCTTCGTCACCTCGCCATAGAGGAAGAGGTGCCGCTGCTTCTCGGTGAAGTCCGCGATCGCCTTGTCAGCAGGATAGAAACCCGACTGCGAGAACCCCTTCACCATCCAGCCGTCCGCCGTGTATCCGGGGACCATGATCGCTCCCTCGTCGAGCGACTTCGACTCGTCGACGATCTGTGCGAGGTCGAGGTCGGAGACCGCTCCCCTGCCCTCACACCTCGGACACATGCCACCCAGATAGATGGCGTCCTTCACGATCTTCTTCTCGCCGCCCGGACCGGTCATCACACCGCTGGCCTTCTGCGTGGGGATGTTGAACGAGAAAGCCGTCGGACCGCCGATGTAGGGCTGTCCCAGCTTGCTGAACAGGATGCGCAGCATCGCGTTCGCATCGGTGACGGTGCCGACTGTCGACCGTGGGTTCGCCCCGAGCCGCTCCTGATCCACGATGATCGAGGTGGTGAGCCCCTCGAGCACATCGACGTCCGGCCGTGGAACCGACGGCATGAACCCCTGCACGAACGCGCTGTATGTCTCGTCGATCATGCGCCTCGACTCGGCGGCGATCGTGTCGAAGACCAGTGAGCTCTTGCCGGAACCGGACACCCCGGTGAACACGGTGAGTCGTCGCTTCGGGATGTCGACGCTGATCTCTTTGAGATTGTTCTCGCGTGCGCCCTGCACGCGGATCAGGTCGTGGGAGTCGGCGGTGTGCGAAACGTCGGCCATCGTCTTCTTTCTGCGGGTGGTCAGTACTGTCGGTATGCGGTCAGGCGGCCTGGTTGATACGGAGCAGATTGCCGGCGGGGTCGCGTACGGCGCAGTCCCGCTCGCCGTACGGCTGATCCATCGGCTCCTGCACGATATCGGCGCCGCGCGAGACCAACTGGTCGAACAACGCGTCGAGGTCGTCGCTCGCGAGAGTGAGTGCCCCGTAACTGCCCTTTGCGATCAGCTCGAGGATCGTGCGCCGTTCGTCGTCGCTGATGCCAGGATCGGTCGCCGGTGGATGCAGCACGATGGATGTCTGCGGCTGTCCCACGGGACCGACCGTGAGCCATCGCATGCCGTCGTATCCGACATCTTTGCGCAGTTCGAAGCCGAGAGCGTCGCGGTAGAACCCGAGTGCCGCCTCGGCATCGGTGTGCGGGAGGAACGCATAGTGGATGGTGATGTTCATGATGCCCAGGTTAGGTTGGCGTCGGTACGCGGCGCTTCTTGATTCCTGATCGGTCTCGTCACGTGCTTGATCTGGAAGTTCGGGATGCCGGAGACGTCAGCCGCACGCTCGCGATACACACTCGGCGGCACGCCCACGAGCTCGGTGAAACGTGTGCTGAAGGTGCCGAGCGAGGATGATCCGACCTCGAAGCACACCTCCGTGACGCTGAGATCGCCCCGTCGCAAGAGCGTCATCGCCCGTTCCACCCTCCGAGTCATCAGATAGGAATAAGGGGACTCGCCGTACGCTGCCTTGAACTGCCTGCTGAGATGGCCGGCAGACATGTGCACACCGCGCGCGAGGGCCTCGACGTCGAGGGGCTTCGCATATTCGCGATCGATGCGATCGCGGACATGACGCATGACGACCAACTCGCGGAGGTGTTCGTGATCGACGGTCTGTGTCAGCACATTTCGATACTCCCACGGACCGGCGACATTTCGAACGCCGTGCGCGCTACGCTGGGCGGATCCTCACAGGACCTTCTCAGAAAGGCTGTCCCCCATGGTTGATTCGCCGACCGAAGCGAAATCGCTGTTCAAAGCGATCCGCGTCACCCTCGCGATCTCCGGCGCGATCGCATTGATCGCCGGAATCGTTCTCCTCGTCTGGCCGCTGAAGACCGCCGTGCTCGTGACCGGGATCATCGCCGCGTACCTGATCCTCGCCGGACTCGTCTACATCGGGCTCGGCATCTTCTCAGGCACGAAGGGCGGATGGGCGAGAATCGGCCACGTCGTGCTCGGCCTGCTCTACGTCGCGGCGGGCGCCATCGCCTTCACGAATCTCAGCGCCGTCACGGTCTCGCTGGCCGTGATCACGGTGATCTTCATCGGTATCAGCTGGATCGTCGACGGCATCGTCTCACTCACTCTGCTGCACAAGGACGGCTCGCGCGTGTGGACGATCATCTACGCGATCCTCAGCATCGTGGCGGGCGTGATCGTGATCTTCTCGCCGCTGCTCGCCGCCGTCGCACTGTGGTGGATCCTCGGCATCACGCTCGTCGTTCTCGGCATCATCCAGATCGTCCGGGCCATCACGCTCGGACGCGACGAGGCGGCGGCCACGACGGTCTTCCCGCAGAACTCGACGTCGGCAGACACGCAGAAGCCGACTCCGGCCGAGTAGATACTCCGCCCGAGTCGATGCTGCAATGTCGAACGGCCCCATCCTGCTGAAAAGCGGGATGGGGCCGTTCGACATTGCGGATGCTATTTGGCGCCGAAGCCGCTCGTGTCGCCGACCAGACGGGTGTTGTCGTCTGGCACCGGCTCGACAGCAGCGAGTGCGACCTCGGCGGCGAACTCCGACACGTTGTAGAGCTTGCCCGCCGAGCCACGGCGCTCGGCGATCGCACCCGGGTTGGCGCGCTCGAGCAGCGTCGCGGTGATGGTGCCCTCGATCATGTCGCCGGAGACGACCGTGAAGCCGACGCCCTTCGCCTCGAGCGTCGGGATCAGTTCCCGCAGGGCATCTTCCCCGGCCCGCTTCGAGCGTGCGACGGGCTCGTACTCGGGCATGGTCGGCGTGGTGCGGATGAAATGCGCCTGGTGGCTGGTCACGAACACGACCCGTGAACCCTCTCCGAACAGCGGCAGAGCGGCGCGCAGCACGCTCAACTGCGCGTCGCGGTTGAGCGTGAGCGCGTAATCCTCGGCCATTCCGGACTCCATGCCACCGGACGCGTTGAGCACGAGCACGTCGAGTCGGCCGTACTCCGTGCGAACCTGATCGAACATCTCGGCGACGGATGCCGGGTCCGTGAGGTCTGCGCCGACGACGAGAGCGCGGCCACCGAGCTCGCGCAACTGTGCTGCGAGCTTCTCGGCGCGCGGCGCCTTGTTGCGGAAGTTGATCACGACATCCGCGCCGGCCTCGGCGAAGTAGCGGACGGTGTCCGCCCCGATCCCCCGCGACGAGCCGGTGACGAGTGCGACCTTTCCGGCGAGAGAACCTGCGGGCAGAACGTCGGACACGGTGACTCCTAGTGATACGGGGAATGCCGCGAACGGCGCGGCTCCTTCACCTTACCAATGCGCTTTCCGCTCCCGATTCGCCTCACTGCCCCGTGGTAGGTTGACGGCAAAGGAGGGCCTATGGACGACGCATCCGTCTTCATCGAACTGGTCACAGAATGGGCGTGGATCGGCTGGCTCGTGCTGATCGCGGTGTTCCTCGTGATCGAGATGCTGACGCTCGATTTCACCTTCCTGATGCTCGCGCTCGGCAGCGCGGTGGGCCTCCTCACCGGATTGTTCGGGCTGCCGGTATGGGCCCAGCTCATCGTTGCAGCTGTCGCGGCCGCGCTGTTCATCCTCGTCATCCGTCCGCCGCTGCTCAGACGCCTTCACCGCAGTCAGGATCCGACGAAATCCAACGTCGACGCGCTCATCGGCTTGCGCGGAACGGCACTGGCCGACATCACGCGCGTCTCAGGACAGGTCAAGGTCAGCAATGGCGACACTTGGACTGCTCGCGCCGAGACCGCCGTCCCCATTCCTCAGGGAGCACCGGTCGCGATCACCGCGATCAACGGCGCGACCGCCATCGTCCGTCCCGTCAACGACTAGGAGAAACTGTGAACGACTCCTCGTTCATCCCCACCGCGATCGGCTGGATCCTCGCGATCGCGGTGATCATCTTCGTGGTGGTCACCGTCGCGCGCTCTATCCGGATCATCCCGCAGGCCACCGCCGGCGTGGTCGAGCGCCTCGGTCGCTACCACAAGACCCTCATGCCGGGCCTCAACATCCTGGTCCCGTTCATCGATCGGCTGCGGCCGCTCATCGACATGCGCGAGCAGGTCGTGTCCTTCCCGCCGCAGCCGGTGATCACCGAGGACAACCTCGTGGTCTCGATCGACACGGTGGTGTACTTCCAGGTCACCGACGCCCGCGCCGCGACCTATGAGATCGCGAACTACCTCGGCGCCGTCGAACAGCTCACCACCACGACTCTGCGCAACGTGGTCGGCGGGCTCAACCTCGAAGAGGCGCTCACCAGCCGTGACAACATCAACGGGCAGCTGCGCGTGGTGCTCGACGAGGCCACCGGCAAGTGGGGAATCCGCGTCGGACGCGTCGAGCTGAAGGCCATCGACCCGCCCCTGTCGATCCAGGACTCGATGGAGAAGCAGATGCGCGCCGAGCGCGACCGCCGCGCCGCGATCCTCACGGCGGAAGGCACCAAGCAATCCGCGATCCTCGAGGCCGAGGGTGCTCGTCAGGCCGAGATCCTTCGCGCCGAGGGCGACAAGCAGGCCGCAGTCCTGCGCGCACAGGGTGAGGCCGAGGCGATCCAGAACGTCTTCGCATCCATCCACCAGGGCGCGCCGGATGACAAGCTCCTCGCGTACCAGTACCTGCAGATGCTGCCGAAGATCGCAGACAGCGAGTCCAGCAAGCTCTGGATCATCCCGAGCGAGCTCACCGAGGCGCTCAAGGGCATCGGCAGCGCGTTCACTCCGCGCCCCGGCACCGGTCAGCCGCCTGCGGGCACTCCCGGCGCGTGACGCACCCGTACTTCCTCAAGGCACGGCACCCCCGAGTCCTCGCCCATCGTGGTCTACCGACCACGACCGGCGCGGACTCGCCGTCGCACGCCGTCTGGGAGAACACCGCCGCGGCGTTCGCCGCCGCACACGCCGCGGGTGCGGAGTACATCGAGACCGACTGCCGCGTCACGGCCGACGGTGACGTCGTGCTGTTCCACGACGAGACGTTGACAAGGCTGCTGTCGGACGATCGGCCCGTCGAGCAGGTGCGCACCGCCGAACTCGCGGAGCTGCTCGCGCCGCACGGCGGACTGCTCACGGTCGGCGAGATGCTCGAGATGTTCCCCGAGACACGCTTCAACATCGATGTGAAGACGGATGCCGCCACAACTCCCCTGGGCGCGATCATCGCGCCGCACGCCCATCGGGTGCTTCTGACGAGCTTTTCGGACGTCCGCCGCCGGCGTGCGGTCGATGCTGTCCTGGCCGCGGGAGCAGAGATGCTCCCTGCGACGTCGGCGGGCAGAGCGAGCATGATGCGGGTGAAGCTGCTGAGTGCGCTGCGCCTCCCCTGTGCGCACGCATTGCGCGGCATCGACGCGCTTCAGGTCCCCGAGCGATACGGCCCGGTTCGGGTGCTGACACCGTCGCTCGTGCGCGCGGCGCACCGCCACGGAGTCGAAGTGCACGTGTGGACCGTGAACGACACCGAGGTCATGCGCCGGCTTATCGGTCAGGGCGTGGACGCGGTCGTCACGGACCGTGCCGACCTGGCGTTGCGCGCGCTTTCCTGATGAGTGTGCACGACCGCTCCTGACCAGGGCTCACGACCTCTCCGGGCGCATGTGCACGGGGGGCTGGGATTCGGCTGTGAATCGCACCGGGAAGACGCCTGCGTTGAGCAGGCGCACAGGCTGGAGCGCTATACCTGACAGCGACGAGAGGACCACAAAATGGCAGATCGCAGCCTGCGCGGCATCCGACTCGGCGCCCAGAGCCTACAGAGCGAAGAGGGCGTCGTTTTCATGGAACGCCGCGAAACCACGTACAAGTGCGACACGTGTGACCACGTGACCACGCTGATGTTCTCGGCCGACGCCGAGCCGCCCCAGACCTGGGAATGCCGCGCCTGCGGCGCCGAGGCCGTGCTTCGGATCGATGGCCAGACCATCACCCCTGACGCCACCGACGAGAAGGTCGCCCGCACCCACTGGGACATGCTGCTCGAGCGCCGGTCGCGCGCCGAACTGGAAGAGCTCCTCGAGGAGCGCCTCGCATTCATCCGCGCCCGCCGTGGCGCAGGTGAAGACCCGACCCGCGAGAAGATCGGCGCCTAGGGCCGACGACGGGCGCGCCACCACCCGAAGAGGAGCGCGCCCAGTCCGCCCCACAGCAGCAGCTGCTGCACCCAGGGGCCCAGGACGACACCAGCCGTGAGGCCGGTGCGCAACTCGACATCCTCGAGCAGCGCACCGGCCTCATCTGCGTCCAGAGACGCCGTCGTCGTCCCGTCGGGACCGATCATCTGGCTGCGCCCGACCGTCGAGATGTTGACGACGCTGCGCCCCGTCTCTATCGCGCGCATGCGCGCGAAGGCGAGTTGCTGCAGGTTCTCGTCCGTGCCGCGGAAGTCTGCGTTGTTCGTCTGGAACACCAGTACCTGGGCCGCACCGTGGATGCCTTCGCTGATGACCTCGTCGTAGATCACGTCGAAGCAGATCGCGAGCCCCACCGGTGTGCCGTCGACTTCGACGAGTGGCGGGTTCGTGCCGTGCGTGTACTCGCGCCCGATCAGGCCGATCAGGTCGGGCACGATCGCGTTGTAGAAGTCCCGGTCGGGCACATACTCGCCGAACGGCACGGGGAAGCGCTTGTCATGTGTCTGCTCGGCGGTCCCGTCCTGGGTCCACAGCATCGATGTGTTGAAGTACTCGTCGCCTCTACCGGTCGCCGCGTTCGCCAACAGCGGCGCGTCGACGCGGTTGGCGATCAGCGTCATCCGACGCGCCAGCCCGGCATCCTGGAACGGGTCGTAGTCCAATCCGCCCTCCGGCCACACCAGCAGATCCATCTCCTCGCCGAAGAGCGGTTCGGTGGCCGCGGTCTGCGCCTGGATCACCGAGTACGGTTCCCGCTCATCGAAGTACCCGGTGGGCCCGTTGCCCTGCACCGCTCCGATGCGCATGGTGCCCGCTGCGGTCGTCGGGAACGCCGGGGTGACGACCAGCACGAGCACGAGAGCCGCCGGCACGACGAGCGCGACCGGGCGACGCCAGAGACGCAGGCGCACGGATTCCACCAGCATCGCCACCGCGAACACGATCAGGAAGCTCAGACCGCTGACGCCGACCCACGATGACAGCGTTGCCAGGGGGCTCTGCGACTGCGTCATCCCGAGACGCGCCCATGGGAAGCCCGTATACGGCCAGGAGCCCAGCAGGAGCTCCCGGCCCACCCACAGCGCTCCGATCACCGCAGGAAGCCCTACGAGGCGCCCTGCGAGCCCTGGGAAGGCGCGTGGAAGCCACCGGTAGGCCAGCGCGATCGGGATCACTGCGACGGCGGTGATGGCCGCCTCCAGCAGCGCGAGCGCCGCCCACGGGACGACCCCCAGATATCGCGACGTCCACGACACCAGGAGGAAGAAGAACACGGCGCCGTAGATCAGTCCGACCAGCAGTGCTCCCCCGGCCCGGCGGCCGATGAGTGTGAGCAGCAGCAGGGCGACCGCGACGAAGGCCAGCGGCCAGACGCTCGCCCCCGGATACGCGAGGTTCATGAGGAACCCCGACGCCGCCGCCACAAGTGCCGCGAGCCACAGCGGCAGCAGCGGGCGCGGCAGGACGGGGCGGGGCCGCAGGGGGCGGGGCCGACCCGTGCGGCCGGCGGCGAGCGATGGCATCCGTTGCATTCTCACATCGACGAATAGGAGACGATGCCGCGCCTGACGCCATCCAGCGCCTGACGCGCCGTGCGGGCGACGTCTGCGTCTTCCGCGACGATCGACAGCTGATCGAGCAGGTCGATGGTCTGCTTCGCCCATCGCACGAAATCGCCGGCCGCCATGTCGGCGTCGACCAGCACGCGATCGAGCAGAGCGCCGCGCGCCCAGGCGTGCATCGCTCCTGCGAGACCCGCAGCGAGCGGTTCGGAACCCGGGAGATGGTGATCCTGCTCGAGATCGTCGAGCTCCGACCAGAGCGACGTGGTCTTCTCGTACGCCGCGCGGAACGCACCGCGCGGCAGCCCGCGCTCCCCCGAGTTCGCCTCGTCCCGCCGTGGCTCGTACACGAGGCAGCACGCCATGGCCGCAAGCGACGGCGCATCCAGACCCTTCCAGAGGCCCTGGCGCAGCGACTCGGCCACCAGCAGGTCGCGCTCGCCGTAGATGCGGCGCATCGTGCGGCCAGCCTCAGTGAGGACGGTGTCATCGCCAGTGCCCGTGACATAGTCCAGGGTCGCGAGCACCTCGACGACGCGGTCGAAGACACGTGCGACCGTACCGGTGCGGGTCTCGATCTGCGCGCGGGTGCGATCGGTCTGGCGCTTGAGCTTCCAATAGCGCTCCGCCCAGCGGGCATGCGCCTCGCGGTCGGGGCACCCGTGGCAGCCGTGCCGCTGCATCTTCGTGCGCAGGGAATGGATGCGCTTCATGCGCTTGTCGCGCGCCGTGCGGGGCGCGTGCGAGTCCTGACGGTTCTTCTTCTCCAGGTCGCTGAGCTCGCGACGGATTCCGGCGTATTCGAGGAAGTCGCCGTGCTCGCAGTGCATCGCGGTGACATAGCCTGCGAGGGACTCCTCCGCCTCGCGCACCTGGCGGGCGAGGCCCACGACGGCTCGGTCGGCCTGGAACTGGGCGAACGACGACTCGAGGATCTGGCGGGCACGGGGACGCCCGAACATGTCGATCAGGTTGACCGCCATGTTGTACGTGGGCCGGAAGCTGGAGTTCAGCGGGTAGGTGCGCCGAGACGCGAGGGCGGCGACGGCTTGGGGATCCATCCCCTCGGTCCACTGCACTACGGCGTGGCCTTCGACGTCGATCCCGCGGCGGCCGGCACGACCGGTGAGCTGCGTGTACTCCCCCGATGTGATCGCGACCCGCGCCTCGCCGTTGAACTTCTCCATCTTCTCGAGCACGACGGTCCTGGCCGGCATGTTGATGCCCAGCGCGAGGGTCTCGGTGGCGAAGACGACCTTGACGAGCTTGCGGCGGTAGAGCTCTTCCACGACCTCTTTGAAGGCGGGCAGCAGGCCTGCGTGATGCGAGGCGATGCCCCGCTCGAGGTTCTCGACCCATTCGAAGTAGCCGAGCACGCCGAGGTCCGCGTCCTGCAGGGATCGCGTGCGCTCCTCGACGAGCTCGCGTATCTCGGCGCGCTCTTCGACGGTCGTCAGGCGAAGCCCGGACCGGCGAACCTGCTGGACCGCCGCATCGCACCCGACGCGACTGAAGATGAAGAAGATCGCCGGAAGAAGATTGGTGCGCTCGAGCAGCCGGATGACCTCCGGCCGATCCATCCGCTCGATCCGCTGCGCGTTCGCCGCGCGCACGGGACGGCGTCCGCCCCGCTGCGGGCGGGGACTCTGACGTCCCGCGTGCTTGCCGCTGATGTAAGACTGCGCCCGCTTGTTGCTGTCGTAGCGCGACCCCGTGAACGAGCGGATGCGCATGAGTTCCTGGTTCACGGTCGCCGTGGCGACCCCGGCGCGGTCGTCGAACAGCGGCAGCAGGTCGTCTCGCACCAGCACATGCTGCTCGAGCGGCACCGGTCGGATCTCCGAGACGATCACCTCTGTGTCGCCCCGCACCGTGTCGAGCCAGTCTCCGAACTCCTCGGCGTTCGACACGGTCGCGCTGAGCGACACCAGCCGCACCTGCGAGGGCAGATGGATGATGACCTCTTCCCAGACAGCACCGCGGAAGCGATCGGCGAGGTAGTGCACCTCGTCCATGATCACGTAGCGCAGGTCGGCCAGTGCGGCCGAGTCCGCGTAGATCATGTTCCGCAGCACCTCGGTCGTCATCACGACGATCCTGGCGTTGCCGTTGATGTTCGTGTCGCCGGTGAGCAGACCCACCTGGTCGGCGCCGTACACATCGACCAGCTCGCGGAACTTCTGATTCGACAGTGCCTTCATCGGCGTCGTGTAGAAGGCCTTGTCCTTCGGCGTCTGCATCGCGAGGTGGATCGCGAACTCGCCGACGATGGTCTTCCCCGCGCCGGTCGGTGCTGCGACGAGCACGCTGTGGCCCCGTTCGAGCGCGTGACAGCCCTCGACCTGGAAAGGATCGAGATCGAAGCTCTGCCTGCTCGCGAACGCCGCGGTCTCCGGGTGCGACGCCGCATCGCGGGCGGCCGCGTACCGCTCGGCGGGCGAGGTCATACCTCGACGTCCGGGAGCAGTCCTTCAGCCTTCGCGCGCTTGGTCTTGCGACGATCGAACAGCATGGACAGCCCTGCGGCCGCGAAGAAGAGTACGACGAGGATGCCTGCGAGCATCAGCATGCTGACGACATCAGCGGCGGGCGTCGCGAGCGCGGCGAAGACGGTCGCGATGAGGATGGCGACGCGCCACCCCTTCAGGATCGCGCGCCCCGACATGACGCCGGCCACGTTCAGCGCGACCAGGAACACCGGGAGGACGAACGAGACGCCGACCACGAGCATCAGCTTGAGGCTGAAGTCGTAGAACTGCTTCGCCTCGAAGAGGTTGTTCGCGCCTTCGGGGGTGAATGTCGCCATCAGCTCGATCACATGCGGCACCACGAGCGCGCCGACGTAGCATCCGGCGAAGAAGAGCGGGACGGCTGCGCACACGAACCCGGCGGTGTACCGGATCTCCTTGCGGTTCAGGCCGGGCATGATGAACGCCCAGATCTGCCACAACCACACGGGGGCGGCGATGAAGATTCCCAGCGAGAAGGCGATGCGCATCCGAAGGTCGAACGGCGACGTCACGGACGAGAACGTGAGTCCGACGAGGTCGTCTCCCCTGGCCTCCGCGATCTTCCGTACGGGCTCGGTGATGAAGGCGATCACGGGGTCGGAGAGGAAGAACCCCAGAATCATGGCGACGAGAAGCGCCGCCGCAGAGATCATCAGCCGTCGGCGCAGCTCCACAAGGTGGCCGCCGAGCGACATTCGGCGTTCATTGCGTGGCTTGTCACTCGCGGCCGACTGCTTGTCGATCGCGGTCACAATCGTCAGGTGGTGGTGCCGCTGTCAGAGCGGGGTGCGCTGACGCCCTGGTCTGATGCCGACGACTTCGCGACGTCGACCGCCGGATCGGACTTGCCGTCGTCGTCCTTCATCGCCTTCATCTCGCCCTTGAACAGTCGCGCGGACTGGCCCATGCTCTTCGCCAGTGCCGGGAGCTTCGCTGCTCCGAACAACAACAGGATGACGAGCACGAGTACGAGCAGATGCCAACCGGTCAGTCCAGCCATGATTCCCTCCAGGGATCGAAGTCTCCGTGCAGTCTACCCGCGGATGACGTGTTTATGGGTGACGGTACAGCGCGAGTCCATCCGCTGCCCAGTCCCTCGTCGCCGTACGGGCGACTTCGGGGAGGTGGACTTCGAGATGTCCGCCGAACCGACCAGCGACGCGCTTTATGCTCCGCGGATCCGCGATCGGTATCCGCACGGTGACGACGCCCCCGTGGACTTCTGCGTTGTCCGCGCGCACATAGTCTCCGAGCAGTGGCACCAGTCGCTCGGGAAGTCGCACCGTGACCTCATCGTCGTCGCCGATCGTGGTGAACGCTTCCGGGAGAAGCTCGTCCGCATGCGTGATCGGGATATCGGTGAGTTCGGGCTCGCTGACGCGATCGAGGTGGAAGGTGCGCATCGCCTGGCGAAGGTGGCACCAACCCTGCAGATACCATTGTCCGCCGGTGATGAGCACCTGGACGGGGTCGACCGTGCGGGTCGTGGCCGCGGCATCCGGCGCCTGATAGCGAAACGACACCGCGACTTTGCGGCTCAGCGCATTCGACACGGCATCACGCACGGCGTCGACCGCGTCCGGCGCGATGACGACCTCGGCAGGTGCGTTCGCCGAAGCCCGTGAGAGCTTCGCGAGGAGTCCCGCGACCAGACCCGAATTCGAGACGGCAGGCACGGCGGCGACGACCTGGAGGCCGGCGAGGAGAGCAGCGGCCTCGCGCGCGGTGAACCGCGGCACCCGGCGGAGTCCGACATCGTTCGTGATCTCGATGACGCCCTCCTCATCGAGGAGGTCCCAGTTGATGTCGAACATCTCGTGCGGTTGCTGCCAGTACCCCGCGTCGCCGGGCAGTCCGATCACCGTGAGCTTCTCGACCATGCTGCGCATCTCGTCGACACTGACACCGAACTCGTCGGCGGCCTCGGCGAGCGAGACCTGGCCCCGCTCGAGCAGATACGGCACCAGCGTGAGATAGGCGCGCACACGGTCGGATGCGAGCAGTGGTTTCGGCTTGTCAGCCATCAGCGCTCCCCTCTTTCCGCGCGAGCGGCGTCGGTGCCGACCTCATCGGCGTGCGCGGCGACTGTCGCTTCCAGCCGAGCGATCACCGCGTCTCGCAGCGCGGCCGGTTCCACCACGCGCACCTCGGGGCCATACGAGGCAAGTTCGTCGGCGAAGATGTGCACGTCGACGAACGGCACGCTGAAGCCCTGCACCTGAGGGGTCGAACGCCGGCCGAGCCGCAGCGCGGCCTCGGTGCCGGGAGTGATCTCGAGCAGTGCGGAGTTGCGGGCGGCGACGGCTTCGAGGCCTGCGAGCGCCCGTTCCCCCGCGCCTTCACGGAGTCCGGCGTCGAATGTCCGCTTCGTCGAGGTGACGTCGCCGACGATGCGGCTGAGCAGGAAGGTGCGCTCGTCATCCGCGTCGAGATCGATACCGTAGACATGCCAGCGCGCCTCGTAATCGAGCAGGGCCAGCGGCTCCACGCGCCTGCGACGCGGCGACTGCTCCCCCGGCTTGAGATAGTCGAAGGCGACCACGCGACAGTCCTCGATGGCGCTCTGCAGCGGCGCGAAGCTCGCATCGCGAACCGTGATGCGCGGCGCGAAGCCGATGATCGGCTCGTCGCCGTCGATGCCGAGCGCGCGGATCTTCCGCACTCCCGCCTGTGCATCCGCCGATGAGGACTCCGCACTCCATACGCTGCCCGCCAGGGTGAGGACGGCGAGCTCAGCCGCGCTGAACGCGATGTCAGCAGGCAGATCGTACTCGGCCTTCGGGATGCGATACCTGGCCTCCCGAAGATCGTTGGGATCACCAGGGTCGCCGATCGTCTCGATCGGGACGCCGAGCGTGCGCAGTTCGTCCTTATCGCGCTCGAACATCTTCTCCAGTGCATCCGCGCGCGTGCCGGCATCGGCGCGTTGACGGTACCCCGAGATGTTGTCGAGGATCTGCTGCTTCGTGAGCCCGATCTCCGTGGCCATCAGCGCCACGACGAGATTCGTCTGACGCTCTTCGGGCGGGATCCGGGCGGCCATCACTGTGCGGGGGCCGCGGGCGGATCGGTGCCGAGGATGTCGACGACGAAGACGAGGGTGGAGTTCGCGGGAACGGCGCCGCTGCCCGCCTCGCCGTAGCCGAGCTCAGGCGGAACGACGATGAGCACCTGCGAGCCGACGGTCTGGCCGGTGAGCCCCTGCGTCATGCCGGGAATCAGAGCGGTGAGGTCGAACGGCGTGGCACCGCGATCCCACGACGAGTCGAAGACGGTCTTGTCCGCCCACGTCACGCCGGTGTAGTTGACGAGCACCGTGTCGTCTTCAGCCACTTTCTCTCCCTCGCCCTTGATGAGGGTCTGGACGACGAGATCGGTGGGAGCGGCGCTGTCGGGGACGATGATGCCTGGACGCCCGTCAGCGGCACGAACCACGGTCGGCATGCCTGCGGCGTCGTTGTACTGCGGGGCGCCTTCGGCCTTCGACGGGAAGACCTTGACGACGTCGAACACGGCGACGACCGGTACGTCGTCATCGAGTTCGAAACTCGCCAGATTCTGGGCGCCGAAGTCCTCGGGAGAGATCACCGACAGCACACGGCTGCCCTCGGTCGCGCATTCCAGCGCTTCACCGAAGGCGGGAACCCGCTGAGCCCAGTAGTCGATGCTCACGAGCTGCGCCTGGTCCTCGTCGAACGCGGTGCCGGCGACCGCTTCGCCGCTCTTGCCGGAGTACAGCGTGAACTCGACGACAGCGCTCTGCGTCGGGCTCGTGAGTGCGGGGCCGTCGCCGACGACGACATCGCTGAACGAGCTCTTCTGCGCGCCGACCGGCGTGAACAGTTCGACTTCCGGCGTCTCGCCCACGTCTCCGGTGATCGTCGCGATGTCGTCGATCCCTGTGGCCGCCTCTGCACGATCGCATGCGGCTCCGTCGAATGCGGGCGCCGTCGCACACCCCGTCAGGGCGACGAGGGCGAGACTGAGTGTGGCCAGAGCAGCAGACGTTTTACGCACGCTCTCCAGTCTATTGCGATCGCTGCTCGGAATCGCGCGAAGCGGCGGCGCGACGTGAGCCGTCTGCCGCCTTGGTCGCCTCACGCACACGCTTGCGCAGGTTCTTGTCGGTGATCTCGCGATCCCCGACCGCTCCCGGCGTCCACTGCTCGACGTCGTGGTCGCCGTAGCTGGACTTCGACGCGCGTCGCTTGACCTCGGGCGCGATCGTTCCCGGCGCGAGACGGCGGGCGGTGAGCAGGAAGCCGGTGTGCGCGACCATCCGGTGATCCGGGCGCACGGCGAGTCCCTCGACGTGCCAGCCGCGCACCATGGTCTCGGAGGCATCCGGGTCGGTGAACAGTCCGGTGCCGCGAATGAATTCGGCGACGCGCGAGAGCTGCGTGGCCGTGGCGACGTAGCAGAGCACCACGCCGCCCGGCGTCAGCGCGTCGGCGACGACGTCCATGACCTCCCACGGTGCCAGCATGTCGAGCACGACGCGATCGACGGTTCCGGCGGGAAGTTCGACCGGGAGTGCCTCAAGCAGATCGCCGACCACGACACGCCAAGTGTCGGGCGACTCTCCGAAGAAGGTCTCGACGTTGGCCTTGGCGACCTCAGCGAAATCGTCCCGTCGCTCGAAGGACACGAGGGCGCCCGCCGGTCCCACAGCACGCAGCAACGAGAGCGAGAGCGCACCCGATCCGACTCCGGCTTCGACGACGGTCGCACCGGGGAAGATGTCGGCCTGCATCACGATCTGCGCCGCATCCTTCGGGTACACGATCGCGGCGCCGCGCGGCATCGACATCGCGAAGTCGCGCAGCAGCGGACGAAGCGCCAGATACTCGTGCCCTGAGCTGTTGGCGACCACGGAGCCGTCCGGCAAGCCGATCAGATCGCGATGCCTGAGCACGCCGTGGTGCGTGTGCAGTTCGCCGTCTTCGCTGAGTGTGACCGTGTGAAGCCGGTTCTTGGGTCCGGTGAGCTGCACGCGATCGCCGTCGCGAAACGGACCGCGCTGCCGTGAGGATGAAACGGTCATCGCAGCGCCCCCTCGGTCAGCGCCGTCTTCGTCGAGGCGTACAGGTCGATGATGTCCTGCGCAGTGCGATTCTCGAGCGTGGGCCAGAGCGCGTGCGCTCCCGCTCCATCGAGCGGCACCATGTGCGGCACACCGAGCGTCACCGCACCGGAGGCAGCACCCGCACGCACACCGGTCACGGAATCCTCGATCACGACGGCATCCTCGATGTCGATGTCGAGAAGTCCGGCTGCTTTCAGATACGGCTCGGGATGCGGTTTGGGCTGTTCGACGTCATCACCTGCGATGACGTGCTCGAAGGCATCGAAATCGACGAGTTCCACGACGCTCAGAGCCATCCGACGCAGCGACATCGTCACGAGTGCGGTACGGATGCCGTTGGCATGAAGGTCCCTCAACATCGCCTTGGCGCCGGGGCGAAAAGGCACGCCCTGCGTCGCCAGGGCCGTGCGCACGTCATCGGTGAGCTTGTCGACGATCGCGGCGGGATCCATGTCGACTCCCGCCGCACGGAGCATCACCGCACTGTCGAGAAGGCCGTTGCCGACGAGCTGCAGCGCCTGCTCGTGAGACCACGTTCCCCCGAAGGAATGCACCAGAGCCGTCTCCGCCGCCATCCAGTACGGCTCGGTGTCGACCAGTGTTCCATCCATGTCCCAGAGGACTGCGCGGGGCTTTTGACTCACTGCTCCATGCTAGCCCGGCCTGTGCCCCATACCCTCGGACGCGGACTAGCCTGGAGGGATACCTGCGTTCGCGATGGGAGGAGAACTCGATGGATGCACTGGGAAACCGCATCGTCGTCGTCGCGTTCGATGGCTGGAACGACGCCGGCGAGGCTGCGAGCGGCGCGATCGAGATGCTGCGCGAGAGCACCGAGTACGAGCTCGTGCACACCGTCGATCCCGAGCTGTACTTCGACTACCAGTACACCCGACCGTCGACGAAGATGGACGCGACCGGGCATCGTGATCTGCGCTGGCCCGAGGCCGCGCTGTGGCGTCCGGCCGCCCCAACCGACGACGGGTCTCCGGAATTCTGGCTGCTCACCGGCGTTGAGCCTGCCCGCACGTGGCAGGCGTTCGCGAACGAGTTCATCGACATCGCGTTGCGCGACGACGTCACCGGATTCATCACGCTCGGCGCGATGCTCTCCGACGTGCCCCACACCAGACCCATCTCGATATTCGCGTCGAGTGCCAACGAGCAGGTCCGGGAATCGCTCGGTCTCGAACGCTCCCTGTATGAGGGGCCGGTCGGCATCCTCAGTGTGATCGAGCACTTCGCCGAGCGCGCCG
Organism: Microbacterium murale; assembly: GCF_014635185.1. Lineage (GTDB taxonomy): Bacteria > Actinomycetota > Actinomycetes > Actinomycetales > Microbacteriaceae > Microbacterium > Microbacterium murale. The sequence continues at coordinate 346,700 of NZ_BMCM01000003.1, forward strand.
GCATCCCGACAGCTAATCTCTGGGCCAGCGTGCCGCATTACGTGGCATCCGCCGCGCCGTCGCCGAAGGCGACACTCGCGCTGCTCGACCGCCTGGAGGAACTCACCGGCATCGACATGCCACGTGAACGTCTGCGCACGGATGCCGCCACCTGGGAGGCGTCGATCGACGCCGCGGCGGCGGATGACGACGAGATGACCGAGTACATCCACCAGCTCGAACGCACCCGCGACACCTGGGATTCTCCCGAGGCCTCCGGCGATGCGATCGCGCAGGCGTTCGAACGCTACCTGCGTCGCCGAGGCGACGGCCCCGGCGACCACAAGCGCTAGCCCGAGATGACTCCCATGCTCAGCAGCACGAGCAGCGCCGTGCCGAGCAGGATGCGGTAGATCACGAACGGCAGGAAACTGTGCTTCGAGATCCAGTTCATGAAGAACGCGATCACTCCGAGGGCCACCACGAACGCGATACCGGTCGCGGCGACGGTCTCACCCAACGAGAAGTACTGGTCGGGTGCGTCCCAGCTCTTGAACAACTGGAAGAAACCGCTGCCGAATACTGCGGGAATGGCGAGCAGGAAGGCATAGCGCGCCGCTGCGGCCCGCTCGTAGCCGAGGAACAGTCCCATCGTGATCGTGCCCCCGGAACGCGAGACTCCGGGGATCAGTGCCAGCGCCTGAGCGAATCCGTAGAGAACTCCGTGCGGATAGGTGATCTGGTCGAGTTTGCGGCGCTTCGCGCCGACATAGTCGGCGATTCCGAGCAGGATGCCGAACACGATCAGCATGATCGCCACGATCCACATCGAGCGCAGCACGGTCTCGATCTCGTCCTGGAACAGTAATCCGAGAACGACGATCGGGATGCTGCCGATGATGATCAGCCACCCCATCCTGGCGTCTGGATCGTTGCGAGGGAGCGACCCTGTCAACGAACGGAACCAGTGACCGATGATGCGCGTGATGTCGCGCCAGAAGAACACCACCACGGCGGCCTCGGTACCGATCTGGGTGATCGCGGTGAACGCGGCTCCCGGATCCTCGCCGGAGCCGGTGAAGGTGCCGACGATGCGCAGATGGGCGCTGGACGAGATCGGGAGGAACTCGGTCAGTCCCTGGATGACGCCGAGGAACAGCGCTTCGAGCAGGTGCATGGAGGGGCCTTCTGATTCAGGGAGCGCGTCAATACGAGCGCAGCAGATCGGTCAGAACCTGCTGACCGAAGACAAGCGATTCTACGGGCACGCGTTCGTCGACGCCGTGGAACATCCCGGTGAAGTCGAGATCGGCGGGCAGGCGGAGGGGCGCGAACCCGTATCCGGTGATGCCGATCCTCGAGAGCGCCTTGTTGTCCGTGCCGGCACCGAGCAGATAAGGGATCACCGGCACACCGGGGTCGTGGCGCCCGAGACTCTGCACCATGGCGTCAACGAGAGCGCCCTCGAACGGCGTCTCCATGCCGATGTCGCGCACGACCGTCTCGATGACGATGTCGTCGCCGACGATCCGCTCCAGCTCGGCGAGCACCTCGTCCTCCGTGCCGGGAAGCACGCGCACGTCGATCAGCGCCTCGGCGCGCTCGGGGATCACGTTGTGCTTGTACCCGGCGGTCAGCGCCGTCGGGTTGGCCGTGGTGCGGAACGTCGAGCGCAGGAACGCCTCAGCGGGGCCGGATGCCGCTGCGAGTGCATCCGGGTCGTCAACCGGGCGTCCGGTGAGATCGCCGAGCCTCCGCAGCAGCGCTTCGGTCGTGGGCGTGAGCCTGATCGGCCAGCGAGTGCGCCCGATCGCCGCGACGGCCTCGGCGAGCTTCACCACGGCGTTGTCATCGTGAAGGCGGCTGCCGTGTCCGGCGCGACCCTTCGCGACGAGGCGGATCCAGATCAGTGCCTTCTCTCCCACCTGCAGCAGATAGGCGCGGCGGTCGTCGACGGTGATGGAATAGCCGCCGACCTCGCTGATCGCCTCTGTCGCTCCGGCGAACCACTCGGGTCGCTCCTTCACCACGAGCGCCGAGCCTTCGACACCGCCGTTCTCCTCGTCCGCGAAGAACACCAGTACGAGATCGCGCTCGGGCTGCTCCCCCGCCCGCAGGATGTCCGCGACGGACGTGAGGATCATCGCATCCATGTTCTTCATGTCGACGGCGCCGCGTCCCCACAGCATCCCGTCCCGCACCTCGCCGGCGAACGGATCGACGCTCCAGTCCTCGGCCATCGCCGGAACGACATCGAGGTGGCCGTGCACGACGAGCGCCGGCTTGCTCGGATCGCGTCCGCTCACGCGTGCCATGACGTTGGTGCGACGAGGGATGGGCTCGTAGTACTCAGGCGTCAGGCCGAGGCTCTCCAGGTACGCGCCGACGTACTCGGCCGCCTCCCGCTCTCCTTCGGCTCTGCCGCCGCCGAAGTTCGACGTGTCGATCCGGATCAGGTCACGCGCGACACGGACGACCTCGGGCAGTTCGGCGTCAGACATGTCCTCAGGCTATCGAACCGGCACGGCACGCCCGGGCCGATCCACGGTTCGAACGCACCTGCACGATCTGGTAATGTTTCTCTTCGGTCGGCAACGACTTTTCATCACCTGCGCGGGTGGCGGAATGGTAGACGCGCTACGTTGAGGTCGTAGTGCCCGTAAGGGCGTGGGGGTTCAAGTCCCCCTCCGCGCACAGAAAAAGCTCCGGAAGAATCCTGGTCAGACCAGATTCTTTCGGAGCTTTTGTCTTCTTCTCGGACCCGCGATCACGATTCGAGGTCTGCAGCGTCCTCATGACGCGCGCGCCGCAGCGGTGAGAGCCCGACCACGGCGGCGGCCACGGCGAATATCACCGCCGCGACGCCGAGAGTCAGCGGGTACCCCAGGACGGTCGCCAGTACGCCGGCGAGCAGCGCGCCGAAGAAGAAGATCACCCTGTTCATCGTGCGAATGGTCGAGTTCATCCTGCCCTGGATCGCATCAGGGGCGGCGGCCTGCCGATACCCGATGTCGTTCGCGTCCTCGATGCCCATCGAGAGCCCGTAGACGAACTGCGCCACCGAGATCAGCGGCAGAAGCAGAGCGAGACCGCTCGCAGCCGAGACCGGGGCGACCGCCAGCGCCACCCACGGCAGGATGACGAGCAGGCGGCCCAGCAGAATCGCCCTCCCAGCGCCCAGCCGACGACCGAGAGCAGGTGCGAACAGCGCGCCGAGGAATCCGCCGACTCCACCGCAGGCGAGAGCGAGTCCGAACGCCCACGGTTCGAGATTCAGCTCGCGCAGCACGAAGACGGCGAACACTGTCGCGACGATGCTGTTCGCGAGGAACCAGATGTGAACGGAGAGCGCGAGCGGGCGGAGCGTGCGATGGCGATACGTGTAGCGCATGCCCTCGACGATGTCGTGGCCGATGTGACGCCCGCTCGCGCGAGGCAGAGGAGGAGCCTCGTCGACCCTGATCCGCGACTGGAGCACGGCCGACACCGCGTTGATGGCGGCATCGAAGGCGAACAGGAACGGTGCGCCGAGAAGATTGAGCAGTGCTCCGCCCAGCGCCGGGCCCGCGGTGCCTGCCACCGTCTCGCTCTGTCCCAGCCTCGCGTTTGCCATCACGAGAGAACTACGAGGGACGATATGGGGAAGGAACGGCTGAGCGGCGGAATCCGCGAAGAGCGTGAGGACGCCGAGCATCAGGATCACGATCGCCAGAGACCAGAAATCGAGCGCGTCGACCAGTAGGAGCACGGGGACCGCACCGAGGACGACAGCGCGACCGATGCTCGTGAAGATGAGAGTCCGCTGACGTCGCCACCGATCCATCAGCGCCCCGACCACCACCCCCAGGAAGAGGTACGGGACGACGCTCAGCGCGCTCAGAACGCCGATCTCGAACGGCGAGGCCGCGAGGGACGTGACGATGAGGATCTGGAACGCCACGCCCGCGATCGACCCGCCGAATGCGCGGATGGTCGTCGCACTCCAGAACAGTGCGAAGGCAGGGGCACGGAGCACCTCACGCGCACGGTCTCCGTCGCCGGAACCGGGTCGAGCAGCATCGTCGTGCACTCGGCCAGTGTATGGGTGACGGTGCGCCCGATCAGACCGCGCCGACGCCGAAGGCCAGGCCCAGCAGGTAGGTGATCGCTGCCGCGCCGAATCCGATGGCGAGCTGGCGCAGCGCCCGACGCAATGGCGGGCCGCCGGAGAGCACGCCCACCATCGCGCCGGTTGCGAGCAGCGAGATGCCGACCAGGATCAGCGCCACGATGATCGCGGCCATGCCCTCGAGGCCGAAGATCCACGGCAGCACCGGGATGATCGCGCCGGAGGCGAAGAGGAAGAAGCTCGAGATCGCTGCGGTCCAATCGCTGCCGACGATGTCGTGATCGCTGCCTACGGCACCTGTGCGCACCGGCGCCGTCGCGGTGCGCCGCACGCCCTCCTGCGCGGCCGCGATGATGCGACGAGAACGCGCCAGCGCCTCCGCCTGATCCATGCCGCGTGCCCGAAAGACCAGCGCGAGCTCGTTCACGTCGATGTCGAGATCGCCCGCCGAGTGGGCAGCATCATCGTTCGCCTCGGTGGAGGCGAGCAGCTCGCGCTGCGACCGCACGGAGACGAACTCCCCCGCGCCCATCGACAGTGCACCTGCGAGCAGACCGGCGATGCCGCTGAAAAGCACGAAGCCGGAGCTCACCCCGGTCGCTCCGATGCCCAGCACCAGCGCGAGGTTGCTGACGAGGCCGTCGTTCGCGCCGAACACGGCCGCACGGAACGAGCCGGACAGACGACGCCTGCCACGCGCCGCGAGACCTCGGACGACCTCGTGGTGGATCTTCTCGTCGGCGCGCATCGCCGGCGTCGCATAACGCTCGGTGTCGTACGGTGACCGGGCCTCCGCGCTCTGGGCCAGCACGAGCACGAAGATCGATCCGAAACGCCCCGCCATCCAGGCCAGCATTCGAGAGCGGATGCCGGCCTTGGGAAGCCTGCCAGGATCACCCCCGAGCAGATCCAGCCAGTGCTGCTCGTGGCGACGCTCCGCATCGGCGAGGCTCTGCAGGATCTCGCGCTCCTCCCCCGTCTTGCGCGCTGCGAGCTTCTGGTACACCGTCCCCTCGGCACGCTCCTCGACGAGGTATCGCGCCCAGCGGCGACGGTCGGCAGCGGTCGGCTCGGCGGCAGCGGGCGCTGTCATGAATCCTCCAGTGGTGCTCGGGCAGCTTCAACGGTATCCAGCCGTCAGCTCGGAGATCCCCGGAATCCCCGGATTGCCAGCATTTCGGGGTTCCTAACCCTTCGACAGGCTCAGGGACCGGAAATCGACAGGCTCAGGGAACAGTCGTCTACTTGCGCACGCGCTTGCGCAGCACCTCGATGCGGGCCTGCAGCTGTGTCACGGTCGCCTGGGCGACAGCCGGACCTCCGCAGATGCGGCGCAGTTCGGCGTGCACCGCGCCATGTGGCTCGCCTGCCTGCCTGGCATACAGCCCGACGAGACTGTTCAGGAGCTGACGCTGTTCGCGCATCGTGCGATGCAGCGGTGCCGGCAGCGTCGTGACCGTCTCCGGGCCGGCCTCCGCCTCTCGCGTCTCACGCAGCTTGGACTGGCGCGTCTGGCGCTGCATGAGCAGCTCGTGCACGTGCTCAGGCTCGAGGAGCCCAGGGATGCCGATGAATTCCTCTTCCTCCGGCGTGCCTGGCTCGGCGAGCTGACCGAACTCCTGTCCCTCGAAGACGACTCGGTCGAAGTGCGCGAGCGAGGAGATCGCCTGGTAGGTGAACTCCTGCGTCAGGGCATCGGATGTCTCTTCCTCACGGTTCGCGCTCTCCAGGAGCGAGTCGTCGAATCCGTCCTCGTCCTTGGTCTGGCGATCCAGTGCATGGTCGCGCTGCTTCTCCAGCTCGTTCGCGAGCCCCATGAGCACTGGCACGTTCGGCAGGAAGACGCTCGCCGCCTCGCCACGACGCCTGGCGCGCACGAAACGGCCGATGGCCTGAGCGAAGAAGAGCGGCGTCGATGACGACGTCGCGTAGACGCCCACGGCGAGCCGCGGCACGTCGACGCCCTCCGAGACCATGCGCACCGCGACCATCCACCGGCTGTTGTCGGCGCTGAACTTCTCGATCCGTTCGGAGGCGGCGGCCTCATCGGAGAGCACGACCGTGGGTCGCTGACCGGTCAGGCTGTGCAGGATCTTGGCATACGCACGGGCGACGGTCTGATCTGTCGCGATCACCAGGCCACCGGCATCCGGCACGTGATGGCGTATCTCGGTGAGCCGCCGGTCGGCGGCCGACAGCACCGCGGGCATCCACTCGCCCTCCGGGTCGAGCGCTGTGCGCCACGCCTGTGAGTTGACGTCCTTGGTGTTGTCCTGACCGAGATGGGCCTCGAGTTCGTCGCCGGCGCTCGTGCGCCAGCGCATCTTCCCGGAGTACATGTGGAAGAGCACCGGCCGCACGACGCCGTCCGCGAGGGCGCGGCCGTACCCGTACGCGTAGTCGGTGGACGACACGCGCCCGCCGGTCTCGTCGGGCGCGTATGTCACGAACGGAATCGGCGCTGTATCGCTGCGGAAGGGAGTGCCCGACAGCGACAAGCGCCGCTTCGCCGGGCCGTATGCGTCACGGATCGAGTCGCCCCAGCTGAGCGCATCGCCGCCGTGATGCACCTCGTCGAGGATGACCAGAGTCTTGGCGTCTTCGGTCAGGTGGCGGTGCACCGACGACTTCGCGGCGACCTGTGCGTATGTGACGACGACCCCGTGGTACTGACGCGAGGGCGCCCAGTGGCTGTTCCGGAACCGCGGGTCGAGGCGGATGTGCACCTTCGCCGCGGCATCCGCCCACTGGGTCTTGAGGTGCTCGGTCGGGGCGACCACGATGATGCGGTTCACCTCTCCCATGCGGAGCAGCTCGACCGCGAGCGTCAGAGCGAAGGTGGTCTTTCCGGCACCAGGCGTCGCGGCGACGAGGAAATCTCGCTGATCGCGTTGGAAGTAGATGTCCAGTGCCTCCCGCTGCCAGGCACGGAGCTTGTCCGCCGTTCCCCACGGGGCGCGCTGGGGGAAGGACGGAGAGAGCATCGGTTCCAGGATAATCGGTGCCGCGGACACTTCTCCCCCGCCGCAGGCTTCCCGGTGATCGTGCTGGCCACCTCTTCGATGCGATGCCGAGTAGGCTCGGTCACTGCGCGGTCGCAGTTCCGGCCCGCGAGGCAGTGAAGGAGCAGCGATGGTCGACGAGGAATCGCCCAGAACGCCGTATATCGAGAATGAGACGCCGCATCCGTGGCGCCGATTCGTCGCCATCGGCGACTCGTTCACAGAGGGCATCGGCGATCCCGATCCCGCCGTCACGGATGGGCACCGCGGCTGGGCGGATCGTGTCGCCGAAGAGCTCGGACGCCAGGTCGACGGATTCGCCTATGCGAACCTGGCCGTGCGCGGAAAGCTCATCGCACAGATCGTCGCCGACCAGGTCGAACCCGCCGTCACACTGCGCCCAGACCTCGTCTCGATCTGCGCCGGTGGGAACGACGTCATCCGCCCCGGCACCGATCCGGATGTCATCGCCGAGCAGCTCGAGGATGCCGTCGCGCGCCTCGCGTCGACCGGTGCCGCAATCGTGGTGTTCACCGGAATCGACACCGGCTTCACCCCCGTCTTCCGGCGATTCCGCGGCAAGGTCGCGATCTACAACGAGACCATCCGCGCGATCGCCGAGCGGCACGACTGCATCGTCGCCGATCAGTGGGCGCTGAAGAACGTGCAGGACTCCCGCTTCTTCGACGACGATCGTCTGCACTTCAACGCGCTGGGGCACCATGAGGTCGCACGCATGGTGCTGCGGGCGCTGAACGTGCCGAATGACCTGCAGCCGATGCAGCCCGAGCCCCGTCCGGTGCGCACCTGGCGTGAGGCGCGTGCCGAAGACCTGGGCTGGGCGCGGGAGCACCTGGTGCCATGGGTACTGAGGCGCCTGCGACACCAGTCGTCCGGCGACCTCATCACCGCGAAGCGGCCGGAGGCGGGCCCGATCGTGTTCTCGGACAGCGCGAAGCGCGACGCCGAGTAGTCGCCTGGCCGAGCAGTCGCCGGGCCGAGCGGTCAGCCCGCGAGCGCCCACAGCGCGACAGCTGCGGCGGACGCCACATTCAGCGAGTCCACTCCTGCACGCATCGGGATCGTGACCACGGCGTCGGCTGCGTCCAGCGCGACCCGCGACAGGCCATCGCCCTCCGTGCCCATGACGAGTGCCACCCTGTCAGGACGGTCGATGGCATACTTGCGCAGCGGTACGGCGTCGTCGCTCAGTGCGAGAGCGGCCACCTCGAACCCGGCCGCATGCAGATCGGCGACGGCATCCGTCCAGTTCCCGATCCGGGCCCACGGCACCTGGAACACCGTGCCCATGCTCACCTTGACGCTGCGTCGATAGAGCGGATCAGCGCAGCGCGGCGAGACGAGTACCGCATCGGCGCCGAGCCCGGCGGCTGCGCGGAACGCGGCGCCGACGTTGGTGTGCTCGATGAGATCCTCCAGCACCAGGACCAGCCGTGCGCCCTCGAGCACCTCCGCCACCGTTGGCAGCGCAGGTCGGTGCATCGACGCCAGCGCCCCACGATGCACGGCGTAGCCGGTGACCTGCTCGGCGACTTCGTCGGGCACCACGTAAACGGCGGTGCCGCGATCGCCGAGCGCCTCTTCGACCTGATCGACCCATCTGCGCTGCGTCAGCACCGAGCGCGGTACGTGCCCCGCGTCGATCGCACGCCGGATGACCTTCACCGACTCGGCGATGTAGAGACCTTCACGGGGTTCCGTCAGGCGCCGAAGCGCGGTGTCGGTGAGGTTCCGGTAGTCGGCAAGGCGCGGATCGGCGCCGTCGGCGATGTACTCCAGAGGCATGTTGAACACTCTGCCATCGTCCGAGCCCCGGCCAGGACGGCCATCATGCGCCGGCCACGCCGTAGACTCCCTCGGGGAGGATTCGTGAGCGTGACGACCAGTGCCGAGCTGTCTGCCGGCATAGCGAGAGCCGTCGACCTTCTGAGGGGACGCAGGATCGCCGTCCTCACGGGCGCCGGGATATCGACGGACTCCGGTATTCCCGCGTACCGCGGCGAAGGTGCAAGGACGCGGGCCGATCCGATGACAGGGCAGCGCTATCTCGCTGACGAGGCCGCCCGTCGGCGTTACTGGGTGGGCGGTCACCTCGGCTGGCGCGCGTTCGCGCATGCCGAGCCGAACGCCGGGCACATCGCGCTCGCCGAGATGGAACGCGACGGGGTCTCCACCGGCGTCATCACTCAGAACGTGGACGGCCTGCATCTGCGGGCCGGCAGCAGCCGAGTGATCGAGGTGCACGGCACCATGCGTCGGGTGGTGTGCCTGCGGTGCGGCCAGGTCTTCGACCGCCGTGACATCGCGACGCAGATCGAAGCGCTCAATCCGTGGATCACCGTTCCGGAGAACATCGTGCTCAACCCGGACGGCGACGTCGCGCCGGAGAGTACCGAGGACTTCGTCGTCCCCACATGCACGGTGTGCGGTGGGATGCTGAAACCCGACGTGGTCTTCTTCGGCGAGTACGTGCCCGCGGACCGTTTCCGCGCCGCCGAATCGCTCCTGCGCGCCAGCGATGCGCTGATCGTCGCCGGCTCCTCGCTCGTCGTGAACTCCGGAGTGCGGCTCATCGAGCGCGCCCGCCGCCGCAACATCCCGCTCATCATCGTCAATCGCGAGCCCACCCGCGCCGACCCCTGGGCGGACGTGACTCTCGCAGGAGGCACGAGCGACGTCCTCCCCGCATTCCAGGAGCTTCTCACGTGACCTTCATCACCCTCGTCCGCCACGGTCAGACCGACTGGAACCTGGATCGCCGCATCCAGGGTTCGACGGACATCCCGCTCAACGAGACCGGCCGCGGTCACGCGCGCGACGCCGCAGCTCTCCTCGCGGGCGCCACCCATCATGCGATCTACGCGAGTCCGCTCGTGCGAGCTCATGAGACGGCGCAGATCATCGCCGACGCGATCGGCCTTGCTCAGCCCGAACTGGTCTCCGACCTTCGCGAGCGCGAGTTCGGCGAGGCCGAGGGAATGCTCGTCGCGGACTACATAGATCGTTACGGCGACTGGTACGCCGAAGTTCCGAAGGCGGAGAGCTTCGGTCAGGTCGCCGAGCGTGCGCTCGCCGCCCTGGACGTGATCGCCCGGGCATCTCGCCGTCGTTCGGCGCCGACCGCGGAATCCGTCATTGTCGTCGCGCATGGCGGAGTCATCCGTGCGCTGCTCGACCACGCCTCGGGCGGAACCATGCCGCCGGCCGGCGTGCCGCTCGCGAACGGATCCGTGCACCGCTTCGAGGCGGCGCCCGGGATCCTTCGACTGCTGGAGACGGTCGCGGTCTGAACTCCGCATCGTCTTGAACGAGCGGAACGCGGAGAATCAGCGACCGGCGCGCGCGATCACCGCTCGTGCGTGCCGCAGCACCGGTTCGTCGACCATCTGTCCACGGAACCTGAACACGCCCCGCTCCCCCTCTGCCGCAGCAAGAACGGCCTCCGCCCAAGAGGAGATCGCGGCATCCGGAAGGTACGCCTGCCGGATGATCGGAACCTGGCCGGGGTGGATGCACGCCGTGGCATGGAATCCGGATGCGACGGCATCCGCCGCCTCCCGCTCCAGGCCCTCCGTGTCTTCGATGTCGATGTGCACCGCGTCGATAGCCGCCTTGCCCTGCGCGCCGGCCTCCACGAGCACCCGCGAACGCGCGTACCGCGCGACGTCGCGGTAGCGGCCGCTCGCATCTCGACTCGACGTTCCGCCGAGGGACGCCACCAGATCCTCTGCACCCCACATGAGAGCCACGACGCGGTCGTGCGCGGCGAGCCGGTCGGCCGCTGCGACGCCGCGCGCGGTCTCGCACAGGGCGATCAGGGAGAACCGTTCATCGAAGGCGTCCAACGATGCGGGGTTCTCCGCCTTCGCGACCATCACTGTGCGGAAGTCCGTGTCCGCCAGCGCCGCGAGATCGCGTGCGAAGTCACTCGTGCCAGGGGCGTTGACCCGCACGATCACGCGCTCGGCTCCGACGGCGGTGTCGATCACGTTGCGTCGAGCCGCGTCCTTGTCTGCGGGAGCCACGGCATCTTCGAGGTCGAGGATCACAGCATCGGCGCGTTCCAGAGCCTTCTCGAAGCGCTCCGACCGATCCGCCGGGCAGAACAGCAGAGCGGGGCCGAGCTCAAACACCATCGGACTCCCCTTCCGGCCTGCAGTGCACGAGCACAGTGCGCGCGGCCTTCGCGACGACGACATCGTCCTGATTGCGTCCGGTGTGCACGATCGTGCAGATGCCCTGCCCCGGCCGCGACGATGACAGCCGCTTCTCGGTCACCACGCTCTCGGTGTAGAGGGTGTCTCCGGCGAACAGGGGGTGCGGGAACGCGATCTCACCCAGCCCGAGTTGCGCCACGAGAGTGCCCTGCGTCAGTTGCGCGACCGATGAACCCACCATCGTCGACAGCGTCCACATCGAGTTCATCAGGCGCTGACCGAACTCCTGCTCGGCCGCGAAGGCGGCGTCCAAGTGCAGCGCCTGCGTATTCATGGTCAGCGTGGTGAAGAGCACGTTGTCGGCCTCGGTCGCCGTGCGGCCAGGTCTGTGCTGGTAGCGCGCGCCGACTTCGAACTCTTCGAAGTACAGTCCGCGCTGGAGGATGTCCGTCATGCTGACACGCTACCCGGCGAGTCCCAATGCCCGCGCGATCACCAGCAGCTGCACCTCGGTTGTGCCCTCGCCGATCTCGAGGATCTTCGAGTCGCGGTAGTGGCGCGCGACCGGGAACTCGTTCATGAACCCGTTGCCGCCGAAGATCTGCGTCGCGTCCCTGGCGTTGTCCATCGCGGCGTCTCCCGCGACGAGTTTGGCGATCGCGGAAGCCTCCGCGAAGGGCTTGCCCGCGTCGCGGAGCCGCGCGGCGTGATGCCACGCAAGACGAGCCGTGTGCACGCGTGCGCGCATCCGTGCCAGGGTGAACTGCGCGTTCTGCCTCGTGCTCAGGGCGCTGCCGAACACGGTGCGGCTCTTCGCGTATTCGACCGCCGCTTCCAGACACCCTTCCGCTGCACCGGTGGACAGCGCCGCGATCGCGATGCGCCCTTCGTCGAGGATGCTGAGGAAGTTGCGGAATCCGCTCCCCTCGTCGCCGAGCAGGTTCTCCGCAGGGACCCTCGCGCCGTCGAACGTCAGCGGATGCGTGTCGGATGCACGCCAGCCGACCTTGTCGTACGGCGCCTCCACGGTGAAGCCGGGGGTGCCATTCGGCACGATGATGGTCGAGATCTCCTTGCGACCGTCGCGGATGCCGGTGACAGCCGCGACCGTGACGAAACGGGTGATCGGTGTGCCGGAGTTCGTGATGAACTGCTTGGTGCCGTCGATGACCCACTCGTCACCATCGCGCCGAGCCGTCGTCCGCGTCGCCCCGGCGTCGCTGCCGGCTTCCGGCTCGGTGAGCCCGAACCCCGCAAGAGCCCGTCCAGCGAGCAGGTCTGGCAGGTACTCGGCCTTCTGCGCATCGTCGCCGAAGCGGAAGATCGGCATGGCGCCGAGGCTCACGCCGGCCTCCAAGGTGATCGCCATCGACTGATCGACCCTGGCGAGTGCCTCGATCGCGAGGCCGAGGGCCATGTAGTCGCCGCCCTGACCGCCGACGTCCTCGGGGAACGGGAGCCCGAACAGCCCCAGTTCCCCCATCTGACGGACGACGTCCATCGACAGGGTATGGGTTCGATCGGCCTCATACGACTGCGGCGCGACGACGGTGTCGGCGAACTCGCGCACCATCGCGGCGAGTTCGACCTCTTCGGCAGTGAGATCTTCGGTCATGCGATTGCTCCTTCTGGGGTGTCGTTCGACGCCGTCGCTTCGGTGGGTGTCACCACCGCGACAGCCTGGCCGCGCTTCGCCTGGTCTCCGACCGCCATCAGCAGGCGCACGACGCCGTCGTGGGGGGCCGGAACCGGATGCTCCATTTTCATCGCCTCGATCGAGACGAGGGGCTGTCCTGCAGTCACGGTCGCGCCGTCTTCGACATGCACGGCGACGATGCTCCCCGGCATCGGCGCGCGCGCTTCCGGATGCGTCGCCGTGCTGACAGGATGCTGCGCGGCGACGCGGAGCCTCATCCGCTCACGGCGATCGACGGGGCGAAGGCGTGCGGACCGGCCGTTCTCGCTCACCCAGATCGCGCCGTCGGCATCCGTTGCCGCAACGGCTTCCCCCACCTCTGCGACCGGTCCTGTCACCTCGATGAGCTCGTCCGCGTCCGTGAGGAAGGCCACGGCCCGCGCCCCGCGGTCGGTGAGGGCCGCCCACACGTCGCCCGACCGGCGAAACACGTCTTGCGGCACGAGAGGTGCCTCAGCACGTCCTGTTTCGCTGTGCAGCTCCCGTTTCGCCGCGGCGATCATGGCGGCGGAAGGCTCAGCAGGACGTACGGGCAGCAGCGTCTCGATCAGCCCGGTGTCGAGGTCGCCGCTCACGACCCGCTCGTTCGTGAGCAGCTGCCGCAGGAACGCGATGTTCGTCTCGATGCCGAGCACGACCGTCTCCGCCAGGGCCTGGTCGAGGCGGGCCAAAGCCGTCTCACGATCGGGTCCGTGGGCGATCACCTTCGCGATCATCGGGTCGTAGAACCCCGTGACCTCGCTGCCGGTCTCGATCGCGGCATCCACACGCACGCCGCGCGGCGCGGCGAAGCGCAGAACAGGGCCGGTCGAAGGCAGGAAGTCGTGCTCTGGTGACTCCGCATAGATGCGGGCCTCCACTGCATGGCCGCGCAATGCGGGTGCCGGCGCAAGCACGCCACCGGCGGCGACGTCGAGCTGCAGAGCGACCAGGTCGAGGCCAGTGACCGCCTCGGTGACCGGATGCTCGACCTGCAGCCTCGTGTTCATCTCGATGAAGAAGAAGTCATCTGGCGCGTCCGCGTCGACGAGGAACTCGACCGTGCCGGCGCCGACGTACGACACGCTCTCGCCGGCACGGACCGCGGCCTCGAACAGTCGCTCGGTGAGTCCGCCAGGAAGTCCAGCGGACGGGGCTTCCTCGATGACCTTCTGGTGCCGGCGCTGCAGAGTGCACTCGCGCTCGCCGAGGGCGATGACCGTGCCGTGGATGTCGCCGAACACCTGCACCTCGATATGACGAGGGCGGCGGATGAGCCGCTCCAGCACGAGCGCATCGTCGCCGAACGCCGCCTTGGCGACGCGACGGGCGGATGCCAGCGCTGAGGCGAGAGCGCCGGAATCCGAGACCGTCTCCATGCCCTTGCCGCCGCCGCCTGCGCTGGGCTTGACCAGCAGCGGATACCCGATCTCGTTCGCCCGAACGGCGATCTCGTCATCCGTCAGTCCCGCAGCCGTGAAGCCGGGCACCACGGGGACTCCCCGTGCGCCGACGTGGTCGCGCGCCTTCGCCTTGTCGCCCATGATCTCCAGGGCTTCGACGGATGGGCCGATGAAGATGATGCCCGCTCGCGTGCATGCCTCCGCGAGGGCCACGCTCTCGGAGAGGAAGCCGTAGCCGGGGTGGATCGCATCCGCACCGCACCGTTTCGCGGCGCCGATCACTGCTTCGACGGCGAGATACGACTCCGCCGCAGGAGCGGGGCCGATCAGAACGGCGTCGTCCGCCTCGCGGACATGAGGTGCCGTGGCATCCGCTTCGCTGTAGACCGCGACGCTGCGCAGGCCCTGCTCGCGCAGGGTGCGGATGATGCGGCGGGCGATCTCACCGCGATTGGCGACCAGCACTGTGTTCATGTCGTTCATGCTCATCACATCCTGAATACGCCGAAGCGCGGTTCTGGCAGCGGGCTGCGGGCGACGACGTCGAGCGCGAGACCCAGGATGTCGCGCGTCTCATCGGGATCGACGATCCCGTCGTCCCAGAGCCGCGCGGTGGCGTAATAGGGCTCGCCCTGTGTCTCATACTGCTCGCGGATCGGCTCTTCGAACGCGCTGCGCTCCTCGGCGCTCCAGCTCTCGCCGCGTGCAGTCAGCTGGTCGTCCTTCACCGTCGCCAGCACCGACGCCGCCTGATTTCCGCCCATCACCGAGATGCGGCTGGCCGGCCAGGTCCACAGGAACCGCGGTGAGTACGCACGCCCGCACATCGAGTAGTTGCCCGCGCCGAAGGAGCCGCCGATGATGACGGTGAGTTTCGGCACGCGTGTGGTCGCGACCGCGGTGACCATCTTCGCGCCGTCCTTGGCGATACCGCCGGCTTCGGCCTCGGAGCCGACCATGAATCCCGTGATGTTCTGCAGGAACAGCAGCGGGATGCCGCGCTGATCGCACAGCTCGATGAAATGCGCTCCCTTGAGCGCGGACTCGCTGAAGAGCACGCCGTTGTTCGCGACGACGCCGATCTGATGGCCGTGCAGCCTGGCGAACCCGGTCACCAGCGTCGTGCCGTACTCGGACTTGAACTCGCGGAACGTGTCGGCGTCGATGAGCCGGTCGATCACCTCGTGCACGTCGTACGCGGCGTTCACATCGACGGGGACGACGTCGTAGAGGCTGGACTGCTCGGCGGGCGCTCGGGACGCTGACACCTCCCACGCAGGTGCGCTCGGCGATGGCAGCGTCGTGACGATGTCGCGGAGGATCTCGAGGGCGTGCTCGTCGTCCTCGGCAAGGTGATCCACCACGCCGGAGCGCCTGGCATGCAGCTCTCCGCCGCCGAGGTCCTCCGCGGCGACGATCTCGCCGATGGCGGCTTTGACGAGGGGCGGCCCGCCGAGGAAGATCGTGCCCTGGTTACGCACGATCACGGTCTCATCGCTCATCGCGGGAACGTACGCGCCACCCGCCGTGCAGGATCCGAGCACCGCCGCCAACTGCGGGATGCGTTCGGCACTCATCCGCGCCTGATTGAAGAAGATGCGGCCGAAATGCTCACGATCGGGGAAGACCTCGTCCTGCTTCGGCAGGAACGCGCCGCCGGAGTCGACGAGGTAGAGGCACGGAAGCCGGTTCTCGAGCGCGATCTCCTGGGCGCGAAGATGCTTCTTCACCGTGAGCGGCAGGTAGCTCCCGCCCTTCACCGTCGCATCGTTGCAGACGACCATCACGTGTCGTCCGTGCACGAGCCCGATGCCGGCGATGACGCCCGCCCCCGGCACCTCTCCCCCGTACATCCCGTCCGCTGCGAGCGGCGACACCTCGAGAAACGGACTGCCCTCATCGAGCAGCCTCGCGATCCTCTCCCGCGGCAGCAGCTTGCCGCGAGCGACGTGGCGGGTGCGAGAGGCTTCGGGGCCGCCCAGCGCGGCGGTTGCGCGCCGCTCGCGCAGCTCAGCGGCCAGCATCTCCTGGGTGACGGGCATCCCGGCGTCCTCCTCGACTCACGGTGGCGTTGAACAACGCTTTTCGGTTACTGTGCACTAACCAGCCATTTTAGGTTAGCGAGCATTAACTGAGATGACAAGCCCCCCGACCGCGCGAGATCGCGCGAAAGCAGAGCGCGCGGATTCCCTGCTGCACGAGGCCGCGCGGCTCTTCGCCGAGCGCGGCTACTCCGGCGTGAGCCTGGAGGACATCGGATCCGCCGTCGGGGTATCCGGACCAGCGGTGTACCGCCATTTCGCCGGCAAGCAGGCGCTGCTCGGCGCCGTCCTCGTCAAGGTCAGCGAAGACCTCGTCAGCGGTGGGTCCCGCGTCGCCGCGTCGTCGTCCGGCGATCAAGAACGGATGCTGGCCCTCATCGGATTCCACGTCGACTTCGCACTCGCCCATGCCGACGTCATCCGTGTGCAGGACAGGGATCTGGCGCATCTGAGCGACGAGGACCGCGCCGAGGTGCGCCGGCTGCAGCGCACCTACATCGATCTGTGGATCTCGGCTCTCACACCGCTGCACGACGCGCCGGCTGACGAACTGCGGCTGCGCGTTCAGGCGTGCTTCGGTCTCATCAACTCCACCCCGCACAGCACGCGCAGCGCGACAAGGTCGAAGAAGTCGACGGCGACCATTCTCACCGCGATGGCGCACGCCGCCCTGACGTCCTGAACCCCAGGACCGCTCCCTCAGGCTCAGCGGCCGGGGCGCCCGGCGCTGAGCCCGAGTGAGCGTCATCGCAGGAGCATCGCGCGACCGGGCTCCTCAAGGATGTCGGCGACGTCCTTGACGAATCGGGCGCCTTCCGCGCCGTCGACGATCCGGTGATCGAACGACAGGCTCAGAGTCATCACCTGGCGAAGCGCGATCTCGCCCTTGTACTCCCACGGCAGGCGCCGCACGGCACCGACCGCGAGGATGCCGGATTGCCCAGGAGGCAGGATCGGCGTGCCGGCATCGATGCCGAAGACGCCGATGTTCGTGATCGAGAAGGTGCCGCCGGCCAGCTCTGCCGGTGAGGTCTTCCCTGAACGGGCGGTCTCGGTGAGCGCACGCAACGCATCGGCGAGCTGGGGCAGGGTCATCTGATCGGCGTCACGGATGTTCGGCACTATCAGCCCCCGCTCCGTCGCCGCGGCGATGCCGAGATCCACGTAGTGCGGCTGCACGATCTCGCCGGCCGCGTCATCCCAGCGCGAGTTGAGTCCTGGCGTACGGCTGAGCGCGAGGCACACTGCTTTGGCCACGATCACGAGCGGTCCGATCCGGCGCTCGGACAGTGCGCGGTCATCGCGCAGACTAGCGATCAGATCCATGGTCGCCGTGACATCGACGGTGTGGAACGTGGTCACGTGCGGGGCGGTGAAGGCACTCTGCACCATCGCCGCTGCGGTGTGCTTGCGGACGCCCCGGATCGGGATCCGCGTCTCCCGCTCACCCACGGATCGCTCCGGTGACGTGCTCGGCGCGTGCGTCGTGCGAGGCTCCACCTCGCCACCCACCCGCTCGAGATACGCGTCGACGTCATCGCGGGTGATCACGCGGTCTCCGACGTCGGCGGCAACGAGCGCGATGTCGACTCCCGATCGTTTCGCGTATGCGCGCACCGGTGGCGTCGAACGCGGCCGCTCGCCCACTTGCGCGGGCGCGGCGCTGGACTCCGGCAGCACATCGTGCGGCGCCGCCTCCAGCACAGCAGTGTCGGACACCGCATCGACGCGCCCGGCTCTGCGCACGCGCCGTGTGGGACGGCCGCCCTTCGCTGGGGCGGCTCCATAGCCCACGAGATTCGGCGGCGTCTTCTCCTCCGCGGCGGACGAGGCCGTGGCGGAGGACGCCGCATCCGCCGGCGCGGCATCCGGGGCGTCCACCCCGGCCACGTCGAAGGCGATCAACGGAGCCCCCACAGCGACGGTCTCGCCGGCCTCGGCGTGCAGCGTCGACACGATCCCGTCGAACGGCGACGGCAGTTCGACGACGGCCTTCGCCGTCTCCACTTCGGCGAGCGTCTGGTTCAACGTCACTGTGTCGCCCGGTGCCACCAGCCACTGCACGACCTCGGCCTCAGCGAGTCCCTCGCCGAGATCCGGAAGGCGGAACTCCTCGATCATGACTCCGCTCCCGTCAGGCTGTTAGGCCGGTCGAGCACCCGATCGACCGCGTCGAGTATGCGATCGAGATCGGGAAGGTGGAACTTCTCGAGCTTCGCAGGCGGGTATGGGACGTCATGTCCGGTGACCCGGAGCGGCGGCGCCTCAAGGTACTCGAAGCACTGCTCCGTGACGCTCGCGATCACCTCCGCGGCGACGCCAGCTTCGCGCGAAGCCTCGTGCGCGACGACGACTCGTCCAGTGCGGCGCACCGACGCGGTGACGGTGTCATAGTCGACCGGAGAGATCGAGCGAAGATCGATGACCTCCAGCGAGACTCCATCGTCTTCCGCGGCCGACGCGGCATCCAGCGCAGTCGACACCATCGCACCATAAGTGATGATCGTGGCATCCGCCCCCTCGCGAAGGACGCGTGCGACTCCCATCGGGGGCGCATCAGCGAGCGAGGCATCCAGATCGACCTCACCCTTGTGGTGATAGAGGCGCTTCGGCTCGAAGAAGATGACAGGGTCGTCCGAGGCGATGGCCTGCTGAAGACAGCGGTAGGCGTCCTGGGGATTGGACACCGTGATGACGCGCAGCCCGGCCGTGTGGACGAAATACGCCTCCGGCGACTCCGAGTGATGTTCGGCTGCGCCGATACCGCCTGCCCAGGGGATGCGGATCGTGATGGGCATCTTCACCCGCCCCTGGGTGCGGTAGTGCAGTTTCGCGACCTGCGAGACGATCTGATCGAACGCCGGGTAGACGAAGCCGTCGAACTGGATCTCGACGACCGGACGGTACCCGCGATAGGCGAGGCCGACAGCCGTACCGACGATGCCGGACTCTGCGAGCGGGGTGTCGATCACGCGCGCGGCACCGAACTCCTTCTGCAGGCCGTCGGTGATGCGGAACACACCACCGAGCTTGCCGATGTCCTCACCCATCAGCACGACCTTCTCGTCGTCGCTCATGGCCTTGCGGAGCCCCGCGTTCAGGGCCTTGCCCAGTGTGATCTCCGTCATCTCAGGCCCCCTCGAATGAAGAGATGTACGCGGCGTACTCGTCGCGCTGACGATCGATCCCGCAGTGCGGCTCGGCGTAGACGTTGTCGAAGACGGCGAGCGGCTCGCGCGTGACCAGGCCCAGACATGCGGCACGCATCTCACGTGCCATGACATCGGCATCCGCCTGCACAGCAGCCATCTGCTCGTCGTCGAGTTCGCCGGCGGCGCGAAGGTGCGCCTCCAGCCGGGCGATCGGGTCGCGCGTGCGCCAGGCCTCGAGTTCGGCGGGGTCACGGTAGCGAGTGGGGTCATCCGAGGTGGTGTGCGGTCCCATCCGGTACGTCACCGCCTCGATGAATGCCGGCCCCTTGCCCGCACGTGCATGCGCGAGCGCCCAGCGCATCGCCGCCATGCAGGCGAGCACATCGTTGCCGTCGACGCGGAGGCTCGGGATGCCGAACCCCGGAGCACGGCCGGCGATCGGATACTGCGACTGCACGGCGACGGGCTCGGAGATCGCCCAGTGGTTGTTCTGGCAGACGAACACGACCGGTGCCTGATAAGAGGCGGCGAACACCATGGCCTCGTTGACGTCGCCCTGACTGGTCGCCCCGTCGCCGAAGTAGGTGACGGCGACTTCGGGGGCCTTCTCGTGCTTGATTCCCATGGCGTAGCCGACGGCGTGCAGGGTCTGCGCGCCGATGATGATCTGCAGCGGAGCGATCCGCATCTCGATTGGGTCGAACGGAGCGCCCTCTTCACCGCGCCAGACGCGCACGAAGTCGCCCGGCTGCGCGCCGCGCGCGTAGATGACGCCGGTCTCGCGGTAGCTCGGGAAGACGAAGTCGATCGGGTCGAGCGCGCGGGCGGTGCCGATCTGCGCTGCTTCCTGGCCGTTGCAGGGCGCCCACAGACCGAGCTGGCCCTGGCGCTGCAGTGCGATGCCCTCGGCATCGATGCGGCGCAGGATGACCATGTCGCGGTGCAGCGCCCGCAACTGCGCTGCGTCGACATCGGCCACGAACGGGTCGAGTTCCGGGTTCTTCTGACGGGTGCCGTCTGGTGCGAGAAGCCGCTCGGAGAGTTCCAGATCCTGCGTGGTGTCTGCGATCGGCGTGGTCTGCATTGACATCATCGTCCTCCTGTCGTGTGTCTCCCTCGTGAGGAGTTGCACGCGTGCACCGACATCATCATCGGATGCTTCGAGCGTACGTCCGCTGATCAGCACGCTCAAGCATTCAGAAGCGTCCTGAGCATGTTGCCCAGTGCGCGCGCGCCGACCCTGCTAATGTTTGGCACTATGCCCGCTCTCGACCGCGTCGATCTCGAACTGCTCGCCGTCCTCGCCGAGGATCCGCGAACGACGATCGTCGCGCTCGCCGAGACGCTCGGGCTGTCCCGCAACACGATTCAGGCGCGGATGGCCAGGCTCGAGCAGACCGGAGTGTTCCTGTCCTATGAGCGCTCCTTCTCACCAGAGGTGCTCGGCTTCCCGTTGCAGGCGTTCGTCAGCATCGGACTGCGGCAGACGGAGCTCCCCCGCATCACGGCCGAGCTCGCACGCATCCCCGAGGTGCTGCAGGTGCACGGCCTCAGCGGCGCGATCGATCTGCTGGCGCGAGTCGCCTGCCGCGACGCACGTCACCTCTTCGATACGGACGCACGGATCCTGTCGATCGAAGGCGTCGAACGCACCGAGACGTCGCTCGCGATGGGCGAGGTGATACCGTTCCGCGTCGCCGGTCTCATCGGCCTCGCGCGACGGGAACCCTGAGGAAGCGACGGATCGCCCCGGCTGCTTCGGCCGGGGTCTCGTAGTGGACGAGATGGCCGACGTCGGCGATCTCCACGAGCTCTGCATCGGGGAACAGTGTCGCGAGATGGCGCTCGGCCTCGATGGGTGTGATGTCGTCCTTCTGCGCGGCGACCAGCAGCGTCGGCACCGGGATCTGCGGGGCGAAGGCGCGGACATCGTGAGAGACACTCGCGACAAAGGCGTCACGCAGCACATCGCGGTCGGAGAAGTCGGAGAAGTAGGTGTCGTGCTGGTCGTGGATGAAGCGCCGAAGCGACGCGTCCTTCGTCTTCGCCATCGTGATGCTCATGACGCGAACGATCAGGCGATTGCGCAGCAACGCGGTGCCGAGCCTTGATGGCAGCACTGCCCCGAGGTCGTAGTACCAGACGGCCAGGCGCGTCATCACGCCCTTGGGCCCTTCCAGGGCGGGTGCGCCGATGGGGTTGATCAGGATCAGTCTCGGTGTCTCGAGCCCGCCGGAGACCGCGGCGGATGCCACGATCGAGCCGAACGAATGGCCCAGGATGACGGCACCGGGCGCGACGGCAACGGAGAAGTCCCGGAGCCACTCGGCGTAGGCGGCGAGATCGTGCGTGCGGCCTGGGAGAGGCGGCGTCTCACCGAAACCGGGCAGATCGGGCGCGATCACCCGCGCCTCGGGGAGATACGCGAGCACGGGCTCCAGCCCATGATGCTCGCCGCGGAAGCCGTGCACCGCGATCACCGTGGTCGGGTCGCTCTCGGTCCCTGAGCCTGTCGAAGGGCCGTACACCCAGTACGCGGTCGTCGCGCCGAGCACCTCGACTTCGTGACGCTCGACCGGCAGGCGGCTCAGCCGGTCGGCATACGGCGAGGCAACGGTCATGGATCCAGTCTACGGGCGAGCCTGCACAGCATTGTCCGAACCCCTCCCTAGCGTGGGGTCATGGCAATCGATCTCGAACTCCCCGGCTGGCTCAGCCGCATCGGCGTCTTCGATCTCGAGACCACTGGCGTCGACGTCACCTCCGACCGCATCGTCACCGCGCACGTCGGCGTGCTCGACGCGAAAGGCCGCGAGATCGCTGCGCGCTCCTGGCTCGCCGATCCGGGCATCCCCATTCCCGAGGGCGCGGCAGCCGTGCACGGTATCAGCACCGAGCAGGCCCGACGAGACGGACGCGTCGCACGCGAGGTCGTCACCGAGGTCACAGCCTCGCTCCGCGCCCTCTTCGCCCAGGGCATGCCGGTGGTCGCCTACAACGCGTCCTATGACTTCTCACTGCTCACGCACGAGTGTCTGAGGCACGGCATCCCGACCCTCGAATCACCCGGCCCCATCATCGACCCGCATGTGATCGACAAGGCTGTCGATCGGTATCGCAAGGGCAAGCGCACACTCGAGGTCGTCGCAGAGCATTACGAGGTGCGGCTCGACGGGGCTCATGAGGCAGCCGCCGATGCGATTGCCGCCGGCCGCGTCGCCCAGGCGATCGCGCGAAGCTTCCCGCTCGCCGCCACGGCACAGGAACTGCACACGCAGCAGATCGGCTGGGCCCGCACGCAGGCCGAGAGCCTGACGGAGTACTTCATCCGGATAGGCCGACTCGACGCCGAAGACACACTCGACGGCACCTGGCCGGTGCGTCAGGTCTGAAACGCCGAGACCCCGGCTCGTTGTCGATACCCCATCTGAATGACGCCAGCATCCCGGGGTCTCGACATGAACCGGGGGTCTCAGCAACCCATCCGACGCACGAAAAAGGCCCCGCCGAAGCGGGGCCTTTCTTTGGGGCAGAAGTTACTTGCTGCCGCCGAAGCCCTTGAAGCGCTGGTTGAACTTCTCGACACGACCGGCCGAGTCCATGATGCGCTGCTTGCCCGTGTAGAACGGGTGCGAAGACGAGGAGATCTCGACGTCGATGACGGGGTACTCCACGCCGTCCAGTTCGATCTTCTTGTCGCTGGAGACGGTGGAACGGGTGAGGAACGTCTCGCCCGAGCCGAGGTCGCGGAACACGACGGCCTTGTAGACGGGGTGAATGTCAGTCTTCATTGCTGATTCCTTGGCTTGCGGATACGAATAGATAGAGAGTCAGAGGGTGCATGCGCACCAAGGGTCAAGTCTAGCAGATGTGCATTCAGGACGTGGCGCGCGCCGCGTACCTGCCGTCCTCTGCGCTGAGCGCGATCGGCATGCCGAAGGCCTCGGTCAGAGCATCCGCCGTCAAGGTCTCGGCGATCGGGCCCGCCGCGACGATGCCACCGTCGCGGATCAGCAGCACGTGCGTGAAGCCGATCGGGATCTCTTCGACGTGGTGTGTGACCATGACCATGGCCGGAGTCGTCGGGGATGATGCGTATCCACTGAGCAACCCGAGCAGTTCCTCTCGGGCGCCGAGGTCGAGCGATGCGGTCGGCTCGTCGAGCAGCAGCAGCTCCGGGTCGGTCATGACCGCCCGCGCGATCTGCACCCGCTTCTGCTCGCCGTCGCTGAGGGTTCCGAACGTGCGGTCGGCGAGGTGATCGAGCTTCCACTCCCCCAGCACTCGCACGGCGCGCCGCTCATCGATGTTCTCGTACTGCTCGTTCCAGCGGCCCGTCACCGAAAAGGCGGCGGTCAGGACGACGTTGAGCACGCTCTCGTCGCGGGGGATGCGCTTCGCCATCGCCGTCGAGGCGAACCCGATGCGAGGACGCAGCTCGAACACGTCGGTACGGCCGAGCGTCTCGCCCAGGACGGTCACTGTGCCGCCGGTCGGATGCATCAGCGTGTCAGCCAGCTGGAGCAGAGTCGTCTTACCCGCACCGTTCGGCCCGAGTACGACCCATCGTTGATCCTCCGCGACCTGCCAGGTCACATGATCGACGATGTTGCGCCCGTCACGGCGCACGACGACATCGGTGAAATCAAGAGCACTCGGCATGCTTCAAGCCTATCGGCTCAATCTGTCAGCTCCGCGTAGAGCGCCCGCGTGGTGTCGGCAATCGCACCCCAGCTGAACTCGCGGGCGGCGCGCTCGCGTCCGGCTTCTCCGTAAGCGGCGGCCTGCGCCGGATCCATCGCGACCTCGGTGAGTGTGCGCGCGAGATCGTCGACATAACGGTCGGGATCCACGGGCGTCCCCGTCCCGTCCGTCACCTGCTCGATCGGCACGAGACGGCCGGTGACGCGGTCATCGACGACCTCTGGGATGCCGCCCGTCGCCGTGCCGACAACAGCGGCGCCGCACGCCATCGCCTCAAGGTTCACGATCCCGAGCGGCTCGTACACGGACGGGCAGACGAAGGTGGTGGCGGCCGTGAGAATCGCGGAGAGCTCGTCTCGTGGCAGCATCCGCTCGATCCAGATGACGCCCTGGCGCGTCTGCTGCAGCAGGCGTACGCCCTCCTGCACCTCAGCCATGATCTCCTGGGTGTCCGGCGCACCCGCGCACAGCACCAACTGGACCTCCGGCGGCAGAACGGCTGCGGCACGCAGCAGATACGGCAATCCCTTCTGCCGGGTGATGCGCCCCACGAAGACGACGGACGGACGGTACGGATCCATGCCGATGCTCGCGAGGAATGCGTCATCCTGCACCGGACGCCACCGCTCCACATCGATTCCGTTGTGGATCACCCTGACTCGACTCGGATCCACCTCCGGATAGCTGCGCAGGATGTCGGCGCGCATCCCGGCCGATACCGCGACGATGGCCGCGGCGTTCTCATATGCCAGCTTCTCGATCCCGCTGGAGACGGCATAGCCGCCGCCGAGCTGTTCGGCCTTCCACGGTCGCAGCGGTTCCAGGCTGTGCGCGGTGAGCACGTGCGGGATCCCATGCAGCTGCGAAGCGATGTGTCCCGCGAAGTTCGCGTACCAGGTGTGGCTGTGCACGAGATCCGCACCGGCGATGTCGCCGACCATCGCCAGGTCGGTACCGAGTGTCTGAATCGCGGGGTTCGCACCGGCGAGTTCGATGGGTGTGCGGTACCCACGCGTGGCCGCCTCATCGCGGTCCGCGCCGAACGCGCGTACCTGGACATCGATGGTCAGACGCAGTGCGGCGACGAGTTCCGCGACGTGGACACCGGCTCCGCCGTAGATCTCCGGCGGGTATTCCTTGGTGATCATGTCAACGCGCATGTCTGAACGCTAGTACAGCGACGCGTTGGGATCTATGGTGGAGCCATGGCGGTCCCCAAGAAGGTTTTCGGCATCATCCTCGCCGGTGGTGAAGGCAAGCGGCTCATGCCCCTGACGGCCGATCGGGCGAAGCCTGCGGTGCCTTTCGGGGGCCAGTATCGGCTGATCGATTTCGCGATTTCCAACCTCATAAACTCGGGGCTTCGGCAGGTCGTCGTCCTGACGCAGTACAAGTCGCACAGCCTCGATCGGCACATCTCGCAGACCTGGCGGATGTCGGCACTGCTCGACTCGTACGTCACGTCCGTGCCCGCACAGCAGCGGCTCGGGAAGCGCTGGTTCTCCGGTTCCGCCGATGCGATTCTGCAGAGCCTCAATCTCATCAACGACGAGAAGCCCGACATCGTGGTGGTGATCGGCGCCGACCACGTGTATCGGATGGATTTCCGCCAGATGGTCAAGGCGCACATCGCCTCCGGCGCGAAGGCCACGGTCGCCGGCATCCGGCAGCCCCTCGCACTCGCGAACCAGTTCGGCGTGATCGATGCGGATCCGGACGGATCAGGTCGCATCCGTGCATTCCTCGAGAAACCGACGGATATCGAGGGCCTCGCGGACTCGCCGCACGAAGTACTCGCCTCGATGGGCAACTACATCTTCGACACCGACGCACTCGTCGAGGCGGTCGAGACGGATGGCGAACTCGCGACGTCGGCGCACGACATGGGCGGCGACATCATCCCGTACTTCGTCGATCGCGGCGAGGCCGGCTACTACGACATGAAGCAGAATGACGTACCAGGTTCTTCACCGCGCGATCGTGCGTATTGGCGTGATGTCGGCACGATCGATTCGTTCTTCGACGCGCACATGGACCTGATCTCCACGCTTCCCGTGTTCAACCTGTACAACACGCTGTGGCCCATTCGCACGCAGAGTGTGAACGCGCCGCCGGCGAAGTTCGTGCGGGATGCGGTCGGACGGATCGGCAATGCGATCGACTCCATCGTGTCGCTGGGGTCCGTACTCTCCGGCACCCACCTCGAGCGCAGCGTGGTCGGTCCAGGAACTCTCGCCGGAGGTGGCTCGACGATCACCGATTCCGTGCTGTTCGACCACGTGCACGTCGGTCAGGGTGCCCGGATCCATCGGGCCGTTCTCGACAAGAACGTCGTCCTGCTCGATGGCGCCACTGTTGGCGTCGACCGCGAGCGCGACATCGAACGCGGATTCACCGTGACCGAGTCCGGCATCACGGTGGTGGGCAAGGGCGTGCAGATCGAACGCTGACCGGCGCGCTACCCTCGATCGTGTGACCTCCGCGCGTTTCCTCGTCGTCCTCGATGCCGATTCCACCCTCATCCGCAATGAGGTGATCGAACTCCTCGCCGATGAAGCCGGCCGACGCGAAGAGGTGCAGCGGGCGACCGAGGCAGCCATGCGCGGAGAAGTCGACTTCGCGACGAGCCTGCGATCGCGGGTCAAGGAACTCCAGGGCGTGCCGACCGCGGCGTATGAACGGGTGCGGGCGCGCGTCGAGCCGACGCAGGGTGTGCGCGATCTGACCGCGGCCGTTCACGAACGCGGCGGCGTGGTCGGCGTCGTGTCCGGCGGATTCCACGAGATCCTCGACCACATCGCTCCTGCACTGGGCGTCGATCGCTGGCGCGCCAATCGTCTCGACGTCGCGGACGGGATGCTGACCGGATTCGTCGACGGCGAGATCGTGGATGCCGCGGCGAAGGCTCACGCGCTCACCGAATGGGCGGCCGAACTCGAAGTGCCCCTGCACGCCACGATCGCGATCGGCGACGGGGCGAACGATCTTCAGATGATGTCGGTCGCCGGCCTCGGCCTCGCGTTCAACGCCAAGCCCGCCGTCCGCGATGCGGCGAGCATGGTGATCGGACCGCAGGATCTCAGCGCCGTCATCCCGCTGCTTCCCTGATCAGTTGACGCCGACCACGTCCCGACGGTCGCATCGACGCGGACTTCTGGCGAATGTCCGGGCCCCGGCGTAGCGTCATCGCATGGACATCATCCTCGTACCAGGTCTTTGGCTCGATGCGTCGTCGTGGGACGACGTCGTCCCCGCTCTGGAGGCGGCAGGCAACCGTCCGCTGCCGATGACTCTCCCTGGCGTGGGCGAACCGGCTGAGCGGTCGGCCGAATTAGGCATGTCCGACTGGGTCGATGCGGTCGTTGACAAGATCGACGCCGCGGACGGCCCTGTCGTGCTCGTCGGACACAGCGGCGGAGGAAACGTGGTCTGGGGCGCGGCAGATGCGCGTTCCGATCGCGTCGCACGTGTCGTCTTCGTCGATACCGTGCCTCCGCCCCCAGACTCCGCCATCTCGGAGTTCGATCTCGTCGACGGCGTGGTTCCGTTTCCCGGGTGGGACTTCTTCCCTGACGAGGATGTGTCCGATCTCGATGGGCACACCCGTGCCCGCACCCTTCCGCTGACGCGGTCGGTGCCCGCGCGTGTGCCCACTGAACCCGTGAAGCTGACGGGCGACCGGCGCAGAGTGCCGGTGACCATGCTGATGGGCTGGATGGACCAGCAGCAGATGGAGGCCGAACTCGACCAGTGGGGCGCGTACGCCGACGAGTATCGCGCGATCGACGACGTGACGGTGAAGAAGATCGGCTCTGGCCACTGGCCGCAGTTCTCCGTGCCCGATCGACTCGCGGCGCTGATCAACGAGTCAGTGGCCCATCCCGAGCCCGCCGTCGACGGGGATGACCGCACCTGAGATGTAGGCCGCGTCATCACCGGCGAGCCAGGTCACCACGCCGGCGACCTCGTCCGGCGTGGCGAAGCGGCCGGCCGGGATGTTCGCCTTGTACTGCTTCTGCGTGTCCTCGGGGAGCTCGGCGGTCATGTCGGTCTCGATGAACCCCGGTGCGACGACGTTCGCCGTGATGCCTCGGGCGCCGAGCTCACGGGTCAGCGAACGAGCGAACCCGACCAGACCGCTCTTCGATGCGGAGTAGTTCACCTGTCCGGCTGAGCCGTACAGTCCCACGACGCTCGAGATCAGGATGACACGTCCGAATCGCGCACGCAGCATCCCCTTCGACGCGCGCTTGACGACGCGGAACGCGCCGCCGAGGTTCGTCGCGACGACGCTGTCGAAATCGTCCTCGCTCATGCGCATGAGCAGTGTGTCCTTGGTGATCCCGGCGTTGGCGACAACGACCTCCACCGGACCGAGCTTCTCCTCGACCTCGGTGAATGCTGCGTCGATGGACGCAGCATCCGTCACATCGGCACGGACGGTGAGCGCGCCTTCCGGACCTTCACCGCTACGAGCGGTGACAGCGACACGATAGCCGTCGCGGATGAAGCGTTCGGCGATCGAGCGGCCGATGCCGCGGTTGCCTCCGGTGACGAGGACGACACGTTCTGAATTCATGATCTTTCACTCCCACTGGTGCTCGGTCGAGGCCCGAGCAATCCTATCGGGGCGACGAACGCATGACCCCACGCGGCGTAGGCTTGAAGTACCGTGAACCGCTCCCGTCATGCCCCCGCCGTGACCTCCCTGCCGCAGTCCCCGCAGGACGAGGCCACCGGTCGCGTGCGTCGTTATGTGCTCACGATGGTGATCCGGATGGCGTGTTTCGCGCTGACGATCTTCGTGACCCCGTACGGCTGGTACACCTGGGTCTTCGCGATCGCGACAGCAGTGCTGCCGTACATCGCCGTCGTCTTCGCGAACGCCATCAGCCCCACTGCGAGCCCGGCTCCTGAATCCGCGACGCAGGAGCTGTCGGCGACGGTGCGCACCGCACCCGCCGAGCCGACGGATGCGAACACGATCACCATTCATGAGACGCCACACGGTGAGAACACCCACGAAGAGAAGCCTGATGACGACAGGGCGAACCGCGTGAAGAACCACGATGACAGGAGCGGCGAGGCGTGACGGACGAGTTCGAGTGCTCTCGCGCAGCGTGCCGCGCACTGGCCACCCACCACGTCGTGTGGCGCAACCCGCGCATCCACTCCGTCGACCGCGAGAAGGTCTGGCTGGCGTGCGACGAGCATGTCGACTTCCTGCGTGATTACCTGGCCGCGCGGGACTTCCCGGTGACGGTCCGGGAAGGACTGCCCGCATGAGCAATCGTCTCGTGCGCTGGGGTGTCTACGTCCTCATCGCGATCGCATTCGCCGTGGCCTGCGCTTTTCTCTCGAACTGGCAGTTCGATCGAAATGAGAGTCGGGCAGCACAGCTCGATCTCGTCGAGCGCAACTATGACGCCGCGCCGATCCCTCTCTCTGAGGCGATCGCCGCCGACGGCTCTCTCGACGCCGAAGACGAATGGCATCCGGTGAAGCTCGAGGGCGAGTATCTCTCCGATCAGCAGGTCCTCGTACGCAATCGCCCGCACGGCGGGACGAGCGCATTCGAGGTGCTCGTCCCCTTCCAGGACGTGGACGGGCGCGTGTTCGTCGTCGACCGCGGCTGGGTGCCGCCCGGTGAGCAGGCCACCCCCGACGTCATTGCCGCGGCTCCGACCGGCACGGTCGAGGTCATCGTACGGCTTCGACCAGGCGAGCCGCTGCCGACATCGGGACGCAGCGCCCCAGAGGGACAGGTGCCGACGATCCACCTGCCGAGCATCGCGGCGACGACCACGGGCGACGTCATCACAAGCGCGTACGGTCTGCTTGTGAGTGAGGATCCAGAACCTGACACGGCTCTCGGCGCATTCGACTCTCCCACCGAGGACCCTGGACCTCATCTGTCGTATGCGATCCAGTGGATCCTGTTCGCCCTGATGGGATTCATCTTCATCGGGTACATGATCCGCACAGAGATCCAGAAACACCGCGAAGAGGTCGAAGGCCGACCCACGCCGACCAGGAAGCCCCGGCGCCGTGACCATGACGCGGATGCCGAGGATGAGCTGCTCGACGACGTCGACGCCCGCGTCTGACTCAGTCCTTCAGCAGGTCCGGACGCCGGCTCTCGGTGCGTGCCAGCTGCTGCTCGCGACGCCATGCCGCGATCGCCGCATGATTTCCGCTGAGCAGTACGCCCGGCACAGCACGGTCGCGCCAGGTCGAAGGTTTCGTGTATGACGGATACTCCAGCAGGCCGTCCTCATGCGATTCCTCGACCAGGCTGTCAGGATTCCCGACGACGCCGGGGATGAGGCGTCCGACCGCCTCGATCATCGCCATCGCGGCGACCTCACCGCCATTGAGCACGTAATCGCCGAGGCTGACGAGGCGCACCTCGCCCAGCGAGGCCGCGTACTCGAAGACGCGCTCGTCGATGCCTTCGTACCGCCCGCAGCCGATGATCAGGTGCTCGCGTTCGGAGAGCTCACGCGCAGTCGTCTGATGGAACACTTCGCCGGCAGGCGAAGGGAAGATGATGGTCGGACGGTCAGAGCCCGCGGCGAGGTCGTCGAGCGCCAGCGCCCACGGCTCGGGCTTCATGACCATGCCTGCTCCCCCGCCGTACGGGGTGTCATCGACCGTTCGGTGACGGTCGCTGGTCCAGTCACGCAGATCATGGATGCGCAGATCCAGGATGCCGCTCTCGCGTGCCTTGCCCAGCAGCGACAGCGTCAGTCCGTCGAAGTAGGACGGGAAGATGGAGACGACGTCTATCCGCATGCGCTGATCGTAGCGATCGATCAATCGACGGCCGAGTCGCCCTCAGCGGCCGGCGTCGACTCATCGCCATTGGTCGACGAGTCGGTCGCGGCATCCGGAAGCTCTTCGAACAGCCCGGCGGGAGGCGTGACGATGACGCGCCCAGCGGCCACGTCGACTGCCGGGACGATGGCCTTGACGAACGGGACCATGACGTCGCCGTCCGCACCGGTGCCCGTCGGGCGGACGATCAGGAGATCCTGCGCAGGCATGTGCTCGACGCGAGCGACCTTGCCGATGACGATCTCATCGCGGACAACATCGAGTCCGACGAGCTGGTGGTCGTACCAGGCGTCATCCTCCACCTCGTCGGCATCCTGATCGATCCACAGGATGGCCCGCACGAGACCTTCGGCGCCTTCGCGGTCGTCGATGTCGTCGAAGAACACGACGGGGTTGCCGTTCATGACCCGGTACTCACGGACCTTGACACTCTTGCCGTGCCACGGAGATGCCTCGGGCACCTGCAACGTGAACTCGGCACCCGTGACGAAACGACGCTCGGGGTTGTCGGTGTACAGCTCCAGCTTGAGCGCGCCCTTGAGGCCGTGAGCCTTGACGAGACGCCCGACGCGCAGCTGGTTCTTGCCCTGGTTTCTGTCTTTCGACACCACGTCAGTCGTCCGCGACGTCGACGCGAACGCGACGCCCGTCCGCCAGAGCGGTGATGAGCGTACGCAGTGCCTTTGCGGTGCGGCCGCCGCGCCCGATCACGCGCCCCCGGTCGTCGGGGTGCACGCGCACCTCGAGCAGGTCGCCCCTCGGCGACGTGGAGGCGTTGATCTGAACATCGTCAGGGTGATCGACGATCCCCTTGACGATGTGTTCGAGCGCGGCGGCGAGCACGGCGATTACTCGGCGTCTGCTGCGGGAGCCTCTGCGGCCTCCGCGTCGGCAGCGGCGGGAGCCTCCTCAGCGGGAGCCTCCTTCTTCTCCGCCTTCGGCTTGACGACAGACTTCTTGGCACCGTCGATCTCGAACGGCACCTTGGGAGCCTTGACCTGAACGGTCGAGACTGCATCCTTGTCGCCCTTGAACTTGCCCCAGTCGCCCGTGAGCTTGAGCAGAGCAGCGACCTGCTCGGACGGCTGTGCGCCGACCGACAGCCAGTACTGTGCACGCTCGGAGTCGACCTCGATGAACGAGGGCTGCTCGGTGGGGTGGTACTTGCCGATCTCCTCGATCACTCGACCGTCGCGCTTGGTGCGCGAGTCGGCGACGACGATGCGGTAGTAAGGCGCGCGGATCTTGCCCATGCGCTTGAGACGAATCTTGACAGCCACGATTCTCCTGAATTGTGTGGAAGGAAACGAACCGGTCGCCTGGAGAGTGGGGTGCACACCCGGCGGAAGCTCAAATGAGTGGACGCATTCTGGATAGAGGGTCGAGAACGTCGTCCGACCCTCTATTCTGCCAGATTCGGAGGCGAGTAGCGAAACGAGGCGACATGCGGTCATCCGTGTCGCGGACTGTGCGTGTCAGACTGTGCACGTGACGCAAGAATTCACCGATTCCCCTCGGTCCACGGTCGGTCTCGAATGGGAGATCATGCTCGCCGATCCGGAAACCGGAGATCTTGTCGGTCGTGCGCCCGAGCTGCTGGCCGCGCTGGAGGATGAAAGCGCGCCAGAGCGCCACACGGTCACCGGCGAACTCCTCACGAACACGATCGAGGTCACCAGCGGGATCGGCGAATCGGTGGCCCATGCCATCGGCGACATCGGCAACGCGATCACCGCGGTGCGGGCGGCCACGGATCCGGCCGGCATCGAACTGCTCTCAGCCGGCAGCCATCCCTTCGCGCAGTGGTTCGACCAGCGCGTCACCGACAAGACGCGGTACCACGACCTCATCGAGCGCACCCAGTGGTGGGGCCGCAACATGATGATCTGGGGCATCCATGTCCACATCGGCGTCGAGGACCGCGACAAGGTCTTCCCCATCATCAACGCACTGACCGCGTATCTGCCGCATCTTCAGTCGCTCTCGGCATCGAGTCCGTTCTGGGCCGGTGAACGAACCGGCTACGCATCCAACCGTGCTCTGGTGTTCCAGCAGCTTCCCACTGCCGGGTTGCCATGGGCGCTGCACTCCTGGGAAGAGTTCGAGGGCTATCTCGATGACATGGTCCGCACCGGTGTGATGGCGGACGCCACGGAGGTGCGCTGGGACATCCGTCCCGCTCCTCGATGGGGCACGATCGAGGTGCGCGCCTGCGACGGGCTGTCCACGCTCGCCGAGCTCGCCTCGGTCGCAGCGCTCGTGCAGGTGCTCGTCGAGCATCTGTCACGGATGCTGGATGCCGGCGAGACGCTGCCCACGATGCCCTCCTGGTTCCACCGCGAGAACAAGTGGAGGGCGGCGCGCTACGGACTGGACGCCCGATTGATCGTGGACGGCGCCGGCACGCAGCGGCAGGTTCGCGAGCACCTCGCGGAGACGGTGTCCGCGCTCGCTCCGATCGCGGTGGATCTCGGGTGCGAAGCCGAGTTCGCCGGGGTCAGCACGATCCTCGAGGGCGGTGCGAGCTACGAGCGTCAGCTGGCGGTCGCCGATTCGACCGATTCCGACCTCGGTGAGGTCGTGCAGCATCTCATCCGCGAGTTCCGCTCCGGCCCCGGCGCGCCAGTGATCTGAGGTCAGTCCTCGTCGACCCAGTCGAACGTGCGCGTGACGGCCTTGCGCCACCGTGCGAGGCGGCGCTCGCGCTCGGCGTCATCGATCTGCGGTTCCCAGCGCTCGTCCTCGTGCCACATCGCGCGAAGTTCGTCGAGATCGGCCCAGACTCCGACGGCGAGCCCCGCCGCATACGCTGCGCCGAGTGCTGTCGTCTCGATGATTGCCGGGCGCACGACGGGAACGCCGAGCACGTCAGCCTGGAACTGCATCAGCGAGTCGTTGCCGACCATTCCGCCGTCGACCCGCAGCTCCTCCAACGACACGTTCGTGTCGGCGATGACGGCATCCAGCACCTCACGCGTCTGGAAGGCGACCGCCTCCAGCGCGGCGCGGGCGATATGGCCCTTGTTCGCGAAGCGCGTGAGTCCGAGGATCGCGCCGCGCGCGTCGGGTCGCCAGTACGGCGCGAAAAGCCCCGAGAACGCCGGAACGATGTACACGCCTCCGTTGTCCTCCACAGAGAGCGCGAGTTCTTCCACATCAGCCGAGTCCTTGATGAGGCCCAGGTTGTCGCGCAGCCATTGGACCAATGACCCTGTGACGGCGATCGATCCCTCCAGCGCGTACTTCGGCGACTCATCGCCCAGGCGATACGCGACCGTGGTCACCAGCCCGTTCTCGCTGTCGACGATATCCTCGCCGGTGTTCACGATGAGGAAGTTGCCCGTGCCGTAGGTGTTCTTGGACTCACCGCGCTCGAACGCGACCTGGCCGAATGTGGCAGCCTGCTGGTCTCCGAGGATTCCCGCGATCGGGATGCCGTCGAGCGAAGTGCCGACCGCCTTCCCGTACACCTCCGACGAAGAGAGGATCGTGGGCAGCATGGCGCGAGGAACCCCGAACGCCTTCAGGAGCGCGTCGTCCCAGTCGAGCGTGCGCAGGTCCATCAGCAGCGTGCGGCTGGCGTTCGTGACGTCAGTGGCGTGTACTCCCCCGTCGACACCGCCCGTGAGATTCCACAGCACCCACGTGTCGGGAGTGCCGAACAGCAGATCTCCGTTCTCTGCCCGTTCGCGCGCGCCGTCGACATTGTCGAGGATCCAGGCGATCTTGGACGCCGAGAAGTATGTGGCGAGCGGCAGTCCGGTGATATCCGCGAAGCGGCGAACACCACCGTCGGCCGCCAGCGTATCGATGAGCGCCTGTGTGCGGGTGTCCTGCCAGACGATCGCGTTGTAGACGGGCTCGCCGGTCAGGCGATCCCACACCACGGCCGTCTCTCGCTGATTGGTGATGCCGATCGCCGCCACGTCGGATGCCTCCAGACGGGCATTCTGCACGGCGACATCGATGACCGCCCGGGTGTTCGTCCAGATCTCTGCCGCGTCGTGCTCGACCCAGCCTGCCTGAGGGAAGATCTGCTCGTGCTCGCGCTGGCCCGAGGCGACGATGGCTCCTCGCTCGTCGAAGACGATGGCTCGTGTGCTCGTGGTGCCCTGGTCTACGGCGACGATGTGCATAGGTGTTCTCTCCAGCCGGTGACGGCGTTGTCTGCTCTGGGATTCAGCCTAGAAGAAGTCGGCCCAGTGACTCAGCCGCCCTGCACGAACGTGCAGCATCCGTTCGTCACGAGTCGACGAGCTGCTCGGCGAGATGCTCGTCGAGAACGAGGTCGGTGATCAGACGCGTGGCGATCGCCCCTCGCAGGGTCGGCAGCTTCTGCACGCCGGTGACGACGCAGATGCGCCTGGACGCCCTCGACAGCACGGAGAAGGCGGGACCGGTCGCCCTGTTGTTCAACTCGATGTCCTTCCAGCTGCCATCGGATCGGTAGAACACCGTGGCCATGTCGCCGACGACCTTCTCCTCCCGCAGGCTGCGGTAGTCGTCCCGATCGAGATAGCCGCCGATGTAGACACGGCTCGGCACCTCGGCGAAGGGCGAACCGAGCCCGAACAGGATGACGTCGGCCCGCGCCTGCAGGTCGAGCACACGCCTGGTGCTGCGCTCGCGCCACATCGCCTCCTTCGTACGCGGGTCGTCGAAGAACGCCGGGACGGGGAACTGCTGGATGCCGGCGCCGAACGCCTGCCCGAAACGATGCAGGATCTCGCTGGCGTAGTCGACCCCGCTCGTGAAGGTGTTGCCTGCGCCGTTGAGCTGGACGACGGTGGAATTGTGCGTCTCCTTCTTCGGCAGGTGCCTGCTGATGGCGTCCAGCGTGGATCCCCAGGCGATGCCGAGGGTCATGTTCGAATCGAAGTAGAGCGGCAGCAGACGTGCCGCACTCATCGCGACACGTTCGAAACGCTCGACGTCGGAGAGGTTCTTCGGCGTCGGCACGACGTGCGCCGCGATGCCGAACCGCTCGCGGATGGCCTCCTCCAGGCGCAGCTCCTGTCCCTGCGGCTGGTGGATCTGGATCTCCACGAGCCCGGTGGCACGCGCATGGCTGAGCAGGCGGGAGACGGACGAGCGTGACGTCGCGAGCTCACGGGCGATCGCGTCCATCGTCATGTCCTGCAAGTAGTACATCTGGGCCGCGCGCAGCGCGGTCCCCGCCCGGGGATCGCTCAGGGATGATTCGCTCATCGATTCTCCTTGCACGTTCGTGCATCTCGCTTGCGCAGTTGTGCCGGCCGAATCAGGATATACCGTGTAGGCCCAGCAAGGAGAGACGATGAGCACTGCGAACACCGCCCTGGTCGAACGAGAGAGTGTACGCCTCGCGCGGGAGAGCGGCCGGACCGGCGTCGTGATCATCGGCGCCGGAATCAATGGAATCTCGACCTTCCGTGATCTGGCGATGCAGGGCATCGATGTACTCCTCGTCGATCGAGAGGACTTCGCCTCCGGCGCGACCGCCGCGTCCAGCCACATGATCCATGGCGGCATCCGCTATCTCGAGAACGGCGAGTTCCGGCTCGTGAAGGAGTCGGTGCAGGAACGCAACGGTCTGCTGAAGATCGCGCCGCACTATGTCAAGCCGCTCGAGACGACGATCCCGATCTACTCGACCTTCTCTGGAGTGTTCGCCGCCCCGCTCCGCTTCCTCACGCACAAGCAGGGCAAGCCACAGGAACGCGGCGCGTTCCTCATCAAGATCGGGCTGATGCTGTACGACACGTTCTCCCGTGACGGCGGCAGCGTTCCCCGTCACCGTTTCGTCGGCCGCAAGAAGTCGCTGCAGCAGCTACCGAAGCTCGACAGGGAGATCAAGTACACCGCGACGTACTACGACGCTTCCGTCCACGACCCCGAACGTCTCGCGCTCGATGTGCTGCGCGACGGTGAGGCCGCTCATTCGGGCGCACGCGCGCTCAACTATGTCGAGGCCATCGGACTGGACGACGGGGGCGTGCACCTGCGCGACCGCGAGACCGGCATCGACTTCCACATCGCCGCCGATGTCATCGTGAATGCCTCTGGCCCGTGGACAGACCTCACGAACGAGGCGCTCGGCACCGATACGGCGTTCATGGGAGGCACCAAGGGTTCGCACATCGTGCTCGATCATCCAGAGCTGCTCGACGCGACCGGCGGCCGGGAGATCTTCTTCGAGCACTCCGACGGCCGCATCGTCCTCATCTACCCGCTGAAGGGCCGAGTACTCGTCGGCACGACCGACCTCGAGGCCGACCCCAGGCAGCCTGCCCGCTGCACGGAAGAGGAAGTCGACTACTTCTTCGACCTGATCGGTCACGTGTTCCCCACGATCGCCGTCGACCGTTCTCAGATCGTGTACCGGTACTCCGGCATCCGCCCGTTGCCGCACCATGACGACACCGCTCCCGGCTTCGTCTCGCGCGACTATCGGATCGAACGGCGCGAGAAGGACGGCTCCCCCACCGTGTTCAGCCTCGTCGGCGGAAAGTGGACGACGTTCCGTGCTCTGGGCGAGAACCTCGCCGATCACGTGCTCACCGAGCTCGGACGCCAGCGCGTGGCGAGCACGGTCGGGGTGCGCATCGGCGGCGGCAACGGATATCCGCGCACACCACGGCGCCGCATGGAGTGGCTGCGCCAGAACGTCGGTGACACCGAACGCGGTCGCACACTCTTCGTCCGTTACGGCACGCGGGCCGCAGAGGTCGCAGCCTTCATCGACGACGGGGATGACACGCAGATCGTCGGAGATGCGCTGTCGACCCGCGAACTCGCATGGATGGTCGAGCGCGAGCAGGTCCGCCACGTCGCAGACGTCATCTTCCGACGCACGAGTCTCGCCTTCACCGGCGATGCGGATGCCGCGGCCGTGCAGGCGATCGCAGAGGCGCTCGCACCACTGCTCGGCTGGGATGCCGCACGGATCGAGTCCGAGATCGAGGACATGTCGACCCAGCTGCGCGACGCGCACGGCGTGGACATCGACGTCTCCGTGACCTCCGCCTGAGCGTCAGTTCTTGCCGAACAGCTTCTGGATCTCAGCCATGTCGGCTTCGGTCGGCGCCTTCTGACCACCGAGGCCGAAGCCAGAGCCTGTCGCAGGTCCGGAGGGAAGGCCGGCGTTCTCCGCGGCCCGCTTCGCCGGGTTGCCCGAACGCGACGCGCCCTGCGACTTGCCCTTCTTGCCGCGTTTCGACGATGCGCCTGGCCGCCCCATGCCGGGCATCGCGCCCATGCCTGGAATGTTCGGGGTGCCGCCGCGTGCGACGGTCTTCATCATCTTCGCGGCCTGATCGAAGCGCTGCACGAGCTGGTTCACGTCGGTCACGGTCATGCCGGAGCCCTTGGCGATGCGCACGCGGCGTGAGCCGTTGAGGACCTTGGGGTTCTGCCGCTCCCCTGGCGTCATCGACCGGATGATCGCTTCGGTGCGATCGATCTCCTTCTCGTCGAAGTCCTCCAGCTGCTGCTTCATCTGACCCATACCCGGGAGCATCCCGAGCATCTTCTTCATCGACCCCATCTTCTTCATCTGCTGAAGCTGGCCGAGGAAGTCCTCAAGCGTGAACTGATCGGTCGCGAACTTCTCGGCGACCTTCTGCGCCTCTTCCTCATCGAAGGCCTGCTGGGCCTGCTCGATGAGCGTGAGGATGTCACCGAGGTCGAGGATTCGGCTCGCCATGCGGTCTGGGTAGAACGGCTCGAGGTCGTCGAGACCCTCACCCGTCGAGGCGAAGATGATCGGGCGGCCTGTGACGGACGCCACTGACAGCGCAGCGCCACCGCGCGCGTCGCCGTCGAGCTTGGAGAGGACGACGCCGGTGAAGTCGACGCCCTCCTGGAAGGCCTTCGCCGTGTTGACGGCATCCTGGCCGATCATGGCGTCGATGACGAACAGCACCTCATCGGGGTTCGTCGCCTTGCGGATGTCGGATGCCTGCTTCATGAGCTCGGCGTCGACGCCGAGGCGGCCCGCCGTGTCGATGATGACGACGTCGTGCTGCTGACGGCGGGCGTGCTCGACGCCGTCGCGCGAGACCTTGACGGGGTCGCCGACGCCGTTGCCCGGCTCGGGCGCATAGATGGTGGCGCCGGCCTGCTCGGCGACGACCTGCAACTGGTTCACGGCATTCGGACGCTGCAGGTCGGCGGCGACGAGGAGCGGCGTATGGCCGTCCTTCTCGAGCTGCTTGGCCAGTTTCCCGGCGAAGGTCGTCTTACCGGATCCCTGCAGACCTGCGAGCATGATCACGGTCGGCGGGGTCTTCGCGAATTCGAGACGACGCTGCGCACCGCCGAGGATCTGCACGAGCTCCTCATTGACGATCTGCACGACCTGCTGGGCGGGGTTCAGAGCCTTGCTGACCTCGTCGCCGAGAGCGCGTTCGCGCACCTTCGCAGTGAAGTCCTTGACGACGACGAGCGCGACGTCGGCATCCAGCAGTGCGCGACGGATCTCGCGCACCGTGCCGTCGACGTCGGCCGCACTGAGCTTTCCCTTCGTACGAAGGTTGCGGAATGTCTCGGTGAGCCGATCGGAGAGCGTGCCAAAGGTAGCCATGGTGCTCTCGATTCTACGCGAGCGGATGCGGACGATGCGGTCGCGGTGTCAGGCACGCCACGGGAGATCGTGGATGCTCGCCAGAGCCTCTGTGAAAAGGGCCTCGGGCGAGCCATGACCGGCGCCCGCCTCGGCCCAGACGCGCAGAGACGACAGCACGGCGGCCGCGTGAGCGGCACCGAGGATGTCGGCACGGATCGCACCGATGCCGCTTCGTCGTGCAGCATCCGCGATTCCTGCGGCGAGGCGGGCGTGGCGCAGACCGGTGTCGCGGACCAGTTCATCCTTGAGCCCCATCGCCGTCGCGTTGCGCAGTGCGAGGGCCAACGGGTCGGGCGCGAAATCGTGGACGACGGTCAACACGATGCCGCGCACGGCGGCGGCATCAGCATCCGTCCCCAGCGCGCCAACCGCGCCGATGGCCCGGTCGATCCTGGCATCGAGGCCGGACCAGAGCACGTCGCTCTTCGAGGAGAAGTAGTTGAAGAAGCTGGAGCGGCTCACCCCGGCGCGTCGTGTGATGTCCGCCACCGATGTCGAATCGTAGCCCTGTTCGAGGAACAACTCGCAGGCCGCCTCGGCGAGCACCTCACGCGATGAGGCGCGAGGGCGTCCGGCGCGGGGTTCGATCGTCATCCACTTACCGTACCGCGCGTGCGTTCGCGACCAGAAGGAGTATTGTTAGACGGCATCCAACAATAGGTGAAAGGCGAACATGCTCGACATCCTCACTGCCGGTCTCGCGCCGACATACGTCCCGTACCTCGACGGCTGGGAGCTGCAGCGCAGCACCCATCGTGACGTCGTCGACGCCGTGCGTCCCGACACGCTGATTCTTCTGGAGCACGAGGCCGTGTACACCGCCGGCAAGCGCACCGAGCCGCAGGAGCGTCCGCAGGACGGCACCCCTGTGGTCGATGTCGACCGTGGGGGCAAGATCACCTGGCACGGACCTGGCCAGCTCGTCGGCTACCCGATCGTGCGACTGCCGGAGCCCATGGACGTCGTCGCGCACGTGCGTCGCCTCGAACGACTGCTGATCGACATCCTCCGCCCGTTCGGAGTCGACGGATACCAGGTCGAAGGGCGAAGCGGCGTGTGGGTGCGTCGTCCGCTCTCCGAGGACAAGGTGGCGGCGATCGGCGTGCGCGTGCAGCAGGGCGTCACGATGCACGGCTTCGCGATCAACTGCGACAACACTCTCGCCGGGTTCCGCGGCATCATCCCGTGCGGCATCACGGATGCCGGGGTCACGACGGTCAGCGAGGTGGTCGGGCGCGATGTATCCCCCGTCGACATCGTGGGCGCCGTCGCGGAGGCCTTCGTCAGTGACTATTCGGATGCCGAGTACGAAGGAGTTCCCGCATGAGCGCGGCAGCACCAGAAGGACGCAAGCTCCTCCGGCTGGAGATCCGCAACGCGGAGACGCCGATCGAGCGCAAGCCGGAGTGGATCAAGACCAAGGCGAAGATGGGGCCGGAGTACACCGCACTGCACTCGCTCGTCAAGGAGGAGGGTCTGCACACCGTCTGTCAGGAAGCCGGCTGCCCGAACATCTTCGAGTGCTGGGAGGATCGGGAGGCCACGTTCCTCATCGGCGGTTCGCAGTGCACCAGGCGC
The DNA here is from genome assembly GCF_014635185.1 of Microbacterium murale. Taxonomy (GTDB): domain Bacteria; phylum Actinomycetota; class Actinomycetes; order Actinomycetales; family Microbacteriaceae; genus Microbacterium; species Microbacterium murale. Next base: position 387,963 of record NZ_BMCM01000003.1, read on the forward strand.
TGCGACTTCTGCCAGATCGACACCGGCAAGCCGGCCGACTACGACACCGACGAGCCGCGCCGCGTCGCCGAGAGCGTCACCCGCATGGGATTGCGCTACGCAACGGTCACGAGTGTCGCCAGGGATGATCTTCCCGACACCGGCGCCTGGCTGAATGCCGAGACGGTCCGCCGAATCCACGCGGAGAACCCGAACACCGGGGTCGAGCTGCTCGCCAACGACCACAACGGCGATCCCGAGTTCCTCGGTCAGATCTTCGCCGCACGTCCTGAGGTGTTCGCGCACAACGTCGAGACGGTGCCGCGCATCTTCAAGCGCATCCGGCCCGCCTTCCGCTACGAACGCTCGCTGGGAGTGCTCACCCAGGCTCGGGATGCCGGTCTCATCACGAAGTCGAACCTGATCCTCGGCATGGGTGAAACACCGGAAGAGGTCGTGCAGGCCCTGCAGGATCTGCACGACGCGGGCTGCGACATCATCACAATCACTCAGTACCTTCGCCCGACTCCCCGTCACCTGCCGGTCGACCGCTGGGTGAAGCCCGCCGAGTTCGTCGAATTCAGGGAAGAGGCTGAGCGGATCGGCTTCCTCGGAGTTCTCGCCGGTCCCCTCGTGCGTTCGTCGTACCGTGCGGGTCGCCTGTGGGCGCAGTCCATGCTCTCGAAGGGACGCGAGATCCCGCCGCACCTGTCACACATCGCCGACAGCGCAGACCTCGGCTTCGCGCAGGCCGTGTGAAAACCCTCGCTTGCTCTCGCCGCGACCCCTACACTGGTCGGCATCGAGAGGAGCCTCGTGGACCGCGACGACCCGACGTCGCCGGCGTCAGTCTTCGCATCCGTCGACGTCGACGCAGATGCGTCCCGGCAGTGGATCGCCGACGGCCTCACGCGGCAGGCCGAGCTCGGCGAACGCTTCGCGCTGAGCCCCCAGCAGCGCGCTGATCTCACCCAGCTGCTGAGCGGCACCTGGTGGGAGGCCATCTTCGAGCAGGACGGCGACGCCCAGGAAGAATCGCGTGCACTCCTCGAACGCGCACTCCCACCGGCCGTGCGCGCCGCCGACCGCCTGCCGTCCGGCGGACTCGTCCTCGCCCTGTATCTGCGCAACCTCGTCAACAGCGCGTGGGCGCTGACCTGGGATCACGAGACTCTCGCCGTCGCCATCCGCATCTCCTGCGATGCTGCGACGACGGCGCGCAAGCGCCGCGCCGATCCGCTGAGCACGTTGGGCTGGCGGCTTCTGGAGTTCCTGCTTCTGGAGTTCCGCGTCGAGTCCGCATTGCTGGCAGGCCGCCTGGACATCGTCGCGCGGTCGGCGGAGGACGCAGTGGATGCCGCGGCCACCCTCGTCACCGCCATGGACGACCTCGACTCACCCGAAGACGCGCATGCCGCGACCGGAATGGCCGTGCTCGCGGCAGAAGCATCCAACGAACTCGTCTACTACCGGGTCGTGCTCGACGGCGCGCGCCTGGCTCAGCGGATGCTGGAGGCATACGTACCGGGCGCCATGGCAGAGCTCGAACGCCTACGCTCGCTCGTCGCCAGCACCCCGTTCAACCCCGTCGACGCCAGCGAACTGCGTGGCCATCTGACGGCGATCGGGACGGTCTGCGCCTCTCAAGACCGCGACCGCCTGCACATCGACGAAGGGCGCGTGCGCTTCGTGTACCCGTTCGGCGTGCGCGGGCACCATCATCAGACGCATCTCGAGCTCACCGACGCACTCGTTCTCGCAGCTCAGCGGCGTCTGACCGGCGGCGGAACACTCGGCGGCGTGCCTGTCGCCGGCATACGTCGGCGCCTCGATCTCAGCGACGTCTGGCAGGGCACCGACACCTTCGGTCGCGGGTACCGGGGTGCGACGATCGAACTCGGCGACATCCGCGTCGAGCATGTCGGCGCGGAGGGCTCGGGGCAGATCATCCGCACGCGCGTCCAGCTCTCGCACCTGGGCAACAACGCGATCATCTTCGAGGTCGACCTCGCAGGCTCGGCCGCGCACCGGGTCGCCGAGACCGTGCACCTCGCCACTCCGTCGTTCGGGGATCTCCGCGAGATCCCCGAACTGATGCGGATGTACAGCGACCAAGGCGACCTGGCCGGACTCCCCCAGCTCGTCGACGACCTTCTCGACGACATCGGCTCGCTCGATCCCGAGGCGACGATCGCGGCACGTGAAGGATCATTCGGCGTGATCACCAGCGTGCTCGCAGCATCGCGGGTCCACGGACGCACGAGGACTGCGCTCACCGCCGCTGGAGAACTCCTCGATCTGTGGGGGAATCAGCCGCTGATCCATCCCCTCCCCAGTGGCGCTGCCAGCATCGCCGACTGGACGATGTACGACCTCGATGGCATCCATACCTGGTCGCTGCTGCATCTGAACAGCGAGATCCTCGCCTCGAATAGCAACGTCTCGCTTCTCGCGAGTCTCGGCTCTCCGGACTTCGCCGTCGCAGACATCGAGAGCTTCCTCGAGTTCGCGCACAGCATGCACGGCATGTACCAGGGGTGGCAGGACGCGATCCGATCGTTCGCCGAACAGATCGCACGGCTGCTGCGCGACGCCGAACTGCTGCTCGCCGGAGCCGAGCCGGCATCCGGCCAGGATCGCGCGACGACCATCGCCGAGCTCGATGAACTCGTGAACCGAGTGGAGCGCACCGAACTCGCGCTTCAGTCGTTCGTGCAGTCCAATGAGGCGATCATGCTGTTCATCGAGTCGCCGACCATCGTGACCTCTCCACCGTTGCGCGTCGACCTCGATACCGTCCTGACCTCGAACGGCTACCCGCGGCTCCGTGACGGATTCACGCGGGCGGTGAGGGACGTTCTCGGCACCCGACTGCAGCCGCTGCTGGAAGTCGTGCATCGGCGCATGGAGCAGTCTTTCGCAGCCGAACAGGCGATACTGGCCCAGAAGCAGCGGGAGCACGAGGCGGCGCTCGAGGAACGCCGCGAGGCCAGAGACCGGCGCAATTCGCGCCTGCTGGAGCTGCTGGGTGCCGTGTTCGCGGTGGTCGGCTTCGCAGGCCTCGCATCGGTGCTCCAGGCGGGGCATCCGGAGTGGGGCGCCGTCGAGGCGTGGATCCTGTTCGCCTCGGTCCTCGTTCTGGCCGGACTCACCGGGGTCGTCCTCGCAGCTGTCACACGTGCTGATCGTCGTGAGCGCAATCGACGCCGCAGCCGACACGAGAATGCACCCGGATGAGCGTGCGCGTCGAGTCGGCATCAGACATGGGCCCGCTCGAGAGGGCCTATGTCGAGATCCTGGCACCGAGCTTCCCAGCCTCCGAGCTCACCCCGCGTTCCGCCTTCCTCGCGCAGGCGCGCTCCGGCGAGCTCGTCGCGCTCGTCGCCTGGATCGACGACGTGCCGTGCGGGGTGATCGTCGGCGAACGCGCCGGATCGACCATGCTCATCGCCTGGCTCGCCGTGCGCGCGGATCTGCGCGGTCGCGGCGTCGGATCGGCGCTTCTCGACGCGGGGAAGGAGGAGTGGATGCGTTCGCCGGACGTCGAGCTCGTTCTCGCCGAGTTGGAGCGACCCGACATGCACGTCGCCGACGAGGCGTTCGGCGACCCGCGCAGGCGCATCCGCTTCTACGCGGGTCACGGAGCGGCAGCCCTGGACCTCCCGTACTACCAGCCGTCGATCACGGAGGGAATGCCGCGCGTGCGCGGCCTGATCCTCGCGCTCGTGGCCTCCCGCACGACAGCGGCGACGACGGCGACGCCCCGGATGCTCGAAGCCGTCGAGGCCGCAGCCGTGCGGAGCTACCTGCTGGAGACGTTCGGTTCCCCCGCGGACGCGGATGCCGAGACCGCACGCATCCACACGGCGGCCGGGGCCCAGGAGGGTATCCGTCTGGTCGCTCTGGACGACTACCGGGAGATTCCGGTCTGAGCTTCGCTGAGCGAGGGGTCAGTCGCCGCTCATCACGGACTGCACGGAACCATCTGAGGAGAGGTTCACCAGGAGCACGTCATCGGTGTTGTCCGGATCGAGTGCGTACTCCAGGACCGCGAACGGCTCCGACCCGCCATGCTCGTCCGCGAGGATCGTCATGCTCATGAGGCGCATCGAGCGGATGATGTCGACCGCCGGATCCGCGCTGACGTCGACGAGCACGTCTTCGAGTTCATCGCCGTACGCCTCCTGCTGCTGCAGGATGTACTCGGTCACCTCGCTCGCACGGTCGTCGACCTCGGCGAGCATGCCGCGTCGTGCCGCTCCGTCGACTTCCTCCAGCCCTGAGATGAGGGCGGCGGCGATGTCGAGCGCGTCTGCCGAGACATCGTCCTGATCAGGCGCGGTGAGATCGACGGTCACCGCCTGGTCGCCCAACTCCACCGTCTCGGACCAGAAGATCGATCCGTCCGGCCCTGAGGACAGGAGCCCGAAGTAGTCGTGTTCGATCGCCATAACGCTATGAAACCAGTCCGATCACTGACCGACAAGAGATGCCACGAAGACGTGCGGCGTGAAGCCGGTGAGGTCGTCGATTCCCTCACCTTGGCCGAGCAGTTTGACGGGGATGCCGGTGCGTTCCTGGACGGCGAGTACGAAGCCGCCCTTCGCCGATCCGTCGAGCTTCGTGAGCACGAGACCGGTGACATCGGCGTGCTCGAGGAAGGCCTCAGCCTGCATGACGCCGTTCTGCCCCGTGGTCGCGTCGAGCACGAGCAGCACCTCGCTGATCGGCGCCTGCTTCTCGATCACGCGGCGGATCTTCGTCAGTTCGTCCATGAGTCCGCCCTTGGTGTGCAGGCGGCCGGCGGTGTCGATGATCGCGATCTCGATGCCCTCGCGCTGGGCGTACTCGATGGTCTGGTAGGCGACGGATGCCGGATCCTGGCCTTCCTGCTGCGGGCGGACGATCGCCGCTCCCCCGCGCTGGGCCCAGGTCGCGAGCTGATCGACGGCGGCCGCACGGAACGTGTCGGCGGCGCCGACGACCACGCTGCGCTGGTAACCGCGCAGGAACTTGGTGAACTTGCCGATCGTCGTCGTCTTGCCGACGCCGTTCACTCCGACGACGAGCACGACCGCTGGACGCTCGGTGAGCTTGAGGGTCGTGTCGAACTTCGCGAAGTGCTCCTCGAGCGTCTCGCGCAGCATGCGCTGCAGGTCCTGAGGATCGGTGGTGCGGTAGCGATCGACCTTCTCGCGCAGCTCGTCGACGATCCGCTCCGAGATGTCGGGGCCGAAGTCTGCAGTGATCAGCGCGGTCTCGAGGTCTTCCCAGGTCGTCTCATCGATCGTGGGCTTGACGAACATCCCGCGCAGCGCGCGGCCGAGGGACCAGGACTTCTCCGCCATGCGTCCAGCCTACGGTGCCGGTAGCATCGCGGGATGCAGCAGCTCCCAGCCTCGCGCCGCGTGTTCATCCACGGCGCGGGGCGGCGCGGTCACGATGCCTGGCCGCATTCGGATGCTGCAGCCGGAGACTTCGTGAGCTTCGAGGCAGGCTCAAGCATCCAGGAGCAGGTCGCGACACTCATCGATTCGTACTCCGGCGTGCGAGTCCTCCTCCACGCCCACTCGCTCGGCGCCGTGCCCACAGTGCTCGTCGCAGCATCCGGAAGGCTCGACGTTGCCGGACTCGTCCTCGTAGAGCCGGCGCTTTACGACGTCGCCCGCGGCGAAGTCGCGGTCGAACGGCATATCGGAATCGTGGCCGAGGCGCGTGCACAGGCCGACGACGGCGACCTGCAGCGGTTCTGGGCGATCTTCCGTCCACTCATGTTCGGCGAGGCATTCGATGAGGGCCGATGGGAGACCGAGCGCGCGACTGCTCAGCGGTGGGCTGCAAGCAATGTGCCGTGGGGGCACGCTGTCAGGGCAGGCATGATCATCGGCATCCCGACTCTCGTCGTCACCGGCGGCTGGAACGACGAGTACGAGACGATCGCGCGCACGCTCGCGCGGCACGGCGCCCGTCATCTCGTGCTGGAGGGCGCCACCCACCGCCCGCAGGATCTGTCGGGCTTCGCATCTGCCGTCGAGGAGTTCGAGCACGCCGCCGAGAGCTGAGCGTGCCGAATCTCAGACGGTGTCCCTCGCCGACGGCGTGTCTGCGACCCAATCCCGACCGACACGCTGTTGAGGGCTCGGAGCGTCCGAGATTCGGGACGGACGTATGGCCCGCTCAGCTCGCCGCCGCAGCGGCCCTGTCCCCCACGCGCTGGCCGACAACGGCCGAGACGCCGTCCTGGCGCATCGAAACGCCGTACAGGGCGTCAGCGATCTCCATGGTGCGCTTCTGGTGGGTGATGATCAGCAGCTGAGAGCTCTCGCGGAGCTGCTCGAACACCGTCAGCAGACGGCCGAGGTTGGCGTCGTCGAGCGCCGCCTCCACCTCGTCGAGGATGTAGAACGGGCTCGGCCTGGCCTTGAATATCGCCACCAGCAGTGCGACTGCGGCAAGTGAGCGCTCCCCGCCGGACAGCAGCGACAGGCGTTCGATCTTCTTTCCCACTGGACGCACGGACACCTCGATGCCGGTCGTGAGCATGTTCTCCGGATCTGTGAGCGAGATGCTGCCCGAGCCGCCGGGGAACAGCAGCGGGAAGACCTCGCCGAACGCGCGCTGAGTGTCTTCGAATGCGCTGGCGAAGATCGTCTGCATCCGCTCGTCGAGGTCGCCGATGATCGTCAGCAGGTCCTGCCGAGTCTGAGTGAGGTCGGCGAGCTGCTCGGTCAAGAACGCGTGCCGCTGCTCGAGGGCGGCGAACTCCTCCAGGGCGAGCGGATTCACCCGGCCCAACTGCGTGAGCTTGCGCTCCGATTCCGCAAGACGTCGCTCCTGCATCCGCCGGTCGTAGGGAATGGCGGTCGGGTCGATGTCGTCGATCGCCTCGGGGTCCGCCTCTGCCAGCGGATCGCGCGGCACCGGCTGATCCGGACCATATTCCGCAACGAGAATATCTTCGTCGAGCGCCAGTTCGGATGCCACGCGCTCCAGCAGACTCGTCAGATGCAGCTTCTTCTCATGGATCTGAAGCTCGAGCCCGTGGACGCTCTCCGTGAGCCCGGACAGTCGCTCGCGCAGCGAACTCTCCTGCACCCGAAGCGCGGTGAGTTCCTCGTTCTGGGCTGATCTGGCGTTCTCCGCCTCTGTGAGAACGACGCGCGCTTCTGTCACCGAGCGGTCGAGCGAGTCGAGTATGCGTGGGAGCTCCGCAGCGACAGCCGCTGCCGCTTCACGCTGCGCACGCCGGATCACCGCACGGCGAGCCGCCTCCGCAGCGGCATCCCGTTCCTGCTCGCGCTGGCGCTCGAGACTCGCCACTCTGGCCTGTGCCGCGCGCACGCGCTCTCGCAGGGTCTCGATCTCCAATCGGGCACGCACTTCACCCTCGCGCGCCGTCTCCAGCGCCTCGAGCAGCCCGTCGCGCGCCGACGCGTCCAGCACGGGGCGAGGTGTCGCCTGCGCCTCCTCAAGAGCTGCCGTTGCTGCGGCCGATCCCGCCTCGGCGTCCGCCACCGCGGCCTGCGCCTGCGCGACACCGGCCTCGAGCCGCTCGCACTCGGCCACCGCCGATTCGTGTCGCACCGTGACGCGATTCAACTGCTCGGCGTGCGTCGCCAGTGCCGCGTCGTGTTCGCGCAGCGCCCGCAACGACTCCTTGGCCTGACGGCGGGTGACCTCCACGCGTTCCGATGCTTCTTCACGCGCCTCACGCAGCGAATCCACGATCACGCGTACCTCGTCGAGGCGTTCCCTGGCCGCATCGCGCTCAGCCGTCAGTTCGAGCCTCGATCGCTCGCCGCCGGAACCTGTCCGCAGCGTCTGCGCGGTCACCACGTCCCCGCCGGTCGTGACGATCGTCACCGCGGTGTCGCCGAGTGCGTCCAGAGCAGCGCGCGCGTGGCGGGCGGCAGAACGATCCTCCGCGATGAGCACGTACGAGAGCACGCCGAGCACGCCGTCCGGTGCGCTCACGACGTCGGTCGCGCGTGTCACGCCGTCGATCGTCGGAAGGTCGGTGGTCGGGCGAAGTGCGTCCGCCAGGACGAAATCGATGATGCCGCGCTGCTGCTGCGCTGATTCCTCAGCCAGCGTGAACGCCGCAGCCGCATCGTCGACCAGCACGCCTTCCGCGAGCGGTCCCAGCACAGCGGCGATCGCGGCTTCGTAGCCGGCCGTCACCTGAACGGCATCGCCGACGAGACCTCTGACACCGGCGCCGCCGGCCTTCACGACCTCGGCGGCTCCGCCCGAAAGGGACAGCGCACTGCTCAGTGCCGACGCCTTCGCCGTCAACGACTCCGCCTCGCGCTCCACGGAGTGAAGCCGCTCCCGCAGTCCCTCGAGTTCGGTCTCGGCGGCCGTCGCCTCGCGTTGCGCGGACTCATATGCCGCAGCGTGTTCGGCCGCAGTGCCTTCCGGCGCCTCCGCGTCGTCGATCTGCTCCAGGGCGTCTGCGGCCTCCCGACGGCGTTCGTCGGCGGCCTCGAGCGCAGTCACCTGGCGCAGCACCGCACCGCGCACTGCGGCGAGAGCGGATGCCGCGGCCTCAGCCGTGCCGCGCAACGCCGTCAACCGCATGTCGTGCTGCGAGACGAGCGCGCTCTGCTCGGCGATGTCGACGTCGAGCGTGTCGAGCTCCGCTCGTGCATCGACGACATCGCGGCTCGCCGACACCGCGGCATCCTGAGCATCGCCGAGTCCCGCGGAGATCGTCGTGATCTCATCCTTGGCCTCGTCGATCGTCGCCTGCGTCACCGTCACCGAGGTGACTGCCGCATCGTCTTCCTCGGAACCGAGCAGCGCGAGCCGCTGGTTCGCAAGCGTGTAGAGCGAACGCATCCGTTCCTGCGCCTGCTCGAGTCCGAACGCCACCCGGCGCGCCTCGTCCACGCCGGCCGAATTCTGATCCGCTTCGAGCCTCGCGATACCGGCCCGCACAGTGTCGGCCTGGTCCGTGAGCACCAGACGCTCGGTATGACGCTCCTGCTCGGTGCGTGTGTGGTCGGCGAGTGCCGTGCGCAGGGCGACGACGTCGTCGGCGAAGATGCGTGCCTTGGCATCGCGCACGACGGCCGCGATGGTCTGCGCCTCACGGGCGATCTCGGCCTGTCTGCCGAGCGGCTTGAGCTGACGTCGGATCTCGCCGGCAAGATCGCTGAGACGCGTGAGGTTACTCTCCATCGCGTCGAGCTTGCGGAGCGTCTTCTCCTTGCGACGGCGATGCTTGAGGATGCCGGCGGCCTCCTCGATGAATCCGCGGCGATCCTCCGGTGACGCCTGGAGCACGGTATCCAGTCGTCCCTGCCCGACGATGACGTGCATCTCGCGGCCGAGGCCTGAGTCGCTGAGCAGCTCCTGCACATCGAGCAGCCGGCAACCTGAACCGTTGATCGCGTACTCGCTGGAGCCGTTGCGGAACAGTGTGCGACTGATCGTGACCTCGGCGAACTCGATCGGCAGAGCACCGTCGCTGTTGTCGATCGTCAGCTGCACCTCAGCACGACCAAGCGGTCCGCGCGTGGACGTTCCCGCGAAGATGACGTCTTCCATCTTGCCGCCGCGCAGCGTCTTCGCGCCCTGCTCCCCCATCACCCACGCGAGCCCGTCGACGACATTCGATTTGCCGGAGCCGTTGGGTCCGACGATGCACGTGACGCCGGGTTCGAACACGAAGCTCGTGGGCTGCGCGAACGATTTGAAGCCCTTGAGGGTCAGGCTCTTCAGATGCATGCGGGCACCGCTCGTCCGGGGAGAATCACGCCTCAACGCTACCGAAACGCCGGGTGAATTCCGACATCCCGCGCGGTGCACCGGTCGATCGAAGCGCGCGGCGACACGCCGGTGACAGCATCGATGCTTGACGTTCACACCATTCGCCCAGTAACTTGGCAAACCGGAAAGCTCACGAAAGGAGGACGCTCATGATCACCACGCATAACACCGCAGCCGGCTTCACGCTCGGCGCGACGCATATCGCGGATCAGCCGTCCTCTTCGTTTGACGCCCTCCGCAATGCGCTGTCGTAGAACCGCAGCCTGAGATCACGGGCCCCGAGTGGGCCTTCTCCGCCGGTTCCCGCCGCTGACACGTCGGTCATGCACCGCCGTCACGCATCGGTCGATGTTCTCGACCTCTGCCTTCCCCGGCGACGTCTCCCCTTCCGAGACCGCTCGCCTCTCGCGCCCCCGACGCATCGACGTCGGCGGACACCCCACAGGAAATCGACAGGAAACGAGACCTCTCGTGAGTAACAACACGCTGCTTCGCAGCACTGCCCACCCACCATGTCCCGAGGACCAGGAGACCCTCGAAGTCAGGCTGCCGTCCGACCGGACCGAGCTCGCGCTCTCGGACCGGCTCTCCCTCCGCCTCGGCCTCTGGCTGCTGCTGAGGACCCAGCGTCCGCGCAGGGCGACAACCCGCACGATGACCAACGAAGAAGTCATGCGGATGTTCGAGACCAAGCACGCCACCGAGCGTGAGTCTCTGACGATGCTCGCCTACCAGATGCAGCGTCATCTGCGCTGATCTCGATCAGCACACCAGGAGAAACGACATGAACATCCGACTGACAGATACCGCGACGCTGCATCCGCTCGTGCTTCCCGCACGGGCGGATGCGGTGCCGTCCGATGCGATCCGCACCTACGCGGAAGTGCGCAATACGTCCATACGTGAGACGACGGGCCGTGACGATGATGTCCTCACCGCTGAGGAGCTGCTGCCGGTGCTGTACAGCTCACGCGCATCGCAGAAGCGGCAGTGGTACATCGAGGAGTTCGGCGAGATGGTCGGCTGCATGGCCGTGGACATGCTGCAGGACGCCGACGCCGACACCGCGATCGGCGTCATTGCGCTTCTGCACGCGCACAGCGGGCGCGGCATCGGTACCGCGGCCCTGCGCCACCTGGAATCCGAGACGCGCGCGGCAGGCGCACGAGCACTCCTCTGCTGGGTTGAGCATCGCGCAGGCGCCGACGACGTTCTTGCCGCTCCCACCGGCTTCGGCACCATTCCCCGTGACGGGGCAGCACGATTCCTGGAACGCCACGGCTTCGTCCTCGAGCAGATCGAGCGCGCGAGCACGCTGACGTGGGACGGCGATTCGACATCTGTTCTCGAGAACGCGCTCGAAACCGCGCAGTCTCACGCTCGGGAGTATCGCGTCGTCCAGTGGATGCTCCCGACGCCCGTCGAATACGTCGACGGCTACGCATGGATGAAATCGCGCATGTCGACGGATGTTCCTGATGCGGATCTGGGCATTCCGGAGGAGATCTGGGATGCCGACCGCGTGCGAGAACTCGAACGACGACAGGCTGCGAAGGGATTCGCGTTGCAGGTGACTGCCGCGCAGCACATCACCACCGGCGAGCTCTGTGCCTTCAACGAACTCGCGATCCGCCGGTCGGACCCGAGCGACGTCACGCATCAGTACGACACGCTCGTGCTCGCCGATCATCGCGGCCATCGGCTCGGAATGCTCGTGAAGGCAGCAGGGCTGCTCGGCTGGCATGAGCAGCATCCGCCATCACCAGGCGTGATCACCTACAACGCGGAAGAGAACCGCCCCATGCTCGACATCAACGAGGCGATCGGATTCATCCCGATCGCCTACGAGGGCGTCTGGAAGAAGGAACTGACATGAGCGAGATCACGATCACCGACCTCGTCGTGCCCGAGCGACTCGATTCTCCCGACGCCGCCGGATTCCACGCGATGGTGGCGATCGGCAACCGACAGGCCGAGGAGGATGCCGGCATCGACGATCTCGCCGAGACGGCCGAGGAGATGCTGCCATCATGGCGCGATCAGACGGATCGAAGCCAGCGCGGATTCATCGCACACCGAGACGGTGACATCGTCGGCGCCGCCTATCTGTCCACTGCCAACGACGCGGAGGCGACCTCGGCGGAGATGGGAATCATGGTGGAGTCCGCATGCTGGGGCGTGGGAGTGGAACAGGCTCTCCTGGAACGCGTCGAACGGGTTGCACGCGACCTCGGCCGCACGAGCGTGCAGTCGTGGACCCTGCATCCGGCCACGTCGAACGAACGGATGCTGACCCCCGCCACGGGGTGGGGGTCAGTCGCCGCCACAGCCTTGAGCGACCTCCTCACCGCGAACGACTACGTGCTCGAGCAAGTGGAGCGCAACAGCATCCTCCCGCTGGATGGACCGCTGACGCTGGCCGAGGAGAAGCTGCGCGCGGCCACGGCATTCGCAGGCGACGACTACCGCGTCGTGTCGTGGACCCTGCCGACGCCGGAGCATCTGCGCGCCGGATACGCCGACGTGATCTCGAGGATGGCCACCGACGTGCCCAGCGGGGATCTCGACATCGACGCGGAGGTGTGGGACGCCGATCGCGTCGTACGCCACGACAAGAACATCGCCGACGGCGGCCAGCTGCTCTCCGTCGCAGCCGTCGAGCATGTCTCGACCGGAAGGCTGGTGGCGTTCAACGAACTGGTGATCGGATCGGACCGCACCGGCGTCACCCATCAGTTCGGCACCCTCGTGGTGAAGGAGCACCGTGGTAAGCGGCTCGGCACGATCGTGAAGTGCGCGAATCTGCTGCGCTGGCGCGAGATCGCTCCTGATTCGCCGAGGATCTCGACCTTCAATGCGGAGGAGAACCGCCCGATGCTCGACATCAACGAGGCCATCGGCTTCGTTCCGGCCTCGTTTGCCGGCGGCTGGCAGAAGAAGCTCGCCTGAGCAGCCGGGTCGGCTGAGGATCATCCCCCAGATGTATCTTCCGCCGACCCAGTTCCTCCCACAGGCCGACGACAGCCGCGACGACGTCGGCGAGGCTTGAGACATGAACACTCCCGTCCTCCATGCTCAGTCGCTGACCAAGACGTTCGGTACCACCACGGCCCTTGCCGGGGTCGATCTGATCGTCGGGCGCGGTGAATCCGTCGCCATCATGGGTGCGTCCGGTTCGGGCAAGACGACGCTCCTGCACGTACTCGCCGGCATCACCGCGCCTGACGCCGGGAGCGTGCACTACGCCCCAGCGCATGGCGCGCCCGTCGACATCACCACGAGGAACGAACGCGAGCGATCCAAGCTTCGCCGAGAGACGTTCGGCTTCGTCTTCCAGCAGGGATTGCTCATCCCGGAGCTCACCGCGATCGAGAACATCGCGCTCGCGCTCATGATCAACGGCACGTCCCGTCGCGTCGCGCTCGAACACGCAGCGGGCTGGATGGCGTCGCTCGGCCTCGCAGGGATGGAGGAGCGCCGCATCGGGGAGCTTTCCGGCGGGCAGGCGCAACGTGTCGCCATCGCCCGCGCTCAGGTCACCGGCGCAGAACTCGTGTTCGCAGACGAGCCCACCGGAGCGCTCGACTCTCAGACCTCGAATGACGTGATGGATGCGCTGCTGTGGTCGACGACCGGTCAGGGCCGGACGTTGCTCGTCGTCACCCACGACAGCGAGGTCGCCGCACGGTGCTCACGCACGGTGCACGTGCGTGATGGCCATGTCATCGGCACAGAGACCGTCAACACGGGGGTGACCGCATGAACGCCCGCGTGCTCGCACTCCTGCTGCGGCCTGCGCCCGGGCAGGGCAGCACGCTGGCGCTGCCCGCCACCGCGTTCGCGATGGTGACGGCGCTCGTACTCACCGTGGTCGGCGGCGCGCAGAAGTTCTGGAGCTGGACAGACCCGGATGCCGGGCTCTATCAGGCGCTCGCCGCGATCGCACTCGTGCTGCTGGTCGTGCCGCTGGCCACTCTCGGCGGCGCAGCCGCGCGACTCTCGGCGAGAAGACGTGACGAACGATTGTCGACGTTGCGGCTGCTCGGGGTCTCTCCCGCCGGTGTCACCGGCGCGACTGTGCTCGAATCGACGATCGTCGCCGCCGTCGGATCCCTCGTCGGCGTGCTCGGCTACCTCGCACTGGTTCCGCTGGTCGGCCTCATCCCGTTCCGAGGTGAGATCCTCGGGGCAGCGGCGATCCTGCTCCCGCCGATCAGCATTCTGGCGGTCGGCGCCGGTGTCGTCCTGCTCGCCGGCATCAGCGCCGTCGTCGGCCTCCGGCAGGTCGTCATCTCACCCTTGGGCGTACGCATGCGCACATCCGTGCCACGAGTGCATTGGGTGCGCGCTGTACTGGCCGGGCTCGTCATCGCCGGCGCGTTCGTATTCGTACAGGTCTTCCCCGGTACGGCGGGTCTCGTCATGACGATCGCTGTGCTCGCCGGGATGTTCGCCGTGGCTCTCGCAGTGCTGAACCTCGTCGGCCCGTGGGCGTTGAAGGTCCACGCTCAGCGCGGCCTGCGCCGTGCCGAGCATCCGTCACGACTGCTCTCCGCGCGTCTGGTGCTCGAGTCCCCCAAGGCCGCATGGCGCCAGGTGAGCGGCATCGCGATGGCGAGTTTCATGGCTGTGTTCGCCGGAACGGGCGTCGCCCTCATGAACACGATGAGCGCGACGGAATCGACGGAGAATCTGACGTTGGCCGTCGACATCCGCACCGGCCTCATCATCACGCTGGTGGCCTCGTTCCTGATGGTCGCCGTCTCGATCGGAGTGAACCAGGCGTCCAGCATCCTGGATCAGCGCGAACTGCATCGCAGCCTGCATTTCCTCGGAGTGCCGGTGGAGACCGTCGATGCCGCGCGCACCCGCGCCATCATGTCCCCGCTGCTGCTCACTGCTGTCGGCTCTGCGCTGTGCGCGGCCGCGCTGGTGTTCCCGCTCGTCGGCATCGCAGTGGTCGTCGCGCCGCTGTCGCTCGTGACGATCGCCGCGGTGGTAGCGCTGGGGATCGCCCTCGTCTGGCTGGGAGTGCGCGTGACGCGGCCCCTGCTGAGCACGGCGTTTCAGCCCGCCTGAGGATGCCAGGGTTCAGTCCGCGAGGAACCTCTCGATCGCGTCGATGGTCGCTGTGTTGTCGCAGTGCAGCACGGCGCGGATGCCGAGGGCTTCGGCCGCGTCGATATTCGGAGCGTTGTCGTCGATGAACAACACCCGGTCGGCGGTGGTCTTCATCCGCTCGAGCGCCCGCTCGAATGCACGAGCGTCGGGCTTGAGCACGCCCTGCTCGTGGCTGTAGCAGATCGGGTCGAAGACGGCGGAGAGCCCGAAGCGGCGCTCTTCCTCCTCGCGCGCTCCGTCTCCGGAGTTCGAGAGGATCGCCAGGCCGCAGCGGCCGCGCAGAGACCGGGCATGGTCGAGCAGCTCGGAGTTCTCCTCACCGCAGTAGGCGTCCCACAGTTCCACCCGCATCGACTCGATCGCCGCATCGTCGAGGCTCAGCGCTTCGGCGACGCCGCGCCAATACTCTTCCAGGACGTCCTCGTTGAGGGTGGTGTCCGGCAGATCAGCGGCGGACAGCTTCGCGTCATACTCCTCGGGGGTCAACCCGGATCGCGCGCTCCACATGGCTCGCAGCTCGGCCGGCCAGGAGTGATCGTCGACGATCTCGATGACGCCGCCGATGTCGTAGAGGATCCACTTCATCCGTACACGCTACGCGAGCGACGCTGGCACCGCGGGCAGTAGTGGCTCGAACGATTCATGAATGCCTCGCGCACGATCTCGCCGCCGCAGCGCGGGCAGGGCTGCCCGCCCCGGCCGTAGGCGTTGAGCGAGTGGGCGAAGTAACCGGCCTGACCGTTGACGTTGACGTATTGCGCGTCGAAGCTCGTGCCGCCCTCGGCCAGCGCCTTCTCCAGCACCAGACGGACCTCGGAGAGAAGTCGGCGCACGGCCTGGACCGACAGCGCGCGGCCGTGGGATTCCGGATGGATGCGGGCGGCCCACAGCGCCTCATCGGCATAGATGTTGCCGACCCCGCTGATGAGCGTCTGATCGAGGAGGATGCGCTTGATCGCGCTCGCGCGCCGACGCACGGCGGCGATGAACACCACGTCATCGAACTCGGGATCCATCGGGTCTCTGGCGATGTGCTGCACCTGCGAAGGGATCAGATCCGTCCCGTCGGCGACGAGTGCATCGACGGCGAGCGATCCGAAGGTGCGCTGGTCGGCGAACACGACGGCGAGTTCGCCGTGGCGCGGATGCCGGATGCCGATGCGGACGCGCTCGTGGCGCTCGGCCGGTGCATCCGGAGTGCGCAGCAGAAGCTGCCCGCTCATCCCGAGGTGCGCCGTCAGCGCCGCCGAGCCGCCGAGCGGCAGCCAGAGGAACTTGCCCCGACGCGAGGCACCTGAGACGATCGCGCCCTCGAGCCTCGCGACGAAGTCTGCGGCGCCGGCAGGATGCCGCGTCAGCGCACGTTCGTCGAACACCGACGCGCTGACGATCGTGGCGCCGATGACGGCGGGTGCGAGGCCGGCGCGCACGACCTCGACTTCAGGAAGCTCAGGCACTCTCGCTGAGGAATCGCCAGGCGCTGAGCGCAGCAGCCATCTCGGCGGTCTTCTTGCTGGTGCCGTCGCCGTTCATGCTCACGTCGCCCACCTGCACAGTGGCGATGAACCGTCGGTCGTGATCGGGCCCGCTGGAGGTCACCGAATAGCTCGGCGGCGTCGCGCCGAGGCGTGCGGCGAGCTCCTGCAGGCTCGTCTTGGGATCCATCGCCGCGCCGTACCGCTCAGGATCGTCGAGTAGCGGCTCCGTGAGCCTCAGCACCAGTTCAGTCGCAGCCTCGGGTCCTGCCGAGAGGTAGGTGGCGCCGAAGACGGCCTCCATGGTGTCGGCGAGGATCGAATCCTTGTCGCGGCCGCCGGTCTGCTCCTCGCCCCGGCCGAGAAGAAGATGCTCCCCAAGGCCGATGCCACGGGCGACCTCTGCGAGGGCGACCGTGGAGACCACGCTCGCCCGCCGCTTGGCGAGCTGACCTTCGTCGAGAGTCGGGTGCGTCGTGAACAGCATGACCGTCACGGCCTGTCCCAGCACCGAATCACCGAGGAATTCGAGCCGCTCGTTATGCGGGATCGCCCCATGCTCGTACGCATACGAGCGATGGGTCAACGCCAACGCAAGCAGCTCAGGGTCGATATCGACCCTGAGCTTCTCGGCGAGAGGTGCCGTCCCCCCTGGGACCCCTGTCACGATCGCGAGAACGTGATTCAGACGTCAGCGACCTTGCGGCCCTTGTACTCCATGAACAGCTCGGTACCCTGCGAGTCGGTGACGACCTTCGCCTGGTGCGGGCGGCTGTAGACGGTCTTGCCGTTCTCGATGGTCTTGACGAGCGCGATGGGCGCTGCCTTCCACTGCGCGCGACGCGAGCGGGTGTTGGAACGGGATACCTTGCGCTTCGGGGGGTTACCAGCCATGGCTAACTCTCTTCTGTATTCTCGGGCCCACGGCTCTCTGCCGCGTTCCCCTGGTCTGTGATCTGTTGGAGCGCACTCCACCGAGGATCGATGGGAGCGTCTGTCTCCGCCCCGGTGCTTTCGGTCAGTCGCTCACCCGTGTTCGGGTCGAGCCCCGGGCAATCCGGCTGACACACCGGCTGAAATGGAAGTGACAATACTGCCGCTTCCCTGACAAGAGTTTCAAGATCCACGTGGTCGTCTTGAACCTCGAAGTCAGTTTCTTCATCACCAGGATACGCGAAAAGCTCCTGGAACTCGACTTCGACAGGCTCAGCGATGTCTTTCAGGCATCTTCCGCAGACGCCCTTGTACTCGGCATCCACTGTTCCGGACGCGAGAATGCCCTCGTGGACCGACTCGAGACGCACGTCGATGTCGATCTCGGAGCCGGCTTCGTAGGAGACGATGCCTTCACCCCACTGCTCCTTCAGGGTGACCGAGAACTGGTGCTCCCGCATCTCGCCGGGGTGTCGGACGATGTCGCGTACGGGCACCACGAATGGGCCGTTGAGTCGGGTCTTCACGCTTTCATGCTACCCGCGGATGCTGAGAACGGGGCCGCGCGTCAGAGTCCGCGTGCGCCGGTGTCGAGAAGTGCGGCGACGGCGCGGGGGACGAACGGCGTGATGTCGCCGCCCAGACCTGCGACCTGGCGCACGAGCGAACTCGAGACCATCGCGTGCGACGGATCTGGCAGCAGGAACACCGTCTCGATGTCGGCGAGGTGGCGGTTCACGATCGCCATCGGAGATTCGTAGGCCACGTCGATCTGCGAGCGGATGCCCTTCACGAGCACCCCGGCACCGACGTCGCGGGCGTAGTCGACCAGAAGCCCCATGCTCCACGATCCGATGACGATATTGCCACCCATGCCGTCTTCCGCGATGGACTGCTCGAGCAGTGAGAGCCGCTGGGAGATCGGCAGCATCGCCTCTTTGCCGGGGTTGTGCACGATCAGAACGTGCAGCTCGTCGTACAGCTTCGCCGCCCGGCGGATCACATCGAGGTGACCGAGGGTGGGCGGGTCGAATGAACCTGGGACGACGGCGATCCGGCTGCTCATTTCGACTCCTTCGATCGCTCAATGCATCGCATGCCACCAGCCTATGGCACGCCGCGATTTCAGTTCTTCGCGAGAGCGGCCCTGTCGTCCTCTGTCACGCGTCTGGCGATCACCTCGCGAAGACCTGCGTGCGCCGCGAGCTGCGGGTCGGCGTCGAGGATGCCCTCCGCCAGCTCCCGCGCGCGTGCGATCAGCTTCGAGTCCTTGACCACCCGCAGCAGCTTGAGCGATGACCTCACCCCCGACTGCGTCGAGCCGAGCACGTCGCCCTCCCCGCGCAGCTCGAGATCGACCTCCGCGAGGGCGAAGCCGTCGAGAGTCGCTGCCACCGCATCGACGCGCTCGCGGGCCAGCGACCCTACTTCCGCCTCGGTGACGAGCAGGCACAGCCCTGGAACCTCTCCTCGCCCGACTCGCCCACGCAGCTGGTGCAGTTGAGAGACGCCGAACCGGTCGGCATCGAGCACGATCATCGTTGAGGCGTTCGGAACATCGACGCCGACCTCGATCACGGTGGTCGCGATCAGCAGGTCGATCTCGCCGCGCGCGAAGGCCTGCATCACGGCATCCTTCGTCTCCGACGGCATCTTCCCGTGCAGCACAGCACGTCGGAGCGTGCCGACGGTCGGATGCGTCTCGAGAGCGGCGTCCAGCTGCACGACGCCCCAACGCGGGCCTGTGGCGCCCTCCTCCGTGGGGACGAGCGCGGCCTGATCCTCCTCGCCGGCCGCCTTCTTCGTCGTGTCGATCGCCGCGCACACGGCGAACACCTGCCGTTTCTGCGCGATCTCCTCCGCCGCCCTGTCCCACACGCGACGGAACCAGTCCGGGTGCTCCGCCAGCGGCGCGACGAAAGACTCGATACCGGCGCGGCCTGCGGGCATGGTGCGGATGACTGACGTGTCGAGGTCGCCGAACACGGTCATCGCCACGGTGCGGGGAATCGGCGTCGCCGTGAGCACGAGTGCGTGCGGGCTGGAGCCCTTCGCGCGCAGTGCCTCACGCTGCTCGACACCGAAGCGGTGCTGCTCATCCACGACGACGAGGCCGAGATCGGCGAAGGTCGTCTTCTCTCCCAGCAGCGCGTGCGTGCCAACGACGATGAGCGCCCGACCGGCCGCGACGCGCAGCGCGGCCTTGCGGCGCGCCGGTGCCGACATCTGCCCCGTGAGCAGCGTGGGCATGAGCAGGGGTGCGAGATCGGGCCCGAGCATCTTCGTGATCGATCGCAGATGCTGGGATGCGAGCACCTCGGTCGGCGCGATCAGCGCGGCCTGTCCCCCGGACTCGGCTACCTGCAGCATGGCGCGAAGAGCGACGAGCGTCTTTCCTGAACCGACCTCGCCCTGCACCAGCCGGTTCATCGGCCATGCCCCGGTGAGGTCGGTCGCGATCTGATCGCCGACCGTCTGCTGGTCGGCGGTGAGGGTGTACGGCAGCGTGGCGTCGAAGCGCTCGAGCAGCCCTCCCGGCTTCGCCTGGCGCGGTGTGGCATGCAGCGCACGCACGGCGGCACGCTGCTGCAGAAGAGCGGTCTGCAGCACGAGCGCCTCGTGCATGCGAAGAGTACGAACCGCTGGGTCGACGTCGTTACGAGCCTGCGGCCGGTGTAGCTGCACCAGAGCCGTACGCGCGTCGAGCAGCCCCTCGCGCACCCGGATCTCATCGGGCAGCGGATCAGGCACGTCGCCGACATCGGGCAGCACCTTCTCGACCAGTTCGCGGAACTGCTGACTGGAGACCGCCGATGTCGCCGGATAGATCGGGATCGGCCGGTGCGCACGATCATCGGCGCGGGCCTGAGCGCTCTCCTCGTCGTCGAAGAGCTCGACCTGCGGATGAGCGAACTGGGTGGTGTCGTTGTACATGCCGACTTTGCCGGAGAACACACCGCGCCGGCCTGGACGCATCTCGTTCGCACGCCACCGCGCCTGCTGGAGGTTCTTCGCGAAGAACGTCAGCGAGACACGACCGTGCTCATCACCGATGATCACGTCGGTCATGGCACCGTTGCGATTGCGCATCTCACGCGCAGACGACGAGAGCACCTCGGCGACGATCGTCACCGTCTCCCCCACTGGCAGGTCGCGGATGGGCGTGAGTTCGGCTGGGTCCGCGTAACGGCGCGGATAATGCCCGAGCATCTCCCCGACCGTCGTCATGCCGAACGCCCGCTCGACCTTCTTCGCCGAAGCCGGGCCGATCGCCTCGGCGAGACTCGTGTCGAGGGAGAAGGCCATGTCTGAAGTCTAGAGAACACCGCAGACAGCCATAGGCTGTTCAGGTGACGAGGATCATCGCCGGACAGGCACGCGGACTGCGCCTGGACGTGCCGGGCAGCGGCACCCGCCCTACCAGCGATCGCGTCCGCGAATCCCTCTTCGGCGCCCTGGAGTCCTCGGACGTCATCGTCGGCTCCAGAGTGCTCGACCTGTATGCCGGCTCCGGCGCACTGGGTCTCGAAGCGCTGAGTCGAGGCGCCGCGAGCGTGGATCTCGTCGAGCGCTCCCGACCGGCAGCCGCCATCGTGCGCCGCAACATCGGCACGGTCTCCCGGTCGTTGACCGATGCCACGGCGCGCGTGCATGAAGGCACGGTCATCGCCTTCCTCCGCCGCGCGACCGGTCCGTACGACCTGGTCTTCACCGATCCGCCCTACGACTTGGACGATCAGGCGATGACCGCCGATCTGATCGCTCTGGCCCCACTGCTTTCCGACGACGCGGTGGTGGTCATCGAGCGCGCCCGCCGTTCGACGCCACCCGACGTCGGCGCAGCCGGACTCGAGGTGTTCCGCGAGAAGGCGTACGGAGACACGGCGCTCTGGTGGGCTCAGCCGGCAGCCGAATCCCAGTCGCGGTAAGGATCCCAGCCCTCGATCGAGACCGGCGCGCCGTCGACCAGCACACCGTCCGTGCCACGCGCACGCACAGTGCCGATGACGCGGAAGCCGGACGGCAGGACGTCGGGCGGGAAGGTGGCGAGCAGGGCGTGATCCTCACCACCGGCAAGCGCCCGTTCCGGATTCTCGCCGAGTGATGCTCGGGAGAGGTCCAGAGTGACGTCGGATGCGGTGGCGAGACGCCCGGCGTCCAGGGCGAGGCCGTCCGAGATGTCCATCATCGAGGTCGCACCGGAGACGGATGCCATCACCCCGAGCCCGATCGGCGGTGCGGGGCGCAGCTGCGCGGCCAGTGCCGCGCGTTCGCCGGTCTCGAGTCGAGCGGGGTCGACGGCCACCGGGGTGTCGCCGTCACGGAATCGACCGAAGAGCACGGCGAGCCCGTGCGCGGCGTGCCCGAGCTCACCGGCCACTGCGACGACATCGCCAGGGCGCGCACCGGCCCTGGTGACGGCTTCCCGGCCCTCGAGGTCGCCGAGCGCGGTGACGGCGATCGTGAGCACATCGGACACCGTCAGATCTCCCCCGACGACAGCGCATCCGGGCGCGAGCGCTTCGCACGCTTCTCGAAATCCGTCGGCGAGCCGTTCCACGAACGAAAGGCGCAGATCGCGTGGGACAGCCAGTGCCACGAGCAGAGCGGTCGGGCGTGCTCCCATGGCGGCGATGTCGGCCAGGTTCACGGCCGCAGACTTCCACCCGAGGTCGTAGCCGCTCGACCAGGCGAGTCGGAAATCCGGTCCGTGCACCAGCGTGTCGGTCGTCGCGACGACCGAGCCCGAAGGCGTGCTGATCACCGCAGCATCGTCACCCGGTCCGAGGATCGTGTGCGAGGAGGAAGAGGTGCGAGCGAGGATGGCGCGCAGGATAGTGCCTTCCGACACGTCCCCGAGGCGCGGATCGTCGTCTGCTGAACGGGAGGGCATGGTGTCAAAGGTAGCCTGGAATCATGTCTCGTCGTCTTGCCGCAGCCGCCGTCGTCCTGCTCGGAGCGGCCCTCCTCGGCGGGTGCTCGACCACGGTGCACCTCGAGCCTGCAGACGACGCGAACAACCCGCTGTGCGCCGAGGTCTCCGTGGGGCTGCAGAACGTCGGGAGCCTCGCCGACAAGGATCGTCGTTGGACGGATGCGCAGGCGACAGGCGCGTGGGGCGACGAAGGCGCGGCATCCGCGATCATCCTGAGATGCGGCGTCGCCGTCCCCGCTCCGACGAGCGAACTGCAGTGCGTGACGCTCGAGGGCGTCGACTGGCTCGTCGACGCGTCGGAGACGCCGTTCCTGCGACTGACCACCTACGGCCGCGACCCGGCCGTTCAGCTGTACATCGATACCGGAGCGGTCAGCTCGAACGATGTGATCAGCACTCGTACGCTCGTCGGGGCGATCACCGCGATCCCCGCCGACGGGAAATGCACCGCACCGGATGAACTCGACGAAGACGCACAGGAGCTCCTGGAACTCGGCTGATCCTCAACGCCGCTGAGTCAACGTCACTGAGCCAACGCCGCCGAGTCTCAGCGCTGCATGCCGACTTCGACGAGTTCGGTGATGAGGTCGCTGTAGCTCAGTCCCGATGCGACCCAGCACTTCGGAAACATCGAGATCGGCGTGAAGCCCGGCATCGTGTTGAGCTCGTTGACGACGAGTTCGCCGTCGGGCGTGACGAAGAAGTCCACCCGCGCCAGGCCCTTGCCGTCGACCGCCTCGAATGCGCGCAGAGAGACTTCGCGCAGTCGCTCGATGAGCTCATCGTCGACATCTGCAGGGCACACG
Organism: Microbacterium murale; assembly: GCF_014635185.1. Lineage (GTDB taxonomy): Bacteria > Actinomycetota > Actinomycetes > Actinomycetales > Microbacteriaceae > Microbacterium > Microbacterium murale. The sequence goes on from NZ_BMCM01000003.1 coordinate 410,987, forward strand.
ATGTCCACGCCGTCGCCGCCGAGGTACTTTCCCTCGAAGTCGTAGAAGCTGCGCGATGTGAGGACCACTTCGCCAGGAAGCGATGCCCGTGCCCCCTCGCCAGCACGACCGGCGAGCACGCCGACCTCGATCTCGCGACCGTCGACCTTCGACTCCACGAGCACCTTCTCGTCCTCGGCGAAGGCGATGCGCATCGCCTCGTCCAGCCCGTCGCCGTCGACGACTCGCGAAACCCCGACGCTCGATCCTGCGCTGGCGGGCTTGACGAACACGACCGGGCCGAGAGCTGCGATGTCGTCACGAAGCAGTGGGGCGTCAGCCTCCCACTGCGCACGGCGGATCGTGATGCCTGGCGACACGGCAATGCCGGCGGCGGACAGCGCGAGCTTCGTGAAGTGCTTGTCGAGGCAGATCGCCGAGTCGAGGATTCCGCAGCCCGCGTACGGCACCTCGAGCACATCGAAGAACCCCTGTATCGCGCCGTCTTCGCCGTGCAGCCCGTGAAGGAGCGGCAGCACCACGTCGATCTCACCCAGGCCCGTGACCGAGCCGTCGGCCCGAGTGACCCGCAGAGTCCGGTCTCCACCTGGCTCTGGCCACAGCACGCGCGTGCCGTTGTCATCTACCTCCGGGAGGTGCGCGGCATCCAGCGCGAACTTGTCCGGGCGGTCCTCCTCCAGGACGAACGCGCCCTCACGTGTGATCCCCACGGGGATCACGTCGTAGCGCTCGCGATCAATCGCGCGCAGCACTCCGCCCGCCGTCGCGGAACTGATGGAATGCTCGCTGGAACGCCCTCCGAAGAGCACCACCACCGTCTGCTTGTCCATGATTGGTTCTCTCCTCCTGGGGAGTGTCGTCGTCAGTCGTCAGGTGAGGCGCGATGTCACGCGGATTCATCGTCCCGTCGAGCACCATCTTCACCTGCTCGACGATGGGCATGTGCACACCGGAATCACGGGCCAGTTGCAGGATCGGAGCGACGGATGCCAGACCCTCTGCGGTCTGGTTCATCTGCTTGACGACGTCCTGGTAGCTGTACCCCTGGCCGAGCAGCCTGCCCGCGGTGTTGTTGCGGCTCAGCGGCGACTGGCATGTTGCGATCAGGTCACCGAGACCGGCAAGACCCTGCAGCGTCTCGGGCTGTGCGCCGTTCGCCACGGCGAAGTCGGTCATCTCGACCAGACCGCGGGTGATGATCGAGGCCTTCGTGTTCTCTCCGTAGCCGACGCCGTCGACGATGCCGATCGCCACGGCGATCAGGTTCTTCAGCACGCCGCCGAACTCGGTGCCGATCACGTCGGTGTTCACGAACGTGCGGAAGTAGGAATTGCGGGCCGCACGGGCGACCGTCTCTGCCGTCTCCTGGCTGAGCGAGGCGATCACGGCGGCGGTGGGCTGTTCGCGCGCGATCTCGAGCGCGAGGTTCGGTCCCGAAGCGACGGCGATCTGCGCGGGGTCGCAGCGCAGCTCCTGCTCGATCACCTGGCTCATGCGCAGGCCGCTCGAGCGCTCGACACCCTTCATCAGGCTGATGATGGGCAGCTCCCGACCGTCGAGCAGCGGACGCAGCGCCTTGAGGTTCTCTCGCAGCGACTGGCTCGGCACGGACAGGTAGACCTGATCCGCGCCGGCAAGCGCCGTCGACAGATCGTGCGTGGCCGTCATGGTGCGCGGGAGATTGATGCCGGGGAGGTACTTCGAGTTGCGCTTGCCCTCGGCGATCTCGAGAGCCTGCTCAGGCCGGCGGGCCCACATGGTGACCTGGGCGCCGCCGTCGGCGAGGATCTTGCCGAAGGTGGTCCCCCAGCTGCCGGATCCGATCACGGTGACGCGCGGACCTGCGGACGAAGAGCTCTTACGAGTCAAGGCGACCGGTCTCCTTCTGCCCGTGATCGGACGGGTTCCAGCGGGTCGCGGAGGCCTTCTCGTCGCGCAGCTCCTCGAGCAGTGCCGTGATCGCGTTCATCAGCCGATTGGTGGCCTCGTTGAGCGCCGACTGCTCGCCGGCTCGACCGGTCAGGTCTGAGATGTCGACAGGATCACCGATCAGCACCTGCACGCGCTTGCGCGGCGGCCAGAGGCTCAGCCCCTTCTGATAGCGACCCATGATGTGCTGCGTACCCCACTGCGCCACCGGAATGAGCGGGATGTCACCCGCGAGCGCGAGGCGCACGGCGCCGGACTTCCCCCGCATCGGCCAGAGCTCGGGGTCGCGGGTGAGGGTGCCTTCTGGATAGACGATCACGCCGCGCTGGTTCTCCACGAGAGCCCGCGATTGCATGATCGTCTGCTTCGCCGCGGCCGCGGACGTCGCGCGAGCGACCGGTACCATCCCGGTCTTGCGCATGAGCCAGCCGAGAACCGGAACTCGGAACAGGCTCTCCTTCGCCATGAAGCGGGGCGCGCGCCCCAGCCGCCACACCGCCGCTGCGACGATGAGCGGATCGAACTCCGAGTAGTGGTTCGGCGCGAGCACGAAGGCGCCCTCGGCTGGCAGCTTCTCCTTGTTGCGGATCTCGATCTTGGCGAGGTATCCGACAGCGGGCACCACGATCGCCGCGAGCGGCCAGAACGGGCTCGGGCGGGACTTCTCGGATGACCGGGAGCCCATCGGCGTCACCGGACGACGTCGAAGTCGGCGCCGAGGGCGTCGAGCTTGGCCAGGAACTTCTCGTATCCGCGGCTGAGAATGTCGACACCGGATACCTGCGACTGGCCCTCCGCCGTGAGCGCGGCGATCACGTGGCTGTATCCACCGCGAAGATCGGGGACGACGATGTCGGCGGAGTGCAGTGGCGTCGGCCCGGTGATGACCGCTGCCTGCTCGAGCTCCCGACGCGGCACGCGACGCGGCCCGTTCTGCAGCCCGTGCGGGTGAACGACGATGTCGGCGCCCATCTTGACCAGTGCATCCGTGAAGCCGAAGCGGTTCTCGTAGACCGTCTCGTGGACGATCGAGCGGCCCTCCGCCTGCGTGAGCGCGACGATGAGGGGCTGCTGCCAGTCCGTCATGAAGCCGGGGTGCACGTCGGTCTCGATGACGACCGGCTGAAGCTCGCCACCGCGACGGAAGAGGATGCCGTCCTCCTTCACGTCGAACCAGCCACCCGCCTTGCGGAACACGTTGAGGAAGGTGAGCATCTCCTGCTGCTTGGCGCCGCCGACGAAGATCTCGCCGTCGGTTGCGAGTGCGGCAGACGCCCAGGACGCGGCCTCGTTGCGGTCGAAGATCGAGCGGTGGTCGTAGCCGCGCAGCGTCTCCACGCCCTCGATGAGGATCACACGGTTCGGCTCGTAGGAGATGATCGCGCCCATCTTCTGCAGCACGGCGATCAGGTCCATGATCTCGGGCTCGATGGCCGCGTTGCGCAGCTCTGTCGTGCCCTCGGCGCGCACGGCGGTCAACAGCACCTGCTCGGTGGCACCCACACTCGGGTACGGCAGATGGATGTTCGCGCCGTGCAGGCGGCCACCCTGCGTGGACAGGCGGATGCCGCTGGGCAGCTTCTCGACGACCGCACCGAACTTGCGGAGCGCGTCGAGGTGGAAGTCGATCGGGCGGTCGCCGATGCGGCAGCCGCCGAGATCGGGGATGAACGCCTGGCCGAGGCGATGCAGCAGAGGTCCGCAGAACAGGATCGGAATGCGCGAGGCACCGGCGTGAGCGTCGATCTCCTCCATGTGCGCGGATTCCACGTCACTGGGGTCGAAGACCAGCGAGCCGACCTCGTCGCCTTCACTGACGCGGACGCCGTGCACTTCGAGCAGCGAGCGCACGACGGCGACATCGCTGATGCCGGGCACGTCGCGCAGGATGCTGGTGTCCTCGCCGAGGAGGGATGCGACCATCGCCTTCGTGGCGAGGTTCTTCGCCCCCTTCACATCGACACGGCCGCGCAGCGGCCTTCCACCTCGGATTGCCAGCACGTCTCCGGTCAAAGCAGGAACTCCCTCTGGAAGGTCAGCGCGCACGGTTGTCGTCATTCGAGGAGCCTCACTTCATGGTCATGGACGCGGCGCCAGCCGCCGGAGCGGATGCTCCAGGCTCACGGTGTGCTCGGTGCCAGCGGACTGTATGTCAGCGAACAGGGAGCGTACGTGGCCGCCACGACTCGCGGCGGGCCTCGAACTGCGCGATCTTGTCTTCGTTGCGCAGCGTGAGCCCGATGTCATCGAGCCCTTCGAGGAGCCGCCATCTAGTGTAATCGTCGATCTCGATGGCGGCTCGGAGGTCGCCGACAGCGGCGGTGCGCGCCTCGAGATCCACCGTGATCTCGACGCCCGGATTCGCGTCGATCTCGGCCCAGATCCGCTCGAGATCCGGTTCCGAGATGGTCGCTGCGAGCAGTCCCTGCTTGCCGGAGTTGCCGCGGAAGATGTCACCGAAACGTGTGCTCAGTATGACCTTGAAACCGAAATCTCTCAGCGCCCACACCGCGTGCTCCCGGCTGGATCCAGTGCCGAAATCCGGGCCGGCCACCAACACGGAGGCGCCCTGGAAAGCAGGCTGGTTCAGCACGAACTCCGGGTCCTGACGCCAGGCGTGGAAGAGCGCGTCCTCGAAGCCGGTCTTCGTCACCCGCTTCAGGAACACGGCGGGGATGATCTGGTCGGTGTCGACGTTCGAGCGTTTCAGCGGGGCCGCGATGCCGGTCTGGGTGGTGAACTTCTCCATGATCAGGCTCCTACCAGCTCTCGCGCGGGTTCCAGGTCGCTCGGGCTCGACAGTGTGCCGCGCACGGCCGTCGCTGCGGCGACCAGTGGCGAGACGAGGTGGGTGCGGCCACCCTTGCCCTGACGCCCCTCGAAGTTGCGGTTCGACGTCGATGCGCAGCGCTCCCCCGGCGACAGCTGATCCGGGTTCATGCCGAGGCACATCGAGCACCCCGCGAAACGCCACTCAGCACCGAAGTCCTTGACGATCTGATCGATGCCCTCGGCCTCGGCCTCCAGGCGCACGCGAGCAGAGCCGGGGACGACCATGACGCGCACGCCGTCGGCCTTCTTGCGTCCCTTGATGACGGAAGCGAACGCCCGCAGATCCTCGATGCGGCTGTTCGTGCACGACCCCATGAAGACGGCATCCACCGGCACCTCCTTGAGAGGCGTTCCTGGTGTGAGATCCATGTACTGCAGCGCGCGCTCGGCGGCGACGCGCTCGTTGGGATCCGCGATGTCGGCAGGGTTCGGCACCGACGAGGAGAGGGAGCTGCCCTGGCCGGGGTTCGTGCCCCAGGTCACGAACGGCTCGAGCTCGTTCGCATCGATCAGCACCTCCGCGTCGAACGTCGCGCCGTCGTCGGTGGGGAGCGTGCGCCAGTAGGCCACAGCGTCTTCCCAGTCCTCTCCCTGCGGAGCGTGCGGCTTGTCCTTGACGTAGGCGAAGGTCGTCTCATCGGGTGCGACCATGCCGGCACGGGCTCCGGCCTCGATCGACATGTTGCAGATCGTCATCCGCCCCTCCATCGAGAGGGCGCGGATCGCGCTACCACGGAACTCGAGCACGTAGCCCTGCCCGCCGCCGGTGCCGATCTTCGCGATCACGGCGAGGATGATGTCCTTCGCGCTCACACCGGACTTCAGGTCGCCCTCGACCGTGATCGCCATCGTCTTGAACGGCTTCAGGGGCAGGGTCTGCGTCGCCATGACATGCTCGACCTCGCTGGTGCCGATGCCGAACGCCATGGCGCCGAACGCGCCGTGCGTCGAGGTGTGCGAGTCGCCGCACACGACAGTGATGCCCGGCATCGTGAGGCCGAGCTGTGGTCCGACCACGTGCACGATGCCCTGCTCCGCGTCGCCAAGGGAGTGGATGCGGACACCGAACTCCTCGGCGTTGCGCCGAAGCGTCTCGATCTGGGTGCGGCTGGTGAGATCGGCGATCGGCTTGTCGATCTCGAGCGTCGGCGTGTTGTGGTCCTCGGTCGCGATCGTCAGGTCGACCCTGCGCAGCGGCCTGTCTTCGGCGCGCAGGCCGTCGAAAGCCTGAGGGCTGGTCACCTCGTGCACCAGGTGCAGGTCGATGTAGATCAGGTCGGGCTCGCCGTTCTCGCCCTTCACGACGAGATGGTCATCCCAGACCTTCTCGGCGAGCGTACGGGGGCGAGCGGATGCGGTGTCGACTGCAGGGGTGTTCATGTCATGTCTCCTGAGGATGGCGATGAGGCCCGCAAAGGACTCCGCGACGAGGAGGGGCTCAGAACGAGAACTCGTCGCGGCCGCTAAGAAGGAGCACGCACCGCATGTCGTCAGATTACCACCGCTTCACAGGTCGACGGTCCCCCGTGACAGGCTACGAGGCACCCGGTTGATCGAGAGGTAGCGCATGTCCGCTGAGCCCGCCCATTTCACCACCCGCGCCCTGCATGCGGCCAGAGTGCGCGAGACGGCGTCTGCGCGAGCCACGCCGATCTACCTCACGGCGGGGTTCGAGTTCGACGACTTCGACCACGCGGCGGAGCACTTCGGGACCGGTGCCGGCTTCGGATACACACGTACCGGAAATCCCACCGTGCGCGCTGTGGAGCGTCAACTCGCCGAACTCGAGTCCGGCGCTGATGCCGTCATGGTCGCGAGCGGGCAGGCCGCGGTATCCACCGCGCTCCTCACGGTCTCCGGCGCTGGCGACCACATCGTCTCATCCGCGCACATCTATGAGGGCACCAGAGGACTGCTGCTCGACAACCTCGCGCGGCTCGGCATCGAGGCGACCTTCGTCGACGACATCGCCGATCCGGATGCCTGGCGCGCAGCCGTTCGCCCGAACACGCGCGCATTCTTCGCCGAGTCGATCGCGAACGCGCGAAACGACGTGCTCGACATCGCTGCGGTGAGCCGGGTCGCCGATGACGCGGCCGTACCGCTGATCGTGGACAACACCCTGGCGACTCCGTATCTCGTTCGCCCGCTGGAGCACGGTGCATCGATCGTCGTGCACTCCGCATCGAAGTTCCTCGCCGGTCACGGCTCCGTGCTGGGCGGGGTCCTCGTCGACAGCGGGCGCTTCGATGCGGCGCGCACCGGGCACAACGCCCCTCATCTCGTATTACCAGGCCGTGGCGGTCTGCCCAGTATCGCCGCTCGCCACGGCGGCAATGCGCGCATCGCATACGCGCGCGAATCGGTGGCTCCGCGCTTCGGCGCTTCACCCTCGCCGCTCAACGCGTTCCTCATCGGCCAGGGTGCGGAGACGCTCGGTCTGCGCGTGCAGCGTCAGTCGCAGAACGCACTGGAGGTCGCCCGCTGGCTCGCAGCGCAGGATGCTGTGGAGTCAGTGGACTACGCGGGGCTTCCCAGCCATCCGGACCACGCGACCGCCGCACGATATCTGCAGAACGGCTTCGGTTCTGTCTTCACCTTCACACTGCGCGGCGGACTCGACGCAGCCAGAGGCTTCGTCGAGGGCGTTCGTCTTTTCACCCATATGACCCATATCGGAGACGTCCGGTCTCTCGTGCTGCATCCGGCGACCACAAGCCATGCGCTGCGCACCGTCGAGGAACGGAGCCGGCTCGGCGTCCATCCAGGCACTCTGCGCCTGTCCATCGGCATCGAGGAGGTCGCAGACCTCATCGGTGATCTCGCGCAGGTGCTCCTCACGCTCGATGAGACGGCACCCACCGAGGCGGTCGCATGACCAGGCCGCAGCACTTCGGCTGGTTCCTCGCACGCGGGTTCGGCCCCCAGGGGTGGGGCTATGCGTCCCTCGACTGGGACTACGACTGGACGCGGCCGGAGATCTATCAGGAAGCAGCCCGCACACTCGAACAGGCCGGCTTCGACCTCGTGATCATCGAGGACGCTCCCTCCCTCGGATCCCCCGAGACGATCGACCTGCGGGTGCGACACGCGTTCGGCGGCCCCAAGCACGATCCTCTGCTCCTGGCCCCCTATCTGTTCCAGGCGACGCGGCATCTGGGCATCGTGCCCACCGTGAATCCGGCCGGGCTCCTCCCCTACACCGCCGCGCGCCAGTTCTCGACGCTGCAGCATCTCAGCGGACATCGCCTGGGGTTGAACGTCGTGACAGACACCGGAAGCGCACGCCATTTCTCCGATGCGCCGACGCTCGACCACGATGGCGCATATGACAGGGCAGAGGAATGGCTGGACGGCATCCGCTCGCTCTGGCGCAGCTGGGAAGACGGCGCACTGGTCGCCGACACAGGAACAGACGTCTACGCCGATGGATCACGGCTGCATGCCATAAGGCATCGTGGCGAGCATTTCGCATTCGACGGACCACTCAATGCTCTGCCGTTCACGGATGGCGAGCCGGCCATCGTCTCGCCAGGCGGGTCAGGCCGCGGCCTCGGCTTCGCCGGAGCCAATTCAGATGTCCAACTCGCTCTCGCTCCGCTGGACGAAGCGTCCGTTCGGGCATACCGCGCGAAGATCCATCAGGCGGCCGTCGACGCCGGGCGACGTCCTGCAGACATCAAGATCCTGTTCGCGATCCAGCCTGTGATCACCAGTTCGGCGGACGAGGCGGAGCGGATCGTCGCAGCATCCGCACACCCGGACGACGCAGCCCTCCAGCAGATCGCCCGAAAGCAGTCCAGCGACCTGGAGACAGACCTCACGTCGCTCGATCTCGACTGCCCTCTGGATCCCGCAGTGTTCGGTGCGCACGTCTCACAGGGCAGCATCCGACGCCTGCTCGGAGATCGCGGACCCGAGGCTCCATTGCGTGCACATCTCACAGCCCTGGCCCGCGCCGGCCGGATCTCCGACCGCACCGGATTCGTCGGCACCGCCGAAGAGTTCGCCGACCTCATCGAGGAGCTGGGCGAGTGGGGCAACGACGGCGTGCTGCTGTGGGGCGATTTCCACCCGGTGACGCTGCACCGCACGCTCGACGAGCTCGTACCAGTGCTACGGCGGCGCGGAATCCTCCGGCGGGAATATGCCGCCGGAGGACTGCAGGAGAATCTGCGCGCGTTCTGACGCGCGGCGCGTCACTCGGTGATCGCGATCCGCTTCTTCTCACGCGACGACGAGATCAGGCTCGCCACGGTGGCGACGGCCATCGACGCGAAGATCACTCCGAGCGACACCCAGTTGTTGATGTCGGGCGCCCACTCGATCGGGTGGCCGCCGTTGATGAACGGCAACTCGTTCTCGTGCATCGCGTGCAGGATGAGCTTGACGCCGATGAAGCCGAGGATGAACGCGACGCCGTAGTGCAGGTACTTGAGCTTCTCGAGCAGATCGCCGAGCAGGAAGTAGAGCTGGCGCAGACCCATCAGCGCGAACAGGTTCGCGGTGAAGACGATGAACGGATCCTGGGTGACGCCGAAGATCGCGGGGATCGAGTCGACGGCGAACATCAGGTCGGTCACGCCGAGCGAGACGAAGACGATCAGCATCGGCGTCCAGATCTTCTTGCCGTTCACGACGGTGCGGATCTTCGACCCGTCGTAGTCGTCGCTGATGTCGATTCCACGGCGCAGCATCCGGATGATGAAGTTCTCGGTCTGCTGGTCATCCTCATGCTTGTCCGGCATGGCTTGGCGGATGGCGGTGAAGACGAGGAAGGCACCGAACAGGTAGAAGATCGGGCTGAGATGCTCGACCGCTGCGCCCACGATGAGGATGAACACCGCCCGCAGGATCAGCGCGATGATGATTCCCACCATCAGCGCCTCCTGCTGATAACGACGAGGCACCGAGAACTGCGTCATGATCAGCACGAACACGAACAGGTTGTCGATGGAGAGGCTGTACTCCATCGCCCAACCGGTGAGGAAGTCCAGCGAGGTCTTCGCGTCCCCGACGAAGAACAGCACAGCAGCGAAGATCAGCGCGAGCGTCACGTAGAAGGCGACCCATAGGCTCGATTCCCTCGTGGAGGGGATATGCGGACGCTTCAGGATGAGAAGCAGGTCGGCGATGAGGATGACGGTCAGGACCACAAGGGATGTGATCTCGAACCACACAGGGATGTTCAAGGGTGCTCAGCACCTTTCGAGAGGGTCGGGAAAAGGCCGAAAGTCTCTCCCCCGCAGGATATGCGGCCCGTGTCCGGAGCGACGCTGTCGTCGCTCGTGCTGACGAACACGGAGATTCGGGATACTCCCTCTCGCGGATTCGATGCTAGCGGACGTTCTCCGAAACCGCGGACTTCCTGGTCTTGAACAGACTCGCCGCCGTCGCCACGGCGATGGTCAGGGCGATGAAGAGCAGCGAGAACCAGATCGGGATCTCGGGTGCCCACAGCATCGGCTCGCCGCCGTTGATGAAGGGCAGTTCGTTCACGTGCATCGCGTGCAGGACGAGCTTCACGCCGATGAACGCCAGGATGACTGCGAGGCCCTGGGCGAGGTAGACCAGCCGCTCCAGGAGCCCTCCGACGAGGAAGAACAGCTGACGCAGCCCCATGAGCGCGAACGCGTTGGCAGTGAAGACGATGTACGCCTCCTCGGTCAGACCGTATATCGCCGGAATCGAGTCCACCGCGAACACGAGGTCGATGAAGCCGATGGCGATGATCGTCAGCAGCATCGGCGTGACGAATCGACGGCCGTCGATGCGAACGGTGAGCCGATCGCCGTGGTACTCGTCCGTGATGGGGAGGTGCCGCCGCACGAAGCGCATGAAGCGGCCCTGAGAGGGGTCGTGGTCAGCGGACACGAACGCCTGACGATAGGCGAGGACGAGAAGGAGGGCACCGAACAGGTAGAACACCCAGGAGAAATTCTCGATCAGAGCGGCTCCGACCGCGATGAAGCCACCGCGCAGGATGAGCGCGATGACGATGCCGATCATCAGCACCTTCTGCTGGAACTTCTTCGGCACCGCGAACGCGGTCATCACGATGAGGAACACGAAGAGGTTGTCGATCGAGAGGGCTTTCTCAGTGAGATAGCCGGCGAAGTACTCGCCTCCGTATGTCCACCCGGAGGTGAAGCCGACGCCTACGCCGAACAGCACGGCCAGTCCGATGTAGAACGCCGACCAGCGTGCCGATTCCCCGAGTGTCGGCTCGTGGGGTTTGCGCACGTGCGCGAAGAACTCGTAGACGAAGAAGGCGATCGTGACGGCGATCGTGATCGCCCAGACAAGCGGCGTTATATTCAAAAGGGTGCTCCAGACGTGGCGTGATCAACGCCAAGGTCTTATCCATCCCGTGAAAGGGACCGAAGGCCCGGAATGCGACATGCATCCGTACTGACGAGCCGACCGTGCCGGATTACTCCCCTTGGAGACTCCAGCATACGTCATGTCCGGGGTCGCCAGGCGCCGACAGCCACCGGCTGCAAGCGCCTCCGCCTGAGCCGTCGCCGGTCGTTCACGCGGAGGAATCGGATGTTTCTGAGACGATGAGGCATCTCTTGACACTCTTCTGGTGAGAGACACCGAACGGAGCAGGATGTCCGAGCCAGCCGAAGACCACGCACGATCCGAAGACCAGGACCGGGTGTCGCGCGCCGCGTCCGGCGACGAGGGTGCTTTCCGCTCGCTGTACCGCGCGCATGTTCGCCCGGTCTACTGGATCGCCCACGGAATCCTCGGCTCCGCGGCCGATGCCGAAGATGTGACGCAGGAGACGTTCGTCGTCGCCTGGCGGAAGCTCCCTGGACTGCAGCTTCACAGCGCGTCGATCCTGCCGTGGCTGGCGACGATCTGCCGCTTCCAGGCGGCCAATCGCCTTCGCCAGCGACGGCGGGACCAGGCGCATACGACGGATGCTGCGGACGAGACGCTCGCCGATACGGTGAATGTCGAGGACCAGGTCATCTCCGCGGCACTGGCAGGGCGTATCACCGCTGAGATCGGCTCGCTGAGCGCACTCGATCAGGAGATCTTCCGCCTGTGCGCGACGGAGGGATTCGCCTATCAGGCCGCGGCGGACGAACTCGGGATCAGCCATGGCGTCGTTCGGAACCGTCTCTCGCGGGTGCGCACGCAGTTGCGAGGCGCTGTCGATGAAGAAGTGAGAGACGCATGAACGATCAGACCACGACCGGATCCACGACCGAGCTGCCAGAGCTGCCAGAGCTTTCGCAGGAGAGCGTCGACCGCATCGAGCACGCGGTGTTCGCCGACATCGAGCGGGAGCGTTCTCCTGAGCGGGCTCAGCCCGGAAAGAAGAGCAGACGACGCGGATGGCTCACCGCTGTCGGGATCGCCGCCGCCTTCGTCGCGGGCGTGCTCATCACGCCGCCGCTTCTCAACACCGTCGGCGTCTCGTCCGCAGACGGAGGGGGAAGCGTCATCGGCGTGTCCGACCGTTCCGGTGCCGACATGGCGGTACCGGAGAGCATCGACGCATCATCGTCCGCAATCGTCGGCACAGAGGCTGACAGCGCAGACCGCGAGATCATCGCGTCCGCCCAGGCCACCGTGCGCGTCGACGACATCGCAGGCGCCGTCGACGCGATCTCCGCACTCGCCGAGGCACGTGGGGGGTATGTGGAGAGCACCGATGTCTCCGCCGAGCCGACGGCGACATCGACGGACGGGAGCCTCCCGGCGCAGCCGACCGGCGATTACGGCTGGATCAGCATCCGCGTGCCGTCCGCCGATCTCACGAGCGTCATCGAGGATCTCGGTGACACCGGCGAGGTCGTGTCGTCCTCACTCTCCAAGCAGGACGTGACGTCGACGGCGATCGACCTGCGGGCGAGGGTGGAGGCGACCCGCGCGTCGGTCACCCGGCTCACGGAGCTCATGTCGCAGTCGGGCAGCGTATCCGAGCTGATCGAGGCCGAGATCGCGCTGACGGATCGGCAGGCTCAGCTCGAATCCTACGAGCAGCAGCTCGCCGCGCTGGAGGATCAGGTGGCCATGTCGTCACTGCAGGTGCAGCTCGCTCCCGAGGCCTCCGCCACGACACCGGAACCGGACGGGTTCGGCGCCGGACTCCTTGCCGGATGGAACGGGCTGATCGTGTCGTTGAACGCGCTCGTGGTCACCATCGGCTTCCTCCTCCCCTGGCTCGTCATCGCCGGCGGCGTGTTCCTCGTGATCTGGATGATCCGCCGGGCACGACGCAACCGCGCGAACACACAGAAGCCCTGATTTTCCGGGGTATACAAGAAGTCTTGTGAATATGGTCGAACGACCATAGCGTTGGCGGCATGGAAGAGATCCAGGCCATCACCGCTGTGCACCATCCCGTACGGCGCCGAATCTTCGACTACCTAGGCCTCTACGGCGCGAGCCAGGTGACCACCCTGGCTCGCGCCCTCGACCAGCAGGTCGGCAGCATCAGCCATCATCTGCGGATGCTCGAGCGAGCAGGCATCGTGGAGCGCGCCGACGCACCGGACTCCGACAAGCGCACGAGCTGGTGGCAGCCCGCGCGCCGCAGTTTCAGCTGGTCCGCAGATGATTTCGACGACTCGCCCTCGAACGCGCTGCTGGCGCGCGAGGCCGAGCGGACCAACATCTCCACGCAGCTGCAGCGGCTGAAGTCGTGGCACAGCGGCAAGCAGCAGCGCCCGGAGCCCGAATGGTCGCGCGCCGCGTTCAGCACAGACACCCTCACCTGGGCGAGCGCAGCGGAACTCACCCAGCTCTCCGACGCCCTGCGTGACACCATCGACGCCTGGCGCACGGCCATCGACCGGGAGGACGGCGCCGAACGACGCCCGGTCTTCGTCTTCGCGCACGGATTCCCGACGACGCCATGAGCATCGCCGAGCCCACACTGCTGCGAGAGCCGCCGCGGTTCTCGAGAGACCTCACCGTCCACGCCTGGATCGCCGTCAAGGCGCTGTCGGATGCCGGGGACGCCATCTGGACGATCGCGCTCGCGTGGACGGCAGTGCAGATCACCTCTCCGGCGATCGCCGGAGTCATCGTCGCCGCGGGCACGATCCCCCGGGCCGTCGTGCTGCTGTTCGGCGGCGTGCTCGCCGATCGTGCGAACGCCCGCACCGTCATGATCGTGTTCAACGCGCTGCGGGTCGGCCTGCTGGTGTTCGTGGCGCTCTGGGTGCTGGCATCCCCGCCGTCGGTGCTCCTGCTGCTGCTCGCGGCGATCTCCTTCGGCGTGTGCGATGCGTTCTACGAGCCATCGGCCGCGACGATCGGCCGGCAGCTCGTGCGCACCTCCGACCTGCCGTCGTACAGCGCAGTCATGCAGACCGCGACGAGGCTGGGCACCATGGGCGGCGCCGCGATCGGCGGATTCCTCGTCGCATACGCCGGCCTCGGCGGAAGTGCGTCGCTCAACGCACTGACCTTCACCCTGGTGATCGCCTTCATAGCGATCTTCCTGCGTCCGCGGTTCGCGCTGGCCCGCGCGGCACGAGAGTCAGCACTGCGCGGCATCCAACACGGGTTCGCGCACCTTCGCGATGCCCCCACCACGCGCACGCTGGTCATCGCGCTGTCTGGACTGAATCTCGCCGTCGGCCCTGCGACCGGAATCGGAATCGCCCTGCGGGCCCACGACGAGGGCTGGGGCGCGCAGGCGGTTGGGCTGTTCGAGGCGCTGATCGGCCTCGGTGCGGCCCTCGGCGCCATCTCCGTCGCCAAGTGGCGTCCGACTCACGAGGCGCGCGGCGGATTCTGGGCGCTCGTCGTGCAGGGCGCGGGAATCATCCTGATCGGCGTCGGCCCGGCGTGGACCGCGGCGATCGGATGCTTCGTGATCGGGGTGACTGCAGGATTCGCGTCGGTCCTGCTCGGCGCGACATTCGCCGCCACGATCGATACGGCATATCTCGGCCGCATGAGCTCGATCACCCGGCTGGGCGACGACGTGCTGATGCCATTGGCGATGGCGGCGTTCGGCGCGCTGGCATCCGTTACCGCGACCTGGGTGCCGTTCGTGACCTTCGGAGGCGCGCTCATGCTGATGATGGTGTTCCCTTTGCGCAACAGGCAGTTGCGGGACATGTCGCTGCGATCCTGAGCAGCAGGCGAAGGTCTTCTCAACCAGGTCAGAGGTTGACGAACAGCCCATCCAGCAGCACGTCCGTCATCCGCGTCGCCGAGTCTCCTGTGCCGCCGGCATCCTCCTGCGCGAGCCGACTGAGGGCGTGGATGAGGTCGCCGGCGCTGACGTCGGCTCGGATGCTGCCTTCCCGGGCGCCGGCATCCAAGATGCTCTGCACCTTCGGTGCGAGCGTGCCGAAGAAATATGCGGGCAGAGGCTGATACGCGGGATCACCGGAGTGCAGTGCGCTGGCGAAGCCACGCTTGGTCGCGACGAACCTCGCGAATCGCTCCGTCCAGAGCCGCAGTGCCTCCGGAGGCGGGCACTGCGCAGCGAGACGGTCCGCTTCAGCCGCAGTCGCATCGACCTCTCGACGGAACACGGCGATGATCAGATCGGAGCGCAGCGGGTAGTTGCGGTAGATCGTGCCGACGCCGACGCCTGCGCGCGCAGCGATGTCGCGCATCGGCGCATCCACCCCTGATTCGGCGAATGCCGCTTTTGCGGCCTCGAGCACCGACTCGGTGTTGCGCACAGCATCCGCCCGCTTGCGTCTGGGGGCGCCTTCTTTCGCCGGGCTGCTCATCTTCTTCTTCCGTCGCGTGACAAACGGAACACGGTTCCGTATAGTTGCGGACGAGTGTTCCGCTTAAGCGAGCATACCGAACTCGGACTCGGAACACACCGATCCCCTGAAGGAGAACCATGCACTACCGCACACTCGGACGCACCGGCATCCGCGTCTCACCATTCGCCCTCGGGGCGATGATGTTCAGTTCATTCGGGAACGGCGATCAGACAGAAGTGAACCGGATGGTGGCCCGCGCCCTCGATGCCGGCATCAACTTCATCGACACCGCCGACGCCTACGGAGAATCCGAGGAGATGCTCGGTGAGGCACTGAAGGGACGGCGAGACGACGTCGTGCTCGCATCGAAGTTCGCGCGCCCCATCGGCGATGATCCCAACCATCAGGGCGGCTCACGCCGGTGGATCATCACGGCGGTCGAGAACTCGCTGCGCCGGTTGAACACGGACCATCTCGATCTCTACCAGATGCATCGCCCTGATCCGGAGACCGACATCGATGAGACCCTCTCCGCGCTCACGGACCTCGTACGCAGCGGCAAGGTCCGCGCGATCGGCTCCTCCGATATGCCCGCCTCCGACATCGTGGAGGCCCAATGGGTCGCCGAGCGGCGAGGGCTCGAGCGCTTCCGCACCGAGCAGCCGCACTACTCGCTGCTGGATCGTTCGATCGAGCGGGAGGTACTGCCGGTCGCGCAGCGCTATGGCATGGGCACCGTGATCTGGAGTCCGCTGGCCAGCGGCATGCTGACCGGACGTGTCCGCCGCGGGCAGGACACCGACCTTCGCCGCACACGCCTGTTCGCCGCTCTGCGCGACGAGCACCGCATCGATGCGGTCGAGAAGTTCATCCCGCTCGCCGCAGATGCCGGCCTGCCTCTCACGCATCTGGCACTCGCGTTCGTGATCGCACATCCGGGCGTGACATCTGCGCTCATCGGTCCGCGGACGATGGAGCAGCTCGATGACCTTCTCGCGGCGGCCGAGGTGCGGCTCTCGGACGAGATCCTCGACCGGATCGATGAGATCGTCGCACCTGGAACGGGAGTCGGCAGGATGGACCAGGAGTACAACACACCCGCCATCGAGTCGGCAGCACTGCGCCGCAGGCCCGTACAAGATCGATCGGCCGCATGACCGCGTAGACGATTGCCGGATACGCAGAAAACCCCCGGAAATCCGGGGGTTTTCTCGTGTCTGTGACCCCAGCGGGATTCGAACCCGCGTTACCGCCGTGAGAGGGCAGCGTACTAGGCCGCTATACGATGGGGCCGTCTTGCGGAGCGTTCCAGCCCCGCGACAACCGTTCAAGTATGCCATGGGATTTCGCACTCCGCAAAATCGGGTCGACCGCGCAGAGATCCCGGGCGCGTCATGATCTCAACGCCGTTTGCCGTGCAGTCGAAGTAGGAGTTGACTCGTCCCATGCGCGTCACGAAGTTCGAACATGCCACCCTCCGCCTCGACCTCGGCGGCGACACCCTGCTCGTCGATCCTGGGTCGTTCACCAGCCCGCTCGTCGACCTGTCCGGTCTCGTCGCCGTCGTGATCACGCACGAGCATCCGGATCACTGGACGCCCGATCACCTCGACCGCATCCTCCGCGACGCTCCTGGCACCCCGATCTTCGCACCTGCAGGTGTCGCCGCGGCCGCAGCCGACTACGAGATCACCGTCGTCGCACCCGGTGACACGGTGAGCGCCGGGCCTTTCTCGCTGCGATTCTTCGGCGGCGATCACGAGATCATCCACTCCTCGCTGCCGCGCGTTCAGAACGTCGGGGTGCTGATCAACGACGAGCTCTACTACCCGGGCGATTCGTACGCGGTACCGGAAGGAGTCGAGGTCGACGCCCTCGCCGCGCCTCTGGGCGCCCCGTGGCTCAAGATCGGAGAGGCGATGGACTTCGTCCTGGCCGTCGCGCCCCGCCGAGCTTTCGGCGTGCACGACATGACGCTGTCCGTCATCGGCCGCGACATGCACCGCTCGCGCCTGAAGTGGGCGACTGAGCAGCACGGCGGCGAGTTCTTCGAGCTCGACCCCGGCGACACGCTGGATCTGTAGTCGTGGCCCACTCACCGGGCGCCGAGCGCACAATCGACGAGAGCGCGGTGCGGATGCTGCTCGCGCAGGGCGCGCCTCATCTCGTAGATCGCGCGTTGCAGCTGGTCTACGAAGGATGGGACAACGCGACCTGGCGACTCGGCGATGACCTCGCGGTGCGCATCCCCCGTCGCGAGGTCGCTGCCCCATTGATCGAGCACGAGCAGCAGGCGCTCCTCATCCTCGGTCCTGTGCTCGAAGCCGCCGGTGTTCGGGCCCCGGTCCCCGTCGTCAACGGACAGGCGACGTCTGAGTTCCCCTGGCCTTGGTCGATCGTGCCGTGGATCCCCGGAGAACATGCGCTCGAGCGTGCTCGCCCCGACAACACCGGCTGGGCGCCGGATCTCGCTCGCGCTCTCCGCGCGCTCCACAGGACTGCCCCGGCGGATGCACCTCACAACCCCGTTCGGGGTGTTCCGCTCGCCGAACGGGACGAGCGCATGCGCACTCTCATCGCTCTGACTCCTGCACCGCACGCTGCCGTGCTCGACAGAGCCTGGGCCGCCGGGACCGCCGCACCGAGCAGCGCCGAACGGGTGTGGATTCACGGCGATCTCCATTCGGGCAACATCATCATCTCCGGTGATCGGCTGTCGGCTCTCATCGACTTCGGGGACGTCACCGCCGGCGACCCGGCCTACGACCTCGCGGTCGCGTGGATGGCGTTCGACGCGAACGGCCGCGCATAGTTCCGACGGTGCACCGAGGATCGCTACGACGACGCGACCTGGATTCGAGCACGCGCGTGGGCCGCTTCAGTGTCCGCCATCCTGCTCACACAGAGCGATGACCGTGAAGACTATCTCGCGCTCGGCCGCAGCACGGCGCTGGAGCTGCAGGCTGAGGAGACTACTGCGCAGCCCGCACTCTGATCTCCCGAGCCAGATGATCGCGCTGTTCGATCACGAGGCGGCGCAGCGCCGCGGGCGCGGCCGCGTTCGCCGCGAGCCATGCGTCGACCGCATTCGTGGTCTCCGTCCCCGGGAACAGCCCGAGCACGAGCCTCCTGGCGATCTCGATGCTCCGCGAGTCCCAGGTACCGGCGATCCACGCGAAGTACTCGTCATCGAATCGAGCGATGAGGTCACGACGCGCACCCGCTCGCACGCCGGCGATGATGGCGTCGAGGTGATCATTGCTCAGGCTGTGATCGCTCCAGGCCCGGTCCCATGCGGCAGAACGGACGTCCGCGGTGGGACGAGACGCCAGCGCACGCAGGGCGGCCGTGCGCCCCTCGGCGGTGTCGTCGTTCTCGAGCTCCTTCGCAATGGCGTCTTCCGAGAGATTCCCCGTCGTCGCCGACGCCGCGATCAGCGACCAGCGCAATTGCGGGTCGATCGGGAGTCCGGCCGGTCCCTCTCCATCGAGGAGCGCGCGGACCCTCTCTGTGCCGGCATCGCTCACTGCGGATGCCGTGGCGAACGCCCGTGCCCACGCCAACTGTGCGTCGCTGCCTGGTGCCGCAGCATCCATCGCCGTCTCGGTGGCCGTGAGCCACGCGTCACGCTCGGCGTCGCGCTGCGGGGCGGGAACGAAGTGCCCGATCGTGTACGCGGCGTTCGCCAGCACACCGGCGAGCAATCCGGTGTTCTCCTCTGCCGGTGCGTGGCGACGTACGATCTCCAGGTACTCCGCGGCCGGCAGTTCGCCGTCGCGTGCGGCGTTCCACAGCGACGACCACACCAGGGCACGCGGCAGCGGCGGAAGGGTGGACAGCGCTGTCCTGACGGCGGCCAGCGAGGCGTCATCGAGCCGCGCCTTGACGTAGCTCAGGTCCTCGTCGTTGAGGAGTACGAGATCCGCATCGGGTAGCGCGACCGGTGTCCGCTCCCCCGTGATGTCGAGCTCGACCTGCTCATGCAGCACGAGTCGGCCGTCGGTCAGGTCGTACAGCCCGACGCGCAGCCGATGCGGCCGCGGATCGCTCTGCACCAGCATCCGCGCCCCTTCGCTGTCGGTCTCCAGCCACAGGGTCGAGACACCGCTGGTCTCCAGCCAGGCCTTCGACCAGGCGCGCACGTCGCGACCGGACGCGTCCTCGAGCTGCACGAGCAGGTCATCGAGTGTTGTGTTGCCGTACGCATGAGCGGCGAAGTATCGCCGCGCGCCTTCGAAGAAGGCCTCCGCGCCGACGAACGCGACGAGCTGCTTCAGCACGGCTGCACCCTTCGCGTAGGTTATGCCGTCGAAGTTGAGCTTGGCCGCCTCGAGATCGGTGATGTCGGCGACAATCGGATGCGTCGTCGGAAGCTGATCCTGCTGGTACGCCCATGCCTTGCGGTTGGCGGCGAACCGCTCCCATGCATCGGTGAACCGGGTCGCTGCCGCTGAGGCGTGCGAGCCCATGTAGTCGGCGAACGATTCCTTCAGCCACAGATCGTCCCACCAGCGCATCGTGACGAGGTCGCCGAACCACATGTGCGCCATCTCGTGCAGGATCGTGTTCGCGCGCGCCCCCCGTTGGGCGTCTGTGGCGGCTCCCCGGGGGATGTACGCCTCGGTGAACGTGACAAGGCCGGGATTCTCCATGGCTCCGAGGTTGTACTCGGGCACGAAGATCTGGTCGTACTTGCCCCACGGGTACGCGAACGCGAACGCATCCGTGAAGAAGTCCAGCCCCTGACGCGTGATCTCGATGATCTCGTCCGCTTCGAGGTGCGGTGCGAGCGATGCCCGGCAGAGAACGCCGAGTGCGACCTCCTGATCTGCGCGACTCCAGGTGCCGTCGACTCGATGATACGGCCCTGCCGCCACAGCCGTGATGTAGCTCGAGAGCGGCAGCGTCGGCGCCAACTCCACGGTCTGCACGCCGTCCGCCTCCTCCGCTTTCGCGACGCGCTGGTTCGACAGCACCTGCCAGCCGCTGGGCGCATGCACGACGAACGTGTACGACGCCTTCATGTCCGGCTGTTCGAAGCACGCCATCACCCGGCGCGAGTCGGCGGGCTCGTATTGCGTATAGAGATAGGTCTCGCCGTCGACCGGATCGACGAAACGGTGCAGCCCTTCGCCGGACCGACTGTACACGCCGGTCGCCCCGATCACGGCGGTGTTGGATGCGGCGAGCCCCCTGACGGTGATCCGGGCGCCGTCGTATTCGATGGGCACCTCGATATCGTTGACGATGACGTGGTCGACCGACTCGCCGATGAAGTCGATCCAGGTGGTGGATTCCGAGGAATCGAACGCCAACGTCGTCGTGGTGCTGAACCCGCGCTGTTCCGGGTTCTGCGCATCCCGCAGATCGAGTTCGACTCGAATCTCGTGCACGTTCACGGCCGCCGATCGTGCGGCGGTCTCCTGCCTGGTCAGGTTCGCAGAGCTCATGTCGTCCATCGTTTCATGGGCGAACTCCACAGCCGTCAACAAGTTGTCCCCGGAATGGGCTAAGCTGGGGCGACACATTCACGTTGACTTCCGGAATCTCCGGCTGTTCATCGGCCCGACTGCAACCAGCATGGTGGCCACTCGATCATCGTCCTTCATCTACCTCACGCTCCCAGACACGAGACGCAGCGAATCTCCGCCGTCACACTGAGAGCCCCCACAAGCTGCCGAGCCGAACATCGTCGAGGCATTACGGGTCGAAGCTCGGCCCACGAACACAAAGGAAACACAGCATGGCCACTGGCACTGTCAAATGGTTCAACTCCGACAAGGGCTACGGCTTCATTGCTCCCGATGACGGATCCGCCGATGTCTTCGCGCACTTCAGCGCGATCCAGGGCAGCGGACACCGCAACCTCGAGGAAGCACAGAAGGTCGAGTTCGACACGGAGCAGGGCCCCAAGGGTCCCCAGGCGACGAACATCACCGCGCTCTGAATTAGAGCTTCAAGGCCCGATCCTGCCGCAATGCGGGATCGGGCCTTTTGCTGTCACCCACGCCTTGGCACGCCGCTCGATTTGACGAGTCGGCGATTTGCCGCGTACATTACAGATCGGTAACGGTCTCGCCCGAAGGGACCGGCCGTGAGCAGAACAACCCATTCTGCGTCGGAAGGATCCCTCACGACTTCAGTGCGATCCGAGCGCGCCCCCGATTCCGCCTCGGCTACATCAGACTCCCTCAACGCATCTCGACCGCAACTGCGACGCGACCTGCGTCCACGCGCGACCCCGACTCCGGTTGTCGCCGCGACCCCGACTCCGAGTGTCGCCGCGAGCCCGACTCCGGTTGTCGCCGCGAGCCCGACTCCGAGTGTCGCCGCGAGCCCGACCGCGTCGGCCGCAACGCCGCCGCGCCGAGCAGAGCCGCGCCGCGCAGAGCCGCGCCGCCCGAAGCCACGAACGCATCGTCGCCGCTGGGCCAAGATGAAGTCGTTGAGCGCCGTACTGGCGGTCGGCACGTTGATCACCGGGATCGCTCTCCCGTCACTGAACCCGGACGCCGAGCCTGTTTCCGCCGCCACCGCCGGCGTCTCGGCTCTCCAGGATGTCGCGCAGTCGTACAGCTCCACGGACGAGATCCGCGCCGAGATCGCCCCGCGAGGCAACTTCTCCGCAACGACGCCGACAGAGATCGATGAGACACGTTCCCGCGCAGTCGCAGCCGCGCTGGCAGCGGGGATGCCGCTCGGCAGCGCGGTGGAGATCCCCATCGCCCACCAGGTCGTGATGCCGATGGCGGCAGGGGCCTACTCGTTCACCGACGGCTTCGGCGCTTCCAGGCCGGGTCGATCGCATCTTGGACAGGACTTCGCCGCGCCCGTCGGCTCGCCGATCAACGCCGCGATGGACGGCTGCGTCTCCCGCTCGACGGAGAGCTACCAGGGGTACGGCGTCACGATCCAGATCGAGAGCGTCATCGACGGTGAGGCTGTCAGCACGGTCTACTCGCACATGAACTACGGCACCCGCGCGGTGCAGGTCGGCGAGTGCGTCACAGCCGGCCAGTACATCGGCGACGTCGGCTCGACGGGCTACGTGTTCGGTTCGTGCTTGCACTTCGAGGTGCACGTCGACAGCGTGCCGGTCGATCCGATGCCGTGGCTCTCCGCGCACGTCGGCTGACATCGCTCAACTGATGTCGCTCAGCTGACACGGGCGGCGCAGCTCAACGCTTGCGCAGCACCTTGAGCACGCATTGCTCCTCGAGCGTCAAGTACTTCCGCGGACGCATACGGCCCATCGTCTTTCGCACTTCGGGGATCGTGACGCCGTCCTCGAAGGCGGCGAACACACGAGGGTCGATGTACGATCCCTTCGTCACCGCCGGTGTGTTGCCGAGGCGCTCCGCGACCTGCTCGATGACGTCGCGCACCACTGCCGCATCTCCGTCGCCGCCGTCGCGCTCGGTCTCGGCGGCGAGCAGGGCAGAGGTCGCCAGCAGCGTGCCGCCCCACGTGCGGAAGTCCTTCGCCGAGAACTCCTTGCCCATATGCCTCTTCACGTAGGCGTTCACACGCTTGCTGTCGACGTCGCGGATCACGCCATCTTCGTCGAAGAAACGGAAGATCTCGTACCCCGGCATGTCGTTCAGCTGTCGGATGATGCGCACGATCTGCTGATCCCGGATCGTCCTGACGTGCCTCTTTCCGCTCTTGCCGACGAAGTCGAAGGTCACGCTGCTCGAGGAGACGTCCGCGTGCTTACGACGCAGCGTCGTGGCCCCGTAGTGATCGTACTTCCGGGCGTACTCGGGGTTGCCGACCCTGAAGAATTCCTGGTCGATGAGTCTGATGATGCACGCGACCACCTTGTCCTCGTTCAAGCGGCGCCTGCGCAGATCATGGTCGACCTGCTTGCGCAGGCGCGGCAGGCGTTCGGCGAAGCGCAGGATGCGCGCGTACTTCTTCTTCTCCTGGCTGCGGATGTACGCGGGGCTGTAGATGGCCTGGCGCCGACCGGCATCGTCGACTCCCCTGGCCAGCACCTTGGCCGACGATGACCGCGCGATCTCGACGTCCGTCCACGCCGGCGGTATCGCCAACGCCTCGATTCTGGTGATCTCGCGTGCATTCCTGATGCGACGCCCCGCACTGCGGTAGACGGTGTTCTCGCCATCCTGCTCACGGGTTACGGGCAGTCGTGACATGTGATCCTCCCCGGTGAAGACGGTCGCTCCGGATGCTTTCGCGAAGGTGTTCGTAAACCAAGAAAACCCCCGCACGAGCGGGGGTTTTTCTGTGGCTGGGGTACCTGGACTCGAACCAAGAACAACGGTACCAGAAACCGCCGTGTTGCCAATTACACCATACCCCAAGGGCGAAACCAGAGCCTCGCACCGAGAGACAACTCTACCCGATATTCACGGTGCAGCCAAAACGCGAGGACCAGGGCGGCGCGTCTTCATCACGTCGCCCGGCTCCGCTTCGGTCGCGCTACGCCGTGAGCATCTCCGCGAGGGCTGCAAGTCGCTGCAGGGTGACGTCCTTGCCGATCAGCTCCATCGATTCGAACAGCGGCGGCGAGATGCGGCGCCCGGTGATCGCGACCCGCGGCGGTCCGTAGGCCACCCGCGGCTTGAGTTCGAGGTTGTCGACCAGTGCCGTGGCGAGAGCATCCTGGATCTTCTCCGGAGTGAAATCCGTCACAGGCTCGAGCGCCGCGATGCATGCCTCGAGCACCTCCGCGGCATTGGCGGGCAGGCCCTTCAGCGCATCTGCGTCGTACGAGATCTCGTCGGTGAAGAGGAATCCGAGCATGCCTGGCACCTCACCGAGGAGCTGTACGCGCTCCTGCACCAACGGTGCCGCCCGGAACGCAAGGACGAGCTGTTCGTGAGTCGGCTCATCGAAGAGTCCTGCTGCGGCGAGGTACGGGATCGTCCGCTCTGCGAAATCCTTCACATCCAGCATCCGGATGTGGTCGCCGTTGATCGATTCGGCCTTCTTCTGATCGAAGCGGGCCGGGTTCGGGTTGACGTTCTCGATGTCGAACGCGGCGATGAACTCGTCGAGCGAGAAGATGTCGCGGTCGGGACCGATCGACCAGCCGAGCAGCGCCAGGTAGTTGAGCAGCCCCTCATGGATGAAGCCGCGGTCGCGGTGCAGGAACAGATCGGCCTGCGGGTCGCGCTTGGAGAGCTTCTTGTTGCCGGTCTCCCCCAGTACCAGCGGCATGTGCGCGAAGCGCGGGACGAAGGTCGTGACGCCCGCCTCGATCAGCGCGGCATACAGGGCGAGCTGGCGCGCCGTCGACGGCATCAGGTCTTCGCCGCGCAGCACATGGGTGATACCCATCAGAGCGTCGTCGACCGGGTTCACGAACGTGTACAGCGGAACGCCGTTCGGGCGCACGACCACGAAGTCGGGGAACGACCCGGCAGGGAACGTCACCTCGCCGCGGATCAGGTCGACGTACGTCAGATCCTCGTCCGGCACACGCAGGCGCAGGGCGGGCTGACGGCCCTCCTCGCGGAAGGCGGCCTTCTGCTCGTCCGTCAGGTCGCGGTCGAAGTTGTCGTAGCCGAGCTGCTTCGCGCGTCCGTTCGCCTCGTTGCGTGCGTCGATCTCCTCAGCGTTCGAGTAGCTCTCGTAGAGTGCACCGGACGCGAGAAGCTTCTCGATCACGCCGCGGTAGATGTCGTGACGCTGCGACTGGCGATACGGCTCGTGAGGTCCGCCGACCTGAACACCCTCATCCCAGTCGATCTTCAACCAGGTCAGAGCGTCGACGAGCTGCTGGAAGCTCTCCTCGCTGTCGCGCGCGGCATCGGTGTCTTCGATGCGGAAGATGAGCTTGCCGCCGTTGTGGCGCGCGTACGCCCAGTTGTAGAGAGCGGTGCGCACCATCCCCACGTGCGGAAGGCCGGTCGGCGAAGGGCAGAAGCGGACGCGGACGTCGGCACCTGAAGCGGTCGTGGTGAGGGGATGCGGGGTAGCCATAGCCCCTCAATCCTACGCGTGCGGCCGTGGTTCGCCTGCCCGCTCAACCCCTGCGGCTGCCGGCCACGGCAGCCGTGTGATCGAGCGCGACTCGTCCGTCGTCCGAACATTCCTCGCACAACCGATCGAAGGCTCGAGCGAACCTTTCCCGTTCAGCAGTTTCGAGCGATCGATAGAAGGCGCCCGCCGACGCGACGCCGCCCTCGGCTGATCGCCAGAGCTCGTCCGTCGTGGGGCGCCACGTCCAGCTGAACTCGGCGACATCGACCGCGGGCCAGCCGCCTTCCGACAGCATCCCTCCGAATCCGGCCGAGGAGCGCTCGAAGTCCTTCTCCGGCGCCAGCCTCCCGGTCGGCGACACGACGAGGCCCGCGCGGTCGCAGACCCTCTGCCAGAACCACGACGGCGACACGATCCAGATCGTGGCGATCATCACAGCATCCGGCGCCGCTACACGGGCGATCTCCTGTGCTGCCGCTCGCGGATCGGACACGTGATTGAGCACGAAGTTCGCCGTGACGGCATCGAAAGCGGCGTCTTCGAACGGCAGTGCGGGCAACGCGCCCTCGACCATGGAGACCTGTGGATGATTCCGCGCGGCGACGACGCGCATCGTCGCCTCCGGTTCGCAGCCCGTCACCGACCAGCCGGCGTCCATCAGTCGTGCCGCGAGCGCGCCGGTCCCCGACCCGGCATCCAGCACTCGACGACCGTGTGCCGTCCCGAGACGGCGAAGGATCTCATCGTGACTCCCAGCGCACAGCGAGGCATAGGAGGCCGCGTAAGCCTCACCGACGCCCTCCCACGCCTTCACCCCGTGGCCGTCCTCACGTCCTGGTCCGCCCGAGCGGCGCGAGCACCACGATCACGAGGACGAGAACGGATGCCGCGATCCCCAGCCCCGCGTACTGGAAGTTCGACAGCACCACGCCGGCGAGCACGGCGCCGGCTGCGGCGGACAGGCTCATGAGCGAGTCGCTACGGCCCTGGCGGCGCGTGCGCAGCTCTAGCGCGCTCGCCTCGGTGAGCAGTGCCGCGCCCGCGACGGTCGCTGCACTCCAGCCGAGCCCGAGCAGGATCAGCGCGACCATCACGCCCCACGCCTGATCGTTCACGAAGACCGCGAACGCGAGTGCTGCGGCCAGCAGAACCTGCCCGAGCAGCACGACGCGCAGCCGCCCCCACCGGTCGGCGAGAATGCCGAAGACGGGCGACAGACCGTACATGCCGGCGACGTGCAGAGCGATCGTGAAGCCGACGAGCAGGGAGACATCAGCGGTCGACGCGTGGCCCGCATGCATCCCGTGGGCCATGTGCGACAGATGAATGGGCGTCATGGCCATCACCGACGCCATGACGACGTGCGATCCTGCGATCGCGAAGATCGCATAGCGAGCGACTGTCGGCCGGTCGAGCACGGTCAATGGCGCAGACAGCGATGCCGCGGCATCCTTCGCCAGCCTCTGCGCGGTGAGCAGCGGGTCAGGACGCAGCGCGACGAGGTAGAGGATGAACGCCGCGGTCTGGGCGATCAGGGAGAAGAGGTACGAGCCGGTCTGCGGCGGCATGCCGATCGCATGGCCGACGATCTCTCCCGGCCCCAGCAGCAGCGGACCCGAGACACCGCCGATCGTCGTCGCCCACACGACCACCGACAGGTCGCGCCCGCGGTGCTTCGGCACAGCGAGGTCGGTAGCCGCGAACCGGGACTGCAGATTGCCCGCGTTGCCAGCGCCGATCATCAGGATGCCGGCCAGCAGCAAGGGGAAGATCCGCAGCGCCGCAGCGAGGATGACGACACCGATGCCGACCAGCGCGAACAGGTTCCCGAGGGTCAGGGCCCGCCGGCGCCCGACGCGGCTCGCGAGTCGTGCGAGCGGGATGGCGCACAGCGCCGCCCCGAGCGTGACCGAAGCCGTCGCCAGTCCCGACAGCGCATCGTCACCGGACAGATCCGCCGCGAGCAGCGCCCCGAGGGACACAGTGGCGCCGAACGCGATGCCGCCGAGCACCTGCCCGAGCGACAGCACGAGCACCGTGCGCCGCTGGATCGCCGCCTGGTCGACGACCGGCAGAGTCGTCATACCACGGGCATCGCGTCGCGCACTGAGTTGCGCAGGACGCCGAGGCCGGTGACCTCGACCTCGACGGTGTCGCCGGCGACGAACGGGCCGACACCGGCGGGCGTGCCGGTGAGGATGACGTCACCCGGCAGCAGGGTGAACACGGCGGACGCGTACTCGATGATCGCCGGGACAGAGTGGATCATGTCGCTGAGCGGTGCGTGCTGGCGCACCTCGCCGTTGACACGGGTCTCGATCGTGGCATCCGTCTGATCGAAGTCCGTCTCGATGACCGGACCCAGCGGGCAGAACGTGTCGAAGCCCTTTCCGCGCGTCCACTGACCGTCCCTCTTCTGAAGGTCCCTGGCGGTGACATCGTTGCCGACCGTGTAGCCGAACACGTAGTCGAGCGCGTTCTCGGCCTTGACGTTCTTCGCGATCCGGCCGATGACGACCGCGAGCTCTCCCTCGTGCTCCGTACGCTCGGACAGCGTCGGCCGCACGATCGTGTCGCCCGGGCCGATCACCGAGGTGTTGGGCTTGAGGAACAGCAGCGGCTCTTCGGGCGCCACTCCCCCCATCTCCGCCGCATGATCGTGATAGTTCTTGCCCACGCAGACCACCTTCGACCGAGGGATCACGGGTGCGAGCAGCGCGGCGTCCGCGAGCGGCACGCGCTCGCCGGTGGTCTCGTACCCCGCGAACATCGGGTCACCGGCGAGGACGACGAGCTCCTGCTCGTCGACGATGCCGTAGCGGATGGCGTCATTGTGGCTGAACCGAGCGATCTTCACCGCTCCAGCCTAGCGACCATCCGCTTCGATCCGCCGAGCCCCCAGGGCTTCGCCGAGCCCCAGTGCTTCGCCGAGACCCCAGGTCTTTGCCGAGACCCCAGGTTGTTCGCGTCGGGACCCTGGGGTGTCGACAGGAACCTGGGGTGTCGGCGAGGAACTATCCGGGTGGGTGGATGCCGAACGCGGTCAGTCGTGCGCCGAGCGCATCGACGCTCTTGATGTGGACGCTGCCCCAGCGGCGTACACCCCACCCAGTCACACCGCGCACGTCGTCCTCGCGTCGCTTCTCCGCCAGGACGGCATCGACAGGCGTCGGCGTCTCGCGCAACTCCGGCTCAAGGTACTTGCCCTCGCCGTCGAACTCCCCGAACATCCGCGACCGTGGAAAGCCGAAGTCCATGAAATAGCGGTCGCCTTCCGACCCGACCACAGGTACCTGCAGATGGATGTCGTGAAACCCCAGGCGAGACAGTTGCAGCCGACTCACGCTTTCACCAGGCAGCTGTGCTCGACCGTCTGCGAAGCCCACTGCCCAGCGCACTTTGCGAACTCCGCGAAAACCGGGCGCCGCCAACCGCAGCAGCTCTTCCCGCCACTGCTCTGCAGCCGCAGCATCCTGACGCCGACCCGACACGGCCATCATTCTGAGCGCTGCGTCCGCAGCGGAGATCGCCGCCTCAGGAGGCATGGTGCGGACCATGTCGAACACCGTTCTTGTCAAGGAGGTGCAGCGCAGGCCGTGTCGCTCGACGATGTCGTTGTCCGCGACCTCGACGTCATGGCGCGTGATACCCGCTACCGTACGCGTGTGCCGCGCGCCTCGGATGAGAGTGTGGACGACTCGATCGGAAACACGGTAAAGCGGCAGATCCCAGAGCACTCCCGCCGACATCTGCATGGATACCGGAGACTCACCAGGGCTTGATCGCGCGTGGGAGATGACCCTCAGCAGGTGCCGCCCTTCAGCCCACAGTTCACGCCACGACGCGCCGTCGACGTAGAACCCCCGATGCACGCGGACAAACGTCCCCGTGGCGACGAGACTGCGCAGCTGCCGGTCCGTGATTCCCGTCGCAACGATGTCGTCGCGGGACCGGAGCAACGCGTCGGCTTGTTCGAAGGTGATCCGTCTCGGCATCCAGCGATCATGCCCGTTACAGACCCGGCTCCCCTGCTATCCCCACCTGGACTGCCGTCGCTCTGCCTGTGCAGAGCAAGTCACCGATCGCCGAGACCCCTGATTGGTGCCGAGACCCCGTCGTAATCACGTCAATACGACGGGGTCTCGGCAGGAAAGTAGGGTCTCGGCGAAGGTAGGGGTATGGGCGAGGGTGGGGTCAGTCGTCAGTGGTCAGGCGTCCAGACGGTAGAGCCAGTTGTGCTTGTCCGTGGCGCGGCCGTACTGGATGTCGGTGAGCTCCTCGCGCAGCGACAGGGCGAGATCGCCGAGCGGCTGAACGTCCTCGTAGCCCGCCGTCACCAGCGCGCCGATCGGCGTGACCACCGCGGCCGTGCCGCAGGCGAACACCTCGATGATGTCGCCCGACGCGACGCCGTCGCGCCACTCCTGCAGCGACACCGGACGGCGCTCGACCGTGTGACCGCGATCCTCGGCGAGCTGCAGCAGCGAGTTGCGGGTGATGCCCTCGAGGATGCTGTCGGACTCTGGGGTGACGATGCGGCCGTCCTTGAAGACGAACACGACGTTCATTCCGCCGAGCTCTTCGACGTTGCCGTCCTGATCGAGGAACACGACCTGGTCGCAGCCCTTGTCATAGGCCTCAGCCTGCGGCAGCAGGCTGGACGCGTAGTTGCCACCGGTCTTCGCTGCCCCTGTACCGCCTCTGCCTGCCCGAGCATGCGTCTCTGAGAGCCAGATGCGCACCGGCTTGACGCCGCCCTTGAAGTACGAACCGGCGGGGCTGGCGATCACGTAGTACGCGACCTTCTGGGCCGGACGCACTCCGAGGAACGCCTCCTTGGCGAACATGAACGGGCGCAGGTAGAGGCTCTGATCCTCCCCCGACGGCACCCAGGCTCCGTCGACCGCGATGAGTTCACGCAGCGACTGGATGAAGTATTCGGCGGGAAGTTCCGGCAGTGCCATCCGGCGGGCACTGCGTTGCAGACGGGCTGCATTCTGGTCCGGACGGAACGTGTGGATCGAGCCGTCCGCATGGCGGTACGCCTTGATGCCCTCGAAGATCTCCTGACCGTAGTGCAGCACCGCGGCCGCAGGGTCGAGCGAGATCGGGCCGTACGGCTGCACTCGCGGGCGGTGCCATCCGCCGCGAGCCGACCAGCAGATGTCAACCATGTGGTCGGTGAAGATCGTCCCGAAGCCCGGGTTCGCGAGAGCTTCGTCGCGCTGCGCGCCGGAGCGTGCAGCGAGGTTCTTGGTCACGGAGAACTCGAGAGGAGCGAGTTCGGTTTCGGTCGTTGTCATGTCACATCCTGCGTTCGATGCGGGCGGCGCTCGCGTGGTCTCAGACTACGCCTGGAGCCGTGCGATGATGGCGTCGCCCGTCTGGCTGGTGGTTCGAGAACCGTCCCTTGCGGCGATGTCCGCCTCGACCGCGCGGGTGACGCGGATCGATTCCTCCGGGAGCCCGAGATGATCGAGCAGGAGCGCGATGGACAGGATCGCCGCCGTGGGGTCGGCTTTCTGCTGGCCTGCGATGTCGGGCGCTGAACCATGAACAGGCTCGAACATCGAGGGGAACGTGCCGTCGGGGTTGATGTTGCCCGATGCGGCGAGGCCGATGCCACCTGTGACGGCGCCTGCCAGATCCGTGAGGATGTCGCCGAAGAGGTTGTCGGTGACGATCACGTCGAAGCGGGAGGGGTTCGTGACCAGGAAGATCGTGGCCGCGTCGACGTGCAGATAGTCTACGGCCACATCGGGGTGCTCCTGCGCCACCTCGTTGACGATGCGCTGCCACATGCCACCCGAGTGCACGAGCACGTTGGTCTTGTGCACCAGTGTCAGCTTCTGCCGACGGCGCTCAGCCAGCGCGAACGCGTAGCGGACGACGCGCTCGACGCCGTAGGCGGTGTTCACGCTGGTCTCGTTGGCGATCTCGTGCGGCGTCCCGACCCGGATGGCGCCGCCGTTGCCGACGTACGGCCCTTCGGTGCCCTCGCGGACGACGACGAAGTCCACGTCGCCGGGCGCTGCGAGCGGCCCCGGAGCCCCGGAATAGAGCTTCGAAGGACGCAGGTTCACATAGTGATCGAGGGTGAAGCGCAGCTTCAGAAGCAGACCGCGCTCGATGTTCGCGTTCTTCAGCCGCGGGTCGCCCGGTGTGCCGCCGACGGCGCCGAGAATGATCGCGTCATTCGCGCTGATCGCGGCGAGGTCCTCGTCGGTGAGAGTGTCACCTGTCTCGAGGTACCGTGCGGCGCCGAGCGAGAAACGCGTCTTCTCGAACGTGACATCGCTCTCGGCGGTGACGGCGTCGAGCACCTTCTCCGCCTCGGCGACGACCTCGGGACCGATCCCGTCACCGGGGATGACGGCCAGCTTCACGACACGCGACATGACACTCCTTGCACCGGGATCGCCCGTGGCGCGACTTCGCGCGGGCGCGTATCCACCAGCGTACTGGTCAGCACGTGGCCTTCATGCGCAGTGTGACCGCCGCGATCGTCCCGGCCCCCACCACAAGCGCGGCGCCGATCAGGGACGTCACAAGCACGCCGGAATCGAATGCGGATGCCGCGGCCTCCCACAGTGCGGACCCCAGAGGGTCCGACAGATCCTGGGTCGCCGTGTATGCCCCGGCGAGCGTCTCCCGCGCCGACTCGGATACGTCGGTGGGAACCCCGTCCGGAACCACGAGGGCTGAGCGGTAGAACGCGGTGATGATGCCGCCGAGTACGGCGGTGCCGAGCACCGCGCCGAGCTCGTACGCGGTCTCGGAGACCGCACTCGCCGCGCCCGCCTTCGCAGCGGGAGCGCTCGAGAGGATCAGCTCGTTCGAGATGGTCTCCGCTGCACCGATGCCGATGCCCAGCACGACGAACGCGAGAATCAGCGGGAGAGCGCCGTGTCCGGCTGTCGTGAACGCCACGAGCAGGTACCCGACGACCGAGAACGCCAGCGCCGAGGGAACCAGGATGTGCGGCGGGACCCGACGCGAGATCGGCACGACGCTCAGCCCCGCCACGATCACCGCGAGCATTCCCGGCACCAACGCGAGCCCCGCCATCATCGGCGAGAGCCCGAGAATCAGCTGCAGGTGCTGCGGCACGAAGTACAGGAACCCGACGAGCGCGACAACGCTGAGCAGATTCACCAGGATGGCGCCGGAGAACGACCCACGACGGAACAGCGCCATATCGAGCATCGGCGTCCTCGCGCGCAGCTGCCGGCGCACGAACAGCCAACCCATCGCGACCCCCAGCAGTGCCCAGAGCACCGCGATCACCGTGATGCCGTCGACCGCCACCGCCTTGATCGCATAGACCACGGGGATCATCGTCGCCATCGACAACACGATGCTGATGGGGTCGATCTTCCCCGGTGCCGGATCACGGCTCTCCGGGACGAGCAGCGGCGCCGCGATCAGCAGCGGGATCAGCACCGGCACGGCGATGAGGAACACCGAGCCCCACGCGAAGTGCTCGAGCAGAAAGCCGCCCACGATCGGACCAAGGGCGGAACCTGCGGAGAACGCCGAGGCCCACACGGCGATCGCCATGCGTCGCTGGTCGCGATTCTGGAAGATCGACCGCAGCAGCGAGAGCGTCGACGGCATCAGCATGGCACCGAAGAACCCCAGCAGCGCTCGTGCGGCGATCAGAAGAGCCGCGGTGGGCGCGAACGCGGCGAGCACGGACACAGCGGCGAATCCGGTGGAGCCGATCAGCAGCATCCGGCGCCTGCCGAACCGGTCGCCCAGCGTTCCCATCGTGACGAGAAGGCCCGCCAGCACGAGTGGATAGGCATCGATGATCCACAGCTGCTCCGCGCCGGACGGTGCCAGCGCGATCGCGATCTCGGGCAACGCGAAGCTCAGCACCGTGTTGTCGACCGACACCAGGAGCACGGGCAGCATGAGCACGACGAGCGCGAGCCACGCCCGCGCACCCGCACGCGGTGCATTGATCCCGCTCGTCTCGACCCCGATCTGGGCCATCGCATCCTCTTCCGATAGTGAACCGTCCAGCTGGTATAGTAACAGACATGGCCCGACCTCCCCTCGCCCGAGAACGCGTGCTCGACGCCTTCGAGGAGATCCTCATCTCATCGGGTGAGCGCACCGCGACTCTGGATGCCACGTCGAAGGCCGCCGGCGTCTCCAAGGGCGGGCTGCTCTACCATTTCGCTTCGAAGGACGATCTCGCAGCCGGCATGATCGAGCGTTTGAAGCGCCTTGTCGACGAGGATCTCACCGACATGGATCGCGCGACGGATGGGCCGGTGGCCTACTACGTGCGCACGTCGGTCATGGAGAACGAGCCACTCGACCGTGCGCTCATCGCCGTCTCACGACTCGCGCAGGGAGGATCGAGCGGCGCCGGGGATGCACTGCGCGAGACGCGCAGCAGCTGGGCGGACGCGATCCGGCCGCACGTGCGCGACCAGGCGTCGCTGGATCTCGTGCTGCTCGTCGGCGACGGACTCTACTTCAACAACTCGCTCGACGTGAACGGTCCGGATCGACTGGTCCCTCGAGGGCCTGAGCTGGATGCACTCGTCGAGCTCGTGGTGCGAGCGACCTCGTAGCTCCGGCCCCGGCATGCCGAGACCGGAGCACGCTCGGTCAGACCTCGGTGATCTCGATCGAGCGCATGACCTTGGCGTCGATCGCTTCGCCCACCTCTGCCAACAGCTCTTCCGGCACACGCGAGTCGACGGTGAGCACGGTGAGCGCCTGGCCGCCGGCTTCACGACGCGCGACCTGCATGCCGGCGATGTTGATCCCCGCCTCGCCGAACTTCCGACCGTAGACCGCGACGATACCGGGGCGATCGGTGTACTGCATCACGATGTGGTGCGTCTCGATCGGCACCTCGATGTCGTGGCCGTTGATCCCGACGATCTTCTGCACCATGCGGGTGCCGGCGAGTGTGCCGGCGACGGTGAGCACGGTGCCGTCGGCGAGGGCGCCGCGCAGAGTGGTCAGGTTGCGGTACTCGGGGCTCTCCTTCTCGACGATCAGGCGCGCTTCGATGCCGCGCTGCTCGGCGAACAGCGGAGCATTCACGTACGAGACGTTCTCACTGACGACGTTGGAGAGCACCCCCTTGAGGGCGGCCAGACGGTAGACGCTCACGTCGTAGTCGGCCAGTTCGCCGCGCACCTCGATGTCGAGGCTGGTCAGAGCCGACGTGGTCAGACCGCTGAAGATCTGGCCCAGCTTCTCGACCAGCGCGATACCGGGGCGCACGAACGGGTCGATCACACCTCCGGCGACGTTGACGGCATCCGGAACCAAGTCGCCCTCGAGGGCGAGCTTGACCGAACGCGCGACCGAGACACCGGCCTTTTCCTGCGCTTCCTCGGTCGAGGCCCCCAGGTGCGGGGTGACGATGACATTGGGCAGCTCCAGCAGCCCACGGGCCGAGCCGCCCTCTACCGGCGGCTCGGAGGTGAACACGTCGAGGCCCGCCCCGGCGATCTCACCGGCCACCAGCGCTTCGCGGAGCGAAGCCTCGTCGATCAGGCCGCCACGGGCGACATTGACGACGTATGCCGTCTTCTTCATGGCCTTGAACTGCTCGGCGCCGATCATGCCGGTCGTCTCCGGCGTCTTCGGCATGTGGATGGTGAGGAAGTCAGCCTCGGCGACGAGCTCATCGAGAGTGCGCAGCTCGACGCCGAGCTGCTGAGCGCGTGCGCTGGTGACGTAGGGATCGAAGGCGACGACCTTCATGCCGAAACCCTGCATACGGGCGGCGACAAGTGCTCCGATCCGGCCGAGGCCGACGATGCCGAGCGTCTTCTCGAAGAGCTCGGTGCCGGTGTAGGCGCTGCGCTTCCACTGTCCGGCGGCCAGCGAGGCGTGCGCGGCCGGCACGTGGCGGGCGAGGCTGAGGATGTGGCCGCAGGTGAGTTCAGCGGCGGAGATGATGTTCGAGGTGGGCGCATTCACGACCATGACGCCGGCCTTGGTGGATGCCTGGATGTCGACGTTGTCGAGTCCGACGCCGGCGCGTGCGACGACCTTCAGCTTCGGCGCGTGGCTGAGCGCCTCGGCGTCGATCTTCGTCGCGGAACGCACGAGCACGGCATCCGCGTCGGCCAGCGAGGAGAACAGCGCCTCGCGATCCGTGCCGTCGACCTGACGGACGTCGAAGTCGGGGCCGAGGGCCTCGATCGTGGCGGGCGAGAGAACTTCAGCAATGAGCACGACGGGCTTCGGCGCGGTTGTCTTCGGCACAGAGGATCCTTCGGGGTGAGCGTGAGTACGCGCGGGTGGGATCGATGCGCCGCACACCGTCGGGGCGCGATCGTCTCCACACTACCCGAGGGCGCGCGTCGCCCCGTGCCGTGTGACGGGGATGATCAGAGTGAGAGGAACGAGGTGGTCAGCATGCTCAGCGCCGCGACGTTCATCCAGAACACGGCGACGAGGGCCAGCCCTGCGATCATGGCGATCGTGAGTTCGCCTGCGGTGCGGCGGCGGGCCAGCACGTAGACGATGACGAACACGAGGATCGGGAACAGCACCGAGAAGATGAGCACGAACCACCCGTACGCATTGATCCCGGCCGGAGCGACCGTGAACGTGTACGACAGGGCGTTCCAGACGGCGTAGGCGTAGAAGAGGCCCGCGATGCCGACGATGATGCTCTTCCACAGGCCGAGCGGCTGCTTCGCGCCGACGATGTTCTCGGTCATGCGCCCACCGCCCCTGTCATCACGAACGGCCAGGGCACGAGCAGCAGCACACCGCCGAGAAGTCCGACAACCCGAACCCAGGTCGCCGATGCTCTTGTCAGCACCCACACCGCGCAGAACCACAGCGCAGGAGCCAGCACGGCCGCCCACAGGGCGACCTGGTACATCACATCGGGGATGAGGAACATCGCGCTGCTCTGCAGCGTCAGCCCGCCGATGATCCAGCCGACCGTGTACAGCAGGTAGATACCGCCGACTATGCCGAGGAGCAGCAGCATGGGTGTGCTGAGGGGCGGCTTGTCGGCAGGATCAAGGATGGTCCCGTCCTCACGGATGCGGCCCACCGTCTCACTGCGCTTGCCGATCGCGTTCCAGCCGCGCGGCAGCGCCGCCTTCTGCTCCGGCTCCGCAGCGGGCTTCTGTGTCGGCCGATCGTCATCGCCCTCCCAGGTGAGAGCGTCGTCAGCATCCGATGTCATGACCCCAGCGTAGCGAGCCCCCATGGTGCCCGATATGCTCAGGGCGTTCACAGAAAAAGGGGGAGCCATCGTGGCTGAGCGCAACGAGAAGGCCGTCGCATCGTCGGCAGCGAACGCCGACGGCACAGCCGCATCCGGCTGGAAGCCGACGGCGGGCTCGAAGCAGAAGGCCACGACGCTGCGGTGGATCGCCGCTGCGCTCTGGTTCATCGCCATCGCGGCCGAGGCCGTCGCGATCTTCTGGCTGCTCCGTCAGCGTGAGTTCGTCGGCGAGGACGGCGGACTCGTCCGCAACCCCGACACCGGCCTGCTCGAGGAGCAGAACGTCACGGCGCAGTTCCCGCAGTGGGCGTTCATCACGCTCATCGTGGCGCTCGTGATCATCGCGGCGCTGTCGATCACGGGGTCCTTTCTCTGGAAGAAGGCGAACCGCCTCGACCCGGCGAAGAAGTCAGACAAGGCGCGCTTCTTCGTGCAGAACCAGCTCGGCGCCATCATCGCCGTGGTCGCGTTCCTGCCGCTCATCATCCTCATCTTCCTGAACAAGGACATGGACAAGGGTCAGAAGACCACGGCAGGGATCATCGGCGTCGTCCTCGCCGTCGTGGCCGTCGCGCTCGGCATCGACTACAACCCGCCGTCCGTCGAGCAGTACACGGCCGACCAGTCGACCGTCATCCAGCTGCTGGGTCAGGACGAGGTGGTCTGGGTCGACGGCGGCGCCGTCTATCACGTCTGCGACGAAGTCTCCGATATCCAGACCGGAAGCGAGAAGCGCACCGGCACCACCGCCGAAGCGGTTGAGGCAGGCAAGATCCGCCTCA
Organism: Microbacterium murale; assembly: GCF_014635185.1. GTDB lineage: Bacteria > Actinomycetota > Actinomycetes > Actinomycetales > Microbacteriaceae > Microbacterium > Microbacterium murale. The sequence continues at coordinate 448,408 of NZ_BMCM01000003.1, forward strand.
CGCTGAAGTTCGCCTCGGAGTTGAACACCTGCGGGCTGGCCGTGCCGGAGAACGCCGACGAGATCGCCGATGCTCTGCGCGAGATCCAGGGCGGCGCCACCGACACGCTTCTACCGGCGCCGGTGTGGGCGGACCCGGCTGACGCGCCGATCCAAGTGGAGGATGCCGCACCGGAGTCCGACTCCGAGTAGGACTACTCCCCCAGCGCCTCCACGAGACGCTCCTCGGCCGAGCCGAGGTGAGCAGCCAGCAACGCGGCCGCATGATCGCCATCGCCGGCGGCGACAGCATCCAGCATCTCGGCGTGTTGAGCGGCGATGACCGCGGCGTCGAGAAGCCGCCTTCCCTGCACCTGAGCCATGCACAGGCGCACCTCGTCGAGCACGCTGCGATACATGCGCGACGTGCGCACACTGTCGATCCCGTCGATCAGTGCGGTGTGGAAGCGCAGGTCGGGGTCGACGGTCTCCTGGCTCGGGCCCGCCGGCATCCGCAGCATCTCGGCGTTGGCGTCGGATGCCGCGCTCGGCACAGTCCTCGCCGCGGCCAGTTCACGCAGCGCCGCGCTCTCCAGCCTCGTGCGCGTGCGGTAGACGTCGCGCACCATCTCGGGGTCGATCGCGATGACGCGGGCGCTGCGGTGCGCGGTCCGGACAAGCAGCCCGGCGGCGACGAGCTGCTCGATCGCAGCCTTCGCGCTGGGCCTGGCCACGCCGAACAACTCCGACACCTTCGCCTCGGTCAGCGGCGTGTCCGCCGAGATCTCCCCGGCGAGGATGCGTACGCGCAGCTGAAGCGTGACGGCGTCGACGATGCCGACGACTCCGAGCGAACGGTCAACGAGGGTCATGATCCCCAGCCTAAGCGAGACTAGACTTCTCAGTAATCTTGTCTGACAACTTTAGGAGCTTCGTGTCGACGACACTCGCGCATCCGCTGGACCCCGCCCTGCTGGGCGCGGACACCACGCTCAGCTCACGATCGATCGACCGGTTCGCGCGCGCCCACGATGCATCGCACTACCTGCTCATCCCGGATGCCGTGCTCACACCTGCAGATGCCGAAGGCGTGGCCGGTGCGTTCGCCGCTGTGCGCGCGGCCGGACGCACGCTGACATTCCGATCCGGGGGCACGAGCCTGTCCGGGCAGGCCGTCTCGGGCGACATCCTGGTGGACACGCGCAGCAGTTTCCGCGGCATCCGGGTCGAAGACGACGGACGCGCGATCCGCGTCGGCCCCGGTGCGACTGTGCGCCAGGTGAACACCCGTCTCGCCCGTTACCGCCGCAAGCTCGGCCCCGACCCCGCGAGCGAGATCGCGTGCACGATCGGCGGCGTGGTCGCGAACAACTCCAGCGGTATGGCGTGCGGTGTGACGGAGAACTCCTACCAGACCGTCGAATCGCTGCTGCTGGTGCTGCCGAGCGGCACGATCATCGACACCGGCGCTCCCGACGCGCTGTCGCAGCTGCGGTCGTCGGAACCGGAGATCGCCGATGGTCTTCTCGCCCTTCGCGAGCGTCTGCTCGCCTCCCCCGACGATGCGGCATACGTCCGGCAGCAGTTCTCGATGAAGAACACCATGGGCTACGGGCTCAACTCCCTGCTCGACTTCGACGACCCCGTGCGCATTCTCGAGCACCTCGTGATCGGCTCGGAGGGGACCCTGGCGTTCGTCGCCGAAGCCCGTTTCCGCACGATCGAGATCCGTCCGCAGATCGCGACCGGGCTGCTCGTGTTCGAGACCCTCGCGGACGCCATGGCTGCGCTGCCCGGTCTGGCCCGGCCGGGATTCGCCGGGCAGGGTCTCGCGACGATCGAGCTGATGGATGCTGCATCCCTCCGTGTCGCGCAAGGGCTCAGCGATGTTCCGGATGCCATCGCTGGCATAGATGTGCACGGCCATGCCGCTCTGCTCGTGGAGGTGCACGCATCCAGCGTCGAGGAGCTCGCGGAGGCGAGCGAAGAGGCGCTCAACGAGTTCGGCGCACTGCCCCTGGCAGTCCCGCCGACGCTCACGACGGATGCCGCGGAGCGGGCGTCGCTGTGGACGGTGCGCAAGGGCCTCTACACGGCGGTGGCGGGCGCCCGGCCGTCCGGCACCACCGCTCTGCTGGAAGATATCGTCGTTCCAGTCGATCGACTGCTCACGACCTGCGAGCGACTGATCGCGCTGTTCGCGAAGCACGATTATGAAGGTTCAGTGATCTTCGGCCATGCCAAGGACGGCAACGTCCACTTCCTGCTCAACGAGCGTTTCGACGATCCGGCCAGTGTCGCGCGGTATCGCCTGTTCACGGCCGATCTCGTCGACCTCGTGCTGGCGCAGGGCGGATCGTTGAAGGCCGAGCACGGCACTGGGCGGATCATGGCGCCGTTCGTCAGACGTCAGTACGGCGATTTCCTGACCGACATCATGTGGGACCTCAAGCGTCTGATCGATCCGGACGGCATCCTGAATCCGGGCGTCGTCCTCTCCGACGATGACGAGTCGTACCTGCACGACCTCAAGCGCGTGCCGACCGTCGAGAGCGAAGTGGACCGCTGTGTGGAATGCGGATACTGCGAGCCGACGTGTCCGAGCAAGGACATCACGCTCACTCCTCGCCAGCGCATCGTGCTGCGCCGCGACATGGCCTGGGCAGAGGAACAGGGCGACATCGAGCTGCTGAAGGATCTGCGGGCAGACTACGACTACGAGGGCGTGCAGACCTGCGCTGTCGACGGCATGTGCGCCGTCGCGTGCCCGGTCGATATCAACACCGGAGACCTTGTGCGGCGATTGCGCGCCGAGGAGGCCTCGAAGATCGAGGACGGCGTGTGGGACGTCGCAGCGAAGAGCTGGGGCGCGGTGACCCGGATCGGCGGGATGGTGCTGACGGTCGCGGATGCGCTGCCTGCTCCGCTGGTGACGGGCGTCACCCGCCTGGGCCGCGCCGTCGTGGGTGCCGAGACGATGCCGCTCTACGACGGCGGACTCCCCCGAGGCGGGACGAAAGCGCCCCGCCCGACAGCGTCCGCAGACGCGCAGGCCGTGTTCTTCGGCGCCTGCATCGGGACGATGTTCGGTCCGGAGGGCGACGGCCACGGTTCGCGTGAGGCGTTGAGTGCGCTGCTGGATCGTGCTGGCATCCCTGTCGTCATCCCGGATGATGCCGGTGGGCTGTGCTGTGGAACGCCATGGAAGTCGAAGGGGCATCTGTCGGGCTACGACCGGATGACCGAGCGGGTTCTCGCCTCCCTGTGGGAAGCGAGTCGTCACGGCCAGCTGCCGGTCGTCTGCGACGCGGCGTCGTGCACGGAGGGGCTGCACGTGATGCTGTCGAAGTCGCTGGCCGAGTATCCGGAGTACGCCGCGCTCCGCATCGAGGATGCCACGACCTACGTCGCCCGAGAGGTGCTCCCCCGCGTCGCTGTCTCGCGGAAGCTCGACTCGATCGCCGTGCATCCGACGTGTTCGACGACCGCGCTCGGTGCGACGGGCGCGCTCACGGCGCTCGCTGATGCTGTCGCCGACGAGGTCTACGTGCCAGACGGGTGGGGATGCTGCGCCTTCGCCGGCGACCGAGGGATGCTGCACCCGGAGCTCACCGAGAGCGCCACGGCCGTGGAATCCGCCGAGGTGTCGGCTGCGGATGCTGCGCGTGACGGCTTCGACGCCTTCGTCTCGGCGAACCGCACCTGCGAGATCGGCATGACCCGCGCCACCGGCAAGCCCTACCGCCACGTGATCGAGGTGCTGGAGGAACTCACGCGCCCCTGAAACGAGGACGGGCACCCCCGAGGGGATGCCCGTCCTGATGAAGTGCAGTGCATCAGCGCGCGGCCGAACCATCCACGTAGTCCTCATCCTGCTGCTTCCAGGCGAAGAGTGAACGCAGCTCCTTGCCGGTGACCTCGATCGGGTGCGTCTCCTCCTTGGCGCGCAGCGCAAGGAACTCTTCGGCGCCGTTGTCCTGGTCGTCGATGAAACGCTTCGCGAAGGCGCCGGACTGGATGTCGGCGAGCACACCCTGCATGCTCTCCTTGACGCGCTCGTCGATCACGCGCGGTCCCGAGACGTAGTCGCCGAACTCCGCCGTGTCGGAGATCGACCAGCGTTGCTTGGCGATGCCGCCCTCCCACATGAGGTCGACGATGAGCTTGAGTTCGTGCAGCACCTCGAAGTAGGCGATCTGCGGCTGGTAGCCCGCCTCTGTCAGAGTCTCGAAGCCGGCCTGGACGAGGTGGCTGACGCCACCGCAGAGCACGGCCTGCTCACCGAACAGGTCGGTCTCGGTCTCTTCTGTGAACGTGGTCTTGATGACGCCGGCGCGGGTGCCGCCGATGGCCTTCGCGTAGGACAGCGCCACGTTCCATGCCTGGCCGGAGGCATCCTGTTCGACGGCGATGATGTCCGGGATGCCACGGCCGGCGACGAACTCGCGGCGCACGGTGTGACCCGGTGCCTTCGGGGCGACGAGGATGACGTCGACGCCCTCAGGCGTGTCGATGTAGCCGAAGCGGATGTTGAAGCCGTGCGCGAACGCCAGCGTCTTGCCCGCGGTCAGGTTGTCCTTGATCGACTCGGAGTAGATCGTGCGCTGGTGCTGGTCCGGCGCCAGGATCATGATCAGGTCGGCCCAGGTGGTGGCATCCGCGACCGACTTGACGGGGAAGCCCGCCTCCTCCGCCTTGGCTGCGGACTTCGAGCCGTCCTTCAGCGCGATCGCGACCTCGACGCCCGAGTCGCGCAGGTTCTGCGCGTGGGCGTGACCCTGCGAGCCGTAGCCGACGATCGCGACCTTCTTGCCCTGGATCAGGGACAGGTCGGCGTCGGCGTCGTAGAAGATCTCAGTACTCACGTTGTGTTTCTCCTTGATTGTGGTTCGTGAAGTTCAGATGTGGTCAGCCGCGCAGGACGCGCTCGGTGATGCTCTTGCCGCCTCGTCCGATGGCGAGCAGGCCCGACTGCGAGAGTTCCTTGATGCCGAACGGCTCCAGGGCTCGCAGGATCGCGTCGACCTTGCCTCTGTCGCCGGTGACCTCGATCACCACGGCATCCGAGGCGTAGTCGACGACCGAGGCGCGGAACAGGTTCACGATCTCGATCACGTTCGAGCGGGTGGCGTTGTCCGTGCGCACCTTGACCAGCACATGATGGCGCTGCACGGACGTGGCGAAGTCGAGCTCGACGATCTTGATCACGTTGATCAGCTTGTTGAGCTGCTTCGTCACCTGCTCGAGCGGCAACTGGTCGACGTCGACGACGACCGTGATGCGGGACACCCCCGGCACCTCGGTCACGCCGACGGCGAGGGACTCGATGTTGAAGCCGCGGCGGGCGAAGAGCCCGGCGACGCGCGTCAGGAGACCTGGCGTGTCCTCGACGAGGAGACTCAGTACGTGGGTCGACATGGCTCAGATCTCCTCATCGAACGTGGGCGCATGATCGCGTGCGTATTGGACGTAGCTGTTGCTGACGCCCTGCGGCACCATCGGCCACACCATGGCGTCAGCCGAGACGACGAAGTCGATCACGACTGGTCGGTCGTTGGTCTCCAACGCCAGTGTGATCGCGGCATCCACGTCCTCTTCCTTCTCCACCCGGATGGCGAGGCAGCCGTATGCCTCGGCGAGCTTGACGAAGTCGGGGATGCGGACCGTGCCGTGACCGGTGTTCAGGTCGGTGTTGGAATGACGTCCGTCGTAGAACAGCGTCTGCCACTGACGGACCATGCCCAACGAGGAGTTGTTGATGATCGCGACCTTGATCGGGATGTTGTTGATCGCGCAGGTGGCGAGCTCCTGATTGGTCATCTGGAAGCATCCGTCGCCATCGATCGACCACACGACGCGGTCGGGCTCGGCGACCTTGGCGCCCATCGCGGCCGGAACCGAGTAGCCCATGGTGCCTGCACCACCGGAGTTCAACCAGGCGTTCGGACGCTCGTACTTGATGAACTGCGCGGCCCACATCTGGTGCTGTCCGACGCCGGCGACGTAGATGCCCTCCGGACCGGTGAGCTCACCGATCCGCTGGATGACGTGCTGCGGGGCGAGCAGGCCGTCCTCCGTGGGCGAGAACCCGAGCGGGAACTCCTCGCGCAGTCCGTCCAGGTACGACCACCATTCCGCGATGTCCGGCTTCGTGGTGCCGACGGCTCCGCGGAACGCGGCATCCAGGTCGATCAGCACGTCGCGGACGTCGCCGACGATCGGCACATCCGCGTTGCGGATCTTCGAGATCTCGGCCGGATCGATGTCGACGTGCACGACCTTCGCATTCGGTGCGAAGTCCGCCGCCTTACCGGTGACCCGGTCATCGAATCGTGCGCCGAGCGCGACGATGAGGTCGGACTCCTGCAATGCGAGCACGGCGGGCACCGTGCCGTGCATGCCCGGCATGCCGAGATGCTGCTGGTGCGAGTCGGGGAAGACTCCACGTGCCATCAGTGTCGTCACGACCGGAGCGTTGGTCGACTCGGCGAGGGCGAGGAGCTCTGCCGCGGCGCGACCGCGGACGACGCCGCCGCCGACGTAGAGCACCGGCTTCTTCGCCTCGGCGAGCAGTGCGGCGGCCGCCTGGATCTGCTTGCCGTGGGCCTTGGTCACCGGACGGTAGCCCGGCAGGTCGACCTTGGGCGGCCAGACGAACGGCGCGGACTTCTGCTGCGCGTCCTTCGTGATGTCCACGAGCACAGGACCGGGTCGCCCCGTCGAGGCGACCTCGAACGCCGCGGCGAGGGCACTGGGGATGTCCTCCGGATGCTTGACGAGGAAGGAGTGCTTCGTCACCGGCATCGTGATGCCGACGATGTCGGCCTCCTGGAACGCATCCGTTCCCATCAGGTGGCTGAACACCTGGCCCGTGATGGCCACCAGCGGCACCGAGTCCATGTAGGCGTCCGCGATCGCGGTCACGAGGTTGGTGGCGCCGGGACCCGACGTCGCGATCGCCACGCCCACGCGGCCGCTTGCCGATGCGTAGCCCTCTGCCGCGTGGCCGGCACCCTGCTCGTGACGGACGAGGATGTGCCGGACGGTGTCATCGTCGAGCAGCGGGTCGTAGACGGGCATGATCGTCCCGCCTGGGATGCCGAACACATCGGTGACGCCGAGGAGCCCGAGAGCGCGGACGACGGCTTCAGCCCCCGTGATCTCCGGAGCAGCAGCCTTCTGGGACGGTGGCCGTGGAACGGCCGAAACAGAATCAGCAGTCATGTCTTTCCTTGGTGATCTGAGAAGTCGTCAGCAATCAGCCGACGAGGATCAACCGGTCGTCGCGCCTTCTGCAGCGGAACGCACGAGTCGCGAGTACTTGGCAAGAACGCCACGGGTATAGCGCGGGGGAAGCGGCTCCCAGCCAGAGCGGCGGGAGGCGAGCTCTGCCTCATCGACGAGTAAGTCAAGAGAGCGAGCTGCGATATCGACCCGTATCAGATCACCATCGCGCACGAAGGCGATAGGACCTGCGTCCACCGCTTCGGGTGCTATGTGGCCGATGCAAAGGCCGGTTGTGCCGCCTGAGAATCGTCCGTCAGTCAACAGTAGTACATCTTTTCCGAGCCCGGCGCCCTTGATGGCCGCGGTGATCGCGAGCATCTCCCGCATGCCGGGGCCGCCCTTGGGACCCTCGTAGCGGATGACGATGACTTCTCCGGCCTTGATCTCACCATTCGCGACGGCATCCATTGCGGCGCGCTCGCGCTCGAAGACGCGCGCGGGGCCTTCGAACACAGTGGCGTCGAAGCCCGCGGTCTTCACGACCGCGCCTTCGGGGGCGAGGGATCCGTGCAGGATCGTCAGGCCGCCGGTGGCGTGGATCGGGTTGTCGAAGGTGTGGATGACCTCGCCGTCGATCGGCTGCGGGTCGAGGTCGGCGAGGTTCTCGGCCAGGGTCTTGCCGGTGACGGTGAGGGCGTCGCCGTGCAGAAGCCCCTCGTCGAGCATGGCCTTCATGATGACGGGGATGCCGCCGTGACGGTCGACGTCGTTCATGACGTACTTGCCGAACGGCTTCATGTCGGCGACGTGCGGGACCTTGTCGCCGATCCGGTTGAAGTCGTGCAGATTCAGCTCGACATCGGCCTCGCGGGCGATCGCGAGCAGGTGCAGCACGACGTTGGTGGAGCCGCCCAGCGCCATGGCGAGTGCGATCGCGTTCTCGAACGCCTCCTTGGTCAGGATGTCGCGAGTGGTGATCCCCTGACGCAGCAGGTTCACGACGGCCTCACCCGAGCGGTGCGCGAAGTAGTCGCGGCGGCGGTCGGCGGCGGGCGGTGCGGCAGAGCCGGGCAGGCTGAGACCCAGTGCCTCGGCGACGGACGCCATGGTGTTGGCCGTGTACATGCCGCCGCAGGCGCCCTCCCCCGGCGCGATCGCGCATTCGATGCGCTTGAGGTCCTCTTCGCTCATGAGGCCCGCTCGGCATGCGCCGACGGCCTCGAACGAGTCGATGATCGTGACGTCCTTCTCGGTGCCGTCCGAGAGCTTCACCCAACCGGGTGCGATGGAGCCGGCGTAGAGGAACACACTGGAGAGATCGAGGCGGGCGCTGGCCATCAGCATGCCGGGGATCGACTTGTCGCAACCGGCCAGCAGCACTGAACCGTCGAGGCGCTCCGCCATCATGACGGTCTCGACCGAGTCGGCGATGACCTCACGCGAGACGAGCGAGAAGTGCATGCCCTCGTGGCCCATCGAGATGCCGTCCGAGACGGAGATCGTGCCGAACTGCAGCGGGTAACCGCCGCCGCCGTGCACACCCTCCTTGGCCGCCTGCGCGAGCCGGTCGAGGCTCAGGTTGCACGGCGTGATCTCGTTCCAACTGGATGCGATGCCGATCTGAGGCTTGTCCCAGTCCGCGTCGCCCATGCCGACGGCACGGAGCATTCCTCGCGAGGTCGTGGCCTCGATGCCGTCGGTGACGACTCGGCTTCGGGGCTTGATGTCGATGGGCGCGTTCGAAGAAGGATCTTGCGGGGACATGACGGCAGTCTATTCCCGTCCGGCAGCGCGCTCGGCCACGAGCGCCTCCAGAAGCGCAGCCATCTGTTGTGGGTTCTCCACACGCAGGGCGGCGGCGCTCTCGCCCGGTCCGACGCGCACACCGAGGTCGCCCGGCTGCAGTACGCGCATGGCGTCCTCGTCGGTGACATCGTCTCCGGCGAACAGGATGCCGGTGGCGTCGAAGTGCTCCCGCAGAGCATGCATCGCTGCGTCTTTGCCTTCGGCCCGCGAAGAGAACTCCAGCACCCGGTGGCCAGCTCTTCGGCGCCAGTGCGGGAAGCGCTGGGCCATCAGTTCATCGATCTCGGCGAAGGCCGCGGCCTCGTCCTCGGCCGTCGCCTGGCGGGTGTGGATGCCCATGCCGAAGGTCTTCGGCTCCAGCCTCACGTTCGCGTGGCGATCGACGATCGGCTGGGCGGCGGCCCAGAGAGCCTCAAGCGCGCCTTCTTCGGTACGGACCTCTGGCACGTCTGCGTCGCCGACCCCGGGGAACCAGTACTGCGCGCCGTGCGATCCGGCGAGGGCGGTGAGCGAATCCGCCGTGTGCTCACTGATCTCCTGCAGATCGTGCATGCTGCGGCCGGAGACGTACGCGATGAAGGTGTCCGGAAGGGCCGCAAGTCGGTCGAGCTGGACCTTCACCTCGGGCAGCGCACGCGCGGCCATCGGCTCCGCCACCAGCGGCGACGCGGTGCCGTCGAAGTCCAGCGCGATGACCAGTCGTGGGGTGCGGGCGATGGCCGTGAGTGCGTCGTCAGTGGTTCCTGGCGTCCAGATGCGGGTCACAGTGTGTCTCCTCGTCGGGATCGGTTCGAGATCGGTTCGGGATCGGTTCGGGATCAGGTGTTCTACGGCCGGGAAGAGCGAGCGGCCGAAAGCGCCTCGAGGAACGACGACGACCACGCGAGGACATCGTGCTCGAGCACACGGCGGCGCAGTGAACGCATCCGCTTGCCCTGTTCGCCCGGCGTCATCTCGACGGCCGTCATGATCGCATCCTTGAGATCCTCGATGTCGTGCGGATTGACGCGCACAGCCTGACGGAGTTCGTCCGCCGCACCGGTGAACTCGCTCAGCACGAGCACACCGCGGTTGTCGATGCGAGACGCGACGTACTCCTTTGCGACCAGATTCATGCCGTCGCGGAGCGCGGTGACCAGCATGACATCGGCTGCGAGATAGAGCGCCACCATCTCATCGCGGGGATAGCCCTGGTGCAGGTAGCGGATCGCCGTGTGCTGCATCGTGTCGGTGTCACCGTTGATCCGGCTGACCGCGAGTTCGATCTCATCACGAAGATTGATGTACGCGTCCACCCGCTCACGGCTCGGGCTCGCGACCTGGATGAGGGTGACGTCCTCGACGTTCAGCCGGCCTTCGGCGAGGAGCTCCCCATAGGCCTTGATCCGATGCCGGATCCCCTTGGTGTAATCGAGGCGGTCAACGCCGAGCAGTATCCGCTTGGGGTTGCCGAGGCTCTCCCGGATCTCGAGCGCGCGCGCCTGCACCTCCGGTCTGGCTGCGAGCTCGAGATAGGGTGTCGTCTCGATCGAGATCGGGAAGGCCTTCGAAATGACGGTGCGGTCCCCGTTCTCACCAGGGACGACGACGGTCGTGGACTTCACCTCGTACTTCAGCCGCCGGCGCACCGCAGCGAGGAAGTACGTCGCGTCCTGTGCCCTCTGGAAACCGACGACATCGGCGCCGAGCAGTCCGCGCAGCACCTGATCGCGCCACGGAAGCTGCGCGTACAGCCCGTGCATCGGGAACGGGATGTGGTGGAAGTATCCGATCGTGACGTCGGGCCGCAGCGCCCTGACCATCTCCGGCACGAGCTGCAGCTGGTAATCGTGCACCCACACGGTGCCGTTCTCCGCCGCGGCGGCGGCCGCGGCCTCGGCGAAACGTCGGTTCACCGCGACATACGCATCCCACCACTCGCGGTGATACTGAGGCGGTGCGATGACGTCGTGGTAGAGCGGCCAGATCGTGTCGTTGGCGAAGCCTTCGTAGTACTCGGCGACCTCTTGAGCGCTCAAAGCGATCGGGATCAGTCGGATGTCGTTCGCCGTGAAGGGTTCGAGTTCGAGATCGGCCTGGCCGGCCCACCCGACCCATGCGCCGTCGACCTGTTTCATGACGGGCTCGAGCGCCGCGACCAGACCACCGGGTGAGGTCCGCCAGGTCTCCTCGCCGTCGGCACTCACCACACGATCAACAGGTAGCCGGTTGGCGACGACGACGAAATCAGCGGTGGTCATGGGACTCCTCACGTCGGCGGTCGTTTTCCCCAGGCTATCGACTGCGTGGACGCTTATGGCTGAGGCGCCAGTTCAGGATGCCGGCGGCGAAGGTGATGACTGCGGCGAGGATCGGCAGCAGCAGGGCGGAGGAAGTTCCGGCGGACTCGGCGATCTCACCCGCGACGGCCGCGCCGATCGACTGTCCGACGATCACGCCCGAGCCCAGCATCGTCATGACGGTCGCCGTTCTTCCGAGCGGGCTGCGCGCCGCGCCGAAGCTGAACTGGGTGACGAGCGTCGGCCCGATGCCTATGCCCATGATCGCCAGCGCCGCCGTCATGCCGGCCGTCGTGTCGACCAGAGCGAGCAGGAGCGATCCGAGCAGGAGCGTTCCGGAGAACACCAGCCAGCGCGCCCGCAGCGAGAAGCGCGGCGGCAGCCAGGCCACGCCCAGCGCGAGGATCGCCGATCCCACGCCCATCACGCCGTAGAGCAGCCCCGCTTGTTCCGGCACTCCACGATCGGCCATGAATGAGGTCAGCGAGGTGAGCATGGTGCCGAAGAAGATGCCGACGCCCAGGATGCCCGCCACGATGACCAGCAGCTCCGGCCGGAACAGCTCCGTCACGCGCGATGGTGCACGCCCGTCCGCATCTCGGTGGCTGGACACGTGCCTGCCGCTCGGGTGCAGGGCGAATGCGCCGACGAACAGCACGGTGAGCACTGCGGCTCCGACCAACGGCGCCCACGGGGCGATCAACGACGCGAGCACGCCGACGATGAACGGACCGAACACGAACACGGTCTCATCCGCGGCGGATTCGTATGCCATGGTCCCGGAGAGCGTGCGCGCTCTCACCGGCTCCGGCATCCGCTCCGAGATGATCGTGACGAGCCGCGAACGCGACATCGGTGCGACCTGCGGCGCAGTGGCCCCGATCCCGAATGCGGCGATCAGCACCACCAGATCGGCGGCCGCGCTGTAGATGACGATCGTGAAGACGACGAGCATCGTGGCGTTCGCGATCGCGAGCGCCAGCAGCACGAAACGCTGCCCGAAGCGGTCTGCTGCCGCGCCGAGCAGAGGGCCGAAGCACGCGGTGCCGATGCCGACCGCTGCGGATGTGAGTCCGCCGAGGGACAGCGACCCGCGGGCAGAGACCGCGACCGTGAGCACACCCACGACCATCATCGCGAACGGAAGGCGAGCGACGAACGAGACCACGAAGTACGCGAGACCGGCCTCGCGGAACAGACTTGATGGACCAACAGTGTGTGTCTGGGTCATGACTCTCGCGCGCCCGAGGACGCGGGGATCTGGTGCCGCCGCTGTCCGTCGGGGCACCGACGGCCGGTTGATACACATCTTCGGGGCGTGCGGACACGCCGCAGTGATCGTACCCTCCTCCGCTGAACGATTCCAGGCCTCGAGCTCCGACGAGATCCACCCGGTAGCGTGAGGGTATGCGCTACCTCTTCAGCACCGGACTCATCGCAGCGATCTCTGCAGGAGTGTCACTGCTGCGCGGCACCCGCGAAGAACCTCTCACCTGGCGCGCCGCGCTGTCGTGGGTGAGCTGGGGCATCACTCTCGCGCTCGCTGTCGGCGCAGTGATTGACATGAGACGCGAGAGGCGCGGCGAACTCGTCGATGCCGACTCGCCGCAGTCGGTAAAGAAGGCGAAGAAAGCACAGCGATTGCAGTTCCGCTCCCAGAAGGCACTGGCCGACGCGCAGGGGCATGCCAAGGACCGCCGCTGATCAGCGCGATCAGCGCGTGAGGATCAGCGCCTCGCCCTGACCTCCACCGCCGCACAGGCCGACCGCCGCCGTTCCGCTGCCACGACGCGCGAGCTCGTGCGCCATGTGCACGACCAAGCGATTGCCCGATGCGCCGATGGGGTGTCCGATCGCGATGCCGCCGCCGTGGATGTTCACGATGTCATCTGCGAGGCCCAGCTCTGTCGTGGAACGGGCAACGACAGCACCGAACGCCTCGTTGATCTCCACGAGGTCGAGATCGGCCGCGCCGATGCCCTGCTTCTCGAGAGCGCGCGCGATCGCACGCGCGGGCTGCGCCTGCAGCGAGTTGTCCGGACCCGCGGTCTGCCCGCTTGCGCCCACGGTCACGAGAACCGGCCAACCCTGCGCCTCGGCGTTCTCGCGTGTGGTCACGACGACCGCTGATGCGCCGTCCGAGATCTGAGACGAGTTGCCCGCGGTGATCGAGCCGCCCTCTGCGAATGCCGCCCGCAGCTTTCCGAGCGTCTCGACGGTGGTCTCCGGCCGGATCCCCTCGTCCTTCGTCACGAGGATCGGGTCGCCCTTGCGCTGAGGAACCTCGACGTGCACGATCTCCGCGTCGAACACCCCCGCATCGGTCGCGGCGGCCGCACGCTGGTGCGAGGCGGCTGCCACGGCATCCTGCGCTTCGCGCGTGAGTTCGTAACGGTCGTTGTGACGCTCTGTCGACGCACCCATGCTCTCTTTGTCGTAGGCGTCGGTGAGCCCGTCGAAGGCCATGTGGTCGAGCACTTCCACGCTTCCGTAGGTCCAGCCGTCGCGTGAGCCCATGAGCAGGTGCGGTGCGCGCGTCATCGACTCCATTCCGGCGGCCACCACGGTCGTGGCGTCGCCGGTGCGGATCATGCGCGCGGCGTCGATGATGGCCGTGAGCCCCGACAGGCAGACCTTGTTCACCGAGTGCGCTGGGACGTCCCATCCGATGCCCGCACCGATTGCGGCCTGGCGGGCGGCGTTCTGTCCGGAGCCGGCCGCCAGCACCTGGCCGACGATCACGGCGTCGATCGCGGAGGGGTCGATGCGCGCCTGCGCCAGCGTGCCCTTGATCGCGAGAGCGCCGAGCTGCGGCGCGGTGAAGGAGGCCAGCTGTCCCTTCAGCCGCCCCTGCGGAGTGCGCGCCGCCGCGACGATGACGATGTCGGTCATGACTTCTCCTTGAGTTCGTCCGCGATGATCAGCGGAGGTTCGGTGGCATCGATGACCTCCTGCACGCTCACACCAGGCGCCGTCTCGACCAGCACGAGCCCGGCGTCTGTGACGTCGATGACTGCCAGGTCGGTGATGATCCGGTGCGCCACTCCCCTGCCGGTCAGAGGCAGAGAGCATTCGTTCACGATCTTCGCCGACCCGTCTCTGGCGACGTGCTCCATGAGGATGATGAGCCGGCCCGCACCGTGCACGAGGTCCATGGCGCCGCCGGGCCCCTTGACCATCTTCCCCGGGATCATCCAGTTCGCGAGATCACCCGTCGCGGAGACCTGCATCGCGCCGAGGATCGCGGCGTCGATCTTGCCTGCCCTGATCATGCCGAAGCTGGTGGCCGAGTCGAAGAACGCGGTGCCGGGGAGCGTCGTCACCGTCTCCTTGCCCGCATTGATGAGGTCGGGGTCGACGTTCTCCTCGGTCGGATAGGGCCCGACTCCGAGGATGCCGTTCTCGGACTGCAGCACGAGCGTGACGCCGTCCGGCACATAGTTCGGCACGAGAGTCGGCAGGCCGATGCCGAGGTTCACGTAGGAGCCATCAGTGAGCTCGGCTGCGGCGCGCGCGGCCATCTGCTCGCGGGTGAGTGCCATGTCAGGCCCCTTCCGTGGTGTCTGCGGACTTCGTCACGGTGCGACGCTCGATGCGCTTCTCGATGTCGGTGCCGACTTCGACCATGCGGTGCACGAAGACCCCCGGCAGATGCACGCGGTCCGGGTCGATCTCGCCCGGTTCGACGAGCTGCTCGACCTGCGCGATGCACACACGACCCGACATCGCGGCGAGCGGGTTGAAGTTGCGGGCGGCCTTGTTGAAGACGAGGTTGCCGTGCCGATCCCCCGCCATGGCGTGAACGAGAGCGAAGTCGGTCGTGATCGCCTCTTCGAGGACGAACTCCTTGGGCGTGCCGTTCACATCGAACGTGCGGACGTCCTTGACGGGAGATCCGACGGCGATGGATCCGTCCGCGTTGTAGCGCCGAGGCAGCCCGCCTTCGGCGACCTGGGTGCCAACGCCCGTCTGGGTGTAGAACGCGGCTATGCCTGATCCACCCGCCCGCAGCTTCTCGGCGAGAGTGCCCTGAGGTGTGAGCTCGAGTTCGAGTTCACCGGAGAGGAACTGACGCTCGAACTCCTTGTTCTCGCCGACGTAGGACGACGTCATCTTGCGGATGCGCTGCGCGTTCAACAGGACGCCGAGGCCCCAGTCGTCGACCCCGCAGTTGTTGCTGACGACGCTGAGGGCGGTGGTCCCCTGCGCGAGCAGCGCCTCTATGAGGGCGATCGGGTTGCCGGAGAGGCCGAACCCCCCGACTGCGAGAGATGCACCGTCCGGGATGTCTGCGACGGCTTCCGCAGCCGATGCCCATTGCTTGTCGATCACGCAGCACTCCTTCGTGTGAGGTCTTCTTCCAGCATCCGCCTGTCCTGAGCGGAATCGAAATCAGATCTTGCGATGTGGGCGATTGTCTCGATAGTGTCCACATTATGGACACCGCTCGAACGGTCCCCGGCGCGCAGGCCGTCGCGCGCGCCGCGAGTCTGCTGCGTCTCGTGACGGCGAGCGGCGAAGCGGGCGCGAACTTGCACGAGCTCGCGCAGTCCGGTGGGCTCTCCCGCTCGACGACCCACCGGTTGCTGAGCGCGCTGCGTGCGGAGGGGCTCGTCGATCGCGACGAGGACACGGCGAGATGGATGCCGGGACCCGAGCTCTTTCTCATGGGATCCGTGGCAGCGTCGCGATACGACATCACCGCCCTTGCGCGCGACATCGTGCGCTCCCTCGCTGTGAAGACAGAGGAGAGCGCATTCCTCTCGGTGCGGCGCGCGGATGAGACCGTGTGCCTGCTGCGCGAAGAGGGGTCGTTCCCGATCCGCTCCTTCGTGCTCAGCGAGGGCGTGCGATTCCCGCTCGGCGTCGCGAGTGCTGGACTCGCGATCCTGTCATTCCTGCCTGACCACGATGTGGATGCCTACCTGGATCGACACCCGGAGCTCAGCGAGCGCTGGGGCCGCACGCACGGCGTGAAGCCGCTGCGGACCAGACTCACCGAGACCAAGGAACGCGGGTACGCGATCAACCCCGGACTCATCGTGGAGGGAAGCTGGGGAATGGGCGCCGCCGTGTTCGATCGCGCAGGACGCCCGGAGTGGGCGTTGAGCCTGACCGGCGTGGAATTCCGATTCGGCCCCGACCGGATCGCGCACCTCGGGCGCACGCTCCTGGCGCACGCCCACCAGCTGTCCTCACGCATCGCGAGCGCCCGGCGCTGAGGGCGCACCACCGCGCACCCGCGCACCCGCGCACCCGCGCACCCGCGCACCCGCGCAGTCGCTCAGTCGCTCAGTCGCTCAATCTCTCAGGCGGCCGGAACCGCCCGCAGCTCGGCGCGGACGAGCGCACCCAGTGCGCGCGCACCGCGTGCGCTCATCACGACCGTGTAGTGATTCAGATCGTCCAGATGCTGGTGCCGCACACCAGGGTAGGCGTCGAGCAGCCTGCCCAGGTGCGCAGGCGCATACAGACCGGGCACCTCGTTCTGCAGTCCACGCGGTGCCGTCACCAGAAGCGTCTCGTGCCGCAGTCCGGACAGTGCCTCGGGCAGCGCCGACCCGGTGTTCAGGTCGATCGTGTCCTCCACCGTGGTCTGATAGCTCGTCGTCGGACGGAACTGATCCCCGTCCGGGCGCAGGTCGTATGCGATGTAGCGCTCGAGTTCCGCGCTCCAATCTGTGGCGAAGGCGGGATGGTGACGCCAGAACAGCTCCGTGTACTCCTCGACGTCCTTCCAGCGCTGCGACAGCCGATCGGCCGTGGCTCCGAGGATCAGTGAGACGAGCTGTGCAGGTTCTGCTCCAGCCGGCACATCCAACGGCAGGCCGCCGTCGACGAGGATGAGGCGCTCTACGCGCTGCGGATGACGATGCGCGAACACGACCGCCACGAATGCCCCCATGGAGTGCCCGACCACCGGCACCGAATCGGCACCGACGAAGTCGAGCACCGCCACCATGTCATCCGCGTGGGCGGCCATTCCCGCCTGACCTTCGACGCCGCGGCTCTCGCCGCGCCCACGAAGATCAGGAGCGATCACTCGAACGCCCGGCAGCTCGGCCACCACGAACGGCCACGCGAGGTGTGAGGACGTCACACCATGGATGGCGAGGACCGTCGGCGTGTGCTCGCCGGCGTCCACCGGATCCCAGACGCCGACCCGCAGTGAGCCACCGGAGACCGGCACATCGATCGTGCGATAGGTGTGGCTGTTCATCGGGAGCTCCATCCGCCGTCCATGGTGTACGAGGCGCCTGTGACCATGGCCGCGTGCGGCGATGCGAGCCAGCCGGCGAGTGACGCGACCTCGGCCGGGTCGACGAGACGCTTGATCGCGCTCTCGGTCAGCATCACCTTCTCGATGACCTCGTTCTCGGGGATGCCGTGGAGCTTCGCCTGATCTGCGATCTGCTTCTCGACGAGTGGCGTACGCACGTATCCGGGGTTGATGCAGTTGCTGGTCACGCCGTGCGGACCGCCTTCGAGGGCGGTGACCTTGGACAATCCCTCCAGCCCGTGCTTGGCCGCGACGTACGCCGACTTGTAAGCGCTGGCGCGAAGGCCGTGCACACTGGAGATGTTGATGATTCGGCCCCAACCTCGCTCGTACATGCCCGGAAGCGCGGCACGGATCAGCAGGAACGGCGCCTCCAGCATGATGCGCTGCACAGTGCGGAAGTCATCCGGGGCGAAGTCCTGGATCGGGCTGACCCGTTGGATCCCGGCGTTGTTCACCAGGATGTCGGCCTCGAGCGTCAGGTCGTCGAGCGCCACGGTGTCGGAGAGGTCGACCGACCAGACCTCGCCGCCCAGCGCAGCCGCGTGCTCCTCGGCGGCGGAACGATTCACGTCGGCGATGACGACGCGTGCGCCGCGGGAGGCGAACTCCTGCGCACATGCGAGGCCGATGCCGCTCGCTCCCCCGGTGATCACCGCACGTCGGCCGGTGAGATCCTGCTCAGTCATCGACTTCCTCCTCCGATGCAGCGTCTGCAACGCGCGCGGGATGTGCGGGGTGATCGGGACTCCGCACGCCGTCAGGACGCAGAGCGTTTCCGATGAAGCGCGTCATTCCATCGAGAACGGCCGGATCGATCGCAGCAGGCGGCCGGCCGGAGTCGTCGCGCTCCCAGAGCAGATACCGCATCCCGATCAGCTCACCGGCGCCCATGAGCGCCCACGCGGAGACTTCGGGGTCGAGCAGCGGGTCGACGTCGCCGGACGACTGCGCGGCGCACAGGCCGGCGCGGTACCCCTCGACGATGCGTTCGTAGTGCAGTCTCAAGGTCGCGGGCGAGACGAACTCCGCTTCGCGCACGACGCGGTACAGCGCGGGATGTGCTGCCGTGAAGCGGAAGAAGCCCTCGAAACCGAGGCGCTCCGCCTCGATCCTGTCCTTCGCCTCGGCCATCGACTGCGACATGGCATGACGCACGCGTCGATTGAGATCGATGACGAGAGCCTCGAAGATCGTCTGCTTGCTGTCGAAGTAGAGGTAGAACGTGCCCAGTGCGACGCCGGCGCCTTCCGTGATCTTCACGATCGACGCCTCGTGGTAGCCGAGGTCGGCGAACACCGTCTCGGCGGCCTCCAGGAGCTTTCGACGCGTGGCCTCGCCGCGCTTGGTCAGTGGTCGGCCGGTGGCAGGTGACACATAGCCGTCCGCGGCTACCGTCTCGACGGAATCAGTCATCGGGGCCTTCTTTCTGATGCAGTGACCGTCTCGTGCGCGGTGCCGCCGCTGTCCATGATCCGTGCAGCGGCCGTCCGCAGCGCGGAGCGGGCCACCTTCTCGATCGTCGATCGCGGCAGCTCCTCGACGAACACGATCCGAGCGGGAAGTTTGAAGGCGGCGAGCCGTTCACGGACGAATGCGAGCAGCTCATCCGTCGACACGGCGTCACTCGTCACGACGAAGGCGACACCGCGCTCGCCCCACACCGGGTCGGCCGCACCGACGACGGCGACAGCGGTGACGAGCGGGTGCGCTCCGAAGGCGCGCTCGACCTCGGCCGGGGCGACGTTCTCACCACCCGAGACGTAGATCTCCTTCAGTCGATCGACGATGCGGTACACGCCGGCGGCATCGCGCTGGGCGAGATCGCCCGTGCGCAGCCAGGATTCGGATCGTGCACGCGCCGTTGCATCCGGGTCGTCGAGGTACTCCGCGAAGGTGCTCGGGCCGCGCACCCACAGCTCCCCCGTCGCCGGACCGTCGAGTTCGAGCTCGGTCTCCACGTCGACGAGTCTGACCTCGACCGACGGATACGGTCGCCCGACCGCACCGGGATGCTCCGCGAACTCCGCAGCGGGCAACGTCAGCACGTTGGGACCGGCCTCGGTGAGGCCGTAACCCTGTGTGAAGGCGATGTCACGAGCGGCCCATGACTGCGCGGTGTCGATCGGCATGGTCGCGCCGCCGACCAGCACGTGACGCAGCGATGAGAGATCTGCGTCGGCCCACCCTGCTGACTCCTGCAGCATCCGGTACTGGGTGGGAACGCCCATCATCGTGGTGATCCTGCGCCTGCTGATCAGCTGCAGCACGCGTCCGGGCTGGAACGACCGTTCGAGCACGACGGTCGCGCCGGACCACCACGCCAGCAGGGGCTGCACGTTCCAGGCAGCGACGTGGTACTGCGGAAGCATCGAGAGCACCACATCCGTCGGCAGCATCGGCATGGCCTGCGCGAGCGCCATGTTCGTCCAGAAGCAGTTCTGATGCGTGAGCACCACGCCCTTGGGCGCTGCCTCGCTTCCCGAGGTGAAGATGACCAGCAACGGATCGTCATCGCGCACGGCGCGCACGGGAACCGGTGAACGCGACGGCGGCACATGGGCTTCCACGCCTGCGACTCCGAGGTAGCCGTGCGCAGGCGCATCGTCGAGCATCCTCAACGCGGTCTCGGCGAGTGCGACGTGTTCGTCCTCCACCAGCACGAGCCCAGGACGGCTGCGCCGGATGAGCTCTGCGATCTCTGTCGGGGTGAGCCGCCAGGAGAGCGGGACGAAGGCGATCCCGAGGAAGGCGCACGCGAAGAACGCGACCACGTGATCGGCCGAGCTCCCCGACACCGTCACGATGCGTCCGCCGGCGCCGTGACCGGCATCCGTCAGTCGACTGGCCAGGCTCTCCGCACGCGAGGCGAGCGTCGCATAGTCCGTCGCCACACCACGATCGTCGATCGCGATCTTGCTCGGGTTCGATGCCGCGCGATCGCGCAGCCACCGGCCGATCGTGTGCGGTCCGTCCATCTCACGATTCATCGCGCCCCCACTCCTGCGCCGACGGATTCGCTTTCGTCGAGAGCGCCCAGTGATCCTGCGGCCACGGCAGCAGCACCACGGCGCCGACGACGCCAGCTGTCGACCGTGCCCGCGATTCCACCAGGGAGGAACATCACGACGAGGATGAAGAGCAGCCCCAGAAGGAACAGCGGCTCGGAGAGCGGGATGCGCAGGAAGTCCGGCAGCGCCTGGATCCCTTCGGCGCGGGCGAGGACCGTGAGCCGCTGATCGAGGATCGTGTAGAGCACGCCTCCCACGATCGCACCCCATCGGAATCCGACACCACCGAGCACGACCATGACCAGCACGGTGATCGTCAGATCCGCACCCACCGCACTCGGCTGAGTGCCGGATTGGAGAAGCAGATACGCGATTCCGGCCAGGCTCGCGCATACGGCCGCGATCACGAAGACGAGGAGCTTGGCGCGGGCGGGACGAAGTCCGAGCACCTGCACGCGCAGTTCGTTCTCACGTGAGGCCGCGGCGAGGTGACCGAGACGCGAGGTGTCGACCCAGAGCACGATCAGGTAGACGATCACGAGAACGATCAGGGCGAACCAGTAGAGGTTGCGGGTGTTGATGACGCCGACCAGCCAATCCGGCACGCTGTCGGTGTTGAGTCCCAGTCCTTCCTCACCGCCGGTGACCTTCTGGTTGCGGCGCACGAGCACGGATCCGGCCTGAGCGAAGGCCAGTGTCACCATCGCGAACGGGATGCCGTCGACCCGCATCGCCACGGCACCGGTGACGAGCGCGATCACCATACCGCCGATCAGGGCGAGGAAGACGCCGGGCCACAACGGCATCGCGAAGGCCCGAAGCAGGATTCCGAGACCGTATGCGCCGGCTCCGAAATAGAGCGCATGCCCGAACGACAGCATTCCCGCGGTGCCGAGCAGCAGGTTGTACGACAGTGCGAGGGCTGCGAACACCATGCACAGTGACAGCAGCGCGAGCGATCCCGGTGTGTAGGTCGGACCGGGAAGGATGCCAGGCAGCGAGATGTTCAGCAACGGCAGCAGCGCCATCACGATGATCAGCACGCCGCCCACGATCACCGGCGCGAAACGCTTGATGCTCATCATGCTCGCCTTCCCATCAGACCCGCCGGTCTCACCAGCAGTACGACGGCGAGCAGGATCACGACGATGAAATCACCTGTGCCGCCGAGATATGTGTTGGCGATCTGCTGCAGCACCGCGACCAGCACCGAGGCGACGGCCGCGCCCGTGAGTGATCCGAGCCCGCCGACCACGGTCACGATGAACGCGAAGATCAGCAGCGTCGAACCCAGGTGGGCGGACACATAGGTCATGGCGTGCATGGCGAGCACGCCGCCGATGCCCGCTGCGGCTCCTCCGATCGCGAACACGAGGGTGAACGAGCGGCGCACGTCGATTCCGAGCGCCGTGACCATCGCTCGGTTCTCGACACCGGCGCGGATGATCATCCCGTAGCGCGTCTTCTTCAGGAAGAGCACCAGTGCGGCGAGCACGACCGCTGCGGCGATGATCAGCACCCAGTACTTGTTCGGGATGCTGGCGCCGAGGACGCTGGTCGTCTGACCGAGCCATGACGGTCCTGCGACCGTGATGGCATCCGTGCCCCAGATCCCCTCGAACAGCGCGATCGCCGCGAACGAGAGGCCGACTGTGACGAGGACCTGCTCGATGTGACGTTCGTAGAGGGGCCGGATGAGGATCAGCTCGGTGAGGGTGGCGAACACCGCGCCCACGACGCCGCCGACGAGGATCGAGAGCAGGAAGCCGGTCCAGGTGGAGGCCCCGATCGCCTGCGCGACTGCCCAGCCGACGAAGGCGCTGAGCGTGAGGAACGCGCCGTGTGCGAAGTTCAACACGTGCATGAGCCCGTAGATGAGGCTGAGTCCGCTCGCTACGAGGAAGTAGAGGGCGCCGAGTCCGACGCCGATGACGAGTGTGAGGACGAGTGCGCTCACTGGTGCACCTCCGCACTGACTCCGAGCAGGCGCCGAGTGAGGTCGGCGTCGTCGAGGATCTCCCTGGCGGGCCCGTTGTGCACGACGCGGCCGCCGGCGATCACCACCGCACCCGCTGCGAGCTGACGCACGACCTCGAGATTCTGCTCCACGAGCAGAATCGGCACGGTCTTGGCCGCCTCGGCGAGCGCTGCAGCCACCTCGTTCACGATCTTCGGTGCGAGGCCCTTCGTCGGCTCGTCCACGAGGATGATCCGATTGTCGTTGAGGAGAGCGCGCGCGACGGACACCATCTGCTGCTGTCCGCCGGAGAGCGTCCCGGCGCGCTGATCGCGCCGCTGCACGAGATCCGGGAAGAGCGCCGCCACGAAATCACGCCGGGGCGTGCCCTGGCGCTCCGCGAGAGCGAGATTCTCGGCGACGGTGAGGCCGGCGAACACCTCACGGTCCTCCGGCACGTAGCCGACACCGCGGCGCACGATCTTGTGAGTGGGCAGGTGGTCGATCCGTTCGCCGTCCAGCAGCACCTCTCCGCGTCGGGTGATGAGCCCGAGGATCCCCCGGAGCGTGGACGTCTTGCCTACGCCGTTGCGTCCCAGCACGGCCGTGATGCCTGTTGCCGGCACGTCGAAGGAGACGTTCTCCACGACCTGCTGTCCGGCGATCGAGGCGCGAAGCGAACGCACTTGCAGGATCGGCCCGCTCATGCGGCCGTCCCCGTTCCGAGATACGCGCTCTGGACCGTCGGGTTCTCCATGATGTTCTGGGGTGTGTCCAGAGCGATGATCGTGCCGAAGTACATCACCGCGACCAGATCGACGAGTCCCATCAGCACGTCGATGTGATGCTCGACCATCAGCACCGTGCAGCCCTTCTCGCGCTGCATCACGCGGATGTTGTCGACCAGGCCCGCGACGTCACCCGAGGCGACTCCGGCCATCGGTTCATCGAGCAGGACGAGACGGGAGTCGGTCGCGAGCAACGAGGCGATCTCCAGCTTGCGCTTGTCCCCATGGCTGATGTCGCCGGCGGGTGTGTCGAGACGCCCTGCGAGTCCGACGCGCTCCAAGACCGAGATCGCCTGTGTGGTTGCGGCGTCATCGCGGCGAGGGAACCGCAGCAGAGAATAGCTGCCTCCCTGCGCGGCCTGCACCGCGATGCGGACGTTCTCGAGGATGCTGAGCCTGGGGAACAGGCTCGATGTCTGGAAGGTGCGCCCCAGCCCTGCCCGCGCCCGACGCGGTACGGACAGGCCGGTGATGTCCTCGCCGTCGAGGAGGATCCGACCGGCAGTCGGCCGGATCACACCCGAGATCGCGTTGAACAGCGTGGTCTTTCCCGCGCCATTGGGTCCGATGACTCCGACGAGGGAGCCCGGTGCGATCTCGAGGTCGACGTCTTTGAGGATCATCGCTCCGCCGATCTGCAACCCGAGACCCTCGACACGCAGTGCGGCGCCGGCGGGCTTGGGATCAGGCAGGACTGGGGTGCTCATGAGATGTGCGCCTTCCGCTTACGGTGCGACGTCGGAGGCGTCGACGGTGTCGATGAGCTCCCCGGCGAATCCGTCACCATCGGCGACGAGCTTCGCCTGGTACATCTCCTGCAGGAGGGCGTGATCCTCGGCTCGTACGGTCGTCGTCCCCTTCGGTCCCTCGAACTCGAATCCTTCCAGCGCGGCGATCATGGCATCCACGTCTCCCTTGCCCTCCTTCACGGCCTGCACGAGCATGATTGCCGCGTTGAAGCCGTCGGGGCTGAACAGGTCCGGCGTGCCGCCTGCAGCTTCGATCGCCTCGATCATCGCGGTGTTCACCTCGTTGTCGGGGCCACCAGGGAAGTAATGGTTCAGGAAGTTGATCTTCTCGGAGGCGTCGCCGTAGGCGCCGAACGTCGCGGCATCGCCGAGACCGGTCACGACCGGGATGCTGTCGAGCACTCCCTGCTGGCTCATCGCCTGCCACATGGCGCCGGATGTGGCGCCGGCCCAGGCCACGAACACGAGATCGGGGTCGGTGCTCAGCACCTGCTGGGCGAACGGGGTGAACTCGGTGACGTCCTCAGCGACGAGCACCGGGGTCACGATTGCGCCCTTGCCACCGAGAATCGCCTCGACGGCTGCGACGTTGCCCTGACCGAACGCGTTGTTCTGCGCGAACACGGCGACATTCTTGCCCTCGATGTCATCGAGGAAGGTGCCGGCGGTGGCGACATCCTGTGCGGATTGGCGACCAGAGCGGAAGGTGTACTCGTTGACTCCCGTGATCGCGTCCGCTGCGGCGGGGCCCGAGATGAAGAGCACCTTGTTCTGCGCCGCCTGCTCTGCCACTGCGAGCGCGACACCGGAGGATGCGCTGCCGAGAAGGATGTTGACGCCTTCTCCGATGAGCTCCTTCGCTGCCGTCACAGCGGTGTCTGGGTCGCCTGCATCGTCGCGGTACTCGATGGAGATCTTCGTGCCGTCCACCTCACCTGTTCCGTCGGTGGCGTAGTCGAGCCCGGCTTTGAATGCCGTGAGGTACTGATCGCCGTATCCGGCGAGCGGACCTGTCTCGCTCGTGATCACACCGGCGGTGATCTCGGCGGGGCCGCCGCTTCCCTCTTCCGCGCCGTCGCCGCCGGTTGCGGCCTGCGGCGCACATGCCGCAAGAACGAGGGCGGCCGTGGCGACCACGGACCCGAGGAGCAACTTCTTCGTAACTCGCATGTGAATGCCTTTCGCCGTTGAAGGTCTTGGTGCGTAACCTGAAAGCTGATTCAGGTTATCTGAACGATAGGTCCTTGTGGCGAACCCGTCAAGTCGGACCCAATACATACCAGCCGGTATATACTGAATGGTATGCAACGTGACGAGATCATCCCCTCGATCGTCATCTCCGCCCATGCGCTCGCACGCATCGCGGCGCAGCAGGCGAACAATGACGCACCTTCCGCTCAGTGGCGGGTGCTCAGCATCCTGGAACGCGAGAACGGGCAACGCGTCGGTACGCTCGCGGCCGCCGGACGTACGACACAGCCTGGAATGACCCGGTTGCTCGGCGATCTGGAACGCGCCGAACTCGTCACCCGCACGGCAGACCCCGAGGACTCCCGAGCGACTGTGGTGCACATCACGGATGCCGGGCTCGCTGCGCTGCGCGGATGGCGCGACGAGTTCCGCATCACGCTCGCGCCGCACTTCGACGACCTGGACGTCGTCGACTGGGCGACGCTCACCCGTGCTGCGGAGATCCTCGCGGCGCACAGCACCGAACCGCGCCCGTCGTCACAATCGCCCACGTCAGAACCCCGTCCATCGTCAGGAGCCACCGAGTGAACGGCACCACTTCCACCGTGTCGATCTGGAAGCAGCCGGCGCAGGTGTGGGCGGTGGCGTTCGCCAGCGTCGTCGCATTCATGGGCATCGGTCTCGTCGACCCCATCCTTCCCGCGATCGCCGACTCCCTCCAAGCGAGTCCGACTCAGACAGAGTTGCTGTTCACCAGTTACCTGCTGGTCACCGGCGTCGCGATGCTGTTCACCAGTTGGATCTCGAGCCGCATCGGCGCGAAGGCGACGCTGATGATCGGACTCGCCCTCATCGTCGCCTTCGCGCTCGCGTGCGCCTTGAGCGGCAGCGTGGATGCGATCATCGGCTTCCGCGCCGGCTGGGGCCTGGGTAACGCGCTGTTCATCTCCACGGCGCTTGCGACGATCGTGGGTTCGGCATCCGGTGGAAGCGGTGCCGCGATCGTGCTGTACGAGGCAGCACTCGGCCTCGGAATCGCGATCGGGCCGCTGCTCGGAGGGCTTCTGGGCGAGGTCAGCTGGCGCGGACCGTTCTTCGGCGTGGTCGCGCTCATGGCCATCGCCTTCATCGCGATTCTCACACTGCTGCGTGGTCCGCAGGAGAGGCGCCAGCCCGTGCCGTTCTCCGCACCGTTCAAGGCGCTGCGTCGCCCTGCTCTCGCGATTCTCGCCGTCACCGCGCTGTTCTACAACATCGGGTTCTTCGTGCTGCTGGCGTTCTCGCCGTTCCCGCTCGGATTCGGCGCGATGGGCATCGGCTTCACGTTCTTCGGCTGGGGTGTCGCTCTGGCGATCACCAGCGTGTGGGTCGCCCCGTGGATGATGCGGCGGATGCGACGTACGACGGTCATCATGACTGTGCTGCCGCTGCTCGCGGTGGATCTGATCGTGGCCGGCTTCGTCGCCGAGATCGCTCCGGCACTCGTCACGTGCATCATCGTCGGCGGCCTGCTGCTGGGCGTGATGAACACCGTGCTCACCGAAGCCGTGATGGAGGCGACCGATCTGCCGCGCTCAGTCGCCTCGTCGGCGTACTCGGCCGTGCGCTTCATCGGCGGCGCGATCGCGCCGCCAGTGGCCGCCCTGCTGTGGCACGCGTTCAACTCCACGGTGCCGTACCTCTTCGCCGCCGCATCGGTATTGGTGGCGACGCTGACGATCTTCCTCGGCCGCAAGGTACTCGCGCACATCGACGATGAACCGGCGGATGCCGTGATCGAAGATGCTGAGGCGATCACGGTCGGCGACGCCGGCTGACCGACGCGCACCGCCGATTCGGTAGCGTGGGCCCATGAGTGCCCCAGACCTTCCCGAGCGCAGCATCATCGTCACGCAGCACCTCGCAGCAGCCGGTGTGGATGTGGACATTCGTGTGCTGCCCGATTCCGCGCGCACGGCGGCTGCGGCCGCCGAAGCGATCGGATGCGAGGTCGCGGCGATCGCCAACAGCCTGGTCCTCGTCGCAGACGGGGTACCGGTTCTGGTGATGACCAGCGGCGGGCATCGCGTCGACTTCGACGTGCTGCGCGAGAGCATTCACGCCGACGAGGTGGCCATGGCACCGGCATCCGTCGTTCGAGAAGCCACCGGGCAGGCCATCGGCGGTGTGGCGCCCGTCGGCCACCCGGTGCCGCTGACGACCTACATCGACAGGACGCTGGATGCGCATGACGAGATCTGGGCTGCGGCCGGCCATCCCCACACGGTGATGCCGTTGACGTTCGAGCTCCTCAAGACGCTCACCCGCGGCGAGATCATCGCTGTCACGAACTGACCGCGAGAGTGGCGGTCGAATCGAAGGAGAACAGTTGCGCGATCGCAAGACGGTGGTCATCACGGGAGCCAGCGATGGGATCGGTGCAGCCGCTGCGCGACGACTGCACGCTGACGGACATGAGGTCGTCGTCGTGGGGCGTTCCCGGGCGAAGACTCGTGCGATGGCAGCAGAGCTGAAGGCAGATCATCTCGAGGCCGACTACTCCCGGTTGGATGACGTGCGGGAACTGGCCGCTGCACTCGCCTCGCGGTATCCGCGGATCGACGTTCTCGCGAACAATGCGGGAGGCATGTTCGGTGCGAGAACCGAGACGGTCGACGGCTTCGAACAGACGTTCCAGGTGAACCATCTGGCCCCGTTCCTGCTCACGAATCTGCTGCAGGACGTGCTGCTCGCCAGCGGTGCCGCCGTCATCCAGACCTCAAGCGTCGCGGCTCGTCTGTTCGGCAGTGTCGACATGAGCGACCTCGACAGCCGCTGCGACTACACGCCGATGAAGGCATACGGCGCGGCCAAGCTGGCGAACATCCTCTTCACCCGCGAACTGCACAACCGCTTCCACCGTCGCGGACTGAACGCGGCCGCGTTTCATCCCGGGGTGATCGCTTCGGCGTTCGCGGCGGATACGAGCAGCAGGGCGATGGGCTTCCTGTACAACAACAGGTTCGCGCGCAGGTTCCTCGGAACGCCCGAATCCGGTGCCGACCAACTCGTGTGGCTGGCCGAGACGACCCCCGGCGAGGCATGGGTGCCAGGGCTCTACTACGAGAAGCGCTCCATCGCGGCGCGGGTGAACCCGCAGGGCACGAGGGATGACCTCGCTCATGAACTCTGGGAGCGAAGCGCGACGATGACAGGGCTGAGGAGCTGAGCGAATGGACGATCTGGCTGTCGGCACCTGGCACATCGTCGAATCGAGCCTGTCGCTGTGGCGATCACGGCATGATCCGACCGTGACGTACGGGGCGCTGCCGGACGGCTCGCTCGTCGACGTCGTCGCCTTCAGGTCCAGGCGCGGCGTGACGCGCCGGATCATCGGCATCGACCGACGCGGACCAGACGGCGGATGGCGCTGGCGGGGCGTCGGTCCGGTCACCCGTCTCGCGAGAAGCGATTGGCGATTCGTCGCGGGTGATGCGTCTGAAGGATGGGCGGTCACCGCGTTCGAACGAACACCCTTCACGAGCGCAGGCATCGATCTGTACTTCCGCTCACGGCATCCGTCGCTGGAGATGGTCGATCTCGCACGTCGCGCAGCATCCGCGGACCCTCGAGCACAGCGCTGGGCGCCCAGCCTGTTCCGAACGCAGCCCTGAACGCCTGCGCTCAGCGCAGCGTCGCGGCATCCGGAGCCTCAAAAGCAGAAAAGCCTCGAAGACTGGCGAGAGTCTACGAGGCTGATCCGTGCACCCCCAGGGACTTGAACCCTGAACCCATTGATTAAGAGTCAATTGCTCTGCCGATTGAGCTAGAGGTGCGTGGCCCGGTTTCCCCGGCCGAGGAATTACATTACCAGTCTCAGGGCGTCATGCGAAATCGAGCCAGCATTCGCGGGCACCCGATGCCGACTATCCTGAAGGGGTGACCGACTCCCCCGCAGCCGCCGATTTCACGAGCGATCTCGCACTCGCCCTCCGGCTGGCAGACGTCGCCGACGAGCAGTCCCTCCCCCGCTTCGATGCGGCCGACCTGAGGGTCTCGACGAAGGCCGATCGATCCCACGTGACGGATGCCGATCTCGCGACAGAACGCGCCATCCGCGCCCTGCTTGCCGAAGAACGTCCAGACGACGGCATCCTCGGCGAAGAATTCGGCACCGAAGGCGACACCCACCGTCAGTGGATCATCGACCCGATCGACGGCACCGCGAACTTCATGCGCGGGGTTCCGCTCTGGGGCACGATGATCTCGCTCGCCGTCGACGGCGTACCGCAGGTCGGCGTCGTCAGCATGCCGGCGCTGGGTCGCCGCTGGTGGGCGTCGACCGGCGCAGGCGCCTGGACGGCGACGGACGCCGCCCCTCGCCGCCTTGAGACATCGGCGGTGTCATCGTTGGACGATGCATCAGTGAGTTTTCAGAGCATCACGCAGTGGGCGGATGCTGGACAACTCGACACGCTCGTGCGCGTGGCCGATCGCGTCTGGCGTGACCGCGCCTACGGTGACGTCTACTCATACATGCTGCTTGCCGAGGGCCGTCTCGAGATGGTCGCGGAGTTCGACGTGAAAGAGTATGACATCGCCGCCGCTGTGCCGATCGTGCGCGAGTCAGGTGGTACATTCACCTCGTTCGACGGCCTCGACACGATCGCAGCCCGTTCGACGCTGGCCAGCAACGGCCTGCTGCACGACGCATTCCTCGACCTCACCCACGCGACCACGAATGCCTGACCCGAAAGCAGAGATGATCCGCCGTACATCCTTTGCCGCGCTCGCGGCCGTGACGATCGCACTGACGCTGTCGGCATGCTCCACCGCCGCCGCCGAGCCGGAATCGACTCCGACGTCGAAGCCGACCAAGACCACGACCCCGTCGCCTGAGCCCACACCGACATCGACACCGACACCTGAGCCGGAAGAGACTGCCGGCGCCGCGCCCACGTGCGAGACGATCATCGCACCCAGCACAATCGCCGCTCTGACCGAGCACGGCTGGACCTATCGGGAGCACGAGTTCCGCTTCGGCGACCACGTCGTCGACGGCGGCATCCAATGCGTCTGGGGCGACTACACGGTGCCGTCGGACCATGTCCAGGTGTTCGGGTGGGCTCCGGTCGATCAGGCGGCTTCCAGCGCCGGTCAGCAGAAGCTTCTCGACGACGGATGGCAGCGCGCCGATTCCGATGGGCACGTGTACATCACCGAGAACCCCGAGACCGCGATGTCCCCCGACCAGGACGGGTTCGGTATGACGTACGAGTTCGGTGACGGTTGGGTGAAAGTCGCCGACACGCGGCGGGGCCTCGTGCTGGTCGAGTTCGACTGACCTGCACGACGCCGCGCCTGAAGCGTGGTCAGTTGATGATCTCGCCCCGCTCGTCCGCGCGAAGCACCGCGAGCCGGTCTCTCCACGACTGAAGTGCGTCGGGTGTGAGCCGTGCCCAGTCCGTGATCTCGCCGATCACCCTGAGCGGGGCGCTGCTGCGGTACGACCGGGTGGGGTTGCCGGGGAACTTCTTGTCCGTGACATTCGGATCGTTCTCGAACGCACCTGTCGGTTCGACCAGATAGACACGCGGCACGCCCTCGCCGGCGGCGAGCTCCGCAGCGAGCCCTGCGCCATCGCGCAGCGCCGTGAAGTAGATGTGGTTCATCACCACTTCCGGCCGATAGTTCGAATGAAATCCCGCGGTCAGGAGATCGTCCGCCTGAACATCGGCCTTCGTACCGTGGTAGAACGGTCCGTCATCCAGTACGTCGCTCACGAGCACAGCATACGCAGACCCGCCGCGAGAAACAGAGAAGCCTCTCGCTGCCGTGAGAACACGGAAGCGAGAGGCTTCGCACAGTGACAGCGGTTTGTGGAGCTGGGGGGAATCGAACCCCCGTCCAACGCTGAGTACCCACGGCTTCTCCGGGCGCAGTCTGTGCAGACGTTCTACTCGGCTCCGACCTTTGTCACAGACACCTAAGTCGACGAGCCCAGCCTGGGAAGAGTCCCGTGTGACGTCCAGACGCCGTCACACAGCAAGATTCCTAGATGACGCCAGGATCCGTATCGGAATCACATACGGCCTGACGGACTCGAGCTCGCTTATGCAGCGAGGGCGAAGTCGTTGCGCTTTGTTTCGGCAACTATTGTTTTGCAGGGGGCGTTCACGAGATAACCCTGCATCCTCGGCCCGCTTCACGTGAATTCACAAGCACTGTCGAAACCGATCAGCCCCGTGTGTCTTCTTTCGAAGGAACCACTGTCACTCTGTGTATTTATCACCTCGGATGCCGAAGCACCCGAGCATCACAGAATACAACGGATACGCACTTCATGCTATTCCGCGACCGGTCCGATGAGGATGGGCTGGCGTAGAGTCGCTCCCATGAGCGATGTCACCATCACTGTCCGCGGCGAGCACGAAACCCGCCTGGCACCCGAGCGCGCCACGATCCGCGTCACGGTACGCGCCGAAGGCGCGGAGCGCGCATCGGTGGTCGACCAGGTGATGCGATTGTCCGAACCGCTGCGGACGAGCATCACCGAGCGCAAGGATGCCGGCACCGTGGCCGAGTGGACCAGCAAGCGGCTCGCCGTGAGCGCAGAACGGCCCTGGAACAACGAGGGCAAGCGCCTCGCGCTGGTCTACCGCGCGAGCGTCGACTTCAGCGCGACGTTCACCGATCCGTCCGAGCTCTCCATCTGGGTGTCGGACATCTCCGCCTGGGACGGCGTCGAGGTCGGCTGGGTGGATTGGCACCTCACCCCCGAGACCCGTGCCCGTGTCGAACGCGATGTCGCCTCCTCAGCCGTGAGCGTCGCTGTCGCCCGCGCGGAGGCGTACGCCACCGCGCTGGGCCTCACCGATGTCACGCCCCTCGAGATCGCCGACGTCGGTCTCATCTCGCATGGCCAGGCACCAGGCGCCCCTCAGATGCTGAAAGCACGCGGCGCCGCATTCGTTGCCGATTCAGCACCGTCGATGGAGTACGAGCCCGACGAGATCGTCGTGTCAGCGACAGTGGAGGCACGCTTCAACGCCCATTGACCGGCTCAGGCGTGCTCAGACCGCGAACTGCGCCAGTTCTGCCGCCAGCCGCTCCGAGACGTGCGCACGGACATCGGTGCCTTTCTCGCCATGCTCCGCCGACAGCAGCATCCCGGTCTCGTGGATCGCCGCGACGAGATCGCCACGGTCGTACGGCACGAGTGCATGCACCTCGACGGCCGGTTTCGGCAGCGCCTCGTCGAGCGCGGCCCGCAGCTCTTCGATGCCCTCACCGGACCGTGACGATACGAAGTGCGCGCGTGGCTCGAGGCCCTGCAGCACCAGTCGATCGTCGTCCGAGATGAGATCGGCCTTGTTGAAGACGACGATCTCAGGAAGGTCGCGCACTCCGACGTCACCCATCACGTCGCGGACGGTCTGCAACTGCCCTGCAGGGTCGGGGTGCGATCCATCCACGACGTGCAGCACGATGTCGGCCTCGCCGACCTCTTCCAGCGTGGAACGGAACGCCTCGACGAGCTGATGCGGCAGGTTGCGCACGAAGCCGACCGTGTCGGTGAACGTGTAGACCCGACCGTCAGAGGTCTCGGCGCGCCGCACCGTGGCATCCAGAGTCGCGAACAACGCGTTCTCGACCAGCACGCCCGCACTGGTCAGCGCGTTGAGCAGACTCGATTTCCCGGCGTTCGTGTACCCGGCGATCGCCACAGAGGGAATCGTGTTGCGCTTGCGCTCGGCGCGCTTGGCCTCACGCGCCGGCCCGAAGTCACGGATCTGACGACGCAGCAGCGCCATCTTCGTGCGGATGCGGCGGCGATCCAGTTCGATCTTCGTCTCACCTGGTCCGCGCGAACCCATGCCCGCACCGCCGGCGCCGACCTGTCCACCTGCCTGCCTGCTCATCGAGTCACCCCAGCCGCGCAGACGCGGCAGCAGGTACTCGAGCTGCGCCAGTTCGACCTGCGCCTTGCCCTCGCGACTCTTGGCATGCTGACTGAAGATGTCGAGGATCACAGTCGTACGGTCGATGACCTTCACCTTGACGACATCTTCCAGCGCACGCCGCTGGCTGGGCGCGAGTTCCGTGTCGGCAATGACGGTGTCAGCACCCGTGGCTGCGACGAGGTCCTTGAGCTCCTGGGCCTTGCCGCGGCCCAGGTATGTGGCGGGGTCCGGATTCGGACGTCGCTGCAGCACGGCGTCGAGTACCACGGCACCTGCCGTCTCGGCGAGGGCTGCGAGCTCGCGAAGCGAGTTCTCGGCATCCGTCTGGGCGCCCTGCGGATACACGCCGACGAGCACGACGTTCTCGAGTCGCAACTGTCGATACTCGACCTCGGTGACGTCTTCGAGTTCCGTCGAGAGGCCGGCGACACGACGCAGGGCGTGACGATCCTCCAGATCCCACTGATCGCCGTCTCGATCCGAATACGCCGCCGTGGCGGAGTCCTGCAGCGCCTGTGCGGCGCCGAAGACCCGCGCCTGGGTGCGCGGCTGCGCGCTTGCGAGCACCCGATCCAGTCTCTCGTCGTCGAGTGTCTGCTCAGTGCTTGTCTCGTCTGTGGCTTTCGTCATCCTCTGCCTTCTGTGTCCGACGCCTTAACCTTAACCCTGCTGTCCGGTACGCTCGCCGTATGGGGTCTGATCACTACTTCACTGCGGCCCCGGCAAGCGCGGAGAACCTGCGAACCATTCGCGTGACGCTCGCAGATCGTGAACTCGAAGTGACCACCGCCGGTGGCGTCTTCAGCCCCGACCGCGTCGATGCCGGCACCGCAGTCCTCTTCGCCAACATGCCTCCGCTGCCGCCGAGCGGTAATTTCCTCGACCTCGGAAGCGGCTGGGGCCCCATCAGCATCACGATGGCTCTCACCTCGCCGCACGCCACGGTGTGGGCTGTCGACGTGAATGAGCGGGCGCTGGACCTCGTCCGTCGAAATGCCGAAGCTCTCGGCATCACCAATGTCAACGCCGTGCTGCCCGATGATGTTCCCGACGACATCGTGTTCCGGACCATCCGCTCGAATCCGCCGATCAGAGTGGGCAAGGACGTGCTGCACGACATGCTCGAACGGTGGATACCGCGTCTGGACGAGCGCAGCGATGCGTGGCTCGTCGTGCAGCGCAATCTCGGCGCCGATTCGCTCCAGCGATGGCTCGGAGCGACCTTCCACCCCGGGTACAGCGTCTTCCGCACGGCGACGGGCAAGGGATATCGCGTGCTCAAGGTGCGAAAGCACGGCAACCCTCCGACGGAGCCGATCGCCCTCACCTGAGCGCCGGCCGAGCAGGTCAGACCTTGGCTGTGCGGCGCAGGCTGTAGCCCGCACCACGATGCTCATCCGGCAACCGGTCGCCGCGTCCGTGCAGCTTGTGACGAAGCGTCCCTGGAACGTACTCGGTCTGGTACACGCCGCGGCGCTGCAACTCGGGCACGATGAACTCGACGATGTCCTCGAACGTTCCGGGAGTGATCGCGTAGGCGAGGTTGAATCCGTCGACGTCGGTCTCCTCGACCCACTCCTGAAGGAAGTCGGCGACCTCTTCGGGCGAGCCGACCACGCGCGGACCGAGACCGCCGATGTTGCCCAGTCGGGCGATATCGCGGACCTTCCATTCCTTGCCGTCGTCGTTCGCCTGCTGGAAATTCGCCACGGTCGACTGGATCGCGTTGCTCTTGACGTTGCCGATCGGCTCGTCGAGATCGAACTGCGACAGGTCGATGCCCATCCATCCCGACATGAACACCAGCGCGCCCTCATCACTGGCGTACTGCAGGTAGTCCTCGTGCTTGGCGTGCGCCTTCTCGCTCGTCTCGTCGGTGATGATCGTCAGGAGCGTGTAGATCTTCGCGGAATAGCGGTCGCGACCGGCGGCTTCGAGCGCGTCGCGGATGCGCTTCACCGTTCCCGCGAGCACCGTCTTGGTGGGTGCGGCGACGAAGATCGCCTCGGCGTTGCCTGCCGCGAATGCGATGCCGCGCGGTGATGCGCCGGCCTGGAAGATCACCGGCGTTCGCTGCGGCGACGGTTCGGAGATGTGGATGCCGGGAACAGTGAAGTGCTCACCGTGATGACCGATCTCATGGACCTTGGCCGGATCGGTGAACACCCCGGATTCACGGTCGCGGATGACCGCATCGTCCTCCCATGAGCCCTCCCACAGCTTGTACGTGACCTCGAGGTACTCGTCGGCGACGTCGTAGCGCTGGTCGTGCTCCAGTTGGTCGTCGTGCCCCATGTTGCGGGCCGCGGACGGCAGGTAACCGGTGACGACGTTCCAGCCGACCCGGCCGTTCGTCAGGTGATCGAGGGTCGACATGCGACGGGCGAATGGATACGGGTGTTCATACGCTGTGCCCGCGGTGACGCCGAAGCCCAGATGATCGGTGACGGCGGCCATGGCGCTCACCAGCAGAACGGGATCGTTCACGGGCACCTGGGCGCCGTGGCGGATCGCGGCTTCATTGGAGCCGCCGTACACGTCGTACGTACCGAGGACGTCGGCGATGAACAGACCATCGAAGTTGCCGCGCTCGAGGAGCTTCGCGAGCTCAGTCCAGTAGCCGAGTTCCTTGTAGCGCGCCGACTGATCGAGCGGGTGCCGCCACATCCCGGAGGACTGGTGCGCCACGCAGTTCATGTCGAACGCGTTGAAGCGGATCTGCTTGCTCATACGCACCATCGTGAGCCACGACACGCCTGGATTTCTTCTCGGCTGTAATCCGACGACTCAATCGTCGGCGCCCGAGCGGCTCACACGAGATCGACGGTGCCGCTGTAGACGAGCTGCGCCGGCCCTGAAAGCGCGACGTGCTCACCGTCTTCTGCGGGGAACATCCGCACGCCAAGCGTGCCCCCTGGTACTTCGACACTCCAGTTGTCCGGGGCGCGGTCGCCTGCCCAGTAGCGCACGGCGAGAGCGGCCGCTGCGACACCGGTACCGCAGCTGAGCGTCTCCCCCACCCCTCGCTCGAACACGCGCATCCTGACGTGGCCGATGCCGTCGCGCACGAGGGGTTCTCCCGGGACGACGAATTCCACGTTCGCGCCTGCGGGCAGGGCAGGCTCGAGTTCCGGGATGTACTCGAGTTCAAGACTGTCGAGTTCTTCGTCCGATGCGAGGGCGACGACGACATGCGGGTTGCCGACATCGATCCCGAGGCCGGGGCGAGCGACATCTAGGCCGCGCGCCTTCGCGAGCGGGTCATCCCCTGACAGGCGCCAGCGTCCCAGATCCACCTGATACCCGGTGCCGCTGCTCGTCACATCACGCACACCGGCGCGGGTGCCGATCGGCAGAGTCGTACCGGGTTCGATCACCGCGAGGCCGGCACCGACCAGATAGTGCGCGAAGACGCGGATGCCGTTGCCGCACATCTCGGCGATCGATCCGTCGGCGTTTCGATAGTCCATGAACCATTCGGCAGCGGGTTCCTCAGCGAGCGCTGCCGCACCCTCCGGAAGAGCTGCAGAGCGCACCACGCGGAGGATTCCGTCAGCGCCGATGCCGAAGTGCCGATCGCAGAGCACTGCGACCTGCGCGGGCGTGAGATCCAGCTCACCATCGGCGTCAGGGATGATGACGAAATCGTTGCCGGTACCGTGCCCCTTGGTGAATGCGACCATGCGAACAGTCTAGAGAGGGTCGGAGTGTCTAGCTCTCGTCCGCGATCAGCCTCTTGCCGGTGTTCGAGACCTCGAACCGCTCGTAGCCGAGCTGATCGTAGAAGCCGAGCACCGCTTCATTGTCTGCTCGAACCATCAGCTGCACCTTCGGGCAGCCCATCTCGAGCAGGAGCCGCTCTGCCTCGACCACCAGTCCCCGACCGATCCCCGAGCCTCGGAGTTCGGGCGCCGACGCCAGGTAATAGAGCCATCCGCGGTGACCGTCGTACCCCGCCATCACCGTGCCGACGACACGAGGCGGACCGTCATGCGCGCCGGGAGTCTCGGCGACGATGAAGAGTTTCGGCTGCACCTTCAGCTTGCGCTCGATGTCCTGGTACGGGTCGTTCCACGGGCGTGTCAGTCCCACATCGTGCCACAATTCGACGACAGCATCCGTGTCGCCACGCTCGAAGGCACGAATCGCCCAGGCCGCACTGTTCCCACTCACCTGATCGAGGCTAGCGAACCCATCGATCAGTCACGAACCACGCGGTAACGGCCGCACATGAAGTTGCGGTTGCGCGCCACGTCAAGCAGTTCGAGGTCGAGCGTTCGCGGCAGCAACGGCGCTCCGCCGCCGAGGGTGACCGGCGCGAACTGCACCCAGATCTCGTCGAGGAGCCCGGCATCGGCGAACTGGCCGGCCAGGTCACCACCGCCGACCACCCACAGGTCTTTACCATCTGCGGCCGCGGTCATCGCGGCGTGCACCTCGGGGATCGCATCCCGGGTGAGGGTCACATCGGCGCCGTCGGGAATCGTCAGCTCGCGATGGGTGAACACCCACGACGGCTGCGTGTATCCCCAACGACCCTGCTCATGATCGAGTACCCACTCGTACGTGGCTGCTCCCATCGCCAGCGCGCCGATCGTCTTCTCGAACTGCTGATAGGCCATCGGTCCTTCGGCATCGACGTCTTGCTTCAGCAGCCAGTCGAGTGAGTGCTCTTGCGTCGCGATGAAGCCGTCAAGACTGGAGGCGGTGAAGAAATGCGTGCTCATCACTCCATGATGAAGGCGGGCACCGACATTCAGCCGATCAGCTCTGCGGGATCGCGTCCCGGGGAGAGCCAAGTGAGCTCTGGGTAGCGTTTGAACCACGACACCTGGCGGCGCGCGTAGCGACGGGTCAACGATTGGGTCGCGGCAACGGCCTCGGCCTCGGTCACCTCGCCCTTCAACTGCGCCAGCGCCTGCGCATAGCCGATCGCGCGACCGGCGGTGACGCCCTCTTCCAGACCCTGCTGACGCAGATGCTCGACCTCTTCCAGCATCCCGTCCGCCCACATCCGCTCGACCCGCCTGTCGAGACGTTCGACCAGTTCGGGTCTGTCGACGTGGAGCCCCAGGATGCGAGTGGTCGGGTGCCAGAGCTCAGGAGCCTCCGGCAGAGCGGCACCGTGAGTCTTCTGGCCCTGCTCGAGCACTTCCAGTGCGCGAATGACCCGGCGCCCGTTCTTCGGATCTATTCGTGCGGCAGTGGCGGCGTCCGCAGCCTCAAGACGCGCGAACAGCGCAGCGGGACCATGCGTCTCCAGGTCGCGTTCGAGACGCGCTCGCGCCTCGGCGTCGCGTGGAGGAAAGCGGAAGTCGAAGATGACGCTCGAGATGTAGAGGCCGGAGCCGCCCACCAGGATCGCGTCACCGCCGCGGGAATGGATGCTCTCGATCGCGGTGCGCGCGAACGGCTGATACCAGGCGACGGCTGCCTCATCGCGGACATCGCGGACGTCGAAAAGGTGATGAGGGATGCCACGACGCTCGGCCATGGGGAGCTTGGCCGTACCGATGTCCATGCCCCGGTACAGCTGCATCGCGTCGGCATTGACGATCTCGGCCGGATTGCCGCGTTCGCGCAGCTGCTCTGCGAGGGTCAGCGCGAGGTCGCTCTTGCCTGTTCCTGTCGCGCCGACGACCGCCCACAGGCGGGTCATCCTCTTCGCCGCTTCATCGAGACCCCGCCTTGGTGCCGAAACCTCACGCTGTTCACGACTGCGACCTGGGGTCTCGACACGAACCTGGGGTCTCGGGGAGTCAGACACCGACGCGGAGCGTGGGAAGACCGAGCGACACCGCGCGCGGCGCACCGGCGTCTCCGGCCGGAGCCGGAACTCCGCACGACTCCGCCTGTGCGCGATCCCACGCGTCTCCACCCCTGGTGCGCCGGATGCGCAGCGGAGCGCCGCTCGCGTCGTCGGCCAGAAGGTGGAACGGCGCGCCGTGCGTGATCGTGACGGTCACCACGTCGCCGGGACGCGGGATCTCGGATCCCTCGGTGACCTCGAAATGCACCAGGCGGTTGTCCTCAGCGCGACCGGTGAGGCGGTGCGTCTCGGCGTCCTTCTTGCCTTCGCCGACGGAGACGAGCACCTCGACCTCGCGGCCGACCTGCTTCTGATTCTCTTCCAGCGCGATGCGCTCCTGGAGGGCGAGAAGCCGGTTGTACCGCTCCTGCACCACCTCTTTGGGCACCTGGTCTTCCATGGTCGCGGCGGGAGTGCCTTCGCGGATGGAGTACTGGAATGTGAACGCGTTGGCGAAGCGTGCCTGCTCCACGACGCGCATGGTGTCTTCGAAGTCCTCGTCGGTCTCACCGGGGAACCCGACGATGATGTCGGTCGAGATCGCGGCATGCGGCATCCGTTCGCGAACACGATCGAGGATGCCGAGGAACTTCGAGCTGCGGTACGAACGACGCATCGCCTTGAGCACGCGGTCGCTGCCCGACTGCAGCGGCATGTGCAGCTGAGGCATGACCGCCGGTGTCTCCGCCATGGCGTCGATGACGTCGTCGGTGAAGGCGGCCGGGTGCGGGCTGGTGAACCGGATGCGCTCGAGCCCGTCGATCTCGCCGGCGGCGCGCAGCAGCTTGCCGAAGGCCTGACGATCCCCGAACTCGACGCCGTACGAGTTCACGTTCTGACCGAGCAGCGTGACCTCGATCGCGCCGTCTTCCACGAGCAGGCGGATCTCGTTCAGAATGTCGCCGGGGCGACGGTCCTTCTCCTTGCCACGCAGGCTCGGCACGATGCAGAAGGTGCAGGTGTTGTTGCAGCCGACCGAGATCGACACCCATCCGCTGTGGGCGGAGTCGCGCTTGGTCGGCAGCGTCGAGGGGAACACCTCGAGGGATTCGAGGATCTCGAGTTCGGCGTCGCCGTTGTGGCGTGCGCGTTCGAGCAGTCCGGGCAGCGAGCCCATGTTGTGTGTTCCGAACACGACGTCGACCCAGGGTGCCTTGTCGAGGACCGCGTCCTTGTCCATCTGCGCGAGGCAGCCGCCGACGGCGATCTGCATGCCCTCCTTGCGACGCTTGACGGATGCCAGGTGCCCGAGCGTGCCGTAGAGCTTGCCCGCAGCGTTGTCACGAACCGCGCACGTGTTGATGATGACGACATCCGCCTCCGCGCCGGATTCGGCCCGGAGGTAGCCTGCGCTCTCCAACGACCCCGACAGTCGCTCGGAGTCGTGCACATTCATCTGGCACCCGAAGGTACGCACCTCATAGGTCCGCTGACGTCCGTCGGCGTCGACGGCCGCCGACGAGGCCTGGATGATCGTCGGTTCGCTGCTGAGGATAGTCATGGTGAACCCATTCTACGAGCGATCCGGCCGAGTCACTCCGAGTCGACGAACCGCACGCCGCTGCTCGGCTTTCCCAGCGACGCTTCAGTCAGCGCCGTCCTCGCCGCACTCATGGCGACGGACCCGCCGTATCCGCGCCGCGCGAGCTGGCCCATGAGTCGCCGAAGCGCGGTCTCGAAGTCGAGCCGAGCCATCGAACGCGCCTTGGTCCTGGCGAATTCCAATGCACGTTCGGCGTCGTCGTCCGGCAGATCGCCGAGCGCGGCGTCGATCGCATCACGCGGGATGCCACGCTGGGCCAAAGCCCTCGACAGCGCCACGCGCCCCTGCCCCTTGCGCTCGATACCGGAGATCACCAGCTGCTCGGCGAGGATCGCGTCGTCTAGGTATCCGCGTCGGCAGAAGTCGTCGATCACATCGTCGATCTGGGAGCGATCGAGATCGTGACCGCGCAGCACCTGCCGCGCCTCTGAGATCGACAGCGAGCGCGCCCGGAGCTTGCGGACCAGTGACTCCTCACCGACCCGACGGATCTCGTCCGGGTCGCGCTCAGGTTCCTGCTCCCCCGACTGTTCAGCGCTGGAGCGCATCCCCCGCAGTCTGGGTGGCGCCTTCTCGCGTCCGGGGGTCCGGTCGACAGGCTCTGCAGGCTCAGACTCGGACGACTCGATCCGTGACAGCGCTGGCCGAGCAGGATCGGTCTCCGTCGGGCCCGACGGTGCGACG
This sequence comes from Microbacterium murale, assembly GCF_014635185.1. GTDB lineage: Bacteria > Actinomycetota > Actinomycetes > Actinomycetales > Microbacteriaceae > Microbacterium > Microbacterium murale. The sequence goes on from NZ_BMCM01000003.1 coordinate 489,653, forward strand.
TCAGCCCCGGCGGACGACGACGAGGCCGATGCGACCTTGCCGCCGAAGAGCGGAATCACGGGGGCGAGGCGAGCCTCGCCCCCGTCACCGACAGTCATCAGGCCGGAACGCGCTGCGTGAGCTCGTCCGCAGCCTCAGGAGCGGCATCGGCGACTGCTCCGCCGATGCCGAGCTTCTGCTTGATCTTCGTCTCGATCTCCAAGGCGACATCAGCGTTCTTGATGAGGAACGAACGCGCGTTCTCCTTGCCCTGTCCCAGCTGATCGCCGTCGTAGGTGTACCACGAGCCCGACTTCTTCACGAGGCCATGCTCCACACCGAAATCGATGAGGCTGCCCTCGCGCGAGATGCCGGTTCCGTACAGAATGTCGAACTCCGCCTGCTTGAAGGGGGGCGCCATCTTGTTCTTCACGACCTTGACACGGGTGCGGTTTCCCACCGCCTCGGTTCCGTCCTTCATCGTCTCGATGCGACGGATGTCGAGTCGAACCGACGCGTAGAACTTCAGCGCCTTTCCGCCGGCCGTCGTCTCAGGAGACCCGAAGAAGACACCGATCTTCTCGCGCAGCTGGTTGATGAAGATCATGGTGGTGTTGGTCTGGCTCAGACCACCCGTGAGCTTCCGGAGCGCCTGTGACATGAGTCGCGCCTGCAGACCCACATGCGAGTCGCCCATCTCTCCCTCGATCTCGGCGCGCGGAACCAGCGCGGCGACCGAGTCGATGACGATGAGGTCGATGGCACCGGAACGCACGAGCATGTCGGCGATCTCGAGTGCCTGCTCCCCGGTATCCGGCTGAGAGACCAGGAGCGCGTCGATGTCGACCCCGAGCTTCTTCGCGTACTCAGGATCAAGCGCATGCTCGGCGTCGATGAAGGCGGCGATACCGCCACCTCGCTGCGCGTTGGCGATCGCGTGCAGCGTCAATGTCGTCTTACCCGATGACTCAGGGCCGTAGATCTCGACGATGCGACCGCGCGGCAGGCCGCCGACACCGAGAGCGACGTCGAGGGCGATCGAACCGGTGGGGATGACGGCGACCGGCGCACGCTCATCACTGCCCAGCCGCATGACTGAACCCTTACCGAACTGACGATCGATCTGGGCGAGGGCTGATTCCAGGGACTTCTCGCGGTCTGCGGGTGATGGCATAATGTGCTCCTATGTGTTCGCGTGGTGCCGCCTGTAGGCTGTCGCGGCCACCCCGACTGGGGCGAACTCTCCGACAAGGCGTATGGCTTTTCGGCCTGTCTTCACCGTAGGAGCGACCTCCGACATTGCATCGGCGGTCCCACGAACTGGGGATGACATCACCTCGAAACCACTTGTGCAGAACGTTACGCGCACTTCGAACACATCTTCGACGACACGCCGATCAGATGCAAGCCGAACACGATCAGAGGAACGAGTTCAGCGCGACGGGATCAGCGCCTGCGCGGCTCAAGCCGACCGACGCCATAGCGGCGCTCGGGCGGGACATCGGTCTCCGCGCAGAGCGCAAGCCAGATCTCGCGGGGAGCGATCCCCGCGTCGAGCGCCTCGTCCGCCGTCCGGTTGCCGAGCGCGTCCAGAACGAGATCCGTCTTCAGCATGGATGCGCGCGCACCGAACTCGAGATCGACCGCGCGAAGGAACTCACTGCGCCGCATTGAAGGTCTACCCGAGAAGCCGCAGGTCAGTGCAGCGAGAGTTCAGGCTCGATGGACGCGACCAGGTCGTCCGGGACGACATCAGGGAAGACCTGGATGCCCTCGAGGACAGAGATGCGGTCGCCCACCTCACGCATGATGATCGAGATGGGCACGTCGAGCGCTTCGGCGACCGAAGCGAGAATCTCGCTCGAAGCCTCCTTCTGACCGCGCTCGACCTCGCTGAGATATCCGAGCGCCACGGAGGCCTTGCTCGCGACCTGCCGGAGCGTGCGCCCCTTCTGCAGGCGGAAGTCCCTCAGCACATCGCCGATTTCCTGTCGTACAAGAATCATCGGAACCTCCTCTCGATTCCCCTCATCGGAGCAAGCTCCGAACGGATCGCCAGTCTAACCCGACTCTCTGAAGAAAAAACTACCGTTTCACGCTGTGCTTTCGTTGTGAGCACATCTTCCATCGCCACACTTCTGACAACGATCACGAGCGGCGGGCTATTCCCGTATCTCTTCGAGCAGCTTCTCGATCGCCGCATCCACCGTCTGAGCTCTGATCGATGCGCGGTCGCCGTCGAGCCGCAGCGAGAACGCACGCGCACGCAAAGGTGTGGCGACGCCGATGTGCACGGTTCCCACCGGTTGACCGTCAGGGGAATCCGGGCCGGCGATCCCCGTTGTGGACAGGCCAATGTCCGCGGGTCGGCCTGCGACGCTCACGGCGTCGCGTACGCCGTCGGCCATCTGCTCCGCGACGAGCGGATGCACCGGACCGTGCTCCTCGAGCAACGCAGCATCCACCCCCAGCAACGATGCCTTCACGGGCGTGGCATACGCGACGACTCCTCCGAGCAACGTCGCCGATGCGCCTGGCACCGACACGATCTCGGCTGCCAGTGCCCCGCCTGTGAGCGATTCGGCGATTCCCAGTGTCCATCCGCGCGCAGTGAGCGCGGCCACCAGTTCCGCCGCCATGGTCATGATCTGTCGGCGCGTGATCCGCGCACCTGTGAGAGCACGTAGTCGATCCCGCTGATGACCGTGAGCGCGAGCGTCACGTACATCAACACAATGCCGACCCCGATCCACCAGTCCATGCCGATCAACTGGTGAAGAGGCAGCAGCCACCAGCCGAGCGCGATGCCCTGCACCGCGGTCTTGACCTTGCCCAGCCACGCCGCCGCCACGATTTGGCTGCTCGCGACGATGAAGCGGTGAATCGTGATGCCCCATTCGCGGATGAGGATGATGATGACGATCCACCATGGCCATTCGGCGAGGATCGCGAGTCCGACGAACCCGGCACCGGTGAGCAGCTTGTCCGCGATCGGATCCCAGAGCTTTCCGAAGTCGCTGACGATGTCGTACCTGCGGGCGAGATACCCGTCCACCCAGTCCGTGGAGATGGCCACGACGAACAGGACACCGGCGACCCAGCGGATCACGAGGTCATCGAGGCCGTACGTCCCGCCAAGGAGCAGCAGGACGAAGAAGACGGCGGCGAGAGGGATCCGTGCGATCGTGATCGCATTCGGCAGCTGCCGAGGAATCGCCATCAGTCGCGCCCCGTCAATCCCCAGGCGTCTTCGTCGCCCTCGTCCTCATCGACCACGGGCAATCCGCGGAACTGATCTTCGATCGGGTCGTGAACAGGTCCTGGCTGCGCCGCAGCTGACGACGGTGCCGGCGCGGCGGCCGGTGGATCATCGCCGCGCAGTTTCGCGATGACGTCGGGCAGCTGCTCGGCCGTCACCAGCACATCACGCGCCTTCGACCCTTCCGAAGGCCCGACGATCTCACGCGATTCGAGCAGATCCATCAGACGTCCGGCCTTGGCGAATCCCACGCGCAGTTTGCGCTGCAGCATCGAGGTCGATCCGAACTGCGAGGAGACGACGAGCTCAGCGGCCGCGAGCAGCACCTCGAGGTCGTCGCCGATGTCCTCGTCGACCTCCTTCTTCCTGGTCGGCTCCAGCGCCTCCTGCACATCGACCCGGTACTCGGGCCGAGCCTGCGCGGTGACGTGCTTGACGACCGCGTCGATCTCGCTCTCCTCGACCCATGCGCCCTGCAGTCGGAACGGCTTGGACGAGCCCATCGGCGAGAAGAGCGCATCGCCTTGACCGATCAGCTTGTCGGCGCCGGGGCTGTCGAGGATCACGCGGCTGTCGGTGACACTGGTCACCGCGAATGCGAGGCGCGAGGGCACGTTCGCCTTGATCAGACCGGTGACGACGTCGACGCTCGGGCGCTGGGTCGCCAGTACGAGATGGATGCCGGAAGCACGGGCCAGCTGAGTGATGCGCACGATCGAGTCCTCGACGTCACGAGGCGCGACCATCATGAGGTCGGCGAGCTCGTCGACGACGACCAGCAGGTACGGGTACGGCTTGAGCACGCGCTCACTGCCGACGGGCAACTCGACCTCACCGGCACGCACGGCCTTGTTGAAGTCATCGATGTGGCGGAAGCCGAACGACGCGAGGTCGTCGTACCGCATGTCCATCTCCTTCACCACCCACTGGAGTGCCTCTGCGGCCTTCTTCGGGTTGGTGATGATGGGTGTGATCAGGTGCGGCACGCCGGCGTAGCTCGTGAGCTCGACGCGCTTCGGGTCGATCAGCACCATGCGCACATCCGAAGGACGCGCCCGCATCAGCAGGCTCGTGATCATCGAATTGACGAAGCTCGACTTACCGGAGCCGGTGGATCCGGCGACCAACAGGTGCGGCATCTTCGCGAGGTTCGCGACGACGAAGTTGCCGCCGACATCCTTGCCGACGGCCACCGTCAGCGGGTGCGTGCTCTTGTGCGCTGCCGCGGAGCGGATGACGTCGCCAAGGGCGACCGTCTCGCGGTCGGTGTTCGGGATCTCGATGCCGATCGCACTCTTGCCCGGGATCGGCGAGAGGATGCGGACATCGTTCGATGCGACGGCATAGGCGATGTTGTTGCTCAACTGGGTGATCTTCTCGACCTTGACGCCGTGGCCGACCTCGACCTCGTACTGCGTCACCGTCGGGCCGCGCGAGAACCCGGTCACCTTGGCGTCGATCTTGAACTGCGAGAGCACGCTCGTGATCTGCTCGACGATCTTGTCGTTCGCCTCTGAGCGGGCGACGGAGGGCGGGCCTGCGCTGAGGACGCTCGGCGCAGGCAGCGCATACGGCGTGCTCGGTGCCTGCAGCCCGCGCTCTCCCGGCCCGTCGGTGCCGAAGCCCGAGAGCCCCGGCAGTTCGGGCTGCTCCCCCGTGGCGCCGGAATCGTCGAGAAGCGCAGTGCTGCCCTGGTTTCCGAGCGTGCCCATGACGCCCTGGACATCGGTCAGGATCTCGGTCGCAGCATCCGCAGGGTCTGCGACGATGACCGCCTGATCGTAGGCCGTGTTATCGACAGCGTCATCGCTCGGCGACAGCAGTTCGGTGAGATCCTGCGAGCCGATCCCCTCATCGGGGTCTTCCTCGCGACCGGTCTTGTTGCGCCGCCACCATGGGAGCACATTCGGGTCGTCGTCCTCGTCGAACGAACCCTCCGCCTTGTCTGCGGCGGCCTTCTCGTCGGAAGCGGGCTTCTCGACCCGCTCTGCACCGAACGTCCAGGCGTACAGGTCTCCGAGCCGCACCCCGATGCGATTCGGCGGCGTCTTCGTGATGATCAGGATGCTGAGAGCGGCCAATACTCCGAGGACGATGTAGGCGACGATGTCGGTGAGATACGAGAGCGGTTCCCCCAGCATCCAGCCGAAGAGTCCACCGGCCGCGCTGAGTGCCGGCATGCCCGACTTCGGCTCCGGCTGCCCACCAGCGACGTGGCAGATTCCGGCGATCGTGAGGACGAACAGCCCGAAGCCGATCCCGATGCGCCCGTTGTCGTGCACGGATGAGGGATGGCGGAACAGCCAGCCCGCGAGGATCAGCAGCAGCACCGGCATCAGGAAAGCCGTGCGGCCGATCAGACCGCCCACCGAGTAGGCGCTGATGTTCTGCGCGATCTCGTTGCCGATGAAGAACCATTCGGTGACCGCGCCCAGGCACGCCAGCAGCACCAGGAACAACGGGAACCCGTCTCGACGCTGGTCCTTCTCGAGCGCCTCCGGCCCGAAGGCGCGGAAGAGCCCCCCGACGCCGTGCGCCAGTCCTAACCAGGCGCGCACGGCGACCGGCGGCTTGTCGACATCGTCGATGTACTTCTTCGGGGTCGCCGGCAGCTTCTTGGTGGGGGCCGTCTGCGCCTTCGAGCGCGCGGGAGTCTTCTCAGACGCGCGCGAGGTCTTGGTGGTGCTCCTGGCCATGTGGAAAGCCTACGGCGAGGCGCCGACAAGCCGCGTAATGACGCGGCTTTCCCGGCGAATGAGCTAGGCCTCGATGACGAGCGGGACGATCATCGGACGACGGCGGAGCTTCTGGTTGACCCATCGACCGATCGTGCGGCGCACCACCTGAGACAGCGCGTGGGTGTCGCGGACTCCGTTGCCGGAGGCCTCCTTGAGCGCCGCCACGATCTTCGGGACCACATCGTCGAAGACCGAGTCGTCCTCGGCGATGCCTCGCGCGTGGATCTCGGGCCCGGTGATGATGCGTCCTGTCGCGGCATCGACCACGATGATGATCGAGACGAAGCCCTCCTCACCGAGGATGCGACGATCCTTGAGATCGGCATCCGTGATCTCGCCGACGGTGGAGCCGTCGACGTAGACGAAGCCGATGTCGAGCTGGCCGGCGATGGTCGTCTGTCCGTCCTTGAGATCGATGATCGTGCCGTTGGACGCGAGGATCGTGTTCGCCTCGGGAACACCGGTGTCCTGCGCGAGCTTCGCGTTCGCCATCAGATGACGGTACTCGCCGTGCACTGGCAGCACGTTCTTGGGCTTCAGGATGTTGTAGCAGTACAGCAGCTCACCCGCCGCCGCGTGTCCGGAGACATGCACCTTGGCGTTGGCCTTGTGCACGACGTTGGCGCCGAGCTTGGTGAGCCCGTCGATCACGCGGTACACCGCGTTCTCGTTTCCGGGGATCAGGCTGGAGGCGAGGATGACCGTGTCACCCTCCCCCACCTCGATCGCGTGGTCGAGGTTGGCCATGCGGCTCAGCACCGCCATCGGCTCGCCCTGCGAGCCCGTGGACATGTAGACGATCTTCTCGTCGGGGAGATCCCTGGCCTTCTTGTAGTCGATCAGCACGTTCTCGGGCACCTTGAGGTAACCGAGATCGGCGGCGATCGTCATATTGCGCACCATGCTGCGCCCCAGCAGCGCGACGCGGCGCCCGTTGGCGTGCGCGGCATCCAGAACCTGCTGGACACGGTGCACGTGGCTGGAGAAGCTGGCGACGATGACTCGGCGCGGAGCCTTGGCGATCACCTGGTCCAGCACCGGACCGATCGAGCGCTCGGTGGGTGTGAACCCTGGTACGTCGGCGTTCGTGGAGTCGACGAGGAACAGGTCCACGCCCTCCTCACCGAGGCGCGAGAACGCACGCAGGTCGGTGATGCGACCGTCGAGCGGAAGCTGATCCATCTTGAAGTCGCCAGTCGCCAACGCCATTCCGGCCGGGGTGCGGATGGCGACCGCCAGGGCATCGGGAATGGAGTGGTTGACCGCGACGAACTCGAGATCGAAGGGTCCGACCTTCTCCTCCTGTCCCTCCTTCACCGTGAGGGTGAAGGGGCGGATGCGGTGCTCCTTGAGCTTCGCCTCCACGAGGGCCAGTGTGAGGCCCGATCCGATCAGCGGGATATCGCTCTTCAGACGCAGCAGATAGGGCACCGCGCCGATGTGGTCCTCGTGACCGTGCGTGAGTACGACGCCGACGATGTCGTCGAGGCGGTCTTTGATCGGCTCGAAGTCCGGGAGGATCAGGTCGACACCTGGCTGGTGCTCCTCGGGGAACAGCACGCCGCAGTCGACGATCAGGATCTTGCCGTCGTATTCGAAGGTCGTCATGTTGCGACCGATCTCGCCGAGACCACCCAGAGGGATGACACGGAGAGCGCCTTCGGCGAGCGGTGCGGGGACGGAGATGGGAATGGTCATTGAAGTCTCCTCAGTCGGACACACGTCGTGCCCGTTCGTGCTTATGGGCGCGCGACGCGCCCGTCGTCTCAGCGCGTCGTGCCATGCACCTTCGGCAACGCGCCGCCGGCGGCCGCGTTGCGGTCGGGGCGGAAGTTCGAGAAATCGGCGCCTGGCACATCGGTGACGAGAGCGAGCTCGTCTTCGATGAGTGCGGCTTCCCACTCCTCCGGCCCCACCAAGGGCAGGCGGACGCGGGGGCTGGAGATGCGGCCGAGGCCGTGCAGGATGTACTTCGCCGATACGGTGCCAGGGACATGTGTCATCGTGGCGCGCACGAGCGGCTCAAGACGCTTGTGCTCAGCGGTCGCGGCCGCGAGATCGCCACGGTTCACGGCATCCACGATCGTGCGGTACGGCGTCGCCGTGATGTTCGCGGTGACGCCGATGAGTCCGGTCGCCCCGATCGCGAGGTGCGGCAGTGCGTTCGCGTCATCGCCGGAGAAGTACATCAGATCGGTCTGGTTCAGCACGCGGCTGACCTCGCTGAAGTCGCCCTTGGCGTCTTTGACAGCGAGGATGTTGGGGTGTTTGGCGAGGCGCAGGATCGTCTCGTACTTGATCGGCACCCCGGTGCGGCCGGGGATGTCGTACAGGATCACCGGAAGATCGGTGGCATCCGCGACGAGGCGGAAGTGCGTGAGGATGCCGGCCTGCGTCGGCTTGTTGTAGTACGGCGTGACGATCATGATGCCGTCTGCGCCGGCCTTCTCGCTGGCCTTGTAGAGCTCGATCGCATGTGCGGTCTCGTTCGAACCGCCACCCGTGATGATCTTGGCGCGTCCGGCAGCCACTGACTTGCCGACCTCGACGAGCTTGAGCTTCTCGGGGTCCGTGAGGGTCGAGGTCTCGCCGGTCGTTCCCGTCACGACGATGCCGTCCGCACCCGCGGTGATGACGTCATCCATGTGCTTCTCGACGGCGGGCCAATCGACTTCGCCGTCGGCCGTCATCGGAGTGACGAGCGCGACGAGAACCTGTCCGAAAGGGTTGCCCGAATGCGTCATTGTCCCAGCGTATCGGTTCGCGTCCCGCCGCATCGCGCCGGATAGGCTCCTGAGCATGACCTGGCGGACCGATGACTCCCGAATCGTGTACGAGAACGCATGGATCTCGGTTCGTGAGGATGCGGTGACGGGCCCCGCGGGCAAGGGTGTCTACGGCGTGGTGACGCTGCGCCATCCTGCGGTGTTCATCGTCGCCCTCGACGAGCAGGAGCGGGTGTGCCTGGTGTCACTCGAGCGCTACACGGTCGGGCGATCCATCGAGATTCCGGCCGGCGGCAGCGACGGTGAGGACCCGCTGGTCGCAGCACAGCGCGAACTGCTCGAGGAGACCGGGATGCGCGCCGACGAGTGGAGGATGATCGGCACCATGAACGCCCTGAACGGCGTCACCGTGGCACCCGAGCACGTGTTCCTCGCGCGTGACCTCCACGTCGCCGATGGCGAGGCCCGCGAGGAGGAGGGCATCGACGACGTCTCATGGGTGCCGTTCGGCGAAGTGCTGTCGATGGTCGCGGACGGTCGGATCAGCGACGGCGAGACGGTCGCGGCGCTGGCGTACGCGGGCATCCATCTCCGGCGATTCCGCTGATCGGCCCCGCTCTCCGGTCTGACTCAGACTCGTCCACGCCTGGCGGCGCGCGCGATGAGCGACGAGGGCAGCACCTTGGTGACCGCCACGACGAGCTTGTACCGCAGCGATGGGACGCAGACGGCCTGGCCGCGCGACGCGGCGCTCAGGCCCTCGCGCACCACGTCGCGTGCCTGCAGCCAGCCGATCGCGGGGATGCCCTCGTGGCCCTGTTTCAATCCCATGCGCTCGTGGAAGGTCGTGTGTGTGAATCCGGGGCAGAGAGCTGTCACGCTCACGCCGTCCGGCGCGTATTCCGCGTTCGCCCACCGGCTGAACCCGATGAGCCACTGCTTGCATGCGGAGTAGGTCGAGCGCGAGATGAAGCCTGCCACAGAGGCGACGTTGATGATGCGACCGCCTCGGCCGCGCATCGTGCCGAGCGCCGCATGCATGAGTCGCATAGGAGCTTCGACGTGTATGCGCAGATGGCGCACCTCGTCTTCGATGTCGTTGTCGGCGAAGTGCAGCGGTAACCCGAAACCGGCGTTGTTGACGAGCAGGTCGATCGGATGCCCCGGCGCCGAGATCCGCGCGGCCACGCGCTTCACGTCGTCTTCGACGACCAGGTCGGCCGTGAGAACCTCGACGACGACACCGTAGGTCTCGCGCAGCTCAGCGGCGAGCGTGTCCAGTGCGTCCTGAGAACGCGCCACGAGCACGAGATCGGCTCCGCGCTCCGCGAGCTGGTGAGCGAACTCGGCTCCGATGCCCGCGCTGGCGCCTGTGACGAGCGCAGTGGGCATCAGCGCTCGTATCCGAGGAAGCGGAACCGGATGCCGGTGCGCGAGGTCTGCCACTCCCCTTCGTCGACGAGTCGCCAACCCTCCTTAGAAGGCGCGTAGGCGTCCCCGTCGACCTGGAGGTCTATCTCGGTGACTTCCAGACGATCTGCGTGACCGATCACCTGCGCGAAGATCTCCGCGCCGCCGATGATCCAGACCTTGTCCAGACCGCGGACGGCCTCTGCGAGATCCGCAGCGCGACGGGCACCGTCGGCTGCCCAGTCCTGCTGGCGCGTGATGACGACGTTCTCGCGGTCGGGCAGCGGACGGAAGCGCTCCGGCAGTGAATCCCAGGTCTTGCGTCCCATCACGACGGGTGCGCTGAGAGTCGTCTCCTTGAAGTGCGCGAGATCCTCCGGCACGTGCCACGGCATGCCGCCCGACGCACCGATCACTCCGCCGTCTGCCTCGGCCCAGATGAGTCCGACCCACGGAAGTTCGAGAGGCACGGCGTTCACACCGCCACCGCAGCGCGGATCGGCGGGTGGTGCTGATAGTCCTCGACGACGAAGTCCGAGAAGTCGTAGTCGAGGATCGACTCGGGCTTACGCGCGAACCGAAGTGTCGGGTACGGGTATGCCTCGCGATTCAGCTGCTCGCGCACCTGCTCGACGTGGTTGTCGTACACGTGGCAGTCGCCGCCGGTCCAGACGAAGTCACCCGGCTCCAGTCCGACCTGCTGGGCGATCATCATGGTCAGCAGCGCGTAGCTGGCGATGTTGAACGGCACGCCGAGGAACATGTCGGCGCTGCGTTGATAGAGCTGGCACGAGAGCCTGCCGTCGGCGACGTAGAACTGGAACAGGGCATGGCACGGAGCAAGCGCCATGTCTGGGATGTCCGCCGGATTCCAGGCGGAGACGATCAGCCGCCGGGAGTCGGGGGTGGCGCGGATCTGCTCGATCACCTGCGACAGCTGGTCGATGTGACCGCCGTCCGGCGTCGGCCACGAGCGCCACTGCACCCCGTAGACCGGTCCGAGATCGCCGTCGGCATCCGCCCACTCGTCCCAGATCGACACACCGTTGTCCTGCAGCCATTTCACGTTCGAGTCCCCGCGCAGGAACCACAGCAACTCGTACGCGATCGACTTGAAATGCACCCGCTTGGTCGTGATCAGCGGGAAGCCCTGCGACAGATCGAAGCGGATCTGACGGCCGAACACGCTGGTCGTGCCGGTTCCGGTGCGGTCGTCCTTGTGCGTGCCGCTCTCCAGCACATCGCGGAGGAGATCTTCATACGGCGTCGGGACGGCTGCGCTCATGTCTGCCACGATACCCGGCTCGCAGGCAACGCAGGCGGATGCCGTGGCGAAGGTCGTGTGTCATCCTCTGTCATATCCGCCGCACCAGCCGATACGCGGCATATCCTCGGGGAATGTCCGTCTCCGTCGCGCTGGTGATCACCGGCGCCGTACTCGCACTCGCGATCGTGTGCGGATTCGCTGTGCGTGCACAGGACGGCCGCAGACGCTCCGGTGGGCGACTTCGCGTGCGATCCGGGGACCTCGGCGGCCGATCGCTCGCGGCGACGGCGACACTGGTGCAGTTCAGCACCGAACTGTGCGCGCGCTGCCCGCAGGTGCGGCGTCTGCTCGGCCAGATCTCCGGCGAGCACGCCGGAATCGCGCACATCGAGATCGATCTGACGAATCGCAATGACCTCGCCACCCGCTATCACGTGCTGCAGACGCCGACGACTTTCCTCGTCGACGCGTCCGGGTCGGTGCTCTCGCGTTGGGGCGGAGTTCCGCACCGACGCACGATCGAAGATGCGCTCGCTCCCGTTCTCACCCTTGAGCCTCAGGAGCAGAAATGACCGAACCCGCCGGCATCGACCCGCGCGGACCGCGCTTCGCCGCCTCCATCACCGCGACGCTCTTGCTCATCGCTCTGGTGCTGAGCCTGATCGGGATCTCCACGGCACAGGCGAATGCCGGGTGGTTCGCGTACCAGCCCCTGGCCGATGCCGCCCTCGTGCCCGGCGGCTGGGCGCTCCCCGCCGCCCCTCTGGCGCAGCGCGCCATCGACCCCGGTTTCCTGCTCGTGGTCGTCATCGCGCTGCTGTTCCTGTGGGGCGTGCTCTCGCCACGCACTGCCCCGTGGGGCGCGCTGTTCCGCCGTGTCGTCCGTCCGCGCCTCGCTGCGCCCACCGAGTTGGAGGATCCGCGCCCACCGCGCTTCGCGCAAGGCGTCGGCCTCTTCGTGGTCGCCATCGGTCTGGTGCTGCACCTGGCCGGCGTGCCGTGGGCGCTGCCCGTCGCCGCGGGTGCGGCGTTCATCGCCGCGTTCCTCAATGCCGCGTTCGACTTCTGCCTCGGCTGCCAGATCTATCTGCTCCTTCAGCGCGCAGGCATCGTCGGCAGAGCGGCTGCCGCCTGAGCCGAAGGTTCCCCACCGGGCTCCTGGTCGATAGGCTGGCCGCACACCCCGCCACGACCCTTGGAGGAACCATGCCCGTCACCAGTGAAGCCACCACCACCTGGAACGGTTCCCTGATGGAGGGCTCCGGCAACGTCGCCTTCTCCTCCTCGAACCTCGGAACCTTCCCGATCAACTGGAAGGCCCGCAGCGAGGGCTCCGACACGACGACCACGCCGGAGGAGCTCATCGCCGCCGCGCACTCGTCGTGCTTCAGCATGGCGCTCTCCAACGCCCTGGCTGAGAACGGCACCCCGCCGGAGCGCGTCAACACCACGGCATCCGTCACGTTCAAGCCCGGCGTCGGCATCACCGGCAGCCACCTCAACGTGAACGCGTCCGTTCCGGGTCTGACGCCCGAGAAGTTCCAGGAGATCGCAGAAGGCGCGAAGACCGGCTGCCCGGTATCTCAGGCGCTGGCCGGCATCGAGATCACCCTCGAGGCGACGCTCGCCTGAGGACCTCCGGTCAGGCCTTCTGCCTGGCGAGGCGGATCGCCGCACGAATGCTCGCACGAGCGTCTTTGCGACGACCCGCCGCATCCTGAACCACGCCGAGCCTGTAACGGGCGCGCCAATCGTCGTCCGCGGCATCCGCCTCCGCCGTATAGCGCTGGATCAGCGGTTCCGCGTCGCCTTTCGCGATGCGACCGCTCGGCGTGAGCTCGGTCTCCGCCGCCGGCATCCCGCCCTCCGAGTCGAGCCTCGTGCCGAGCCGCTCCGCCTGCACGCCGAACTGGATCTCGCGCGCGAGCGCCCAGACGCCGATCAGCGGAAGCACGATCAGCGCGACGCCCATGGCGATTCCCACCGGTTCGCCGCTGGCGATGAGCAGGATCGCCTTCTGCCCCATGAGCACGAAGTAGAGGATCAGCGCCGCGCCGATGAGGGCGACACCGATGCGCGTCATCACGATCGGGCCCGGATCCCGATGTCGATCATGTTCTCGAGTCCGACGAACACGCCGCGCGCGTCGAGCGCGAACGGCACGGCCAGCCGGATGCCGGGCGCGTAGGCCTCGGCCGAATCCACCGTTTCGTGGGTGAACGTCAACGACTCGCCTGCGCCGGAGAGGATGATGTCCTGTCGAGCGATCACGCCGGGGCGTCGAAGCGAGTGGATCGGCACGCTCGCGACCTGCTGCCCACGGGCACGCTGATCCGCGTGCGGGGCGTTGACGGGGCCCTGATCCGCGCGCGCGGCGGCGATGAGCTCTGCCGTGCGCACCGCGGTGCCGCTCGGCGAATCGGTCTTGGTGTCGCGGTGCGCCTCGACGATCTCCGCGGAGGGGAAGAAGGGTGCGGCGGCCGCAGCCAGTGCGGAGCCCAGGACAGAGCCGAGCGAGAAGTTCGGGATGAAGACGGCACCGGTCTCCGTCGCGTCGACCAGCGGACGCATGAGCGCGATGCGCTCGGCGGACCACCCGGATGTGCCGACCAGGACGTTGATGCCGCGCTCGACCGCTGCGCGCACGACATCGATGCTCACCTGCGGCGTCGATGCGTCCACGACGAGGTCGGCTCCATCGAGCTCCGACAGGTCACTGGACGAGGTGAGCACGCGAACGACTTCGAAACCCTCGAGGTCGGCGATCACCTGGCCGATGATCGTCCCGAGTTTGCCGGTTCCGCCGACGAGTGCCACCTGCTTGGTCATGCCTCCAGTCTATTCAGCGACTGATCGCCGAGCGGCACTCGGGCACGGCGCGGCGGGTAGCGTTGAGATCATGCTCGAGTTGCGCCCGACCTCCCCCGCGACAGCCGAATCACACGCGATCCTCTCCGAGTACTTCGCACTGCGTGCGCAGGAGTTCCCCGGCGGCACGTACACGACCGTGTTCCCGCGCCCGGAGGCGTTCGAGGCTCCAGCGGGCGTCTTCCTGCTGGCCGGCCCCGAAGGTGCACCGGTGGGCTGCGGCGGCATCCGGCGTCTGGAGGACAGCGATGCGGGCATCCGCTACGAGGTGAAGCACCTCTTCCTGAAGCCGGGGACGCGAGGTCAGGGGTGGGGGCGTGCGATCCTGGACGAGCTCGAACGGCGTGCTCGCGAGTGGGATGCCGCGGAGCTCGTGCTCGACACGCACCACACGCTCGAGGCCGCAGGCGGGCTGTACGCCCGAAGCGGCTTCGCACGGATCGACGCCTACAACGACAACCGGAACGCGACGCGCTGGTATCGCAAGACGCTCTGAACCGCGACGCAGTTCACACGGGCATCGGGTCGGGCAGGCCGGTGCGAAGCTCGACCGGCAGATGCGCGAGATCGTTGTGAGTGAGCATCGTCCACGGACGCCCTTGCTTCTGCGCGATGATGCTGAGTCCGCCGTTGGCCTGGTTCATGGTCATCCATCGCCACGCGGGCGCACCGAGCACTTCGCGGATGAACCATGAGATCACGAAATTATGTGTGATGAGCACTTCATGCACATCACCCTGCTTGCGAACGAGGAACTCATTCACGGCATCAGCCATCTGAGCGCTGCCGGCCTCGATCTCAGCATCAGTCACGGACCCGAAGAACGGCTCGTAGGCCGCAGGGGTCTCCTCGGTCATACCGGTCGGCACGCAGTCGAACAGCAGTGCCGAGGGCTTCGGTGCCACCGCCGGCAAACGCTCGGCGATCGTCCGTGCTGTCTCGGTCGCGCGGATCAGAGGAGAGTGCCACACCGCATCCAGCGGGAGCCCTGAGAGCCTGTCGGCGATCAATTCCGCCTGGCGCACACCCCGAGGCGAGAGGGGGCCGTCATCGAGTCCGTGTTCCGCGTCCTGTTGTTCACCATGTCTGACCAGGTAGAGGTAATGCGTCAAGACCCACTCGCTTCGTCGTCGTTGGCTTTCGCCCAGGCGTCATTCCACCCTATGTCACCCCTGTGACAAGCGGTTACGAATCGCCATGCGTCAGTTCCCGGCGCGCGTGAGATCGGCGATCTGCGTGCGCGACAGGGTGATGCCGGCACCCTGCATGAGCTCCTCGACGTGCTGCGTCGCGAACGTGTTGACGATGGGGGCGGCGATCGTGCGCTGCGCGAGCAGCCAGGCGATCGAGACGGCAGCGACCGGGGCTGAGATCTCGGTCGCGACCTGGTCGAGTGCGCGAAGGATCCGGATGCCGCGACGATTCAGGTGTCCGCGCAGCTGCTCCCCGCGTACGCCCTGCGACATCAGCGCCTTGCTGCGGTGCCGACCGGAGAGGAAGCCGTGCTCCAGCGCGTGAGAAGGGGTCACTGCCAGGCTCTGCGCTCCGGCCACCAGCCGAAGGTCGCCCTCGAACGTCTGCCGCCGGATCAGGTTGTACGGCTCGTCGAGCACTTCGATGCGCGGGTAGCCGGCGGCGGCGAGGATCCGCGCCTCGACCAGTCGCTCTGGTGCGAAGCCGAAGGCGCCGACCGCGCTGATCTTGCCCGCGTCGCGCAGCCACTCGACCGTGGCCAGCGTGTCTTCCAGATTCGTCTGCTGATCGAGGGTCGCATCGAGGTGCAGCACATCGATCCGCTCCGCCCCGAGTCGGGTGAGTGAACCTTCGACCGCGCGCACGAGGTTCACGGAGCCGAGGCCCGGGTTGTCGGCGTGCGAGCCGATGCGCACGCTCAGCAGCGTGCGCTCCCGATGGCCGCGCGAATGCAGCCACTGTCCGATGATGTGCTCACTGCGACCGCCGGAGAAGCCGTCTGCCGTATGGATCGCGTTGCCGCCGAACTCGACATACCGATCGAGGATCGCATGGCTCGTCTCGAGGTCGACATTCCACCCGAACTCGGCTGCGCCCAGCATGAGCGGGAACGTCTCCAGGCCGGTCTCGCCGAGCGGAACGCGGATGCTCTCGCCGATTCCCGGACCGACCACGGGGATCGGCGCGGACGGATGCACGAGCGAATGCTCCTGCATGCTCGCCTGCTGATCGGCAGCGCCTGCGCTGAACAGTCGCATCCTCATCACCCCCGCACATGTCCAGTACCTACGAACTGCGTGATCTGTGTGCACCCCCCGGTGCGTAGTTCGAGAGTAAGCGACGTCGGAGACGACTCCGACCATTGGCGGTAACGCTCGGCAAACTTTACATAACGTTTCGATCACATCAGATACGAAGAAGGCCCGGATCCCGCTCACATGGAGCGGAATCCGGGCCTTGTCCGTGTGGCTTACGCCTCGGCGGTCTCCGCCTCGGGCGCGGCTTCAGCAGCCGGCGCGGCCTCAGCGGCAGCGTCATCGAGGACGGGCTCGAGCGACAGCTTGCCACGGTCGTCGATCTTCGTGATCTTCACGAGGATCTTCTGGCCGACCGAGAGCACGTCGTCGACGTTCTCGACGCGCTTGCCACCCGCGAGCTTGCGCACCTCGGTGACGTGCAGCAGGCCGTCCTTGCCTGGCAGC
Source organism: Microbacterium murale (assembly GCF_014635185.1). GTDB lineage: Bacteria > Actinomycetota > Actinomycetes > Actinomycetales > Microbacteriaceae > Microbacterium > Microbacterium murale. The sequence goes on from NZ_BMCM01000003.1 coordinate 506,575, forward strand.
AGCGAGATGAACGCGCCGAACGACGCGATCTTCACGACCGTGCCGAGGAACTGCTCGCCGATCTCAGGGTTGGTCGGGTTCGCGATCGCGTTGACCTGGGCACGAGCAGCCTCGGCCGACGGTCCGTCGACTGCACCGATGTAGACGGTGCCGTCCTCCTCGATGGAGATCTGCGCGCCCGTCTCGTCCTGGATCGCGTTGATCGTCTTGCCCTTCGGGCCGATCAGCTCGCCGATCTTGTCGACGGGGATCTGCACGCTGATGACGCGAGGCGCGGTGGGCGCCATCTCGTCGGGAGCGTCGATCGCCGCGTTCAGAACGCCGAGGATCGTCAGACGCGCATCGCGGGCCTGAGTCAGCGCACCGGTGAGCACGTCGGACGGGAGTCCGTCGAGCTTCGTGTCGAGCTGGATCGCCGTGATGAACTCGCTGGTGCCTGCCACCTTGAAGTCCATGTCGCCGAGAGCGTCTTCTGCACCGAGGATGTCGGTGAGAGCCGCGTAGCGCGTCTGGCCGTCAACCTCGTCGGAGACCAGGCCCATGGCGATACCGGCGACGGCTGCGCGCAGCGGCACACCCGCGTTCAGCAGCGACAGAGTCGATGCGCAGACGGAACCCATCGACGTCGAACCGTTGGAGCTGAGAGCCTCAGAGACCTGACGGATCGCGTACGGGAACTCCTCGCGGCTCGGCAGAACCGGCATGAGGGCGCGCTCGGCGAGGAAGCCGTGCCCGATCTCGCGACGCTTCGGCGAACCGACGCGGCCGGTCTCACCGGTCGAGTAGGGCGGGAAGTTGTAGTGGTGCATGTACCGCTTGCTCGTCGTCGGGGACAGCGAGTCGATCTGCTGCTCCATCTTGAGCATGTTCAGCGTGGTGACACCCATGATCTGGGTCTCTCCGCGCTGGAAGATCGCCGAACCGTGAACACGCGGGATGACCTGCACCTCGGCGTCCAGCGGACGGATGTCGGCCAGGCCACGGCCGTCCATGCGGACGCCCTCGGCCAAGACGCGGCCACGGACGATCTTCTTCGTCAGCGACTTGTACGCCCCGGAGACCTCACCGGCAGCAGATGCGGGCAGGGTGCCGGCCTCGACTGCGGCAGCGACCTCGGCCTTGACGCGGTCCTTGACCTCGTCATCGGCGCTCTGGCGTTCCTGCTTGTCGGCGATCAGGTAGACCTTCTCGAGATCGGCCGTCGCGGATGCGGCGATGAAGTCGTAGGTCCCCTGCTCGTACGCCGGGAAGACCGGGTAGACGCCCGGAGCCTTCGAGGAGTGCGATGCCATCTCGGCCTGAGCCTCGACGAGCTGCTTGAGGAACGGCTTCGCGGCCTCGAGACCGCCGGCGACGACCTCTTCGTTCGGCTTGACAGCGCCGGCCTTGATGAGGTTCCAGCTGTTCTCGGTTGCCTCTGCCTCGACCATCATGATCGCGACGTCTTCGGAGCCGTCGGACTTCTTGACGACACGACCGGCGACCATCAGGTCGAACACGGCTTCTGCGACCTGAGCCTCGTTCGGGAACGCGACCCACTGGTCGGCGTTCTCGCCCTGGCCGGGGATGAGCGCGAGGCGCACACCGGCGATGGGGCCGGAGAACGGCAGACCCGAGATCTGCGTCGAGGCGGATGCCGCGTTGATCGCCAGTGCGTCGTAGTACTCGCCGGGAGCGATCGACAGCACGGTGATGACGACCTGGACCTCGTTGCGGAGGCCATCGACGAACGACGGACGCAGCGGACGGTCGATCAGACGGCACACCAGGATCGCCTCGGTGGAGGGACGACCCTCGCGACGGAAGAACGAACCGGGGATCTTGCCTGCTGCGTACGAACGCTCTTCGACGTCGACGGTCAGCGGGAAGAAGTCGAATCCTTCGCGCGGGTGCTTGCCTGCGCTGGTGGCGGAGAGAATCATCGTCTCTCCGTCGAGGTATGCCGCAACCGAACCCTGCGCCTGCTGAGCGAGGCGGCCGGTTTCGAAGCGGATGGTGCGGGTGCCGAAGCGGCCGTTGTCAAGAACGGCCTCGGCGGCAGTGATTTCAGGACCTTCCAAGAGGTCTCTCCTTCTTTGTTTAGACTCGTCCGTCCGTGTGACGGGCGAGATCATACGTCAGCGCGCACAGTGCGGCGCGCGAACTGCACACAGCAGTCCCGTCCCAGCCTACCAGCGCATGCAGAATTCGCGGATGACCTGGGCGCCTCAATGGACTTCGACGCTGCGCATCGCCGACGAGCGGCCGATGTAGACGTAGTCGTCGTGCTTGGCCACTCGTCCATCGCCGGCCACCCGGCCGCGCAGACGGCGCCACACCCACGGCAGGGCATGATGCTGCCACCACGCGGCACGGGTCGTGGCATCGACGTCATGCAGCACCTGATCCAGCGCGCCGAGGGTGTCGGCGTGCGGCACACCGAGCATCTCGCCTGCCTGATAGGCCAGGAAACGGTGTCCGCGACTGCTGAGGTGCACGAGGTCCTCACCCCAGTTCTCTCTGGACGAGAGCGCCGGGTGCAGATCGGTGTCGATGAGCATAGCCCCCGTACGCTCCGCGATCGCGGCGAGCCGACTGGCGAAGTCGGCGAATCGGCGGGTGAACAGTCGCGCGGCCCTCCGGTCGGGCAGAAACGGTGTCACCAGCAGCACGTCCGCGCCGTCGTCGCGCAGCGTGCGCACGACCTGTTCGACCTGCGCGGCGAGCGCGGCGACGTCGGCGTGGGACTTCACGAGGTCGTTCGCACCGATCAGGATCGACACGAGGTCTGGCCGCAGTTCGCGGGCTCTGGTGAGCTGCTCCCCCGACACATCGCGCACCCGTCGGGATCGGACGGCGAGGTTCGCGTAGTGCAGGCCGCCGCGGGCAGCCAGCAGCAGCGCGAGGCGATCGGCCCATCCGCGCAGCGCGCCGTCGGGTGCCGGGTCGCAGAGGCCCTCGGTCAACGAGTCGCCGAGTGCGACGTAACGCTGCCAGCGGCGCCCCGCAGTCGGAGGCGTCGGCTCCGGCCTGCGGATGCGTGCGCTGCGCAGTCGCCGGTCGAGACCGTGCAACTCACGTGCTTCTTCGAAATGCCCGAGCAGCTGGTCGCACACCGCCTGCCAGCTTCGTCCCTCGACGGCGGCCCGTCCGGCGACCCCGAATGCCCTGCGCTTGCGGCCGTCGCCGGCGAGATCGGCCACCCGCATGCGCAGGTCGTCGAGGTCTCCCGGCCGGTACAGCCACCCGTCGATGCCCATCCGCACCAGGTCGAGTGGACCGCCCCGCCCCGTCGCGACGATCGGCACGCCACTCGCGTGGGCTTCCTGCAGAGTCTGCCCGAACGTCTCGCTCTCGCCCGGGTGCACGAAGATGTCGAATGATGCCATCGCCTGTGCGAGGGCATCGCCGTCGAGATACCCGAGGAACACGGCATCCGGCATCTCCGCCTGAAGGCGCGCCCGCGACGGCCCGTCTCCGACGATGACCAGGCGCACGCCTGGCACCTGCTGCAACGCGGCGAGGTCATCCACCTGCTTCTCCGCCGCCAGCCGACCGACGTAGCCGACGATGACCTCTGGCGTCGTGCGTCGCTGCCAGGCCTCGTCGCGACGCGAAGGGTGGAATCGTTCGGCATCCACTCCTCGTCCCCAGCGGCGGATGCGATCGACGCCGAGTCCGGTCAGCTGATGCTCGGATTCGGTCGACGGGACGAGCGTGAGGGTCGCCCGGCGATGCAGGCGGACGATGTGATTACGCGCGAACCTCGTGGTCGCAGGGAGCCGGTAGCGCTCCGTGTAGGCGGCGATGTCGGTCTGATACGCGGCGACAGCAGGTATGCCACGACTGAATGCCGCGAGTGCACCGCGCCATCCCAGCGCGAACGGTGACGCGAGGTGCACCACATCGGGGCGGAAGCGTTCCAGCGACGCCGCGACGCGCTGAGTGGTCGCGGCGCCGATCCTGACGTTGCGGTAACCAGGCAGCGCCAGGCTCGCCACTGGCTCGATCGGGGCGCCGTGCACCAGGGAGGGGATGCCGACGGCATCCGGAGCGATCACATGGGCCTCATGGCCGTTGCGCTCGAGGTGGCGCAGGATCTGCAGCACAGATCCTGTCACGCCGTTCATGTGCGGCAGGAAGGATTCGGTCACGATTGCGACTCTCACGATCTCAGGATGACGCCACGGATCACGCGCATCCGACAACGGCTGGCCCTGTACCCGAGTGTTCACCTGTTGCATGACTGTCCTTCACCGGCTGTCCCCGATTCCGTTTCCGTTCACCTTCGGCGCGCAGAGTTGACGCGTGATTCCGGAAGCGCTCGCGGATGCGGTGACCGGGCCGTGGGCCCTTGCGGTGATGGCCGTGCTCGTCTTCGGAGATGCGTTCTTCGTGATCGTCCCCGGCGAGGTGGCCGTGACTGCGCTGGGTGCGTTGTCGACGTCCACGGGAACTCCGCTGCTGTGGGCGGTGATCCTCTGCGCCGCCGTCGCCGCGGCCTGCGGGGATCTGCTCTGCTACGGGATGGGTCGATGGGTGGGGCTGGATAGATGGCGATGGATGCGCACCGAACGTCTGCAGAGCGCGCAGCGCTGGGCGCGGGACCGACTCGAGGCGGGAACGGCGGTCGTGCTGTTCACCGCGCGCTTCATCCCCTTCGCGCGCCTCGCGATCAACCTCGTCGCCGGCGCGACCCGGATCCCGTTCCCCCGCTACCTCGGGCTGATCGCACTCGCCGCCACCGGCTGGGCGACGTACCAGGCCGCGATCGGCGCGCTGTTCGCAGCGATCCTTCCGGACGCGCCCATCGTGTCGGTGCTGATATCGGTGGTCGTCGCCATCGGGCTGGGCGCACTGATCGATCTTCTGATCCGCAGGCGCGCACGCCGACGAAATCCTGTCGCGGCTCGTCGGCCGTCCGACTAGGCTGGCGTCATGAGCACCGAAGAAGGCGCAGCCTCCTCGTCCGAGGAGATGAAGCGCAAGTTCAAGGAAGCGCTCGAGAAGAAGAACGCACATCACCGCGACGGTGAATCGCATCTGGACGGCGACTCCGCCGTCCACGCGGCGAATGCCCCGCAGACGCGACGTGAGTTCCGACGCAAGAGCGGATGACCACCAGGAGGGCCACCCCGCACGGGGTGGCCCTCCTCCTCTTTCAGGCGATGGTGTTCAGCGCTGAGCGCGTGCCTTCGCCCTGGCCTGCTTCGCCCCCAGTTCCGCCACGGCTGCCTCTTCCAGGCCCTGAGTGCCGACGGCATCCGTCGCAGTGGACATCCCGTCGTGGGACGAGCCGTCGAGCATCGACTCGTCGAACGGTTCTCCGCCGCCGAGCACGCGCCGCGCCCGGGCAGGATCGATCTGCTTGGTCCATGTGCCGATGAGCAGAGTGGCCACGGCGTTGCCGGTGAAGTTCGTGAGAGCGCGACCCTCGGACATGAAGCGGTCGATGCCAACGATCACGCCGACCCCGTCGACGAGGTCTGGTCGATACGCCTGCAGACCGCCGGCGAGCGTCGCGAGCCCCGCGCCGGTCACGCCCGCGGCCCCCTTGCTCGCGATGATCATGAACAGCAGCAGTCCGATCTGCTCGCCGATCGCCATCGGCTGCCCCATTCCGGCTGCGATGAACAGCGACGCCATCGTCAGATAGATCGCCGTGCCGTCGAGATTGAACGAGTAGCCCGTCGGCACAGTGATCCCCACAACCGGCTTGGACACCCCGACATGCTCCATCTTCGCGATGAGCCGCGGGAGGGCCGACTCCGACGACGATGTGCCCACGATGAGCAGGTATTCGCGCGCGAGGTACTTGATGAGCTGGAAGATGTTCAGTCGCGTCACGAAGTAGAGCAGTGTTCCGAGCACCCCGATGATGAACACGATGCACGTGATGTAGAACGCGACCATCAGCAGCCCCAGTCCCCAGATAGCGGCGATGCCGGTCTTTCCGACGACAGCGGCGATCGCACCGAACGCACCGATCGGCGCGAGCCACAGGATCATGCCGAGGATGCGGAACACCAGAACCTGAAGGTGCTTCACGGCGGCCATGATCGGCGCGCCCTTCTCGCCGAGACCCTGCACCGTGAATCCGACCAGCAGTGCGATGAAGAGCACCTGCAGCACGCTCTCACCCGTGAATGCCGAGAAGAACGTGGTGGGGATGATGCCGAGGATGAAGTCCTGCGTCGACTTCGCCTCCGTGGTGGTCGCGTCATAGGACGCACCGGCCATGTCCAGACCGCTGCCCGGGTGGATGATGTTGCCGACGACCAGTCCGATCGCCAGGGCGAACGTCGACATCACCATGAAGTAGACCAGTGCGAGTCCGCCGATCTTCCCCACAGTCGCCGCCTTCGCGATGGATCCGACGCCGACCACGATCGTGCAGAAGATGATCGGCGCGATCATCATCTTGATCAGCGACACGAAACCCTTGCCGAGCGGTTCGAGGCTCTGCGCGAACTCCGGCCAGATCAATCCCACCGCGGCGCCGAGTACGACGGCGATGAGGACCGACACATACAACCAGGTGTGCTTGTCCCAGGAGCGTTTGCCTTTTCGCCAGTTGTAGCCGGGGAGTGAGAAGCTCGTGGTGATGGCCATGGTGTACCTCCGTGATCATGAACTGCGTCGTCACATGACATCCGGCGATTCGCCGGGTGAACGAATCTCACCCTCTCGGGGTTCTCAGACGCTGACCATTTGTGGTCGTATTGGTCGTGGCCCACCGGGTCGGGGAAGCAGAGGAGATCGCGATGACGCGTTCGGAGCGCAGCCGCAGTGCGGCATCGCACGTGTTCGTCGTCCTCCTCGTCGCCGCGATCCTGGTCGGAGCGGTCGCGGCCGTGATCCTCGCATTGCAGACTCAGCGCACCTCGCGGGCCGAGGCCGAGCACCTCACGAGCGCCCTGGCGCACTCGCTCGCCGGCTCTCCCAGCGTGATCGACGCGCTCGACGGTGAAGACGCCGACGCGGCCTCGGATGTGCTGCAGCCCTATGCCGCCGCGGTCGTCGAGCATTCCGCTCTCGACTTCATCACGGTGATGACCCCGTCCGGGCTGCGAGTGACCCACCCGGACCCGGCCCGGCTCGGCGAGCACTACCTCGGCACGATCCCGGCCGCACCGGCGACGCTCACCGAGGAGTTCACCGGCACACTCGGCGCCTCGATCCGTACGATCACGCCCGTGCTGAACTCGACCGGCGAGAGCGTCGGGTGGGTCGCGGCCGGAGTCACCGTCGAGTCCGTCGCCGAGTCGATCCTCGGACGATTGCCCTCTGCCGTCACGATCACGGCGCTCATCGTCGCGGCGGGTTCTCTCGGTGCCTTCCTCGCGCGCCGCTACACCCGCCGCATCGCAGGCGATCTGCCGGCCGGACGCGTGCGAGACGCCGTCGCGTCGTACGAGTCGGTGCGCACTCTCGGCGAGGCGCTGCGCGCACAGACGCACGAGCACGGCAATCGGATGCACACCGCCGTCGCACTGCTCGAGCTGGGACGCACCCGTGAGGCCATCGACATCCTCGCGGAGACGTCGCAGCAGAGCCAGTCGCTCGTGGATCAGGTCACCGCGCGACGAGACGGCGACCCCACGGTCGGCGCGCTCCTGCTGGGCAAGGCCTCTCAGGCGAAGGAGCGCGGTGTCGAGTGGTCGGCTGACATCGCCCCCGACGCACCGCGCTCCGCCCTCGCGCCGATGGACAGCATCGCCGTGCTCGGCAACCTCATCGACAACGCTCTGGATGCCGCTGCCGCCGCCCCCGTGCGCTGGCTGCGTGTCGTATTCCGCTCCGCGCCGAACGGCGGCGTCGTGCTGGAGGTCTCCGACAGCGGCGCCGGCGTTCCTGCGGCCGTGCGCGAGCAGATCTTCCAGCACGGATTCTCGACGAAACCCGCCGGGGCGGAGGGCAGAGGCGTGGGACTCGCACTGGTGCGATCGATCGTGAACGAGGCAGGAGGCACCGTGGAGATCCTCGACGAGCCGACGACGTTCCGGGTGACGCTGCCGGGTGCTCGGCCATGATCCACACACTCCTCGTCGATGACGACGCGCTGACTCTCGAACTGCATCGGGACTACATCGAGCGGATCGACGGCTACGAGGTCGTCGGAGAATGCAGCGGCGCGCGTGCGGCGCTCAACGCACTGATCGAGAGCCCTCCTCGGCAGGGGATCGATCTGGTCCTGCTCGACATGACGATGCCGGACGGCTCGGGGCTCGACGTCCTCCGTCATCTGCGGGCACGCTCGATAGCCGTCGACGTGATCGCGATCACGGCTGTGCGCGATGCCGAGACCGTGCGTCAGATGGCCGCTCTCGGCGTCGTGCAGTACCTCGTCAAGCCCTTCACCTTCGCGACGTTCAGGGAGCGGCTGGATCAGCACCGCGCGTACAGCGCACAGGCCGTCGCCACGGCCGGTCAGGCGAGCCAGGCCGAGATCGATGCGCTCCTGGGCGCATCGCGGCCCACCGGCAGCATCAGAGTGCCGAAGGGGTTGTCGGCGACCTCACTCGCCAAGGTGACGGCGGCGGCCAGAGCCGCAGGCGTGCTTTCGGCGAGCGAGGCCGCAGAACAGCTCGGGATGTCGCGTGTGGCGGCGCGCCGCTACCTCGAGCACCTCGCCGACGAGGGCAGGCTCGAGCGCGCCGCCCGGTACCGCGGCCGAGGTCGCCCAGAGACCGAGTACCGATGGCACTGAGTGCGCTACTCCCCCGCGAGCCCGCCGAGAAGGTGGCCGAAGGATCGCCCCTCACCCAGGTAGTTCGCCGGATCGAACGGGTCGCTCGCGGTCGCGGCATCCTTGCGGGCGATGGCCTCCGCGAGCTCGCGAGCACCCTTCTCGACCCGCTTGGCCAGCGGAGCGACGTCATCTCCCCCGCCGCCCCAATCGCTTGATGCCGCGAACACCCCGGTGGAGACCGTCTCGGCATGCAGGTAGGCGAACAGCGGGCGGATCGCGTAGTCGATGGCCAACGAATGCCGGGGCGTTCCGGCGTTCGCTCCGATCAGCACGGGCTTGCCGGTGAGGGCGTCAGGATCGAGCACGTCGATGAACGACTTGAACAGTCCGGAGTAGCTCGTGGAGAAGATCGGCGTCACCGCGATCACGGCGTCTGCCGAGTACACCGAGTTGAGCGCCGATTCGAGCGCGGCCGGTGCGAACCCGGTGAGCAGGTTGTTGGTGATGTCGTGCGCGAGGTCGCGCAGCTCGATCATGTCGACCGTGACCTCGATGTCGTGCTCGGCGAGTTGCTTCACGGTCTCCGCCGCCATGCGGTCGGCCAGCATCCGTGTGGAGGACGGGTTGGAGAGACCTGCCGAGATGACGGCGATGCGACGCTCTGTCATGATCATGCCTCCTTCCGGCCGACGCCGAAGGCAGCTCCCGCGGGCGCCGGCGTGTCCTGATACGGGGAGCCAACGGTCAGGTTGTCTCCGCGGTTCGCGCCTGGGCGCGCTTCGCGCGCAGGTCCGTCGCCGTACACCGCCTTGACGCGTGCGGCATGAGTCGGAGCATCCGGAACGCTCGCCGGACGATTCTTCGCGAGCTCCTTGCGGAGCGCGGGCACGACCTCGCCGCCGAGGATGTCGAGCTGCTCGAGCACGACCTTCAGCGGGAGACCGGCGTGATCGATCAGGAACAGCTGACGCTGGTAGTCGCCGAAGGTGTCACGCATCGCGGCGTACCGGTCGATGACCTGCTGCGGCGATCCGACGGTGAGCGGAGTCATCTCGGTGAAGTCCTCCATGCTCGGGCCGTGGCCGTACACGGGCGCGTTGTCGAAGTACGGACGGAACTCGTTCACAGCATCCTGAGAGTTGGCGCGCATGAAGACCTGTCCGCCGATGCCGACGATGGCCTGCTCTGGCGTGCCGTGTCCGTAGTGCGCGTAGCGCTGACGGTACAGCTCGATCAGGCGCTGGTAATGCTCCTTGGGCCAGAAGATGTTGTTCGCGAAGAACCCGTCGCCGTAGTACGCGGCCTGCTCGGCGATCTCCGGGGTGCGGATCGAGCCGTGCCAGACGAACGGTGCGACGCCGTCGAGCGGACGAGGGGTGGAGGTGAATCCCTGCAGCGGAGTGCGGAACTTGCCCTCCCAGTCGACGACGTCCTCATCCCAGAGCTTGCGCAGCAGCGCGTAGTTCTCGATCGCCAGCGGCAGCCCCTGGCGGATGTCCTTGCCAAACCACGGGTACACGGGGCCGGTGTTGCCACGGCCGAGCATGAGGTCGGTGCGGCCGTCGGAGATGTGCTGGAGCATGGCGAAGTCCTCGGCGATCTTCACCGGGTCGTTCGTGGTGATCAGCGTCGTCGAGGTGGAGAGGATGATGCGCTCGGTCTGCGCGGCGATCGCAGCGAGGGTCGTGGTGGGCGACGACGACCAGAACGGCGGGTTGTGATGCTCACCGACGGCGAAGACATCCAGGCCGACGTCTTCGGCGTGCTTCGCGATCGTGATCGCGTCCTTGATCTTCTGCCGTTCGCTCGGCGTCTCTCCCGTCACGGGGTTCTGCGTGATGTCGCTGACGGTGAAGAGACCGAACTGGATGCCTGAGGTGTCGGCGTGCTCGCTCATATGGTGCTCCCGGGTTCTCGAGGCGGATGCTGTTGGCATGACGCTTCTATTCAAATGCATGTATATGTCACAACGCAACCCACGTCACTTTATTCCCTGGCTGCCGATGACGGGCCGGTAGCCTCGGAGGATGAGCATCGCCGCACAGACCCCGACGGGCCCGACCACCGGGGGGATCGGGCGGCCGCGTCGGCGCGTGCCGTTCTGGGACAACGCGCGCTACGCCTGCATCGTGCTCGTCGTGCTCGGACACGCCATCCAGCGCCTCACGTACGACTCCAGCATCGCGATGGCGCTGTACCTGGCTTTCTACGCCTTCCACATGCCGGCCTTCGCGCTCATCGCCGGCTACTTCTCGAAGTCCGCGCCGCCCACACGCAAGCAGATGGCGCGGGTCATCACCGACATCCTGGTGCCGTATGTGATCTTCGAACTGCTCTGGACGCTCACGAAATGGCTGGTCGAAGGACAAGAGGCGCAGCCGAACCTGACCAAGCCGTCATGGACGCTGTGGTTCCTGCTCGCCCTGGGAATCTTCCGCCTGGTACTGCCCTACCTCGCGCTGCTGCGATGGCCGCTGCTGTGGAGCGTGCTGATATCGGTGGGAGCCGGATACCTCAGCAACGTCGACAGCACGTTCTCACTTTCGCGCACACTCGGCTTTCTGCCGTTCTTCGTGCTGGGGTGGTGGCTGCGGGAGCACGATATGGTCAACCGCTTCCGCCTGATCGATTTCCGCCCGTGGTGGCTCCGAGCGATCGCTGTGCTCGTCTTCGCCGCAGACGCGTTCGTCGCATGGAACTGGGTCGACCTGTGGGAGAGCATCAATCTCGACAAATGGTTCTTCTACAACGACACATATGTGGATCTCGGGGGCGACGCATGGTGGTCGGGCGGCATCCGCCTGCTGCTCATCGCGATCGGCCTGATACTGACGGCCGCGTTCTTCGTCCTGATCCCCCGCGGCACGTATTGGTGGACCAAGTTCGGGCAGTACACGATGTACGTCTACCTGCTGCACTCGTTCGTGCTGTATCCGTTCCGTGAATCCGGCATTCTCCGCGATGCCGAGCCGACGTGGATCTGGCTGCCAACGGTGATCATGCTGTCGGTGCTCATCGCTCTCGTGCTCGCCACCCGTCCGGTCAGGTGGCTGTTCCGACCGCTGGTCGAGCCGCGCGCGCGGTGGCTGTTCTCGGATGCGCGGCTGTTGGACGTGTCTCGTCGGGACGATCCGACGGGGTCGCGGCGAGACGACCCGACCGGGCCGCGGCGTCCGCACGAGGGGTGACCTGCCGGACCACCCCGCGCGTACGCCGAAGGTAACTGTGTGAAACACATGAGTGAGGCTGTGAGAACTCGCCGTACGCTCGTGTCATGGCTGAACTGAACCTCCCCGTCCTCGACCTCTCGCAGCTCGACGGCGGCCCAGAGGCCGCTGCGGCGTTCCGCAGTGAACTCGCCGCCGCTGCGCACGATGTCGGGTTCTTCTATCTGACCGGCACTGGTATCTCCCCCGCGCTCTTTCGTCGACTGCAGCAGGCAGCCCGTGACTTCTTCGCCCTGCCCGAGGAGCAGAAGCTCGCGATCGAGAACGTGCACAGCGCGCAGTTCCGTGGCTACACCCGCATCGGAGGCGAACTCACGCAGGGCAAAGTCGACTGGCGCGAGCAGATCGACATCGGGCCAGAACGGGAGCCTGTCTCCGACGGTCCGGCCTTCAACCGCCTCATCGGCCCGAACCTGTGGCCGGCGGCGCAGCCCGAGCTCCGAGAGGTCGCCGAGACGTGGCGCGAGCATCTCACCGGCATCTCCCGCAGGCTTCTGCGCAGCTGGGCAGAGGCGCTCGGCGCCGAGCCGACGCACTTCGACGCCGACTTCGGCGACCCCGCGAGCCTGATGAAGATCGTGCGATACCCCGGCACGGATGCGCCGGAGCCGCAGCAGGGCGTCGGCGCGCACAAGGACTCCGGAGTGCTCACGCTGCTCTGGGTCGAGCCGGGCAAGGGCGGTCTGCAGGTCGAACGCGACGGAGCATGGGTCGATGCTCCCCCCGTCGATGACGCCTTCATCGTGAACATCGGCGAGATGCTCGAGTACGCAACCGGCGGCTATCTCAAGGCCACCAACCACCGGGTGATCTCGCCCAAGGCACCCGCGGATCGCATCTCGGTGCCGTTCTTCTTCAGCCCCGCGCTCGACGCGAAGCTCCCGCTCATCGAACTGCCGGCGGAGCTGGCCGCTGAAGCGCAGGGCGTCACCGAGGATCCCCACAACCCGATCCACAGCCTGTACGGCGAGAACGCCCTCAAGTCACGACTCCGTGCTCATCCTGACGTCGCGGCGATCCACCACTCCGACCTCGTGGGGGCATCCGCCTGACACCGCGGGCGGCTGGCCCCGTACGTGATGCGGCCCCGGAAGCCGTTTACCCCGAGCCCGCCTCGTCGCGAGCCGGGTGGCCACCGAACTCGACGATCTCCTGCAAGGCCTGCAGGTGCGCGCCGAAGGCACGCTCGCCTCTCGCGGTCGAACGCACCCAGGTTCGGGGCCGGCTTCCCACCTCTCCCCTGCGCGTGCTGACGTAACCGGTCGCGTGCAGATGCGAGATGGATTTGCTCAGCGCCGAGTCTCCCACCTGAAGAATGTGTGCGAGCGTGGCGAAGTCGAGTTCGTCTCCGTCGAGGAGTGCGGCCATGAGCGAGAAGCGGATCGGACTCGCGAAGTTGTCGTCCAGACGCAGGCGTGGATGTTTCTCAGCCATCTCGTCCACCCAGGAACGCACTCCCGAGGTACAGGCAGAAGACCGCGCCGGCGGCGAAGTCACCGTGTCCGAGAAGCGCCGTATCGCCGCGAACCTGAAGCAGCAGGATCGTGACGATGGCACAGCTCGACACGGCGAACGCCGTCCACTGCGGCCACGCCCACACAGCTCCGAGCGCCGGTACCCGCTCTGAGACACGCCCGACGGTCCACCATCCGAGGACTCCGAGCATGAGAAGCAGACCGAAGAACGGACGCAGCATCTCGTCGCCGACGGAGAGCACCCAGATCCCCAGCGCCATCATCGCTCCGGTCACGATCGTCGCGACCCTGCCGGCGGCGGACAATCGAAGTCGTTGGACAGGCACATCTGCGGGAGCGGATCTGAGGATGCTGCGCAGAGCCGGCGATCCCAGCACGATCAGTGTCAGCGCGCCCGGGATCAGCCTCAAGGCCAAGGGGATCTCCACGCCGCTGATGGCAGCGAAGAAGAAGATGGCAAGCGCGACCAGGAAGACGGCGCAGAGCCCGAGCACGAGGACCCACCGCGGCGAGACGCCGTAGCCGATGACCCGGTATCCCTCGCGACGCTGGTTGGCGAGCTGCACCCACAACAGGTAGATGCCCACGAATGTGATGAACGACGACGATGCGGAAGCCGAACCGATGCTGATCGTCATGATCGTGATGTACGCGGCGAGGGTGAGGGCATTCACCAACCCGACCCACGCAGCACCGCGAGAGTACGTGCTTTCCAGCAGGAAAGCCACCGTCCTGGCCGTATCGGAGACGACGAAGGCCGCCCCACACCTGGGACGGCCTTCGGAAGAAGTGCGATATTACGCTGGTGCGCTGCCTTAGCGGCGAAGACCAAGCTTCTCGATCAGCGTGCGGTAACGCGCGATGTCGATGTCCTGGAGATAGCCGAGCAGACGACGGCGCTGACCCACCATGAGGAACAAGCCACGACGCGAGTGGTGGTCGTGCTTGTGATCCTTGAGGTGTTCGGTGAGGTCCTTGATGCGCTGCGTCAGCATCGCGACCTGCACCTCGGGGGATCCGGTGTCACCGGGGTGCGTCGCGTACTCTTCCATGATCGCCTTCTTGGCGTCAGACTCGAGTGGCATAGATGGGATCCCCTTTCAGTTCGTTGCGCGGCGCCCAACACCTGATGCGTGGGCTCTCTTTATCCGCGGCCGATCAAACGGCAACCTGTAGAGTCTACCAGCCCCGGCGCGTGATCCCGGCCTCGCCATGAGCCGTCGATCTTCTGTGAGCCGATAGCCTCGAAACGTGCAGTGCGATATGCGGGATGATCCCGAGTCCGAGTGGAGATCGTCGGGCGAGGTCGACGCGTGAGCGGCGGTGCCCGCGGGGCACTCATCGACCTTCGCCCCTTCCGCGCCAGCGGTGCGTTCACGAGGATGTGGATCGGCTCGACGCTGGCCGGACTCGGCGGCCAGCTCACCATCGTGACCGTGATGCTGCACGTGTTCGAGCTCACCGCGAGCACGTTCGCAGTCTCGATGGTCGCCGTCGCCGGCCTCATCCCGATGATCCTCTCAGGTCTCTACGGCGGGATGCTCGCCGACGCCTTCGATCGCCGCACGGTCGCGCTCATCGCCGCGATCATCACCTTCGTCTCGACCCTGCTGCTCGCCGTCCTCACGTGGGGTCAGCTCGAGACCATCTGGTGGCTGTACGCGCTGAGCATGATCAACTCCGCCGCGAACTCGGTCGGCATGGCGACGCGGACGGCGATCGTGCCGCGCCTCATCCCCCGTGACCTCCTTGCAGCGGCATCCGCTCTGAACGGCATCACGATCGGTGTGATGGTCATGGTCGGCCCGGCGCTCGCCGGCATCCTCGTCGCCCTCACCGGCTACGGCTGGACCTACACCATCGACGTCGTCCTCATGCTCGCGATGTTCCTCGGGCTCTGGACCCTTCCCGCCCTGCGGCCGGAAGGCGAGATCGTGCGCCCAGGACTGGAGTCGCTAGTCGACGGTTGGCGGTTCCTCAAGCGTGCGGCCAACATCCGGATGCAGTATCTGGTCGACATCGTCGCGATGACGTTCGGGCAACCGCTGGCGCTGTTCCCCGCGCTGGGCGCGGTGCTGCTCGGCGGAGGCGCCGTGACCACGGGTGCACTCACAGCGGCGGTCGCGGCCGGCACGTTCCTCTCCAGCCTGTTCTCCGGCCGGATCGTGCGCTACCGCTGGCACGGACGAGGCATCGAGCGTGCGGTTCAGGCGTACGGTGCGGCGATCCTGCTCTTCGGCGTGGTTCTTCTGATCGCCGCCTGGTCGCCCGAAGCGGATGAGGCGCATGCGAACATCGCGCTCATCGTCGCGGCTTCCGCGGCACTGGCTCTCTCAGGAGCTGCTGACAACATCAGCTCGATCTACCGCAACACGATGATGCAGGCGTCTGTGCCGGACGCGATCCGCGGAAGACTCCAGGGCATCTTCATCATCGTCGTGGCCGGAGGCCCTCGCCTCGGCGCACTCTATGCGGGCACGCTCGCCACTTTCACCGTGCTCTGGTTTCCCCCGCTTCTCGGCGGCCTGCTCGTCATCGCGCTCGTCGGCGTGCTGGTGCGTCTCACGCCGAGCTTCCGCGCATATGACGCAGAGGACCCCGTGCCCTGACGGCACGGGGTCCTCGATGACGAAGATCAGTCCTGCTGCAGAGCGCCCTGCAGGTCGAGGTTGATCGTGATGTCCTTGCCGACGAGGACGCCGCCGGTCTCGAGTGCTGCGTTCCAAGTGAGGCCGAAGTCTTCACGGTTGATGGTGGTCGTCGCCGACGCACCGGCCTTGTAGTTGCCGTAGGGGTCGGTGCCGAATCCGCCGAAGTCGAAGGCGAAGCTCACCGGCTTGGTGATGCCGCGGATGGTCAGGTCGCCGTCGATGAAGAAGTCATCGGACGCGACACGTGCACCGGTGGAGACGAACTCCATCGTCGGGAAGTTCTCGGTGTCGAAGAAGTCCGCCGAGCGGAGATGACCGTCGCGACCGTCGTCGTTGGTGTCGATGGACGTGACGTCGACTGTCGCCTCGACCTTCGCGTCGAGCGGATTCTCCGGGGCGACCAGCGTTGCGCTCTTCATGCCGAACGAGCCGCGCACCTTCGAGATCATCATGTGGCGGACGCTGAAGGTGACCTCGCTGTGCGCGGGGTCGAGGATCCAGGTGCCTGCGCGGTAGCCGGGAATGTCGATCGTGGTCATGCGGGTTCTCTCCTTGAGGTGTGGGGGCTCATTGCGTTCACAAGGAGCCAACTCTTATGCGAGCGCATGTATTCCGAGATCTCTGGACAAAAACAGGAGGACCTCCGTTCCGATGCGGAACAGAGGCCCTCCGGAGCCATGACTCTGATCAGCCGACGGCGACCAGGTCGATGATGAAGATGAGGGTCTTCCCCGACAGGAAGTGACCCGAACCGGCGGGACCGTAAGCCAGGTGGGGAGGAACGATCAGTTCACGACGACCACCGATCTTCATGCCAGGGATGCCGTCCTGCCAGCCCTGGATGAGGCCGCGAAGCGGGAACTGGATGGTCTCGCCACGACCCCAGGACGAGTCGAACTCCTCGCCGGAGTCATACTCGACGCCGGCATAGTGCACGGTCACGGTGTCGCCGGGCCGAGCGGCTGCGCCGTCGCCCTCGATGATGTCTCGGGTGACGAGCTCTGCAGGAGCGGGAGCTGTGGGGGCGTCGAACTCGGGCTTTGTGCGATCAGTCATGACTCCATACAACCGGAGCGCTCGGACATGGTCAATGCGAACGCACCAGCCCACAGCGAACAGTTCCGCCCATAGCAAGACTCAGCGCCCGGTGCTGCGGCGATGCCTGCATGTCTACCGGGCGCTGAGTTGATCTGTATTCAGATTGCACCCGTACTCCACGGGTGTCAAGAGTCAACGCGATGCGCTCCTCAGTACGCCAGGAGGGCCGCACGCGTCGCGCGGGTGCGCGTGAGCAGTGCGCGCTCATCGTCGGCCGCCAGCGGATCGCGGCCGACGATCGCCCGCTGGCGCACGGCGGCGAGTGCAGCGGCATCCTTGATGAAGGTCTTCATCAACGACCTGCGGTCACCCCGCAGGCTCGCAGCCCATCTGAGTCCGACCTTGCGTCCGGCAGGAGTCGCGAGCATCGTGATCTCCTCCGGCGTGAACCATCCGGCTGCGGCGTAGTCACCCAGTCGCTCCCTCGTGATGCGGGCCTCCTCCTTGCGCAACGCCACGATGGCGAGGATGAAGCCGATGAACAGCGGCACCTGGAGCGTGATGTAGAGCGCGAAGAAGTCGGCGAAGGTGGCGGAGCCGTTCCAGAATCCGTGCAGGATCATGGCGCCCAGCAGCCCGAGCAGTCCGGCACCGAACACCGCGCCCTTCGACGCACTGCGCCTGGCTGCAAGCCCCATGGCGAAACCGGTGAGGGCGGTGAACATGGCGTGCGCGAACGGCGAGAGCAGACCGCGCATGACGAACGTGGCCGTGAGCTGTTCGCCACCGCCCTCGATCAGGCTGATCGCGAAGTACTGGATGTTCTCGGTGAAGGCGAATCCCCCACCGATCAGCGCCCCGTAGACGATGCCGTCGATCGGGCCGTCGAAAGCGCGTCTGCCGATCAGGAAGATGATGAAGATCCCGAGACCCTTCGCGAGCTCCTCCACGATCGGCGCCTGGATCACCGCGCTGAACACCTCTGAGCGCATGCCGATCATGAGCGTGACGCCGAGGTCCACCAGCAGCGTCAGCCCGACCGCGGCGATGCCGCCCCACGCGATCGCGAACACGATGAGCAGCTTCGGCTCGGGTTCCCAGCGGTCGATGATGTAGACGCCGAAGAAGACGATCGCGAGCGGGATGAGCGCGAGGACGAGCCCCATGCCGGATGCGACGATCCCGAGCGCCCACACGAAGTAGCCGATCAGCGCCACGAGTGCGAAGCCGAGAACCCCGAAGAGCCAGATCGACACGGTCCTGCCCTTCTTCGACGGAACCGGCAGCATGGGCAGCGCACCGGCCGGAGCCGGCGCGGCAGGAGCGGGCGGGGAATAGTTGGTCGGCTGTGCGAGCGCGGACGCGTACACCGGCTGCTGATTGAACTGAGCCGGCGTGTACGGCGACTGCGCGTACTGCTGCTGCGAGTACTGCTGCTGCGAGAGCTGGGGCTGGGCCGGGGGCGGCGAGTACTGCGGCTCTGAGGGTCCTCCGAATGACATAGCCAAAGCCTAGAGGTACCCTCCACTCTGCTCCGGGCGACAGGACGGTAGCGTAGAGGACATGCGTTTCGCCCATCTGCGTCGGCCGGACTCCCCCGACGCCCATCTCGCGGTGATCCAGGATACCGAGGCCATTCTGGTCTCGGATCTGATCGACCCCGCACCATCGACCCTCCAGCAGCTCATCGAAGCAGGTGACGACGGCCTCGACGCACTGCGCACCGCACTCGACGAGCGCACCGCACCGCGTCATCCGCTCGCCGGCTTCGACTTCGCATCGGCTGTTCTCAATCCCCCCGTGATCCTCGCGATCGGCCTGAACTACGCCGCCCACTCCAGTGAACTGGGTTTGAAGACCGACACCGCACCGACCGTCTTCACGCTCTGGCCGAACTCGCTGACTTCGCATGGAGCGACGACGGAGTGGCCGCGCACTCTGAGCGAGTCGGTCGACTACGAGGCCGAACTCGGCGTTCTGATAGGGCGACCGGCGAAGAACGTGACCGAAGCAGACGCCCTCGACAGCGTCTGGGGCTACACGGTCGTCAACGACATCACGGCTCGTGACATCCAGTTCTCCGAGGCGCAGTGGTCGCGCTGCAAGTCGTTCGACGGCTTCACCCCGACCGGTCCGTTCGTCGTCACGGCCGATGAGATCGCGGACCCGCAGGATCTGCACATCTGGACCGTCGTGGACGGCCACACCGTGCAGGATGCCTCGACAGGCCAGATGGTCCGTTCGGTCGCGACGCTCATCGCGCATCTGTCGCAGTCGGTCACCCTGCAGCCCGGGACCCTGATCTCCACCGGCAGCCCTGGCGGGGCCGGCTACTCGCGCGAGCCGCAGATCTTCCTGCGCGACCGCTCCACGGTGACCGTCGGCATCGACGGCATCGGCGAACTCACGACGCACTGCCGCATCCACGGCTGAACGCCGTGCACGAGTGAGCCCCGTGCCCGGCCAGGCACGGGGCTCACTCGTCGGGCCGTCAGATCTCGATCAGGCCCTCAGGCGGGATGACGGAGATCGCGGCGGTGACTGCCTCGAGTCCCGACAGACGTGCCGGCGACAGCTGCTTCGTGACCTCTTCGCGTGACATCAGTCCCGCTTCGACCACGAGGTCGGCGACGTTGCGGTTCGTGAGCAGCGCGGTCTTCGCGAGGGCGGCCGCAGCGGCGTAGCCGATGAACGGCGTGAGCGCCGTGATGACGCCGACCGAAGCACCCACCATCGCTCCGAGGCGATCGGTGTTCGCCGTGATGCCGTCGACGCAGTTGACGCGCAGTGTCCACATGGCCTGGCGCATCCAGGTGATCGACTGGAAGATCGAGTGCGCAATCACCGGCTCAAAGGCGTTCAGCTGCAACTGCCCCGCCTCGACAGCC
This sequence comes from Microbacterium murale, assembly GCF_014635185.1. Classification (GTDB taxonomy): domain Bacteria; phylum Actinomycetota; class Actinomycetes; order Actinomycetales; family Microbacteriaceae; genus Microbacterium; species Microbacterium murale. The sequence goes on from NZ_BMCM01000003.1 coordinate 526,525, forward strand.
ATCGTGACGGTCATGTCCGCACCGACCACGGCGAACGCGACCTGATTCACGACCTCGGGGATCACGGGGTTGACCTTGCCCGGCATGATGCTCGAGCCCGCCTGCTTGGCCGGGAGGTTGATCTCGCCGAGACCGGCCTGCGGACCGGACGAGAGCAGGCGCAGGTCGTTGCAGATCTTCGAGAGCTTGATGGCGTTGCGCTTGAGCGACGAGGAGAACGACATGAAGGCACCGGTGTCGCTGGTGGATTCGACCAGGTCGGTCGCTGTCTCGAGATCGAGAGCGGTGATCTCACGCAGGTGGGTGAGCACGGCCTGTGCATAGTCGACGTGAGTGGTGATGCCGGTGCCGATCGCGGTCGCACCCATGTTGATCTCGAACATCAACGACGCGTTCTCGGTGAGACGGCTGTGGTCCTCGCCGAGAGTCGTCGCGAAGCCGTGGAACTCCTGCCCGAGCGTCATCGGCACGGCATCCTGCAACTGGGTGCGTCCCACCTTGAGGATGTCGTGGAAATCGACGGCCTTGCTCAGGAACGAGCGGCGCAGCAGATCGAGCTCATCGAGCAGGGAACGGAGGTTGAGGGAGAGGCCGATCTTGACAGCCGTCGGGTACACGTCGTTCGTTGACTGGCTGCGGTTGGTGTGGTCGATCGGAGAGAGGAAATCGTAATCGCCCTTCTCCCGCCCGGCGATCTCCAGCGCGATGTTGGTGATCACCTCGTTCGCGTTCATGTTCGTCGAGGTGCCGGCGCCACCCTGGATCACGCCCACCGTGAACTGGTCATGGAATTCGCCGTCGATGACCCGCTGCGCTGCGGCATCGATGAGATCGGCCCGCATGGCGTCGAGTGCGCCGATGTCCTTGTTCGCCCTGGCACTGGCCTGCTTCACCATCGCGAGAGCCCGGATGAGGTCGGGATACACCGAGATCGGTCGCTTCGTGATCGGGAAGTTCGCGTCGGCGCGGGCGGTGTGGATGCCCCAATACGCGTCGGCGGGCACCTCCATGCTCCCGAGGGAATCGGTCTCGGTACGAGTGGGGGCAGGCGCGGCAGAAGCCATGTCACATCCTTGTGGGTCGTGGCGGATCAGGGAACGAGGGATGTCTCCAGTCTATGCCGCGCGCATCCTGCGAGAAGCGTCGCAGACGCCGCGTCGAGGCCTCAGTGGCCGACGACGATCAGCAGGATGCCGCTCGCCACCGCAACGGCGCAGAGCGCGAAGCAGCCGTACGCGCCGATCAACGCCACACGCTTCTGGCCGTCCGTGAGCGGGTTCTTCCTCGCGGCCTTCGCCGCCTGCTTCGCAGCGCGACGAGCTTCCTTCTCGGTGATCACGGTGATGGCATCGGTGAACTCCGCGGGACTCACCACCGGAGCGTGGCCCGCGCGGACGAGCAGCCGCAAGCCGAGTGCATAGAAGGTCACGACAGCGGCAGCACCGATGAGCGCGGCCGCGAACACCAGCACGAATGCGGCCCAGTCGATGTCGACGCTCATTCTGTGCCCTCGTTCGTCGTGCTCGCGGCAGCGGCCTCGCCCGCTGCGACATCCTTCTCGCCGGGCGTCTTCTGTCCGCCCTTCTTCTGCGCGCGCTTCTTGGCGGCCTTGGCCTGTTCTTTGGCCTCGGCTTTCGCCTTCGCACGCGCCTTCGCCTCCGCACGGGCACGCTCGATCTGCAGCTGACGTCGGGTCGGCGGCGGCATGTCGGGCAGCTCGATCGCGAGACCGGACTCTGCGACGTCGCTCATCGCGTTCTCGGCGGTCACCGCATTGCGGCGCGAACGCAGGAACAGTCCGATGATGACGACGAGAGCGAGAACCGCATCGATCGCCACGCCCCAGTTGCCCAGCCAGACCACGAGAAGAGCAGCCAGCGCACCGACCGCCGCGGCAGCCGGCAGCGTGAGCAGCCAGCCGATGGCGATGCGTCCGGCCGTCCGCCAGCGCACGGTCGAGCCGCGCCGGCCGAGGCCCGAACCGATCACCGATCCGGAGGCGACCTGAGTGGTCGAGAGCGCGAAACCGAGAGCGCTGGATGCGAGGATGGTCGCCGCCGTCGAGCTCTCCGCCGCGAAGCCCTGAGCGGGCTTCACATCGGTGAGGCCCTTGCCGAGCGTGCGGATGATGCGCCACCCGCCGAGATATGTGCCGAGGGCGATCGTGAAGGCACAGGCGAAGATGACCCAGAAGTACGGGTCCGACTGCTCGGAGTTCTGCCAGCCGACCGTGATGAGGGCGAGCGTGATGACGCCCATCGTCTTCTGTGCGTCGTTCGTGCCGTGCGCGAGAGCGACCAGGGACGACGTGAAGATCTGGCCCCAGCGGAATCCGTCGCGACCATCCGGTTTGCCGTCGTAGCGGCGGGTGATCGAGTAGGCGATCTTCGTGGCGGCGAACGCGATGAGCCCTGCCGTGATCGGGGCGATGAGCGCGGGCAGGACGATCTTGGACAGAACCATGCCGAAGTCGATGCCCCCGATGCCGACGCCGATCAGCGTCGCGCCGATGAGCCCGCCGAACAGCGCGTGCGAGGAACTCGAGGGCAGTCCCAGCAGCCAGGTGAGCATGTTCCACGTGATGGCGCCGATGAGGCCGGCGAAGATCACGGACAGGAACAGCTCTGCACCCGAGTCCCGGATGGCGTCCTCGTTGATGATGCCGTGAGACACGGTCTTCGAGACCTCTGTCGACAGGAAGGCGCCGACGAGATTGAGGCCGGCCGCCAGGAGCACAGCCGTCTTCGGCTTGAGAGCACCCGTTGCGATGGGCGTCGCCATCGCATTCGCGGTGTCGTGAAAGCCGTTCGTGAAGTCGAAGAAGAGGGCTAGCACGATGACCAGCACGACGATGAGGGCTGCGGTTTCCACCGTTCGCTTTCGGTTGTGTGAAAGGAAGAGAGCTGCCGACGTGATCGGCGTGACGAACGAAGAGTTCACCGTGGGTTTGACTTCCGTTTACCGGCCCCGATAAATCCTCGCACCCTGCTCGGCTCCGGTCAACTCGACCTGGGTTAGCGTGGTGTGGTGACCAACGCCCCCATCGCAGCTCGCCGTTCCCACCTCCGCACTCACCACGGCGATACATTCGACGATCCTTACGAGTGGCTGCGTGAGAAGGACTCGGCCGAGGTGATCGCGCATCTCGAGGCGGAGAACGCGCACACCGACAGCGAGACGGCACACCTCGAGGAGCTGCGCGAGACGCTGTTCCAGGAGATCAAGGGCCGCGTGCAGGAGACCGATCTGTCGGTGCCGACCCGCAAGGGCGATTGGTGGTACTACAGCCGCAGCGAGGAGGGCTCGCAGTACGGCATCCAATGCCGCGCCGCGGCCGATGAGCGTGACTGGACTCCCCCGGTGCTCGAGCCGGGCGTGCCCGTCCCCGGTGAGCAGATCCTCCTGGACGGCAATGTCGAGGCCGAGGGTCACGAATTCTTCTCGCTCGGCTCCTTCGACACATCGGATGACGGCGCCAAGATGCTGTGGGCTCCCGATTACGAGGGCGACGAGCTCTACACGATCAAGGTGCGCGACCTGGTCAGCGGCGAGACGCTCCCCGACGAGATCCCGCGGACCGGTGGTGGCTTCTTCACCCCGGACGGCACAGGAATCATCTACACGACTCGCGACGACGCATGGCGTCCCGACACTCTGTGGCTGCACCTGATCGGCACACCGGTCGAGGACGACGTGAAGTTGTTCCACGAAGCGGATGAACGGTTCTGGCTGGGCGCCGGCGTCACTCGCAGCAAGCGGTACCTCGTGATCGGGGTCGGATCCAGCGTGACGAGCGAGGAATACCTCGTCGATCTTCGCGGTGACATCACCGCGGAGCCGCGACTAGTGTGGCCGCGGACCGAGGGCGTCGAGTACTCGCTCGAGCACGCCGTGATCGACGGCGAGGATCGGCTGCTGATCCTGCACAATCAGGATGCGGTCGACTTCGAACTCGTCTCAGTACCGGCAGATGACCCCCAGCGCGAGCGACATGTCGTGATGGGGCACGAGGCCGGACGCCGCATCCTCGGCGTCGACTGCTTCCGCGACTTCGCCGTCGTCGGCTACCGCAGCGAGGGCCTCGAACGCATCGGCATGCTCGACTACGCCGACGACCGTGTGGAGGAACTCGGCTTCGACGAGCCGCTGTTCTCGGCATGGCCGGCAGGCAATCCGGAATGGCACTCGCCGTTCCTGCGCCTGGGGTACACGTCGTTCGTCACCCCGAGCACGGTCTACGACCTGGATCTGTCGACGCGAGAGCTCGTGCTGCGCAAACGCCAGCCGGTGCTCGGCGGCTACGAGTCGTCCGAGTACGGGCAGGAGCGGGCATGGGCTTCGGCGTCCGACGGCACGCAGGTGCCGATCTCGCTGGTGTGGAAGAAGACATTCGGCGCGCCTGGAGACGACATCCGGCCCGTGCACCTCTATGGCTACGGGTCGTACGAGCACTCGATCGACCCCGGCTTCTCGGTCGCCCGACTGTCGGAACTCGACAGGGGTGTGATCTTCGCCGTCGCGCACGTGCGCGGTGGCGGCGAGATGGGTCGCAGCTGGTACGACGACGGCAAGATGCTCAACAAGCGCAACTCGTTCACCGACTTCGTGGCCTGCGCAGAGCACCTCATCGCCGCGCGCATCACGACCCCCGAGCACCTGGTCGCCGAGGGTGGCAGCGCAGGCGGTCTGCTGATGGGAGCCGTTGCGAACATCGCCCCTTCGCGGTTCGCCGGGATCCTGGCATCCGTTCCGTTCGTCGACGCGCTCACCAGCATCCTCGATCCCTCACTCCCCCTCACCGTCATCGAGTGGGACGAATGGGGCGACCCGCTGCACGACGCGGACGTCTACGCCTACATGAAGTCGTACACGCCGTACGAGAACGTGCAGGACGGCGTCTCCTACCCGCGCATCCTCGCGATGACATCACTCAATGACACCCGTGTGCTCTACGTGGAGCCCGCGAAATGGGTTGCGCGACTTCGCGAGGCGGGGGCGGATGACGTGCTGCTCAAGTGCGAGATGGCCGCCGGGCACGGAGGCGTGAGCGGCAGGTACAACGCCTGGAAAGAGCGTGCATTCGAGCTCGCCTGGATGCTCGACGCCCTGGGTCTCGCTGAGAAGAAGCCGTCCGCCTGATCAGGGCGCTCGCAGATCGGGCGTCTAACATGGCGCGGGATGTCCGACACCTCCGCCAGAATCACAGGTCTCGACGGACTCAGAGGATTCGCGTCTCTCGCCGTCGTGCTCTATCACCTCACCCTCATCGCCAGACCCGAGCTGAGCGAGACGGCGTGGGAGTGGCTGACGCAGAGTCCGCTCAAGATCGTGTTCCCCGGCACGGAGTCGGTGCTCGTGTTCTTCGCCCTGTCAGGACTGGTCGTCGCATTGCCCGCGCTGCGCTCCGACTTCACGTGGACGCGCTACTACCCGTCGCGCCTGCTGCGGCTGTATCTTCCGGTCTTCGGCGCACTGATCCTCGCGGCCGTCCTGATCATCGCGATTCCCCGCGATCCGGCGACCATGCCGACCGGGACATGGCTGCGTGATGCACAGGCGACCACGGTCACGCCGCTCTCGCTGCTGACGGAGGCATCGCTCCTGCCGCAGTCGTACGACATCGACAACGTGCTGTGGTCGTTGCGCTGGGAGCTCTTCTTCTCCCTGCTGCTGCCGCTGTTCGTGTGGATCGCGATCCGATTCCGGCGGGCCAGTCCCTATCTCGCAGCCATCGCCGCGACGGCCACCATCGCAGGCAGGATGCTTGAGATCGACGCGCTGGTGTACTTCCCCGTGTTCCTCCTGGGGACGATCATCGCGATCAATCTCGACAGCATCCGCGCCTTCGCACAACGCGTGCGCACGCGGATGCTGTGGCCGGCGCTGGCGGTGCTCGCGGGAGTGCTGCTCATCGCCAGCTGGCTGGCACGGCCCTTCGTCGAAAGCGGCTCAGGCATCGCCGACGTGCTCTGGGGCCTCGCCGGCGTCGGTGCCGCTCTCATCGTGCTGCTCGTCATCGTGTGGCCGATGCTGCGCCGCGGGTGCGAACGATCGACCGCGCTCTGGCTGGGCAAGATCTCCTTCAGCCTCTACCTGGTGCACGCGCCGATCCTCGGCACGCTGGGCTACCTGCTCGGCCGGGAACACTGGTGGGTGGCGTGCCTGATCGGCGTACCGGTCTCACTCGTCGTCGCCGCCGCGTTCTACCAGTGGGTCGAGCGCCCATCGCACCGTCTCGCGCGACGGGTCGGAGGGTACGTCGCTCAACGTCTGGAGGCTCGCGCGGTCTGATCAGCGCCCTGTCAGCCACTGGACCCGCCGACGCAGGACTCCTGCACGTCGGCGCAGCCGCACCCGCACCGGCTGTTCCCGCGCCGACTCGATCCGCTTCGCATCGAACGCCGAGCGCAGTTCGCGCGCCCACTGACGAGTCACCGCCACGTCGGAGAACTCGGCGGCCCTGGCCATCGCACGCCTGCGCATCGCCTCGACCCTCGCCGCAGGCATCGACTGCAGCTCCACGATCCGCTGCGCCATCATCTCGGTATCCCGTTCCGGAACGATGAAGCCGTCGACACCGTCGCGGATCATGTCGGCCGGACCGTACCGGATGTCGTAGGCGATCGGGATGCAGCCCGCTGCCATGCTCTCGATCAGCACGAGCGGGAGTCCCTCCGAGGTCGACGTCAGAAGGCTGAAGCCCGCGCGCTGGAAGGCCGTGCGGGCATCAGGGTCGAAACCGCGCAGCCGAACGTGCTCGTCGAGGCCGAGAGCCTCGACCCGCCTGCGGATCTCACTCTCCTTCGGCCCGTCGCCGAACACGTCGAGACTGATCCGGGAATCCGTGGCCCGCGCCTTGGCGACGGCATCCACGGCGTGCTTCAGGCGTTTACGGGTCTCGAGCGACGCGACGACCACACCGGAGGAATCCGCGCGGGGACGTCCGGACGGCGGGAGGAATTCCGCCTCGTTCGGGATGGCGCGTATCCGGGCCGCGACGTCCACAGCCGCCAGGTCGTCGACGAGGTCCGCCCGCTGCCTCGCCGTGAGCACCACGATGTCGTCGAAGTCGCCCGCGCGACGCAGCACGGGAGCTCGCGACGATCGCAGCGTGCCTGCTCGTCCGCCGAGTCGATGCGACGCGTGCACGATGTGCACAGTCGTCACGTTCTCTCTCCGATAGCCGGCGACGCAGCGCGCAGCCGTCTTCGAATCGACCAGCATGTAACTCGTCTTGCCCGCAGTCAGACGATCGAACCACCAGCGGTAGAGAGTCCAGCTCGATTTCCACGCACGAATAGGTGTGCCGTCCTCCGCGTACACCACGATGCGCCGCGACGGGGCATCTGCGCGCTCTGTGGCGAGAAGGCTGCCGTCCGGACGGAACCGATCGACCGCTGTCGGCCCGCCGTCGGCCCCGGAGCGTCGCCTCGACAGGACGACGCCATCGCGCTCGGAGACGACGTCATCGTCGTTCGGCACGAGCGGCTCGACCGGGTCGATCTCGGTGTCCTTCGCACGCGGCGGGCGCTGGCGCAGTTCATCCCAGATGTTGCGGATCCTGAGCCCGTCGATCAGCTCCCCCGCCGCGCGGAGGCGCGCATCGAGCTCGGGATAATCCGGCCGATCGTCGAGCGTGAGGATGTCGACATCGACGCCGCCGATCCGCCTGAATGATCGCGAGCGGCGAAGCATGGCGTTCGTCATACCGCCGTAGTGGTCGCTGATTCCCCACGTGAGGGCGAAATGCCTGCCGTGCGGAAGACGTGAATCTGCGCGCATCATCGAACCGACGATAGGCGCTGAGCTTTCGTTCATCCTGTGGGCCGCCTGTGCGGCTGCTGGATGCTGTGACGTTCGGCGACGCCCGCGGTGCTCAGCCGAACAGCGCCGCGGCCTCGTCGTAGCGATAGCGCGGCACGGTGTTGAGCTCGCCGAGCGCCTCTTCGAACGGCACCCGCACGATGTCGGTGCCCTTCATCGCGACCATCTTGCCCCATGCGCCTTCCACGATCGCGTCCGCCGCATGCAGGCCGAGCCGAGTGGCGAGCACGCGGTCGAATCCGGACGGCGAACCGCCACGCTGAATGTGCCCGAGGATCGTCGCGCGGGTCTCTATGCCGGTGATGCGCTCGATCGCGGGAGCCAGCTGGTCGCCGATACCGCCGAGGCGCGGACGGTTGAAGGCATCCAGTCCCTTATCGCTGAAGGCCTCGTCCATGCCCTCGAGCTTGAAGCCCTCCGACACGACGACGAGCGGCGCCCGGCCGCGGTCGTGTGCGCTCGTGACGAGTTCCGTGATCTCGTCGATCGACATCGGCACCTCGGGGATGCAGATGACGTGAGCGCCGGCCGCCATGCCCGCGTGCAGCGCGATCCACCCCACGTGGCGGCCCATGACCTCGGCCACCATGCAGCGCTGGTGCGAATCGCCGGTGGTGCGGAGGCGGTCCATCGCATCCGTCGCGATGTTCACGGCGGTGTCGAAGCCGAACGAGTAGTCCGTGGCCCGCAGGTCGTTGTCGATGGTCTTGGGCACGCCCAGCACGTTCAGCCCGTCTTTCGCGAGCCGATCCGCCGCAGCCAGAGTGCCCTCGCCGCCGATCGCGACGATCCCGTCGATCTTGTGTCCGTAGAGGGTCTTGGCGATGTTCTCCGCGCCGCCGCGCTCGCCCTCATAGGGGTTGGTGCGGCTGGTTCCCAGGATCGTCCCGCCGATCTTGGACAATCCCTTGACCTCGTGACGAGTGAGCGGCATGAAGTCGCCCTCGACGACCCCGCGCCATCCGTCGCGGATGCCGACGAACTCGAGGTCGTACGAGGTCGTGCCCTTGAGCACGATGCCGCGGATCACCGCGTTGAGTCCGGGGCAGTCGCCGCCGCTGGTGAGGATGCCGATCTTCATGCTGGTGCCTTCAGACGTTTTCGGGAGGGGGGGACGGGCGACGCTGCCTGCTCTCGACCCTAGTGGGCATCACTGCCGGATGCCATTCCGACCGCGCGAAAAACGACGATCTTGCCGGCCGGAATACGCCCGATCGTCGTTCTTCCGCAAAAAGGGCGGATCGCCCGCAGAACACCCACCAAGAAGGCCGTTTCTTAACAGCCCCGGCGGTGCCTCAGTCGCCGAGCGCCTGCCGAAGCAGGTGCATCAGTGCCGCCAGCTGCACGGACTCGCTCGGAGTCTCGAGCACCGCTTCGCCGTCCAGCGCCCTGGCCGCGAGGCCCTGCTTCTGATCGATGAGCTCGGCGATCTTCGTGTCGATCGTGTGCGCGGCGATGATCCGCCATGCCGTGACCGGCTCGTCCTGTCCGATGCGGTGCACGCGGTCGATCGCCTGCGTCTGCTCCGCGGCGGTCCAGCTCAACTCAGCGAGGACGACGTTGGAGGCCGCCTGCAGGTTGAGTCCGACGCCGGCCGCGGTGAGCGAGCAGACCGCGATGCCGACGCTCTCGTCGCCGTTGAAGTCGTCGATCGCCTGCTGTCGTGCCGGCGTCGTCTGATCGCCGCGGATCGAGACGTAACGGATGCCGGATGCCGCGAAGTGCGCCTCGGCCTGGTCCATCACGTCGATGTGCTTGGCGAAGAACACGACCTTGCCGACCGAACGCTGCAGCTGCGCGGCGTAGTCCGCGGCGAGCTGAGCCTTGGCCTGACCGATCTTGCGAACCATCGTGAAGACGTTGTCTCCGCCTGTGCCTGCGGCCTTCGACTCCTCGAGTTCGTTGTGCGCCACGAGCCGGACGATGTCGTCGTCGATCTCGCCGGGCTCCAGCCCGCGGTCGCCGCGAGCCTGGACGATGCGACGGTACTTCGCAGCCAACCGCTCCCCCAGCTCGCGCTCGGCCTGACGGATGCCACGGCCGAACTCATCGTCCAGTTGCACCGGCAGGTCTGCGATCAGCTTGTCCGGCAGGTCGGCGGCGACGTCCTTCTTCTTGCGTCGGACGATGCCCATCGAGATCACGGCGTCGCGCGCTTCCGCATAGAACGACTTGTCCGCCGGCGTGAGTCCGGTGTCGTCGAGCTTCTCCATCAGCTCCGCACCCGGTTTGTCGCCCGTCGTCCAGCCGAGGAAACGCCAGATCGCGTCGAAGTCCTCGACGTCGTTGATCAGCGGCGTACCGGTGAGCGCCATCATGAGCGGGTCGTGGGAGCGCTCACGGATGCGCGAGGCCAGCGCCAGCACGTTCTGCGAACGCTGCGAGGAAAGGTTCTTGATGAAGTGCGCCTCGTCCACGACCATGCCCTTGAGCCCGATCGAGCTGAGCCATGACAGGTGCCGGTCGAGGATCTCGTAGTTCACGATGAAGACGTCGGCGAACGCGTCGATGTCGGCACCGTCGCCCTGGATCACAGTGGCCCTGCGCTGCGGGGTCCACCGCTCCACCTCGCGAGCCCAGTTCATCTTCACGACGTTCGGCACGACGACGAGGAGGGGGTATGCGTCGGCGATGGATGCCGCGAGAACGGACTGCGCGGTCTTGCCGAGGCCCGGTTCGTCCGCCAGGAGGAAGCTGCGGTGACCTGCGCGCACGGATTCGAGGAACCGTGACTGATGCACCATCACCTCGAGGCCCTTGGGCGAGATGTGATCGTACTCCGGCGTCGGCGGCAGTTCCATGCTGGCGGCCGACCCGCCCGCGCCGGTCTCGAATGCCTTGTACAGCGGTCCCATCAGTTCCCAGTCGTCGAGCCTCCGCCTGGGTGCCGTCGGGCGCCGAGGAGTGAGGTCGGGCGCGAGGAACGGGTTCGCGAGTTGTCGTGATTCCACCGCGGCCGGGATCACCTGGCGTTCGGCGAGGGCCGCCGGCACCACCGGTGCCTGCACCGGCGCGATGTCGGTGATGATGAGCTCTTCCGGTGCGAGTTCGGCGCCGGACTCGAGCAGCCAGTCACGGCGCATGCGCTTCGCCACCGGGCTGGTGGCCGAGTCCGCCTCGAGCAACTGGATGAGAGAGGTGTCGCGTGCGGCGGTCTTCGCCAGGATCGTCGCGACGCCGTCGAGCCGCTTGAGCAGTTCGGCGCGTGTGGAATCCACGAACGCGGCATCCGTCTTCACCCTGGCGCGCTCCTCGCGCACCAGGAAGGCGATCACCTGGAACTTGACCCGGTTCGTCGGCCCGAGCTTTCCGCGCTGAGCCTTGGCCTCGATCTCGCGCACCTTGCGGGCGAGGATCGGGATCAGTGGGGCCTCGTCATCACGACGTGACGTCTTCTTGCGCCGCGTGGCGGCGGTTGCCGTAGTCGGCATGCTCCTCCTGAGCGTGAATACCGAACCGCCGTCAAGGTCGGTTCGTGCCGTACGAGTCGTCCGCGTGTGGCGCCAGCCAGGACCGTGCGAACGTTGTGCGGTCGTTCTCGTGGTGCCGGTGTGGCGCGCTCCCGAAAACGACTCTGCGAGAAGTTTACGTCATCCTCGCAATAAATCATCGATCGACGGGCGACTACGCCCGGACTTCACCTGTCAGAAGGGCGCGCGCTGCCACCACATCGGCCGCCATCTGCGCCATGAGCGCCTCGATGCCCTCGAACGCGACCATGCCGCGCAATCGCTCGGTGAACTCGACGGTGACATCGTGCCCGTAGAGGTCGAGGGAGTCCTCATCAAGCACATGCGCCTCGACCTGACGCACCAGGACATCGTCGAAGGTCGGGTTCGTCCCGACGGAGACCGCCGCGGGATATCGCACGGCTGTGTCGTGATCGATGAGCCAGCCCGCATACACACCGTCCGCAGGGACGAGGGCATCGACGCTCGCCGACAGGTTCGCGGTCGGGAAACCCAGCTCGCGACCGCGTTTGTGTCCGTGCACGACCTCGCCGCGCACGTCGACCGCGCGCCCCAGGACGACCTCGGCCGTCTTCACATCCCCCTCGGCGAGCAGTTCGCGTATCCAGCTGGATGAGACCCGGCGCTCGGAACCCTCGACGTACACGTCCTCCACCACATCCACGGTGAAGCCATGCTGCGGGCCGAGCTCGCGCAGGAGCTCGGGGGTGCCCGCTCCCTTGTGCCCGAACCGGAAGTCGCGTCCGACGAGCACCGTGGACACGTGCAGCGCATCGACCAGGATCTTCTCGACGAAATCGATCGGCGTGCGTGAGGCCAGCTCGCGATCGAATGTCAGCAGCAGCGTCGCATCGAGTCCGAGCTCGCCGAGCAGTTCGAGTTTGCGTTCCACCGAGACCACGTTCTCCGGACAGATCTCCGGCCGCAGCAGCGCGAGCGGGTTGCGGTCGAAGGTGACTGCGACGGCGCGTGCTCCGGATGCCGCGGCATCCGCCTTGAGACGCTCGATCACCGCACGATGTCCGGCGTGCACGCCGTCGAACTTGCCGATCGCGACGGCTGAGGGACCGAAATCGGCCGGCACCCCGCTCGGGTCGCGGAAGACGATCACGCCGTCACCTCCGCGGTGCGGACCGCCTCGACGGGGCGGTGTGTGCGCAGCCACCAGATCCCGAACATCGGAAGGACCAGCGGGATGAACAGATAGCCGCGGCCGAACACCGACCAGACCGAGTCGTGCTGGAACAGCTCGGGAACCGCGAGGCTCAGCACGCCGACCACGAGCACGCCGACCAGCTCGAAGACGATCGCGACCCAGGCGACCGTGTACCAGCCGCGTCGACCGGCGAGCACCAGCGCCAGAGTCGCGAGGATGTACACACCGGCGGCGATCGCCGAGAGCGTGTACGCCAGGGGCGCCTCGTCGAACTTCCGCACGATCTGCACGAAGCTGCGGCCTGTGGCAGCCAGCGCCATCACGGCGTAGACGATGACGAGGACACGGCCTATGCCGGTCATCCGATTGCGGGTTGCGGTGATGCTCATAGCATCCTCCATTCTAAGCGCGCGAGGAATGCTCGATCGCCGCACGCTCAGCCGACCTGAACGGTCCAGATCACCTGCATCCGCCAGAGCATGATCGCGACCGCGAGTGCGACCAGACCGAGGATGACGGTGCTCCAGCGGCTGCGTTCGAGCAGCGCCCAGATCACACCGCCGATCGGCAGCAGGGCTGCAGAGATGAGATAGACCCAGAACTCCAGCGGGTCGCCCGAGGGCGGGTTGCCGGCGAAAGGCGCGATGATCGCCACGATGACCTGCACGATGAGCAGCACCTCGACGAGAGCGAGCGCACCGACCGAGAAGTCGCTCGGTCGCCGGCCCGCCAGTCCTGCGACTGCGCAGAACACTCCCGCCGCGACTGCGACGGCGATCTGCAATGTGGTGAACCAGAGGATCATCGGGACGCCTCCGGCATGTTCATGACGCTCTTGATATCGCTGCCGCGCTTCGCCACGATCCCGACGAGTGCCCCTTCGGGGTCGATCGCCGCGGCGAGGGCGCCGTCGAGCCTGGCGGCCTGACCGCCCAGTCGCTTGCCGTGTCGCAAGTCGCGCGCATCGTCTTCGGTGACCTCGAGCGGTTGCAGGATCGCGGAGGCCGCCACGGCCGGCGTCAGTGTCTTCGCACCGGTGAGGGAGTCGATGTCGACGGCGTCCGTGACATCGAAGGGTCCGATCCTCGTGCGCCGGAGCGCCGTGAGATGTCCTCCGATGCCGAGCGCATCCCCGAGATCGCGGGCGAGTGCGCGGATGTACGTGCCGGACGAGCAGTCCACCACGACGTCGAGATCGATCACGCCGCCGCCACGGCGCTCGTCCAGCAGGTCGAACCGCGACACGGTGACCGCTCGAGCCTTGAGCTCCACCTCTTCGCCCGCGCGGACGAGGGCGTAGGCGCGACGTCCGTCGACTTTGATCGCGGACACCGCACTGGGCACCTGGGAAATGTCACCTGTGAGCGCGGCGATCCCGGTGCGGATCTGCTCGCTCGTCACCGCATCCACGTCGGCGGCGTCTGCTGCGCGGGTGATCTCGCCCTCTGCGTCGTCCGTGCCCGTCGCCTGCCCGAGCCGGACCGTCGCCAGGTAGGTCTTGTCGGCGCCGACGACATATGTGAGGAGCCGGGTGGCGCCTTCGATGCCGAGCACCAGCAGACCGGTCGCCATCGGATCGAGAGTGCCGGCGTGCCCGACCTTGCGCGTGCCGAACGCCTTTCGCGTCCGCGCGACCACGTCGTGGCTGGTCAGCCCACCGGGCTTGTCAACGAGGAGGATGCCGGGTGCGACCATTCCCCCAGCTTATCGAGGCCACGTCCGTGCTCCGTCGCCGTCAGCCGCAGACCTCATAAGGGGGCTGATCCGCCGTCGTCACAGTCACCGCATTCGCCTGTTCCGATGAGGTCGTGTAGAACTCAAAGAAGATCTTCGCTGTATCGCCCTGAACGCTCAGCCAGGTGCCTTCGCCGATCGGCGCCGTACCCTCCACCGCGTCCGGATACTGAGCCAGGATCTCGTCCTCGGTCGACCCGATCCCGAGGCCTTCTTCAGTACGCGGGCCCACACCCGGCGTGACCGGATCGGCGGCCGAGGCTGACACCACCATGATGGGGTCGGTCTCGGTCGTGGTGCCGCGCGCGAAGTTGACGTTGTAGGACTGATCCTGCGCATTCCACCACGCCGTCCACGAGCAGTTCTCGTCGTTCATCCACGATGTCGGCAGCGCCGACAGCGTGGCCTCGAAGTCACCGCCCGTCTCGATCGGACCAATGCCCTCGTCACTGACCAGCCAGGTGGACGGATCTTCCGGATCGGGTTCGTCCGTCTCCTGCGTCGGGGTGGGATCGGGCGACGGTGCGCTGGTCTCGGCGGTCGTCGGCTCTGGGGCCGGTTGTGCCGTGGCGCAGCCTGCGAGCGGCATGACGCTCACGGTAGCGATCGTGAGCACGGCGATCATCCTGCGATGCATGTGATCTTCTCCTCTCCTCTGCCCGCACCCGCGTCTCGGCCCGGGGTCGGGCACTCCGCATAGGCTAACGAGGTGCCCGCGATCTCGACACCCCCATCGGACCTGGCTCCCACGCTCGCTGAGTGGTACCGCTCGGATGCGCGGGATCTGCCGTGGCGCCGGCCGGAGTTCCACGCGCAGTTCGGTGCGTGGGGCACGCTCGTCAGCGAGTTCATGCTGCAGCAGACGCCGGTGACGCGGGTGATACCGCATCTCGAGGCCTGGCTGCGGCGCTGGCCGACACCGACGTCGATGTCTCGCGCGACGCCGGCAGAGGTCGTGCTGCAGTGGGCGAACCTCGGCTATCCTCGACGCGCACTGTGGCTGCACCGCGCCGCGATAGAGATCACCGAGCGTCACAGCGGCGCGGTCCCGCGCGACGTCGATGCGCTGCTCGCGCTGTCCGGCATCGGCGATTACACCGCCAGGGCGGTGGCCGCATTCGCCTTCGGTGACCGGCATCCGGTCGTCGACACCAACACTCGCCGCGTCATCGCCCGCGCGCTCGAGGGCAGGTCTCACCCTGGACCTGCCGCGCGCAGTGATCTGGTCGCGATGCGGGCGCTGCTGCCTGAGTCGGATGACGAATCAGCCGTCTTCAACGCCGCGATGATGGAACTCGGTGCGACGGTGTGCACATCTCGCGCACCGAAGTGCGAACGGTGCCCCATCTCGGCGCAGTGCGTCTGGATCAACGCCGGTCGCCCTGACACCGGCGATGGACGCCGGCGACAGGCACGATACGAAGGCTCCGATCGGCAGGCCAGAGGCGCGGTGCTGAAGGCGCTGCGTCACTCGGATGCAGGTGAGCTGCCTCTGGATGCCGTGATCCACGACTGGCCGGATGCCGTGCAGCGCGACCGTGCAATCGACTCTCTCATCGCAGACGGGCTCGCCGAGGCGGCGG
The DNA here is from genome assembly GCF_014635185.1 of Microbacterium murale. Taxonomy (GTDB): domain Bacteria; phylum Actinomycetota; class Actinomycetes; order Actinomycetales; family Microbacteriaceae; genus Microbacterium; species Microbacterium murale. Next base: position 542,292 of record NZ_BMCM01000003.1, read on the forward strand.
AGCACATGCTCCGGCTGCCGCGCTGAGCCTACTGCCTGCTGGCAGCGCTCGGTCTACTGCTGGTCGTCCTCATCGGCGCGCACGATGTACGGGTCGGCATCGCCGGCGTGTGTGGCCGACGATGCGAGCTTGGCAACCTCCGCGTCGCGCTCCTGCGCCTGACGGAGCAGCGCCGTGATGTTGTCGGCGTTCTCCGGAAGCGCATCGGGGATGAACTCCAGCGTCGGCACCAGACGGGTGCTCAGCTGCTTGCCCACTTCGCTGCGCAGTAGTCCGGTCGCCGAAGCGAGTGCGGCAGCGCTCGATGCTCGTTCCTCGTCGGTACCGAGCACGGTGTAGAACGCCGAAGCGTGCTGCAGGTCACCGGAGACGCGGACGTCGGTTATGGTGACGAAGCCGAGTCGCGGGTCGCGCAGTCCTCGCTCGAGGCGCTCCGCCAGGATGACGCGAATGCGATCCGCCAGGCGTGCCTGTCGTTCTCCAGCCATTTCCTTCTTCTTCCGTGTGACGAATGAGGGGCGCCCGCGGGCGCCCCTCATATTTGATCAGATCAGCCGCGAGGCTTCTCGACCATTTCGGTGGTCTCGATCTCGTCGCCGATCTGGATGTCGTTGAACTTGCCGAGGCCGATACCGGCCTCGTAGTCCGTGCGCACCTCGGTGACGTCATCCTTGAACCGGCGCAGCGACTCGATGGCGAGGCCATCGGCGAGCACGACGCCGTCGCGGATGATGCGAGCCTTGGCGTTTCGCGTGATCGTTCCCGATCGCACGATGACACCGGCGATGTTGCCGAACTTCGAGGAGCGGAACACCTCGCGGATCTCGGCGACACCGGACTGGATCTCTTCGAACTCCGGCTTGAGCATGCCCTTCAGCGAGCTCTCGATCTCGTCGATCGCGGAGTAGATGACCGAGTAGAACCGGACATCCACACCCTCACGAGCCGCAGCCTCACGGGCCTTGGGATCGGGGCGGACGTTGAAGCCCACGATGATCGCGTTGTCGATCGTCGCCAGGTTCACATCCGACTCGGTGACAGCACCCACACCACGGTGGATGATGCGCAGCTGCACGGTGTCGTCGACCTCGATCTTGAGCAGCGACTCCTCCAGCGCCTCGACGGCACCGGAGACGTCACCCTTGATGATGAGGTTGAGCGTCTCGACCTTGCCCTCTTCGAGCGCACGGGTGAAGTCCTCGAGCGAGATGCGCTTGCGGGCCTTGGCCAGCAGGGCGTTGCGCTCGACGGCCTCACGCTTCTCAGCGATCTGGCGAGCCATGCGGTCTTCCTCGGTGACGATGAAGACGTCACCGGCGCGCGGCACCGAGTTCAGACCCTGCACCTGCACCGGACGGGACGGATATGCCTCGTCGACTGCGTCGCCGTTCTCGTCGAGCATCGCACGGACACGGCCGTAGGCGGTGCCTGCGACGATCGAGTCGCCGACGCGCAGCGTTCCGGACTGGATGAGCACTGTCGCGATCGAACCGCGTCCCTTGTCGAGCTTCGCCTCGATGGCGACTCCACGCGCGGACTTGTTCGGGTTCGCGGTCAGGTCGAGACCGGCGTCGGCCGCGAGCAGCACAGCGTCCAGAAGTTCCTGGATGCCGGTGCCTGCACGCGCCGAGACGTCGACGAACATGACGTCTCCGCCATACTCCTCGGCGACGAGGCCGTACTCGGTCAGCTGCTGACGAACCTTCGCCGGGTTGGCATCCGGCTTGTCGACCTTGTTGACCGCGACCACGATCGGGACGCCGGCGGCCTGGGCGTGGTTGAGCGCCTCGACCGTCTGCGGCATGATGCCGTCGTCGGCCGCGACCACCAGGATCGCGAGGTCGGTGACCTGCGCACCACGGGCACGCATGGCGGTGAACGCCTCGTGACCGGGGGTGTCGATGAAGGTGATTGCGCGCTCGTGGCCCTCGTGCTCGGTCCAGACCTGGTAGGCACCGATGTGCTGGGTGATGCCTCCGGCCTCACCCTCGATGACGTTGGTCTGGCGGATCGCGTCGAGGAGGCGCGTCTTACCGTGGTCGACGTGACCCATGACGGTCACGACAGGCGGACGGATCTCGAGGTCGTCCTCGCTCTCCTCCTCCAGCTCCTTGGCCAGGTCGAGACCGAAGCCCTCGAGGAGCTCCTTGTCCTCGTCCTCGGGCGAGACCATCTGGATCTTGTAGCCGAGCTCCTCACCGAGGACCTCGAAGGTCGCCTCGTCCAGCGACTCGGTGGCCGTGGCCATCTCGCCGAGGTTGAAGAGGATCGTGACAAGGGTTCCGGGCTGCACCGTGTAGCCGGTCAGCGTCTCGATCTTGTCGGCGAAGTCGGCGATCGATGCGCCGCGGCGCATGCGGATGATCTCTCCGTTGCCGCGGGTGACGTTGACGCCACCGACGACCGGAGCCGACCGCATTTCGAATTCCTGCCGCTTCGCCCTACGCGACTTGCGCTGCTTGGACTTGCCGCCTCCCTTACCGAAGGCGCCTGCGGTTCCACCGCCGGGTCCACGACCACGGCCACCGCCGCCGCCTGGGCGACCTGCGAAGCCGCCACCCGGACGAGCACCGGGACCGCCGCCTGGTGCGCCTGCACCACCGCCGGGACGACCGGGGCCACCGGAACGCTGCTGGAACGGTGCACCACCGGGACGGCCGGGACCGCCGGAGCGCGGAGCACCGGGACGCGGTGCGCCCGGACGCGGAGCGCCTGGACGGGGTGCGCCGGGGCGCGGAGCCTGCGGACGCGGGATGTTTCCCGGCGTCGGGCGCTGGCCCATGCCCTGCGCGGAAGCGAAGGGGTTGTTACCAGGACGCGGGCCGGCTGGGCGCTGGCCCATGCCCTGGTTGGAAGCGAAGGGATTGTTGCCAGGACGCGGCGCGCCGGGCTTCGGGGCACCGCCCTTGTCTTCGGAATCCGCAGCGGACTTCGCCGCAGCGGGAGCCTCGGCAGCAGCGGGCGCCTCGGCAGCCGGTGCATCTGCGACGGGCGCTTCTGCGGGTGCGGGCTCGGGCGCCGGCTTCGGGCCGGGCTTGGGCCCCGGCGTCGGAGCCTTCGGTCCGGGCGTAGCCGCACCGGACTTGGCAGCACTGGACTTCGCCGCGGCGGGTTTCGTCGCAGCGGCAGGCTTCTCTTCGGCCTTGGGCTTCGCAGCACTGTCGGCCTCGATGGCCGCACGAAGCTTGCGAGCCACTGGGGGCTCGATGGTCGACGAGGGGCTCTTGACGAACTCGCCGAGCTCCTTCAGCTTTGCGAGTGCGAACTTACTGTCGACGCCGAGCTCAGCGGCAATCTCGTGTACGCGTGGTTTGGCAGCCACAATTCTCCTGTCTGGGTCGGTCTACCCAGGCAGGGCAGACCACTAGTTGCGGACGGGTCTCATTTCGAGCCGTTCACTTTGTTTCCATAGCCATTCAGCCGTTTCTCGATGGTCTGCGTGTCCAGTGGTTCGGACACACGGAGGGCTCGTGCGAAAGCGCGGCGCCGCAGTGCGGCATCCATGCATTCCTGCGTCGGATGCAGCCAGGCGCCCCTCCCGGTCATGACGGCACGCTCATCGATGATGAGGATGCCTTCGTGAGAAACCACTCTGAGAAGAGCGGATCGGGAAGCACGCATGCGACAGCCGACGCACGTTCGTACAGGTTCCATCTTACACCGCGCCACTGGGTGGCAACTCCAAGGCCTCGCCGTCAGTCCAATATGCTGTCGGGCTGGATGTCGATCTTCGCGCCCGTCAGCTTGGCGGCGAGCCGGGCGTTCTGGCCTTCCTTGCCGATCGCGAGAGACAGCTGGTAGTCGGGCACCAGTGCGCGCACGGCCTTGGTGTTCGCGTCCAGCACGAACGAGCTCGTGACCTTTGCGGGCGAGAGCGCGTGGGCGACGAAAGTCGCGAGATCGGCGTCGTGGTCGACGATGTCGATCTTCTCCCCCGACAGCTCTTCCGTGACGGCCCGGACGCGGCGACCGAGTTCGCCGATGCAGGCGCCCTTGGCGTTGATCGACGGGTCGTCCGACTTGACTGCGATCTTGGTGCGGTGGCCTGCTTCACGGGCGAGCGAGACGATCTCGACGAGTCCAGCGGCGATCTCGGGCACCTCGAGCGCGAACAGCTTGCGCACGAGCCCCGGGTGGGTGCGGGAGACGGTGATCTGCGGCCCCTTGAGCCCCTTCGCGACCGCGGTGACGTAGACGCGCAGGCGGGAGCCGTGGGCGTAGTCCTCGCCGGGAACCTGCTCCTCGGGCGGGAGGATGGCCTCGACGCTGCCGAGGTCGACGTGAATCATGCGCGGGTTCGGGCCCTGCTGGATGACGCCGGCGACGATGTCGCCTTCTTTGCCCTTGAACTCGCCGAGCACGGCTTCATCTGCGATGTCGCGCAGGCGCTGGCTGATGACCTGCTTGGCGGCGAAGGCCCCGATACGGCCGAAGTCGTCCGGGGTGGCGTCCTCTTCACCGATGATGGCGCCGTCGTCGTCCTTGACCGGCTGCAGCACGGCCACGTGACCGGTCTTGCGGTCGAGTTCGACGCGAACGCCCTCAGGGATGGTGCCCTCTTCCGAGACGTGCTTGCCGTATGCCGTCAGAACGGCCTGCTCGATGATAGCGACGAGTTCGTCGAAGGGAATCGCCTTCTCCTTCTCGATCCCGCGCAGCAGCCCCAATTCGATGTCCATAACGGCCTCCCTATTCAGCTCTCGCCGCAGCATCCTGCACGCGCGGCACCGTACTACGATACCCGCTCGAGCAGACGAGGGTGTCAGCCGTCGGAGCGCGCGGAGCCGAGCGCGTTGATCGCGTCGATGAGGCGGTAGAGGCCGCCCACCTCGCGCTGACGCAGACGCAGTGACAGCCGTGGAAGCTCCACTCGGTCACGGTCGGCGTGCTCGATGGGGAGTGCGCTGATCCGTTCGATCCGCCCCTCGACCAGCAGCGACGCGAACTCGGCGTTCAGCATCTCGATCTCGGCAGCCGTCGGTTCGTTCTTCAGCCGCAGCACGAGCACGTCGTCGGCCCAGCGCAGCGAGTCGTAATTGCGCCAGAACTCGGTGATCTCCGCCACGGCTGCTTCCGCCGAGTCCGTGACGAGCAGGCGATCGAAGTCATCGGCCGAGATGACCCCTGCCGGAATCAGACTCTCGGTGATGAACCGCTCGAGGCCCTTCCAGAAGGTGCCTCCCGGTTCGTCGAGCAGCACGATCGGCATGGGCTCCGCCTTGCCGGTCTGCTGCAGCGTGAGCAGTTCGAACATCTCGTCCAGCGTTCCGAAGCCGCCGGGAAGGCAGATGAAGCCGGTCGACTCCTTGACGAGCATGAGCTTGCGGGTGAAGAAGTACTTCATCTCCACGCGGTGCGTGTCGTCGGCGACGACGGCATCCGGCTTCTCCTCGAACGGAAGACGAATGGAGACGCCGAGCGCCTTCTTCTCCCCCGCGCCCTCGGCAGCCGCCTGCATGATGCCGGGCCCCGCGCCGGTGACGACCATCCAGCCGCGTTTCGCGAGCGCGGATGCCACCGAACGCGCCTGCACATACAGCGGGTCGTCCTGAGTTGTGCGGGCCGAGCCGAACACGGTGACCTTCGGCACATCGGCGTACGGCCGGAACAGGCGGAAGGCGTCGCGCATCTCGACGAGCGCCGCGGATGCGATCTTGAGATCGAGCCGGTCGGTGTCCTCCTGGCCGAGCAGGATGCCGGTACTGAGCATCCGTCGGACCAGCGGGCGGTTCCTCGTGATCCCGGCGTCGGCCATGATCTCGTCGACCGCCGCGGTGAGTTCGTCCGGCTGCGCGTCACTCATGTCAGGACGTCAATCTCTCGATCGCGTCGTCCAGGGAGAGCGAGTCTCGCTCTCCGCTTCGACGATCCCAGAGTTCCACCTGGCCATCGGCGGCGCCGCGGCCGACGACGAGGACCCGCGGGATGCCGACGAGCTCGGCGTCTCCGAACTTCACGCCAGGCGAGACCTTCGGACGATCGTCGTAGAGCACGTCGAGCCCGGCCGCCTCCAGGGTGGCTGAGGCCTTCTCGGCGACGTCGTATGCGACCTGATCGCGACCGGCCGCCACGACGTGCACGTCGAAGGGCGCGACCGATGCCGGCCAGATCAGGCCCTTGTCGTCGTTGTGCAGCTCGGCGATGATCGCGAGGATGCGGGTGATGCCGATACCGTACGAGCCCATCGTGACGGTGACGAGCTTGCCGTTCTCGTTGAGGACCTTCAGCCCCAGTGTCTCCGCGAAGAAACGACCGAGCTGGAAGACGTGTCCGATCTCCATTCCACGGGCGAGCTCGACAGGACCAGAGCCGTCCGGAGCCGGATCCCCGGCGCGGACGTTGGCGATCTCGACGATCCCGTCGGCGAAGAAGTCTCGTCCTGCGGTGACCGAGTGCGCGTGTTTCTGGTCGATGTTCGCCCCGGTGATCCAGCTCGTCCCCTCGCTGACACGGGGGTCGACAAGATAGCGGATGCCGGTGGCTGACTCTTCGCCGAGTACAGCACCTGTCGGTGTCCACGGGCCGATGTAGCCCCTGACCAGCAGCGGATTCTTCTCGAAGTCGTCGGCCGTCGCGGTCTCGACTTCGGCGGGCGCGAACGCCACCTCGGCGCGTTTCTCGTCGACCTCGCGGTCCCCGGGAATTCCGACCACGACGATCTCACGCGTGCCATCGACGTGTGTGAGCGCGAGCACCACGTTCTTCAGAGTGTCGGCGGCCGTGAACTCGCCATCGAGCACGGCATTCGCGTGTGTGACGAGTGTGTCGATCGTCGGCGTGTTCGGTGAGTCGAACACCTCTGGGGTTGCATCCGCGTCGAAGTCGACTGCGTCCGCGACTGCGGTGGTGAACGCCTCGACGTTCGCGGCATACCCTCCGTCGCTGCGCACGAAGGTGTCTTCGCCGACCGGCGTCGGGTGCAGGAACTCCTCGCTGCGGGCGCCGCCCATCAGGCCGTTGTCGGCGTTGACGATCACGTACTCGAGCCCGAGCCTCTGGAAGATGCGCTCATAGGCATCGCGCTGGCTCTGGTAACTGACCTCGAGCCCGGCGTCCGAAGCGTCGAAGGAGTACGCATCCTTCATGGTGAACTCGCGACCGCGCAGCAGACCTGCACGAGGGCGTGCCTCATCGCGGTACTTGTCCTGGATCTGGTAGATCGTCAGGGGCAGGTCCTTGTACGAGGAGTAGAGATCTTTCACCAGCAGGGTGAACATCTCCTCGTGAGTGGGCGCGAGCAGATAGTCCGCACCCTTGCGATCCTGGAGGCGGAAGATGCCGTCGCCGTACGACTCCCAGCGACCGGACAGCTCGTAGGGCTCACGCGGCAGGAGCGCCGGGAAGTGGACTTCCTGCGCACCGGCATTCGTCATCTCGGCACGAACGATCGCTTCGATACGTGCCTTGACCTTCAACCCGAGCGGGAGCCAGGTGAACACTCCGGGCGCCGCGCGTCGGATGTACCCGGCGCGCAGCAGCAGCTTGTGACCGATGACCTCCGCTTCAGCGGGGTCTTCACGGAGCGTGCGGAGGAAGAATTTCGAGAGACGAGTGACCACGCGTCAAGTCTAGTGACCGTGGTCACTCGTTCTCGGACGGTCAGTTCAGCGCACGGGTGCTGGCGGGGATGACGCCGTCTGCGTACAGGCTCGTGGCGACGTCCTGCACGGCGGTGAGTCCGACACGCTGGATCATCGGACCGTACGAGATGCGTGCGACGCCGAGTGCTTCGTACTCCGCGGCGGTCAATGCACCGGGCAGCCCGATGACGCTGATCTTGCGCTCGCCGATCCCTTCCACGAGCTGACGGGTGACGTCGGCGTCGAGGATGCCCGGGACGAACACGCAGGTGGCGCCGACGTCGAGGAAGGCACGGCCGCGCTCGATGGCATCCGCGATGCTCGCCTCGACCGGGCGGTCGCCTCCTCGGACGAAGGCGTCGGTGCGGGCATTGAGCGCGAACGGTATGCCCTCGGCCTCTCCGGCCTTCACGATCGCCTCCATGACGGCGACGGACTCCGCAAGCGGCTTGAGGCGGTCTTCGACGTTCGCGCCGACGATGCCGGCGGCGATCGCGAGGCGCGTGGTCTCGCCCGCGTCGTCATAGCCGTCATCGAGGTCGGCGGAGACGGGCAGCTCGGTGGATGCCGCGATCCGGCCGACCATGTCGAGCATGAGTTCGCGCGGGATCTGACCGTCGGCATAGCCGAAGGTCGCGGCGATGGAATGCCCGGCGGTGGCAAGGGCGGTGGTCTGCGAGACGTCGGCGATCGCTTTCGCCGAGATCACATCCCAGATGTTGACGACGCGGAGGATCTCCGGTGCGTCGTACAGTGAACGGAGCTTCTGAGCCTTCTCTGCAGCGGTCATGTCTCCACGCTAATGCCGCAGGCGCGGCGATGGGGCGGCTTAGGGTGAAGTCATGCCTCAGCGTCGATCACACATCGCTCCGTCCGCCGTCGAGAGCGAACTCGCTGCAGCGCTCACCGCGCTGCGCGAGGACCTGGACACGCCCACCGAGTTCTCCGCGGAGGCCATGGCCGAAGCCGAGGCCGCCACCGCACCGGAACCCGATCTCGATCTGCGCGACGTGCCCTTCGTCACGCTCGATCCCCTGGGCGCGAAGGATCTCGATCAGGCGATGCATCTCGCGCGCAACGGCTCGGGCTTCGAGGTGCGTTACGCGATAGCGGACGTTCCGTCGTTCGTCACGCCGGGCGGGGCGGTGGATGCCTCGGCGCGTGAGCGCGGTCAGACGCTGTATGCGGCGGACGGCTCGATCCCGTTGCATCCGAGGGTTCTCAGCGAGGATCGCGCATCCCTGCTTCCGGAGCAGAATCGTCCGGCACTCGTGTGGACGTTCAAGCTCGATGAAGCCGGCGTCGTGTCGGAGTTCCGGCTGGAGCGCGCGCTGATCCGATCGCGCGCGCAGCTGGACTACGCGAGCGCGCAGCAAGCGCTCGACCGCGGCGAAGAGTCGCCCCTGTCTCTGCTTCCGCTGATCGGCGGGCTGCGTCAGGAGCTCGAGGCGCAGCGCGGAGGTGCCAGCCTGAATCTTCCCGATTCGGAGGTCGTGCAGCGTGAGGACGGCACGTACGACATCGACCGACGGCATCCGCTGCCCCTTGAAGACTGGAACGCGCAGCTGTCGCTGATGACCGGGATGGCCGCGGCATCGCTGATGATCGAAGCGAAGGTGGGTGTGCTGCGCACGATGCCCGAGCCGGACGAGAAGGCGTTCACGGCGTTCCGTCTGCAGACCGAGGCTCTGGGACGGCCGTGGAAGGACGGCGAATACGGAGAGTACCTCCGTTCCCTGGACCGTGAGGACCCGCTCACGCAGCCGGTTCTGGAGGCTGCGGCGTCGCTCTTCCGCGGTGCGGGATACGTGACCTTCGACGGGACGGTTCCCGCGGATATCGAGCAGGCGGCCATCGCAGCCGCCTATGCGCATGCCACCGCTCCCCTTCGGCGACTGGTCGATCGCTGGGCACTCGCGATCTGCCTCGCGGTGTCGCGTGGTGAAGAGATCCCGTCGTGGGCGCGCGAGTCGCTCGAGGAGTTGCCGGCGCTGATGCAGGCATCGGGCCAACGCGCCTCGCGCCTGAACGCCGACACCGTCAATCGTGTCGAGGCCGCTCTCCTCACTCCGCTCGACGGCACCACGATCGAGGCCACCGTGATCGAGGTGCGCGAGGACCGCGCGACGATTCAGATCGCAGATCCCGCCGTGACGGCATCCGCTCCCCTGCCTGCGGGCGCGAAGCCCGGTGACACCGTGCCGCTTCGCCTGATACGCGCCGACATCGGCAGGGGTGAGGTCGAGTTCGCCCTCGCAGACGCATCGGTGGCGGACCGTTGACGGCTGCTGGCTGGATGATGGCGTGGCGCTGACGTGGTGCTGGCGGGAGGTATGAGGCGAGCATGAATTCCGTGAACAAGACACGAATCATCGAACTCCGACAGGCACAGGGCTGGACGCAGGAACGGCTTGCGAACGAAAGCGGTGTGGGCATACGAACAGTACAGAGACTGGAGGCCGGTCAGGATGCCAGCCTGGAGACGCTCTCGCTGGTCGCCGAGGCGCTTCATGTGCCTGTGCGCGACCTCTTCACCGTGATCGACGACGAGGCACTGAGCAATCGTGTGGATTCGCTGCAGGACCGGACGGAGCAGCAGCAGGCTGCCCGCGACCGGATCAGCGGCGCGTGGCGATGGCTCTACATCGGGGTCGGCGTCGTCCTGACACTCGTCGCCTTCACCTTCCCACAGGGGCTGGTGCTGTTCCTCGGATACTGGGTAGGCGGGTACATCATCCTCGTCGCGATTCGCAGGATCCACCTGGAACCGCACCTCGATGAGAAGTACCCGCTGTCGCGGGCGAAAGAATCACGGCGTGCGCGGCGGGCCGCAGCGAAGACGCACGTGAACCGCGAAGCTCGACAGCAGGAAGATGACGTGCACGTGACAGATCCGACCCAGTGACTACGTCAGACGTGCGATGCAACGTCCCGGAAACACTGTCCTGAGACGATGAATGCATGTGGCACATTCGTCCTGACGACCTCACCGGTGACGCGATCCGAGCGCTCATCGTCGAGCATCTGGCGCACATGCACAGCCTGTCTCCGGCTGAGAGCGTCCACGCGCTGGACGCCACGGCGATGCAGGGAACCAGCGTGACGATGTTCACCGCCTGGGACGGTGACGACCTCGGTGGCATGGCGGCGCTGAAGCGGCTCGACGCGCACAACGGTGAACTCAAGTCGATGCGCACCACCACCGCGGCGCGTGGGCGTGGCGCCGGCCGCGCCCTGCTGCAGTACATCCTCGGAATCGCGCAGACGGAGGGATTCGCTTCGCTCTCGCTCGAGACAGGAACCGAGGAGGAGTTCTCTGCCGCGCGCGCTCTCTACGCCAGCGAAGGATTCATAGAGTGCGGACCGTTCGCGGACTATGTCGCAGATCCGCTCTCGGTCTTCATGACCCGCGCACTGTGAGGCGGGTCATACGGCGGCGGGAACGACCTTCGTCGTCATGACCAGCAACTGCGGGTCGGGAAGCTCGAGTGTCACCCGGACGCTCGAGAACTCGGAAAGTGCGTCGACATGCGTGCCGCCGCACAAGATCACGGCCTCACCCTCTGGCAGTTCGCAGCGCCAGCGGCGACGATCGATGATGCTGGGTCCATCGACCTCGATCCGACTCGCACCACCTGACGCCACCCACTCCGCGAGCTTCGCGTTGATGGCATCCTCGCGTTCAGAAAGAGTCCCGGCGAATGTCTCGGTGTCGAATCCCGCTTTGCGGAGGCTCTTGCCGAGGCGGTATTCGTCGACGCTGACGTCCTCGTCGATGCGGCTGGTCTGATTCGCGCGCCCCTCGAAGTCAGGCGAGCCCAGCGCATCCGTGCCAGGATCCTTGCGCCACAGATCAGCAACCGCAAGGTCGAGCGCCAGCGAGGCGAGGTGGCACGCGGTGTGTCCTCGGCTCAGCCCCGCGCGGCGGCGGGCGTCGACTTCAAGACGCACCTCAGCACCCTCTGCGAGCCAGTCCGGAGCTTCGCCTTCGAGGCGGTGGCCGACCAGCCAGGTCCATCCCTCGGCGCCGCGCTTGACAGGGATCTCAGCACCGACTGCGAACTCACCGGTGTCGCTGACCGCCGCCATCACTGCTTCGGCGACAGCGACGTGCTCGTCACCGGAACCCAGCTCGCCGGCATCCCCTGGCTGATCCGGCCAGGTGTGATCCACTGGATGGAAGGGGGTCGCATCCGCGACAACGACAGTTCCCGTCGGCATCCGCTCGACGCGTGAGATGACGCCGTCGCCTCTGACGGCACCGGACGCGAATGTGACGTTCGTCGCCGCCATGACCTGCACGGGTGCCGGGGTATCAGACAACTTCGTCTCCTTCGTGCTCGCCAGGATCAGACCGTGACGACCTGTGCGGTGCCGGTCTTGGCATCCGGACCCATCTCGGCAGCGATGCGGTTCGCCTCTTCGATCAGGGTCGCGACGATGTCGGCTTCCGGAACGGTCTTGATGACCTCGCCCTTGACGAAGATCTGACCCTTGCCGTTTCCGGATGCCACTCCGAGGTCTGCCTCTCGGGCCTCGCCTGGGCCGTTGACGACACAGCCCATCACGGCGACTCGGAGCGGCACGGTCATGTCCTTCAAGCCCTCGGTCACGTTGTCTGCCAGCGTGTACACGTCGACCTGAGCACGTCCGCACGACGGGCAGGAGACGATCTCGAGCTTGCGCTCGCGCAGGTTCAGTGACTGCAGGATCTGGTGCCCGACCTTGACCTCTTCGGCCGGCGGGGCCGACAGCGAGACGCGGATGGTGTCGCCGATGCCCTCGGACAGCAGGATGCCGAACGCCGTCGCAGACTTGATCGTGCCCTGGAAGGCGGGGCCCGCCTCGGTGACGCCGAGGTGCAGCGGCCAGTCGCCCCGCTCGGCGAGCAGTCGGTACGCCTTGACCATCACGACCGGGTCGTTGTGCTTGACGGAGATCTTGAAGTCGTGGAAGTCGTGCTCCTCGAACAGCGATGCCTCCCACACGGCGCTCTCCACCAGTGCCTCTGCGGTCGCCTTGCCGTGCTTCTGCAGGATGCGCTTGTCGAGGGAGCCGGCGTTCACACCGATGCGAAGGGACACGCCTGCGGCCTTCGCCGCCTCGGCGATCTTGCCGACGTTGCCGTCGAACTCGCGGATGTTGCCCGGGTTCACACGCACAGCGCCGCAGCCGGCGTCGATCGCGGTGTAGATGTAGCGCGGCTGGAAGTGGATGTCGGCGATCACGGGGATCTGACTCTTCATCGCGATGATCTTCAGCGCATCCGCATCATCCTGGTGCGGCACGGCGACGCGCACGATCTCGCACCCGGAGGCGGTGAGCTCTGCGATCTGCTGAAGCGTCGCGTTGATGTCGGTCGTCTTCGTCGTCGTCATCGACTGGACGCTCACGGGTGCATCGCCACCGACGAGCACCTTTCCGACGCTGATCTGTCGGGACTTGCGTCGAGGACTCAGAACTTCGGGGACGCGCGGCATCCCAAGATTCACTGCAGGCACGTACCCAGGTTACGCCGCCACGGTGGACGGAGGCTGGAACCCGGCTCCATAACGGCCGGTTTCGGATGCTGCGCCGTCTGAGCAGAGCGCCGCACTGTGATAGTTTCGGCCCATGCTCGCGAACTTCACCTGGTGGCCCGCCTCTTAGGCGGTGTGTTCGCGTTCCCACGAATCCAGACCGCCTCCGGGGCGGTCTTTTCGTTGAGCCGAGCCGGAGCCCTGCACAGGAGACCTCGATGACCGACACCGCAGCCCTGCTCGCCGCACTCGCGCAGGACCCCGACGCGTCCTTCGTGCTCATCGCGCGGGATGGCGCTCAGAGCGTCGAGCTGCTCACGGGTGACATCGAAGACGTCGATCTGCTCGCTGACATCCCGCTCACCGTGAACGGCGTTCCTCGTGAGATCTTCGCGATGGTGCCGTATCGGCAGGTGCGCGAGCGGGGCTTCGAGGCGCAGGATGACGGCACACCACTGCGTTGCCTGCTGGTCGACCGTCACGAGCACCTTCCGCTTCACGATGTCATCGAGTCGCTGCCTCAGGATGCCGTGCCGCTGAAGGATGCCGGCTTCGACATCAGCGATGAGGACTATGCGCAGGTCGTGACCCGTGTGATCGCCGACGAGATCGGTCGCGGCGAAGGTGCGAACTTCGTCATCCGGCGCGACTACACGGCGACCGTCGACCTTGGCTCCGACGACACCGGGCACGGCGAGAGAACGGCCGCGCTCACATGGTTCCGCGCGCTGCTGACGCACGAACGGGGCGCCTATTGGACATTCGCCGTCATCACGCCGGGTCACATCGCCGTCGGCGCGAGCCCGGAGGCGCACGTCGTCGCGCGCGACGGCATCGTCACCATGAATCCGATCTCCGGCACCTTCCGCCATCCGGCAGGTGGCGCGACCAAGGAGACGCTGACCGAGTTCCTCTCCTCCACCAAGGAGACCGAGGAGCTCTTCATGGTGGTGGACGAAGAGCTGAAGATGATGAGCGCCGTGTGCTCGGACGGCGGCCGGATCACGGGACCGCATCTGAAACAGATGTCGCGGCTCACCCACACCGAATACATGCTGCGCGGGCGCAGCAGACTTGATCCTCGCGACATTCTGCGTGAGACGATGTTCGCTCCCACAGTGACCGGCTCCCCCATGCAGAACGCCTGTGCCGTCATCCGCCGCCATGAGAGCAAGCCTCGTGGTTACTACTCCGGTGTCGCAGCGCTGTTCACCCCGAATGTCGAGGGCGGTCACGATGTCGACGCCCCCATTCTGATCCGCACCGTCTATCTGGAAGACGGGGAGCTGCGTGTGCCGGTCGGTGCGACTCTCGTGCGTCACTCCGACCCGTACGGCGAGGTCAGCGAAACCCATGGCAAAGCCGCCGGGGTGCTCGGTGCCATCGGTGCGATCGCACGTGATGTCGCGGCCGCGACCAAGGTCGACCCCGACGCGCCCGCCGTCGAGACCGCTCTCGCTGACGACCCCGAGATCGCCGAGTTGCTCGCCTCGCGCAATTCACGGCTGGCCGAGTTCTGGCTGAATCCGCAGGAAGACGGTGCTGCGGGGCCCTTCGCCGGGCGCAGGGCGCTCGTGATCGATGCCGAGGACCGTTTCACGACGATGCTGGCTCACCAGCTGCGCCACCTCGGGCTCGACGCGAAGATCGTGCCGTGGCACGACGTGACCGATGCGGACGTCGATGCCGCCGAACTGGTCGTCGCCGGACCGGGCCCCGGCGATCCGCGTGATGCGACCATCGCCCGCATTGCACGCATGCGTGAGGTCGTCGCCCGCCGCCTGGCTGAGGGCGCGCCGCTGCTCGCGGTCTGCCTCAGCCATCAGATCCTGGCCGACCAGCTCGGCATCGAGTTGGCCCCGTTGACTTCGCCGCACCAGGGTCTGCAGAAGGTCGTGCCGGTGTTCGGTGAGGATGCCTCGATCGGCTTCTACAACACCTTCACCGCTCGGGTCTCCCCCGGAACGACCGCTGCAGGCGCAGCCGAGGTGTCTGCTGACGCGACGACCGGCGACGTCTACGCATTGCGCGGACCGTCGTTCGCATCGGTGCAGGGGCACCTCGAATCGATCCTGTCGCGCGACGGCATCCGAACCTTGGAGCGACTGATCACGGACGCGTTCGCCTGATCCGGGACACCCGCACACCCGCCTGGTCGGCAGCAAGGCGGGTACCGATCGAGGTGATGTTCGCCTGCCCCACATTCGCCTGCCCCACAGAGGTGAGTCGACGGAGCATCATAATCATCACGGATTCCGGGCGGCGTGGCGTTCGTGGTCGAGGGCGTGGTCGAGGGCGTGGTTGAGGGCGTGGTTGAGGGCGTCGTGGACGGCGGTGTAGTTGTGGTGGGGTGATCGCCATTTGGCGTAGGGGTCCCACCAGTTCGGGCCGCGGATTTCTGGCATGCCGTTGCGCATGCGGATCTTCCAGATGCCCTCGTCGAGGGTGTGATGGTGGTGCCAGCACAGGGGGACACCGTTGCTGGTGTGCGTGGGTCCGCCGCGGGCGTGTTCTTCGACATGGTGGAGTTCACACCAGTCGGCGGGGACGTCACAGCCGGGGATGAGGCATTCGCGGTCTCTGAGCACGATCGCCCGGCGTTGGGTCGCGTTGAACAGGCGCGCACTGGTGCTGATCGCGACGATCGCACCGTTCTCGTCGAACAGCACCCGCTGCACACCGCCCGCGCACCCGGCGTGATCGGCCGCGCCGAGGGGGACGTCGTATCCGGGGCTGTCGATCCTGGCCCGGCCGGTGCGGTGCGCGTAGTCCTCCGCGGTGACGGAGACGACCAGGGTCGGTGCCGCACCACCCAGGGTGGGCATGCCCCCGGATGCGGCGGCGACCATCAGGGCGGTCGCGAACGCGTCGTGACGTTTCTGCGCGTGGGTGCGCAGGTCCGCCAACTCCACCGGCGGAGATTTCGCTTTGTGTTCGGGGAGCCCGTCGGCACGATCCGAGAATTCTTCGCCGGCCTCGTACTCGGCGCTGCTGGAGTACTTCGCATCGAACCAATCATCGTCATCGCCGTCATCGGCGCCGGCGCCACCGTTGTCGCGATCGCCGCCCCTGCCGAAGTGGGTGTCATTGCGGGCGCCGCTGGTCCCGCCGTCGTCGCTGTCGCCGCCACCGGTCCCGTCATCGCTGGTCTCGTCGTCGCCGTGACTGCTGTCGTTGGCGCCGCGTTCGCCGTCACCGTCGTCCGAGGGTCGAAACCGCACGGTGCTGCTGCTGCCGGTGTCTTCGGCTTTCGGGTTCAACAGGGAATCGACGAGTTTCTGCAACTGTGCCGCGACCTCTGGGAGTAGTTCGCCGCGCACGGGGACGGATCCGTCGCGGAGTTTCCCGATCGTGAAATACCTCCGTCGCCGCCCGGCCCGATCCGACGGCTCGGCCCCGTCTGGATCCAGGCGGGCCACGATATGCGCCGCCAACGCGGCGAGCTCATCCACCGTCGGCGCTGGCGCCACGCCCGAATCGCCAGGATCCGTGCCGTCCAACGGCAGCCCGGCCGCGAACCTCGCCAGCACCGCATCCGCCGCCAACCGGTCCGCCACACCGACCCGGACCGCCTTCAGCAACGGGGTCGTGCAGGCCAGGAACCCTCCCACCGACAGCACCCCGTCCGCCAACGCGTCCGCGAGCTCGGGGAACTTCCCCGGCAACAGCCCACCGGAAGTGATGTCCACCTCACGGCGTATCGCCCCCGCCGCGGCCACATACCGGCGCGCGGCCGGCCCGTCCACGAGCAGGGTGCGTCGCAGCAGCTCGGCCGCATCCCGGCATCCCGCCCGCGTCGACAACCGCCCCTCACGCTCGCACTCATCCCGCCCCACGACCTGATCCGTGACCGCCACGATCGCACCATCCAACCGCCGCTGCACCCGCCCCAACACCTGGATCACAGCGAGAAGCTCATCATCACCAGCGAACCGCAAGTCACCAGACACACCAGAGGAACCCATCGCATCGGCCAACAACCGATCGACGCCCTCCAACTCCTCCGCCAGTGACCCCATACCCCCATTCAAGCGAGGGCCACCGACATTCAAACCCCAGATCAGACCACATTCACGAACTGTGGACAACCCCTCTGAATCACACACCTGTGGAGCAGAAGTGCGAGCCCTTACCCGAGCAGATCCACGGGATTCACGACATCCGCAATCATCAGCAGTGCACCCATTCCGATCAGCAGCACCGCCACGATCACGGTCAACGGCACCAACCGTGTCGCGTCGACCGGAGCAGGCGGCGGACGACGAAACAGCTTCGCCCACGCGCGCCGGATCCCGTCCCACAGAGCCACGACGACGTGACCACCGTCCAGCGGCAGCAACGGAATCAGGTTGAAGACGAACAGCGCGACGTTGAGTGAGCCGAGCAGGTTGAGCAGCACGACGAATCGGTTGAGCACCGGGGCATCCGTCGCGGCGACCTCGCCCGCGAGACGGCCGACACCGACCACGCTGAGCGGTCCATCCGGATCGCGATCAGCGCCGGTGAACAGCGACACTCCGACGTCCCAGAGTTTCACGGGCAGCGTTCCGATAAGACCGACGACTCGCGCCACGTTCTCGCCGGCGAGCTCCGGGCCTGCGGCGATCGGCTGCGGCACGTAACCCATCTGCGACAGCATCCCGACATAGCCGACCTCGGCGACGATCTGCTTGCCGTCGTCGTCGAGCAGGGGCTGCCCCGACGCATCCGTGAGTTCGCGCTCCGCAGCGATGGGCGTGATCGTCAGGTCCACATTCTCGCCCTCGCGCGAGACGACCATTCCCAAGCGTTCTCCCGGGGCCGCCTGCACGATCTCGCTCGCCTCGGCGAACGTCGACACCGGTGTTCCATCGACCGAGACCAGCACGTCGCCTGGCAGCACGCCTGCCTCAGCAGCCGGCGTCAACGGATCACCGGGTTCGCACTCGGTCTGCGACGTGCCGGCAGGAAGCACGCACTCGTTGACTCCAGCGATCGTCGTCGTTCCCTGCTGAAGCCCGATGCCCGACGCGAGCACGGTGAAGATGATGACGGCGAGGATCAGGTTCATGACCGGACCGCCGAGCATGATCACGATCCGCTTCCACATCGGCAGCTTGTAGAAGACGCGCTCTTCGGCGCCCTCCGCGATCGTCTCATCGTTGGCTGAACGAGCATCCTGCACCAGCGTGCGGAACAGGCCGCGCACCGGCTTGCCATCGGATGCCGGATACATGCCGGACATCGAGATGAATCCGCCGAGCGGCAGCATCTTGAACCCGTACTCGGTCTCCCCGATCTTCTTCGACCAGAGCCGAGGCCCGAAACCGATCATGTACTGCCCCACGCGCACCCCGAAGAGCTTGGCGGGCACGAGGTGCCCGACCTCATGCAGCCCGATCGACAGACCGAGCCCGACCAGCATGAACAGGATGCCGGCGACGTACAGCAGGATTTCCACGTCCCAACGCTACTGCGCGCGAACTAGGAATCCGCCGCATAGGCTGGAGCCGTGACCCCCAGGCAGCTGCGACTCGTACGTGGAGCCGCTGCATCGTCGATCGCGACCGTCATCGCCGCCGTCTCGCACACGATCGGCGGCGGCGCTCCCCCGCATCCGCTGCTAGTCATCGCCCTCGGCGTGTTCCTCACGCCCCTCGCGGCGCTGCTCGTCGGACGCACGCCCAGTATCGGGCGGTTGAGCGCAGCAGTCCTCGTCTCGCAGACGGTCTTCCACGTGCTGTTCGTGGCGCTCGGCGCCACCGCATCAGCCACCGTCATGACAGGGCACCATCACGTCATGACGCTCGATCCGCTGTCTTCGACGGTCGCGCCGGACGCCGGCATGCTCGGAGCGCACATCGCCGCCGCCGCGCTCACGATCGCGATGCTCTGGCGCGGCGAACGCCTGCTGAGCGTCATCCGACGCTGGGTGCACACGGTTCTGCGCACACGGATGCCGAGGCTGCACGCCGAATGGCCGGTTCCGGCATCGGTCGGCACCACCGCTCGACGATTCGTCCCGAGCATCCCTGCCGTGGCCATCTCCCGGCGCGGACCCCCTGCCCTCTCCCGCGGCTGAACAGCCGCACGTGATCACCGCCGTCGCAAGCGACCCGTCTGAAACGACGCCGCACCACGGCATCCACCGCGGTTCCGCGCGCCGTCGGCGCGCCCGCACGCAGGATCTGCTCTGCACCTGAACACAGGAGAACACTCATGTCCCGAATCACCCGTGGCGGCGTGCTCGTCGCCGCCCTCGCCGCAGGCCTCGTCCTGGCCGCACCGGCCGTAGCCCAGGCGCATGTCGGCGTCAGCCCCGATGCCGTTCAACCCGGTGCCTCCACTGTGCTGAACTTCTCGTTCACCCACGGTTGCGAGGAATCACCGACCACCGCGCTGCGCATCACGATGCCGGAAGGGCTGGCGTCGGTCTCCCCGACCGTCGACAGCAACTGGAAGATCGCCGTCGAGCGCGCCGACAACGGTCTCGTCTCCGCCGTCACCTACACCGCGCTCACCCCGATCCCGACCGGACTTCAGGGTGTCGCGAGCATGGCGGTGCAGATCGGCGAAGACGCCCCGGAGACGCTCGCGTTCCCCGTCGAGCAGACGTGTGAGAGCGGGGTCAACGAATGGGTGGAGATTGCGGAAGACGGCGCCGACCCGCATGACCTGGATTCGCCGGCGCCGGTCGTGACGGTGGCCGCAGGCGACGAGAGCACGACGGATGCTGCGCACACGGAGCACTCGGACGCTCAGGAGGACGCGCAGGGGCAGACGACCGAGGCATCCCCGGTCGGCGTCATCCTCGGGGGTGCAGGACTGCTGACCGGCGTCGCCGCCCTCGTGGTCGCAGTGCTCGCCTACCGCCGCTCGGTCTGAGTCTCGTGAGCGGCCGCCAGGGGCGCGCCTGAACGCGTCCCTGTCGGCCGCTCATGAGATCATTGTCATGCCATGTCGACCACACAGCCCAGCCTTCCTCCCGTGCTCCGTCCCGATGCTCCGCCACAGCGGAATCTGACGGATCTCGCCGCTCGTTTCGCCACCGCCACCCGCGGAGACACCGCCGGCGTCACCCTGACCGGCATCACCCTCGCGACCGCTGATCTCCGTGCAGGAGAAGCGTTCGTCGCCATTCAGGGGGTGAATCAGCACGGAGCGATATTCGCCCCCGCGGCCGCGGAAAAGGGCGCGGTCGCCGTCATCACCGATGAGGCAGGCGCTGACATCGCAGGCAACATCGGGCTGCCGATCGTGATCGTGGACGATCCTCGCGGCGTGCTCGGCGCCCTGAGCGCCTGGGTGTACGGCACCGGAGCCGATGACGAATTGCCGCTGCTCTTCGCGACCACCGGCACGAACGGCAAGACGAGCGTCTCGCACCTGCTGGAGGGCATCCTCGACCAGCTCGGCGTCGTGACAGGCCTCTCCTCCACTGCGGAGCGGCACATCGCCGGCGAGGTCATCGTCTCCAGACTCACGACACCCGAAGCATCCGAGATGCACGCCCTCCTCGCGCTCATGCGCGAACGAGAGGTCGAAGCTGTCGCCGTCGAGGTCAGCGCGCAGGCGCTCTCACGCAAGCGCGTCGACGGACTCGTGTTCGACGTCGCCGGCTTCACGAACCTCAGTCACGACCACCTCGACGACTACGCCGACATGGAGGAGTACTTCGCGGCGAAGCTCCCCCTGTTCAAGCCCGACCGCTCCAGGCGCGCGGTGATCTGCCTCGACTCGGCGTCCGGCGTCGACGTGGTCGCCGCGGCCGAGATTCCCGTCGTGACCGTCGGCACTCCCGCGATCGCGGCTGACGCGTCCGTCGCCGCCGGCGCTGACTGGGTGGTCACGATCGACGAGGAGCGCCAGCGCGGCACCCGCTTCACGATGACCGGTCCCGAGGGGCGCACTCTCACCACGGTCGTACCCGTGATCGGCCCGCACATGGCGGCTAATGCCGCCCTCGCGATCGTCATGCTTCTCGAGGGCGGGTACGAGTGGGAGCGCATCACCGCCGCCCTCGAGCGCGACGGACGCATCGACGCGTACCTGCCGGGACGCACCGAGCTCGTCTCCGGTGATCGCGGCCCCGCCGTCTTCGTCGACTTCGGCCACTCACCCGACGCGTTCGAGAAGACGCTGGCGGCGATCCGGCGCGTGACGCCGGGGCGCACCGTGATGCTGTTCGGTGCCGACGGCGATCGTGACGCCACCAAGCGTCACGACATGGGGCGCACTGCCGTGCTCGGCAGCGACATCCTCGTGATCACCGATCACCATCCCCGTTTCGAGGACCCGGAGTCGATCCGTGCCACGCTGATCGAAGGCGCACGGATGGTACGACCGGATGCTGAGATCCACGAGTACTCCCCGCCGGAGAAGGCGATCATCGCCGCAGTCGGCCTTGTCGGCGACGGCGATGCGATCCTCTGGGCCGGTCCCGGCCATCAGGACTACCGGGACATCCGCGGCGTTCGCACGCCGTACTCGGCTCGCGAGCTCGCCCGCCGCGCTCTGCGCGATGCCGGATGGCCTGTGCCTGAGCCGCACTGGCCGGTGCCGTACCCCGACTGACCCTTCGACAGGCTCAGGGACTGAGGCGTCTACTGCTGCGCGATCAGCCGATCCGCGGTCGCGCGCGCCCAGTTCTCGGCCTGTGCGAGCGACTCGATCGTGAGCTGGTCAGGCGATTCATGAGCGTCGACGACCCTGGCGATCGTGTCGACGATCCCGAGGAATGGCAGACGTCCCTCGTGAAAGGCATCGACTGCCTGCTCGTTGGCGGCGTTGAAGACCGCGGGGAACGTCCGGCCAGCGCGCCCGACGCTCTTCGCCAGTGCGACAGCGGGGAACGCCGCATCGTCGAGCGGCTCGAAGTCCCAGCTGCTCGCCTTCGTCCAGTCCAGCGGGCGTCCGACCCCGCCGATGCGATGCGGCCAGTCCAGGGCGAGCGAGATGGGCAGTCGCATGTCCGGCGGTGACGCCTGAGCGATGGTCGAGCCGTCGATGAACTCGACCATCGAGTGCACGATCGACTGCGGATGCACGACGACCTGGATGTGCTCGTAGTCGACGTCGAACAGCAGGTGCGCCTCGATCACCTCGAGTCCCTTGTTCACCAGGGTGGCGGAATTCGTCGTCACGACTCGTCCCATCGCCCAGGTCGGGTGCGCGAGCGCTTCGGCGGGGGTCACCGCCGCCATCTCGTCACGCGTGCGTCCGCGGAA
Organism: Microbacterium murale; assembly: GCF_014635185.1. GTDB lineage: Bacteria > Actinomycetota > Actinomycetes > Actinomycetales > Microbacteriaceae > Microbacterium > Microbacterium murale. The sequence goes on from NZ_BMCM01000003.1 coordinate 564,597, forward strand.
CGGACCGCCGGATGCTGTGACGACGAGGCGTCTGATCTCATCGTGCGTCCCGGAGCGCAGCGCCTGCGCGAGCGCGGAGTGCTCGGAATCGACAGGCACGATCTGGCCCTCAGCCGCGGCCGATTTCACCAGTTCGCCACCGACGATCAGGGACTCCTTGTTGGCGAGTGCCAGCGTGCGACCGGCCTTCAGCGCAGCGAGCGTCGACCCCAGCCCGATCGATCCGGTGATCGCGTTGAGCACGACATCCGCCTCGACGTCACGCACCAGCTGCTCTGACTCCTGCGCGCCCATGGCCGTGTCTTCGACCTGGAACTGCGCGGCCTGCTCGCCGAGCAGTTCGGCGTTGTTGCCGGCCGAGAGCCCGACCAGCTCGAAACGGCGAGGATTGGCGCGGATCACATCCAGCGCCTGAGTGCCGATGGAACCGGTCGAGCCGAGGACGATGATACGACGCATACCGTCAGCCTATTGCGCTGGCGCGTCCTGCACGGCGAAGCCGCGACCGGCTACGCCGCGGCAGGGTGCATCGTCGCGAGGATGTCGATCACGAAGACGAGCGTCTGGCCCTTGAGGTCTTCGTCGTTGATCTCGCCCTCGCCGTAGCCCGCCGCCGGCGGGATCACGACGAGCACCTGAGAGCCGACCTTCTGCCCTGCGAGCGCCTGGACGAACCCGGGAACGTAGCCGTTGCCCTCACTGGTGATCGGGGCGCCGTTCGCCCATGAGGAATCGAAGGTCTCGCCGCTCTCCCAGCCAACGCCGTGGTACTGGAGAAGAGTCGTGTCTCCGTCGCCCACTGCGATGCCGTCGCCCTGCTTCAGCACCGAGATCTGCACCTCGGTGGGAGCCGCGGCATCCGGGATCTCGACCGTGGGCGCCCCATCATCGTCGAGCGTGACGGCGGGCATGCCGGCGACCGGCGCCTGCTCCTCGCCCCATGCGGCCGTGGGGACCACGTCGAGAACGTCCAGCACGTAGTACTGCGCGGCCGCGTCCTCAGTTGTGGGGAAGACGATAGACAGGCGCGACCCGACGCTCGCGCAGCCGATGAGCTGTCCGAGCGGCGCATCAGCGGTCAGCGCGGCCGGGAGCAGCTCGCCCTCGGTGTAACCGGCATCGCCGAGTCGCTCACCCGTGTCGCCGTCGAATGCGCTCAGTGCATAGCTGACGTAGTCGCCGTCGGCGACCTTGTCGCCGTCGCCCTCGCTGATCACTGTGCGCTGCGCCGCATCGACCTGCGCACCCAGTTCGAAGGTCGCGGTCGACGCTGCGCCGAAGTCGCCCTCCACCGTGACGCCGTCGGAGGCGTCACCCGGTTCGACGGTCGCTGAGCACAGGTCGGCGGCCGGAGTCTCGGTGTCGTCTGCGGTCGTGCCCTCCGTGCCAGAGCAGCCGGCCAGGAGCATGGTCGCGACGGCGATGGTGGACAGAGCGATGAGCGGGCGATTGCGCAAAGTGAGACCTCGTGATCGTGGGGAGGGACATTCCATGATGTCGTATTCGCCTTTGTCCTCGCTGAGAAGCATCCGTTCTCGGGGCGCGGCGCAGTGTGCTCGTCGCATTCCACGGATGGCATGAATCGCGGAGTAGCCTGATCTGATGACCTCTGAGCAGTCTGCCGTTCCCGAGCCGACCGAAGAATCGGATCAGGAGCAGTCGACAGAGGAAGCCACGACACCACGCCGCGCCGGCGCCACGTACGCGTTCGGACGAGCAGTGATCGGCTCGCTGGCCCGGCTCGTCTACCGTCCGCACGTCGAGGGTCGTGAGCGCGTTCCGCTGGACGGCCCGGTCATCTTCGCAAGCAACCATCTGTCGTTCATCGACTCGATCGCGATCCCCGTCGCAGCGCCCCGCCCTGTGCACTTCCTCGCCAAATCGGCGTACTTCGAGGGCACCGGGTTCAAGGGCGCCGTGTCTCGGACGTTCTTCCAGTCGATCGGGGCGATACCGGTGCGCCGCGGCGCCGGACAGGCCGCTCTCGACGCGCTGGATCAGCAGCGACTGCTGCTCGAACAGGGACTGGCCGTCGCGCTCTACCCTGAAGGCACCCGTTCCACGGATGGCCGACTGTACAAAGGGCGCACCGGTGCTGCGTTCCTCGCACTGCAGACCGGTGCGCCCGTCGTTCCGGTCGGGCTCGTCGGCACGGACAAGGCGATGCCGAAAGGTGCGAAGATGCCGTCGCTCAGCGAGCGCATCACCGTGCGATTCGGCGATCCGATCGACGTGACAGTGCACGGCGCAGCCGGCAGCGGCAAGGCCCGGCGTCTCGCGACCGACGAGATCATGTCGGCGATCCATGCGCTCAGCGGTCAGGAGCTTGCCGGCATCTACAACGAGCCCCCCGCTCAGGGACCGATCGAGAAGATCAAGCAGGCTCTTCCGCACGAGCGGCGCTGACGCTTGCCTCGTGGCGGACCGGGAAGTTCACCGAGTTCGCGATGAAGCACATCCGGTGCGCATCCTCGTGGGCGCTCTCGGCCGCAGCGATCATCGACGCATCCGCGACGACGACCTCCGGACGCAACAGCACCTCGGTGAAGGCGCCTCCTCCCCTGCCGTCCTCACGCATCACTCCGCTCGCGCGATCGATGTAGGACACGACGACGACGCCTGCGCCGACGCAGGCATGCAGATACGACAGCAGGTGGCACTCGGAAAGAGAGGCGATCAGCATGTCCTCCGGATTCCAGCGCTGCGGATCGCCCCGGAAAGGTTTGTCCGCCGATGCGAGCAGCGCCGGCTTGCCTGCGACCTCGATCGTGACATCTCTGGAGTAGTCGCGATAGCCGCTCGTGCCGGTCCCGCGGTTGCCCTGCCAGGTGGCCGTGAGTGCGTACTGGTGTTCGCCGAGAGTCATGAGGTCAGTCTGACACGGTGCGGCTCGGTGACGCCGGCGACGTCGGCGTTAGGCTGGTCGCGTGCTGGAGACTCTCACTGTTGCGGATGCTGTCGAACTCGCCGTCGTCGAACGCAGCGGGTTCATCGAATCCCGCCATGCCGGTTCGGCGATCGTCCTGTCACCGGACGGAGATGTCGTGCGCCGGCTGGGGAACCCGGACGCGTTGATCCTCCCCCGCTCGAGCCTGAAGCCGCTTCAGGCCGTCGCCTGCGTCACCGCCGGGGCCGAACTGGCGGGTGAGCAGCTGGCGATCTCGACGGCGAGTCACGTCGGCACCGATCGTCACGTCGACCTGGTCCGCGAGATCCTGACCGCCGGCGGTCTCACGGAAGATGACCTCGGCTGTCCCTCGGCGTGGCCGCGAGACACCGCCACACGCGACGAACTCGTCCGAGAGCACGGACAGCCGGCACGCATCCGGATGGATTGCTCTGGCAAGCATGCCGCGATGCTCCGCGCGTGCGTCGCCACCGGCTGGCCGACCGAGGGATACCTGCATCCGTCGCATCCGCTGCAGCTTCACATCCGCGAGGTGGTCGAGCGCCTGACCGGCGAGAAGATCGCTCACACTGCGGTGGACGGATGCGGCGCGCCGATCCACGCGATCACCCTCGCCGGGCTCGGGCGTGCCATCCACCGGATCGGGTCAGCCTCCGACCGCTCGCCGTTCGCCCTGCATCGAGTCGCGGGCACCCTCGTCCGCGCCGTCAAGGAGAACCCGTGGACGATCGAAGGTCCTGGACGACCGGACACGATCGCGATCGAGACACTCGGCGTGTTCGCCAAGAGCGGCGCCGAAGGGATCATGACGATGGTCGCCCCCGACGGCACGACCGTCGTGCTCAAGATGCTCGATGGTGGCGCACGCGCACTCGTGATCGTCGCAGCGACGTTGCTCGCACGCGCCGGAGCACTGAGCGAAGCCGATCTGGCGACGCTCGCCAACGCACTTCCCCTCGCCGTCCTCGGCGGAGGGAGCGACGTCGGGATGATCCGTCCCGGCGCCGCCGTCTGATGCCCTGACCCTGGGCAGTATCCCCTCAGAGTCGAGGGAGGAGAGGAGCCACGATGAGGATCAGCGTCCCCACCGAGGTGAAGAACAACGAGTACCGCGTCGCCCTGACGCCGGCGGGAGTGCACGATCTGGTGCGCTCAGGTCACGAGGTGTTCGTGCAGTCCGGAGCGGGCGTCGGATCGTCGATGCCCGATGCCGAGTACGCCGAAGCCGGCGCCACGTTGCTCGACGACGCCGCAGAGGTCTGGGCGCGCGCAGAGCTGTTGCTGAAGGTCAAGGAGCCGATCGCGAGTGAGTACGACCACTTCCGCGACGACCTCACCCTGTTCACCTACCTGCACCTGGCTGCGGACCGGCCGCTGACCGACCGGCTCCTCGCCGACCGCGTCACGGCGATCGCCTACGAGACGGTGCAGCTTCCCGGCGGCGGGCTTCCCCTGCTCGCTCCGATGAGCGAAGTCGCCGGGCGGCTTGCTCCGCTCGTCGGTGCCAACACTCTGCTGCGTTCCAACGGCGGCCTCGGACTGCTCATGTCCGGTGTGCCAGGCACCCGACCGGCGACAGTGACCGTGATCGGCGGCGGCGTTGCCGGCGCTAACGCCGCCGTCATCGCGAGCGGTATGGGCGCGGATGTCACGATCTTCGACACGAACATCCCGCGCCTTCGAATGCTGGACGACCACTTCGCAGGGCGCGTGAAGACCGCCGCATCCAATCCGCTGGATCTTCGTCGAGCAGTGGTCTCATCCGATCTCGTCATCGGATCGGTGCTCATCCCAGGTGCGCGGGCGCCGAAGCTCGTCACGAACGAGATGGTGGCCCGGATGCGACCGGGAAGCGTACTCGTCGACATCGCCGTCGACCAGGGCGGCTGCTTCGAGGACACGCACCCCACGACCCACGACGACCCCACCTTCCCGGTGCACGACACCGTGTTCTACTGCGTGGCCAACATGCCAGGAGCCGTGCCGAACACCTCGACCTCGGCTCTCACGAACGCGACACTGCCATACGTGCGCCAGATCGCCTCCCGCGGATGGCGGGACGCGCTCAGCGCCGATGCCGCGCTCGCGAGCGGGCTCAACACGGCGAAGGGCGCCGTGATCAACGAGGGCGTCGCGGTCGCCCACGGTCTGGAGGCGAGCGCGATCGCGTCCGTGCTGTGAGATCCGCCGTGCGCGGGCTCATCACCGGGACGCATCGAGTTCGGGGATGACCACACGCTGCGGGGCGCGGCCGGCGTGGATCGTCCATGCCCGCCCCGCATGCGGTTCGGCGAACGGCGGCAGTTCTCGGATGCTCGCGAATGATCGCAGCTCTCCCGCGCATTCGGCGAGGAACAGCATCTCGCCTTCGAGTCGGATCCGCTGCCACAACGGCCACTGGCGCTGCCAGCTGTCGGCGTCGCCGACCAGTATCGTCGGCGACGCCCCGGACGAGATAGCGGCTCCCTGCACTCCGACGACCGGCAGCGACGACGGTGATTCCTGGGTGTGATCGGCGACCGGTGAGACCACGTGATCCGGATAGGCGGCTCGCAGGCACTCAACGACCCGCCGAACGCCGAGTGCGATCACGCCGACCACGCGCGCGGTCGGCGTCCAACGCTGCACGGCCACCGCTCCGGTGGCACCTGTTTCCTCGGATGCGTCAGTCCAGACGATCTGCACCTCGCGATCATCGACTCTGCCGCGGCCTGCCGGGCGGTCACGACGGTAGCCGTCGTTGTCGCCGCCTGCGGCGAGATGCTCCATCTTGGTGCCCATCCGCAGCAGCATCCGCGTCGGTAGAGCCTCGATCACACGAGAGGTCTGGCCGGACGCGCGCCCTGTGGTGATGACGACAGTGCATCCTCGCGCCGCAGCCGAGCGCACCAGCTTCTCCATCCGCTCCAGGAACGCCTGTGCATACTCCACCGGGAATGCGGCGAGAAGCTGATCGAGGTCATCGCACAGCACGAGCTCCGGTGCGGACGCGCCGGCGTCGAGCACCCCGGCCAATGCATCCCAGGCGCGCTCCGGGTCGGCACGCAGCACCACCGACCGCGCGCTCTGTCTCGCCAGGGCGCGCAGCAGAGACGTGCGCCCCGAGCTGCTGCCCCCGATCGCCGCGAGGCCTCGGTCGATTCCCGGCCGCAGCAGCATGGGTGTCTGGCACTGTCGTTCCGGTTCATCCGTGAGTCCGACCAGCAACGCATTGTCGTGCGGGTGGGCGGCGGCCATTTCGTCGAGATCGAGCCGCCGCGGCAACGGCGCGAGCCACGGACTCACCGGCTCGCGGGCGTCCTGCCATCGGGTGCCGATCTCGCGCAGGTCGCCCGCACCGGTGAGGGCGACGCGCACAGCCACCGCTGCCGTGTCCTGCGGACGGCGGACGAACGCCAGGCCCCGAGAGGCCGCACCCCCGGGCAGCTCGGCCGCGTCATCGGATCCGATGACGAGTCGGCTGTCCGCTGCCTCTGTCACACGCAGGCTCACCCGAAGGGGGCAGTTCGCTGCAAGCCCGTCACGGATGACCCCCGCCGCTCGCTGCGTGCCGAGGATGAGGTGCATCCCGAGCGCCCTGCCACGGGCGGCGACATCGGAGAAGACAGCGCCGAGGTCTGGATGCTCCTGCAGCAGCGCGGCGAACTCATCCACGACGATCACGAGCCGCCCCAGCCGACCTGACGCCTCAGCGACGCTTCGCACGGCGAGCTCGGCGAGCACCGCCTCGCGCCGACGAAGTTCCGCCGTGAGACTCTCGACTCCGCGTCGCGCGCCCTCCTCATCGAGGTCGGTGATCACCGCAGCGACATGCGGAAGGGCCCGCAGCGGGTCGAATGCCGTGCCGCCCTTGAAGTCGGCCAGCACGAATGCCACCTCGTCCGGGCCGTGCGAGCGCGCCATCGAAGTGATCCAGGTGACGAGCAGCTCACTCTTGCCGGAACCGGTCATCCCCGTCACGATGGCGTGCGGACCGTCCTCGACCAGGTCGAGCACGAGATCGGTGCTCTCGGTGCGGCCGATCACGGCGGCAAGACCGGCACGCCCCGCCTCCGCAGGCAGCACCAGCTCCCCCAGCGCCACGATGTCCGGCAGCTGTGCCGCATCGCCTTCCCGCTCGGCACTGCCGGCGGCGATCGCCATCGCCTGCGCGCGGGAGAGACATTCCACCGCGATCTCCTCGATGCCTGCCGAGGTCCGGAGCCGCGCCCGTGCCGGATCTGCGACGTCGATGAGCGTCGTCACTCCCTCCGGCACTTCGTCATCCGTCCCGCACACGCGTATCTGCGCCGCGGCGCCCACACATTCCTCATCTCCCACCACGACGGCGAGCCGCCACGCTCCGCGCCGGGTTCTTCCGGCGTGCGGGAAGCCTGCGAGCCCGAGCACCTCCAATCCCCCGCCGACGAGTGCGAGCTGTCCGGGGGCATGACGCAGACACAGTTGCACCACCAGCGCCCTGGCGGCAGCGCCGGCGATGGGCGCGGGTCCGCGCAGACAGATTCCGCGTCCCATCGCGACGGTGATCGGAACGCCCGCCACTTGAGATGCACGTTCTCTGAAGGCACGGGCGCGTTCACCGTCATCGCCGGTCACCCGGAGTGCACTGCGCCTGGCTCCTGAACCGACGACGATCGGCGTCGAATCGTCGATCGGCCGCAGATCCCGCAGGGGCGCATCCATGACGGATGCCGCCGCGTCCGGGTGAACACGCCTCAGCTCACGACGTTCGATCTGATGACGGCGCATCAGGTCCTGCTCGGCACGGCGCCACCCGGCGGTCTCGTCATCGGCGGCGGCCCGTCGTTCGCGGCGTCGAGTGCGCAGACCGTCCAGCAGCGAAGCGCCGATCATCAGAGGGCCGAGCGCGGCGAAGCAGAGCGAGAACACCGATCCGGTGATGAGCCACAGCACGACGCCGGCGGCGATCGGCACGACGGCGGCGAGTACGGGGACGGGCTGGCGTCGAGGCTCGGCGGCGACGGCGGGAAGCGTGAGCGGTTCGAGGTCCATGACCTCATTGCACGGCATCCGAGGACGGCGGATGCCGTTCTCCACAGCTCCGAGGAGCTATTCTTCGGTGGTCTCCGCTGTGGAGGAAGACTCGGAGGATGATTCTTCGTCGGTCGTGACCGCGTCATCATCTGCGGCGGGATCATGCCCGGCGCGCTCCGCCTGCACGATGATGAGCGTCACATTGTCGCGCCCGCCGTTCTCGAGCGCCGCGGCCAGCATCGCATCGGCGGCGACTCCAGGATCGGCGTGCTCCCGCAGGAAATGCTGGATGCCGTAGTCGGTGAGCTCCTTGGTCAACCCGTCGGAGCAGATCACGAACCGGTCGCCATCGAGCACTTCGATTCCGAGATAGTCCGGCGGCGTGAGCTCGCTCGCCCCGACGGCGCGCGTGATGACGTTGCTGTACGGGTGGCTCTCCGCCTCTTCCGCGCTGAGCCGCCCCGAGCTGATCAGCTCCTGCACCACGGAGTGATCGGTCGTGACCTGAACCAGCCGCTCATCACGCAGCAAATAGACACGGGAGTCGCCGATATTGAGCGAGACCCACCGGGGTTCGTCGTCTGTCGTGTCGAAGAAGATGCCGGTGAGAGTCGTACCGGTGCCTTCGTCAGTAGTCTCCGGGTGCGAGGCGATGTCGCCCACAGCCTGCGTGAGGGCATTCTCGATGCCTGCCGTGCCGACCTCACCGGAGTCGACGACTTCCTGCAGGCGCGCGATCGTGCTCTGACTCGCGATCTCGCCGCCCGCATGCCCGCCCATGCCGTCGGCTACGACGAACAGCGGGTACTGCGCCAGGAACGCATCCTGATTGTTGTCCCGGCGGCGCCCGGTATCGGTCACTCCAGCCCAGGCCAGGACGATCTCCCCGCCGTCCGGGGCCGCGACGCGATGGGTCTGCGTGGACGTCTCAGACAAAGGGTTCCTCCGGGTTGGATGCGACGATTCGAGCGGCCGCAGGATTCTCACACATCGTAGTGGAAGTACGACATGATCATGTGTCCACGCTATCGGAATCTCCGCCTGGTACGACGAAGGACCCCCGATCACGATCGAGGGTCCTTCGTTCAGCTCATCAGGCCGGCGGTTGCGTCGGCGGTGCCGGCGGAGCGGCGGGCGGAGCCGGCGGAGTCGCGGGTGGCGTCGTCGGCGGTGCCGGCGGCGTCGTCGGTGCGGCCGGCG
>NZ_BMCM01000004.1 GCF_014635185.1 Microbacterium murale
CAGCGTTCATCCTGAGCCAGGATCAAACTCTCCGTAAAAGAAAAAAACCACAACCACCGGAATAAGGTGAATCGCAGCGAGTTTGAACTGACCAAAGAAATGAATCAAACTGACTTCATTAAAATGCCAACCCCCGGAAGGGCTGGTCTTTGATCCAAAGGAATTCTCACCAGTCCGAAGACCGACGAGGATAATTTGGCATTTGACAAGTGCACGCTGTTGAGTTCTCAAGGATCGGACGCTCCCCCGACCCAGTCATCACAACCAGGCCCGAAGGGCAACTTCTCAATCTTACCCCGTGGCATCCGTTTGTCAAATCGGCGATCCGAGCGAACTCAGTCACGATCTGCGGAACCACAGAGGCCCCCCTCACAGCATCTCACCGAGGTGATCTTCTGTGTTGGGAGGTGTTCTACCGCTTGAGGGGAGCTGAGCCTTGGCCCTTGCTCAACCCTGTGGGGCGAACAGGTAATAACTTACGTGGGATGCGGGGGTCGGGCAAATCACGGCGCCGGCCCGGGCGTGTCGCAGAGGCATGGTCGGAGCATCCTGCCTGATCAACTCCATTTTCTGCTCGGAGAGCGCCTCTCAGGCGTACGATCGCGACCATATGAACGCACCATCGGCCCTCCCCTCTCGACTCGCCACCGCCGATCTTGCCCTGGCCAGTGTGACTTCGGTGATGCGCGCGGTAGACATGTCCGGGCAGGTCGACCTCGACCGGATCGCGATGGCATACAGCAGCGACCGAATGTTGCGTATCGACGGCAAGGCTCCCTCGGTGTGGTCGCCGTTCTCCGGATTCTGGCAAGCCGACGACGGATGGCTGCGCACCCACGGCAACTATCCTCACCACGCGAGAGCACTGTGCCGCGGTCTCGACGTGCCGGCCGATGCGGGGGCAGATGATCTTCGCGCGGTGTTCGCCGCGGCATCCGTTCGGGAGTCCGTCGACCGCATCGTCGATGCGGGTGGACTTGCGGTGGCAGTGCGTCGGGAGAATCCCGAATACGACCAGGCCCTGCGCGAGCGACCGCTGATCGAGATCGGTCGAATGGGCGATCACGCCCCCACTCCCACCACGGCATCTCCCGATACGGCAGCACCATTGCACGGCATCCGCGTCCTCGACCTGACCCGAGTGATCGCCGGCCCCGTCTGCACCCGCACGCTCGCCCTTCTCGGCGCCGACGTGCTGCGCATCGATCCCCCGGATCTTCCCGAACCGGAGTGGCAGCACCTCGACACCGGTCACGGCAAGCGCAGCGCCCTGCTCGACGCTCGATCGCCGCAGATGGCGATGCTGCTGTCGGGGGCCGATGTCGTCGTTCTCGGGTACCGGCCCGCCGCGCTCGAACGTCTCGGCCTCTCCCCCGCGGACCTCGCCGCACGGTACCCAGGCCTGATCATCGCCCAGCTGAGCGCATGGGGCCTCGATCATCCCGATCGCGCCGGATTCGACTCACTCGTACAGGCGGAGTCCGGAATCGCGATGATCGAGTCCGCAGACGGCGACCGGCCGGGAGTCCTTCCCGCACAGGCGCTCGATCACAGCGCCGGCTACCTGCTGGCCGCCGCGATCTACGAGACACTGGCGCGACGAGAACGCGAGGGCGGTACGTGGCACGTCTCGACCTCGCTCCGGCGCGTGGCCGCCGAACTGCTCGGGATGCCGCGCCGCGATCAGCCGCAGCCGGAACGCGAGATCGATCCCACCATGCACAGCCAGCAGTTCACGGTCGGCGGACGCTCGGTCGTCACGGCAGCTCCGGCCTTGCCCGGACTCAGCTTCGAGGCGCCACGCGCGTGGGCCGGCGACCACCCACGATGGCGATCACCACGCACAGCGCGAGAGTGAGCATCGCCCAGATTCCGCACGCCGAAGGCAGCACCCGATACGCCAGGTGCTGCAGCGTGAATTCCGCGGTGAAGGGACCGTGCGTCAGATAGCCGATCACCCACGCGGCGACGAGGATCACCGGCAACGAGATCCACCACACCACGCGGACCCAGCCGGGCAGCATGCGCTCGGCATCGGCATGCGCAGCGCTTCGACGCAGCCAGAGCACCGCCCAGATGCCGATGACGATCAGTCCGATGACGCTCGAACCGTGCTGCAGCCACTTGAATCCCTGCAGGGGGCCCCACTGCTCGCCCAGGGCAGGGAAGACCTCGAGCCCGACGCGGCCATCGTGCGTGAAGGCGTCCCACACGATGTGTGAGACGACGCCGAGCAGCAGCGACACTATGAGCAGCGGGATGTAGGAGCGCCGCTGCCCGAATCCGACGGCCTCGGTCGCGGCATCCGCGGCCGGCTCGTCCCACTCGCTCGGGAGCCGGCGTGCCAACCAGGACGGTGACAGCTCGGATGCCGCCGGCCGCAGCACCACGCGCCAGATGAGGAACAGTCCGAAGGCGAGCACCATCGTCCAGAGCACGTTCGCGTAGGTGTGCGTGAACGTGTACGTGACGCCGAATCCGCGCAGGAACAGCGGCAGGTCAGGTGTCATCGCGCCGATCGCGATCGCCGCCGGAACCAACGGCGTGCGGATGAACGGCAGCGCGAGGACCGCGTGACTCGGGGTGAAAGGCATCAGCCGATGAAGACGCCGGCGAGGGTCTTCTTGCCGCGGCGCAGCACCGACACCCCTCCGGGCAGAGTCCCTTGCACGACGGCGTCGTCGTCTTCGACGCGTGCACCGTCAAGGGTCACGCCGCCCTGGGCGATCGCTCTGCGCGCCTCGGAGAGACTCGCGACGAGTCCGGTCTCCACGAGCGCATCGAGCACCGGTGCCCCGGCCGCGACTGTGGCATTCGGCAGCTCTTCGAGCGCAGAACGCAGCGTCGCCGCATCCAGCGCGTTCAGGTCGCCCTGGCCGAACAGCGCCTCTGACGCGGCGATGACCGCTGCGGTCGCATCCGTCCCGTGCACTGTCGCGACCACCTCGAGCGCGAGGCGCTTCTGTGCGGCACGGCGGAAGGGCTCGGTCTCCACGAGCTGCGCGTACTCCTCGATCTCGGCTCGTGTGAGGAATGTGAAGATCTTCAGGCGCTCGAGCACATCGGCATCCGCCGTGCTGAGCCAGAACTGGTACATCCGGTACGGGCTGCACATCTCGGCATCGAGCCAGATGGCGTTGCCCTCGCTCTTGCCGAACTTCGTGCCGTCGCTGTTGGTGATCAGCGGGGTGCCGATCGCGTGCGCGGCCACGCCCTCGGCCCGACGGATGAGGTCGGTGCCGCTGGTGAGGTTGCCCCACTGGTCGCTTCCGCCGGTCTGCAGCACGCAGCCGTACTGACGGTAGAGCTCCAGGTAGTCCATGCCCTGCAGGACCTGGTAGCTGAACTCGGTGTAGCTGATGCCGGCATCCGAGTTGAGGCGCGCGGCGACCGCATCCTTCTTCAGCATCGTGCCGACGCGGTAGTGCTTGCCGATCTCGCGCAGGAAGTCGATCGCCGACATCGGCGCCGTCCAGTCGAGGTTGTTCACGATGCGCGCCGCGTTCTCGCCCTCGAAGCTCAGGTAGCGCTCGACCTGCGTGCGCAGGCGTCCCACCCATTCCGCGACGGTCTCCGGCGTGTTCAGCGTGCGCTCGGCGGTGGGCCGAGGGTCGCCGATGAGGCCTGTGGAGCCGCCGACGAGGCCGAGCGGCTTGTGACCTGCGAGCTGGATGCGGCGCAGTGTCAGCAGCTGCACGAGGTTTCCCAGGTGCAGGCTCGGAGCAGTCGGGTCGAATCCGCAGTAATACGTGATCGGGTCTCCGCCGAGAAGGGCGCGCAGCGCCTCCTGGTCGGTGGACACGTGGACGAGGCCGCGCCACACCAGTTCGTCCCACACGTTCTCGAACGTGGGGTCGATCGCGGGTTCGGCAGTCGTCAGATCAGGATTCGACACGCGCTCCAGGCTATCAGCGCGGCGCGTTCACGCCGGCGCATCCATCGCCTCGACTTCCTCGGGCGTGAGGGTGAGCAGCGCGGCATCCATCGCCGTGTCGAGCTGGTCGATCCTGCTCCCGCCGAGGATCGGGCGGATGCCGTGGGCCAGCAGCCATGCGAGCACGATCTGGCCGCGCTGAAGTCCGCGCTCGCGCGCGATGTCGTCCAGCACCGCGAGGCGGCGCGCGTTACCCGGGTGGTCGTACACGTCCGCGATGCTCTTCTCGGGATTGTCATATGCGCCGGACAGCAGCGGCGTGTACGCCCACGTCTCGATCCCGTGCTCGATGGCGTAGTCGCGCTGTTCGTCGTTCAGCCCGCCGAACCGATGGACCACACCGGGCAGCGGCGCGCCGGGGCGCGCCCGCAGGTACGTGCTGTTCAGCTGGAACGCGTCGATCGGAAGGCTCCCGATCCGCTTCGCATGGGCGCGTGCTCGTTCGATCCGCCAGGCCGGATGGTTGGAGGCTCCGACACGCTTCGCCGTCCCGTCTGCGGTCAGTTCGGCGAGCGCGTCCACGGTCTCCTCGATCGGCACCGAACGATCCTCCATGTGCAACCAGAGCAGGTCGATCGTGTCGACACCGAGCCGGTCGAGGCTGCCGGCGACCGCATCGCGCACGGCTCGGGCAGAGAGACCGGCACGGTTCTCTGGCCAGGATCCGGGCCAGAGTGGCTCGGCACCGACCTTGGTCGAGATCCGCACCTGATCGCGCACCCCTGGGCGAGCCGAGAACCAGCGACCGAGCACGGTCTCCGATGCGCCCCCGTGACCGGTCGGGCTGTCCCAGAAGCTGTAGCAGTCGGCGGTGTCGATCCAGAGCCCGCCACGTTCGACGAAGCGGTCGAGCAGCGCGAACGAGGCGTCTTCGCTCATGCGCGTGCCGAACGCCATCGCTCCGAGGACGAGTGGGAATGTGGGCAGGGTGGCTGAGGTCATGAATCCACGATGCAACCTGGAGCGCACTCCAGGTCAAGTCCTATGCTCGATGCCATGACGACGTACACGCCAGCCGAAGCAGCCGAACGCAGCGGCTTCAGCATCGACACGCTGCGCTACTACGAACGTGAGGGGGTCCTCCCGGAGGTGCAGCGCACGGCCGGTGGGCATCGGGTGTACACCGACGCTGAGCTGGGCACTCTGGATTTCCTCAAGTGCTTGCGTGAGACCGGGATGCCGATGGAGAGACTCCGACGCTACGGCGAGCTGTGCCGCGACGATGACACCGTCCCAGAGCGCATCGCGCTGCTCGAGGAGCACGCAGTCAGCGTCCAGCAGAGGCTCGATGAGGTGCTCGCGCAACAGGCGCGTCTGGCGGGGAAGATCAGCTGGTACCGATCGACTCTCTGAGTCAGCGCGGGTCATCCTCGAGCTCGCGGATGTAGTCGGCGAAACCGGGGACCGGGATCGTGACGCGCCCGTGTCCTTCCGACCGGATGAGACCCTTCGCGATCAGTCGGGCACGCACCGACGACAGGCTGCGTGATGACACGTCGAGCACATCGGCGAGATCGCCACGGTCTGCGGCGTCACCGTGTTCCTGCAACCAGGCGACCGCGACGAGGAAACGGCGCTGATTCGCCGTGGTGTTCGCCCAGCGCGCGGCGAACAGGTTCCGGAGGTCACGATCGACGCTGGATCGTGCGGTCTTCACATGACGCGGGGTGATCGTGCCACCGGCATCCGGTCGCCCGGCCGCGACCCACGACGCATCGCCGTACAGCTGCACCGCGTATGGGTAACCGGCGGCGAGCTCAGCGGCGAGCCCGAGTGCGTCCGGCGCCCACGTCACGTTCAACTCGGATGCCGGATCGCGCAGGGCCGCGACCTGCGCGCCGACCGACAGCATCTCGAGCGGACGGTACGCGAAGCGCTCGCTGAAGGTCACGGCATCCGCGATCTGCTCCGGCGCGTTGGGAAGACCCGCGGCATAGACGGCGGCGGGGATGTCGGATGCCTCGGCCTGCAGGTGCTGCCAGGCGTATGCGAGCGTGCGGATGCCGTCGGCATCTGCCGACTGCACCTCGTCGATGAACAGGATCAGGGCCTTCACTCGCCGCCGGTCATCGGTGGTCGCGCGGATGAGCTTCTCCAGCGCCCTGGCACCGACGGCCTCAGGTGCCGGAATCTTCGTCTTCGCGCTCACGGATGCGATCCCCGGCACGCGCACGGTCACGGTGAGCGCATCGAGGTTCTCGCGGATCGACGCCGCTGTCGCCTGCGGCCACGAACTCGTCGCCTCACGGATGCCGTCGACGATCTGGGCGATCAGACCGCTCTGCTCCCCCGCCGTGACCCAGATGCAGAGCACATCGCGCTCCTCGGCGAGACGCTGGTAGGCACGCAGCAGAGAGGTCTTGCCGATCCCGCGCTCGCCGAAAGCGACATGGATGCGTCCGATCAGCCGCTGCAGGTCGACCAGCAGGGAGAGCCTCTCGGTGAACTCGTCGATCAGCTCGCCTCGGCCGGGAACGGCGCGGGCGATCTCGCCCGGGGTGTACGGACTCGGCTGCATCGGTCCTCCATCGCGCGAGATACTAAGAGATACTTCGGGCCGAGTATCTCAAAGTATCCGAGTGGCGTCAACGCCCGATATGGTGTCGACCATGATCGCCTGGACCGATGGAACCTGGACCACTCCTCCTGCCGCGAGCAGCGAATCCGGGAGCCACCTCGATGTGACCGCGCGGGAGGGAAGCGACGCGTGGCGCCACACGGCGTACGGCTTCGTCCACGAGAACGCCCACGCCCTGCTGGCACCTCTCGCGGTCGGCGAGGCGATGGAGGTCTCGTTCCGCGCGCCGTGGGACGGGCAGTTCGACCAGGCCGGCCTGTATGTCCACGCCGACGAGGAGCACTGGATGAAGGCAGGCCTGGAGTTCGCCGACGGTCATCTCGGGCTCGGCGCGGTGGTCACCGAGATCCGCTCCGACTGGTCGGTCGGGTACGTCGACGACTGGCACGGTTCGCAGATCACGGTGCGCGTGAGCCGATGGGCCGATGCGCTGATCGTGCGGGCACGCGCGGATGACGGCGAATGGCGCCTGGTGCGCGTCGCGCCCTTCGACGGGGATGCCGTCGCCTCAGCCGGCCCGTTCCTCGCCGCCCCGACGAGTGCGAATCTGGTCGTGAGGTTCACCAGTTGGGAGCGCAGCGCCGCGGACGAAGCGCTGCATTAGGTCGCTCAGAGCCCGAGCGCGTGCGCGGCGGTCTGAGCACGGGCGATCAGCTCTGCCCGCTGCTCTGCGACGCGGATCGGCGCCGTGCCGCCGGCACCGGTACGGGAGGCGACGGAACCCTTGATGCTCAGGACCTCGCGCACCTCGGGCGTGAGGTGCGGTGAGACCTGCGCGAGCAGCTCGTCCGAAGCGTCTTCGAGGCCGATTCCCTGCGATTCGCAGGACTTCACGAGCGCACCGGAGATCTCGTGCGCGTCGCGGAAGGGCACCCGCTGCTTGACGAGCCACTCGGCGACGTCGGTCGCGAGCGAGAACCCCTGCGGGGCGAGCTCTGCCATCCGCGCGGTGTCGAAGGTGAGCGTCGCGACCATCCCGGCGAATGCCGGCAGCAGCACCTCGAGGGTGTTCACGGAGTCGAAGACCGGTTCCTTGTCCTCCTGCAGGTCGCGGTTGTACGCGATCGGCAGCCCCTTGAGCGTGGCCAGCAGTCCCGACAGGTTGCCGATGAGACGGCCCGACTTGCCTCGGGCGAGTTCTGCGATGTCGGGGTTCTTCTTCTGCGGCATGATGCTCGACCCGGTCGACCAGCTGTCGTGCAGGGTGACGAAGCCGAACTCACGCGTGTTCCAGAGGATGATCTCCTCGGCAAAACGTGAGATGTCCACGCCGGTCATAGCCGTGATGAACGCGAACTCGGCCACGACGTCACGTGCGGCTGTGCCGTCGAGGGAGTTCTCCGCCGGTCGGTCGAGCCCCAGTTCGCGAGCGACGAGCTCCGGGTCGAGGCCGAGTGTGGATCCCGCGAGCGCTCCCCCGCCATACGGCGAGACACCGGCACGGACGCGCCAGTCGACCAGGCGCTCCAGCTCGCGGACGAGCGGCCAGGCGTGCGCCTGGAGGTGGTGTGCGAGCAGCACTGGTTGCGCATGCTGCAGGTGGGTGCGGCCGGGAAGGATCGCCTCGGGGTGCGCCTCGGCCTGTGCCACGAGAGCGTCGATCACGCGCAGGATGTCGCGGGCGATGACCTTGGCGTGATCGATCAGGTACATGCGCACCAGCGTCGCGATCTGGTCGTTGCGGCTGCGACCGGCGCGGAGGCGCCCGCCGAGTTCGGGCCCGAGCTCGGCGATCAGCGCCTGCTCGAGAGCGCCGTGCACGTCTTCGTCGCTGGGCGCGGGGAGCAGCGAGCCATCGGCGACTCTCTGCGCGATCGCGTCGAGGCCGGCGTGCATCTGCTGCTCCTCGTCCGGCTTGAGGTAGCCGGCCGCGGCGAGCGCCTTGGCGTGCGCGTGGGATCCGGCGATGTCGTAGGGCGCGAGGATCCAGTCGAAGTGCGTCGAGCGGCTGAGCTCTGCGAGCTCGGGAGAGGGTCCGCTTGCGAATCGTGCGCCCCAGAGTGCGCCCTCGTTGGTGCCGTCGTGCTTCGCGTCGCTCATGATTCCAGCCTACTGGCGCGGCGCACTGCCCCCATCAGTGCGTCGTGCTGGACCCGACGGGTCGCGTCGCGCGCTCGAGCAGCCGTTCCAGCGGGCCGCGGCCGATGAGCAGCGCCCAGGCCGTGCACGCGATGAACGTGCCGATCGTCATGGGCCAGAAGGGTTCGAGCGCGATGAACCCGAAGTAGTCCGTGGTGTCGCCGAGCACGATCAGCGCGACGACGGCCCACACGAGAAGCTGCGCGGTATAGGCCGTCAGCGGCATCGCTCCGGTTGCGCGCAACGGAAGAGTCAGCATCCGCAGCACGCCGACGCGCGACAGCAGCAGGCAGGCGGCCAGCACGGCGATCGCGAAGCCGCCGGAGCCGATGGCCTCGAGCACCCCCGAGGAGTGCGGATCCGCCGTCCAAACCGCGTCCCAGTAGGGGTCATTCGACGGCGACGGCAGTTCGGCGAGTTCGTAGCCGACGATGGCGAGCACCACTCCGACGACCAGCATCCGCAGTTGGACGGCGAGCCTCGTCACTCCGGCACGAGCGACGCCCAGACCCGCGAGCACGAACGCGATCCACACCGTGAACGGGTAGTGCCATCCGATCATCGCGTCGAGTTCGTCGCGAAACGGTGCGTCCCAGATCGGCAGCGCCTCGAGCGCCGGCTGCACGAACGGCATGACGACGGCGAGGCCTGCTGCGATCCACAGCACCGTACCTGCGCGCAGCCGGGTGAACGGCAACGCCAGCAGGAACAGGATCGCGTACGCGGGCAGGATGACGTAGACCGGCACCCCGGCGAGGATCAACAGGATGCCGAGAACCAGCAGCATCAGCGCGCGCAGCACGAGTTTGAACCGTGCCACGGCCATTGTCGAGCCGGTCAGCGGCGAGCGCCCACCCGTGACGAGTCCGATCGAGACACCGGCGAGCGTGGCGAACAGGATCGACGAGCGCCCGTCGACGACAGCCGTCCAGGTGGAGGGCTCAGCCCAGACGAAGCTGTCGGCCGTCAACAGCAGGTGCGCGGCGAACATTCCGACCACCGCGAGACCGCGGGCGAGGTCGACGCCGGCGATGCGTGCCGGGCCGTTGAGGCGCTGCCAGTTGAGGCGCAGACGATCCTTCACTTCGACTCGCTCCGCTCGCTCAGCAAGAGCGACAGGCTCAAGGATCGTCTGCGCGCCATGGACCGGATCAGCTCTGGCGGAGCAACCAGACCAGGAGTGCCTTCTGGGCATGCAGCCGGTTCTCGGCTTCATCCCACACGACGCTCTGGGGACCGTCGATGACCTCGGGGTCGACTTCGTAGCCCCGGTCGGCGGGGAGACAGTGGATGAAGATCGCGTCGGGGTCGGCGAGGCTCATGGTCTCGCCGGTGACCTTGTAGCCGCCGAGGTCGCGGATCCGCGCGATCTTCTCCTCTTCCTTGCCCATCGACACCCAGGTGTCGGTGACGACGACGTCCGCGCCTGCGGCCGCCTCGACGGGGTCGGTGTAGAGGGTGATCGATCCGCCGGTCTCGACGGCGCGGCGATCGGCTGCCTCGATCACGTCGGCACGCGGCGCGTACGACTCGGGCGATGCCATGCGCACGTGCATGCCGGCGGTGACACCGGCGAGCGCGTAGGAGTGCGCCATATTGCTCTGCGCGTCGCCGAAGAACGTCAGCGTCAGCCCCTTCAGGTCTCCCTTGTGCTCGCGGATCGTGAGCAGGTCGGCGAGGAGCTGACAGGGGTGGAAGTCGTCAGACAGCGCGTTGACGACAGGTACACGAGTGCCCTTGGCCATCTCCTCGAGCCCTGCCTGCGCATACGTGCGCCACACGATCGCGGCGACCTGACGCTCGAGCACGCGAGCCGTGTCGGCCGGGGTCTCCTTGCCGCCGAGCTGGCTGTTCGCGGTCGAGATGATCAGTGGCGAACCGCCGAGGTCTGCGATGCCCACGGCGAACGAGACCCGGGTGCGGGTGGATGATTTGTCGAATATCACCGCGACGGTCTGAGGACCTGCGAGGGACTTGTCTGCCCAGCGATCCTTCTTCAGCTCGACGGCGAGATCGAGGATCTCGGCCTGCTCGGCAGAGGTGAGATCGTCGTCGCGCAGCAGGTGGCGGGTCATACGGTTACCTTCCCGGTTTCGGATGCTGCGAGCTCCGCCCGCACGTCGGCGAGGGCGGTGGCGAACAGCGTCTGGAATTCTTCGATCTCGACGTCGCCGATGTTCAGGGCGGGCGCGATGCGCACCGTGTCGGGGTTGGCGGCGTTGACGATGAGCCCACGCTCCTGCGCGGCGGCGACGACCTTGCCTGCCACGGGGGCGGTCAGGGCGACGCCGATGAGCAGGCCCCGTCCGCGCACGCCGCTGACGAGCGGCGAGCCGATGCCTTCGATCACGGTGCGCAGCTGCACTCCGCGCGCGGCGGCGTTCTCCACCAGCCCCGCACTTTCGATCTCACCGAGGACGGCGTTCGCGACGGCGGTGCCCAGGGGGTTGCCGCCGAAGGTCGATCCGTGCGATCCGGGCGTGAACAGCGAGCTCGCTGCACCGAACGTGACGAGAGCGCCGATCGGGAAGCCCCCGCCGATGCCCTTGGCGAGCGTGATCGCGTCGGGCGTGATGCCCTCGTGGTTGAAACCGAACCATGCGCCGGTGCGGCCGGCACCGGTCTGGATCTCATCGATGATGAGCAGCGCGCCGTGCTTCAGCGTGAGTGAGCGCGCGGCGGCGAGGTATCCCTCTGGTAGCTCGACGACTCCGGCCTCACCCTGGATGGGCTCGATGAAGACGGCGGCGACGTGCTCGTCGAGGGCTGCTTCCAGCGCCTCGATCGTGGCAGGGATGTGTTCGACGCCGCCCGGCATCGGTTCGAAGGGCGCCCGCATAGCCGCTTTCGCCGTGATGGCGAGAGAGCCCATGGTGCGTCCGTGGAAGGCGTTCTCCAGCGCGATGATGCGCGGCCGTTCTGATCCGCCGTGCAGGCGCGCGAGCTTGAACGCCGCCTCGTTGGCCTCGGCACCGGAGTTCGAGAAGTACACGCGGCCATCGATCCCGGCTCCGGCCAGACGCTTCAGACGTGCCGCGAGCTCGAGCTGCGGAGGTGTGGCGAAGTAGTTCGACACGTGTGCGAGGGTCGCGGCCTGCTTCGAGATGGCGTCGACGAACACCGGGTGCGAATGACCGAGCGAGGTCACCGCGATGCCGGCGAGGAAGTCGAGGTGGCGGTTGCCACTGTCGTCCCAGAGGTAGGAGCCCTCACCGCGTGTGAGCAGTGCGAACCGCTCGCCGGCGTTGAGCACCAGATCCCGTGCTGCGTCTTCCTGCCAGACGGTCATGCCGTCACCCCTGATTCTCCGAGTACCACTTCAGTTCCGATTCCCTTGCTGGTGAACAGCTCGACGAGCACCGAGTGCGGCACGCGTCCGTCGATGATGGCCGCGGCATCCACTCCGCCCTCGACAGCGTCGAGGCATGCGCGCATCTTCGGGATCATCCCCGATTCCAGCGACGGGAGCATCTCGATGAGCTGTGCGGATGTGAGGTGCGAGACGAGCGACTCGCGATTGGGCCAGTCGGCGTAGAGGCCCGGCACGTCGGTGAGGACCACCAGCTTGCGGGCGTTCAGCGCGACAGCGAGGGCGGATGCCGCGGCATCCGCGTTCACGTTGAGCGACTGACCTGGGTGATCCAGGTCGGGCGCGATGCTGGAGATCACCGGGATGCGCCCCGCGGCCAGGTGGTCGTGCACGGCGGTGGGGTCGACCTCGACGACGTCGCCGACGCGTCCGAGGTCGATGTTCTCCCCGTCGATCACCACGCCGCGGCGGCGGCCGCCGAACAGACCGGCGTCCTCGCCGCTCAGACCGGTCGCGATCGGGCCGTGCGAGTTGATCTTGGCGACGAGCTGCGGGTTCACCTGGCCGGTGAGCACCATGCGCACGACGCTGATGGCCTCGGTGTTGGTGACCCGATAACCGCCCTTGAACTCGCTGGGGATCGCGAGCCGGTCGAGCATGTTCGAGATCTGCGGGCCGCCGCCGTGCACGACCACCGGCAGCACGCCGACGTAGCGGAGGTAGGCGATGTCCTGCGCGAACGCCTCCTGCAGTTCGTCCGAGACCATGGCATTGCCGCCGTATTTGACCACGACGATCTGGTCACGGAACTTCTTCAGCCACGGGAGCGACTCGATCAGCGTGGTCGCCTTGACCGCGGCGATCTCGGCGGGCGTGTCCTGGATGTCGGTCATGAGGCGTACGCGCTGTTCTCATGCACGTAGTCGTGCGTGAGGTCGTTCGTGCGGATCGTCGCCTCCGCATCGCCCACCTGCAGATCGATGAGCAGATCCGTGGCACGCGGGGTGAGGTCGACTTCTTCCCTCGGGCGATCGGGGCCGCCCTCGGAGCACACCCGTACGCCGTTCATCCAGACGTCGACGTTGTACGGATCGAACTGCGCACTGGTGGTTCCGATCGCCGCCAGCACGCGGCCCCAGTTCGGATCGTTGCCGAAGATGGCGGCCTTGAAGAGGTTGTTGCGTGCGACCGAGCGGCCGACCTCCACCGCCTCCTGCTCTGAAGCGGCATTGGTGACGCGGATCGTGATGTCGTGGCTCGCGCCCTCGGCGTCGCCCTGCAGTTTGAGCGCGAGTTCATCGCTGAGTTCGGTCAGGGCCGCCGCGAAGTCGTCGAGGTCGGGCCGGATGCCGCTGGCGCCGTTGGCGAGCAGCGTCACCTGATCGTTGGTCGACATGCAGCCGTCCGAGTCGAGCCGGTCGAAGCTCTGCCCCGTCGCGCGGCGCAGTGCCGTGTCGGCCTCGAGTGCGTCGAGGTCTGCGTCGGTCGTGATGACGACGAGCATCGTGGCCAGCCCTGGCGCCAGCATCCCCGCGCCCTTGGCCATGCCGCCGATCGTCCAGCCGTCCCGCGAGACGACAGCCGTCTTCATGACCGTGTCCGTCGTCATGATCGCCTGCGCGGCCGCGTCGCCGCCATCGGCACTGAGCTGTGCGATCGCCTGCGCGGTGCCGTCGAGAACTTTGGCACGGAATGCCTCGTCGCCCGTGCCGATCAGGCCGGTGGAGCAGACCAGGATGTCGCCGGCACTGACCTCGAGCAGCTCTGCGGCCTTCTCAGCGGTCTCGTGCGTCGTCTGGAATCCGAACGCCCCCGTGAAGCAGTTCGCGCCGCCGGAGTTGAGGACGACCGCCTCGACCGTGCGGTCGAGGATGACCTGCTGCGACCAGATGATGGGGTTCGCCTTGGCGCGGTTGCTGGTGAAGACGGCAGCCCCGATCTTGCGCGGGCCGCGGTTGACGACGACGGCGACATCGGGCTTGCCCGTGGACTTGAGACCCGCTGCGACGCCTGCCGCTTCGAATCCCTGCGGTGCGGTGACGCTCATGGCGCGACTCCGTTCAGTGACAGCGCCCGATCCTCAGGGAGTCCGAGCGCGAGGTTCATGGACTGGATGGCGGCGCCCGCCGTGCCCTTGACGAGATTGTCGACGGCGGTGACGACCGTGACGCGGCCCGCTGCACGATCGATCGCGAGACCGATCAGAGCGGTGTTCGCACCGATGACGTCGGCGGTGCGCGGGAACTGCCCCTCGGGCAGCAGATGCACGAAGGTCTCGTCGCCGTACGCGTTCTCCCACGCTGCGCGGATCTCGGCATCCGATACGCCATCGACGATCGGCGCCGTCGAGGTGGCGAGGATCCCGCGTGCCATCGGCACGAGGACAGGTGTGAAGGAGATGCGCACATCGTCCGCGCCTGCGACGCGCAGGGCCTGCTGGATCTCCGGGATGTGCCGATGCGTGCCGCCGACGGCGTACGGATTGGCGCTGCCGAGGATCTCGCTCGCGAGCAGATTCGTCTTGAGGCTCTTGCCCGCCCCTGACGGGCCGACCGCGAGTACGGCGACGATGTCGCTCGGATCGATCACCCCTGCGGCGACGCCGGGCGTGAGGCTGAGGCTCACCGTCGAGGCGTTGCACCCTGGAGCGGCGATGCGCGTCGCGGTTCGGAGCGCATCGCGCTGCTTGCCACCATTGACGAGAAGCTCTGGAACGCCGTATGCCCATGGCTCGTGGAAGTCACCGCCGTAGAACGCGTCCCATGAGTCCCGCGAGGTGAGGCGGTGGTCGGCGCCCGCGTCGATGACGAGCGGCACGTCTTCCAGGGCATCCGTGTACTGGCCGGATTGGCCGTGCGGGAGTGCGAGGAAGACGATGTCGTGACCCGCGAGGATCTCAGGGGTGGTGTCCTGCAGGGTGAGGTGCGCGAGCGAGCGCAGGTGCGGCTGGTGCTGGATCAGCGGCTGACCGGCGTTGGAGTGCGCGGTGACGGTGCGGATCTCGATGTCCGGGTGGCCGGCGAGCAGGCGCAGGATCTCGCCTCCCGCATAGCCGGATGCGCCGGAGACGGCGACGGAATACGTCATGCTTCTACCTTAACGGTCTGGGGGTGTGGGGCCGATGGCGGCGACACCGGTGCTCGACCCTCTCGTCGGGATTCGACGTTCAGGGAGCACGGGGTCGCCTAGAGTCGGCGGCCGCCCAGACGGCTGCGGCGTCGGCGCACCACGATGACGCTCGGAACGAGCGTCGAAGAGGCGGATGCGGCCGGAGGCATGTGGTGACAGTAGCGCCGTCGCAGTGCGGTGCGCAAATCGACTGACCGCTACAGCGCGTCGATCAGCGCGAGCTCCTCGTCACGGGTGAGTCCTGCACGTCGCGCGCGATGCACTCCCCTGGTTCGCTCGTCGTCGACGATGCGCGCGATCGTCGTCTCCAGCGACGTCAGGGTTCCGCCCGCAGCGCGGTAGGCGGCATTCGAACGCGTCATGAATCCGCCCATGTCCATCGGCAGCCACAGCGGCAGCGACCGCTCCCCCGACCAGAACTCGACGCCGTGCGCCTCGAGCCATTCGTCCTCGGCCGTGACGACTTTGCCGCTGTGGGTGGTGGCTGCGCGAACAGCATCCAGCACGTGACCGAGCTCGTGCACGTCGCCGATCGCGTTCACCGGAGCGAACGATTCGCTGTCGACCAGGAAGGAGACCAGATCTTCGACGTCGATCACCTGTGCCTTTCTGCCTTCGACGCGAGGGATGAGAACCGGGCCGTCCGCAGCGCGGTCGAACGCCGCCGCCCAGTAACCGAACCGATCACTGGGATCGCCCGGCCCGACGATGAGACCCGGTCGCACGATGCGGGCACGTTCGCCGAGAGCGAGGACGGCCTCTTCCGACGCGCGCTTCTGCGCGCCGTACTCGTACTCGTCGCCGTCCTGCGCGGGCGCCACGGTCTCGGCCGACTCATCGGTGTCCGGCGTGGCTTCGTCGGCGTACACCGATGCCGACGAGACGTATGTCCAGCGCGCGGTGCGCGCGCCCAGCGCTTCGACTGCACCGCGGGCGTGATGCGCATGGCGCGAGACGTCGACGATCTCATCCCATTCGCCGTGCAGGTCACGGTACGGCTCCGCGTCGTCGCGGTCGGCGCGGACGAGCTCGGCGCCATCCGGCACGGGGTGCGTGCCACGGGCGAGGCAGGTCACCCGCGCCCCGCTGTCGATCCATCGCCTCGTGATCAGACCCGAGACCCACGCAGTTCCGCCGAGGATGAGCACGTTCGTCATACGCCCATCACACCACCTTCGAGTCCCGCGCGGATGGCGATCTGCTCAGAGCGGATGCGTCGCGATCGCTGTTCGATCGGTGGTCGAGTGCGAGCGGTTCTGCGAAGAACGCGAGCTCGTGCCGTGCGGATGCTTCGAACGCACGCAGCATCCGCGCCCGCCCGGGCGCATCGGATGCTGATGCTGCCGACGCCGTGTAGCCGATCGCCTGCTGCGTCGCCTCGGCGAACGAGTCGTCAGCGTACGTGCGCAGCCATGATGCGTACGGATGCGCTGCCGACTGCGCGTACTCGCCGAAGCAACCGGCGTTCAGGCGGGTACCGAGATCGGTGTACAGCCAGAAGCACGGCAGCAGCGCGGCGATCAGCTGCGCATAGTCGCCGCCGTACGCCGTGGATCGGAGGTGATCGAGATACGCGGTCGTCGCCGAGGACGGCGTCGCCGAGAACGTCCCGTCGCTCACGCCGTCCTCCGGTGTGAGCCACTGCGCGTGCAGTTCGAGCTCGCCGACGATCGATCCGTGCGCGGCGTTCGCCCAGAACGCCTGCTCGCCCGCTGTCGGGGCGAGACGTGCCGCGTCCGCGAGCACGCGGGCATAGCCGCTGAGGTACAGGGCGTCCTGCGCGAGATAGTGGGTGAACGCACCCCGGTCGAGCGTTCCGTCGGCGAGCGCACGGATGAACGGCAGGTCATCGATGCCGGCGCGGATCGATGCGATCTGCTCCCACCACCGCGTCACGACCTCGTCGCTCGTGGGAGAGGTCTCGATGCCGCCTCGTGCGCGGAGCCCGGCGAAGTGGTCGATCGGCCCGTTGCCGTGCCCGACCTGCAGTTCCGCACCGCCGCGCAACGATTCGCGCAGCCACTCGCGTGCCGCGCCAACAGCCTCCGGCCAGTCCTTGCCCAGCGCGCGCTGAGTGGCGAGGGCGGAGGACAGCGAGCAGCCAGTGCCGTGCGTGGCATCCGTGTCGATCCGCGTGCCGGGAAACTCGTGAACTGTCGCCGTCGTCGCATCCACGAACGCATCGGGTGACTGGTCTCCGCCGAGGTGTCCGCCCTTGACGAGCACGGCCGCACCGATGTCGGCGGACAGCCGCTCGGCATCCGCGACAGCGTCGGACCAGTTGTCTGCGACCGCCGCATCCGCCAGCACTGCGAGTTCGAGCAGGTTCGGGGTGACGAGGTCGGCGCGTCTGAGCAGCACTCGCAATGCCGCCTCGGCATCCGCCTCGAGCAGGCGATCTCCGCTCGTCGCGACCATCACCGGATCGACGACGACGATCGGCGGGCGAACGTCGTCGAGCCAGCTGATGACGGTGCGGATGACCTCCGCATCCGCGAGCATCCCGATCTTCACGGCGTCGATGTCGATGTCGTCGGTCACAGCGTCGAGCTGTGCGCGGAGGAAGTCGGCGGGAGGTACGTGCACGGCGCGGACTCCCCGCGTGTTCTGGACGCTGAGCGCGGTGATCGCCGCCATCCCGTATCCGCCGTTCGCGCCGATGGACTTCAGGTCGGCCTGGATCCCCGCGCCGCCGGAGGGGTCGCTTCCCGCGATGCTCAGAACACGGGGAACGGATGCCGCGCCCCTCCACCGACGACGCAGCGCTCGCGCCGCCGCTCGCGGATCGTCCGCGGCGCACAGTGCCGAGACCACGGCCACGCCGGCGGCCCCCGCGTCACGGAGCGCTTCGACATCGTCGATCCCGACACCGCCGATGGCGACGCACGGGAACTCGCTGCGCTCTGCGAACGCACGGAAACCCTCGATCCCCAGTGGCTCAGGGTGATCGGGCTTGGTACTGGTCGGCCGGATCACGCCGACTCCCAGATGGTCGATCGTTCCCGGCGGCAGCGCACGCACGGCGTCGAGGTGCGCCGCGGTGTTCGCGGTCAGCCCGATGATCGCATCCGGTCCGAGCAATTCCCTTGCGCGTTCGACCGAGGCGTCGGACTGCCCCAGATGGACGCCGTCGACGCGGGCGCCGCGGGCGCGGGCTTCGAGTGCTGCGTCCAGCCGGTCGTTGACGACGAGCGCTGCGCGTCCGTCGATCACGTCGGACAGTTCGATGAGCTGTTCGACGATCTGCTCGTCGGTCGCCGTCTTGTCGCGCAGCTGGACGATGCCCACACCGCCAGCGACCGCTTCTCGCACGACCTCGACGACTCCTCGTTCGCCGCACAGCACGGGATCCGTGACGAGGTACAGAGAGAGGTCGATCATGAGACGGCCTCGACGATCGGCGTCGCAACGAGTTCGACTCGCGCGGCGGCGCCGAGGTCGTCAGCCGTGGTGGATGCCAGCTCATCCAGGAATGCGACGGCGAAGCTGCCCGGCCCGGCGGACCGTGCAGCAGCGCGCTCTGCGGCGACCGTGTAGAACAGGGTCGCCGCCGTGACCGCGGTGAGGGGCGAGAGCCGGGTCCCGCGGGCCGCGCCCAGGAACGCGGCCATGACAGCGCCGAGCGCGCACCCGCCCCCTGTGACGCGGGTGAGCAGTTCGTGGCCGTTGGCTACGCGGAAGACACGCTCTCCGTCAGTGATGAGGTCGATCGGTCCTGAGACCGCGACGACGCTGCCATGACGGGTCGCGAGCAGACGGGCGGCGTCTGCCGCGGCATCCGGTGAGTCCGTCGCATCCACCCCGCGGCCACCAGCGCTCAGGCCCGCGAGTGCGAGGATCTCCGACGCGTTCCCCCTGATCGCCGTCGGGCGCTGCTCGACCAGGCGCTGGGCGTGCTCGGTACGCACGGGCAGCGCGCCGATCGCCACGGGATCCAGCACCCATGGCGTTCCCGCGGCGACGGCGCCTGCCGCGGCTTCGAGCCCGGCAGCACGCTGCTCAGGTGTGGGCGTGCCGAGATTGATGAGCACACCGGTCGCGACGCCGGCGAACAGCTCGGACTCGCCGACGATGTCGACCATCGCCGGTGCCGCGCCGACGGCGAGCAGCACGTTGGCGGTGAAGCCGGTGACGACGGCGTTGGTGATGCAGTGCGTGAGCGGTGGTGCTTCGCGCACCAGTTCGAGCAATCGCATCGCGTCGGCGACGACGGGGTGGGCGGACGGTGGGTACAGAAGATCGCTCATGGCGACATCCCTTCGCTAGTACGAACTAGATCAGGTTCGACGGGTGTGTTCTCAGCCGCTCGGCGCGGCACCCCGTGTCACTGCTCGAAGTCTAGCGACGTACGAGAGCGTCAGCGCGGCAAGTCGGAGAGTTGCGGGATCGTCCACGCCGGATCCGGACGCCAATCGACCCACTCCTGCGCGAATGCCCAGTGGCCGCCGTGGAAGGCGCCGATCGCAGCATCCGCATGGCGGGTGATCTGCTCCGCTTCATCAGCGGAGATCCGGCCCTGTTCGATCGCCGCTTCCAGCTCGTCCTCGTCCTTCAACCGGACCTCCCCGGACGCGTCGATCTCCACGTCGAGGACGTGGTCGGACGAATGGGTGGCGCTGCCGGTGCGCTGGTGAGCGTTCTCGAGGTTCACGTACCAGCCGTCGAACACCCAATCCGTACCGGTCGCGTCACTCCAGAACAGCCAGACCGACCACGGAGTACCGGTTGGTGCTATGCGCAGCACGCCGTTGCCCCACCACTCCTCCACGATCCTGGTGCGCTCCACGAGCCAGCGTTGGTCGAGCGCGACGGTGCGGATGCGCTGCCCGTCCGGAGCGCCCATCCCCTCCAGGAGGGAGCCCGCTGCCAACCATGCGACCAGGCCACGTTCGTCATCGCGCACGACGCGCATCGGCGCGATGTTGGATGCGTCGCCCGTCTGCCAACCCGGCTTGCGGTAATGCCAGTCGATCTGGCCGCCTGGGCTGAGGAACGGTGCGATGCCGAGGTCTCTGGCGCCGTCGGGCGCAGTCGTCGCGGTCGGACGCGGGTCGACGGTCTGTCCGCTCACGACGCCGGCCACGGCATGGGCCGCTCGGGCGCGCGGGAGCCGTCATTCGGCAGGTGCGGCAACTGCTCACCACCGGCACGGATGCAGAGCCAGCGCAGCTGCTCGGCGCTGTCCGGGCGTGCACGCCAGGTGCGCCAGACGCTCTGTCCGACCCTGACCACCGTGCCTGGGCCGACGTCGACGAGGTCGTCGTCCAGTCCCATCTGTCCGCTGCCTGCGAGGAAGACGTAGAGCTCCTCGACGTGGCTGTGCGTGTGCCAGTAGCCGGCCTCTTCGCCCGGCTCAAGCGCATTCGCGGTCATGCCGATGTACTGCATCGTCAGTTCATGGTCGACAACCCGCCGACCGTCACGGGAACGGGCCTCGTCGAAGCCACCGAAGTGGTCGCGCCACTCGTCCGGTGCACCGATCTGCGTCACCTGATAGTCACTCATGCGTTCATTCTCTCCGGTACTCACCGGAGAGCAGAACGCCGGCATCCACGAATGGACACCGGCGTTCGGCAAGAACAGCGCTACTCGCGCAGCGTCGCACCGAATCGCTCAGTCGCCACTGCTACACCGGCGAGCTTCGCCTCGGTCGCCTCAGCCGCAGTCAGAGTGCGATCATCAGCGCGGAAACGCAACGCGAACGTCAGGCTCTTCGAACCGTCTGCCACGCCCTCGCCACGGTAGTCGTCGACGAGTCGCAGTGATTCCAGCAGTTCACCGGCGCCTTCGATGATGGCAGCACGAAGCTCGCCTGCCGTCACCGACTCGGGAACGACCAGCGACACATCCTGCGTCGCGGCCGGATACGTCGACAGCGATGCGGCGACGACGCGGTTTCCCGCCAGCGACAGAATGGCGTCGAGATCGAGCTCAAGCGCCACGGCGCGACCGGGCAGATCGGCGTCCGCGGCGACGTCCGGGTGCAGTTCACCGACGTACCCCACTTCGGCGCCGTCGACGCTCAGCACACCTGTGCGTCCGGGATGCAGAGCTGCACGCTGCCCCTGCACCACGTCGATCTCGACTCCGGATGCCACGGCGATCACGCGTACAGCATCCAGAGCATCCGCGAGTCCGACGGCCTCCGCCGCGCGCCCCGGCTGGCGGGCGACGACGTTGCCGGTGAAGAGCGCGGCGACATGGCGGTACTGGGGCGGGATCGACGCGTTCAGCTCCGCGAGCTTCTCGTCCGAGGGCCGCTGGCCGAGCGGCGGCACCTCATCCGTTCCGTAGACGACGCCCGGTTCCGGCAAGAACACGACGCCGGTCTCGAAGATCGCGAGGTCGGTGAGTCCACGCGCGATGTTGCGGTGCGCGATCTGCAGCAGACCGGGGATCAGCGAACGGCGCAGGAACGGCGCCTGTCCGTCGAGCGGATTCGCGAGCTTGATACTCGGAAGGTGCTCCCCCGACTCCGAGCCGTGCAGATCGTTGTGCGCCTCGGTGGTGAAGGGGAAGGCCGGTGTCTCAACGAGTCCGGCAGCGGCCAGCGCGTTCGCGACGCGACGACGACCCTGCTGCAGCGCGGTGAGCCCGCGTCCGGAGGGCGGCGTCGGCAGCTCCGACGGGATGCGGTCCAGCCCGTGAATACGGGCGACCTCCTCCGCCAGCGTCCACTTGTCGGTGAGATCGGGACGCCAGCTCGGCGGGATGACCTGCCAGCCGTCAGAGGTCTCGGTGGCCTCCGCGCCGATCGTCTCCAGCGCGTCGACGATCTCCTCGTCGGTGTAGTCGACGCCGATCAGACCGGGAACGAACTCGGCGGGCAGTTCGATACCGGCGATCTCCACGTCGGAGAACAGTGCCCCGCCGACCTCGTCGATCCGACCGCCGGCGAGCTCGACCATGAGGTCGGCCACACGACGCGCGGCGACGAACGGCACCAGCGGATCGACACCGCGCTCGAAGCGCTTGGACGCCTCGCTGGGCAGCTTGTGCCGTCGCGCGCTGCGCGCGATCGAGATCGGATCGAAGATCGCAGCCTCGATGAGCACGTTGTGCGTCTGATCGCCCATCTCGGTCGTGCCGCCACCCATGACGCCGGCAAGGCCGATCGGGCCCGAGTCGTCGGTGATGAGGAGATCTTCGACGTGGAGTGTGCGCTCCTGGCCATCGAGCGTCTTCATCGTCTCGCCGTGCTGCGCACGGCGGACCGTGATGCCGCCGGACAGCTTGTCGAGGTCGTACCCGTGGATCGGGTTTCCGAGTTCGAGCATCACGTAATTGGTGATGTCGATCAGCACACCGAGCGAACGGATGCCGGCGAGCGAGAGTCGTGCGACCATCCACGGCGGCGTCGGCCGGGAGGGGTCGACATCGCGCACGACGCGCACGACGAACTCCTGCACAGCGGCGTTCTCACGAAGCGGCGCAGCATCGACGGCGATCGCGAACCCGGTGCCCGGCTCCACCTCGGACCACTCGTGCTCGGCAGGGTCGCGGAAGTCCGCGCCGGTCGCGTGCGCGTACTCGCGGGCGACGCCACGGATCGAGAAGGCGTAGCCGCGGTCAGGAGTGACGTTGATCTCGACGGCGACGTCGTCCAGACCGAGGAGTGAGATCGCGTCGGTCCCGACGGGCGCGTCGATGCCGAGCGAGGAGAGGATCAGGATGCCGTCGTGCTCATCCCCCAGTCCGAGCTCGCGCGCCGACGCGATCATGCCGTCCGAGACATGACCGTAGGTCTTGCGCGCTGCGATCGGGAACGGACCGGGCAGCACAGCGCCGGGCAGGGTCACGACGACCTTGTCGCCGACGGCGAAGTTGCTCGCGCCGCAGACGATGCCACGAGGCTCGGCCTCGCCGACATCCACCTGGCACCAGCGGATCGTCTTGCCGTTGGACTGCGGCTCTGCGTCGAATGACAGCACCTGCCCGACGACGACAGGACCGGAGATCTCGAAGCGGTGGATCTCCTCCTCTTCGAACCCGACGGTCACCAACGACTCGAGAACGTCCTCTGCCGTGGCATCCGGCGCCACATCGACATACTCACGCAACCACGAAAGCGGGACGCGCATCACACCACCATCCCGAACTGCTCGCTGAAGCGCACATCGCCCTCGGCCATGTCGCGCATGTCCTGCACATCGCTGCGGAACATCAGCCCGCGCTCGATTCCCATCCCGAAGGCGAAGCCGCTGTACACGTCGGGATCGATGCCCGCCGCGCGCAGTACGTTCGGGTTGACCATGCCGCACCCGCCCCACTCGATCCAGCGCGCGCCGCCCTTGAAGGTCGGGTGCCACAGGTCGAGCTCGGCGGACGGCTCGGTGAACGGGAAGAAGTTGGTGCGGAAGCGGGTCTTGGCCTCGGAGCCGAAGAGCTGCTTGGCGACGTGGTCGAGTGTGCCCTTGAGGTGCGCCATCGAGATGTCCTTGTCCACGACGAGGCCCTCGAACTGGGTGAACACCGGCAGGTGCGTCGCGTCGAACTCGTCGGTGCGGTACACGCGTCCAGGGCACAGCACGTAGATCGGCACGTCGCGGTCGAGCATCGATCGCACCTGCACCGGACTCGTGTGCGTGCGCATGACCAGGTGGCGATCGACGGGATCGACGAAGAACGTGTCCTGCATCTGACGCGCTGGGTGGTCGACGTCGAAGTTCAGCGCGTCGAAGTTGAACCACTCGTGCTCGAGTTCAGGGCCCTCCGCGATCTCCCAGCCCATGCCGACGAAGATGTCGGAGACGTCGTCCTGGAGCTGCGAGAGCGGATGCCGTGCGCCGACGCGCGTACGCGACGAGACGGCGGTGATGTCGACCCGCTCGGCCTCGAGTCGCGCTGCGGTCTCGGCCTCGGCGAGTTCGGCCTCGCGGGCGGCGAGTGCCTTGGTGACCTGGCCGCGTCCCTGGCCGACGAGCTTGCCGAAGGTGGCCTTGTGCTCGGGTGCGACCTGGCGCATCGATGCGTTCAGGACCGCCAGCGGCGACCCCTCGGCGACGTGCGCGGCTCGCGCGGCTTTCAGCTGTGCGGTATCGGCAGCGGCACCGATCGCCTCGAGCGCTGCGGCGACGGCGGATTCCACCGCCTCGGGCGTGATTTCAGGAGCATCAGACACGAGACATGAGTCTACCGGCGTGCAGTCTGCGCGTCGTACGGCTCAATGCGGCAGATCCGTTTGCCGTGGGGGCCTCTGTGCGGCAATAAGCTCGGTGTCTGTGCCTTCGTGCATCACGGCGGCGTTGTCGGCGGCGAGCGCCTTCAGCTTCGGCGAACGGCGGGTCTTGATCTCTGCCCACTTCGCGATACCGGAGAGGATCAGACACATCACGATGTAGATGCCACCGATGACCAGCGCCGCCTGCAGGGCGGGACGCCCCTGCTGTGAGCTGAGGAGCTTGGCGTAGTACAGCAGCTCCTGGTAGGTGATGATGAACCCGAGCGCGGTGTCCTTCATCGTCACCACGAGCTGCGCGATGATGACGGGAAGCATGGCACGGACGGCCTGTGGCAGCAGAATCAACGCCATCACGCCGCTCTTTCGCAGGCCGATCGCGTAGCCGGCCTCCCCCTGACCGCGTGGCAGGGACTCGATACCGGCGCGCAGCGCCTCGGCGAGCACGGAGCCGTTGTACACCATCAGCGCGATCACCACGGCCCAGAACGGATCCACCTTGATCCCGAGCGTCGGGAGACCGTAATAGAGGATCATCATCATCACGAGCACCGGCACAGCTCGGAACAACTCTGTTATCACGGTGACGGGGACACGCACCCACGCATGGTCGGACAGGCGTCCGATGGCGAGCACGAACGCGAGCGCGAGGCTCAGCACGGCTGCCAGCGCGAAGGCGCGCAGGGTGTTCAGCAGCATCTCGCCGATCGTCGTCCACACCAGGGAGTAGGTGAACACGTTCCACTTCGCCGGGCTGAACTGGTTTGTCAGTGAAAGGCGCCAGACGAGGAACGCGATCACGGCGACAACCAAAACGACCGTAGCGATCGCGAGGGTCATGTTGCGACGACGGGCGCGGGGGCCCGGGACGTCGAAGAGGACAGACGTCATCGTGCGATCCTCCACCGGTTCTCGAGAGTTCGCTGCAGCCAGGTCAGCAGCATGACCAGAGCGACGAAGATGGCGGCGACCCAGAGCAGGACCTCCATGGGGCTGCCGGGGCGCGTGTGCGAATTGGAGATCGTGGACTGCAATTGTGGAAGGACTGCGATCGAGAAGCCGGCAGCGACCGTTGTGTTCTTCAGCAACGCGATGAAGACGCTCATCATCGGGGGCACAACGGATCGGAAGGCCTGCGGCAACACGATCTGCGTCATCACCTGACCGAAAGGCAACCCGATCGCGCGCGCCGCCTCGGCCTGACCGACAGGCACGGTGTTGATTCCGGCGCGCAGGGTCTCGGCGACATACGTCGCGGTGTACACGCCGATCGCGAGAATGCCGAGCACGGTATTCGACAACGTCGGCAGCGCGAGCGCGCTATAGCCGAAGACGAAGAAGAAGAAGACCAGTGTGAGCGGGGTGTTCCGCACGAGCGTGACGTATGCCGTGCCGACAGCGCGAGCGATCGGCACAGGCGACACACGCATGGCGCCGACGATGATGCCAAGCACGAGCGCAATGATCCCGCCGAAGAAGAACACCAGCAGGGTGTAGCTGATGCCTTCTCCCCATAGGTCGAGGTTGCCGAAGATGGCGTCCACGGACCCTCCCTCTCTGAAGTGGCGGCGGGGAACGCGCTCACACGCGTTCCCCACCGATCCGAATTACCCGACCGGGTCGACCGCCGGCTGTTCGACCTCGATGCCAGACTGCCCGAGCGTCGCGTCGAAGATTGCCTGCCACGTGTCGCCGCCGTCGGTGAACAGCGTGTTGATGTGCTCCACCAGCGCGGTGTCACCCTTCGGGATGCCCACGCCGTAGCGCTCTTCCGTGAACAGGCCGTCGAGCACCTTCAGGTTGTCGGGGTCCTGCGCCGCGTAGCCGATGAGGATCGCCGCATCGGTGGTGACCGCGTCGACCTTGCCGTTGAGCAGGTCATCGACGCACTGGGAGTAGATGTCGTACTCCTCCGTGTTGATCTCGGGGTAGTTCTCCTTGATGTTCGAGATCGGTGTGGATCCCGTTGCCGAGCAGACCGTCATGCCGTTGAAGTCGGAGACGTCGTTCACTTCGGTCATCTCGCTGTCAGCGGAGACCAGGAAGCCCTGGCCGGTCACGAAGTACGGTCCGGCGAACTCGATCTGCTCCTTGCGGGAATCGGTGATCGAGTAGGTGCCGACGTAGTAGTCGATGTCGCCGTTCACGAGCGCCTGCTCACGGTTGGCAGATGCGATCGGTTCGTACGTGATGTCGCTCTCCTCGAAACCGAGCGATGCCGCGATCCAGCGTGAGATCTCGATGTCGAAACCGCTGCGTTCGCCGGTCGTCACGTCGAGGTAGCCGAGGTTCGGCTGGTCTTCCTTGACGCCGATGATGGGACCGCCGCGTTCCACCATCGCGTCGTATGTGGGGCTGCCTTCGAGCGTGACGCCCTCAGCGACCTCGAACAGTGGTGTGTCGCTGTCTTCTCCACCGCCGGTGTCACCACCGGGACTCGTGGGACTGCCGCTGTTGCAGGCGGTCAGGGCGAGCAGCGCAACCGCCGCGATCCCGATCCCTGCCAGTGTCCGTGTGCGTCGCATTTTCGTCTCCTTGTGTGCTGTGTGTACAGAAAAGGTCAGTGTGTGAGGAGCTTCGAGAGGAAGTCCTTGGCGCGATCGCTCTTCGGCTTCGTGAAGAACTCCTCCGGAGTCGCCTCTTCGACGATCTTCCCGTCCGCCATGAAGACGACACGGTTCGCCGCCTTGCGCGCGAAGCCCATCTCATGGGTGACGACGATCATCGTCATGCCGTCCTTCGCCAGGCCGACCATGACGTCGAGCACCTCGTTGATCATCTCGGGATCCAGGGCGCTGGTCGGCTCGTCGAAGAGCATCACCTTCGGACGCATCGCGAGCGCACGCGCGATCGCGACGCGCTGTTGCTGGCCTCCGGAGAGCTGGGCGGGAAGCTTCGACGCCTGCTGCGCGACGCCGACGCGTTCGAGAAGGGCCATGCCCTCCTTGTCGGCGTCCGCCTTCTTGAGTCCGCGGACCTTGATCGGCCCGAGCGTCACGTTCTCGAGGATCGTCAGATGGGCGAAGAGATTGAAGGATTGGAACACCATGCCCACGTCGGCCCGGAGCTTCGCCAGCCCCTTGCCCTCGGCGGGAAGCGGCTCGCCATCGATCGAGATCTTGCCGCTCGTGATCGTCTCCAGACGATTGATCGTGCGGCACAGCGTCGATTTGCCGGACCCTGACGGCCCGATCACCACGACCACCTCGCCCTTGTTCACGGTGAGGTCGATATCGGTCAGCGCCTGGAAGTCGCCGTAGTGCTTCTGAACGTTCTCCACCACGACGAGGGGTGCACCAGTCTCGGTCATGTCCCCACACTAGTGAGTGCATGAGCACGGGAACCAGCATCCGCGTCGGCGGGTTATCGAGTTGTAACCGACCGGTAACAGGTGAAGCGAGTGGATTCGAGGATCAGCGGCCGTCTGCTGCGCGCTGTGTGAAGGCGCTTTCGTAGAGACACACGCTCGCAGCCGTGGCGAGATTCAACGATTCGGCGCGACCGAAGATCGGGAGCTTGAGCACGTGATCCGCCAACGCGAGGGCTGATTCCTCGAGCCCCCATGCCTCGTTGCCGAACAGCCAGGCTGTGGGTTGCGCGAGAATACCGTCCGCTCGTGCCTGCAGCAGATCGTCGCCCTTCACGTCCGCGGCCAGCACAGTGACGCCTGCAGCGTGGGCGCGTTCGACCACGTCCTCAAGGTCTCCGCCGACGGACATGGGCAGGTGGAACAGCGAGCCCGTCGTCGCGCGAACGACCTTGGGATTGTGAGGATCGACCGTGCGCCCCGTGAGGATCACGGCGTCGGCGCCGGCCGCATCCGCGGCACGGATGATGGTGCCGAGATTGCCGGGATCACGCACTTCCTCGCAGATCGCGATCAGGCGAGGGGATGCTGCGAAGATGTCGCGCAGCGACGTCGGAGTCTGCCGCACCACGGCGACCAATCCCTGCGGCGTGACAGTGTCGGCCATGGCATTGAGCACGTACTCGGTGACATGCTCGACCTTGACGCCGTTCGCGGCACTCGCCGCGCGCAGATCCGGATGCTTCTCCCATCCGTTCGGTGTCGCGAACAGCTCGACGATCGCTTCCGGACGGTACGCGAGGGCCTCTCGAACGGCCTGCGGCCCCTCGAGGAGAAAGAGCCCCGTCTCGGTACGCGCGCTGCGCTTCGTCAGCTTCGCGACGGCTCGGACACGCGGGGACCGGGGATTCTCCAGCACGATCCCCAGTCTAGAGACACCAGCGCCGCCCGCGCACACATCCAGGCGTCGAGCCTGCGCGCAGGTTCGCTTCGTACTGTGCTCATGTGACCGATCGCACCAGACTCTCCCCCGCCGGACGCAGGGTTGCGCTCACGACAGCGGCGGTCATCGTGCTCGTCGCCGGGCTGCTGGTGCATCGATTCGGTTCGGGCGACGCCGGCGACATCGCAGGTGACGCCCTGTACGCCGTGTTCGTCTACCTGCTGTTCGCGATCCTGCTGGCGCGGAGTTCTCGCACGCTGCCCGCGGCACTCGCGATCATCTTCTGCACGGTCATCGAGTTCCTGCAGCTCACCGATCTGCCGCGCACCTGGGCGCTCGCATTCCCGCCGTCTGCTCTCGTTCTCGGGTCGGGCTTCGCACAGCGCGATCTGCTCGTGTATCCGGCATCCGTTCTGCTCGCATTGATCGTCGACGTCGCTGCCTCCCGGGGCTCTCGCCGACGGAGGTCACTGCAAGAGCGCTGACGTGTGCGGCACTGAACGACGAAGACGGGCGCCTCCCCGAAAGGAAGCGCCCGTCTTCTGAAAGTTGCTTACGCAGCCGACTTCGGAGCGTTGACGTCGGAAGGCAGGGCCTTCTTGGCCGTCTCGACGAGCGAGACGAACGTCGCGGGCTCGTTCACCGCGAGCTCGGCGAGCATGCGACGGTCCACCTGGACGCCGGCAAGACCGAGGCCCTGGATGAAGCGGTTGTACGTGATGCCGTTCTGGCGGGCAGCGGCGTTGATGCGCTGGATCCACAGACGGCGGAAGTCGCCCTTGCGCTTGCGACGGTCACGGTACGCGTAGACGAGGGAGTGGGTGACCTGCTCCTTGGCCTTGCGGTAGAGGCGCGAACGCTGGCCCCGGTAACCGGAGGCGCGCTCGAGGATGACCCGACGCTTCTTGTGGGCGTTTACCGCCCGCTTTACTCTTGCCATTTTCCTGAGTTCCTATTCCTGCGATCGGGCGCGTCAGCGACCGAGAAGCTTCTTCGCGACCTTGGTGTCAGCCTTCGAGAGCACCTGGTCCTGGTTCAGACGGCGGGTGCGACGGCTCGACTTGTGCTCGAGGTTGTGGCGCATCCCGGCCTGCTGCTTCTTCAGCTTGCCGCTGCCGGTGATCTTGAAGCGCTTCTTAGCACCCGAATGGGTCTTCTGCTTCGGCATCTTCTCTTCCTTCGTAAGGCGCCTTCTCAGGCGACGGTTCAACCCGCGTTGCGGGAGTCTGGGGGCGGGTGTTACTCCGCTGCGGCTTCGGTCGAATCCGCTGTGTCACGCGTCACGTGCGACGCCTGCTTATTGGCCGCGCGCTGCGCATCGCGCTGGGCGTTCTGCTCGGCCTTCGCATCCGACTTGTTCTTCAGCGGCGCCACGACCATCACCATGTTGCGACCATCGATCGTCGGGTTCGACTCGACGGTGCCGAGCTCGGCGACGTCTTCGGCGAACTTGCGCAGCAGACGAACACCCTGCTCTGGGCGCGACTGCTCGCGGCCGCGGAACAGGATCATGGCCTTGACCTTGTCGCCGGCCTTGAGGAAGCCCTCGGCGCGCTTGAGCTTCGTCGTGTAGTCGTGTGCTTCGATCTTCAGACGGAACCGCACCTCTTTGAGGATCGTGTTCGCCTGGTTGCGACGAGCTTCCTTCGCCTTCTGCGCGGCCTCGTACTTGAACTTGCCGTAGTCCATGATCTTGACCACGGGCGGCTTCGAGTTTGGGGCGACCTCTACGAGGTCTAGGTCGGCTTCCTGCGCAAGGCGCAACGCTGCCTCGATGCGGACGACGCCGATCTGCTCACCCGCGGGTCCGACGAGGCGGACCTCGGGGACGCGGATGCGCTCATTGGTGCGGGGATCGCTGATGCGGAACTCCTTTTAGACGATGGATTAAGCCACCGTGACGCAGACTGCGTCACGGGCGAAATCGGAATCGTCCCCCACCCACCGGCATTCAGACGCCGGCTTCGCACCCTGAACATCGGACAGTGTCTGATCTACCGGCGTGAGCCGGTGGAGTGCAAGACCCGGTAGCCTGGAACGGCAAGCGCGGGTGGGAAGTGAATCCTCTTTCGTTCCGGAGCAGTTACGCTCCGAAGCCCGACAAAGTCTAACAGAAGGCAAGGCATAGTGACGATTCCGGTTCAGGATGAAGGCCACGACGAGCGCCACGAGCGCTGGCAGCAACAGGAGGATGCGGCATCCGCAGCCACCCGCGACATCGCGGACGTGCCCGCCGTCGAGGTGATCACCACCGCCGCCGTGCACCTCATGAGCGCAGCAGCAGTAAAGACGGGCCTCGCGGACAATCCGGACGCCGAACTCGACCTCGATGAGGCGCGCAAGCTCATCAACGCCCTCGCCGGGCTCATCACGGCCGGCGCACCCGAGATCAGCGACATGCACGCGCGCTCGCTGCGCGACGGACTGCGCTCCCTCCAGCTCGCCTTCCGCGAAGCATCCGCCATCCCCGACCCGATCGGCAAGGGGCCCGGGGAGAAGTGGACCGGGCCGGTCAACTAGCCCTCGGTGACTTCGGGCGGCGAGGCGCGGAGGTCAGGGAGACAGGACCACCTCGTCGGAGATCGAGGGGCCGCCGCAGGGCTCGGTGGAATGCGTCCATGTGATGTCGTGGTCTGATTCGTACAGGAGCACACCTGCGGCGTCGTAGACGCGGATCGTCGCCTCCTCCGGGGCTGTCATGCTCAGGCTGAACGCGCCGTCCCCGTCCTGTATCGGCACTCCCATGTCGGACGATGCCGTCGGCACTTCCCCGGGACCCGCCGAACATCCGGCATCCATGCAGATCTGTACGAACACGTCCGGTCCGAATGCCGACGCATCGACCTGGACGGTGTTGTTCCAGCCGATCGCGGGGCACACCGTCTGCGCACAGCCCGTTGTCGAACAGAGCAGCGCGACCACCAGCATCCCGACCGCCAGCATCCTGCGCATGAGGCGAGCATATTGCGGGGCGAGCTCAGGCGGAGCGGCGGAGCTTCACCGTCAGGGAGTCCGCCAGCACCGCGATACGGTCGTCGGCGGCCCAACGCTGCGCAAGACGTGCGAGCACAGCATCCAGCACATCGCGCTCGAGACCGTCGACGAGTTCGAGGATGACGATCAGTTCGGGGCCGCTCAGCCTCGCATCGGGATCGCCCGCATCGACTGCGACATCGATCACGGCGAGCTCGCGCGCGACGCTCTCCTGAAGGGCGGTGAACACCTCGGGTGAGAGGAAGCTCGGCTCCCACCGCTGCCCCTGCGCGACCGCCCAGACGGCAGGGCGGCGGATGACGAACTCCGTGTCGGACGTCGGATCCAGCACGATCAGGTCGGTCTGCTCGGACGATGCGGCCAGTGCTGCACGCACGGCTTCCACCGGGATCGGGCGGGCAGTGGCATCCCACTTCTGCATCGCCGTGACCGAGGAGAACACCGGCTGCACGGTACGGCCGTCGGGAGCCGCGACCGTCACGATCGACAGTTCCTGCGTCTTGTCGACGGTGAGGCCGCTGGGTGCCACGCCCTCCTCGCCCTTCTCGGCGACAAGAGGAATCAGAACGCGGGCGGAGCGGAACGCGTCCACGACCTCGGCCTGGCTGCCCCCTCCCGCACGGAAGCGCAGCAGAGCGGCGAGCAGCGCCGGGTCGGCGGAACCGTCATCCCCGGAGTGCGGATTCGACTCGAAGCTGCGGCCTTCCCAGGGGACGCCGGCCGAGTCGCCGGACGGGGCTGCACTGTGCTCGTGCGCGCCGTGGCCTGAGGTGTCGTCAGTCCCCTGCGACATCCAGAGCCTCTGCCAGCGTGAACGCGCCGGCGTAGAGCGCCTTGCCGACGATCGCGCCTTCGACACCGAGGTGCACGAGGTCACGCAGAGCGGCGATGTCGTCGAGGCTCGAGATGCCGCCGGACGCGACGACCGGCTTCGGGGTGCGCGCGGTGACTTCGCGCAGCAGGTCGAGGTTCGGTCCGCGCAGCGTGCCGTCCTTCGTGACGTCGGTGACGACATAGCGGCTGCACCCGGCATCCTCGAGGCGTTCGAGGACCTCCCAGAGGTCGCCGCCCTCCTTCGTCCAGCCACGGGCGGCGAGGGTCGTGCCTCGCACGTCGAGCCCGACCGCCACGGCTTCGCCGTAGCGACCGATCACGTCGGCGGCCCACTCGGGGTTCTCGAGCGCGGCGGTGCCGAGGTTGAGTCGAGAAGCGCCGGTCTCGAGAGCGGCCTCGAGGCTGGCGTCGTCGCGGATGCCGCCGGAGAGTTCCACGTTCACGCCGCGGAACTGCTTGATGACCTTGCGGAGGATGGCGGCGTTGGATCCGCGTCCGAAGGCGGCATCGAGGTCGACGAGGTGAATCCACTCTGCGCCCTGCTCGACCCATTCCGCGGCGGCGTCCAGCGGGTCGCCGTAGCTGGTCTCGCTACCCGCCTCGCCCTGGGTCAGTCGGACGGCCTTGCCCCCGGCGACGTCGACGGCCGGGAGAAGGGTGAGCTTGGGCGTTGACGCGAAGTCGTTCATGTCATCCTCGGGTGGAGATCGATGGGCCGTGAGCGGCACGACAACCGAGAGTAGCCCGGGTCGGCGCAGGGTTCAAAACGATGTCTCGTCGTTGCGCAGCGACACCACGGGTCAGAAGTTCTGCACCCAGTTGCGCAGCAACTGGATCCCCGCGTCCCCGGACTTCTCCGGATGGAACTGCGTCGCCGAAAGCGGGCCGTTCTCGACTGCGGCGAGGAACGGTTTTCCATAGGTCGTCCACGTGAGTGCGGGCTGCGGAAACGGCGGGATCACATCGAGTTCCCAACTCTGCGCCGCGTACGAGTGCACGAAGTAGAACCGCTCGTCCTCGATGCCGCGGAACAGCACGCTGCCCTCATCAGGCGTGACGGTGTTCCACCCCATGTGCGGCAGCACCGGTGCATCGAGCCGGGTCACCGATCCCGGCCACTCGCCGAGTCCTTCGACGTCCTGCCCTCGTTCCATCCCGTGCGAGAACAGCACCTGCATGCCGACGCACACCCCGAGCACCGGTCGGCCGCCGGAGAGACGCCGCTCGATGATCTCGTCGCCGCCCTTGGCGTGGAGCGCCTCGCGCACCGCGGCGAACGCGCCGACACCGGGGACGAACAGTCCGTCCGCTTCGAGTGCCGCCGCACGGTCACCGGTGAGCGTCGCGTCCGCGCCGGCCGCGATGAGCGCCTTGACCGCGGAGTGGACATTGCCGGATCCGTAGTCGTAGACCGCGACGGTGGGTCTGCGCGTCACAGCGCTCCCTTGGTGGACGGGATGCCGACCACATCGGGGTCGAGAGCCTTGGCCTGGCGGAACGCGCGCGCGAATGCCTTGAACTCCGCTTCTGCGATGTGGTGCGGGTCGCGCCCGCCCAGCACGCGCACGTGCACGGTCAGTCCTGCCCCGAAGGTGATCGCCTCGAATACGTGACGCACGAGCGACCCGGTGAAGTGGCCGCCGATGAGGTGGTGTTCGAAACCTGCGGGTTCCCCCGAGTGCACCAGGTACGGGCGACCGCTGATGTCGACCACTGCCTGCGCGAGCGCCTCGTCGAGCGGGACGAGCGCGTCACCGTAGCGGGAGATGCCGGACTTGTCGCCCAGCGCCTCACGGATCGCCTGTCCGAGCACGATCGAGATGTCTTCCACGGTGTGGTGCGCGTCGATGTTCGTGTCGCCGGAGGCACGCACGGTCAGATCGGTGAGCGAGTGCTTCGCGAACGCCGTGAGCATGTGGTCGAAGAACGGAACCGATGTGTCGATGTGGCTCTCGCCCGTGCCGTCGAGATTCAGCTCGAGCTCGACAGTCGACTCGGACGTGCTGCGGGTGCGCTGTGCCGTGCGAGGGCTGTGTGCGGTGCGAGAAGCGGTCATGACGCCGATCCTATCGAGGCCAGCGCATCCAGGAATGCCGTCGTCTCAGCTTCGGTCCCCGCCGTGACGCGCAAGTGGTTCGGGATGCCGACGTCGCGTACCAGCACGCCGCGCTCGTACAGCGCCTGGAACGTCGCGTGCGGATCTGCCACTCCACCGAACAGCACGAAGTTCGACCACGATTCGTGCGGCTCGTAGTCGAGCGCCTCAAGCGTCGCCGTGATCCGGTCACGCTGCTCGATGATGTCATCGACCATGCCGAGCATCGTGGATGCATTGCGCAGCGCGGCCACAGCGGCCGCCTGGGTGAGCGCACTCAGGTGGTACGGCAGGCGCACAAGCCGCAGCGCGTCAATGAACGCCGGATCGGCGGCGAGATAGCCGACCCGCGCGCCGGCGAACGCGAACGCCTTGCTCATGGTGCGCGAGACCGCGAGGCGCGGACGCCCCTCGAGCAGCGTGAGAGCGGATGCCGCGTCACGAGGCGCGAACTCCTGATAGGCCTCGTCGACGACCACGACACCGCGCGCCGCGTCGTAGACGGCCTCGATCACGTCGAGACCGAGCGGGGTTCCGGTCGGATTGTTCGGCGTGCACAGCATGATCACGTCCGGATCGGCCTCGACCACCTGAGCCACCGCGTCCTCGACGGTGAGCGTGTAGTCGGGCTGTCGCTCGCCGGCCACCCAGCGCGCGCCGGTGCCCTGCGACAGCAGCGGGTACATCGAGTACGTGGGCGCGAAGCCGAAGACCGTTCGGCCCGGCCCTGCGAAGGCCTGCAGGATGTGCTGCAGCACCTCGTTCGATCCGTTGCCCGCCCAGATCTGCGAGGCATCCAGGCCGTGGCCGAGGTACTCGGCGAAACCCTCTCGCAACGTCGTGAACTCACGATCGGGATAGCGATTCACATCGCGCAATGCCACAGCGATGTCGTCGAGGATGTCGCTCGCCACCTCATCCGGAACGGGATGCGTGTTCTCGTTGACATTCAGCGCGACGGCCAGAGGGGCCTGCGGTGCGCCGTAAGGGGTGAGACCGCGAAGATCGTCGCGGAGCGGAAGGTCGCTGAGTGAAGCAGTCACCCTCCCCATGTTAACGGGGAGATCAGTGCGTGTACTGCCCCGGGATCGCTAGCTGCTGCCCGACCTGCAGCGAACCGCTGCTCAGCGCGTTCAGCTTCTGGATCTCACTGATCA
This sequence comes from Microbacterium murale, assembly GCF_014635185.1. Classification (GTDB taxonomy): domain Bacteria; phylum Actinomycetota; class Actinomycetes; order Actinomycetales; family Microbacteriaceae; genus Microbacterium; species Microbacterium murale. Next base: position 35,539 of record NZ_BMCM01000004.1, read on the forward strand.
CGGTGCGGGGGTCAGCGGCGGGTGCGACGTCTTCGGCGATCGCCCAGAGGGTGTCGCCGGGCATGACCGTCACGGTGTCGAAGCTGGCAGCCCCGGATGATTCGCCCGAAGCGAGAGCCGAGCCGCCGCTGATGGCCGCGAAGCCGATGCCCGCCGCGAGTGGGAGCGCCGCGAGAGCGACCAGCAGCCGACGTCCGCGCGTCGTCAGTCGAAGCCGCGGTGCCGCGCTGGTCACGGAGCGAACAGGAAGGACTGCGGGGGCGGTGATGCTGATGGTGCTCATGTGATTTCTCCTCTGCCTCTGGCTGCCTCTGGGTTGGAACCCTTTGGCGTAGCGTTCGCATTCGCCGCTCGGCCGGGAGCGGAGAATGCGAAGCTACGTACCGAATGTATATTCGAATTCGAACATCTGTCAAGACTTATTCGAAACCCGTCCTTCGAATTCCTCGACACGCTCGAACAGATATTCCGTTTGAGGGCATTTCTCGGATACGGTTTCGATACAGACACCACATCACGGACCACCGACATTCGAAGACGAGGGTCTGTCCAGGCGAACACCGGCACCGTGAACGCGCACGAAGGAGCACCCATGAGCGACATCTCCGTACCCGGCCCTGAGGCTCCGCGCACCCGTCGGCGCAAGAACCTCAGCCCGAAGCAGCTGGCGATCCTCGAGGTCATCCAGACCTCGATCGCGCGGCACGGCTATCCGCCGAGCATGCGAGAGATCGGCGACGCCGTCGGGCTCAAGTCGCTCTCGAGCGTCACCCACCAGCTGGGTCAGCTCGAACTGAGCGGTTACCTGCGACGCGATCCGGGCAAGACGCGCGCGATGGAGGTGCTCATCGATCTACCCGGCACGAGCAGCGAGAACCCCGCAGACTCCAGCACGCCGGTCGGCGACGCGGCGATGGTGCCGCTGGTCGGTCTGATCGCCGCCGGCGTCCCGATCACCGCCGAGCAGCAGGTCGAAGAGATCTTCCCGCTCCCGCGCCAGCTCGTCGGCAAGGGCGACCTGTTCATGCTGAAGGTCTCGGGCGAGTCGATGATCGACGCCGCCATCTGCGACGGCGACTGGGTGGTCGTGCGCACGCAGAACACCGCGGAGAACGGCGAGATCGTCGCGGCCATGCTCGACGGCGAGGCGACGGTGAAGACCTTCCGCCAGCGCGACGGTCACACGTGGCTGCTCCCCCGCAACTCCTCCTTCGAGCCGATCCTCGGCGACGACGCCGTGGTGCTCGGCAAGATCGTCGCGGTGCTGCGCGCGGTCTGACGGTATCCACGAAGAACCGCCCTCCCGAATTCAGGAGGGCGGTTCTTCGTTATTCGGGTATCAGACGGCGACGTTCACGTCCTCACGCACGCGACGAGTGGCCTCCACGATGTTCCGCAGCGACGCCGTGGTCTCGTCGTATCCGCGGGTCTTCAGACCGCAGTCCGGGTTCACCCAGAGCTGACGGGTCGGGATCTCGTCCACGGCACGGCGCAGCAGCGACTCGATCTCGTCGACCGTCGGAACACGCGGCGAGTGGATGTCGTACACACCAGGTCCGATGCCGTGGTCGAAGCCGACCTCGGCGATGTCCGTGACGACGTCCATGCGGCTGCGCGCAGCCTCGATCGAAGTCACATCGGCGTCCAGCGCGCGGATGGCGTCGATCACGACGCCGAACTCCGAGTAACAGAGGTGCGTGTGCACCTGTGTGGCTGTGCCCGCTCCGCCCGTGGCGAGGCGGAACGACGCCACCGACCAGTCGAGGTATGAGGGCTGATCGGCCTTCTTCAGCGGCAGCAGTTCGCGCAGTGCGGGCTCATCCACCTGGATCACCGCGATGCCGGCGGACTCGAGGTCGGCGATCTCATCGCGCAGTGCCAGGGCGACCTGGTTCGCGGTGTCTGCGAGCGGCTGGTCGTCGCGCACGAACGACCACGCGAGGATCGTCACCGGCCCCGTGAGCATGCCCTTCATGTGTTTGGCGGTCTTCGACTGCGCGTAGGTCGACCATCCGACCGTGATCGGCGCCGGACGCGACACGTCGCCCCACAGGATCGACGGACGCGTCGCGCGCGATCCGTACGACTGCACCCAGCCGTTCTCGGTCACCGTGAAGCCGTCGAGGTTCTCGGCGAAGTACTGCACCATGTCGTTGCGCTCCGGCTCACCGTGCACCAGGACGTCGAGCCCGAGCTCCTCCTGCAGGTCGACGACAGAGTCGATCTCGCGGCGGAGGAACGCCTCGTAGTCTTCGTTCGACAGTTCACCGCGCAGGAACTGTGCACGCGCACGGCGGATGTCGCCGGTCTGCGGGAACGAGCCGATCGTGGTGAGCGGCAGCGCCGGCAGCCCGAGGGCCTCCTGCTGCGCCGCCTCGCGCTCGGCGTAGGCGGCACGTGAGAAGTCGCCCTCTGCCAGTGCACGCGATCGCACCGAGCCGTCGCGCACACCCGGCGCACTGCGACGATCGTCGAGAGCGGCGGATGCGGCATCCAGCGCCTCCTTGATCGCCGGGCGTCCTCCTGCAAGGCCACGGGCCAGCGTCACGACCTGCTCGACCTTCTGGTCGGCGAACGCGAGCCAGCTGACGAGACGCTCGTCGAGCGCGGACTCATCCGTCACGTCGTGAGGCACGTGCAGCAGCGAGGTCGAGGTGGATGCCGACACCGATGCCGCACCGAGCTGCCCCAGCGCGTCGAGCTTCTCGAAGGCGTCTGAGAGGTCGCCGCGCCAGATGTTGTGACCGTCGATCACGCCACCGACCAGGATCTTGTCCGCCAGGCCCGCTGCCGCCGCAGGAACCGCACCGCGCACGAGGTCGACCGCGATCGCCTCGATCGGAGCGGCCACCAGCACCGAGAAGGTGGCCTCCAGCGACGCGTACGGCGCGGCGACGAGGATCGACGGGCGCTCGGCTGAACCGCCGATGACGTCGAGGGCGCGAGCCGCGGCATCCGCCAGCTTCTCCACAGAGGTCGGCAGCGACTCGCTGACGAGAGCAGGCTCATCCAGCTGCACCCACTCGGCGCCGGCGGCTTTGAGGCGTGCGAGCAGTTCGACGTATACCGGAACGAGGTCGTCCAGACGCGAGAGCGGGTCGAAGCCCTCCGGCGCGTCATCCGAGGCCTTCGCGAGGGCGAGCAGGGTCACCGGCCCGACCACGACGGGGCGCGTGACGAACCCGGCCGCGACAGCCTCCTCCACCTGGCGGACCAGGCGATCGCTGGAGAGCGAGAACGTCGTCTCCGGGCCGATCTCCGGCACGAGGTAGTGGTAGTTCGAGTCGAACCACTTGGTCATCTCGAGAGGCGCGCGCTCCCCTTCGCCACGGGCGATCGTGAAGTATGCCGGCAGGCCGATGGTGCCGTCTGCCTCGCGCAGGTTCTCGAAGCGGGCCGGGATCGCGCCGACGGTGACAGCGGCGTCGAGCACCTGGTCGTAGTACGAGAACGACTCGGGAATGGCCGAATCGTCACGGCCGAGGCCGAGCGTCGCGAGCCGCTCACGCGTCGCCGCACGCAGCCCGGCGGCGGTCTGCTCGAGCTGCTGCAGATCGCTGCGACCGGACCAGAACGACTCGACGGCCTTCTTGAGTTCGCGGCGACGGCCGATGCGCGGGTATCCGAGGATCGTCCCCTGGGGGAATGCGGTCATGATGTTTCCTTTCGGGGCGGGAGCTAATGACGCAGGGCAGGAAGGACGCCTGCCTCTGCGAGGACGGTGAGAACGGTCTCATGCTGGTTGAAGGCGTACAGGTGCACGCCAGGGGCGCCGCCGGCGACGACCTCACGGGTCAGGCGCGCGGCCCACTCGACGCCGATCTCACGACGGCCCTCGATCGTGGGCTCGACCTCGAGTGCGATCGAGAGCTCGCTCGGCAGGTCCTCACCCGTGAGCTCGAGCACGCGTGCGAGCCGGTTCGGCGACGTGATGGGCATGATGCCGGGCAGGATCGGGATCGTGACCCCTGCCGCACGGGCACGTTCGACGAAGGCCAGATAGTCGTCGGAGTGGAAGAACAGCTGCGTGATCGCGAACGTCGCACCGGCGGCCTGCTTCGCGAGAAGCGCCTCGACGTCCTGCGTGCGGTGGGTCGAGCGCGGATGCCCCTTCGGGAACGCCGCGACGGCGATGCTGACCTTCCGTCGTGGAGCGACACGTGCAGCTCCGGGGATGCCCGGCACCGGCGACTCCTCGTAGGGGGCCCGCTCGGCCTGTGCGCGGTCGATCAGCTGCACGAGCTGCGCCGCACTCTCGAGGTCGCCGAGGAAGGGCCCGGTCTGCCCCTCGGGCGGATCGCCTCGCAGGGCGAGGAAGCTCAGGATGCCGGCATCCAGGAACTCGCGGATCAGCGTGGCGGCGCCGGCATAGGTGTTGCCGACGCAGGTGAGGTGTGCAAGCGGCTCGACGGCGGTGTTCTCCCGGATGTAGCGCAGCACTTCGAGCGAGCGGCCGCCGGTCGATCCACCGGCGCCGTAGGTGACCGAGAGGAAATCGGGGCCGGCGGCCGCGAGGCGGCGGACCGTCTCGTGCAGCGCCTCTTCGCTTGACGCAGAGCGCGGTGGGTAGAGCTCGAAGGAGAACGGCACACGCGGGGTTGCGAGCGTCGGTGACTCGGAAGACATCATTCTCCTGGGGTGACAGTGCGGGCAGTGCTGCCGCGAACGACGACGTAGTCGGGCTCGTTCGCGGGCGGATGCCGGGCTCGGCTGTCGCTCCACGCCCGGGGTGAACCGGCCGTTTCCACGAAGGTAGCCCGCTGTCGCCGGTGGGCGCATCCTGTGTGACGTCGTGTGTCAGATCGACGCCGCATAGGCTCGAAGCATGCAGCCGTACGGAACCTGGCCCTCTCCCTTCCACGCCGCCGACATCGCGTCATCCGCTCCGCGAATCGACGGCTCCCGCTTCGTGGGCGACGAGATCTGGTGGGGCGAATCGGTGCCGACCGAAGGCGGCCGTGTCTCCGTGCGCAGCTCGACAGGGAAGGTGGTGCTCCCCGCACCGTGGAGCGCCCGATCGCGGGTGCACGAGTACGGCGGCGGCGCGTGGGCGGCGGATGCCGACGGCGTCCTGTACTTCGTCGATGCCGGCGATCAGCGGGTGTATCGGATGCTGCCTGGTGAGGAGCCGGAGCCGTTGACGCCCGCCGGACCGAACCACGGCGGGCTGCGGTTGCAGCACGGGCGCCTGCTGGCCGTGCGCGAAAACCTCTCGACCGACCCGCATCTGCGCGGGATCATCGAGATCCCGACCGACGGGTCCGCCGTCTCGGACGAGGCCGCGATACGCGTGTTGATCCAGGGCAGTGCATTCTTCGCGCACCCTGCGCTCTCCCCCGACGGGACCCGCATCGCGTGGGTCGAGTGGAGCGGTCGGCGGATGCCGTGGCAGGAGGCGAGGCTCCGCGTCGCCGAGGTGGGCGGCGACGTCTTCGCCGACATCCGCGTGCGTGCGGCGCTGCAGCCGGAGTGGATCTGCGACACCGAGCTCGCGTACGCCGATGACCCCACCGGCCGCTGGAACCTCTACCGTCTTCACTTCGACGGAACCGATGTCGCTGCCACCGAACCGATCTCCCCCGCAGACGCCGACACGGGCTACGGACTATGGGTGCTCGGAAACCGCTGGTATCAGCCACTCGCCGACGGCCGGATCGTCGCCGTGCGCACGAACGGCTCCGACGAGGTCGTGCTGATCGAGCGCGACGGTTCCGAGAGACGCATCGAGGTGCAGACCACGGCGCACGTGAGCGTCGACGATGTGTCTGGCACTCGCGTGCTGCTCTCCGGTGGCGGAGCGGGCGTGAGCGCGGGTCTCTGGTGCGTGGACGTGGATTCCGGTGATGTCGAACGCGTGCGCGGTGGTCAGCCAGTGGACGAGCGCTGGATGCCGCCGGCCACCCGCATCACGCTGGAGGGCGCGAACGGTCCCGTGCATGCCTTCGATTACCCGCCGTCGAATCCCGACGCCGCAGCGCCCGAAGGCGAACTCCCGCCGTACATCGTCTTCGTGCACGGTGGTCCGACCGCGCACGTGGCGGGGGCGGCTTCCGCCGCCATCGCGTTCTACACGAGCCGCGGCATCGGCGTGCTCGATGTCAACTACGGCGGCTCGACCGGGTACGGCCGCGCCTATCGTGAGCGCCTCGACGGCCAGTGGGGTGTCGCGGACGTCGACGATGTGCTCGCCGCGGCACGCGGGCTCGGAGATTCCGGGCGTGCGGATCCGAAGCGCATCGCGATCCGCGGCGGATCGGCGGGTGGGTGGACGGTGCTCGCGGCGCTCGTGCGTGGCGGCGTCTTCTCTGCCGGCATCAGCCGCTACGGAGTGACCGATCTGCGTGCGCTCGCACAGGACACGCACGACTTCGAGAAGTACTACCTCGACGGGCTCGTTGGTCCGTTGCCGGCGGCTGAGCAGATCTACATCGATCGCTCACCGCTCACTCATGCCGAACAGATCGACGTGCCGGTGCTGCTGCTGCAGGGCGAAGACGACCGGGTCGTGCCGCTGGCGCAATCCGAGTCGATCCGCGATGCTCTCGCCGCACGCGGCATTCCCCACGAGCTCGTCGTGTATCCCGGTGAGGGGCACGGCTTCCGTCGCGCGGAGACGATCATCGACGCGCTCCAGCGCGAACTGCGTTTCCTCGGCGAGGTGTTCGGCTTCGAGCCTTCGACAGGCTCAGGGATCGCGCTGTAGGGCTACTCCCCCACGCGGTTGCGCAGGCGCATGGCGCGTTGGGCCTCTCGGGTGTCCTGTCGTTCGCGGAGCGTCTGACGCTTGTCGAACTCGCGCTTGCCCTTCGCGAGAGCGATCTCGACCTTGGCCCTGCCATCGGAGAAGTACAGCTTGAGCGGGATCAGCGTGTAGCCGCCCGCCGACACCGCATGCTGCAGCTTCTCGATCTCCTCGCGATGCAGCAGCAGTTTGCGGATGCGCTTGGCCGAGTGGTTCGTCCAGTGCCCCTGCGAGTACTCGGGGATGTGCACCGAATCGAGGAAGACCTCGTTGCCCTTGACGAACGCGTACCCGTCGCTGAGGTTCGCGCGGCCCTGCCGCAGTGACTTCACTTCGGTGCCGGTGAGCACCATCCCCGCCTCGTACGACTTCTCGATGATGTAGTCGTGACGTGCGCGACGATTGGTCGCGACGACCTTCTCCCCGCGTTCCCTGGGCATGATGCTCTCCTGATCCGTGCCGCATCGAACGCACGACAGCCCATCAGTCTACAACGACGACTGCTGATTCCGAGACGACGGCGGCGGATGCGACGTACGCGCTCGGATGCTACGTACGCAGCCAGCGACGGATCGCGAAGCCAGCCGACAGGGCAGCCAGGATCACGCCGATGCCGATGAGCACCGGCACGACGAGCGCAGCATCCTGCATCGTCACCCACGTGGTGATGAACGGCACCCGGCCCTTCAGATAGCCGTTGACACCGAAGTGCACTCCGGCGACCACGGCCGCGCTGGCGAGCACCGAGCCGATGAAGGCTGCGAACACGCCTTCGAGGATGAACGGCGTCTGGATGAATCGGTTCGATGCGCCGACGAGGCGCATGATGCCGATCTCCTTGCGTCTGGCATAGGCGGACAATCTGATGGTCGTGGCGATCAGCAGAATGGCGGCGATCAGCATGAGCACGGCGATGCCGACCGCGATGTAGGTCGCCACGGTGAGCGCGGAGAACAGCGGGTCGAGATACTGCAACTGGTCGCGCACCTCTTCGACGCCGTTGATGCCGGCGAACGCCTCGACGATCACCTGCGACTGACCTGGGTCCTTGAGGGTGACGTAGAACGTCTCCGACATCTGCTCCTCGGTGAGCACGCTCGCCTGCTCTTCGCCGAGCAGTTCAGTGATGTTGGCGTACGCCTCGGCCTTGTTCTCGAAGCGCAGCTCGCCGATCAGCGACGCGAGCGGATCGCTCTCGAGTTCTGCGCGCACCTGAGTGATCTGGTCCTCGGTGGCGGCGCCGTCGAGGCAGCTCTCGCCGGTCGAGACCGTCGAGCACATCGAGACGGACACCTGGGCGCGCTCGGTCCAGTAGGCGCGCATGGTGCTGATCTGGCCCTGCATGAGGATCGCCGCGCCGACGAACGTCAGCGAGACGAACGTCACGAGTACGACGGAGATCACCATCGAGATGTTGCGCCTCAGGCCCCCGAGGGCCTCGGTGAGGATCAGACCCACTCTCACGATGTCGGTCCCACTTCCTCGTCGTCGCCGCTGTCGGAGAGTCCGAGACGATCGGCCACTCCGAGCTCCGCCACGTTCACATCCGGAAGGACGATCGCCGACGTGTCGTCGGGCTTCGCCTCGACTGCCGGAGCTGCATCGGCGCTTCGCGCTGCGCGCATCGACGCGATCATCTCGGCGGTGAGCGGCTCGAGCGACTCGGTCTGGCGCTGCACCTCCTGCACCGCTGTGAGGGCAGCCGTCGCGGCGGCGCCGCGCTCCTGCTCCGGGACGAGCTGCGGGATCATCGACCGATCGCCGTAACCGCCGTGCACCTCGTCTCGCACCATCTCGCCGTCGCGCAGTTCGATCACACGGCGCTGCATCTGATCCACGAAGGCGGCCTCGTGCGTGGCCATCAGCACTGTCGTGCCTCCGGCGTTGATGCGAGCCAGAAGCTGCATGATGTCGACGGAGGTCGCGGGGTCGAGGTTTCCGGTCGGCTCGTCGGCGAGCAGCACCTGAGGGCGGTTGACCAGTGCGCGGGCGATCGCGACGCGCTGCTGCTCGCCACCGGACAGCTCGTGCGGCATCCGCTTCTCCTTGCCGGCGAGGCCGACGAGTGCCAGCGCCTCCGGCACCGCCTGCTGGACGAACCCTCGAGAGGACCCGGTCACCTGCAGGGTGAAGGCGACGTTCTGGAACACGGTCTTGGTCGAGAGCAGGCGGAAATCCTGGAAGACCGAGCCGATGTGACGGCGGAAGTACGGCACTTTGCGGTTCGCCAGCGCACGAAGATCGCGGCCGAGCACGGCGACGCGTCCCCCGGACGGCACCTCCTCCCGGAGGATGAGCTGGAGGCAGGTGGACTTCCCAGACCCCGACGCACCGACGAGGAAGACGAATTCGCCCCGCTGGATCTCGAAGTCGACCCCGGCGAGGGCCGGTCGCTTCGTCCCGCGGTAGCGCTTGGTGACATTCTCGAACCGAATCATGGCTTTACGAGCCTAAGCGCGGGTTCCTCACTCACTGCGAGCGACACCCCATCGAGATGGAGAGTGCTCCCCATGTGAGCGTGAGCGGAATCCCTGATAAGCATGTCCCATCGGGAGTTCGCGTCACTGCGTACCCGAGGTGATCGCCGAACACGGGTATCGAGGAGAGACATGAGCACGCCTGCAGGCTGGTACGACGACGGATCCGGACGCCAGCGCTGGTGGGATGGTCAGCAGTGGACCGAGAACTTCGCGCCTGAGGCGCCAGCGGCGCCCGCTGCTCAGACGCCGGCCGTGCCTCAGATCCCGGCCGTCCCCCAGGCGCCCGCCGTTCCGCAGGCACCGCCGGCATCCGCTGCCCCGCCGTACGCTGCTCCGGGCGGATACCCTGCGCCGACAGGCGGCGGGTATCCGGCCGCCGTAGGGAACTACTCCTCCGCACCGACGCCTCCGCCGGCATCCGGCCCGTCCATCGTGGGGTGGATCGCACTCGGCGCAGCCGTGCTCGGATTCATCACGGCGTGCATTCCACCGATTCTCGGCGTCGGCTGGTTCCTGCTGGCGGCTGCTTTCGTGCTCTCGATCATCGCGTTCTTCCTCCGCGGGAGGAAGTGGGCTCCGATCGTCGCCATCTGTCTTTCGGTCGTCGGCGCGATCGTCGGCGGCATCATCGCCTTCGTGCTTCTCACCGCCGCGTTCGTGACGGCCGTCGACGAATACTCGCCTACGCCCGTTCCGTCGATCTCGGCGGACGCCGATGACGATTCAGATGCCGATGCGGGTTCCACTGGCGATCGTCCGAGCACGGATGAGGTCGCCGAGGGACTGCGCACGATCGTCGGCACGCAGGGCGCCACCGGCTATGAGAATGAGACCATCACGTGTCTCGCCCAGGAGCTGGTCGACAACCCTGACGTGTCGGACGAGACGTTGTCCACCATCGCGCGTGGTGAGAGCGACTTCAGCGATCCGACGGGGGCATTGGAATTCACCACCGGCCTGTCCGAGGCGATCGCCGTCTGCGCCCCGGAGCTTCAGTAGCCGATGTGACGGAAGAGACCCACGAAGTCATGCTTCGTGGGTCTCTTTCTCCGTCTTCTCAACGTAGGTGTCGTCTGACCGTCGGTGTCGTCTGACTGTCAGTCTTCGTCTCTGCGCTTGCGCCAGCGGATGCCGGCGGAGATGAAATCGTCGAGATCGCCGTCGAACACGGCCGCGGGGTTGCCCGATTCCTGGCCCGTGCGCAGGTCCTTGACCAGCTGCTGGCCGTACAGGAAGTACGAGCGCATCTGATCGCCCCAGCTCGCCGTGATGTTGCCGGCGAGTTCCTTCTTCTTCGCAGCCTCCTCCTCCTTCTGCAGCAGCAGGAGTCGGGTCTGCAGCACGCGCATGGCGGCGGCACGGTTCTGGATCTGCGACTTCTCGTTCTGCATCGAGACGACGATGCCGGTCGGAAGGTGCGTCAGGCGCACGGCCGAGTCGGTCGTGTTGACGGACTGACCGCCAGGGCCCGATGAACGGAAGACGTCGACGCGGATGTCGCCCTCGGGGATCTCGACCGCAGTGGCCTCCTCCATGAGCGGGATGACCTCGACCGCGGCGAAACTGGTCTGGCGCTTGTCCGCAGAGCCGAACGGGCTGATGCGCGCGAGGCGGTGGGTGCCTGCCTCGACCGACAACGTGCCGAAGGCGTACGGAGCCGTGATCTCGAAGGTCGCGGACTTGATGCCCGCGCCCTCCGCATATGAGGTGTCCATGACCTTGGCGGGGTACTTGTGCTTCTCAGCCCATCGCAGATACATGCGCATGAGCATCTCGGCGAAGTCGGTGGCGTCGTCGCCGCCTGCGCCGGAGCGGATCGTGATGATCGCCGAGCGATCGTCGTACTCGCCGTCGAGGAGCGTCTGCACCTCGAGCTGGTTGATCACGTCGGTCAGCGCGGCAAGTTCGCTCCGCGCCTCCTGACCGGATTCCTCATCCCCCATCTCGTTGGCGAGTTCGACGAGCACCTCGAGATCGTCGAGGCGCTGTGCGATACCGGTGATGCGGGCGAGCTCGGACTGGCGGTGGCTGAGGGCGCTGGTCACCTTCTGAGCGCGCTCGGTGTCGTCCCAGAGGTCGGGTGCGCCCGCTTCCTCACTGAGACGGGCGATGTCCTCGCGCAGTCGCGAAACATCGACGACCTCGCTGATATCGCCGAAGGTGTGCCTGAGCGCCTGAATTTCGGCGGAGAGATCTAGTTCGAGCATGACACCCCAGCCTACCGTGGATCGTCCTGTGATCTGAGGGGGCGCCTTCGCGGAGTAGCGTGATCGTGTGAGCAGCGCGTCGTCGGTCCTGAGACAGTTCGGACCGATGGTGTATCTGCCCACGATCCTGTTCGCCCTCGGAGAGGGCGCCGTCATCCCGCTGATCCCGGTGATCGCAGCGAACATGGGTGCCGACGTCGCGTCCGCCGCCCTGGTCGCATCGGCGCTCGTGATCGGACAGCTGTGCGGCAACCTCCCCGCCGGATGGGCGGTCGCCCGAATCGGCGAGCGCTTCACCATGGTGATCGCCGGCGTGATCTCCATCGGTGCCGTGGTCGGGATGGTGCTCGCTCCGGTGCTTGCGGTGTTCGCGGCATCCGTGTTCCTCCTCGGATTCTGCGCCGCAGCCTTCGGCCTCGCCAGGCACGCGTTCATGACGACCAGGGTGCCGGTCGCGTTCCGGGCCCGTGCGCTGTCGCTGCTGGGCGGCAGCTTCCGCCTCGGCGTCTTCGTTGGGCCGTTCGTCACCGCGGCGCTCCTGCAGGTGTTCGGTGACGAGCACGCCGCGATCTGGTTCTTCCTCGGGTGCCTGATCGTCATGGTGGTGCTGGTGCTGTTCGGGCCGGATCCTGAGAAGACCACTCCCCCGATCGCCTCCAACTCCACTCTCGCGGAAGACTCCGGTGAGGCGGTGACAGGCTCGATCCCGACCATCGAACGTGTCGGCATCTTCCGCACCATGTGGCAGTATCGCGGCGTGCTCGGACGACTCGGGATCGCCGCCGCCAGCCTGTCGGGGGTGCGATCCGCGCGACAGGTCGTGCTGCCCCTGTGGGGCGTGTCGCTGGGGCTGGACGCCCAGACGATCGCGCTGGTCGTCGGCGTCTCGGGGGCGATCGACTTCGCCCTCTTCTACGCCAGCGGCCAGGTGATGGACCGGTTCGGCAGGCTGTGGGCGGCGATGCCCGCGATGGTGCTGATGGGCATCGGCTTCCTCGTGCTCTCGTTCACGCACGACGGGGATTCCGCAGTCCTGTGGTTCGGGATGCTGGCAGCAGTGCTCGGCGTCGGCAACGGGCTCTCCAGCGGCATCCTGCTGACGCTCGGCGCCGACACCGCACCGAAGCAGGAACCGGCGGCCTTCCTCGGCTCGTGGCGGACGCTCACGGATGCCGGTGGCGCTGTCACTCCGCTGATCGTGTCCGGCGTGACCGCGGTCGCCTCGCTGTCCGTGGCATCCGGCGTGATCGGCGTCGTGGGCCTGCTCGGCGCACTCGGGTTCATCCGCTGGATCCCGCGGTTCAGTCCTCGGCCGGAACGCTAGCGTTCGTCGACTCGTCTCAGCGCAGCGCTGTGCGGCTCGTCGCAGTGGCTTCCAGCGGCACGCCACCTGGCACGAACGGCGAGAACAGCGGCGGATGCCAGGCAGCGGCGACCGTGACGCGCGCCGTCACGCCGTCGGGAGCGGATGCCGAGACGAGGGTCGCCTCGGTCGTCACGGCGTCGACGATCGCGACCGCCTGCTCCTGCACACCGGCATCCGTCAGCTCGGCGCGCACCGCGTCGCCGTCGACGACGAGCGTGAATCCGTCGGCTCCGGCGAGCGCCGCGGCATCCGCGAGGGAATCGAGCCGCTTCTGCGCGATGTACAGGTCGGTCGCGCAGGTGCAGACGAAGATCACGGCGATCGCGAGCACGACGTATCCGAGCAGGAGCGGGAGGATGCTGCCGTCCTGATCATCCTCGAAGACCAGACGCCGCGTCATCCGGTGCCCCACAGACGTGACACCTTCTGTGCGGCGGCGGCTTCGAGCGGGATGCTCGCTGCCTCGTCGAGGCCGAAGATCGGAGGCACGAAGGGCAGCGAGACGCGCGTACTCACCGTCACGATGACGGTCGCGCCCGCCGAGGGGCAGGCAGCCCCTGCGGGCATGCACGACATGGAGACATCGACGCCAGCGGCATCCATGCCGTACTCGTCGATCACGCTCGCCAGCACGGCGTCGCTGTTCGCGGCGGCGGAGTCGATATCGTCCGCCTGACCGATCACCCGCGCGGTGTGCCTCGCGGCGGCCTCGACCCCCAGAAGCCTCTCCTGGACCGCACCGAGCGTGACCACGAGGTACGCGAGCGGGACGAGCAGGATGACGCCGACGGTGATGAACTCCAGTGCCGCGGAGCCGTCGTCATTCTTCGCCGAGAGTCTCCAACGGCGCATCCGCGTTCACCTCCATCGCGTAGGGGATGCCGAGCAGGCCGACGATGGGCAGGGTGGTGCGCACCGTCACGACCGCGGTCGCATGGCCGAGCCGGTCGCTCTCGGCGACTGCGATGTCCTCCGCATAGGTCGCACCGACCGCTCGAGTGATCGACAGTCGAGTGCGCTCGGCGCCCTCCTCGAGCGCGGTGTCGGCGAGAGCCGCGTAGTGCGCGCCTTCGACGGCCGCATCGTGCACGACGTTGCGCACGTATACGGCGAGCCCCAACTGCAGCACGGCGAGGGTGAGGACGGTGAGCAGCGAACCGACGAGCACGAACTCGACCGGGCTCGACCCGCGCTCGTCCGACGCCACCTCCCGCCAGCGCACGTCAGAGTCCGGACACTCGCGAAATCGCCTGCTCGAACAGCCCGGTCAGCGCTGGGCCCGCCACCGCCCAGATGAGGACGACCAAACCAGCCGTCATGAGGGTCACCAGAACCCAGCCGGGTACGTCGCCGGTCTCGTCTTCGGCGAGCGCTCTGGCATCGGCGGTCAATCCCGCCCACCAGCGTTCGATTGCCTTCATCATCAGTCCTCTCGTAGTGGATGGATCGTGGTTCTGCTTCAACCGAGTCCGAGTCGCAGAATGAACAGCCCGGGGAACACGGCGAAGAGCACGCTCAGCGGCAGGATCAGGAAGACCAGAGGGAGCATCATGTAGATCTCGCGCCGACCCGCCTGTTCGATGAGCACGCGTTTCGCGTCCTCCCGTGCGTCTGCGGCCTGCGAATGCAGCACTCCGGCGAGCGGAGCGCCGTGCTCGAGCGCCGCGATCACCTGGTCGACCGCGCGCGACAGCCCAGGCAATCGCAACCGTGCGGCCATCTCCGCGAGAGCATCCGCCAGCGGCGAGCCGGTTCCGACGGCGAGCACGACCTGTCGCAGCTCCTGAGTGAGCTCGCCCGAGCCGATCGCGGCGACACGGCGCAGCGCGTCGAGGAAGCCTTCACCGGCAGACAGGCACAGCGCGAGGAACTCCAGGGTGGTCGGCAACTCGTCGCTGAGCCGCCCCAGCCGCGACTTGACGCGAGATGAGAGAAGCACGTCGACGACGATCGCTCCCGCCGCTGCGACGAGCAGCGGCAGCACCGCGGCCGGTGGCGTCATCCGCCCGGTCAGCGCGAGGATCACGACGAGCACGCAGCCGACGCCGAACCCCGTCACCGCCCACCCGAGCTGGCGGGCGCGGAACGACGCCGGCGCCTCGTCGATTCCCGCCTGGGCGAGTCGCAGAGCCAGCGCGTCGCTCCCGCCGAGTCCGCGCGCGAACATGCTCTTCAGCCGCTCCCACGAGCTTGCGGTGTGGAGGGGAAGTACGCCCGCCCTCGGAAGAATCCCGGACGGAAGCGCGGCATCGTCGACGGCATCCCGCACGTACGGTGCGATGCGCGTGGTCAACGACGCGGCGCCCCACCGCGGCGCGGCAGCCAGGATGCAGAGGATCCCGGCGGCCAGGATCCCTCCGAGCAGAATCGCCATCGCCGCATCGGTGACACCGCTCATGCGAACCACCGCCTGGGCTCCGGCAGCCGTCCGATGCGCACCATGATGCGGAACGCCACGACCGAGACGGCCGCACCACCGCAGATCACGAGCACCCCTTCCGGACTCGTGTACGCCTGCGCCCCTTCGGGGCGCAGCGCCAGCAGCCCGAGAATGATCCACGGCGCGACGACACCCAGCACAGCCGCCCCACGAATCCACGACTGTCGCGCTTCGACCTCGCCACGCAGGGCTGCGTCCGCGCGTACGGAGGACGACAACGCGCGCAGAACCCCGGTGAGTTCGGTTCCGCCCACCTGCCGCGCCATCTTCAAGGTCTCGACGATGCGGTCGGCGATGGGATCGGCGAGCGAGGTCTTCAATCTCTCGATGCTGCTCTCGAAACGACCGGTGGAGTGGAGATCTCTCGCGAACACGACGAACGCCGGGCGAACCATGGCGGGTGCCGATTCGGCCAGCGACGCCACGGCATCCGGTAAGGACAGCCCGACGCGGATCGACGCGATGAGGAGATCGCAGACGTCGGGCCACAGCTGCCTGCGAGCCTTCAGCAGTCGCAGACGACGCGAGCGCAGGAATGCGATCGGAGCAGACGCTCCGCCGATCGCGGCGAGGACCGCCAGCGTCGGAATGCCTGTGACCAGCCAGGCAGTCGCCGCAGCAGCCAACGCGATCGCGATGACGACGGCCACGACGGTGCGCTGCTGCACGGAGGCGTAGCCGGCCTCGTCGATCAGTCGAGCGAGCCATCCGCCTCTGGTCGCCGGGCGCTCATCCTTCTCGCGTTGCGGCCAGAGCCACGGCGATGCGCACAGGAGCAGCCCCGCCGCGAGAATCGCTCCGACCAGCAGTGTCATGCCGGTGGCTCCGCCCTGTAGAGCGAGCGCGTGATGATGCGCCCCTCCACGACCTCACCGGTCGGAGCGATCACCTCGGTGACACGCCGACCTCCTGCGGCATCCCGTGCGCAGTGCACGACCAGCGAGACCGAGGCCGCGAGGGCGGGTGCGATGAACGAGCGATCGATGTTGCGACCGGCGAGCAGCGGCAGGATCGTGAGCTTCTCCAGCGCCTCCACTGCCGAGTTCGCGTGGACCGTTCCCGCGCCCGGCACGCCCGTGTTGAGAGCGAGCACCAGGTCGAGGGCTTCCGAATCGCGGACCTCACCGACGACGAGGCGGTCCGGTCGCATGCGCAGCGCCTCTTTCACGAGCCGGCGCAGCGTGATCTCGCCGCTTCCCTCCAAGCTGGCCTGACGCCCCTGGAGCGCGACGAGATCGGGGCCGTCCACGGCGAGTTCGAAAGTCTCCTCGACGGTGATGATGCGCTGACTGTCCGCGCAGGAGGCGAGCAGGGCACCCAGGAGGGTGGTCTTACCTGCGTGGGTTGCTCCCGACACGATCACGCTGAGTCCGTCGCGCATCGCCCTGCTCAGCATCTCAGCGACTTCCATCGGCAGAGTCCCCAGTTCGACCAGCGCCTCCAGGGTGCGATACCGGGACAGGAACTTCCTGATGTTCACGGCCCAAGAGCCGCGGACGACATCGGCGATGGCGACATGCAGACGCGAACCGTCGGGCAGCGAAGCATCCACGAAAGGTTGGCTGATGTCGACGCGACGGCCGGTCGCCTGCAGCATCCGCTCCACGAGATCGCGCACCATCGCGTCCGTCAACCGCAACCCGATCCGCTCCGAGACTCCGTCGCGCGCGATGTAGACGCGATCGGGCCCGTTCAACCAGATCTCCTCGATGTCGGGATCGTCGAGGAGCGGTTGAAGGGGCCCGAAACCGCTGACCGAGGCGAGCACGTCCCGCACGCAGGCGGTCTCGTCGTCGATCGTCTCTTCGCCACGCGACAACGCGAGGTCGTTGTGCCGTCGCACTTCGGCCTGCGCGATGCGCCTGGCCTCCTCCGGCGCGAGAGAGGGATCAGTCCTCTCCGCGCGCAGACGCCGACGCACACGCTCGGCGACGACGAGGGTGCTCTGGCTCACACCGGCATCCTCGCAAGAATCCGCCCGCGACCTCGGAAGTTATCCACAGGCGGATGACATGGAGACGGAGAACCCTCCGCATTCTCTCCGGATATCCCCCGGTGGTCACAGCGAACGCACTGGCTAGACTTGACCACGCGCGGGAGTGGTGGAATTGGTAGACACGCAGGATTTAGGTTCCTGTGCCCCAGGGCGTGTGGGTTCAAGTCCCACCTTCCGCACAGCACGAATCGACTGACCTCTGCACGACCTGCTCGACGGGACACCATGCATCACATCGCACTCATCCCCTGGCTCGACCCCGAGCTCATCATCGGGGCGGCGGGCCCCTGGGCCCTGCTCGTGGTGTGCTTCATCGTCTTCGCGGAGACCGGCCTGCTGGTCGGGTTCCTGCTGCCGGGCGACACGCTGCTCGTGATCGCCGGGCTCCTCACCCACACGAACAACGTCTTCGGGCTGAACATCTGGCTGGTCGCGCTGCTCATCGCACTCGCGGCGTTCGTCGGCGGTGAAGTCGGCTACCTCATCGGGCACAAGGGCGGCCCGGCGGTGTTCGAACGCAAGGAGTCCGGGCTGTTCAGCCGCAAGAACGTCGAACGCACGAACGCGTTCTTCGAGCGCTACGGCGGGCTGACCGTCATCCTGGCGCGCTTCGTGCCGATCGTGCGCACCTTCGCGCCCGTCGCTGCCGGCGTCGGTCACATGCCGTGGAAGAAGTACAGCCTCTACAACCTCATCGGTGCTGTCCTGTGGGGCTTCGGGCTGACGATGCTCGGCTACCTGATCGCCTACATCCCGTGGATCGCCCACCTCGTCACCGAGTACATCGACATCATCCTGCTCGCGGCGGTCGGCGGCACCGCCGTGATCACGCTGTGGCACTACTTCTCAGAGCGCCGCAAGGTGAAGAAGGAACTCGCGGCAGGCGGCGACGTCGAAGTCGGTGCCGCCGAGGCAGACGATCTCGCCCTCGACAAGGACGTCTTCGACCGCGCCCCCGACCTGGACGGCGACGGCAAGCACTAGCCGGTCAGCGGCAGCGCCTCACCCGGCATCCTTCTTCTTCGCCCGTGAGCGCTCGACGCTCGCCTTGAGCGCCTCCATGAGGTCGATGACCTCGCCGCCCTTCTCCTCCTCGCCCTCCTCTGCGAAGGTCTCCTTGACGTCGAAGGTCTCGCCGGCTTCGATCTTCGCGTCGATGAGTGTGCGGAGTTCCTTCTGATATTCGTCGACGAACGACTCCGGATCGAAGTCGCTCGAGTAGCTGTCGACGAGGCTCGATGAGAGCTCGAGCTCCTTCTTCGAGATCTTCACCTCTTCGTCGAGTGACGAGAACTCCGCCGCACGCACCTCGTCGGCCCACAGGAGCGTCTGCAGCACGAGCACATCACCGCGCACGCGCAGCGCGGCGAGCCGCGTCTTCTGGCGGAGCGTGAAGCGCACGATGGCCGTGCGATCGGTCTGCTCCAGCGTCCTGCGCAGCAGCACGTACGCCTTGGGAGACTTGGAATCCGGCTCCAGGTAGTAGGCCTTGTCGAGCGTGAGCAGATCGACCTGATCACTGGGCACGAACTCGACCACGTCGATCTCACGACTGCGCTCGGCCGGCAGCGCGTCGAGGTCCTCCTTCGTGAGGACGACCATCTGACCGTCATCCTCATACGCTCGGTCGATGTTCTGGTAGGCGACGACCTCGCCGCAGACCTCGCACGTGCGCTTGTAGCGGATGCGCCCGCCGTCCTCATCGTGCACCTGGTGCAGCGAGACGTCGTGATCCTCGGTGGCGGAGTACACCTTCACCGGGACGTTCACGAGCCCGAACGTCAGGGCTCCCTTCCAGATCGACCTCATGGGACCAGTACACACCGCGAGAGCAGTCGAATGCCAGAGGCTTGCGGATACTCTTTCGTCATGGCAACAGCCGCGCAGGTCGTCGACGTCGGCGGCCGCCGTGTGCGCCTCACGAATCTCGACAAGGTGCTCTACCCCGAGACGGGGACCACCAAGGGCGAGGTGATCGCGTATTACACGGCGGTCGCGCCCCGGATGCTGCCATTGCTCGCGGGGCGACCGATCACCCGCAAGCGCTGGGTAGAGGGCGTGGGCACGGCGGATGCCCCTGCCGACGCATTCTTCGCGAAGCAGATCGATGCGGGGGCTCCCAGCTGGGTGCACCGGATGCCGATCGAGCATTCCGGCGGGCCGAAGGAGTATCCGATCGCGGATGACCTGCCGGCACTGGTGTGGCTGGCTCAGGTCGCCAGCATCGAACTGCATGTGCCGCAGTGGCGATTCAGCGCGTCCGGGGAACGGCGAAACCCCGACCGGCTCGTACTGGATCTCGACCCCGGTCCCGGCGCCGACCTTCCGCTGTGCGCGCATGTCGCCGGTCTTGCTCGGGACATCCTGCGCGACATCGGGCTGGACCCCGCACCTGTGACGAGCGGTAGCAAGGGCATCCACCTGTACAGCCATCTGGACGGCACGCAGACGAGCGACCAGGCCTCGGCCATCGCCCGCGAGCTCGCACGCTCCATAGAGGCCGATCACCCCGACATCGCGACGAGCACGATGGCCAAGGCCTCCCGCGGCGGGAAGGTGTTCCTCGACTGGAGCCAGAACAACGGCAAGAAGACGACGATCTCCCCGTACTCGTTGCGCGGGCGGGCACAGCCGACCGTGGCTGCTCCTCGCACCTGGGACGAACTCGACGACCCTGATCTGCGCCAACTGCGCTTCGACGAGGTCATGGACCGCGTGGAGGTCGGTGTGGATCCTCTCGCGGGCCTGGTCGCCGCCGCGAACGCCGACCTTCTCGGTTCGTACCGTGAGAAGCGGGACGCGGCCAAGACACCGGAACCCATGCCGCAGACGCTTCCGGCACTGGGTGCCGGCGGACTCCCCCGGTTCGTCATCCAGGAGCATCATGCGCGAAGGCGCCACTTCGACCTGCGCATCGAACGCGACGGAGTGCTGGTCAGCTGGGCAGTGCCGAAAGGTGTCCCTGAGACACCCGACGGCAACCATCTCGCGGTCATGACCGAGCCGCACCCGCTGGAGTACCTCACCTTCCACGGCGAGATCCCGAAGGGCGAGTACGGAGCTGGCACGATGACGGTCTGGGACACCGGCACCGTCGAGCTGGAGAAATGGCGCGAGGACGAGGTCATCGGCACGTTCTCCGGAGCGGGGCCGCTGGGCCGCACACGCCTCGCGCTGATCCGCACCACCGGATCGGGCGAGAAGTCATCCTGGCTGCTGCACCGCATGAAAGAACAGAAGGATGCTGCGCACCGCCCCGATGCGCAGAAGCGGGCCCCCGCGGCATCCGTCGACGATGCGCCCGTCGCGAAGAGCCGGACTGACTCTCCTCCTCGTCCGATGCTCGCCGATTCGGGGACAGCGGGCCTGGTCCGCTCGCTGCGCGACCCGTGGATCGAGATCAAGTGGGACGGCATCCGCGCTCTCGGCACCTGGGCGGACGGCCGGATGACGCTGCACGCCCGCAGCGGCACAGACATCACGTCGCGGTATCCGGAACTCACCTCTGACGGTGCTCCCCACCTCGCGGTCGACGACGCGATCGTCGACGGCGAGATCGTCGCGCTGGATCCCTCGGGGCGCCCGAGCTTCAGCAGGCTGCAGAGCCGGATGCACCTGACGAAGGCGCGCGAGATCGAGCGCGAGGTGATCCGCACGCCGATCGCCTACTACCTCTTCGACCTTCTCCGACTCGATGGTCATGACCTCACACGGATGCCGCTGCGCGACCGTCGAGCGCTGCTGGAGACGCTCGTGGACGGCGTCGATGCGCCGATCGTCGTGCCGCCGGTGTTCGACGATCTGGATGCTGCGCTGGAGACCAGCGATGCGTTCGATCTCGAGGGCGTGGTGGCGAAGGAATCCGGATCCACCTACCGCGCCGGCATCCGCTCCGGGTCCTGGCTGAAGATCAAGCGCACCCGCACGCAGGAGGTCGCGATCGCGGGCATCCGCCCTGGGAAGGGTGACCGTGAGGGTCGGATCGGCTCATTGCTGCTCGGGATCCCGGATGCCGAGACCGACGTGCTGCGCTACGTCGGAAGGGTGGGCAGCGGCTTCACCGAACGGATCCTCGGCGACCTCTCGGCGCAGTTGGAGCCGCTGCGCACGAAGAGCGCCGAGATCTCCGGGGTTCCGGCACCCGATGCACGCGATGCGCTCTGGGTGCATCCGACCCTGGTCGGAGAGGTCGAGTTC
This sequence comes from Microbacterium murale, assembly GCF_014635185.1. Classification (GTDB taxonomy): domain Bacteria; phylum Actinomycetota; class Actinomycetes; order Actinomycetales; family Microbacteriaceae; genus Microbacterium; species Microbacterium murale. The sequence goes on from NZ_BMCM01000004.1 coordinate 56,967, forward strand.
GCGAACTGGACGCCCGACGGGATTCTCCGTCACGCCCGCTGGCGAGGACTGCGTCCGGACAAGTCCGTCGACGAGATCGTCGTGGAGTCCTGATCCGACCGGTCAGGCGTGGGCGTCTTCGCATTCGCCCGCCGAGGCCGATTCGATCTGGAACGTGGAGTGGGCGACATCGAAGTGGTCGGCGAGGCACGCCTGCAGCTCTTCGAGAAGAAGATCGGAGCGCCCCGTCGCCAGCAGTGCCGGATCGACCTTGACGTGCGCGGTGAACACGGGTGCGCCGCGGGTGAGTTGCCAGACGTGCACATCGTGCACGCTGCGCACGCCGTCGAAGGCGAGTAGATGATCGCGGATCTCACTGACGTGCGTGTTCTTCGGCGCCGACTCGGCGAGCACCGAGAACACCTCGCGCAGCAGCGAGATCGCCCGCGGGATGATCATGACGGCGATCAGCAGCGACGCGATCGCATCCGCCGGCATCCACCCTGTCGTCACGATGACGATCGCCGCGACGATCACGGCCGCCGAGCCGATCATGTCGCCGAGAACCTCGAGGTAGGCGCCGCGCACGTTGATGCTGGTCTTCTGCGCTGCGCTGAGCAGCCACATCGCCACGGCGTTCGCGATCAGGCCGATCACAGCGACGACGAGCATGAGGGGGCCGGCGACCTCGGTCTCGGTCGGCTCCAGCAGACGTTTCACACCCTCGATGCCGACCAGCACGGAGAGCACGATGAGGATGATGGCGTTGATCAGCGCACCGAACACCTCTGCCCGCTGGTAACCGAACGTGCGCCGGTCATCGGCGGGGCGTGCAGCGACCGCTGTGGCGATCAGAGCGACCACGAGTGCCGAGGCATCCGTGAACATGTGGGCGGCGTCGGCCAGCAGCGCGAGCGAGCCGGTGAGGATCGCGCCGACCACCTGCACGAGCATCACGGTCGCGGTCAGGCACAGCGAGATGGTCAGCAGCCGACGGTTGCCGAAACCGCGGATCCCTCCACTCGGCGCGTGATCGTGCATGCTTCCAGGCTACGGCCGGGACGTGTCGAGGAGCGCCTTTTCTCCTAGTCGGGAAGGGTAACGATTCTCAGTAGCCCGACGGCGTCAGAGCGTCGCCAGCAGCGGGATGAACGCCTGGAAGGCGCGCGCCCTGTGCGACTGCGACTGCTTCTCCTCGTCGGAGAACTCCCCGACCGAGCGCTCGGGAGCTTTCTGTCCGTCGGGGATGAAGATCGGGTCGTAGCCGAATCCGCCGGAACCAGACGCCTCGCGTGCCAGCCGTCCCGGCCACACGCCTGCGACCGTGTGCTCGATACCCTCGGGAGTCACGAGCGCGATCGTCGACACGAACTGCGCCGTGCGGTGCGGATCGGCGATGTCGGCGAGCTGGTCGAGAAGCAGCTCGAGATTCGCCTTCGCATCCTTCCTCTGCCCTGCCCAGTAGGCGGAGAAGATACCGGGCGACCCGCCCAGCACGTCCACGCAGATTCCGGAGTCGTCGGCGAACGCTGCGAGCCCCGTGTGGGCGGCTGCGGCGCGCGCCTTGAGCAGGGCGTTCTCGGCGAAGGTCACACCGTCTTCGACCGGCTCGGGGCCGTCATAGCCGACGACCTCCAGGTCAGGTCGCGTCATCGCAACGATCTGCTGGAACTCCGCGATCTTGTGCGGGTTGTGCGTGGCGAGGACGACCTTCACGCCTGCGCCTCCGAGGGAGCGAGCGCCTCCAGCTGATGCCCCTTCAGCGTCTCGCAGCCGGCCAGGCCGAGCTCCAGCAGCGCGTCGAGTTCACGCTTGTCGAACGGCGCACCTTCGGCCGTCCCCTGCACCTCGACGAACAGTCCCCGACCGGTCACGACGATGTTCATGTCGGTCTCGGCGCGGACATCCTCGACGTATGGCAGATCAAGCATGGGCGTGCCATCGATGATCCCGACCGAGATCGCCGCCACAGAGTCCAGCAGCGGCGTCGCGTTCTTCCCGATGAACTTCTTCTCCCGGCCCCACTCGATCGCGTCCGCGAGCGCGACATAGGCACCCGTGATCGCCGCGGTGCGCGTGCCGCCGTCGGCCTGCAGCACGTCGCAGTCGATCACGATCGTGTTCTCACCGAGCGCCTTGGTATCGACGACCGCGCGCAGCGCGCGTCCGATCAGACGCGAGATCTCGTGTGTGCGCCCGCCGATGCGGCCCTTGACGCTCTCACGGTCGTTGCGGCTGTTCGTCGCACGAGGAAGCATCGCGTACTCGGCGGTGACCCATCCCTTGCCTTTGCCGGTGAGCCAGCGCGGCACGCCGTTGGTGAAGGATGCCGTGCACAGCACCTTCGTGCCACCGAAGCTGATCAACGCGGAGCCTTCGGCATTCGCGCTCCAGCCGCGTTCGATGGTGATCTCACGGAGCTGGTCGGTGGCGCGGCCGTCGGCGCGGACGATGTCGGTCATGAAGTTCCTTCTGGGTTGGAGATACCGGCCTCAGCCAGTTCTGAGAGGTCGGGAAGCGTGATCACGCCGGTCTGCACGTGCTGAACGTCGCGCACCTCGCGACCCATGAGCCGGTTGGCGAGCGCGGTGAACTCCTCGGTGGATTCACCGGTGGCCTCGTACACCGCAGTGGCCACGGCATCCGGCGGAGCGAGAAGATCGCCGCGCACGAGCTGACGGTACACATCGCCGGCCGTCTCGTCGTCGCTGGAGACGAGAGACACTCCATCGCCCATGACGTAGCCGATCGCGCCGCGCAGGAACGGGTAATGCGTGCATCCCAGCACCAGAGTGTCGACGTCGGCTTCGCGCAACGGAGCGAGGTACTCCTCGGCGATGGCGAGCACCTCCTCGGTACCGGTGATGCCCGACTCCACGAACTCGACGAAGCGCGGGCATGCGGCCGTGAACACGGAAAGCCTCTCGTTGACCTCGAGCATGTCCTGGTAGGCGCGTGAGCCGATCGTCCCGACCGTACCGATGACGCCGACGCGGTTGTTCCGCGTGGTCGAGACCGCGCGGCGGACCGCGGGACCGATCACTTCGATGACGGGGACGTCGTAGCGCTCTCTGGCGTCGCGCAGCATGGCGGCGGATGCCGTGTTGCACGCGATCACGAGCATCTTCACGCCCTGGTCGACGAGAGTGTCGAGCACTTCGAGCGAGTAGCGGCGCACGTCGGCGATGGGCTTGGGACCGTAGGGCGAATGAGCGGTGTCGCCGATGTACACGAACGATTCTCTCGGCAGCTGGGCACGGATCGCGCGAGCCACCGTGAGCCCGCCGACACCGGAGTCGAAGATTCCGATCGGCGCGTCATTCATGACTATCGAGCCTATCCCTTCGACGGGCTCAGGGAGCACGCCGCCGCCATGTCGCACTCGCCGCGCTCACTAAACTGAGCGCATGACCTCGTCGACGGCGCTGCTCACAGACCGATACGAACTCACGATGCTGGGCGCAGCACTGCGCGATGGCACCGCCGCGCGGCCGAGCGTCTTCGAGCTCTTCTCCAGGCGACTGTCCGGTGGACGGCGTTTCGGCGTCGTGGCCGGCACAGGGCGCCTTCTCTCACTGATGCGCGAGTTCCGCTTCGGCGACGACGAGCTGCGGTTCCTGCACGACGGCGGAGTCGTGGATACCGAGACGCTCAAGTACCTCGAGAACTATCGGTTCACCGGCTCCGTTCACGGTTACCGTGAGGGGGAACTGTACTTCCCCGGCTCCCCCATCCTCACCGTCGAGGGCACTTTCGCGGACGCCGTGGTGCTGGAGACCCTCGCATTGAGCGTGCTCAACCACGACTCCGCCGTCGCGACTGCCGCCTCGCGGATGAGCATGGCTGCCGGTGAGCGGCCTCTCGCGGAGATGGGCTCTCGCCGAGCAGCCGAGATGTCCGCGGTCGCCGCGGCCCGAGCCGCATTCATCGCCGGGTTCGGTTCGACGAGCAACCTCGAAGCGGGGCGGCAGTGGGGCATCCCCACGATGGGTACGGCCGCGCATTCGTGGACGCTGCTGCACGACACCGAGGAAGACGCCTTCCGCGCACAGATCGAGAGCCTCGGCACCGACACCACCCTGCTCGTGGACACCTACGACATCCGCACCGGTGTCGAGACCGCCATCCGGGTCGCCGGCACCGGGCTCGGCGGCGTGCGACTTGACTCCGGTGACCTTCCTACGGTCGCCGCGGCAGTGCGCACGCAGCTCGACGAACTCGGTGCGACCGGGACGAAGATCACGGTGACAAGCGACCTCGACGAGTATGCGATCGCCGCTCTGGCGGCATCACCGGTCGACTTCTACGGTGTCGGCACATCGGTGGTGACCGGGTCCGGCTATCCGACGGCGGGCATGGTCTACAAGCTCGTCGCCCGTCAGGATCCGTCGGGATCGTGGGTCGGCGTCGCGAAGGCGTCGACCGACAAGGCCTCGAAGGGCGGACGCAAGGCTGCTTTCCGCACGCTGCGAGACGGGGTCGCGGTGGCGGAGACCGTGGTGGTGTCAGACGGTTTCGAAGCGATCAGCACCGGATCCGAGCATCCGGATTCTCGATCGTTGCAGGTGATGCTCGTCGAGGGCGGCGAGATCGACGACGCTCACGAAGGAGTGCAGGGCACGGCATCCGCTCGGGAGCACCATATGCGCGTGCGCGAGGAGATGCCGGTGCGAGCGCTTGCGCTCAGCAAGTCCGATCCGGCCATCCCGACGGTCTTCGTCGACGCGGAGTAGATCGAGAGCGGGGTCCCGAGTCCGGTCAGTTGACCATCGACTCGTAGATCTCCTTGCAGGTGGGGCAGATCGGGAACTTCTCGGGATCGCGGCCCGGTGTCCACTTCTTGCCGCACAGGGCGCGCACCGGCTTTCCTGAGATCGCCGACTCGAGGATCTTGTCCTTCTTCACATAGTGAGAGAAGCGCTCATGGTCGCCCGGTTCGAGGTTCTCTTCGTTGAGAAGTTCTTCCAGTTCGCGATCAAGCGTTGCCACGCCGCCCTGATCGGGGCTGTCCAGCGGAGTACTCATAGCGGTGAGTCTAACCGTCCTGAGCCCGGTGCGGGCCCGCATCGTGCACTCAGGCGGTCTCCACGAATTCCATGAGACGCGCGCCGCCGCGGTCGTAGATCCTTCCGCCGGCGAAAGCGCCGAGCGCGAGGATGACCACGCCGGTGCTGAGGCCGATCCAGAACGTCAGCGGGTTGTACACGCCGTCGGTGATGATCGTCATGATGAACAGCCACAGGGTGGGAGCGCTGACGATCAGGGTGCCGATGAATGCGGCGGCAGGACCGAAGGAACCGCGGGATGCCGATCGCTGCGGCTGCTGGAACGGGCTGTCGCCGGGGCGTGAGACGGCGTACGGCGAGACGACGGACGAGATGCTGGACAGGCCGAGGCCGGAGAGGAACAGGCTTGCGGCGAGCCCGATCATCGGCAGCAGCAGATACCAGCTCTCGATGACGGCGAGCGTCAGAGGAATCGCGATCGCGAGCACGGGGAGCGCCACAAGTGCCACCGGGACCAGTCGGCCGAGGCGATCAGGAAGTCCGCGTACGCCGCTGGCGACGTGCGTCCACAGCGCGGTGGAGTCGTACGCCACATCGTTGTGCGGCAGCCAACCGAAGAACAGCGCCATGACCGGGGCCGGCACGAGGGCGGCGATGTACAGCGGCACACCGGCGACGAGCAGGGGGAACACCGTGAGGATCCCGGCGATGGGCACGACGACGATGTTCACGATGTAGCGGCGATCGCGGAGCCAGTACACCAGGCTCCGCGCCGCGATCGCACCGAAAGCAGTGCTGGGCAGCAGTGCGAACCAGCCGAGGCCGGTGCGTTCGCGCGATGTCGCCGGTCGCCCCGTGGTCGTGAGCAGTCGACGTACGACCCATGACCAGGTCAGCCACACCGCAGCGACGGTCACAGCGGCGACGATTCCGCTGATCCACGCCCCCACGACATCGCCGGCGGCGATCGCGAACGGGAACGCCGGGATCGCGGCGAAGGGAGTGAAGCCGACGATCGTCGTCACGACGGCGACGGGGCCGGGCACCGCACCGTCCCATTCCAGCGAGGCGAGGAACACTGCGACGGGGAAGGCCACGACGACCACTGCGAGGGCGAACAGGGCCGTCAGCTCCCTTGAACGCCGCTCGGGCAGCAGAAGTGCACTCAGCGCCATCCCGATGCGGGCGGCCAGTGCGGAGGCGACGACGCCGATCAGCGACACGAGCACCGCTGTGATCCACGGAGCGCCGAGCTGTACGGCCAGCACCACGATGCATGCGCCCACCGCAAGCAGAGCGAACGAGGGCACGCTGAGCAGCGAGGCGAGCGCGAGGATCCACGGCATCTGCCGCTCGTCGACTCCGAACACGCCGAACCGACGCGGGTCGAGCTGGTCGGACGTGCCGGTGAGGATCGGCCCGATCAGGAAGCCGAGCAGTACAGCGGCGCCGCCGAGCACGATCACCGTGCGCGCCACGGCGAGCGGCGCATCGGCGAGGCTGAGCACGGCGATGCAGACCGCGACGGTGACGATCACGACTGCGGCGAGTCCGAGTACGGTGCGCAGCACTCGTCCCCCACGCAGGGAGCCGAGCATCAGCGTCAGCCTCAGTCGGAGAACGTGTGCAACCATTCGAGGCCCTCCACCTCGCTGACGCCGCCGGAGAGTTCGACGAATCGGGACTCGAGCGTCTGTCCTGCGCGCACTTCTTCGATCGTCCCCTCGGCGAGCACATCACCGCCGACGATGATCGCGACCCGGGAGCAGACCCGTTCGACGAGATCCATGCCGTGACTCGAGAGGATGACGGTGCCGCCGTGTGCGACGTACGCGCGCAGGATGTCGAGGATCACTGCGGATGAGACCGGGTCGACGGCTTCGAACGGTTCGTCGAGCACGAGGACGCGAGGCGAATGGATCATGGCTCCTGCGAGCATGATCTTCTTGGTCATACCGGCGGAGTAATCGGAGACGACGCGACCCAGTGCATCCGCGAGATCGAATGCACGGGCGAGATCTGCCGTGCGCTTCTCGATCACCTCGGCCGCCAATCCACGCAGCAGCCCGTAGTAGTGCAGCAGCTGCCGGCCGGTCAGCCGGTCGAAGGTCCGCAGACGGTCGGGAAGGACCCCCATCAGGCGCTTGGCGCTCAGTGCGTCCGAAGCCTGGTCGATGCCGCACACGACGACCTGACCGGAGGTCGCGCGCAGCAGCCCTGCCAGGATCGACAGCGTGGTGGTCTTGCCGGCACCGTTGGGTCCGACGATGCCGTAGAACGAACCGGCGGGAACGGTCAGGTCGATGCTGTTGACCGCTCGCTGATCGCCGAAGTCCTTGATGAGGCCGCGGAGGACGACAGCGGGATGCGCGGATGCCGGCACCGCAGTGGTGTCGTCGGCCACGGTGGCGGCTGCAGCGGCCGCAGTCTCGAGGTCGATCTCGGACGCGGGCTCGGCCACCGCGATTTCGGGTTCGGCTTCCACGGGCTCGGGCGTGACGGGCAGGGCCACCGCGGCATCCGCCGTCGTGTCGACGATCGCAGGTTCGGTGACCGATTCAGCATCCGCCGGATCGAGGGAGAGGAGGTCGGCGAACAGAGCGTCGTCAGCGACGGCATCATGTGCCGGGGTCTCGATCTCGCCGACCGGAGACGCAACGGCCTCGCCTGTCGGCGCGGCGGCATCGGCAGCGACGGCCGGCTTGGAACGAGCCGTCGGCCTCGTGTCGCGCGGCTTCGTCGTGCGCGGCTTCGCCGGTGTGGTCTTCTTCGCCGGTGTGGTCTTCTTGGCCGTCGTGCGCTTCGCGGCCGGCTTGCGGGATGCTGTGCTCGCAGCGGACTCGTCGGGAGCGGCGGATTCGTCGGGAGTGGCGGATTCGTCGGGAGCGGTCGTCGACGCCTTCGTGTTCTCGGACGCATCGTCGCCGGTTGCGGCGTGAGACCTCTCAGTCTCTTCTGCAGCGGCTGCAGCTTCTGCGGCGGCCTTCGCTGCAGCCGCCTTCGTCGCGGCGGCCTTCGCTGCAGCCGCCTTGGCTGCGGCAGTCCTGGCCGTGGTGGCCTTCGCGGCGGCCGTCTTAGCGGCGGTCCTGCTCGCGGCCGTGCGCGCGGCTGCGGTCTTCGCGGCGGCCGTCTTCGCGGCTGCGGTCCGTGCGGTGGCGGATTTCGCGGCCGCTGATTTGGCCTCGCCCGACTTCACCGCAGCTGCTTTTTCGGCCGTCGTCTTCGCGGCTGCTGTCCTCGGCTTCGCCGCCGCGGTCTTCGACTTCGCAGCCGCTGTCTTCGCCGGGGGCTTCTTGGCAGAGCCGTCGACGGGGGCTGCCGTCACATCGTCTGGGCGATCGAAGCCGTCATCTGGAGAAGCAGTCACCGTCCTAAGGTATCAACGGCTCTGGACTTTCCGAGGGTCAGGCGAAACAATTCAGTCATCGCCTGATCGCGGGACGCTCGACCTGTGCGTCAGGTGTGTACTCGATCACGAAACGGCAACGGCGGCGTCCTCTCCCGGGTGTTCCCAGGGGGCATCGCTAACATGAACAACGGCACGAAGAAGTGTCTGGTCGGTGAACCGACCGTGAACACAGATTTCTTGTTAGGAGTAATCGTGACTCTTCAGACCGTCATTCTTGCCGCAGGCATGGGCTCGCGCCTCGGCCGCGCCCTTCCGAAGCCGCTGACCGAGCTCAGCGACGGACGCACGATCATGCAGCAGCAGCACGAGAACATCCGTGCCGCATTCGGCAGCGATGCCCGCATCACCACCGTCGTCGGGTACCGCGCAGAGACGGTCATCGAGGCTTTCCCGCATGTGAACTACGTGCACAACGAGCGCTACGACGAGACCAACACCTCCAAGAGCCTGCTGCGCGCCCTCGGCGCCACGGGCAAGAGCGGGGTGCTCTGGATGAACGGCGACGTCGTCTTCGACCCGCGCATCCTCGGCCGCGCGATCGAGTTCATCGAGCGCGACCAGTCGTTCGTCGCCGTCAACACCTCCAAGGTGAGCGACGAAGAGGTCAAGTACACCGTGACCGCCGAGGGCTTCATCGACAAGCTCTCGAAGAGCGTCAAGGGTGGTCTCGGCGAGGCGATCGGCATCAACTACATCTCGTCCACGTACAAGAAGGCGTTCATGCGCCAGCTGTCGCGTGTCGACGACCAGGAGTACTTCGAAGGCGGCCTCGAGCTGGCGATCGCCGAAGACGGCCTGCTGCTCGAGCCGATGGACGTCTCTGACCTGTACGCGGTCGAGGTCGATTTCGCCGAGGATCTCGAGCAGGCGAACCTGTACGTCTGATCTTCGCTTCTCAGAGAGCCGCGCCCTGTTGCAGGGCGCGGCTCTCTGCTTTCTCCCTGCGGGCGAACCTAGGATCGTGCTGTGGCTAAGAAGGTGCATAAGATCCATTCCCTCCCAGACGACTCCGCTTGGGACAGGGGTGTCCCACCCGTGGGTTCGAGCGAGCACCCGGCCACGGTGCGGGGCCTTGATCGCGTGCTCGCCATTCAACGCCCGCTCGTGCTGGCGCATATCCGCAGCATCCGTCTGCGCAATCCCCAGGCCACACCCGACCAGCTCGTACGCGTCCTTGAGCGCCGCTATCTCGCGGCCGTGACGGCCGGTGGTGCGGCGGTGGGCGCGACGGCCGTCGTCCCCGGCATCGGAACCGGCATCACCTTGGCGCTGTCTGGTATCGAGACCGTCGGCTTCGTGGAGTCGACCGCTCTGTACGCGCAGTCGCTCGCCGAAGTGCACGGGATCGCGATCGACAATCCCGATCGGGCCCGGGCGCTGGTGATGACGCTGATGCTCGGCAAGGAGGGCGTCGACCTGGTGGCACAGCTCACCAAGCAGGCCACCGGGCGTGGTGCGAGCCGCTCATCGTACTGGGGTGAGCTCGTGACCAAGTCGCTTCCTCGTGCAGCAGTGGGTCCCACTGTCGATGGGCTCAAGTCGATGTTCTTGAAGCGATTCGCGGCAGCGGGCACGACATCGTTTCTCGGCAAGGCGCTGCCCTTCGGTGTAGGCGCAGCGGTCGGCGGTGCGGGAAACCATCTTCTCGGCAGGCGCGTTCTCACGACATCGCGACGTGCGTTCGGCGTCGCGCCCGCAGTACTCCCCGCCGAGCTCGAGCCCGTGACCGGCGCGGAGAAGATCGAGACTCGTGTGCTGCGCGGGGCTCGGTATGCGGGCGCTGCCGTCTCAGGCGCTGCAGGGACCGTGGCGCGGGGCGCCGGGTGGGTAGGGCACAAGGTCGGAGATCTCACGCATCCGAAGCGCAGAGAGCTCGACTCGCCCTCCACCGACCCGAATATCTGAGTCCTCTCCCCCGGTCGTGGACGCCGCCTGCTGAGCAGGCTCGGGGCGTCGGATGCCGCTCCTACCGTGGCGGTCATGCTGAGACCCATCGATCCGAACGAGCTGCCCCCTCCTCCTGCGTACCGCGTGCCGTGGCGGGTGGTGCGGTCGGATGCGTCTCATCCGGTCGTCATCAACGACGGGCGCGACGCCGCCGACTTCGTGCGCGTCTTTCGGGATGATGGCGCTGCGCCCGAGCGCACGCAATTGTGGGGTCAGGTGCTGCCGACAGAGGAGATCGAACTGTGCCTGTGTGCGGCCGACCCGGATGAGGCTGTGGTCACACTCGCGTGGTTCCGCCCCGCTGACGGGCTGGAATACGTGTGGCGGTTCGTCCCATGATGCTTCAGCACGAACGCCGCCACGCCGCCAGTCCGTCATGTTCGCCAAAGGATCAGCCGACCCGTTGTGGCGAGCATCCAACGTCGGCTCGCTTCCCGCCGCTAGTGTGGAAATCGTGACGGACACCCCTGACCTCTCCACGACCGCCGGCAAGATCGCCGACCTCCGCGCGCGCTACAGCGAAGCAGTGGTCGACGCCGAGACGAAGGCGAAGGAGAAGCAGCACGCCAAGGGCAAGATGACCGCTCGAGAGCGCATCGAGCTGCTCGTCGACCCGGGAAGCTTCGTCGAATTCGACGAGTACGTGCGCCATCGCACCACCGCGTTCGGCATGGACCGCAATCGTCCGTACGGCGACTCGGTCGTCACCGGCATCGGCACCATCCACGGCCGAACAGTCGCCGTGTACTCCCAGGACTTCACCACATTCGGCGGCTCGCTCGGCGAGGTCTCCGGGGACAAGATCATCAAGATCATGGAGTACGCCCTTCAGGGCGGCATCCCCGTCATCGGCATCCTCGACTCCGGCGGCGCCCGCATCCAGGAAGGCGTACTCGCCCTCAGCAAGTACGGCGAGATCTTCCGTCTGAACACCCGCTCATCCGGCGTCATCCCGCAGATCTCGATCATCATGGGCCCGGCAGCCGGAGGCGCCGTCTACGGCCCCGCCCTCACCGACTTCGTCATCATGGTCGACAAGACCAGCCAGATGTTCGTCACCGGCCCCGACGTCATCAAGACCGTCACCGGCGAAGACGTCGGCATGGAAGAGCTCGGCGGCGCCCTCACACACAACACCCGCTCGGGCGTCGCGCACTACCTCGCCGAAGATGAAGACGACGCGATCGACTACGCACGCACGCTGCTCGGCTTCCTGCCCGACAACAACATGGCCGAGATCCCCGGCTACGAAAGCGACTTCGAGTGGGAGACCACGGATGCTGATCGCACACTGAACACGATCATCCCGGACTCCGCGAATCAGCCGTACGACATGCACACCGTCATCGACCATGTCATCGACGACGACTTCCTCGAGGTGCAGCCGCTGTTCGCCCCGAACATCCTCATCGGCTTCGGCCGCGTCGAGGGCCGGTCAGTCGGCATCATCGCCAACCAGCCGTCGCAGATGGCAGGGACGCTGAACATCGAAGCCGGCGAGAAGGCCAGCCGCTTCGTGCGCTTCTGCGACGCCTTCTCCATTCCGATCGTCACGCTCGTCGACGTGCCCGGCTATCTGCCCGGCACCGATCAGGAGTGGACCGGCGTCATCCGTCGCGGCGCCAAGCTCATCTACGCCTACGCCGAAGCCACGGTGCCGCTCGTCACAGTGATCCTCCGCAAGGCCTACGGTGGCGCCTACATCGTGATGGGCTCCAAGCAGCTCGGTGCAGACGTCAACCTCGCATGGCCCACCGCGGAGATCGCCGTCATGGGCGGCCAGGGCGCCGTCAACATCCTCTACCGCGGTGAGATCAAGAGGGCTGAAGAAGCCGGCGAAGACGTCTCCGCAGTGCGCACCCGCCTCGCCAACGAATACACGTACAGCGTCACCTCTCCGTTCCTCGCCGCAGAGCGCGGTGAGATCGACGGCATCATCGAACCCGCGAACACGCGCGTCTCGATCGCCAAGGCGCTGCGTTCGCTCCGCGGCAAGCGCAGCGAACTGCCGGCGAAGAAGCACGGGAACATCCCGCTGTGACCACATCGCAACAGCCCCCGGGCGAAGAGAACTCGGTCACGGGCAGCGCGACGGGACAGAGCGCGGCAGACGTGCGGATCATCCGCGGCGCCGCCACAGAAGAAGAGCTCGCGGCCCTCATGGCCGTGGTCACTGACGCCTATGCAACCGAGTCGGCGGATGCTGTCGCCGAAGAGCCTCGCATCTCTGCGTGGCGGCGCACCCAGCGCCCGCTGCGCACGCCGCTGCGCCGCGACATCCCGTGGGGACGATTCTCGGGCTGACGACTGCGCGTCCGACGAGCTCGGGGCCGATCCGGCTTGTCCCCCAAAATACCTACAGACAAGCCATGCACGCCACAGCAGAATTAGATCAACGCTTCGCGTTCGGTCGGTCTCTTTGCTCCAGGGTAGGCAGACGGTGATCGACCATCTGCGGTCAGTTTTCGGGTAACTGAATCGCAACTGGCGAGGGGCGGGCGGCTTCGCCGCCCCTCGCCCATCTCAAGCTTCGGCCGCACACTCTTGGTGCGACGATCAGCTGTCGCCGGCGGGATCCGTCACGCGTTCGCGCGGAATCTCGTGCCACAGCCCGACAGAGTCCTCGTCAGAGGAATCACCGGAGCCGGAGCGCCCGACGACGGTCACGGCCGTCTGGGGGTCTCGAGCAGCACGGATGATCACACGACCGGCTTCGGCGCTCGTCAGGACGCGCGCGAGCTCATCGCGGATCTCGGCCCGACGATCCTCATCGAGCTCATCCAGCCCGCCCTCGTCGAACACCGTCACGGCGGCCCCGCGCAACCGCGCCTGCTGGATCGCCTCGCGCACCGCGTCGTTCAGCAGACTCGCACCGCGCAACTCGTCGCGCAGCCGCCCCTCGGCGAGCCGCGCCTCCAGACGATCATCATCCGTGAGCAGGCCACGTGCGGCGACAGTCCTGGTCAACACGGGGCCGGCGACCGCCAGCGCGTACTTCACGCGGACGCGGCGCTCACGCTGGCGCACCAGCTGAGTGGCATGCCACGCCGACACGGCCTGCTGGATGTCCGCCAGATGCTCGGTGTCGTGCACGGCACGATCCCAGAAGAGCACCAGCAGCTGCGCCACCACCGTCCACATCATCGATCCGACCAGTCCGAGCTCGAGCGCGACGAGCGGCCCGATGCACGCCGCGGACGACACGGTGAGCGCGGCCAGCACCAGCCAGCCCGCGATCGCCCGTCGCCGGACGATGCACACCACCGCGAGCAGACCCAGGGCTCCGATGTACCAGGTCGCGAACGGCGCCGTCCGGTGAGCGTGACTCAACGATTCACTGGCCATCACCGGGATCACCGCCGCGACGACCACCGCGACCACGCCCCACCAGCGCGGCAGCTGCGGCCCCGTCGGCGCCTCCAGCAGCACCGTCGTCACCACGACGACGAGATACAACAGGATCGCAGCCACCATCAGCAGCGGAGCAGTCGGCTGCACGGTCCACCACACGGCGCGCGCCGCGAAGTACACGGCGAAACCGACCGCGAGCGAAGTCGCGACGCTGCGGACCGAGCGGTTCATTCGCGCATCCAGCCCAGCACCACAGTGGTGCCCTCACCATCGGAATCGATCGTGGCCGTGCCGGCGACACCCGCCATCCGGGCGATGATCGACGCACGGATGCCGAGCCGATCCTCACCGATCGCGTCCATGTCGAATCCGCCTCCGGTGTCCATGACCGTCACCGTGAGCCCGTCGTCACCGTGACCCTCCACGATGAGATGAAGCCCACGTCCGTGCGCGTGGGTGACCGCGTTTCCGACGGCTTGACGCGCAGCGAGCACCAGAGCACGGGCCGCGCGGCCGGGTATGAGGCCGGATCCGCCGCGCTCCTCGACGATCGCGTCCGCGCCGCGTTCGGACAGCGCGCGCCGTAGTTCGATCACGATCTGTGCGGTGCCCACGGGCTCGTCGCTGCCCTCCTGCGCCACGGCCGCTTCGGTGTTCGCGAGCCGCGTCAGCGCCTCGCGCGCCATGGCCACTGCCAGATCACGCGCCCGATCGGTGTCGGCGCGCTCGGCGGCGATCAGCGCCGCGAGCACGCTGTCGTGCATGAGCGCAGCCATCGCGACGCGTTCCTCCTCGGCAGCCGCCGCAGCTGCCGCGCCGGCATAGGAGGCGACCGCCCGGCCCCGCGCATCGTCGACTCCGGCCGCGACCGAGCGGAACATCCAGCCCAACGAGACGATGACGATGCCGAGGATCAGCGTGAACGAGACGTCGAACGCCGTCAGAGTCCAGAACGAACCGGCGAACTCGCCTTCCACGAGGCGCACATAACCGTAGACGAGGGGAACTCCCACCGCCCAGACCATCTGGATGCGCACCGGGAAGGCCAGCATCGCGGCCACCACGCCGACGTTCACGAGGAAGAAGATCCACGGCTGGTTGACCGCCCGTTCGTGGCCGGCATCCACCGTGAGCGGCCAGATGGCGAGCGCCACCAGATAGACCACGGCGAAGGTTCCGGAGGCCGACCGCACACCGCGGCCGATCACGCATGCGACCAGCATCGCGATCAACGAGACGTACACGACGATCAGAAGGACGACACGCACAGCCGACGTCCCGGTCGACATACTGCCGATGGCAGCGAACATCGCCTGAGTCCCGAGCATGGCGGATCCGATCGCCACGACCGTGGCGAGGATGCGCTCCATCCGCTTTCCTGTGAAGCGCTCGAACGCCGTCTCTGCGGTGCCCAGGGAAGGGATACGGCTCCAGGCGTCCTTGAGGACGGTGTCAGCCTGCATTGGAGGCCCCGTCGGCCGCCACGATTCCGTCCTCCATCGCGCGGCGCAGCAGGTCGATCTTGGTCGATGCCTGCCGGCCGACCTCGACATACTTCACGCGCACGCGGGTGATGTTCTCCTTGGCGGTGGAGTACGCGACTCCGAGCCGCTCAGCCACGACCTTCAACGGAAGCCCCGCGGCGTAGAGGCGCAGCACCTCGCGCTCGCGCACCGACAACTGCGCGTCGGCGAACTCCCGGTCGCCCTCGACGGCGCTGGCCCACTCGACATTGTTGAGCGCATCGCCACGTGCGACGGTGCGGATCGCGTCGAGCACGTCATCCAGCGCTGAGGACTTGCTCACGACGCCCGCGGCGCCGGCTGCGAGAGCTTCCCGCACTGCGGCCGGGCGGTCTGCGACGCTGTGGATGACGACGCTGGCGCCGTCGGAGACCAGAGCCCTCACGTTCTCGGTGACGGTGGTGCCGTCTCCGAGCGTCAGATCGAGGACGACGACGTCAGCCGGAGCCGAGACCGTGGAAGTACGCCATCCCAGATACGAGCCGACAGTACTGCCGGAGAACACGACCGTCTGCGCGCCGTCGCGCTCGCATGCGAGCTCGAGCCCGAGACGAACGGACTCGTGATCATCGATGAGTGCGACCCTGCTCATTGCTCCACCCTATCGATCTGCTGAGAACTCACCGACTGAGCAGCGCGATGACCTCGAAATGGTGCGAGTGCGGGAACAGGTCGAAGCCCTGCAGAGACTCGACGTTCCATCCGAGATCACGGAACGTGCCGAGGTCGCGTGCCAGCGCCACCGGGTCGCATGCGACGTAGACGATCGCGTCGGGGCTGAGGGCGTGCACGCCCTCGACGACAGCGCGCCCAGCGCCGGCGCGAGGCGGATCCAGGACGACGGTGCCCGCCTGCATCCCCGAAGGAAGCCCCGTCAGGTAGCGGTCGACGCGATCGGTGACAGCGGCGACGTCGAACGGGTCGAGGTTGTGCTTCGCGTGCTCGGTCGCGCGGCGGCTCGATTCCACCGTGACGAGGTCGGTCGCACCGAGCTCGGCGAGAGTGGCAGCGAAGAGGCCGACCCCGCCGTACAGGTCGAGATGGGTCTTGGCCGGGTCGATCCGACCGTCGAGGACAGAGCGCACAGCCGCGTCGAGCGTGTCGGCGGCGCGTGCGTGCACCTGCCAGAACCCGTCGGCATCCACGCGGAACGTACGCTCGCCGACCTGCTCCTTGATGACCTCTGCGGGCTGGCGCTTGCCCCGCTCCGGGCGACGGATGACGTGCACCTTGCCGTCTGCATCCTGCACGAGGTCGATGCGACCGGGCTTGGCGTTCTTGAGCGAGAGCGCCTCGGCAGCCACGCGGCGGCGGGCCAGCGGATGCGACTGCACCGGGATCACGCGGTGACTGCGGGCCGCGAACGGCCCGACCACGCCATCGGCGTCGACGTGCAACGAGACACGCGTGCGCCATCCCGTGCCATCGCCGTCATCGATCGCCGCGATCTCCGGAGCCTCGAGGCCGGAGCCTGCGAATTTGTCGAGCGCCTCGGTGAGCACCTGACGCTTGAGCGTGCGCTGGTGCGCGAGCTCGATATGGCCGAGGTCGGCGCCGCCGGCACGATCAGCAGGATCGCGCGAGATGTCGGCTTCCTTCCACACATGCGGGCGACGATGCGGTGATTCCTCGAGCACCTCGAGCGCCTCCGCCCGCCAGAACGACGACTTCGCACCGTCGGTCACGCGTGCGCGCACGCGTTCGCCCGGGATCGCGTCAGAGACGAACACCACGCGACCTTCGTGACGTGCGATGAAGGTGCCACCGTGCGCGATGCCGGTGATGTCGAGGTCGAGCGTCTGGCCCGCAGAGGAAGTCATCCCTCCAGGATACGGTGATGGACATGCGCGTCTGCCTGGCTTCCACCTCCCCCGCCCGTCTCATGCTGTTGCGTCAGGCCGGGATCGAGCCGCTCACGCTCTCTCCGCAGACGGACGAGGACGCCGTCGCCGCCGCGGCCGCGGCAGAGCGAGGCGCCGATCTCCCGCCTGCCGAGCTCGTCCTGCTGCTCGCGCACGCCAAGGCCGCTGACGTCGCACGGCGCCTGGCGGCGGACGACCCCGACTTCGACGGGATCGTGATCGGCGGCGATTCCATGTTCGAGCTCGACGGTCGCGTGTACGGCAAGCCCTACACGCCGGAGGAGGCCACGCGCCGCTGGCACAAGATGCGCGGCGCGACCGGCATCCTGCACTCCGGGCACTCGGTGTTCCGCGTCTCACCCGGCGCCCCGCTGAGGGAGGCCACCGCGGTCGCCGAAGCATCCGTCACGTTCGCCGACGACGTCTCGGACGAAGAGATCGCAGCCTACGTCGCGAGCGGCGAACCGCTGCATGTGGCGGGCGCCTTCACGGTCGACAGCCTCGGCGGAGCGTTCATCACCCGGGTCGACGGCGATCCCTCGACGGTGGTCGGCATGTCCCTCTCCACGATCCGCCGACTCGTCGGCGAGCTCGGTGTCACCTGGACGGACCTGTGGTCGTAGAGATACCGGTCGTAGAGATGCCGCCACGTTCTCGCGAGTTTCTTGTGGAGAGTCGTCAAAAGTATCGACGTCGATCTCGCTAGGCTGACATTCATGCCTGCTATCGCCAAGGTCCTCATCGCGAACCGCGGCGAGATCGCCGTACGCATCATCCGCGCCGCCCGTGACTCGGGGATCGGCTCCGTCGCCGTATACGCCGATCAGGATCGGGATGCTCTGCACACCCGCCTCGCGGACGAGGCGTACTCGCTCGACGGCGAGACAAGCGCCACCACCTACCTTCAGATCGACAAGATCCTCTCCATCGCGCGCCGTGCCGGCGCCGACGCCGTCCACCCCGGCTACGGCTTCCTCGCCGAGAACGCCGAGTTCGCACGCGCCGTGATCGGTGCGGGCATGATCTGGATCGGTCCGTCTCCCGAGGCGATCGAATCACTCGGCGACAAGGTCACCGCGCGCCATGTCGCCGAGAAGGTCGGCGCACCTCTCGCGCCCGGCACGCCGGGGCCGGTCGAGAGCGCAGACGAAGTCGTCGCCTTCGCGAAGGAATTCGGTCTCCCGATCGCCATCAAAGCCGCCTACGGCGGAGGCGGCAGAGGGCTCAAGGTGGCCAGGGAACTCGACGAGGTCGCCGAGCTGTTCGAATCGGCCACCCGCGAGGCGGTCGCGGCCTTCGGCCGTGGCGAGTGCTTCGTCGAGAAGTATCTCGACAAGCCGCGGCACGTCGAGACGCAGTGCCTCGCCGATGCCGAGGGCAACGTCGTCGTGATCTCCACCCGCGACTGCTCGCTGCAGCGCCGCCACCAGAAGCTCGTCGAAGAAGCACCGGCGCCCTTCCTCACCGAAGAGCAGAACGATCTGCTGTACTCCGCGTCGAAGGCGATCCTCAAAGAGGTCGGTTACGTCGGAGCCGGCACCTGCGAGTTCCTCATCGGCGCCGACGGCACCGTGTCATTCCTTGAGGTGAACACCCGACTGCAGGTCGAGCATCCGGTCTCGGAAGAAGTCACCGGCATCGACCTGGTGCGCGAGCAGTTCCGCATCGCCGCGGGTGGGACGATCGACTACGACGACCCGACTCCGACCGGCCACTCCTTCGAGTTCCGCATCAACGGTGAAGATCCCGGTCGCGGGTTCCTCCCCCAGCCCGGCCCGATCCACGTCTTCAAGACGTTCGGCGGACCAGGCATCCGCCTCGATTCCGGTGTCACAGCCGGAGACGCCGTCTCGGGTGCGTTCGACTCGCTGCTCGCGAAGATCATCGTCACCGGTCGCGACCGTGCCGAGGCGCTCGAGCGCGCCCGCCGCGCCCTCGACGAGTTCGAGGTCGCCGGTCTCCCGACCGTGCTCCCCTTCCACCGCAAGGTCGTGCGTGATCCCGCGTTCACCGCGGAGGACGGCACGTTCGGGATCTTCACGCGGTGGATCGAGACCGAGTTCGACAACGACATCCCTGCGTGGGATGGCGAACTGGATGCTCCGGCACCCGCCGAGAGCCGCCACACGGTGGTCGTCGAGGTAGCGGGCAAGCGCCTCGAGGTCAGCCTGCCCGATCGCGTCGCCGTGGCCTCCGGCGTCTCAGGACGCCCGGCAGCGGTGCCGCCGTCGAGGCGCAGCCATGCGACCTCGGTCTCAGCCGGTGCCTCTGGCGATGCGGTGAAGTCGCCCATGCAGGCCACAGTCGTGAAGGTCGCCGTCGAAGAGGGTCAGCGCGTCGTCAAGGGCGACCTGGTGGTCGTTCTCGAGGCGATGAAGATGGAGCAGCCCCTACAGGCGCACAAGGACGGCGTGATCGCGAGTATCAACGCCGCCGCCGGCGCCACGGTCTCCTCCGGCCACCAGTTGCTGCTGATCTCCTGACCCGTACCGCGCACAAGCGGACGCACCTTCGGAGCTCTGACGCGCGCTACTGATCTGCACGACAGATCTCAGCGCTCACCCACGCAGGGTGAGCGCTGATAATCAGGACGTCATCCTGGCACCTACGTTGTCGCGTGAGAATTCATTTCCGGCGAGCGGGTGGGCATCATGACTGAGGCGGACGATCTCCGGCTCCGAGTGGCCGATCTCGAACGCGAGAACGAACGACTGCGCGCTTCGGAGACGCCAGGTCGGAAACGCGGCCGGACACGTACGGGGATCGCCGTCGTACTGATCGCGGTCGGACTGCTCCTGGCGCCTGTCGCGGCGCTCGGCACCTGGGCGCGGTTGCAGCTGGTCGACACGGACCAGTTCGTCTCCACCTTCGCACCATTGGCGCAGGACCCGGAGGTGCAGGCCTTCGTCGCTGACGAGGTGACGACCGCGATCACCGCCGAGATCGACGTGCCACAGTTGATCGGCGAGCTGTTCGATGGGGTGCGCGGACTCGACCTTCCGCCGAGGGCGGATGCCGCGCTCGGCCTGCTGGAGGGACCGGCGGCGCAGGGCGTGCAGACGCTGATCGGCAACGTTGTCGACCAGGTCGTCGCGTCGCCGACGTTCGCCGAGATGTGGGAGAGCTCGCTTCGGATGACGCACGAGCGGGCGGTGGCGATCATCCAGGGCGACCCTCAGGCGGCGCTGCAGCTCGCCGAGGACGGCACCCTCTCGCTGCAGCTCGATGTCGTGGCCGCCAGGGTCAAGGCGGAGTTGGCCGACAGAGGGATCGCCATCGCTGACCTGATCCCGGAGATTGACCGTGAGATCCCGATTTTGCAGGCCGACGCGCTCGTGCTCGTGCGCACGGTGTACACGACGGCCGTTGCGGCGGGGTACTGGCTGCCATGGGTCGTTCTGATCCTGCTCGTCGCGGGTGTGGCCATCGCGCGTCGGCCCGTGCACGCGCTGGCATGGACCGCCGCACTGTTCGCAGTCGTGTTCGCACTGTTCGCCGCCGGGATCGGGATCGGGCAGGCATTCTTCATCGGTGCAGTGAGCCCTGCCGTGATGCCGGAGGCCGCGGCCGCAGCACTGTTCGCCCAGCTCACCGTGCTCCTCCGATCGACGGCCGTCGCACTGGCAGTGCTCGGAGCGCTCATCGCCGTCGGATCGTGGCTGGCCGGCTCCACCCGCACCGCGCGAACGTTGAGGGGCGCCACAAGGCAGGGGGCGAATGCCGTACGAGCGGCCGGTGAACGCCGAGGTCTGAGCACCGGGCGATTCGGGGAGTTCGTCGAACGATGGCGATCCGCGATCCTCACCGTGGTGGCGGTCGGCGCGGCGCTGCTGATATTCGCGAATCGTCCGCCCACGCTCGGCGGTGTCGTCGGCGTGGTCATTGGCGCCGCTGTGCTGTTGCTGATCGTGGAGCTCGTCCGTCGCCCGGAACCGTCCGCGGTCGCCGGTACTGCCGATGACGAGGGCTGACAACCGTGCCATGGGAACTCGTCCCGATCGCTCTAGGCGTGATCGCGAGTCCGATCGCGGTGATGGCCCTCCTCGGAGTGCTCCTGTCGAAGGATGCTCGCCGCACCGGTACGGCGTATCTCATCGGATGGACGATCGCCGTCGTTGTGTCGATCGTGTTCTGGGATCTGATCTTCGAGCGACTCGAAGTCGGAGCGCCCCTCGGGACCGGACTGTGGGTGCGCGGCGTGCATATCCTCCTGGCGATAGGTTTCGCCGTCGGCGCGGTGCTGACATACCGCCGCGCCAGGACGGTGCTCACCCGGATCGCCGCCGCTCAGACACCGGACGAGCTCGCCGCCGCGACACCGCAGCTGCCCGGCATGCTGAGATCCGCCACTCAGTTCACTCCACAGCGGGCACTCGTCGTCGGAGGTGGGATCTTCCTGCTCAATCCGCTGAACGTTTCGCTTGTGATAGCTGCCGCGCTCGAGATCGCCCTCTCTACAGTTCTTCCGGCTCAGCGGGCATGGCTGATCATGGGCTTCGTCGTCGCAGCCGCGGCGCCCGTCGCCGTGCCGGTCGCCCTGGTGCTGGCACGTGGCGCGAAGGCGACACCCGTGCTCGAACGCCTTCGATCATGGGTCATGCGCAACAACGGCATGGTCAGCGCAGGCCTCCTCCTCGTCGTCGCTGTGATCCAGCTCGGTAAGGGCCTCGACGGCGTGTTCGGAACGTTATGAAAGGACGTGCCGTGACTGACAATGAGATGCAGACGAGTCTGCAGTCGCAGGAGTCGCTGTCGCTCGGGCTCGCCGTCGTCGCCTTCATCATGGCGGCCCTCGTCGCCTTGCCAGTCTTTCAGTTGCAGCGCGTGCCGATCTCCGGAGACGGCTCGATCGGTCAGTATTCGGCGATCGCCGGCGCCGTCGTCGCCACGCTCGCCTTCATCGCCGGCCGGTACGTCGTCCGCACACGGGGCACGCGCATCGGCTTCCTCGACGTGATCGACATCGGCGCACTTTGTCTCGCGCACGCAGTCATCGCCTTGCTGTCCTGGACGCTGCTGGCGGTCATCCTTGAGCGAGGCTTCCTCGGTGCCGAGGTGTACCCGGTATCGACGCTGCTGCTCGGGGGCGCCGCGGCCGCCGTGACGGCGTATGTGAGCTTCGTCTCCGCCACCCGGATGAGCCTCTCGCTGCTCGCCATCGTGCTGGCCGCATTCCTCATCCAGGGCGTTCTCGCGAGCACACTGACCGCGAGCGACCCGAACTGGTGGAAGGAGAATCTGAGCGCACTCGGGATGACGGACGACCTGTCAGCCTTCGCGTTCAATCTGACCCTCATCGTCGCGGGCGTACTCGTCACAGCCCTCGCCAGGGCTGCGACCCGCGGCATCCCCAATCCCTATCCGCACGGAACCGTACGCATCCGCACCTGCCTCATCATCGTCGGGATCTTCCTCGGCCTGGTCGGCGTCTTCCCGGTCGACAGGTTCTTCGTGATCCATAACACCGTCGCGTCGGGAATGGCGGTGACGTTCGCGGTCATGGTCGTCATGCTCCACCGTTGGATGCCGACGATGCCGCGGGCGTTCGTACTGGTCGGTTGGCTGTTCGTCGGCGTGATCGTGGTGCTCGCGGTGTTCTTCGCCACCGGCTTCTACACGCTCACCGCGGTCGAACTCGTCGCAGGGATCCTGGTGTTCACCTGGATCATCCTGTTCATCCGCAACGCGGCGGCGCTCGAGATGGATGCCGCGACCTGACTGGCTCGCATCGCGGTCACCCGCTGTGGATGAGTCTCGGCCGAATCGCCGGTGCACGCCTTGCAAGACTGCACGAACCGAGACCGCGCCGCTCTGGAACACATCCAGCGGCTCACGGCGCGCGTACGAAGCCGGGGGTTGAGCTTCATGGCGGCACGAACACGCACACGTCGGAGAGGACTGCGGGCACTGTGGGCGGCCACGGCGGCGATCGCGATCGGGATGACGAGTGTGATCGGCGGTGGGTTACCGGCCGCGTACGCCGCCGACGGCGACCTCGAGCCCGTCAAGACGGCGAGTGTCACAGAGGTCGCACCCGGCCAGTCGTTCAGTTACGCGATCGGCGTCTCGTGCACATCGATCACGACCGGCTGCGTGAACGCCACCCTCACCGACACGGTGCCCGACGCCTTCGAGATCCTGGATGCCACCATCGGGACCGGGCTGGACGGCGATCTCACCATCACAGGGCAGACCGTCGATGTGGCGTTCACGATGCCGATCGCCAACGGCGGCCAGGGTGTTCCCGGCGGCACGACCGGAAGCGTGACGATCGAAGTTCGGCTCCGCGCGGACACTCCCTATGAGGCGAACGGCATCCCGATCCGCAACACCGCCACGACCGACGGCGACTCGCAGACCAGCGGACCGCTGCCGTCGTTCGCCGACGTCACCCCCGTCATCCCACTGTCGCTCGCCGTCACGGCGTCCAAGACGATCGATCCCGCCAGCGCCGTCGCCGCGCCCGGTCAGGCCGTCACCGCGACGGTGACCGCCCAGAACGCGTCCAACGCCCTCGCCGAGAGCATGATGATCGTCGACCCGATCGATCCGGCCACCCCCGGCAACCCGTTCGACACGCTGCCGTTCACCGGCCTCGGTGCGGTCACCTACCCCGCCGGAGCCGATCAGGCGCAGACAGAGGTGTGGGACGGCGCCGCCTGGGTGCCCGGCCCGGTCGTCGCGGCGACGGCACCGCCGACCACGCCGGCCTCGGTCGACGACGCCGATGTGCGCGGCGTGCGCATCACGTTCACAGACACGGACGACAGCGGCATCGCCGCGGACGCCTCCGCCTCCGCCGAGATCGGCATGGAGCACCCCGACGACATCGGCGAGATCACTGACGACGTGACCGTGACGAACACCACGCGCAGTACCGTCGCGCGCGACGGCACCACGGCGAGCGGCGACGGATCCGCGACCCACCAGATCATCGCCGAGGACATCGAGATCACGACGCAGAAGAGCTTCGACCCGTCGTCGGTCGCGGCCGGCGACGCCACCACGGCGACGATCACCTCGGGCAACGCGAGCGAGTTCCCCCTCGCCGAGCTGACGATCACAGAGCCGGCGATGCCCGGCGGCGACCCGTACGCGGACGGGTTCGACCAGAGCATGCAGTTCGCCGGTTTCGACACGGCGATCACGTACCCGCAGGGCGCGACGGGCGCGACCATCACCTACTACTACGCGGACGGGACGGAAGAGGGTCCGGTGGCCTTCGCCGACGGCGCCGTCCCCCCGGCCCCCGCCGGTGACCCGGTGCGATTCCAGATCAGTTTCACCGGGCAGATAGCGCCGGAAACGCAGGTCGTCATCCCGTTCGGTGTGCAGACCGACCCGGATCAGGCCGGATACCCCGCGACCATCACCAACACCGCCACGACGACCGGCACCAGCGCCGGCGGCGCGGAGGTGTCGCAGGACGGCAGCGCCGACCTGCTGGTGTACGAGGCGCACATCGAGACGACCACCAGCAAGTCGATCTACCCCGGCACGATCCTCGACCGTCCGGGCGAGTGGGAGCTGGTGACGCTCAACGGCATGATCGACCCGTTCCCGCAGACGACGACGGATGCTGACACGTTGGTCGTGCAGGACCCGGCGGTGGTGCCCTACGCGGTCGACGACACGTTCTGGGACACGTTCGACGCCACCGCGATCACCGAGACCGCCGTCCCTGCGCGGTCCACCCTGACGATCAACTACTGGAACGGCACCGACTGGGTGCCGCTGCTCGATGAGAACGGCGACGAGGTGATCGTCGCCGGCCCGACCGTGTTCAGCATGGACATCCCGCCCACCGAGCAGGACGAGATCCTGGGACTGCAGTTCGTCTACGAAGCCGACGACGGGTCGTCGTTCGCGGCCGGAACGACCGTGGAGCCGCACTTCACCGCGGAAGTCCGCGAAACCGAGCGGGATCCGGCGACGACGACCACACCGCCGGTAGACATCGAGAATTGCGCCGTGACGTCGGCATCGACCACCGACACCCAATCGGCGGCGGACGGCGACGCGATCGGGTGCGCGAACTCGCACCTCGACCCGTACGACCCCGACGGCGACGGGCCCGACGTCATCGACAAGACGCTGGCTCCGGAGATCGTGACCTCGCGATCGGCAGCCGATGTGCGCGCGCAGCTGCACTGGTCGACCGGCGGTCTCAGCGGCATCGAGCAGGTGACCGTGCAGGATGAGGCCGCTCCTGGCTCGCTCGCGGACGTCGGCGACTCGTTCTACGACGCGTTCGACCTGGTCGGCGTCGATGCCATCACCGCGGATATGGATCCGTATCTTCAGTTCGATCAGATCACCGGGGTGGAGATCTGGGACGGCGCCCAGTGGCGTGAGATCGCCAACGATCCGTGCCCCGACGCCTGCGTGGGTGGCTTCCCCGGGGTCACGTTCGTCGATAACGACCGCGACGATGCGCTCGGCGTGCGCCTGGTCTTCGAGGAGAGCGAGGATCGGGCGGATGCCGCGGCCGGTGACCCGACGGCCCCGCCGGTGGGCAGCGGGGTGGCGCGCTCGAGCGGCAACGACCGCCGCGTGGACCTGCACTTCGAACTGCGCGACACCCGCCGCTCGGACGGCGTCCCGGCGACGGGAGCGCTCGACTACAACGTCACGGAGGATCCGGACGATCCTGCCGTCGGCACGGTCGGGAACACGGCCGCCGTCACCGGTACCACCGACGGCGAGCAGTTCATCCGGACGGAGGACGGTGCGACGATCGGCATCGTCGACGTGCCCCTCAACGTCGACACGAGCAAGACGTGGTCGAACAGCCCGTTCGGCATCCCGCCGGAAGGCACACCGACCTCGGACTTCCCGACCGGCCGCGTGACGCTGGACGCCACGAACCGCACCGCCACGCGAGTCGACACGCTCACGATCGCCGACCCGGCACCGGGCAGCCCGCAGAACCCGTTCACGTACTTCGATCTGGACGACATCCGGGACATCGTCGTGCCCACGGGTGCGGTCGCCGACGAGACCAGCGTGGTGCTCAGCCGCGACACCGACGACGACGGCATCGCCGATTCGGGCAGCGCGACCGAACACACGATCGCCGAGGCCGAGGCGCTGGAGGCCGCGGACATGACCGACGTCGTCGGCATCGTCGTGACCTTCGAAGGACGCATCGATCCCGACGCCTCCGCCGCGGTCGTCATGGATCTGCGCATGCGCGAGTTCGTGCGCGGCACCGCAGACGATCCGGTCGACCTCGACGACAGCCCGGTCACGAACGTCTCCCAGGCGACGGTTGCGGACGCCGGTGGAGGGACGTCAGGAAACACTCCGACGGATCAGGCCTCGGCTCAAGTGGAGTTCGCCGATCTCTCACTCGATGTGGCGACGCAGAAGTCGTTCGCTCCCGACGCGCAGACCGAACCGGACGACGGCCCAGTCGTGATGACGCTCACCGGTCAGCCGACAGGTTCCGCACGTACCCAGGGGATGCGCATCGACGACGAGGACACCTCCTTCTGGAACGCGTTCGACTATGTCGGCATCGATCCCTCGTTCACACTGACCTCGCCCATCAACAGGGTGCGCATGGACGTGCTCACCGGTGCGACGTTCACGCCCCTCGGCGACGAGATCCTGAGAACGGGCGGTGACTGGATCGAGGGCGAGTTCCTGACGCAGGCCGATTTCCTGGCGAATACTCTGCCGACCGGGGTCGATCCGGACGAGGTGCAGGCGATCCGCTTCACCTTCGCCGAGCTGGACGATGCCGGCGAACCCCAGCAATGGGAGAACCCGATTGACCCGGTGCAGAACGTTCCGGTGCTCGTACAGCGCCGAGCCGATCTGCGCACCGGTGGCGAGGTGCCGAGTGATCGGTCAGACCTCGAAGCCGCACCAGGAGAGAACTCACCGGGAGAGTTCACCAATGACATCACGACGACGGTATGCGCGAACCTGCAGGCCACCTGCGCACCGGGAGAGGTCGGAGTCGTCACGGCCATCGCGACGGATACCATCCGCTACGTTCACGCCACCTCTGCCGTCGAGATCACGAAGACGCCCACGGAGGGCAGCCAGTTCGCGCCGGCCACGCCCATTCCCTACGTCATCTCCGTGACGAACACTGGTCAGTGGCCGATCGAGAATCCCGTGATCGTCGACGATCCCACGGCCGACGGGCAGCTGATCCTCGATCCGGATGCCGGCCCGGAGGGCCCGTACACCTACACCTCGAGCACTGCGTCGATGCCGACCGACACCGAGCTCGTGGACGTGGAGGAGTCCGATGACGCCCTCACCTTCACGTTCCCTGAGGGAAGCGTGCTCGAACCCGGCGAGACGTACGCCGTCGGCATCGACCTGGTGATCGCACCGGGCGTCGAGGGCGGCACCGAGATCGAGAACACCGCATCCGTCAGCGGCGACCGCCCGTTCGACGAGTGCAACGGCGCTGCGGGCCCCACGGACGACTGCGCGACCGACACCTTCATCACGGTGCTGGCGGCAGGTGCCGTGCGCTCCGGAAAGCTGGTGCGGCCCATCGACCAGGAGCTCGGCTCGTTCGACAACAACACCGGCGAGGAGTGCGCGCCCGCGGACCTGTCCGCCTACGACCCGGACGGCGAAGGCTTCTCCGCCACGCCGTGCGTGCCGATCGCGAAGCCCGGCGGCGAGGTCGAATGGCGATTCGCGATCGTCAACACCGGAAACATCCCGATGGACCGCATCGTGCTCGCCGATCGCCTGCCGACCCCCGGCGACACCGGTGTGCTCAGCGGCCTCGACAGGGGAAGCGAGTGGACCCCGCTGTTCGACGGCGGAGTCGAACTCGTGCAGGCCCCGGCAGACGCCGACTGGAGCTACCAGGTCACGACCGGCGACGTGTGCGCGGATGATCTCCCCCAGACGCTGTCGCCGGCATGCGCGGACGGAGCCTGGGTCGATCCCGGTGCTGCGGCGGAATCCGAAGTGACCGGCATCCAGGTGACGATCGACATGCCCACTCCCCTGGAGCCCGGCGGCGTCATCCTGGTCGATTACGACACCGTCGCCGCGGCCTACGCGCCGGGCACCGGGCCCGCGACGCTGACCGAGCACCCCGTCGCCTGGAACACGGTCGCCGCGGGCGCTCACCTGACGGCGACGCAGGCGAGCGGCACGCCGGACATGCCGCCCACCGAGGGCGCGCGCGTCGGCGTCGCCCTCGCCACCGGCTCGCTCATGGTCGAGAAGACGGTGAGCGGAGACGCCGCCGACTTCGCACCGGACACGTTCGATGTCCAGCTCATCTGCGTCTCCGCCGCCGGAACACCGGTGGAGACCGAGCTGCCGCCGATCGACCTGACGCTCGTCGCGGACGAACCCCAGCAGGTCGACGGACTCCCCTGGGGCGCGTCCTGCGAGATCGCCGAGGGCGACAACGGGCAGACCAGCACGTCCGGCACCGGAGGCGTGGTCGTGGATCCAGCCCAGCCCGATGCTCCCGAGATCGAGGCCGCGTCGCTCGACAACGTGTACGAGCTCGCTGGCCTGGAGATCACCAAGACCGTGACCTCGGATGCCGTCGACGCCGACGGCGAGCCGATCGGGTACGGACCGTTCGAGGTGTCAGTCACCTGCACGTTCCTCGGCGAGGCCGTCTATGCGACCGGCTTCAGCGCGGACGATCCGATGGTGTTCGAGATCGCACAGGGCGAGACCGTGACCCTCGACGGACTGCCCGCCGGCGCGGAGTGCAGCATCGAGGAAACCGACGCCGCCGGAGCGATCGCCGTCAGCACGACCGGCTCGAACGCGAACGGGGACGTCGACCAGGGCGGGGCGGACGGCATCGACATCGTCCTGACACCGGACGACGCCGGCCACACGAACGAGGCGGATGTCGACAACGCGTTCGGCGTCGGCTCGCTCAGCGTCCTCAAGGTCACCGAACCCGCTGACTCGCCGTTCGCGCAAGGACCGTACGTCGCGCTCGTGGAGTGCACGCTGGAGGGGCAGTCGACCTGGAACGGCGAACTCGTCTTCGCCGCCGCCGAGGATGACCCGGCGACGGAGGACGACGACACCGACCTGGAGGCGACCGTCGACGACATCGCCGCGGGATCGGAGTGCGTGGTCACCGAGACCGACGACGGCTTCGCGACCAGCAGCACGGTGTCCCCCGGAACCGTGACCGTTCCGCTCGGCGATGTCGTGACGGTCACGATCACGAACGTGTTCGCCGAGGGCTCCGTCACCGTCACCAAGGTGTTCGAGGGAGACACCAGGTGGGCGGACTCCAGCTATGACGTGACGATCCGATGCGTGGACCTGACCAGCCAGGACCTCGTCGTCAGCATTCCCGGTGGCGCGACGCGCACACTCACCGAGGCGAACTCGTGGACGACGACGTACGATCCGCTCCCCGCCGGCGCCCTGTGCACCCTTGCGGAGACCGATGCCGGCAACTCCTCGTCGACGCAGATCCTCGACGAGGACGGAGACCCGGTCGGCATCTGGCAGGTCGGCACGGCCGACGCCAGGGCGTTCAGCGTCGTGAACACGTTCGAGGTCGGCAGCATCGAGGTGACGAAGACGACGTCGGGTGACGGCGCCGAGCTGTGGGGGACGTCCTCCTTCTCCGTCCATCTCGAGTGCACCGCGATGATCGACGGCGCCCCCGCCGTCATCGACATCCCCGGCGGCGCCGACCGCGTCCTTCAGGTGACCGCCGACCCCGCGACGGCGACCACCACGTACGAGGCGCTTCCGCCGGGAGCCGAGTGCATCGTGACCGAGACCGATCCCGGCGGCGCGAGCGGTGTCGTGATGGAGCCGGCTGGCGGCGCCGTCACCGTCGGGGATGCCACCGGACCGGTCACGGTCGACATCGACAACGTGTTCGACGTCGGCGAGCTCGTGGTCGAGAAGACGATCACCGGCGACGGCGCGCAGTGGGCGACCGGGGACTTCGAGGTCTCGCTCGCCTGCACCTGGAACGGCGCACCGGTCGACATCCCCGGGGGTGCAACCCGCGTGCTCTCGCAGTCGGCAGGCATGACGACGACGTACGAGGAGCTTCCGGACGGCGCCGTGTGCCAGGTCTCCGAGAGCGACGCGGCGAACGCTTCGGAGAGCACGATCAGCCCCGATGACGGCCTGGTCGTGGTGGAGCCGGGAGCCGTGGTGACGGTGGATGTCGAAAACCGGTTCGACGCCGGCGAGATCGTCGTCACCAAGGAGGTCACCGGCCCCGGCGCCGAGCTCGGCAGCACCACCTTCCTTGTGCAGCTCAGCTGCGAGTGGACGCTGCAGGGCGAGGTCGTCCAGCTCGACGTTCCGGGCACCGCGATCCGACGCCTGGGCGAGGCGAACGGCTTCACGACCACCTACGAGGGGCTGCCGGACGGCGCGGTGTGCACCCTTGTCGAGCAGTACGACGGCGGAGCGGGCTCGACGACGCTCTCGCCTGTGGACGGGGTCGTGACGGTGCAGGAGAACGCGAGCGTCAGCATCGACGTCGTCAACGACTTCCCGGCGGGCAGCCTCGACCTTCGCAAGGTGCTCGCAGGATCGGGAGCGGACTACTTCGGCGCGGGACCTTTCACGCTGCACGTGACATGCACGCTCGAGGACGGCAGGTCGATGCCGCGGACGGTGTACGACGAAGACGTGATCCTCGGCGGCGACGAGCCGATGGACACGACGATCGACGGCATCCCCACCGGCTCCGTGTGCACCGTCGAGGAGACGGACGACGGCGTCGCGGACAGTCAGCTGATCCAGGGCTCCCCCGCAACGATCGGCGACGGCGATGTCGTGACCGTCACGGCGACGAACACGTTCCTCACCGGCAGCGTCGTCGTCTCCAAGAAGGTGACTGGCAGCGGCGCCCCGACGCGCGGTAGCGGGCCGTTCGAGGTGACAGTGCAGTGCATCGATCCGGCCAGCGGCCGCGAGCTCGTGGACATTCCCGGTGGAGCCGTGCGAGTGCTCGACGAGGGCAACGACTACCTGACCGAGTACGAGGTGCTGCCGGCCGGTGCCCTGTGCGGCATCGCCGAAACCGATGACGGCGGAGCGGACGAAAAGCGGCTTCTCGACGCTTCGGGTGCGGAGATCGGACTCATCGCGCTGGACAGCGGCAGCCGGGTCGGCTTCTTCCTCGTACGCGCGGACGTGGAGGCGAGCTTCGAGCTGGAGAACACCTTCCACGCTCTGCCCGCGACCGGAGCAGACGGGACGGCGGCCGTCGTCGGCGGCCTCATCGGAATCATCCTGCTCTCGATCGGCGGCGTGATCTTCGTGGTCGCCCGCAGACGGTCGGGTCGGGCATGAGACCCGGTCGCCGCACGAAGGCGCACGCCCCTGCACAGGGGACGGAGCCTTCCCCGGTGAGCGGTTCGCGACTGGTCCGGATGCTACCGGCGCGCCCGCTGGTCTCCGGCCTCACCGTGGCGATCGGGGTCATCATCGCGGTCGCGCTCGCGACGGCGGTCGCCTCGATCTCCTCCGTGCTGATCACGGTTTTCCTGGGCCTCTTCCTCGCGCTGGGTCTCGATCCAGCCGTTGGCGCACTCGAACGCCGCGGCATACGCCGAGGGTGGGGCATCACGATCGTCGCGGTGTCCTTCCTGATTCTGGTCGTCGTCATCGCGCTCAGCATCGTCCCCGCCACCATCCGCCAGTTCGCGCATCTCGTCGAAGCGGCGCCGGAAGCCTTCGAGGCGATCCAGGCGAGCGACTGGTTCATCCAGGTAGAATCCGCGCTCGGCATCGACCTCTCGGCAGCCGTCGTCGAGGGTCTGCGCTCCGTCACGAATCTCTCCAACTTCCTTGCGGTCTCCGGAGGCGTGCTGCGCGCAGGGTTCGGGATCGTCGGCGGCCTCTCCAGCGCCGTCATGATCGTGGTGTTGACGCTCTACTTCGTGTCGTCGATGCCGATGATGAAAGCAGCGCTGACGAACCTGCGCCCCGCCTATCATCGTGCCCAGTTCGCGTCCCTTCTCGATCAGATCACCACGTCCGTCGGCAGGGTCGTCGCCGGCGGCATCACGCTGTCGACGTTCAACGCCGTCATGGTATTCGTGCTCCAGCTCGCGATAGGATCGGCGATTCCGGTGCTCCTGGGGATCGTCGCGTTCTTCGTGACGCTCGTCCCGATGATCGGCTCGCTCGTCTTCCTCGTGATCGGAAGCGTGAGCGCTCTGTTCGTCAGCCCTTGGGCTGCCGGCGTGTTCCTGATCGGCTACTTCGTCTACATCCAGTTCGAGGCGTACTTCCTGACGCCGCGCATAATGGGACGAGCGGTCGCGCTGCCCGCAGTCCTCGTCATCACAGGCGCGATGATCGGCGCTGCGCTGATGGGCCTGCTGGGCGCGCTCGTCGCGATCCCGATCACCGCGTCTGTGCTGATCATCCTCCGTGAGGTCGTGATCCCTCGTCAGGATGCCAGGACGACAGCCCCGGAGGAGTGACCGATGGCATCGCCCGCTGCGGGTGAACTCCGCATGAGGCCCGCGCACCTGCGATGCCAGCATGAACGCGACCGCCACACGGCGATCGCGACGGACGGGAGCGGACAGTGCAGCGAGCGCTGACAGGGTTGAACCGCTCGAACCTCGTGACCGAGTTGCTCGCGGGGATCACCCTGCTCGCGATCGCCATCCCACTCAACATCGGGTATGCGCAGATCGCCGGCCTTCCTGCGACAGCCGGCCTGTACGCACTCGTGGTGCCGACCGTGATCTATGCGCTCGTGGTGTCGTCCCGTCAGGTAGTCGCATCGCCGGATGCCGCCGCCGCAGCACTCGTCGCCTCCTCGATCGGCGGTCTGGCCGCGGCAGGCTCGGAGAGCTACGCGACCATGGCGCTCGCCCAGGCGATCATCTGCGGCGTGCTGTTCGTGATGTTGGCTGTGTTCAAACTCGGCTTCCTGGCGAATTTCCTGTCCAAGCCGATCCTCATCGGCTTCGTCGGAGGCCTGGCCCTGGACATCCTGGTGTCGCAGATCGCCAAGATGCTCGGAGTGTCGATCGAGTCCGGAGGCGAGTTCGTCGAGAAGGTCGCCGGTCTTGTCGGCGGGCTCGGTACGGCGAACGGCTGGTCCATCCTGATCGCGGTGGCCGCCGTCATCGTTCTCCTCGGCGGCCGGCGGCTGATCGCCGCGGTGCCGTGGGCTCTCGTCGTGATGGTGGCGGCGACGGTCTTCGTCGTCGTCGCGAATCTGGATGAAGCGGGTGTCGCGGTGCTCGGCGAGGTGCCGGCAGGCCCGCCGACCCTCACGTGGCCGGTGCTGACTTGGGTCCAGTGGCTGGCGCTGGTGCCCTCGGCGATCGCGCTGACGCTGGTCACCACCGCGGAGGGTCTGCTGGTGTCTCGCGCCTACGGCGAGAAGCGCGGCTATCCGACGAGCCCGAACCGCGATCTTCTCGCATTCGGTCTCGGGAACATCGCCGCAGGCGCCCAGGGCAGCTTCGCGGTGGGATCGTCGACAAGCCGAACCGCGGCCATGGATCAGGCCGGGTCTCGCACCCAGCTCCCCTCGCTCGTACTGGCAGTAGGAACTCTGCTGCTGCTGATGTTCGGCACGGGACTGCTGGCGGAGATCCCCTCTCCAGCCATCGGCGCGATCGTCGCCGTGGCGATCCTTCCGTTGCTCGGCATCAAGGATTTCACACGGCTGTGGCGGCAGGACAGATTCGAGTTCGCGATCGGCGCTGTGTGCTTCCTCGTGACGCTGTTCATCGGCTCGATCCCCGGCATCCTCGTCGCGTTCGTGCTTTCGCTCATCAACGTCGCCAAGCGGGCATCGGCTCCTGCGATCGACGTGCTCACCGCGGACGGTGACCCGCAGGACTCACTGCTGGCCGATGCTCCGAAGGGAACCACGACCGCACCCGGCGTGATCGTCGTGCGGATGGCGGCCCCGCTGTTCTTCGCGAACGGTGCCGTCTTCACCGAAGCCGTCAAGACGGCCGTCACCGCTGCAGGTCCCGGGGCGGTGCACACGGTCGTCATCGACATGGAGGCGGTCACCGACACCGACGTCACCGCCGCGGAATCGTTCGAGAGTCTGACCGACTGGCTCAGCGACAATCGCATCCGGCTGGCCTTCAGCAGGATGCGCGACGACGCCCGCCCGCGTCTCGAGCGCCTGGGGATCCTCACCGCGCAGCCGGTCTTCGCCACCAATCGCGCCGCCGTCGTCGAACTCTCCGACCGTCCGAGCGATTCGAATGCGTGATCTGAACATACCCAATGCCACCGAAGAGAGGAACCAGATTCACATGACCGATTTCCGATACGGGCCAGTCGAGCTTCATCTCGTCGGCTTCGAAGGCGACCGCCCCGACCCGCGAACGCTCGCGGCGCTCGGCCAGCTCCTGGGTACCGGCGAGATCCGCCTTCTCGACTTCATCATCGTCAGCAAGGCCGAAGACGGAACCGTCGCGATAGTCGAGATCGAGGAGGATGCGGACGGTTCCGGCTTCGAGGAACTCGAGATCCTCTCCGCCGGCCTCGTCGGCGAAGAGGACATCGACGACTTCGCCGCGCAAATTCCTCCGGGGTCGTCGGCGGCGCTGATCGCCCTCGAACTCGCGTTCGCGCGCACACTCGCGGAAAATCTCACGGCGGGTGGCGGAGTGGTGCTTCGCACTGAACGAGTACCCGCACCCATCGTCAACGCTCTGCTCGACGTGGTCGAGCAGGAAGGAGAATGAAATGCCGTTTCGCAGAATGGGCCGCCCCGGCCTGGTCGGTCTCGCCGCACGCACAGCCGTCGTCGCGGGGACGGCCTCGGCCGTATCCGGCGGCATGGCCCGGTCGCAGCAGCGCAGAAGTCAGGAGCAGTACGAGCAGCAGCAGTATGAGGCGGCTCAGCAGCAGGCACAGATCGACGCAGCTGCCCAGCAGGCGGCAGCGCAGTACGCGCCACCGGGAGCTGCGCCCACACCGGCTGCCGCGCCAGCCGGGACCGATGTCGCGACGCAGCTGCAACAGCTCGCATCGCTCATGCAGTCCGGCGTCCTCTCCCCCGACGAGTTCGCTACAGCCAAGGCGAAGCTGCTCGGCTGAGCCGACATGGGCCCCGCAATCGGTCAGACGCTGCCGCTGGCACTGGGAATCGCCATCAGCCCTGTGCCGATCATCGCTGCCGTACTGATGCTGCTCTCCCCCAAGGCGCGGACGACGAGCGTGGGGTTCCTCATCGGGTGGGTGCTCGGCATCGTCCTTGCGACGACGGTGTTCGTGCTGCTGTCCAATATCCTGCCGGGTGCCACTGACACGGGCTCGAAGCCGATCCTCGGCATCGTGCAACTGGTCCTCGGGTCGGGCATGCTCTTCCTCGCGCTACGGCAGTGGCGAGGTCGGCCTGGCCCTGGCGACGAGCCCCACATGCCGAAGTGGATGCAGACCGTCGATCACATCTCGTTCGGCGGCGCTTTTGGCCTCGGTGCCCTGCTCGCCGGGGCGAACCCGAAGAACCTGCTGCTCGCGGCGAGCGCGGGCGCCACCATAGGCAGCGCCGGACTCGGCGCCGGAGAGGCGACCGTCACGGTCGCCGTGTTCACTCTCCTGGCCGCGTGCACAGTGCTGGTCCCGGTTATCGGCTATCTCGTGGCATCGGAGCGGCTCGCCGGTCCCCTGGACGCGCTCCGCGTGTGGCTCTCGATGGAGAACGCCGTCATCATGTCCGTCCTGCTACTCGTTCTCGGCTTGGTGGTCATCGGAAAGGGCATCAGCAGCTTCTGATGCAGCCCTGACAGTGCGAGTGGATGAGAGGACATCATGGAGGAGGAATCCAGGTTGCATAAGGCGTTCGACGTCGTGACCGTTTTCGTGTTGTCGATCATCGCCGTGCTCACAGCCTGGTGCGGGTTCGAGGCCTCCAAGTGGGGCGGCGAGATGTCGATCTCGTTCAGCCAGGCATCCAGCGCGCGTATTCAGGCGGCCGCAGCGGACGGCGAAGCGCGGGACGCCCGCCTGTACGACCTCACGATCTACGCCCAGTGGGTGCTGGCCGAGGCTGACGGGCGCGAGGAGCTCGTGGCATTCATCGAGGAGCGCTTCTCCCCCGAATTCCGGATCGCGTTCGATGCGTGGGAAGAAGACGGACGCAGCGAGCGAGGACCGATGGTGATGACAGAGTACGTACCGCCGGGCACTCTCGAGTCTCAGGAGCTCTCAGAACGGGCCGATGCCAAGTTCGATGAAGCGCTCGTCAACAATCAGCGCGGAGACAACTACTCCCTCCTCACCGTCCTGTTCGCCCTTGTTCTCTTCCTCACTGCCATGTCGCAACGCGATCTCTCGCGGGGCGCCCGCATGTCGCTGCTGACATTGGCCATCGTCGTCGCCCTGGGTGGGTGTGTGGTGCTGCTGACATTCCCGATAAAGATCTGAGGACGACGTGACTGATTCTGATGACCTGAGCTCATGGAGCGATACAGCAACGCGACGTGCCATCGAAGGATTCGTATGGTCGGTGGTCGATGGTCCCGATCATGTGCCGGAGGCCGAACGCGTTGCAGTTTTCGACAATGACGGAACGCTGTGGCCCGAGAAGCCGATGCCGACTCAGCTCCAATACATCGTGCAGCAGTGGCGTGCCGCAGCGAAGCTCGCGCCGGAGTTGGCTCAACAGCAGCCGTACCTTGCGGCCGTGAGCGGCGACTTCGTCTGGCTCGGCACCGCGATCGACAAGCACTACGACGGAGATGACACCGATTTCACCGTGATTCTCGACGCTCTGGTGGGGCTCACTGACGGTATGAGTGTGGAGGACTACGCGCGATCCGTGCAGGAGTTTTACTCGTCGGCGCAGCATCCGACATTGCGGCGCTCGTATGCGGATGCCGTGTATCGACCGATGGTCGAGCTGCTGCGATTCCTGGAGAAGCACGGTTTCACCTGCTACATCGTCTCAGGAGGTGAACGCGACTTCATGCGACCTATGACCGAAGCCAACTACGGGATCCCACCCGAACGAGTTGTCGGAACCGCATTCGGTCTCACCTACGACGTCGACAACGCCGAAGTGCGGTACGCCGCGTCTCTGAGCTTCTTCGACGACGGCGAAGAGAAACCGATTCGGATCTGGAGCAGGATCGGGCGGCGACCGCTGTTCGCAGCCGGCAACTCGAATGGAGACATGGCGATGCTCGACTTCGCCAGGGGCGGATCCCAACCGGGTCTCGCTCTCCTCATCCACCATGACGATGATGCCGAGCGCGGAGATGTGCCATACGACGCCGGAGCGGAGAAGGCTCTTTCTGCCGCGACGGCCCGCGGCTACACCGTTGTCAGCGTTCGAGACGACTGGGAAAGAGTCTTTCCCGACCTCTCACCACCTGCGAAACCGAGATGAGCAGCACGCCAGCCGCGTCGGTGACGCAGACTCGATGGCTGCTGCCGACTCTCGCCGGATATCGACGGTCCTTGCTGGTCTCCGATCTCACCGCAGGGCTCGCAGCCGGCGCGGTGGTGGTACCGCAGGCGATGGCTTACGCCACGATCGCGAACCTGCCGGTGCAGGTCGGGCTCTACACCTGCATCGTCCCGATGCTCGTCTACGCACTCCTCGGCGGCTCTCGCGCGATGAGCGTGTCCACCACGTCGACCATCGCCACGCTCACGGCCACAACCCTCGTCACGGCCGGAGTCGCCGCGGAATCCGAAGACGCCGCCGGTACCCTCATGGCGTTGGCGATGCTCGTCGGGCTCATGCTGCTGGCCGCCCGCCTGCTCCGCCTGGGGTCGCTGGTCGAGAACATCAGCGCCGCGACCGTGCTCGGCGTGAAGATCGGCGTGGGAGGCACGGTCGCCGTCGGACAACTGCCGAAGCTGCTCGGAGAGGACGCGAGCCCCTCCGGGGAGGGGTTCTTCCGCGCGATCGCGGGGGCCATCGAGGCGTTCGACAGTGTCAGTTGGCCGACAGTCGCCGTCTCGATCGGCGCAGTCCTCGTGATCGTGCTGTGCAAGCGCTTCGTGCCCCGGGTGCCAGGAACGCTCGTCGTGGTCGTCGTCGGCATCGTCCTGGTGTGGCTGACAGACATCGAGGATGCCGGTGTAGAACTGATCGACCCGGTACCCGACGGCCTGCCTGTTCCAGGGATCCCCGACTTCTCTCACGTGGTCGCGTTGATACCCGGCGCACTCGCGATCGCTGTCATGGTCTTCCTCGAATCCGCCGCGGTGGCGCGCAGCATCCGGCGCACATCCGAACCTGTGATCGACGCCGATCAGGAACTGCTGGCTGTGGGTGCTGCCAACATCGCGGGCGCCTTCTTCACCGTGCTGCCGGCTGCGGGCGGCTTCTCGCAGAGTGCTGTGAACCAGAGCGCCGGCGCCAAGACGCAACTCGCCACGCTCTTCACGGTCTGCCTCGCGATCCTGGTCGCTGTCTTCCTCGGCCCCGCGGTCTCTCTGCTGCCACAGGCGATTCTCGCTGCCATGGTGCTGGTCGCGGTCGTCAGCTTGATCGACATCCCGCTGCTGGTGCGCTGGGCGCGCATCAGCCCACTGGACTTCTGGGTGGCTCTCGTCGTCGCCGTGCTCGGGCTGACTTCGGGTCTGCTGACGGCGGTCGCCGCGGGTGTGGCCATAACACTTGTCCTCGTGCTCAGAGAACTAAACATCCCACAGCTGGACATCATGGCCGAGCGCGGGCCGGTCCTCGTCGTCTTCCTCGGTCGTGGGATGTACACGGCGAACGCGCTCTCGAACGAGCGGGCGATCATCGACCTCGTCATGAACCGGCCTGTCCCGGTGCGCACCGTCGTACTCGATGTGCGGCGACTATCCATCATGACCATCACCGTGCTCGACACGCTCGCCGACCTGGATCGGGAGCTCGCGGCGAAGGGCGTCACGCTGCACCTGGCTGCGCTGCCGGAGAAGGCGGTGGCTGTCGCGGCGAGAACCGCGTGGTACCAGAGCGTCGTCTCGGCCGGACGCGTTCACGCGAGCGCCGAAGAGGGGCTCAGGACAGCGGGCTGAGTGCGCAGATCATCTGGCGCAGCGGAATCCGACGTGGGTCATCGCGGTGTCCTCGGCCTGCGCCGAACGCGCGGCCGGGCGGTATCGAAGGCAGTACTCCGGCGCGCACAGGTGCGATCCGCCCTTGAGCACTCGCCGCGGGATGCGCGAGCCCGGCTCTGCGGACAGCAGGCTCGCCCGTTCGCCGGCCTCGACCCCGACGGCTCCAGGCAGGATGTGGCGATGCGACCACAGATCCGACGTCCACTCCCATACGTTGCCGATCATGTCGAACAGCCCGTAGTCATTCGCCGGGAACGTGCCGACCGGTGCGGTGCCTACCCAACTGTCTGCACCGGTGTTCCGGTATGGAAAAGATCCCTGCCAGGTGTCTGCCATGATTCTTCCGCCAGGCTGCGGTTCCTGCCCCCAAGCGAACCGCCTGCCGACGTGGCCACCACGCGCAGCCCATTCCCACTCCGTCTCTGTCGGGAGCCTCCTTCCCGACCACTCCGCGAATGCGTATGCGTCTTGGAACGCGATGTGCACGACAGGATGCTGCATCCGATTGTCGATCGACGATTCCGATCCGAACGGGTGACGCCAGTGCGCTCCCGGTTCCCACCGCCACCACTGTCGCCAATCACGCAGATCCACCGGTCCCGCGGTTGGGGTGAACACCATCGCACCGGGAACGAGATCCTCTGGATCGACGTTCGGATAATCAGCCGGATCCATCGGCCGCTCAGCGACCGTTACGTAGCCGGTCGCATCGACGAATTCGATGAACGCCTCGTTGGTGACGGGGTGGGCATCCAACTCGAACGCGGCGACTTCCCGTTCGTGCACAGGACCTTCTTCGGGATAGAACTCGTCGGATCCCATGAGCAGCGTGCCGCCCGGAATCTGGATCAGCGTCGCCATGCCTCCAGAGTAGTGGTGCACCCCTGATGCGGTCGATAGCCTGAACGAGTGACTCCTAGAGCGATCGCCGATGGCGCGCGGTCCCCGGCGCTGTCGCCAGGACTGCGGACGCTGATCGGGCTGGCCGCATCCGTCATCGCTTTGGCAGGGCTGTGGCTCGGTCGCGATCTGGTCGCCCCGCTCGCGCTCGCCGCAGTGATCGTCATCATCTGCCAACCAGTGCGACACCGGTTGGACGGGAGCGGCCGGCCACGATGGCTCGGCACTCTGCTGGTCGTGGCGACGGCGTGGGGCGTGCTCGTTGCGCTGGCGCTGCTGCTCGTGCTGGCGAGCCTGCAGTTCGTGCGTCTGATCGACGATTACACGGACGAGTTGACCGCCGCCAGCCAAACCCTCACGCAGTGGCTGCACGGGTTGGGACTGACGATGCACGACTCGGAGTGGAACGCGGCCTTCCTGCAGCCCTCGACGATCCTCGGGTACGCAGCGTCACTCACGGGGTCCATGTTGTCGGTCATCGCCGCACTGTTCTTCGTCTTCGCCTACCTGATCTACATGTCGGTGGACGCCGCGAGGTACTCGCTCGCCGAGACCTCGTTCGGTGCGGACGCCCGTCCCGCCCTCGCACGGTTCCACCACTTCAGCGCCGGCGTGCGACGGTATTATCTGGTCAACGCCGCGTTCGGCGCGACCGTGGCGGTGGTCGACGGGCTCGCGCTATGGGCGCTGGGGGTGCCCGCTCCGATCGTCTGGGCTGTACTGGCGTTCGTCACGAACTTCATCCCCAACATCGGGTTCGTGATCGGACTGATTCCGCCCGCGCTGCTCGCGCTTGTCGTCGGCGGATGGCCGCTCATGGTCGCGGTCATCGTGATCTACTGCGCCGTGAACGTCGTACTGCAGGTGCTGGTGCAGCCGAAGTTCGTCAGCGACGCCGTGAATCTGAGCCTGACGCTGACGTTCTTCTCGGTGATCTTCTGGACGTTCATCATCGGACCGCTCGGCGCGGTCCTGGCCATCCCGCTCACACTGCTGACGCGTGCGCTCCTCCTGGAGGGCGACCCCGGCTCCCGATGGCTGCGCTGGCTGTCGGGAGCCGCGGTGTGAACGTCACTCGCGCGCGAGCGCTGCCCGTGCCTCGAGCTCGAGGTCGAGGTACTGCTCTCCACTGACGTCGATGCCGACACCGAGGAGCTTGCCGCCCGTGAACGGGAACGGGTTCACATACTGGCCGCTCACCGCATCGGCACTGTCGTAGCCGACGCACAGCCCGTCACCGCACAGCGTGAACTTCCCGGTCTGCGTGCGCATCGGGCCGGAGGCGACGACCTGATCGTCGACGTAGAGCTTGCACGTCCCGGTCGACTCGCCGTGCTCCCCTGCACCTTCTCGGATGAACTCCATACCGAGAGAGTGCGCGCCGGACGCAAGTACCTCCGAGGTGAATGTCTGCTCCGGCGGGATGCCGAGGAAGTTGTACACGTAGGTGAGTCTGCCTTCCTTGATGAACAGCGAGTGACCGCCGAACCGCGAGCCGTGAGCGAAGATGACGCCCTGAGCGCCGTCCTGGAGCACTACCTCGCCGATGATCTTGAACGATCTGCCGCGCACGCTCACCGCCACCGACTCAGGAACGGAGGTGGTTCCGGGATAGTAGATGTACCGGTCGCGCGTGGGCTCAGCCTGCGGACGCTCGATGGTCAACTGCTCGCGCGCGGAACGGTCATCGAGCGGGTACACGAAGTTCGCCCTCGCTTCGACGTCGAACGCTTCCTGCAGATCCCTGAGCTTCTCAGGATGCTCGGCGGCAAGGTTTCTCGACTCGGAGCGGTCGACATCCACGTGGTACAGCTCCCACTCATCTTCGTCGAACCGGCCGTGCCCAGTCAGCGGCGCGTGAACGGCAGCAGCCTTCCAGCCGTCCTTCCAGATACCGCGCGTACCCAGCATCGCGTAGTACTGCACCTTCTTCTCCGTCGGATCATCCGGCGCCGCGTCGAAGGAGTACTTCATCGACACACCGGGCAGGGGACGCTGCTTGACGCCGCGGTACACCTCGGGGAACTCGATGCCGATGACGTCCAGGATCGTCGAAACGATGTCGACGCTGTGGTGGTACTGGTGCCGAACCTCACCGGCCGCCTTGATGCCGGCCGGCCAGTGAATGATCATCGGGTCTCCTGAGCCACCGGCATACTGCGCGTAGCGTTTGAACATCTTGAACGGCGCGGAGAACGCAGCCGCCCACCCGGTCGGATAGTGGTTGTACGTCGCTTCAGAGCCCAGCGTGCCCATCTTGTCGAGGTTCTCCTGCAGATCGTCAGGAAACCCGTTGAAGAACTTGTTCTCGTTGACCGAGCCGTCCGGCGATCCCTCGCCAGACGCGCCGTTGTCAGCGCAGTAGAAGATGAGCGTGTTCTCGAGCTGACCTGATTCCTCGAGATAGTCGATCACCCGGCCGATCTGCGTGTCGGTGTATTCGCTGAAGCCGGCGAAGACTTCCGCCATCCTGCTGAACAGCCGTTTCTCGTCGTCCGAGAGTGAGTCCCAGGGCTTGACGTGATCGGCTGGGTTCGCCTGTTCTTCTGGCATCGGATTGAAATCGGTCAGGCTCGTGCCGGTGGGTAGGATGCCACGCTCGATCATTCGCTGAAGCACCCATGTGCGATATGCGTCGTACCCGTCGTCGAACAGGCCTTTGTACTTCGCGATGTATTCCTCGGGGGCCTGGTGGGGTGCGTGATCCGCACCGGGGTTGTACCAGGTGAACCAAGGCTTCGAAGGGTTGGAGGCGTTCTGGTCGCGGATCATCCGGATCGCCTGATCCGCGAGATCTTTGGAGAGATGGTAGCCCTCCTGCGGCGTATATGGCGGCTCGATGAAGCGGTTGTCCTCGACCAGATCGGGATACCACTGGCTGGTCTCGCCGCCGAGGAACCCGTAGAACCGGTCGAAGCCCATGGCCAGCGGCCACTGCGACTTGCTGCCACCCGATGAGATGTCCTCCTCCGGAACGTTGTGGTTCTTGCCCACCCAGAACGTGGAGTAGCCGTTGTCCTGCAGCACCTGTCCGATCGTTGCGCACTCCTTCGGAATGCGCCCGGAATAACCGGGGAAGCCGTTGGTGCCCTCCATGATCACGCCCATCCCATTGGCGTGATGGTTGCGGCCGGTCAAGAACGTCGATCGCGTCGATGAGCAGATCGCCGTGGTGTGCCACTGCGTGTACGTCAGCCCGCCTTTCGCCAGGCGATCCAGCACCGGCATAGTCACCCGACCACCGTATGGCGACCAGGTTGCCAGGCCCGTGTCGTCGTACAGGATCACGAGGACGTTCGGCGCACCCTCCGGCGCTTTCCGGAGCTCATACGGGCTCCAGTCCGGAGTCGAGTCTCGGATATCGATCTTGATCTCTCCGCCGAACTCGACATTGGATTCCGACATTTTTCGCTCCTCTGCTCGCGGGTGTGCCTCAGACATCTTGCGCGTCACGTTATTCCCGCCCCCTGCGGATTCTGCGGCGGTTCACCCTCGGCGGGTGAGCGATGGCCAATTGTGAAGCCTGGCCGTTAGCGTGAGACAGATGCGGATAGCTCTCCGGCGCTGGTTCTCACGCAAGACGCTCGGCAAGGATCTCGCCGCCGGTGCCGTTCTTGGGGTGGAGAGCGTGCCCGATGGACTCGCCGCAGGGCTCCTCGCCGGAGTGAATCCGCTCGCCGGTCTGTATGCCTATCTGTTCGGCATGGTCGGGGCCGCGTTCTTCACCTCGAGCTCGTTCATGGCCGTGCAGGCGACAGGCGCCATGGCGCTGGTCGTGGCAGACGCAGATCTGGAGAGCAGAGTAGACCCGGAGCGGGCCCTGTACACACTGGCGATGCTGTCGGGGGTGGCTATGGTTGTTGCGGGGTTGCTCCGCGCCGGCCGACTGGTGAGATTCGTGCCGACCGCCGTGATGACAGGATTCGTCACGGCCGTCGGAGTGAACATCGTGCTCGGCCAGCTGTCGAACTTCACGGGCTATCAAGCGCAGGGCGCCAATCGCATCGTGCGGACCATCGATACCCTGTTGCACATCCTGCAGTGGAGTGTGCCCGCGGTCATGGTCGGCTCAATATGCGTCCTGATCATCGTTTGTCTGCAGCCGACACGGTTCCGCAGCCTCGGTCTCGTCGCCGCCGTCATCGTGGCGTCGGCCTGCGGCATGTTGCTGGCGCTCTGGATGGGCGCGCCGGTCGCCTTCCTGCGCGATGTCGTGGATGTTCCCCGAGGGCTGCCTGCACCCGTTTTGCCTCAGGTCGACGACGTGCTCTACCTGATCGTGCCGGCTTGCTCGCTGGCCTTCGTGGGGATCGTCCAGGGAGCTGGAGTTTCCGCCAGCATCCCGACCGCGGCCGGGCGCCCGCGTGCTGACCCGTCCCGCGACGTCATCGGTCAGGGCTTCGGAAACGTCGTCTCTGGGCTCTTCAGGGGCATGCCGGTGGGCGGATCAATGTCCGCTTCCGCGCTTCTCGTCGCCGCCGGCGCCAAGACACGGCTCGCCCTGTTCGTCGCCGCCGCAGTGATGGGACTGGTCGTACTGGTCGCATCGGATCTGGTCGCGTACGTGGCGATGCCGGCGCTCGCTGGGCTTCTCATCGTCATCGGGATCAGCGCGATAAAGCCAGGCCGTGTCTACTCCGTGATCAAGACCGGCCCATTACAGACCGCAGTGATGGCGGTCACCTTCGCTCTGACGCTGTTGATCCCCCTGCAGTTCGCCGTGCTCGCCGGTGTCGGCCTCGGCATCATTCTCTTCGTCGCACAGGCGTCCAACCGGGTGCGTGTTCGCGAGGTGCGGATCTCCGATGACGGACGGATGCGTGAGACCGATCCGCGACCGGTCATCCC
This sequence comes from Microbacterium murale, assembly GCF_014635185.1. Classification (GTDB taxonomy): domain Bacteria; phylum Actinomycetota; class Actinomycetes; order Actinomycetales; family Microbacteriaceae; genus Microbacterium; species Microbacterium murale. Next base: position 101,794 of record NZ_BMCM01000004.1, read on the forward strand.
GCCCTCCGAGGTCGTCATCCTGCAGCCGTACGGCAGCATGTTCTTCGCCAGCGCGCCGACTGTCGAACGCCAATTGCCCTCCGTCAGCCAGGGATCTCGGCACTCCGTGGTCATCATCCGGCTGCGCGGCACCGATCAGATCGGGCTCGCGCATCTGGATGTGCTGGAGCGATACGCACGCCTGCTCGCTGATGCGGACTCCGTGCTCAAGCTGGTGGTCAGCGAGGAACGGCTTCTGCAGCAGATCAGGGTCGTCGGACTGACCGAGATCGGTCCGGAGGACGTCTATCGGGGTGACGAGTGGATCGGCAGGACGACGCGGCGTGCGTATGACGATGCGCGGCGGTGGGTCGACGAGCAGAGCTGAACCTTCTCACACGTCTTCCGGCGGTGTGAGAGGCGACGGTGTCTGCTCGCTGGTGACGATACCCACCCAGGAGTTCTCGTCGATGACGACTCCGAGCGCTCGCACCACGGCATCTGTGACCGCGACGCCGTGCAGGGGGTGGTGCCAGAACTGCAGTCGGGCACTCACCCGGCGGGGCGAAACCGTCGTCACCAGGGCTCGAGGATGCTCTCGTTGGTGCACACCGTCGGCAGAGCCCACTGCATCGAGCAGTCGCTCCAGAATCGCGTCGACGGCGACGACGGAGCGACGCACGCGCACGTGGACCTCGCTGCGTCGCGCACCGTGTGTGGAGTTGTTGATGATCGATTCGCGAAGTATCGACCCGTTCGGGACGTGCACGACCCGACCATCCGTCGTCGTCAGCACCACCGCACGCCCGTTGAGCTCGATCACCGTTCCGGTGACCTCTCCGTCCGGCCCCTCGACCTGGATCTCGTCACCCACCACGATCGGCTTCCGCGTCTGCAGCAGGACGCCGGCGGCGAAATTATCGGCGATGCCCCGCAGGACGAGTACCAGCACCACCGCAACGACGACGACCATCGCGATCAGCGGCTGGATATTGGCGCCGAGGAACGCGAGCGCGACACCCACGCCCAGCAGCACGATCGTGTACTGCGTGATACGACCGGCGAGATTGGTCATCGGATCGGTTATGCCAGGCGTGCGGTGCCCGATCGCCCGCACTCCCCGCTTGGCGAACCGGGAAAGCACCCAGCCGACGATCAAGGACGCAACCGCGAGCCCGATGTCCAACCAGGTGAGGTTATCCGGAATCCAGGCGCGCAGGTCCATGTCGCCGAGGGTAGCGTCCGACGGTGTCGCGGAGCGCGTGTTACCGCCCGTGTCGGGCGAACACGCCGTTGGCCAGAGGCCGTATCCATTCCACCGAAGCGACGCTACGGTGTTGGTATGTCGCTGCCCCGCTCGTCATCGCGCGCAGCCAGATGGGCGCGTTTCCAGCCGCCGCAGCGCCCTGACGGACACGTCGATCGACCGAGGGTGCAAGGCCTGATCGACTCCACGGTGACCCGTGAGCGAGTGACTGTGGTGACGGCGCCGAGCGGGTACGGGAAGACATCGGCGGTGAGCGCCTGGGCGGCAGTGCACCGCGATCAAGTCGCATGGCTGACTCTCAGCGCGTTCGATGCTGATCCACATCGGCTCGACACGGGGATCGTTCAGGCACTCCAGTCGCTGGCGCGTTCCGGTAACACCGACTTCGCCGAGATCCTGGCCGTCGATGCCGTATCGGATGACCCCGGCGACACCCTGGAGACGCTCTCTGATGCTCTGGACGGCGCCCAGCGCCCCGTGTATCTGGTCATCGACGATGCACACAGAGCGAGAGAGGCTCTCGCGGAAGGCTTGCTCGGCGCCCTGATCGATACGGGCCCGGATCCGCTGCGCATCGTCGTTGTCGGCACCAGCTACGTCGAACTCGCGCTGGCGCGGTGGGCGCTCACGCACCGACGCTCCTCGATCCATGCGGATGAGTTGGCGTTCGATATGAATGAGATCGTCGGGATGCTCGCCGGGGTGCAGACGGACCTCACTCCGGAGAGGATATTCGAGGAGACCCGCGGCTGGCCCATCGCCATCCAGGTCGTCCAGTTGACCGGAGTGTCGCCGTTGTCTCGCGACGGCCACGACGATGAGCTCATGCGCGACTATATCCGGGAGCATGTCCTCGGCGGGCTGCCGCCAGAGCTCGCCCGCTTCGTCCTGCACACCTGCATCTGCCGGGACCTCACGGTCGAGATCGCGGCCGCGCTCTCCGACGCCGACGATGTCGAAAGGCTGTTGCATGAGTGCGTGGCGATGGGACTGTTCCTCGACAGGTTCGACACAGATGAGGGCGCTGTCTATCGCTGGCACGCCAAGTTCGCTCGCCACTGCAACGAGATCCTCGAGCTTTCCCAGCCAGAGAAGCGCGAGCAGCTGCATCGCGCCGCAGCACGGTTCTTCGAGCCCACAGACCCGCTCACGGCGGTATACCACTGGATCGATGCCGCGGATTTCGATGCGGCGCTTTCCACGATTCACAAGCACTGGGTGGGGATCGTCGTGGGTACGGAGTCGGCGATGCTCGAGCGAGTCTGCCTGTCGCTTCCGGAGCCGTACGCGCAGGATCCTACGGTGCTTCTCGTGCGCGCCTGCGCACAGGACATCGCCGGTGCGCAAGACGTCGCGAGGCTCCTGCTGGCCAGCGCGCAATCACGGGCGGCCGAAGGCGACGAGGATCCCTCGTTCGAACTGAGTCTGCCGCGCGCGCAGCTGTTCCTCCTCGATGACCGAGCCGAGGCCGCGAGGGCGTGCGCGGTCGTCCAGGCGCAATTGCAGAGCGCCGACAAAGGGAGTATCCAGGATCACGCCGCGTTGCTCTATCTACTCGGCTGGACCGAGATGCGACACCGCAACAATCCTGAGCGCACCGCGCAGTTGCTCTCTGCAGCAGCCCAGGAGGCGGACGCCGTCGGAGACGACGTCCTGCAGCGCCGCGCGCTCAGCCACCTCGCGTTCGTCCTGGCCTGGACGGGAGACCTGAAGCAGGCCGAGGACGTTCTCGCGGATCTCGGCGAGCGCGTCGATGACGACGGTCCCTGGCATTCCTACGCCGGCGGTGGTGCGTCGACGGCGGCCGGCTTGATCGCATACTTCTCCGATGATCTTCCCCGCGCATCCCAAGCGCTCTCGCAGGTCCTCAAGGGCGGGAGCGGGAAGCGCACCTTCGCGGGTGTAGCCCGGATGATTCTCGCGTGGACGGCCGCGGCCTCGAAGGACCCGCAGTTGCGCCGTCGCGCGGGGATCGAACTGCACGCTCTTCCGACTCAGGAGGCGCAGGGCGTGTCCTGGAACGCATTCCGTCATGCGTCATTGGCCGCGCTCGCGGAGTCGGCAGGACAACGCGATCGCGCCCTGTCGATCGCCGCTCGGTACGCCGAGACGGACGACCTGCCGTTGCTGAGCGTCGTCCTCGCTGGAATCGTCCGGCGCTCCGGCGACCCTCTGACAGCGCTGCAGATGCTGCGCCGCCTCGTTCGATATCAGACGATCTCATACATCCAAGTCGCGACGCTGATCACCGGCGCGATGGTACAGCGCCGCCGCGACAATCTCGAGCTCACCCACAGCCTGTGCGAGCAGGCGTTGGAGATCGCGGAGCGGCAGAATGTGCGTCGCCCGCTCTGCGATGGCGACCTGGAGATGCGGCAACTGCTCACAGAGCACCTCGCATGGGGCACACGTTATGAGGACTTCGTGGCCGTATGTCTGCGTCCGCACGAGTCGAACTCGCCACTCGAGATGCTCTCCGAACGTGAGAAGGCCGTCTTCGACCAGTTACGAACGACAAGGACCATGGCCGAGATCGCTCAGGCTCTGGCAGTGTCCATCAACACGGTCAAGACGCATCAGCGTGCTATCTATCGCAAACTCGGCGTCGCGTCGCGCCGTGAGGCGCTGCGCCTGCTCAGCTGAATCAGGCGGTATTCCCCTTTCCGATGACGCGCATCTTGGCCGCGGCGAACTCGCTGTCGCTGAGTTCACCGGAGCTGTGCAGGATCGCGAGTCGCTCGAGTTCCGTGGGCACATTCGGCACGCGAGCCGAGCTGAAACGCGAGACGGCGGCCTCTGCCCTTGCTACCGCGCGGACTGCCTCATAGAGCAGCTGTCCGCTGTTGCCTGGCGGATCCGAGCTACTGGCGGAGATGGTCCTCGTCCGCTCGGCAAGCCAGATCAGCCCAGGGCGCCCTGCCCTGTTCAGTGTGAGTGCGGGCACGTTGGCTCCCGTCGTGTCATGGCCATGGTCATATCTCGGCGGAGAGCTCGAGGATCGCGTTCGCGACCATGGCCGGGATCCGCTCGGCGCCGATCACGACGGCCCCCGATTCCGCGAGCTGCTGGTCCAGCGTGCGCGACCAGACTGGTTCGAACGCGATGACGGCGGCCGAGGTACCCAACGGCATCCTCTCGGCGAGGGCGCTGAGGTCCTCATACCCGGCGAGGCCGCGCGCACTGAGTTCGAGTCCGGCTAGTGCGAACTCGACGCGATCGACTTCACTGACGGTCACCTGATCGTCCGCTGACTTCTCGAGGACGACGAAGTCGAGGAGTCGTACAGCGCCCGTGTCCACCTGCGCCGCCAGCGACGCCAGGAGCCCGGGCGATGGCCGCCCGGTCTCCTGCGCGACGATGGTCAGCTCCACCGGGCCGAGCGTGAAGGGCTTCATCTCGTCCCATCGCTTTCAGCGGCTACGCCAGTGCCTTCGCCTTGATCTGCGCGAACTCCGCATCGGTGATGGCACCTGATGCGAGCAACTGGGAAGCCTTTTCGATCTGCTGAGCGGGATCTGGTGCGGAGCCTGCCACATCACGGATATACGCGTCCGACGCGGCCTTTTCGTCCCGATATGTCTTCGAGGCACGTTCGCCCATGCCGCTGCCGCGGGCGATCACGTAGACGAGCACCGTGATGAACGGCACGAAGACCAAGAACAAAATCCAGACGGCCTTCGCCCAGCCGTTCAATTTGTGATCACGGAAGATGTCGATCAGCACCGTGAAAAGTGCCAGAAGATAGGCGATGAAGATGTATGCCCAGAACATCCACCAGAAGATGGACCAGACGGATTCCCAGAATGACATGAGGCTACCTTTCGTCGTGACGATCACGTCGTCGGTAGCATGGTGGCATCTCCCTCCCGCGCTTGCGGCGGGCCTCATCCGGGAGGGGTGAGGACTACGAGATGTTGACGAGATGCATCGCGCGGCTGGCATCCGTGATGCTGCTCGACAGCGACGGGTAGGCCGCGAAGACGCGTGAGACCTGGTCGACCGTGAGACGGCGCTCGACGGCCACCGCGATCGGATAGATCAGCTCCGACGCCTTCGGCGCCACGATCACACCGCCGATGACGGTGCCAGAGCCCTTGCGGGCGATGATCTTCACGAAGCCGTCCTTGATGCCCATCATCTTCGCGCGCGGGTTCGCGGCCAGGGGCAGCTTGTAGACCAGTCCGTCGGCGACGCCGTCCTCGACGTCCTTCTCGCCCCAGCCGACCGTGGCGATCTCGGGGGCGGTGAAGATGTTCGAGGTGACCTTGATCTTCTCGAGCGGGATCACGATGTCGCCCAGCGCGTGGAACACCGCGGTGCGCCCCTGCATGGATGCGACGGAGGCGAGCGGCATGAAGTTCGTGCAGTCACCGACCGCGTAGATGTTCGGCACGGAGGCGCGCGCGACGCGGTTGACGCGGACATGGCCGGACTCGGTGAGTTCGACACCAGCCTCCTCCAGGCCGATCCCCGCCGTGTTCGGAACGGATCCGACCGCCATCAGGCAGTGGCTGCCCTCGACGGTGCGACCGTCGGAGAGCGTCACGAGCACACCGGTCTCCGTGCGCTCCACGCTGTCGGCGCGCGACTTGGACAGCACAGTCATGCCGCCGCGCTTGAAGACCTTCTCCAGCACGTGCGCTGCGTCCTTGTCCTCGCCGGGCAGCACCTGATCGCGGCTCGAGACGAGCGTCACCTTCGCGCCGAGGTTCATGTACGCCGAGGCGAACTCCGCGCCGGTGACGCCGGAGCCGACCACGATCAGGTGCTCAGGGAGCGCCTTCATGTCGTACAGCTGCGTCCAGGTCAGGATGCGCTTGCCATCCGGCTTCGCACTGTCGAGCTCGCGCGGCGATGCGCCGACCGACACGATGATGGTGTCGGCCTCGACGCGATCGAAATCGGTGCCGCCTGGCCCGGTGGCGACCACGATCGCGTTCGGACCCTCAAGACGTCCGTGACCGGAGAGGATGCGCACACCGGCCTCGAGCAGCGTCTCGCGCATGTCCTCCGACTGCTGCCCGGCAAGTGCGAGCAGACGCTTGTTGACGGCGGCGAGGTTGATAGCGATCTCAGGCTTGAGCGGCTTTCCCGCCGCGCCCTTCGCATAGAACTGCACACCGAGATCGCTCGCCTCGGAGATCGCGACTGCGGCGTCGGCCGTGGCGATCAGGCTCTTCGACGGCACGACGTCGGTGAGCACGGCTGAGCCTCCGACACCGACGCGCTCGACGAGAGTCACCTCCGCACCGAGCTGGGCTGCGGCGAGCGCCGCTTCGTAACCGCCGGGACCGCCGCCGAGGACGGCAACCCGCTGAGTGCGCTCGAAAGGAGTGGAAGACATGACCCCCATTCTTCCGCAATCCCGAGTGCGTTGCCGTCACCACTCTTAGAGTGGATCCATGACCGACATTCACGACAACCCCCTCGACGACCCGAACGCCGATCCGTTCCAGGTCGCAGCCCTCGCCGCCGCGGACATCGCGCGGCTCAGCGGCGTCGAGAAGCACGACATCGCCCTCACGCTCGGAAGCGGATGGGGCAAAGCCGCCGACCTGCTCGGCGAGACCATCGCGACGATCCCGGCCACCGAGGTCACCGGATTCTCCAAGCCGGCGCTCGAGGGCCACGTCGGCACACTCCGCAGCATCCGCACGCCCGGCGGCACGCATGTGCTCGTCATCGGCGCCCGCACGCACTACTACGAGGACCACGGCGTCCGCCGTGTCGTGCACAGCGTCCGCACCGCAGCCGCCGCAGGGGCGAAGATCATGGTGCTCACGAACGGTGCCGGCGGCATCCGCGAGACATGGAAGCCCGGCCAGCCGGTGCTCATCAGCGACCACATCAACCTGACTGCGGACTCTCCGCTGGAGGGCGCGAACTTCGTCGACCTGACCGACCTCTACTCAGCGCGACTGCGAGACATCGCCCGCACCGTCGACCCGTCGCTGGACGAGGGCGTCTACACGCAGTTCCGCGGACCGCACTATGAGACGCCGGCCGAGGTGCAGATGGCGAAGATCATCGGCGGGAACATCGTCGGCATGTCGACGGCTCTCGAGGCGATCGCCGCCCGTGAGGCGGGCATGGAGGTTCTTGGCTTCTCGCTGATCACGAACCTCGCCGCCGGCATCCAGAAGACGCCGCTCAGCCACACCGAGGTCATCGAGGCCGGCCGCGAGGCCGAGCCGGTGATCTCCGCGCTGCTGGCCCGAGTGGTGGAGGCGCTGTGAGCGAGCAGACCGAGGCGCGACTGGCTCAGGCGCGCGCGTGGCTGCGTCAGGATCCGGATGCCGAGACCCGAGACGAGCTCGCCGGAATCGTCACCAGGGCGGCCTCCGGTGACGCCGCGGCGATCGCCGATCTGGATGACCGGTTCGGCACACGCCTCGCCTTCGGCACCGCCGGCCTGCGCGGAGCGCTCGGCGCCGGCAGCAACCGGATGAACCGCGTACTGATCGCCCAGGCCGCCGCCGGTTTCGCGTCGTATCTGCGCGAGCGCGTGCAGGGCATCCCCACCGTCGTGGTCGGCTACGACGGACGCCGAAACTCCCGGCAGTTCGCGCACGACTCCGCCGAGCTGTTCGCCGGCGCAGGGCTTCGCACGATACTGCTGCCGCGCCTGCTGCCGACGCCGGTGCTCGCATTCGCCGTGCGTCACTTCGGCGCGGATGCCGGCGTCATGGTGACCGCCAGTCACAATCCGCCGGACGACAACGGCTACAAGGTGTACCTCGGCGGTGCGGATGCCGGATCTCAGATCGTGGCTCCCGCGGACGCCGAGATCGCCGCGCACATCCAGCGGGTGGCGGATACCGGCGACATCTCCCGGCTGCCGCGTTGGACCTCGTATGAGACCGCCGCCGAAGACGTTATCTCCGCCTACATCCGCGATACGGCCGCTGTCGCTCCCGCTCCGGAGTCGGCGAAGGGCTTCAACTGGGTCTACACGGCGATGCACGGCGTGGGATGGGAGACCTTCTCCCGCATCCTTCGCACGGCAGGCTACCCGCAGCCGACGACCGTGCGAGAGCAGTTGCGTCCCGACCCGACGTTCCGCACCGTGTCGTTCCCGAATCCCGAAGAGCCAGGGGCGATGGACCTCGCGTTCGCGGCCGCCAAACGCACCCGTGCGGATTTCATCATCGCGAACGACCCGGATGCCGACCGCCTGGCGGTCGCGATACCCGACGAGTCTGCCGACGGCGGCTGGCGCCGGCTGAGCGGCAACGAGGTGGGTCTGCTGCTCGGCGCTCGCGCAGCACGGACTGCGGAGGGCACGCCGGGCGCGTCGCTGGCGTGCTCGCTGGTCTCCTCCCCCGGGCTCGGCGCGATCGCCGCGCACCACGGACTCGACTTCCACGAGACGCTGACCGGCTTCAAGTGGATCTCGCGAGCACCGGGAATGGTGTTCGGCTTCGAGGAGGCGCTCGGATACCTGGTGAACCCGGAGACCGTGCGCGACAAGGACGGCATCTCCGCTGCGATCGCCGTGCTCGGTCTCGCGGCCGAGGCAGAGGAGCGGGGCGCGACTCTCGCCACGCTCGTCGCCGAACTCGGCGACACGTACGGCCATTTCGCCAGCGGTCAGGTCTCCGTGCGCGTGGATGACCTCTCGATCATCGACAGAGTCATGCTCGCCCTTCGCACTCTGCCACCCGCGCGCATCGGCAGCACGACGATCGACTCCGCCGAGGATCTCATGCAGGCGCCCGAGGGACAGCCCTCCGGCGATGTGCTGCGGTACCGACTCGCCGACGGCTCGCGCGTGATCGTGCGGCCGAGCGGCACCGAGCCGAAGCTCAAGGTGTACATCGACGCACGCGGCGATTCGGCCGAGGGCTCCCGGCGCGCGGTCGCCGATCTCGAAGCAGGTGTGCGCGCACTTCTGGAGGAGCGAAGCTAGCATCACTGTATGCCGACCCGACATGTGATCATCAGCGCGCACAACGGTGTGCACGCCCGTCCCGTCGCCGAGCTCGTGCGCCTTGCGCAGGCGCATCACGACTCGATCACGCTGCGGACCGCGAAGGGGACGCAGGTGGATCTCAGCAGTGTGCTGGCCGTGATGGACCTCGCCCTCGTGCAAGGCGATGAGGTCGTGCTGTCCACGGCAGAATCGGCAGGAGCCGCGAGCGTGCTGGATGCGCTGACCGAGGTGCTCGCGAGGCAGGATTGACGCGAGCGGAACTGACGCGAGCGGGGCTGATGTGATGCTCAGCCGTCGATGACGGCGACGAGCTCATCGAGGAACGCCTCGAACGACGTGCCACGGCGGACGATCCGCTGGACGCTCTCGCGTTCGCTGAACACTTCGACGAGCTGCTCGAACACGGTCTGGAACGCCGTGCGATCGCTCTCGCTGAACGCGGCGAGCGCGACGACCTGCACACGACCTTCTCCCCATGCGACCGAGCCATCGGCCACTCCGATCGCGATCGCCGTGCGCTGCGCCGTCATCTGCAGCGCGTGCGGAACGGCCAGCGCGTCCGTGAACGCAGTCGACGACATCCGTTCCCTGACGATCGTGTTCTCGACGTAGTCGCCGGCGATGAGACCGGCACCCACGAGCAGCCCGCCGAGGCGGCGGATGACGGCTTCCTCGCCCTCGTCCTGCAACGGGCGCACGAACGCATCAGCGACGAAGTAGCGCGACAGCTCCTCGCGCAGACGGGTGAGGCGGCGCGTCCGACGCATGCGAGCCGCGGCCTGCGAAACGCGCTCGACGTCGGCCTCGGTGAGGAACGGCTGGATGCGCACGTAGCGGTCGCCGTTCGCACCGGGTTCGATCGTGCTCAGCACGAGATCGGTGTCGATCGCATCCCAGTCGGGATCGACGCTCGTGACGACGCTGGTCACCTCGACCGACGCGCCCAGCGAGCGATCGACGCTCGAGCGCAGCAGCTCGTGCAGTTCGTAGTAGCCGGGGCAGACGATCGTCGCGGTGAGGATCGACTCGGCCTTCCGGCTGCGCTCCAGCCTCCCGCCGATGTGCATCGCGATGTAGGCGATCTCGTCGTCGTGGATCGGGGCGCCCAGCCGATCGTGCAGTCCGCTCGCGATCGACACCGCCACCTCGAAGATCATGGGGTACGACGACTTCAGCGACCTCGTGAGCGGGTTGCGCGTCCAGGCCTGCTCCTCGGCTCGGCGCAGCAGATTCTGCACGTGCAGCGCCAGCCGCAGGATGAACGCCTCATCGACGAGATCGACCTGATAGTCCGCTGCGGCCTGGACGATCTCGGCGCGGACGGCGGCCTCGACCGCCTGATCGACGCCGCTGCGGGCGACATCGTGCCCCACGCTCTGCCCTGGCGCGATCGCCCTCGTCAGCACGAGCGTCGCGAGATGCGCGCTGTCGCCCTCGCCGAGAGCGACGCCGAAGTGCTCTGCGGCGAGCTGCGTGATCACGCCGCCCAGTTTCGGGATCTCCTCCGATGCCCCCGGCTGCGGGGTCTCGAGCGCGCGACCGGCCGAGACACGGTCGGCGGCGATCGCGATGTGCAGCAGCACATCGGAGATCGCGAGCTCGTTGACGTAATAGCCCAGCGCACCCAGCTCGCGTACCAGAGCGGTCTTGAACGGAGCCACGGCATGTGCGGCGACGGCGCTGCCGGTGAGCGCGCGGCGGATGCTCTCCGGGTGGAACGACCCGGCATCCATCTCGTCGTGCGCGAGTCGGCTCAGCAGCCGGCGCTGGGCGATCTCGGTCCCCAAAAGCCTGACCGTCTCGCGCTCGCGTTCGAGCCGGAGTTCCGTGCCGTCCAGCAGCCCGCGCACTCGGGCGAGATCGGCCTCGAGGGTCGCCTCGCTGACATGAAGGCGCTCCGCGGTGGCGAACACATCGATGCCCTCCGACTCATCCAGCAGCATGCGCACCACGGTGTGCAGGCGGTCGCGGGGCGCGGACTCCCCCGTTGCCCGTGCGCGCAGAGTCGCGTGCGCGCCTGCTCCGGCGCGGTATCCGGCGGGCCCTGACTCGACGGCATCGCCGCCTGTCGCGCGGGCGTTGAGCGCGGCGACATAGGAACGGATGCTGCGCGGCGTCACGCCGAACAGATCCGCGAGGCTCGCCGCCGTCGCCCAATCGTCCTGCCGGAGGAGGGTCTGCAGGAGCTGATCCTGACGCTGACGCGACATGTTCCCATGATGCCAGCACCACCGCGCCCGCGGGCGCAGCGGAGGGTTCCGCAGGGGAGGAAAGGAACGTGGTGGCGCCGCTCACAGCTTCTTCCCAGAATGGAGAGCAGGAAGAGGTGCATCGATGAAGATCCTGGTGGTGTGCGGCGCGGGGGCGTCCAGCACATTCGTCGCTCAGCGACTGCGGCGCGCGGCATCGGACGCCGGCCTCGGCTGGGACACCGCCGCCGGCACCGAGCAGACGATCTCGACCGCGTTCGCGGACCTCGTGCTCGTCGGCCCGCATCTCGCCGACCGGGTGGATGCCATCCGCGCCGCATCCCACGCACCCGTCGCGGTACTCCCCGACGACGTGTTCGCCGACCGCGACGGCATCCGCACGCTCGCCGTCGCCCGCAGGGCGCTCTCCTCCTCGACGAACGATTCACCGTCCACCGCGAAAGGAACATCATGACCGAGATCTCACGCACCGTCCGCATCGGCTCCTCCCACGGGTTGCACGCGCGCCCGGCGAAGCTGTTCGCGCAGGCCGCCAAGGACTCCGGCATCTCCGTGACGATCGCGAAGGATTCCGGCAAGCCGGCCAACGCGGCCAGCATCCTCGGGGTGATCGCTCTCGCGATCGAGTACGGCGACTACGTGACGCTCACGGCGGACGGCGAAGGCGCCGAGGGCGTGCTCGACTCGCTCACCGAACTACTGACGACCGATCACGATCAGGAGGCGGCCGGATGACCGAGTTGCGCGGCGTGGGCGTCGGTCGCGGCATCGCCCAGGGCCCCGTCGTCCGCATGGCGGAGCCGCTGCCGGCACCCGAGAACACGCCCAGCACGATCGGCACGGATGCCGAGCGCACCCGCGCCCGCGAAGCCGTGGCGGCCGTCGCCGCGGAGCTGCAGCAGCGTGCGGACACCGCCGGAGGCGCCGCCCAGGAAGTGCTCGAGGCGCAGGCGATGATCGCCGAGGACCCGACCCTTCAGGACGAGGTCGATTCCCGCATCGATGACGGCGGCACTGCCGAGTGGGCGGTGCACGACGCGTTCGCCGGCTTCCGCGCCACGCTCGAGGCCGTCGGCGGCTACCTCGGCGAGCGCGCGGCCGATCTCGACGACATCGCCCAGCGCGTGCTCGCGCACCTGCGCGGCCTCGACGCTCCCGGGGTGCCGGATCCGGGGCATCCGTTCGTGCTCGTCGCCCGCGATCTCGCACCTGCCGACACCGCCCTGCTCAACCTGGAACAGGTGCTGGCGCTGATCACCACCGACGGCGGCCCGACCTCGCACACCGCCATTCTCGCGAGGGAGAAGGGCATCGTCGCGATCGTGGGAGCGACCGAGGCGTCGTCACTCGCGACCGGCACGAGCGTGATCGTGGATGCGGCGGCGGGCGTGGTGACAAGCGATCCGACCACCGAGCAGCTGGAGAAGGCCGCCCAGCGCGCCGCGGCGCTCGACGCGGCGGGGAGCGCTCCGCTCACGCCTGGCGCCCTCGCCGACGGCACGGCCATCGCTCTGCTCGCGAACCTCGGCAAGCCGGCGGATGCCGCGGACGCGGTGTCGCGCGGCGCGGAAGGCGTCGGCCTGTTCCGCACCGAGTTCCTGTTCCTCTCCTCCGCTCAGGCGCCCACGGTGGCCGAGCAGCGGAAGTCGTATCGCGATCTGCTCTCGGCGTTTCCGGGAAAGAAGGTCGTGGTGCGGATGCTGGATGCGGGCGCCGACAAGCCCCTCGCGTTCCTCAATGACGCGCACGAGGAGAACCCTGCCCTCGGGCTGCGGGGCCTCAGGTCGCTGCGCGCCAGCGAGGACATCCTGCGGGAGCAGCTCACCGCTCTCGCCGAGGCGGATGCCGAGACCTCCGCAGACCTGTGGGTCATGGCACCCATGGTGGCCACCGTCGAGGAGACGAAGTACTTCACCGCGCTCGCCCGGGAGTACGGGATCAAGACAGCAGGTGTGATGGTGGAGATCCCGGCCGCCGCGCTGCTGGCCGACCGGGTGCTCGCCCATGCCGACTTCGCCTCCATCGGCACGAACGACCTCACCCAGTACACGATGGCCGCCGACCGCATGCTCGGGTCCGTCGCGAGCTTCCAGGACCCGTGGCACCCTGCGGTGCTGCGACTGGTCGGCGAGGTCGGCGCGGCAGGAGCCCGCCTCGGCAAGCCGGTCGGGATCTGCGGCGAGGCGGCAGCGGATCCGCTGCTGGCCGCCGTGCTGGTCGGACTCGGCGCCACAAGCCTGTCGATGGCGTCGGCGGCCCTCGCCGACGTACGACTCGCGCTCTCCGAGCGCACCCTCGACGAGGCGAAGCACCTCGCCGAGGTGGCACTGGCGGCAGACGATGCCGCAAGTGCCCGCAATGCCGTGGCTGAAGCCGTCACGGCCCTCCCTTCACACCAGAAAGAGACGACATCATGACGACGACGTCAACAGCCGCCCCGAAGCAGAACGGGGTACGGGTGGGCGTGCAGCGACTCGGCACGTTCCTCTCGGGCATGATCATGCCGAACATCGCAGCCTTCATCGCGTGGGGCTTCATCACGATGCTGTTCATCCCCGCCGGATTCTTCGGCGCCGACAGCCCGTTCGGATGGCACTGGGCCCCTGTGGCCGAGATCATCGGCGGCGGCGGCGACTCCGCGCTCATCAACTGGCCGGGCGCCATGACGGCGCTGACGGAGGGCGACAACGGCAACTTCCAGGGCTACGTCGGCCTGGTCGGCGCCATGGTGACCTACCTGCTGCCGCTGCTCATCGCGAACACGGCCGGCCGCCTCGTCTACGCCGAACGCGGCGGTGTCGTCGCGACGATCGCGACGATGGGTGTCATCGTCGGCACGAACATCCCGATGTTCCTCGGCGCGATGATCATGGGACCGCTGGCGGCATGGATCACCAAGCAGATGGACCGGCTCTGGGACGGCAAGATCCGCCCCGGATTCGAGATGCTGGTGAACAACTTCTCCGCCGGCATCCTCGGCATGATCCTCGCGATCGCCGGTTTCTTCGCGTTCGGTCCTGTGATGCTCGGCATCAGCACAGTGCTCGGCGCGGCTGTCGACTGGCTCGTCACGCTGCAGCTGCTGCCGCTCGTCTCGATCATCGTCGAGCCGGCGAAGGTGCTGTTCCTGAACAACGCCATCAACCACGGCGTGTTCACACCGCTCGGCATCGAGCAGGCGACCGAGAATGGCAAGTCGATCCTGTTCCTCATCGAGGCCAACCCCGGCCCCGGCCTCGGTCTGCTGCTCGCGTTCACGTTCTTCGGTGTCGGCGCTGCCAAGGCATCGGCGCCTGGAGCCGCGATCATCCAGTTCTTCGGTGGCATCCACGAGATCTACTTCCCGTACGCACTCAGCAAGCCCACCACGATCCTCGCCCTGATCGCCGGCGGCGCGGCAGGCGTCACGACGAACATGCTCCTCGGCGGTGGTCTGGGATTCCCGGCAGCCCCAGGAAGCATCATCGCCGTGACGGCGGCCGCGATCGGCGGCGGCGTCTGGAACCTGGTGGTGGTGTACCTCTCGGTCATCCTCGCCGCCGTCGTGACGTTCCTGATCACGGCCGTCATCCTGCGGGCATCGCGCAAGCGCGATCTGGCCGCAGAAGGCGACACGTTCGGCGCGGCGATCGCGCAGACCGAGGCGAACAAGGGCAAGAAGTCCGAGCACCTGTCGAACCTCGCAGCCTCCGCATCCGCAGGTGGCACGGCAGCTGCCGCGACGTCGACCACGGCGACGGCGACCGCTCCGATCCAGAACATCGTGTTCGCCTGCGACGCCGGTATGGGATCGTCGGCGATGGGCGCGAGCGTGCTGCGCAACAAGCTGAAGAAGGTCGGCATCGAGGACGTCAAGGTCACCAACCAGGCCATCGCGAACCTCGACGGCACCGCCGACCTGGTGATCACCCAGCAGCAGCTGACCGACCGCGCGAAGGGCAAGTCCCCGAACTCGATCCATGTCTCGGTCGACAACTTCATGAATGCGCCGCAGTATGAAGAGGTCGTCGAGATGGTGCGCGAGCAGAAGGAATCCGGCGAGTAATCGATCCGGTGGGGCGGATGCGAACAGCATCCGCCCCACCTCAGAAAGGAACATCATGGCCGTACTGTCAATCGGACAGGTCCGCATCCACTCCGGCTCCGCCACTCAGGACGATGCGCTGCAGGAGGCGACCGACATCCTCGTGGCAGCCGGCGCCGTCACCCCCGCCTACGTCGACGCGATGCGTCAGCGCGAGGAGACGGTGTCGACCTTCATGGGCAACGGCCTCGCGATCCCGCATGGCACGAATGAGACGAAAGAGGCCATCCTGGACTCCGGCCTCTCTGTCGTGCGCTACGACGGCGGCGTGGATTGGGCGGGAGATGAGGCCACGTTCGTGATCGGCATCGCCGGCCGCGGCGACGAGCACCTCGAGATCCTCTCCCAGATCGCCATCCTGTTCTCGGATGAGGACGATGTCGCCAAGCTCAATGCCGCTCAGACTCCGGACGAGCTCTACGCGCTCCTGTCGGCGGTGAACGAAGGATGAAGGCCGTCCACTTCGGCGCCGGGAACATCGGGCGCGGCTTCGTGGGGCTGCTGCTGCACGAGGGCGGCTACGAACTGGTGTTCTCCGACGTCGCCGACGCCCTGGTGGACGCCATCAACGCCACGCAGTCGTATACCGTGCGCGAGGCGGGCCCCGGCGGCGTGAATCGGATCGTCACCGGCTACCGCGCGGTGAACAGCAAGACGGACCCGGATGCCGTTGCCGACGAGGTCGCGACCGCCGATGTCGTCACGTGCGCCGTCGGTCCGACCGTGCTGCGCTTCATCGCCCCCGCGATCGTCGCAGGGCTCGCGCGCCGCTCCCCCGACCTCGCTCCGCTGAAGGTCATGGCGTGCGAGAACGCGATCGGAGCCACGGATCAGCTCCGTGCCGAGATCGAGAAGCTGGATCCGTCCGTGACGGATCGCGCCGCGTTCGCGAACACGGCCGTCGATCGCATCGTGCCTGCGCAGCCAGAGGGCGGCGGCGTGGATGTGACGGTCGAGCCGTACTTCGAGTGGGCGATCGAGTCCACACCGTTCGCCGGGGATCTGCCGAGCATTCCCGGCGCGCACTTCGTCGACGATCTCGGCCCCTACATCGAGCGCAAGCTGTTCACCGTGAACACCGGCCATGCGGCGACCGCGTACTTCGGCGCGCAGGCAGGTCACGTGCGCATCTCGGATGCACTCGCAGATCCGTCGATCGTCGCACGCGTCGGTGCAGCGCTGGAGGAGACATCAGCGGTGCTCAGCGCCGTGCACGGGCTCGATCCCGCCGAGCTCGCCGAATACCGCGCCACGATCCTCGAGCGATTCCGCAATCCGGAACTCGTCGACACCGTGCAGCGCGTCGGGCGCCAGCCGCTGCGCAAGCTGTCGCGCAACGAGCGCTTCATCGGCCCGGCAGTCCAGGCTGCGGAGCGCGGGCTCTCGACCTCTGCGCTCGTCGCCGCCGTCGCTGCCGCCGTCGCATTCGACGACGAATCGGACGAGCAGTCCGTGGAGCTTCAGCGGATGCTGCGCTCTGAGGACGCGGACGTGCTCACCGCCACCGTCACGGGTCTGGAGCCGGAGCATCCGCTCTTCGACGCCGTGCACGAGGTCTTCGCCGCGCGGCAAGAGGAGCTGCGCACCCTCTGACGACTTCCCGCACGACGATGCCGCTACGATCGAGCCTGGGGGACGCCAGATCGAGCACAGCGTCGTGCGGGGAGCATCATGAGCAGATACGCCGTCATCGGCGCTGGACCGTCCGGCCTGGCCATCGCGCGAGCGCTGCAGGTGCGGGGCATCGAGGTCGACGGCTTCGAGGCGTCGCACGGCGTCGGCGGCCTGTGGGACATCACGAACCCGCGCAGCACGATGTACGAGTCGGCGCACCTCATCTCGTCCCGCACCACGACCGAGTTCGCCGAGTTCCCGATGGTCTCGGACGTCGACTACCCGAGCCACCGGGTGCTGCGCGAGTACTTCCAGTCGTACGCGGATCACTTCGGGCTCACGTCGCTGTTCCACTTCGATACCCGCGTGACCAGGCTCGAACCGCGTGACGGCGGATGGGACCTCGCTCACACGGGTCCGGACGGCGTGGGTACGCAGTGGTACGCGGGGGTCATCATCGCGAACGGTACGCTCGCGGAGCCGACCGTGCCCTCCTTCGAGGGAGAGTTCGCCGGCGACCTCATCCACACGAGCGCATACAAGAGCGCGTCTCAGTTGGACGGCAAGCGGGTGCTCATCGTGGGTGCGGGCAATTCCGGCTGCGACATCGCCGTGGACGCCGTGCACCACGCGGCATCCGTCGACATGAGCGTGCGCCGCGGCTATTACTTCGTCCCGCGCTACCTGTTCGGCAGACCAAGCGACACTCTCAACCAGGGCAGACCGTTGCCGGCGCGCATCAAACAGGCCGTGGACTCCCGCGTCCTCAAGGCGTTCACCGGCGACCCGGTTCGTTTCGGTTTCCCCAAGCCCGACTACCGCATCTACGAATCGCACCCGATCGTGAACACGATGGTGCTGAACCACCTCGGGCAGGGCGACCTGCGTGTGCGCGCCGACGTCGAGCGATTCGACGGGCATGCCGTCCTCTTCCGCGACGGTTCGAGCGGCGACTACGACCTCGTGATGCTCGCGACCGGATACCACCTGGACTACCCGTTCGTCGATCGCGAGCACCTGCAGTGGCGCGGGGCATCACCGCGGCTGTTCCTGAACATGTTCCCCGCGACTTTCAACGGCCTGTACATGATGGGCATGATCGAGGCGTCCGGCATCGGCTGGCAAGGCCGGTACGAGCAGGCTGAGCTCTTGGCGAGCTATCTCGCCGCGGCCGAGAACGCACCGGAGAACGCCGAACGCTTCCGGGCGAGGGTGACCGGCAGCCCGTGGCCGGATGTCACCGGCGGCTACCACTACCTCGGCCTCCCCCGGATGTCCTATTACGTGAACAACCACGCCTACCGCGCGGCCGTCCGCCGCGAACGCGATGCGCTGGAGGCGGCACGATGACGCGGCGACTACGCTGACCATGTGCAGAAGACGCGACGCCGGAGAATCCTGGCCAGGGTCGGATGGAGTGTCCTTCTCGTGGTCGTTCTCCTTGTCGGCGGGACGATCGCCTGGAGCCAGATCGGCGTGAGCAAGGCAGAAGCCGAGCCTCTTGCTGCCGTCCGCGCGAACCCCGATGTCACGATCACGGACGACGCGGCGGGAATCGTCCTCTCCCCATCCGACGGCTCCTCCGACATCGGTCTCGTCTTCATCCCCGGCGCCAAGGTGGATCCTTGGGCGTACGCCGCGACGCTGCAGCAGTTGTCCGCCGAAGACGACATCACCGTCGTCATCACCAAGCCGTGGCTCAATCTCGCCTTCTTCGACCCGCGCCCGTTGGACACATTCGCCTCCCTGGCACCCGAGATCGATCTTTGGATCGTTGGCGGCCATTCCCTCGGCGGCGTGCGCGCTTGTCAGCTCGCTTCAGATGCCGACGCTCTCGCGCTTTTCGCGTCGTACTGTGCCACCGACCTGTCCGACAGCGGGTTGCCCGTGTTGAGTATCTCGGGCAGTGAGGACGGCCTGTCGACCCCCGAGAAGATCGCGGATGCCAGGCATCTGCTGCCTGAAGACGCCGAACTCGTCGAGATCGAGGGGGCATCTCACGCCTCATTCGGGGCGTACGGGCCGCAAGCGGGCGACGGAACACCCACCATCTCCGACGCAGAGATGATCGCCCAGCTCACCGACCTCGTCGGCGACTTCGCGATCGAAGTCGAACCCGCGGACTGAGCGGTCCTTTCAGAGGACGCCGACGTCGACGACCGCATCCAGAATCGGATGCAGGTGCTTGGTGCCGAGCGCCGTCGAGGCGGATGACGCGCCGGACGCGAGTGCCTGAGGCAGCGCCGCGCCCGCGAGCCGTGCTGCCAACACTCCCGCGAAGAAGGCGTCACCGGCGCCGTTGGTGTCGACGACATCCACCGGCACGGCATCCACCCGGTGCGTCTGGCCGTCCCTGTCCACCGCCACCGCCCCATCGGCGCCGAGGGTGCAGACCGCGAACGACGCCCCGGACGCGACGCACGATCGCAGGAATCCGACCGGATCGGTCAGCCTGTCGGCGTTGCAGAAGACCGCATCGGCAGCGTCGAGGAACGGGCGATGGAACTCTGCCTCGCCGTCGTAGTCGTGCACGTCGACCCACACCGGACGCCCGCTCGCCTTCACGAGCGGCAGCAGCCGCAGGGACTCGGCCGCCAGATCGAGCACCACGATCTCGGCATCCGTCATCACCGTACGAACATCGTCAGGTACCTCCGCCGTCTGGGCGGACACCCCCGAGAGATAGAGCGAAACCCTCTCGCCGGCGCGCGTCATCAGATTGAGGTGCCGCTCGGTCACGGTGCTGGGTCCCCAGCGCACGTCGATTCCCGCCGCCGCCAACGCCGCGGCGACCCTGCGTCCCTGCGTCCCGCCTCATCGTCACCCTTGAGCGCGTACAGCACCGAGGATGTCCCCAACGCTGCGAGGCTCAGAGCTTTGCCCGCGCTGGTCCCGCCCACCGTGTCCCAGCTGCCTTCGGCGAACTGCATGTGCGGCACAGGCTCCGGCAGCCGGTCGAGCACGACCAGAGAGTTCCAGGATGCGGGGCCCGCGATGAACACGGAGGGCGAGACGATGTCAGGACCTCCGGAAGCCGTCGGCGATCATCTCGACGAGCTCCTCGCGCTCCTCGATCGGCAGGAATGCCGCGGATGCCGCGTTGAACTGGAAGGCCTCGAGGTCGTCGAGGTCGTAGCCGAAGGCGTCGACGAGCAGCGCGAGCTCACGAGTCAGCGACGTGCGGCTCATGGTGCGGTTGTCGACGTTCACCGTGACGGCGAAGCCGAGCTGGTAGAGCAGATCGAACGGATGATCGGCGAGCTCAGTGCCCCATGCCTCGATCGCGCCGGTGTGCACGTTCGAGGACGGCGAGAGCTCGAGGGGGATCTCCCGGTCGCGAACCCAGCGTGCGAGGTCGCCGAACTTGACCTGAACCTCATCGCCGTCCCGATCGATCACGTCGAGGTCGCTGACGATGCGTACTCCGTGTCCGAGGCGGAGCGCACGCCCGTCGAGAAGCGCACTGCGGATCGATGCGAGTCCTGCCGCCTCCCCGGCGTGCACGGTGACCGGGAAGAAGTTCTCGGCGAGCAGATCGAACGCCTCACGATGATCAGAGGCGGGGTAGCCGTCTTCCGGGCCCGCGATGTCGAAGCCGACCACGCCGCTCTCGCGGTGATCCAGCGCGAGCTCGGCGATCTCGAGCGACCGATCGCTCTGACGCATCGCGCTGAGGATCTGGCCGACGCGGATGCTGCGCCCGCTGCGGTCCACGGCGTCCTCGCCGTCTTCGATCCCCTGCTGGACCGCTTCGACCGCGTCGTCGAGCGAAAGTCCGCCCGCGAGGTGCTGCTCCGGCGCCCACCTGACCTCGCCGTAGATCACGCCGTCTGCCGCGAGGTCCTCGACGAACTCGCGCGCGATGCGCGTGAGGTTCTCGGCCGTCTGCATCACACCGACGGTGTAGTCGAACGACTCCAGGTAGTCCACCAGCGAGTCGGATCGACTGCGCTTCGTGAACCAGTCGCCGAGACCATCGGCGTCGCCCGCCGGCAGTTCCAGGCCGATCTCCGCCGCCAGTTCGACGATCGTCCCAGGGCGCACGGCGCCGTCCAGATGATCGTGCAGCGAGATCTTCGGGAGCGAGCGCAGCGATACGCCCTCGACCTTGATGTCACCGTCGGAAGCGATCGACATGGGATTGTGTCCTCTCAGAGACCGACGCGTCGCCGGACTCAGCGAGCGGTGAAACCCCAGCCTACGCGGTGATGCGCTCGCGGACGAGCGGGCCCTTCTCGGGCGCGGTGTCGCCGATCGACCACGCGCCGTCGAGCGCCTCGAGAGCACGAGGGAAGCGCGCCTCATCCTCCGCCGAGAGCGTGAACAGCGGCTGACCCGCCGTCACATGGTCGCCCGGCTTGGCGTGCAGATCGATGCCGGCCGCGTGCACGACCTTGTCTTCGGCGCGGGCGCGTCCTGCGCCGAGGCGCCACGCCGAGATGCCGAACGGCAGGGCGTCCATGCGCGTCACGACGCCGTCGGCGGGAGCCGTGACGACATGCGTCTCGCGTGCGGTCGGGAGCGCAGCATCCGGATCGCCGTCCTGGGCGCGGATCATCGCCTTCCAGACGTCCATCGCGCGGCCGTCATCCAGCGCGCCCTCGACATCGGCATCCGGGTGTCCCGCCAGTGCGAGCATCTCGCGCGCCAGCGCCAGGGTCAGCTCGCGCACGTCGGCCGGGCCCCCTCCGGCGAGGATCTCGACCGACTCGCGCACCTCGTTGGCGTTGCCGATCGCGAGACCGAGCGGCACGTTCATGTCGGTGAGAAGCGCCGTGGTGGCGACGCCGGAATCGGTGCCGAGTGCGACCATGGTCTGCGCGAGTTCGCGCGCACGGTCGATGTCCTGCATGAAGGCGCCGGAGCCGAACTTCACGTCCAGCACCAGAGCATCCGTGCCTTCGGCGATCTTCTTCGACATGATGCTCGACGCGATCAGCGGGATCGCCTCGACCGTGCCGGTGACATCGCGGAGCGCGTAGAGCTTCTTGTCGGCAGGCGCCAGACCAGAGCCCGCCGCGCAGATCACGGCACCGACGTCGCCCTGCATCTGCGCGAACATCTCCTCGTTGCTGAGCGCCGCGCGCCACCCGGGGATCGACTCGAGCTTGTCGAGCGTTCCGCCGGTGTGCCCGAGACCGCGACCGCTGAGCTGCGGCACCGCGACGCCGAATACGGCGACCAGTGGGGCGAGGGGCAGCGTGATCTTGTCGCCGACGCCACCGGTCGAGTGCTTGTCGACGGTCTTCTTGCCCAGGGATGCGAAGCTCATCCGCTCCCCCGACGCGATCATGGCGTCGGTGAGCACGCGGATCTCATCGCGCTGCATGCCGCGCTGAAACACGGCCATCGCGAACGACGCCATCTGCGCATCCGACACGTAGCCGCGCGTGTAGGCGTCGACCATCCAACGCAGAGCGGGCTCCGGGACCTCGCCGCCGTCGCGCTTCGCGCGGATGACGTCGATCGCGTCGTACGCCTCAACGCTCATCGGGCATCCTCCAGGTCACGCGGTCCGAACGCATCGGGCAGCACCTCGTCGATCGTGCGGATGCCGGACACGGTCTCCAGCAGCATCTCCGGCATGGAGTGCTCGAACAGGAGCTGACGGCAGCGGCCGCACGGCATGATGGTCTGGCCGTCGTTGTTGACGCACACGAACGCGACGAGCCGCCCTCCGCCGGACATGTGCAGATCGCCGACCAGCGCGCACTCGGCGCACAGGGTCACGCCATACGAGGCGTTCTCCACATTGCAGCCGGCGACGATACGGCCGTCGTCCACGAGAGCGGCGGCTCCCACCTTGTACCGCGAATACGGCGCGTACGCCTTGTGCATGGCGTCGGTGGCGATCTGACGCAGCTCGTCCCAGTCGATGTCAGTCATTGTTGCTGTGCCCTGTCCTCTAGCTCTTGATGTACGGCTCGCCGGATGCTGCCGGCGGGCGTGATCGTCCGACCAGACCGGCCACGGCGAAGATCGTCACGACGTACGGCAGCATCAGCATGAACTGGCTCGGCACCGGGGATCCGATGACCGACAGCACTCCCTGAAGGTTCGTGGCGAAGCCGAACAGCAGTGCCGCCAGGGTGGCGCGCACCGGGTCCCACTTGCCGAAGATCACGGCGGCGAGGGCGATATAGCCGGCGCCCGCCGTCATCTCGCGGCCGAACTGCGGGTTGGTGACCAGCGTGTAGAACGCGCCGCCCATGCCGGCGATCGCGCCGGCGAGCATCATGTTCCAGTAGCGGGTCGGTGCGACCTTGATGCCGACGGTGTCCGCGGCCTGCGGGTGCTCGCCGACCGCGCGCAGGCGCAGGCCCCAGCGGGTGCGGTAGAGGCCGAACCACACCAGGAACACCGTGATGTACATCAGGTACACGATGATCGTCTGGCGGAAAAGCACCGGGCCGAGCACCGGGATCTCGCTGAGCACGGGGATCGAGATCACCGGGAACAGCGGAGGGGAGTTGAGTGTCTCGGGATTCGCGTTCAACACCTGGCGGTAGAGGAACGTGGTCAGCCCGGCGACGAGCACGTTCAGCACCACACCGACGATCACCTGGTTGACGTAGTAGGTGATCGCGAACACGGCGAGCACGAGCGAGACCAGCACACCGGCGACCATCGCGGCGATGAGGCCGATCCACGGGCTCCCGGTCGCCGAGCCGACGAGGGCGGCCATGAAGGCGCCGGCCAGCAGCTGCGCCTCGATCGCGATGTTGACGACGCCGACGCGCTCGCCGATCACACCGCCCAGAGCCCCGAAGATCAAGGGCGTGGCGAGCGCAAGAGCACCACCAAGCAGTCCGATCATCGGCAGCGTGCCACCAGCCGACGCCCACGCGAGGAATCCGACCAGCAGGATCACGACGTAGACCACGGTCAGCCAGAGCGGCAGTCTGCGCTGGGCGCGCGTCCACAGCACCGCGAGCAGCGTGGTGGCGGCCATGAGGACGACGCACACCCAGGCGGTCGCGTTGGCCGGGAGGACCAGTTCGGGGAGCTGGATCACGGCGTCGGCCGAGCGCACCAGCCGGAACGTGCTCATCCCGTCTCGGGGTGCCAGCAGTGGCAGCAGTGCGAAGAGCACCGTGAAGAGCGCGAAGATGACCGGCGTCTTCCACGAGGTGATGGCGACGCGGCGCTGCTCGTCGCTGACGACAGCTTCAGCGGAGATGGTCATGCCGACACCTCCTCGGTGCGGGGCGAGTCGTTCGTCGCCGGATCATTCGGCTTCTTGGGCTTCTTCGGCTTCGCGGGCCTCTTGCGAGCACCAGGCTGCGGCAGACCGAAGATCGCACGCACCAGTGGCGGTGCGGCGATGAACAGCACGATCAGCGACTGCACCACGAGGACGATCTCGATCGGCACGTTCTCCGAGGCCTGCATCGCGAACCCACCGGCCTTGAACGCGCCGAACAGGATGCCGGCCGCGAGCACGCCGAGCGGCGTCGAACGTCCGAGCAGCGCGACGGTGATCGCGTCGAAACCGATCCCGGCGTCGATGTCGCTGCCGAAGCCGCTGGTCACGGTGCCGAGCACCTGGCTGACGCCGGCGATGCCGACCAGACCACCGGCGATCACCATCACCAGGAAGTACATCCTCCCGACGCTGATGCCCGCCACGCGTGCCGCCGCCGGGTTCTCCCCCACGGCTCGGAAGCGGAAGCCGAGGCTCGAACGCTCGAGCAGCCACCAGGTGAAGGCGACCGCGATCAGCGCGAGGATGAAGCCGGCGTGCAGCTTGTACTGCGATCCGAGGATTCCTGGCAGCAGTGCCGACTCCGCCATCGCCGCGGTCTTCGGGTTGTTGGAGCCCGGCGCCTGCAGGATGCCGGGTGTGGCCAGCATCCATGCCAGCAGGTAGAACGCGATGTGGTTGAGCATGATCGTCACGATCACCTCGTGCGCGCCTGTTCGCGCCTTGAGGATTCCGGCGATGCCGGCCCAGATCGCACCGGCGATGATGCCGGCGATGATGGCGACCAGCATGTGCAGAGGCCACGGCATGTCCATGCTCGTCGCGACCCAGCCGGCGGCGGCCGCGGCCATGAGCATCTGGCCCTGGCCGCCGATGTTGAACAGACCGGCGCGGAACGCGAGCGCGACGCCGAGACCGGCCGCGATCAGCGGTGTCGCGAATTTCAGCGTCTCGGTGAGCGGTTTGATCCCCGCAGCGAACCCGTCGACGCGGAAGTTGTAGATCGCGCCCTGGAACAGCGCCACGTAGGCGCCGGAGATCGACTCCCACACAGCGAGCAGCATGTCGCCGGGGCGCGCGAAGAAGTACCCCGCCGTGCGCTGCACCTCGGAATCGGTGAAGGCGATCATGATCGACCCCGCCACGAGGGCGAGGATCACGGAGAGGACCGAGATCATCCCGTTGCCGGTGGCGATGCGCTGCAGCGCACTGTTCCAGCGGGTCGGTTCCGCCGAGCCGAAGTCCGCGGGTGCGGCCTTGATCGGGCCAGGTGTGAGAGCGCTCATGCGCCTGCCTCCTCGGTCGTCTCGACCATGCCCGCCATCATCAGGCCGAGCTTCTCCCGTGTGGTGTCGCCCGGCACGACGCCGACGACCTTGCCGCGATACATCACCATGATGCGGTCGGCGAGTGCCGCCGCCTCATCGAGCTCAGTGGAGATGACGATCACCGGGATGCCCGAATCCCTGGTCTCGATGATGCGCTTGTGGATGAACTCGATGGATCCGACGTCGACGCCGCGCGTCGGCTGCGCCGCCACGAAGAGTGAGAGTTCGCGGCTCAGCTCGCGAGCGAGCACGACCTTCTGCTGGTTGCCGCCTGATAGTCGCCCTGCCTGCTGGGCCGGCCCTTGCGTGCGGATGTCGAACTCGGTGATCTTCTCGCGTGCGAACTCGTCGAGCGCACGCAGTTGCAGGGTGCCCGCTTTGACGAACGGGGCGCCGACCGAACGGTCGAGAATGAGGTTCTCCGCGATCGAGAACTCCTTCACCAGCCCGTC
The DNA here is from genome assembly GCF_014635185.1 of Microbacterium murale. Taxonomy (GTDB): domain Bacteria; phylum Actinomycetota; class Actinomycetes; order Actinomycetales; family Microbacteriaceae; genus Microbacterium; species Microbacterium murale. Next base: position 127,865 of record NZ_BMCM01000004.1, read on the forward strand.
GACGCTGCGGTCCTCCGGAACGAAGCCGACGCCGTCGTCGAGGATGTCGCGCACTGATCGCCCCACCAGCTCGGCGCCATTGAGCTGCACGCTGCCTTCGACGCGCGGCTGCAGGCCGACGATCGCCTCGGTGACCTCGGTCTGTCCGTTGCCCTGCACACCGGCGATCACCAGGACCTCGCCGCCGCGCACCGAGAACGACACGTCGTCGACGAGCACAGTGCCGAAGGGATCGGTGACGGTGAGGTTCTTCACGATGAGCGATTCCTCGCCCAGCTTCGGTGCGTTCTTGTGCACCCTGAGCTCGACGGCGCGCCCCACCATGAGCGAGGCGAGCTCCTCGTTGCCGGCGGTCGGAGACGCCTCCCCGACGACCTTGCCGAGTCGGATGACCGTGATCCGGTCCGCGACCTCGCGGACCTCCCGGAGCTTGTGGGTGATGAAGACGATGGAGGTGCCCGATTCCTTGAGCTGACGCATCGTCGCCATCAGCTCATCGGTCTCCTGCGGCGTCAGCACAGCGGTGGGCTCATCGAATACGAGCACTTTGGCATCGCGGGAGAGCGCCTTGATGATCTCGACCCGCTGCTGCACGCCGACGGGCAGATCCTCGACGACGGCATCCGGGTCGACGTGGAAGCCGAAGCGGTCGGAGATCTCGCGCACCATCGCTCGAGCCGCAGGCAGATCGAGCCGGCCACCGAAGCGGGTCTTCTCATGGCCCAGCATGACATTCTCAGCGACAGTGAACACGGGGATCAGCATGAAGTGCTGGTGCACCATGCCGATGCCGGCGGCCATCGCGTCTCCAGGACCTGCGAAGTTCTGCACGACATCGTCCAGCAGGATCTCGCCCTCGTCGGCCTGGTACAGGCCGTAGAGCACGTTCATCAGCGTCGACTTGCCCGCACCGTTCTCGCCGAGGAGACAGTGGATCTCCCCCGGTTCGATCGTGAGATCGATGTGGTCGTTTGCCGTCAGCGCGCCGAACCTCTTCGTTATGCCGCGCAGTTCAAGCTTCATATTTCAGATCCTAATCAGCAAAGGTGCCCCGTCCCAGGTTCGGGTCGGAGCCGGGGCAACAGCGAGGGGAGGCCGGCGGGTCGCCGACCTCCCCCTGTGGTTCGTTCCTCGATCAGCCGAGGTACGAGGTGACGGTCACGTCTCCGTCGATGATCTGCTGCTGCAGGTCCTGGACAGCGGTCCAGAGCTCAGGGTCGACCTTGTCCTCGAAGTTGTGGAGGTCGGCGATGCCGACGCCCTTGTTCTCGAGGGTTCCGACATACGCCTCCGCGTCGAACTCGTCGTTCGCGCTGCTCATGGTCGCCTCGTACGTCGAGAGCTTCATGTCCTTGAGGATCGACGTCAGCACGAAGTCCTCCGTGCTCGGGTCGGTGACGAACAGGTCTGCGTCGGCACCGATGAGTGCGATGTCGCGGCCGGACTCCTTGATGACCTGGAGCGCCGACTGGTAGATCGGACCGCCGACCGGCAGGAGCACGTCGACGCCCTGGTCGACGATGTTCTGCGCGACCGACTTGGCCTCGGGTCCGGCCTCGAAGCCACCGGTGAACGAGGTCATGCCCACGACCTCGACGGCGGTGCCGTTCTGCTCGTTGTAGTAGTCGACGCCCTGCTTGTATCCGTCCATGAAGATCGTCACGGTCGGGAACTCCATGCCGCCGAAGGTGCCGACCTTTCCGGTCTCCGAGTAGCCTGCCGACAGGTAGCCCGCCAGGAAGGCCGCCTGGGCCGTGTCATACAGCAGCGGCTTGACGTTCTCGGCATCCTTCTCGCCGTCGAAGTCGTTGTCCGCGGCGTCGTCGACGAGGATGAAGTCGATGTCCTCGTTCGCTGTCGCGGCCTCGACGGTCGCTGCCGACAGCGCGAAGCCGACGGAGACGATGGCGTTGCAGCCCTGGGAGACGAGGCTCTCGATGTTCGGGGCGAAGTCGGTCTCGCTGTTGGACTCGACGTTCTTGTACTCGACGCCGAGCTCGTCGGCGGCCTGCACGACACCCTCGTAGGAGAGCTGGTTGAACGACTTGTCGTCGAACCCGCCGGCGTCGGAGACGATGCAGGGCAGGAAGTCGATGGTCTCGCCACCGGCATTGCCGCCGTCGGAATCCTCCGGAGCGGCTCCGCAGCCTGCGAGTGCGACGGCGACGCCTGTCGCCACGAGCGCGGCGAGAGCGCGCTTCTTGGTGGAAATGGTCACGTAAGCCTCCACGACTACTGGCCTGCGCCGATCGCAAAGCCCCGTGGGGATAAGTTACCCAGTGTTACGGCATCCGACATCACGGTTGCGGTTAATGGTTACAAACTCGCAATAGACCGGTGACCTGGGGCTAGAGCACGTCGCCGCGTCCGGTGAGCTTGAGGGATTCCACGACGCCCTTGACGCGCTGAGCGTGTTCGGTGGTCGTGACCAGCAGCGCGTCGGGAGTGTCGACGACCACGATGTCCTTCACACCGACGAGGCTGATCACCCGCGAGGTCTGACTGACGAGGATTCCGGTCGCCGCATCGGAGAGCACCCTCGCCTTCGGCCCCAGCACCGCCAGGTCGTTCTTGCGGCCGTTGTTGATCAGCTTGGTGAGCGACGCGAAGTCCCCCACGTCGTCCCAGTCGAAGTGCCCTGGGATCACCGCGAGGCGCCCCTTGTCGGCGGCGGGCTCGGCGACGGCGTAGTCGATCGCGATCTTCTTCAGCGTCGGCCACACCCGGTCGACGACGGGCCCGCGACGCTCGCGGTCGTCCCACGCCTCGGCGAGCTCCATGAGGCCGGCGTGCAGTTCGGGCTCGTTCGCGGCGAGTTCGTCGAGCAAGACGCTCGCCTTGGAGATGAACATGCCGGCGTTCCACAGGAAGGAGCGGTCGGAGTAGTACTGCTTGGCGGTCTCGAGGTCGGGCTTCTCGACGAAGCGCTCCACGGTCGCGGCCTCCGGCGCACCGTCGACGATGAGCTCGTCGCCCTTCTGGATGTATCCGAAGCCGACGGACGGCTCGGAGGGCTGGATCCCGATCGTGCAGATGTAACCGGCGCGCGCCACCTCGACGGCCTGCTGCACGGCGAACTCGAAGGTGCGGGTGCCGCGGATGACGTGGTCGGCGGCGAACGAACCGATGATGACATCGGGGTCACGGCGATGCAGGATCGCGGCGGCGAGTCCGATCGCGGCGGCGGAGTCCCGTGGCTCCGACTCGAGGAACACGTTCGCGTCGGCGATGCCGGGCAGCTCGGCCTCGACAGCGGCCCGGTGCGCCCGCCCTGTAACGACCGAGATCCGGTCTGGGCCGGTGAGCGACTCCAGTCGATCCCAGGTGTCGCGAAGAAGAGAGTTTCCCGAGCCGGTCAGGTCGTGGAGGAACTTCGGTGCGTCAGCACGCGAGAGCGGCCACAGCCGGCTTCCGATGCCTCCGGCGGGGATCACGGCGTAGAAGTCATCGATCGGCTCGGTCATGACCCCAGCGTAGCCGTCCGAAACAATCTCGACGTCGAGATAGTTAGGCCACCCTTCGTCGCTCCCAGCGATTGAACAGGAATAGGATGGAGCACGATCGGGCACGTCTGCGGTCGCCTCAGACCCAGTGCGCGCTACCGACCTCGTATCGATCAGGGAGGACGACCGTGTCCGCAGGCTTACGCCCCGCACCGTCGATTTCGGAGACCACATCGAAGACGCCGCGCGGCACCCTCTACCGGGGTCGCGAAGGCATGTGGTCATGGGTGCTTCACCGCATCACCGGAGTCGCGATCTTCTTCTTCCTGTTGGTGCATGTGCTCGACACTGCACTCATCCGGGTCTCCCCCGAGGCGTACAACGCCGTGATCGGCACCTACAAGAACCCGATCATGGCCATCGGCGAGGTCGTGCTCGTCGCGGCCATCGTGTTCCATGCGATGAACGGCCTGCGCATCATCCTCATCGACTTCTGGTCGAAGGGCGCGCGCTTCCAGCGGCAGATGTTCTGGGGCGTCATCGCCGTATGGATCGTGCTGATGGCCGGCTTCTCCGGTCGGCACCTCGCCCTCGCGTTCTCCAGCATGGTGGGAGGCCACTGATGTCCGCTCAGACCATCCAAGCGCCGGCGCGTCGCCGCCGCGGGATCAACCTCGAGAAGTGGGGCTGGCTGTTCATGCGCGGCTCCGGCGTCGTGCTGATCGTGCTGATCTTCGGCCACCTCTTCGTCAACCTGATGGTGGGCGAGGGCATCCACGCTCTCGATTTCGCCTTCATCGCCGGCAAGTTCGCCACGCCTTTCTGGCAGTGGTGGGACGTGCTGATGCTGTGGCTCGCGCTCCTGCATGGCGGCAACGGCATGCGCACGATCATCAACGACTACGTCACGCACGAGAAGGTTCGCAAGGCCCTGGTCTGGGCGGTCGGCCTCGCAGCCGGGCTCCTGATCGTGCTCGGCACCCTGGTCGTATTCACCTTCGACCCGTGCCTCGGCGTGACCGAGAGCAGCACCCTGTGGGACACCTGCGTGGCCGCGGGCGTCGTCGGGAACTGAGAAGAGAGCAACGAGAAGTGACTACTGAGACACAGGATTCCGTCGTCCGCGATGGTGTGCACTACCACCAGTTCGACGTCGTGATCGTCGGTGCCGGCGGTGCCGGCATGCGTGCGGCGATCGAGGCGGGGCCGGGTGCGAAGACGGCAGTGATCTCCAAGCTCTACCCGACCCGCTCGCACACCGGCGCAGCGCAGGGCGGTATGGCGGCTGCCCTCGCGAATGTCGAGGAGGACAGCTGGGAGTGGCACACCTTCGACACGGTCAAGGGCGGCGACTACCTCGTCGACCAGGACGCCGCGGAGATCCTCGCCAAGGAGGCCATCGACGCGGTCATCGATCTCGAGAACATGGGCCTGCCGTTCAACCGCACCCCAGAGGGCAAGATCGACCAGCGCCGTTTCGGTGGTCACACCGCGAACCACGGCAAGACGCCGGTGCGCCGCGCCTGCTACGCGGCTGACCGCACCGGCCACATGATCCTGCAGACGCTGTTCCAGAACTGCGTCCGCCTCGGCATCAACTTCTTCAACGAGTTCTACGTGCTCGACCTGATCACGGTGAAGGCCGAGGACGGCAGCACCCAGGTCGCCGGCGTCGTCGCATACGACCTCTCCACCGGTGAGCTGCACGTCTTCCAGGCCAAGGCAATCATCTTCGCGACCGGCGGCTTCGGCAAGATCTACAAGACCACCTCCAACGCGCACACCCTCACCGGTGACGGCGTCGGAATCGTGTGGCGCAAGAACCTGCCGCTCGAGGACATGGAGTTCTTCCAGTTCCACCCGACCGGGCTCGCCGGTCTCGGCATCCTGCTCACGGAGGGCGCTCGAGGCGAGGGCGCGATCCTGCGCAACGCGTCAGGCGAGCGCTTCATGGAGCGCTACGCCCCCACCATCAAGGACCTCGCGCCTCGCGACATCGTGGCGCGGTCGATGGTGCAGGAGGTCCTCGACGGCCGCGGCGCCGGTCCTCACAAGGACTACGTCTACCTCGACTGCACGCACCTGGGAGCCGAGGTCCTCGAGACCAAGCTCCCCGACATCACCGAGTTCGCCCGCACGTACCTCGGCGTCGACCCGGTGACCGATCCTGTGCCCGTCATGCCGACCGCGCACTACGCGATGGGCGGCATCCCCACCAACAACGACGCCGAGGTGCTCGCCGACAACGACACGGTCGTCCCCGGCCTGTACGCGGCCGGCGAGTGCGCCTGCGTGTCGGTGCACGGCTCCAACCGTCTCGGCACCAACTCGCTGCTCGACATCAACGTGTTCGGCAAGCGTGCGGGCAACAACGCGGTCGCGTACGCCAAGACCGCGGAGTTCGTGCCGCTGCCGGAGAACCCGGCGGCATTCGTCTCCGGCCTGCTCGAGCAGCTCCGTGACAGCAAGGGCACCGAGCGCGTCGCCGTGCTGCGCAAGAAGCTGCAGGAGGAGATGGATCTCGGAGCCCAGGTGTTCCGCACCCACGACTCCCTCGAGCACGTGCTCGGCGTGATCGCCGAACTGCGCGAGCGCTACAAGAACGTCTACGTCGACGACAAGGGGCACCGCTTCAACACCGACCTGCTCGAAGCCGTCGAGCTCGGGTTCCTGCTCGACATCGCCGAGGTCGTCGTCTACGCGGCGCAGAACCGCGAGGAGAGCCGCGGCGGACACATGCGCGACGACTTCCCGAAGCGCGACGACGAGAACTACATGAAGCACACGATGGCCTACCTGACCGGTGACCCGCACTCGTCGACGCCGGCCGACCACATCAAACTCGATTGGAAACCCGTCGTCATGACCCGTTACCAGCCGATGGAGAGGAAGTACTGAAATGTCGAACGCTGTCGCAGAGGCACCATCCGCGGCTGACCCAGCCATCCAGTCCTTCCTGGTCACCTTCACCATCCGACGGTTCGATCCCGAGAAGGACGCCGAGCCGCGCTGGGTCGACTACGACGTGGAGCTGTTCTCCACCGACCGCGTCCTCGACGCCCTGCACAAGATCAAGTGGGAGGTCGACGGCTCGCTGTCGTTCCGCCGCTCCTGCGCGCACGGCATCTGCGGCTCTGACGCCATGCGCATCAACGGCCGTAACCGCCTCGCCTGCAAGACGCTGATCAAGGACCTCGACATCTCGAAGCCGATCTACGTCGAGGCGATCAAGGGCCTGCCGCTCGAGAAGGACCTCATCGTCGACATGGAGCCGTTCTTCGCCTCGTTCCGCGAGGTGCAGCCGTTCCTCGTCGCGAACTCCACGCCTGAGAAGGGCAAGGAGCGCGTGCAGACGATCGCCGACCGTGCGATCTTCGACGACACCACCAAGTGCATCCTGTGCGCCGCGTGCACCTCGTCCTGCCCGGTGTTCTGGACCGACGGCCAGTACTTCGGGCCCGCCGCCATCGTGAACGCGCACCGCTTCATCTTCGACTCGCGCGATGACAACGCCGACGTGCGACTGGACATCCTCAACGACAAGGAAGGCGTCTGGCGCTGCCGCACGACCTTCAATTGCTCCGAGGCATGCCCCCGCGGCATCGAGGTCACCAAGGCCATCGCCGAGGTCAAGCAGGCCGTCCTCCGCGGACGCCGCTGAGCGCACGCATCGTCAACGACACGCCCCCGCCCTGGATAGGGTGGGGGCGTGTCTGATTCCGGGGCGGATGCATCCGCCGGTCGCCTCGACGTCGCGGTCGAGCGCGCGACCGCGCTGACCCGGCGCACGCTCGCCCTGTTCCCGGTGCGCGTCTGGCGCCACTTCCTGCAGAACAACGGCTTCCTGCTCGCCGCCGGCGTGAGCTATCAGGCTCTGTTCGCAATCTTCGCCGCCGTCTATCTCACCTTCGCCATCTCCGGGCTGTGGCTCGGCGGGAGCACGGAGGCCGTCGACGCGCTGATCGGCGTCGTCAACGGCTACGTCCCCAACCTGATCAGCGAGCACAGCAAGATACTCACTCCCGAGCAGGCGTACGGAATCGCCAGCGACATGGCCGGAGTGCTCACCATCACCGGTGTGATCGCGCTCGTCGCGGTCGTCTGGACGGCGATCGGCTGGGTCACGTTCTCACGACGTGCGGTGCGCGACATGTTCGGCCTCGCGCCCGATCGGCGCAGTTACCTGCTGCTCAAGGCGCGCGACCTGTTCGCGGCCGTCATCTTCGGCGTCGCGCTGATCGTCGGTTCCGCCTTGAGCTATGCCAGTACCGCGGTGCTGACCTGGCTCATCGAGCTGCTGGGGTGGGGCACCGGCTCAGACGCCGTGAACCTGCTGATCCGCATCGGCTCCGTTGTGGTGTCGTTCGCGCTGCTGTCTTCCGCACTGGCCGCGATGGTGCGCTTCCTCACCGGGACCTCTCTGCGATGGCGCACGATCTGGCCGGGAGCCCTGCTCGGCGGCGGCGCCATGACCGTGCTGCAGTTCGGCGCGGGCTTCCTGCTGAGCTACACGCCGGCCAACCCTCTGCTCGCCACGTTCGCGATCTTCGTCGGCCTCCTGCTGTGGTTCCGCGTCAACGGTGTGATCATGCTCGTGGCAGCGGCGTGGATAGCGGTGGCCGCGCGGGACCGCGACCTCCCGCTGCTTCGCCAGAGCGAGGACGAGCGCATCGCCGCCGAGTATCAGGCGCTGCTCATGGCCGCGCGCATCCGCCTGCGCGAAGCCCGCCAGGCGCAGGACGAGGCCGGTTGGTTGCGTTCGTGGAGCACCCGACGAGCGGTGCGCTCGGCGACGGCGGAACTCGACGGGCTCCTCGCCGATCCGCCGGAGGTCACGACGACGCCGGATGCCGCGACCGCTCACCGGCTGCTGACAGAGCTCACGCGATCGCGCCGCGATGTCGGAGGCGCTGGCTAGGCTTGATCCCATGCCTCATCTGCGTATCGCCTCGGTCAATGTCAACGGAATCCGGGCGGCGGCCCGCAACGGGATGAGCCGCTGGCTCGACACGGCAGGCGTCGACATCCTGACCCTTCAGGAGGTCCGTGGTCAGGACGAGCATCTCGAAGCCGCCCTCCCCGGCTGGTCGATCGTCCACGACGAGGCGACGGCCAAGGGGCGCGCAGGCGTCGCCATCGCGAGTCGAACCCCTGCGGTGGCCAGTCGCACGACCTTCGGCGCCGATGACTTCGATTCGAAGGGCCGCTGGATCGAAGGCGACTTCCCGATCGGCGATCGCACACTCACCGTCGTGAGCGCGTACGTGCATTCCGGCGAGGCCGATACACCGAAGCAGGACGAGAAATGGAAGTTCCTCGACGCTTTCGGCCTTCGCCTCGAAGAGCTGAGTCTGGGTGGCGCACTCGCGCTCGTCACAGGCGACCTCAACGTCGGCCACCGGGAGCTCGATATCAAGAACTGGCGAGGCAACCGCAAGAAGGCGGGTTTCCTCCCCCGTGAGCGCGCATACTTCGATCGCTTCCTCGGCGACGCAGGCTCAGAGGTCACGGGCGTCGACGGTACCGTCGGAACCGGTCTCGGCTGGGTCGACGTCGGGCGCCGCTTCCACGGCGAGATCGATGGTCCCTACACGTGGTGGTCGATGCGAGGTCAGGCGTTCGACAACGACAGCGGCTGGCGCATCGACTATCACCTGGCGACTCCGGCACTCGCGGAGCGCGTGGAGGCGTACAGCGTGGCACGCGCAGCCTCCTACGCCGAGCGGTGGAGCGACCACTCCCCCGTGATCGTGGACTACTCGTATTGAGCGACATGCGGATCGCCCCACGTCGTCCCCGTAGGATTGATTCGTGAAGAAACCTCGCCTCTACTCAGGAATGCAGCCCTCCGCCGACTCCCTCCAGATCGGCAACTACATCGGGGCTCTCCTGCAGTGGCGGGATCTGCAGAACTCCTACGACGCATACTTCTCGGTGGTCGACCTCCACGCGCTGACCGTCGCACAGGAGCCGAAAGAGCTCCGCGAGAAGACGCGCCGTACGGCCGCACAGTACATCGCAGCGGGCATCGAGCCGTCCCAGTCGACGCTGTACGTGCAGTCGCACGTGCGCGCGCACGCCGAGCTCGCGTGGATCCTCAGCACCATCACCGGGTTCGGCGAAGCCGGACGCATGACGCAGTTCAAGGACAAGTCGTCCCGCTATGGCGCGGACGCCACCTCCGTCGGCCTGTTCACGTATCCGGTGCTGATGGCCGCCGACATCCTGCTCTACCAGACCGACGTGGTGCCGGTCGGCGACGACCAGAAGCAGCACGTCGAGCTGACGCGCGATCTCGCTGAGCGGTTCAACTCGCGCTTCGGCGAGACGTTCACCGTGCCGATGCCGGTGATCCAGAAGGACACGGCACGCATCTACGACCTTCAGAACCCGACGGCGAAGATGTCGAAGTCTGCGGAGAGCGATGCCGGCGTGCTCTGGATGCTGGATGACCCGGCCAAGTCGGCGAAGAAGGTCATGCGTGCGGTGACGGACAACGAGGGCAGCGTGCGCTTCGATCGGGAGAACAAGCCCGGCGTTTCGAACCTGCTGACGATCTACGCGGCGCTCTCCGGACGTCAGGTCGCGGCGATCGAGGATGAGTACGCCGGCCGCGGCTACGGCGATTTCAAGAAGGGCCTCGCGGAGGTCGTCGTCTCGGAGTTCGAGCCGGTGCGCGCCCGCGCACTCGAGCTTCTCGACGACCCGGCCGAGCTCGACCGCATCCTCGCCGCGAACGCGGCACGAGCCGACGCGGTGGCTGACGCGACGCTCGCCGACGTGTACGACAAGGTCGGGCTGCTGCGTCGAGTCTGATGAGCCCCTCGGCCTGCGCTCCGAGCTCGGCTGCGCTCCGCGATCCGCCCTCGCTCTAGGATGGTGTGCGTGACCGATCCGCAGCTTCCGCCGCCCTCGCCCAACGGCCCAGTGCCGCCGGTGCCGCCCGCACCCGGTTACCCGGCATCGCCTGCCGGTGCACCCGCGTACCAGCCGCCTGCCGGCGCATACCCGGCGCCCGCAGATCCTGCGTACCAGGCGCCGCCCGGAGCATACCCGGCGCCCGTCGGCGGATACAGCGCACCCACCGGGGCATACCAGCCGTCCGCCACGCCGCAGCAGAAGTCTTCTGCACTCGGCATCGTGGCGTTCGCGCTGTCGATCGTGGCCGGCGTCGTCGCGTCGATCGTCGCGGGCGCAGCCGGCTACCAGATCGGCTTCAGGCTGCCGACGGTGATGCAGCAGATCGACGGATCCACGAGCGATCTCTCCTTCCTCGCACCAGTGCGGGACCAGGTGCTGATGGGCGAGGTCTCGTTCTGGCTCGGCACCCTCGCCGGCATCGCAGCGATCGTGCTCGGGATCATGGCGATCGTGAAGCGCTCCGGACGAGCATGGGGCATCACTGCGCTGATCCTCGGTGTGCTCGGCCCGGTGATCTTCTTCACCGTGCTCGGCGTCACGCTCGGAATCGGTGCAGGGGCCGGCTCCGCGACGCTCTACGGAACCTGATCGATCAGTATCCCTGATGGGCGGAGGACGCCGGTCGGATCAACGCGGAGCGTGATGCTTCTGCTGGGCGGCGAGCAGCCCCTCGGTCACCAACAGTTCGACGGCATCCGCTGAGTCGGCGACGAGGATCCCGAGCGTCTCCCGCTCCGCCTTGCCGAACGGCGACAGCACCCAGTCCGCGGGGTCCTGGCGCCCGGGTGGCCGGCCGATGCCGACGCGCACCCGCGGGAAGTCCGCCGTGCCGATCGCGCGCGCGACATCGCGAACGCCGTTGTGCCCGCCGTGCCCTCCGCCGATCTTGAGCTTGAGAGTGTCGAACGGGATGTCCAGTTCGTCGTGGACCACGACCGTGCGCTCTGGCGGAACCGAATAGAACCGCGCCAGAGCAGCCACCGGCGTGCCGGAGACGTTCATGAAGGAGTTCGGCTTCGCGAGCACGAGCTTGTCGGCGCCGGGTCGCACCCAGGTCTCCACCACCCGCGCACCGCCCTTGTGCTCACGGAAGCTCTCGCCACGACGCGCGGCCAGCTCATCCACGACGAGCTGGCCCACATTGTGCCGGGTCGCCTCGTACCGGGGCCCAGGATTGCCCAGTCCCACGATCAGCCAGGTGTCGGCCATCTCACGCCTTTCGAACGTCGTCAGGATACGACAGAGGGGACGCGATGTGCTCGCGTCCCCTCTGTCGTCGGAAGTGCGTGTGGATTACTCCGCAGCAGCTTCTTCGGTCTGTGCTTCTGCGGCTTCGCCCTCGGCGGAGACCTCTTCGGTCGCCTCCTCAGCGGCCTCAGCGGTCGGCACGTAGATCGCGACGATGAGCGTCTCGGGGTCTGCGAGCAGCGATGCACCCTTGGGGAGCTTCACATCGGCGGCCGTGATGTGCTGGCCCTCTTCCAGGCCCTCGATGGAGACCTCGAAGTTCTGCGGGATGTGCGTCGCCTCGACCTCGACCGCGAGGGAGGTCGCGTCGAGGTTGGCAACCGTACCGGCGAAGGACTCGCCGACGACGACGATCGGCACGTCGACCTGGATCTTCTCGCCCTTCTTCACGACGAGAAGGTCGATGTGCTCGATGATCTGGCGCACCGGGTCACGCTGAACGTCCTTGACGAGCGCGAGCGAGGCGGTGCCTTCGATGTCGAGCTCTAGCAGCGCGTTCGCGCGGCGGATGATGAGCGAGACCTGGTGGCCCGGCAGTGCGACGTGCACCGGCTCGGTGCCGTGGCCGTAGATGACGGCGGGGATCTTGCCGGCTGCGCGCAGGCGACGGGCGAAGCCCTTGCCGAACTGCTCGCGGACCTCGGCGTGGACCTTGGTGTCCTCAGACATGAATTCTCCTTCGGGGCACACGACGAACTGCTCGCCGCGTGGTGGTCTATTGGTCGGCTTCCCGGACGCAGACGTGCGAAAAAGCCACGAGGCTTGGTTCGCCGCGTCGATAACGGATGCCGCGCACGCGAAGCATCCCTCGCCGAGGAACTCCTCTATCGTACCGGATGACCGAGTAGGCTGAAACTCAGCTCATTTCCCCTCCCAGAACTTGGAGTCCGGCATGCTCGACGGCGCCTTCCTCTCACACGTCCTCCTCTGGCTCATCGGCGCCATGGCGGTGTGCGCGACGGTTTTCACCCTCGGCGCCCTGTTCTCCATGGGTCGCAGCAGCTACCGCAAGGACTGACTCCGCGCGGGGCCGGATGCCGCCCACCCGACGGCACCGCCGATGCGACGGCGTGCTCGCGCCAACAAACGGCATCTCCCGTCACACACGCGCTCGCCCGTCGCCCTCAGCGATAATCTGAGACCATCCCTAACTTCCCGACCGAGGAGCAGTCTGTGCCCGAAGCATCAGCGAACATCGGAGTCGTCGGACTCGCCGTCATGGGTTCGAATCTCGCCCGCAACCTCGCGAGCCGCGAGGGCAACACGGTGGCGATCTTCAACCGCAGCTACGAGAAGACCCAGGGCGTGCTCGACGCGCACCCCGAGGCCGGATTCATCCCGGCATCCACCTATGAGGAGTTCGCCGCGTCGCTGCAGAAGCCGCGCACCGCGATCATCATGGTCAAGGCCGGCGCGGGCACGGACGCCGTGATCCAGGCACTCACCGAGGTGTTCGAACCGGGTGACATCATCGTCGACGGCGGCAACGCCTACTTCCCCGACACGATCCGCCGTGAGAAGGCCGTCCGCGAGACCGGCATCAACTTCGTCGGCGCCGGAATCTCCGGTGGCGAGGAGGGCGCACTCCTCGGCCCGTCGATCATGCCTGGCGGCTCCGACGAGTCGTGGGTCACCCTCGGCCCGATCCTGAAGTCCATCGCCGCTGTCGCCGAGGGCGAGCCGTGCGTCACCCACATCGGCCACGACGGCGCCGGCCACTTCGTGAAGATGGTGCACAACGGCATCGAGTACGCCGACATGCAGCTCATCGCAGAGGCGTACGACCTGATCCGACGCGGCACGGGCAAGAGCCCCGCCGAGATCGCCGAGATCTTCGCCGAATGGAACAAGGGCGAGCTCGAGTCGTACCTGATCGAGATCACCGCGGAGGTGCTGCGTCAGGTGGATGCCTCCACGGGCAAGCCGCTCGTCGACGTCATCCTCGACCAGGCCGGAGCCAAGGGCACCGGCGCATGGACAGTGCAGACCGCCCTGTCGCTCGGCGTACCGGTGTCCGGCATCGCCGAGGCCACCTTCGCCCGCTCGCTGTCCTCGCACCCCGAGCAGCGCGCCGTCGCCGTGAACCTCCCCGGCCCCGACGACGCGTTCGCCGTCACCGACCACGACGCTTTCATCGAAGACGTCCGCCTCGCGCTCTACGCCTCGAAGATCGTCGCCTACAGTCAGGGCTTCGACGAGATCCGTGCCGGTGCCGCCGAATACGGCTGGAACATCGACCTCGGCGCGGTGTCGAAGATCTGGCGCGGCGGCTGCATCATCCGTGCCCAGTTCCTCAATCGCATCGCCGACGCGTACGCCGAGAACGCCGACCTGCCCGTGCTGATGACCGCACCGTACTTCGCCGACGCCATCGCCGGCAGCCAGGCGTCATGGCGGCGCGTCGTCGTCGCGGCAGCGACCGCAGGCATCCCGGCTCCCGCGTTCAGCTCGTCGCTGTCGTACTACGACGGCATCCGCGCCGACCGCCTTCCTGCCGCGCTCGTGCAGGGTCAGCGCGACTTCTTCGGTGCGCACACCTACAAGCGCATCGACAAGGAAGGCACCTTCCACACGCTGTGGTCGGGCGACCGCACCGAGATCGAGGCGGAAGACACGCACTGAGCGGAGAATCCGCGTAGGCGGGGCCGGTGACCGACAGGTCACCGCCCCCCCTGCACGTCACAGGGTCGGCATCACACGATGATGTTGTGATTGCGCTGGAAGAGGTTCTGCGGGTCCCACTTCGCCTTCGCGGTGCGCAAACGCTCGTACGCCTCCGTGGTGAACATCCCCGGCACGGCTGCGGGTCGCTCCGTGTCGGCGAAGTTGCCGTACTCGGCGAGGCGCCCCGACTCGATCCTGTGCCAGTCGGCGAGGATCGCCGCTCGAGTGTCGTCGTCGATCATGCCCGGGATGTCGAATCCTCCGGCCATCACGAACCAGGCGGCCGACCGAGCGGGGAACGGCGTCTCCTCCTGGGGCACGTCGCCGAATGCTCCGCCCAGGGAGCGCAGGAACACCACGGATGCGGGGTACGCCGCACGGAACGCCACGAGCCGGTCGATCAGCTCGTCATCCAGTGCGGCGAAGAGGCCGTTGCCCCCGATGAAGCCGGGAGGAGCCGGAGCATCCTCCCCCGCCTCCGGCGCCGGCATCTCGAGCAGGATGTCGCGGTACGCCGGGGGCGTCACCGTCGCCTCGACGCCCTCCGATGCCGCCACCGGCGCGAGCGCAGCCTCGAGCGAGTCCACTTCGTCGCCGGCCCAGACCGCGGCCAGTCGTGCGCCTGCCGGCGCGCTCGGATCCATCGCGGGAACATCCATGTACGTCACGGTCAGCTCGCGCGGTGCCGTGCGCATGATGTCGCGGCACGTGCGCAGCACCGCGGCCGCATCGCCGCCGATCACGTACTCGCCGTGGACGATGCCCGTGAACCGATGCGCTTCGAAGTCGAAACGCGTGACGATGCCGAAGTTGCCACCGCCGCCGCGCAGAGCCCAGAACAGGTCTGCGTTCTCATTCGCGGAGGCCTCGACGATCTCGCCGGTCGCCGTCACGACCTGCGCGCCGACCAGCTGGTCGACGGCGAGCCCCCACGCGCGCACCATCCATCCGATACCGCCGCCGAGCGTCAATCCGCCGACGCCGACCGTGGACGTGTCTCCTGAGCTGATGGCCAGGCCCGCCTCGGAGAGCGCGGCGGCGATCGCACCCCACGTCGCTCCGCCGCCGATGTGCACGATGGAGCCGTCGATGCGGATGTCGGCGAGGCTGGTGAGTTCGATGCGCATGCCGTCTGCTTCGTCGTGCGACCATGGCCCGTGACCACCGGATACCACGGTGACGAGGAGCGATTCCTGGTGCGCGCGGCGCACCAGTGCGGCGACGTCCTCCGGGGTCGCCGGACGTACTGCGAGTGGACTTTCTGTCATGCGCAGATCGTATTCCCGGGCGCCGACATCGGCCACCGGCATCCCGCCGTTCGCGCTCAGCGAGCCCGCGTTCCTCCAGGCACGATCACCGTCTTCAGCCCTTCGCCGCGAGCCGCGGCATCCAGAGCATCGAAGAAGGCGTGCAGTGGCACCCTGTTCGTGATCAGAGGAGTCAGCACGACATCGCCCGCCTCGATCAGCCGCATCGCGGCCCGCCACGATATCGGCGTGGACGCGAAGCCGCTGGTCACGGTGAGCTCCTTGTAGAGCACCAGATCGAGCGGCAGCGACACATCGCGTCCGAAGATCCCGACCTGCACGTAGCGGGCGCCGCGACGCGCCGCGCGCAGCGCGCCGGCAGCACCGGGAGCCGAACCAGAGCATTCGATGACGACGTCGAAGGCGTCCTGTTGCGGCGTCGCCGTCGTGGTGCCGATTCCGTGCGCTGCGGCGACGGCGAGGCGCTCCGCATCGGCTGGCAGCCCCGCGAGAGTCACGACGCCGCCGGATGCCTTCGCCACCTGCGCCGCGAGCTGCCCCATCGCACCCGGTCCTGTGACGAGCACCTGGTCTCCCGGTTGCACGACGGGAGGGTCGAGCAGGCACTGCGCGACGCATGCCAGCGGTTCGCTGAGTACGCCGTCGAGGTCGCCCGGAGTGTCCGGCATCCGGTGCAGGTTGATGACAGGCACGAGCAGCTTCTCAGCGAACCCGCCGTTGCGGAACGATCCGATCGAACGACGATCCGTGCACAGGTTGCGCCTGCCGGAGCGGCACATGTCGCACACCTCGCACGCCGAGAAGTAGGTCTCGACGGCGACTCGGACGCCGAGCCACGCCGCATCGTCGTCGGACCCGACCTCGCAGACGACGCCGAGGACCTCGTGCCCCATGATGACGGGAGCCGCATAGCCGTACTCGTCGTGGGCGATGTGCACGTCGGTCCCGCAGAGGCCGGTCGCGAGCACGTCCACGACGGCATGCCCCGGTGTGGCCGTCGGCATCGCCGCCCGGCCGATCTCGATGCCTTCGACGCCGGGGCCGTGCTTGATCACCGCCGCCATCGTGCGCGGCAGATCCGCTCCGTCAGTGGTCATGACCGCTCACCACTCCGCGACCGAGCCATCGGCGTGCCTCCAGATCGGGTTCTGCCAGCTCTCCCAGCGCGAGGATGCGTGGCGCACGGCATCCTCATCGATCTCGATTCCGAGACCCGCTCCGGTCAAGCGTTCGAACCCACCGTCGACGAACCCGAGCGGCGATGTGTCGAGCACGTAGTCGAGCACCTCTGCACCCTTGTTGTAGTGGATGCCGATCGACTGCTCCTGGATGAGGTGGTTCGGCGTCGCGAAGCCGACCTGCAGGCATGCGGCGAGCGCGAGCGGGCCGAGCGGGCAGTGCGGGGCGATCACCGCATCGAACGTCTCGGCGAGTGCGGCGATCCGACGCACTTCGGAGATGCCGCCGGCGTGCGAGAGGTCGGGCTGCGCGATCGCGATGCCGGCCTGCAGCACCGGCAGGAACTCCTGACGGCTGTACAGCCGCTCCCCGGTCGCGATCGGGATGGTGGTGGCATCCACCATCCGCCCGATCACGTGCGAGTTCTCGGGGACGACCGGCTCCTCGATGAAGAACGGATGCAGCGGTTCGAGCAGCGGCGCCAGTCGACGCGCTGTCGCGAGGGTGAATCGGCCGTGCAGGTCGACGGCGACGTCTCGATCGGGCCCGAGCGTGGCGCGGGCGCTGGCGACCCTCGCGACGACGGCATCGATTTCCGCCACCGAGCCGTTGCGGCTCATCTTCCCTGATCCGTTCATCTTCACCGCGGTGAGGCCGACGTCGAGCTGCGCCGAGATCTGGTCGGCGACCTCCGCCGGGTCATCGCCGCCGACCCACCCGTACGCACGGATCCGATCGCGCACCGCTCCGCCGAGGAGGTCGTGCACCGGCACCCCCAGACGCTTGCCCTTGATATCCCACAGCGCCTGGTCTATGCCGGACACCGCGCTCGCGAGCACCGCCCCTCCGCGATAGAACTGGCTCTTGGTGAGCACCTGCCAGTGATCCTCGATGAGCCCAGGGTCAGTGCCGATGAGGTATCCGGCGAACTGATCGACGGCCGCCCGCACGACGTCTGCGTACCCTTCCAGCGACGCCTCTCCCCAGCCCACGAGTCCGTCGCCGGTCTCGATGCGCACGAAGAGCCAGCGCGGCGCGACCGGGAACGATTCGACGCGCTCGATCATGTCGGCCATTCGCCTCAGCCCTTCGTCGCGCCGGCGGTGAGGCCAGTCACGATGTAGCGCTGAGTGAACAGGGCGATCAGCATGATCGGTGTCGTCACGACCACGGAGGCCGCCATCAATGCACCCCAGTCGATCGAGGCGTACCCGATGAAGTCGAAGATCGCCACCGGAAGCGTCTTCGTCGAGTTGCCGGAGAGCACGAGCGCGAACATGAAGTTGTTCCACGAGAAGATGAACGACAGGATCGTCGCGGTCGCGATGCCAGGCACCGACAGCGGCAGCGTGATGCGGAAGAACGCCCCGATCGCGGTGAGCCCGTCGACCTGGGCCGACTCCTCCAGCTCCTCCGGGAGCTGATCGAAGAACGACATCATGATGTACAGGATCAACGGCAGCGAGACGAACATGTGCGAGAGGATCAGCGGCAGGTAGCCGCCGGTCATCTTCAGCTGGGCGAAGATGAAGTACCACGGCACCAGCAGGCTCACGCCGGGGATGATGCGCGCGAGCAGCACGACCATCGCCGACTTGTTCATCATGAACCGGCTCATCGCGTACGCGGCCGGAACGGCGAGCACGAGCGAGAGCGCCGTGGCCATGAAGGCGACGAAGAACGAGTTCCAGATGTAGACGAGGTAGTTGCCACGACGCGGATCGAACACCGTGCCGTAGTTCTCCAGGGTCGGGTCGAACAGGAACGCCTTGGTCGGATCGTAGATCTGCACATTGAGCTTGAAGCTCGCCAGCACCATCCACACGATCGGGCCGAGGAAGGCGAGCACGATGAGCGCGAGTCCGACGAATCGGCCCACCGGTCCCCAGCGGAACTTCCGCCGGCGCCGCACCGGAGCGGTCGCCCCGCCTGTGACGATCGTGCGGGTGTCTGCCGTGGTCATGAGTCCTTGCCCTTTCTCTGCATCTGGAGAACCCAGATCACGCCGAGGATCAGCAGGAAGAACAGGATGAGAACCGCCGACGCCAATCCGTACTCGTTGTAGTCGAAGCTCAGACCGTAGGCGTAGACGTTGAGCGTCTCGACGTCGTGGAAGGCACCGCCGCCCTTGCCCTTGGTGGCATAGAGGATGTCGAAGGTCTTGAGCGCATCGATACCGCGAAGCAGCACGGCAGCGATGATCACAGGGCGCATCAGCGGCACCGTCACGTACCAGAACCGCTGCCAGCCGTTGGCTCCGTCGACCTTCGCCGCCTCCTGCGGCTCCTCAGAGAGGCCGGTGAGGCCTGCGAGCAGGATGAGCGCCACCATGGGCGTCCACTGCCAGATGTCGACGAAGGTCAGCGTCGCGAGTGAGGTGGCAGGGTCCGCCAGCCACGGCTGCGGCGGTATGCCGACCCAGGACAGCATCTCGTTGACGAAGCCGATGTTCGGCTCGAAGAGCAGGCGCCACATCATGCCGACCGCGACGGGAGTCGCCACGAGCGGCAGCAGGATGATCGTGCGCACGACGCCCTGACCGCGGAAGGGCTTCCACAGCAGCAGGGCGATGATCATTCCGAGGATCAGCTCGAAGAAGAGGGCTCCACCGGTGAAGGCGAATGTGCGCCATACGGCCGGCCAGAACCGCTCGGTGTCGGTGAGCGCCTCGACGTAGTTGTCGAGCCCATTGAAGTCGAACTTGCGCCTGACCGAGCGCTTGGCGTCGGTGAAGCTGAGGAACAGCGTCCAGCCCAGCGGGATCGCGAGCAGCAGTGCGGTGAACACGATCGAGGGCCCGGCGAACAGCCACTTGCGATGCCGGTTGGCCCAGCGGCTGAAGTGCTCCCTCGTCCCGACGTCTTCGGGGGTGCGTAGTGCAGTCATGAGTGCTTCCGTGAGGTCCGCCGTCGCCGCCCCGGATGGACTCCGGGGCGGCGACGGACTCGGAATGGTTACTCTGCGTCTTCGAGGAGGAACTCGTCGAACGCCTTGTTCGCGCTCTCAGCCGCAGCATCCACATCGCCACCGGAGATCGCGGCGACGATCGGGTCTCCGACGATCTCACGGGCCTCCGCCACCTGGATCACGAGCGGACGATCCTCGCCGACGCCGTTCTCACCGTTGATCTTGATGGCCTCCACGAGCTCGGCCGGATAGTCGGCGGTGGCGTCCGCGTCGTCCCACACCGAGGTGCGAGCGCCCATGACACCGAGCTTCGACATCTCGAGTGTGATCTCCTTCGAGGTCGCCCACTGGATGAACTGCCATGCGGCCGACTGATTCTCGGAGCTCTCATTGATCGCGAGCGCCCACGCAGCCACGTTGTACGGCTTCGATCCCGCTTCCCCTTCTGGGAAGGGCGCGAATCCGACCTGATCCGAGACCGTCGACTGCGACGGGTCGGTCATGTTCTTGTAGAGGCTGTCGGCATCGGCGATGAACGCCGCCTGTCCCTGCTGGAACACGGCGAACGCCTCGGGCCAGCTCATCTCGGGGTTGATGGTGGCGTCGGTGTGGTCGCGGATGAGGTCGCCGTAGAACTGATAGGCACCACGGGCCTCTTCACTGTCGATCGCCGACGTGCCGTCGTCGTTGATCCACTTGCCGCCGGAGCTGAACAGGAATGCGCTGAACTGGGTCACCGCTGCGGACTTTCCCGTGCGGCCGATGTAGCCGGCAACCTCGGGGTGCAGTTCATGGATCGCGGCTGCCGCGGCGTCGAGATCTTCGAGCGTGGTCGGCACCTCAAGCCCCGCTTCTTCCAGCAGGTCCTTGCGGTAGTAGAGCACCGTGCGCTCGGTGATGATCGGGACGCCGACGACCGTGTCGTCGTACGTCGTGAGCGATGCAGGTCCGGATTGGAAGTCGGACCAGTCCCATTCGTCGTCGCCCTCGACCTGCTCGGTGATGTCCGAAAGGTACCCGTTGCTGGCGAAGAGCTTGTTCTCCTGCAGCGGCCGGTACATCAGCACGTCGATCTCGTCGGTGCCGGCATTGAGCTTGACGTTGTACTGGTCGGAGAGCTGATCCTCCGCGAGTTGCGAGATCTCGACCTTCGCTCCGGTCTCCTCCTCGAACTCCGGGATGAGTTCCTTGATCGTCTCGGTCCAGACATGGTTGGCGAGGGTGACGCGGATGGTGGTGCCCTCGATCCCCTCGCTCTCGTCGATCTCCGAGCCCGAGCTGCAGCTGACGAGCGTGCCGGCGACGACTGCTGTGGTTGCCGCTGCGAGGAAGCGAGCGGTCTTGGATCGGTACTTCACTGTGACTCCGTCCTGAACCACGCAGCATCGCGAGGTTCGCTGGTGCAGATGCTCCGTTACGTCTGCTCAGTGGCCAAGATAGACCCCACAAGTCATACCTTTCAAGATGTGTGACCAGAAAGATATGATCTAGCCATGAGCCCGCTCCCCGGCATCGGTGCCGATCCGGCGTCATCGTCCGTCGCATCCATTCCCGTGACAGGTCGACGCAACCTGGTCTTCGACACTCTGGGCCGGGAGATCTGCGCCGGCGTGATCGCGCCGCAGGCGACCTTCACCACGGAGTCGATCGAGAGCCGGTTCCAGGTTTCGCGCTCGGTCGTCCGCGAGGCGCTGCGCGCACTGGAGGCCCAGGGCCTGATCACACCGAAGAGACGCGTGGGCGTGCGAGTGCTGCCGCTCACCGACTGGAACGTGTACGACCTGCAGGTCATCCGCTGGCGACTCGCCGGTCCGAGCCGCGTCGCGCAACTGCGTTCACTCACTGAACTGCGCGCAGCCATCGAACCGGCCGCCGCCCGCATGGCGGCGCTGCGTGCCCCGCTGAATCAGGCGAGCGACCTCGTCGGACTCGCCGGTCGTCTGTGGGCTGCCGGGCGCGAAGGGGATGCACCGAAGTTCCTCGACCTGGACAAGGAGTTCCACGCCCTCATCCTGACCATGAGCGGGAACGAGATGTTCGCGCAGCTGCACCATCTCGTCGCCGAGGTGCTCACCGGTCGGACCCAGTACGATCTCATGCCGAAGTACCCGGCGCCGGAAGCTCTGCAGATGCACGTCGACATCGCGACAGCGATCCAGACGGGGAACGCCGAGAAGGCCGCGGCCTCCATGGTCTCGATCATGGACCGCACGCTCGCGGAGATGAGTTCCATCTGGGAGCAGAAAGCCCCGATCATCGGCTGACGCATGAAGATCGGGGCCCCTTCGACTACTTCGTGATGTCGTGCACCACGCCCTTCGCCAGGCGCAGGCGGCGGGTCGCGCGCCGGGCCACAGCGGAGTCATGCGTGACGACGATCATCGTGATCCCCTCAGCGCAGAGCCGTTCCAGCAGGGCAAGGATCTCGTCGCGCATGCTCTCGTCGAGATTGCCGGTCGGCTCGTCGGCCAGCAGCACTCTGGGCCTCTTCACGATCGCGCGAGCGATCGCGACGCGCTGCTGCTGACCGCCGGAGAGCTCGGTGGGAAGGTGATCGCCGCGGTCGGCGAGCCCGACGTGTGCGAGCGCCTCCTCGACTCGACGCGTGCGCTCACCGGATGCGAGCTTCATCGGCTCGAGCGCCATGTTCACGTTCTCGGCCGCCGTCAGCGTGGGCATGAGGTTGAAGCCCTGGAAGACGAAGCCGATCTCGTCGGCGCGAATGCGGCTGAGCTCCTTGCCCGACGCCGACGCCAGTTCGATGTCGCCGAGGCGCAGAGACCCCGAGGTAGGCGTGTCCAGAGCTCCGAGCAGCTGCAGCAGGGTCGATTTCCCTCCCCCGGTAGCACCCTGGATCGTGACGAATTCGCCGGGCACGATCTCGAGGTCGACGCCGGCGAGCGCCTTCACGATCCGTCCCTTCTGGCTGTACGTGCGGGTCACATCCTTGAGCCGGTAGAGCGGCGCCGTCCGCGTGAGTGTCACGTCTGTCATGTCTGTCATCTCCGTCATCTCTTTCACATCCATCTCCGTGTCCTCCTGTCTCTCATGCGACCGAGCGAAGCGCCTCGGCTGGGCTCAGCCGGGCGGCTCGCCAACCGCCGAATGCTCCGGCGACGAGTCCGCCGAGCACCGCGAGAGTCACGGCTGCCACGAGAACCCAGAGCGTGACCGGCGCCTGCAGCACGATGTCGGCACCGGCCGCGGCCTGGAACATGCCGCCGCCGCCCGTCGGGCCGCCGCCAGCGCCTGCGCCTGCGCCTGGCCCACCGGAGCTGCCGGCCGGCGTCTCAGCGGTCGCCGAGATCGTCGGCTGGACGATGTTGATGATCAGGATGCCGACCAGTCCCAGTGCAAGCCCGACGACACCGCCGATGAGTCCCTGCACCATCGACTCGCCTGCGACCTGGCGTACGACGCGGCCGTTGGACCAACCGATCGCCTTGAGTGTCCCGAACTCGCGTGTGCGCCGCGAGACGCCTGAGGTGGTCAGGAGCACCGAGATCAGCAGCGCGACTGCGAGCACGATCACGGACAGCCAGGTGCCGAGGCTCGTGATCATCGAGGTCGCGCTCGTGAGGGAGCCGGAGACCGTCGCTGCGAGATCGGACTGTGAGCTCACGGTGGCGTCTGGCAGGTCTTCGGTGAGTGCGGACTGCACCGCGGCGATGTCCGATGCCGACGACGCCTGGACGTAGACGGTCGAGATGACTTCGCCGACTCCCGAGAGCTCCTGCGCCGTGTCCAGCGGCAGGTACACGTTGGCGGCTGTGTCTGCGGAATCAGATGTCGAGCTGACGACTCCGACGATCTCCACCTCGGATCCGGCCACGTCGATCACATCGCCCACCGCGATCTCGGCGGTCGACGCATATGAGCTGTCGACCAACGCAACCAGCGCAGCGGAGTCGTCCGCGTCGAACCCACGCCCGTCGGCGACCTCGACCGATGCGAGCGGGCCGATGGAGTCGGCGTCCGGATCGATGCCCAGCACCGTGAACGAGTCGACCCCGAAGGCACTGCCGCCTGCGCCGTCGGCGCCGCCTTCCGCGGGCGCCTGTCCTTCGGCGGGCGCCTGCATCTCGCCGGTCTCACCGGTATCGCCTTCGCCACCGCCGAACCCGCCGGTCGGCATCTCACCCGAGAACGTGGAGTTGGTCAGGCTGAGCGCCCCGGATGCTGCGGCGACGCCGTCTGTGCCGGTCACGGTTTCGAGGACCGAAGCATCGAGAGTGCCGCGCATCCGCTCGGTCGTGAGCATCGACTGGCTCAGCGTCGTCGTGTCATCACCCGATTCCGCCGCGTCGGCGTCGAACTCGAATCGCTGACCGCCGCCACCTTCTCCCGGCTCTGCCGCCGCGCCGGTGACAGTGAGATCCGTCCCGACCCCGTACACCGATTCGAGCGCCTGCGACTGCGCATCGCGCACTCCAGCGGTGAGTGCGTTCACGATGATGACCAGCGCGATGGCGATCGCCAGTCCCGCTGCGACGATGATCGTCTGTTTCTTGCGGCCGGCCAGTTCCCGCCGCAGATACGTTGCGTACATGTCTCTCCTTCTGCCGCGGATGTCGCGGTGCAGATCTGACGGTATGGAGACAGCTTCTGGAGATGTGAGCAAGCAATGATGAGATCCGTATGAGAATGCAGACGCGATGATCATGATTCACAGGAAGCACATAGTGCACTCCATAGAAATCCCATAGCTGATTCCACAGAATAAGACCATGACAAGCGATCAGCCCGACCTGCGCCGCCCCGACGGCTCCCCCCTGCGCATCCTCGCCGTCGACGACGAGCAGATGCTCACCGATCTGCTCGCCATGGCGCTTCGCATGGAGGGCTGGGAGGTGCGCACAGCATCCTCGGGCCTCGAAGCGCTCCAGGTTGCCAGGGATTTCGAGCCCGATGCGCTGGTGCTCGACATCATGATGCCCGATCTCGACGGCATGAGCGTGCTGCGGCGACTCCGCGAATCGGGCAATCTCGTGCCGGTACTGTTCCTGACGGCCAAGGATGCCGTCGGCGATCGCATCGCCGGGCTCACGGCCGGCGGCGACGACTACGTCACCAAGCCCTTCAGCCTCGAGGAGGTCATCGCGCGCCTGCGTGCGATCATCCGCCGCACCGGGCTCGCCAGCGCCGACGAAGGGCAGTCGATTCTGCGGGTCGGCGATCTCACCCTCAATGAGGACAGCCACGAGGTCGAACGCTCCGGCACCGAGATCGAGCTGACGGCCACCGAGTTCGAACTTCTCCGCTACCTCATGCGCAACGAGCGCCGTGTGCTGTCGAAGGCGCAGATCCTCGACCGGGTCTGGAGCTATGACTTCGGCGGAAAATCCTCGGTCGTCGAGCTGTACATCTCGTACCTGCGCAAGAAGATCGACGCCGGTCGCGCACCGCTGCTGCACACGGTCCGCGGCGTCGGATACATGATCAAGGCCCCGCAGTGACCGCATCGGGGATGATGCACCGCCCGCTGACTCTGCAGACGCGGCTGATGGCCGCCGTCATCGGGTTCGTGTCGCTCATCCTCATCATCGTCGCCGTCATCACGAGCACGCTGCTCGGATCAGCGCAGGAGGGACAGCTCTCCGAGCAGCTGAGGTCGCTGTCCGGCCGCACCACGAACCTGGTCACGCAGGCGTCGATTCCGGCGGCGCTGCATGACACCCGGCTGACGGCACAGTCGACGATGGAGAATGTCGCGCCTCCTCCCACCGGACTCCTCCTCGCCATCGCTGCGCCCGACAGCGGCGCGAGCGGCGTGCTGGTGGATGGCTCGGGAGACGTACGCGACCTGAGCGACGATCAGCTCACCGCGATCAACGACGCGCTGAGCGGCCGCGGCTCGGGATCGATCACCTTCGCGGGGCCAGGCGGCGGCTCGTACCAGCTGACCGTCACACAGACCTCTGTCACACAGTTCTCGGACAAGATCACGGTGGTCACCGGCCTCCCCCGCGATGCGATCCAGAGCACGATGGCACAGCTGTTCACCGTGATCGCGCTCGCGACACTCGGCGGACTCATCCTGCTCGCACTCACGACGGCGATCACGATCCGCGTGAGCCTGCGTCCGTTGCGTGCGGTGGCTGGAACGGCGACCAGGGTGGCCAATCAGCCTCTCGACCGCGGCGAGGTCACCATCACCGAGCGCGTCCCCGCATCCGAAGCGGACCCGCGCACCGAGACCGGGATGGTGGGCGCTGCGCTGAACACGCTGCTCGATCACGTCAACGACTCCCTCGCTTCCCGGCAGAAGAACGAGGAGCGGATGCGACGGTTCGTCGCCGACGCCAGTCATGAACTGCGCACGCCGCTGGCATCGATCCGTGGATACTCCGAGCTGTCGCTGCGCGATCGCGAACTGCCGGAGACGGCGCAGACGGCGCTGGAGCGCATCCAGGCGCAGTCTCTGCGGATGACGCGCCTGGTCGAGGACCTGCTGCTGCTCGCACGTCTCGATGAGGGTCAGGAGCTCGTGCACGGCACGGTCGACCTCACGCAGCTCGCGCTCGAAGGACTGACCGACGCACGTCCGACGGCTCCGGAGCACCACTGGAACATCGACGTCCCGGAGGAGCCGGTGGTCATGCTCGGCGACGCGGGGCGGCTGCATCAGGTCGTCGCGAACCTGCTCGCCAACGCCCGCACCCACACTCCGGCCGGTACCTCGATCACGCTGAGCGTGGCCAAGGAGGGCGATGAAGCCGTGATCCGAGTGCGCGATGACGGCCCAGGGATCGATCCGCAGGTGCGCGAAGAGCTCTTCGCCCGCTTCGCGAGAGGCGACAGCTCCCGTGCACGCCAGACCGGCGGCACGGGTCTCGGTCTCGCGATCGCCAAGGCCATCGTCGAGGGCCATCACGGCACGATCGCTGTGGAAAGCGAGCCCGGCGACACCACGTTCACGGTTCGTTTCCCGCTGACGCCGGCATCCGGAGCTTTCGACAATCACCGGATCGCGCCCGACGGAACCCCGGAGGGCGCTGTTCAGTAGCCGGCGAATGCGTCGGTCGTGACCGAGTGCGCCTTCTGCAGCGCCGGCGCGAGGTCGGCGATCAACCGCGGCGGACCGGAGATGAAGGTGTGGCGCGCGGCGATGTCGGGCACGACGCGCTCGAGGCCGGCCGCGTCGAGGCGGATGCCCTGCGCCCACACCCAGTGGTCAGGAAGGCCCTCGGGCCGGTCGCGGCAGAACACGATCGTGGGCACACCGGTCTCGGCGAGTTCCGCGCGGAACGCGAGCTCTGACGCCTCTGCCGCGACGTAGACCAGCACGACATCGCGCGTTCGCCCTTCGGCATGCAGCTGTCGCAGCTGCGAGACGAACGGCGTCACGCCGATGCCTGCGGCGACCATCAGCACAGGCGCCTCGCCCTTCGGCAGCACGAAGTCGCCCCAGGTGCCGGTGACGGCGAGCGTGGCGCCTGGCTCGGCGGCCGCGAGCGCCCGCTTGTACGAGGACGGATGCTTCTGGTCACCGTTCTTGTACGCGATGCGCAGCGTCGGCAGATCGGCAGGGGCCGAGACGATGCTGAACTCCCGGCGGGTGCCTCGTGCGTCGGGATGGTGATGCGGCACGTCGAGTTCGAGGTACTGACCGGGCAGGAATTTGAGCTTCCCCCTGGCGCGGAAGGTGAGCTCCTGCGCGGTCGGGGTGATGAACTCGCGCTTCTCGAGCGTCAGGCGCACCGAGCCGCGCAGTGCGAAGGCGAACGCGAGCAGGTTGCCGATCAGCAGCGCGCGCTCCTGGCCGAGCGTGAACAGCCCGCCCACCATGATCGGCCATCCGGCGAGCACGCCGACGAGCCCCGCGACCCAGAACTGCTGCCAGCGCCGAGGCGGGAGCGTCAACGGCTCGGACACCATGAAGGCGCCGAGGAACAGGAACGGGCTCTGCAGCACCGCGAACTGCAACGCCGTCGCGATGTCGAAGTCGATGTCGAACTGCTGAGCCTGCACGGCCTGGCGGACGACGGCCGTACCGATCGCGATCAGTAGGAACACGAGGACGACGCGCACCTTCTCCGTGCGCCACAGGACGGCCAGCCCGAGCACGGCGACCGGGATCGCCATCGCGCCGTTCCCGACCCACCACGAGGCCGAGGTGCCGAGCCACTCGAACGCACCGAACGAGCCGATGACCGAGACGACCGCGGCGCCGAATGCCGCAGGGTTGAGGATGTGACGGCCTCGCCAGGCGATCAGGTACTTGGACACGCTCGCGAGGATGCCGGCCAGTGCGAGGCCGATCAGTGCTGCGGGCTCCACACCAGGGCGCATCACGAACAGCATGATCAGCGCGGTCACGAGCGAGGACTCGATGCGCCACGGCAGGTGCAGCAGTCGTTGCACGCCGGCATCGACCGCCGAGATGACGAGCGCGAGCACGACGAACGATGCCAGGAGTTCGAGAGGCGTCGGCGACACGATCACGCCGAAGGTCGACAGCACCAGAGCGATCAGAGCGAGAGCCACCAGCGAGTACAGCACAAGGCGATACATGGACATCGCACCGAGAACCGCCAGAACCCGCTGACGGATGGCCGTGAATGAGAACGTCACGAGTACAACTCTTCCCTATCTGCGGATGCCGGGGGTCGTGAAGAGCTCCACCGGGCAGTTCGGCGAGCGCTCGGCGATGCCGGCCGTGCTCATGCGCACCCATTCCACGCCCCAGCGTGCGGCGAGTTCTGCCCCTCCGTCGAAGAACAGGGCCGTGGCCACGGCATCCGCGTGCATCGCATCCGGTGCGATCGCCCACGTCGCGGCCCACGTGCGCACCGGAACACCGGTACGGGCATCCAGAACGTGATGCAGTCCGTCTCCCCATGCACGCCGGTTGATGGCCGAGGCGCACAGCGCCTGGTCGCGGATGCTCGCGACGCCGATGGCCTTCGTCTGGTCGAACGGGTGCTCGAGTCCGATGCGCACCTCATCGCCGCGCACGGCGATGTCGCCACCGGCATCCACGGTGACGTTGCCGCGAACGCCGGCGAGCTCCGCGAGAACCAGGTCGACGAGGCGACCCTTGCCGAGGGCGCCGACATCGATCTGCCTCGGGGATGCGACGGTCAGACGCGAGTCGGTCCAGGTGAGAATGCCGGCCCAGCCGGCGGGCGCGGGCCGGGGCGCACCCGCGACGAGGGACACCGTGGCGTCGTACCCGAGTGCGCTGAGGCTCTCCCCCACCAACGGGTTCACGGCGCCGTCTGTGGCGTCGGAGAGTTCGCGGTACGCATCGAGCATGGCCACGGCATCCGCTGGGCTGGGCACCTCACCACCGGTGCGGGCGAGCGAGGATACGAGCGAGTCGGCGCGGAATCGCGACCATGTGCGATCGAAGGCGACGATCACCGCATCCACCGCGGCGCGCTCGTCGTCATCAAGCAGACTCTCGGTCTCGATCTCCCAGCGCGTGCCGATCGCGTCGAAGCGCCAGACGGACATGGTGCTCAGGCTGCGGCCTGATCCTTGATGTCCTCGACGGCGGAGTTGAATCCGCCGCTCGTGAGCGATGACCCTGCGACGCGGCTGACGTTCAGTTCATCGATCGACACACCGACGACCTCTTCGGCGATGCCTGCGATGAACTGGCCCTGGTACTGCTCGGTCTCGCGGGCCTGCGGGTCGCCGGTCACCTCGACATCGGTGACGACGCCGGCTTCGAGCGTGAGCGTGACAGAGATCTGTTCGACCGTCTCCGGGGTCTGGTACGAGCCGTCGGCCGAGTACGTGCCGTCAGCGTAGGCGCCGGTGTCGGATGACGGGGTCGACGTGTCGGTGCTTGTTCCGCTGTCGGTCGTCGTGCTGCTGTCGGTCGCATCTTCGGCGTCGGCCGCACCGGAGCACCCGGTCAGAGCGAGAAGACCGGCGACACCTACGACAGCGGCACCCTTACGAACGGAGGAGGAGACTCTCAGGCTGGTCATGGTTCCGAGATTATGTCGACCCGCTATGGGCAGGCTGTGCTGTTACGCGTCGCCGCCGAACATGCTGGTCACGGAGCCGTCTTCGAAGACCTCGTGGATCGCGCGCGCGAGCAGTGGCGCGATCGGGAGGATCGTCAGCCCCTCCCAGCGACGCGACTCGGTGAGTGGGATCGTGTCGGTGACGACGACCTCGTCGATCGATGCATCCTGCAGCCGTTCGCTGGCCGGATCGCTGAAGATCGCGTGCGTGGCGGCGACGATCACCCGTCGGGCGCCCGCTGCCTTCAGTGCCTGCGCGGCCTTGACGATCGTGCCACCGGTGTCGATCATGTCGTCCACCAGCAGGCACGTACGACCCTCGACGGCGCCGACGATCTCGTGCACCGAGACCTGGTTGGCGATCTTCGGGTCGCGGCGCTTGTGGATGATCGCAAGCGGAGCATCCAGGCTGTCTGACCAGGTGTCGGCCACGCGGACGCGACCCATGTCTGGCGAGACGATCGTGAGCGTCTCGCGGTCTTCGGCGGTGAGATTCTCACGGAAGTACTCGAGGAGAACGGGCTTGGCGAACAGGTGATCGACTGGACCGTCGAAGAAGCCCTGGATCTGCGCGGCGTGCAGGTCGACGCTCATGACGCGGTCGGCGCCGGCTGTCTTGAGCAGGTCGGCGACGAGGCGGGCGCTGATCGGCTCGCGGCCACGACCCTTCTTGTCCTGACGCGAATACGGGTAGTACGGCGCGACGACGGTGATGCGCTTGGCCGATGCGCGCTTGGCGGCATCGATCATGATGAGCGTCTCCATGAGCCATTCGTTGACGGGCTCGCCGAAGGTCTGGATGAGGAAGAGGTCGCAGCCGCGGATCGACACCTCGAAGCGGGAGTAGATCTCTCCCGACGCGAACGTGCGGTGCTCGGTCGGGGCGATCTCGGTGCCGAGGCCCGCGGCGACCGCTGACGTCAGGGCAGGGTGAGAGCGCCCGCCCGCGATGACGAGTCGCTTCTTCGTCTTGGCGACGAGTCCCGGCGCGACACCGTTGTCCCGATCCAGTTCAACGGTCTTCTTCTTGCGCGCCATGGTCCGCCTATTCCGCCGATTGTTCTCGAGCTGCGGCATCCGCCGCACCCGTGCCTGCTCTGTTCTTCTCGACCCAGCCCTCGATGTTGCGTTGCGGGGCCACGCTCATGGCCAGCGCTCCGGCGGGGACGTCCTTGCGGACGACGGCGCCTGCACCGGTCTTCGCACCTGCTCCCAGCTTAACGGGCGCGACGAGCACCGTGTGCGAGCCGGTGTGCACCTCGTCGCCGATCTCGGTGCGGTGCTTGTTCACATCGTCGTAGTTCGCGGTGATCGTGCTCGCGCCGAGATTCACGCCACGGCCGATCGTCGCATCGCCGACGTAAGAGAGGTGCGGCACCTTGCTGCCGTCGCCGATCTGCGCGTTCTTGGTCTCGACGAAGGCGCCGATCTTGCCGCCCGCACCAAGTGTCGTGCCCGCCCGGAGGTATGAGAACGGTCCGACCGTGGCGCCGGCGCCGATGACGGCGAGGGTCGCCTCCGAGCGGCGGATGACGGCGTCCGCACCGACCTCGCAGTCGACGAGCGATGTGTCGGGTCCGACGACGGCGCCGGGCTCGATGACCGTCGCACCGACGATGTGCGTGTTCGGCAGGACCGTGACATCGGCTGCGAGCTTCGCGTCGTCGTCGATCCAGGTGGTCGCCGGGTCGACGATCGTGACGCCCTCGAGCTGCCAGCGACGCACGATGCGGGCGTTCAGCAGACGACCCACCTCTGCCAACTGCGCGCGGTCGTTGACCCCGTAGGTCACCGTGACATCAGAGACGACGGATGCCGCGACCCGGC
Source organism: Microbacterium murale (assembly GCF_014635185.1). GTDB lineage: Bacteria > Actinomycetota > Actinomycetes > Actinomycetales > Microbacteriaceae > Microbacterium > Microbacterium murale. Next base: position 159,302 of record NZ_BMCM01000004.1, read on the forward strand.
CGCCGTCGCGGCGCAGGAGCCCGGGGACATCCGTGAGATACATCTCGCCCTGAGCGTTGTCCACGCCGATCGCGGGGAGGTACTCGCGCAGCGTGGTGGCACGGAACACGTACATTCCCGCGTTGATCTCCTGGACGGCTGCCTCGTCGACGGTGGCGTCCTTCTGCTCGACGATGCGGTCGACACCGCCGCCGGCATCCCGGATCACACGGCCGTAGCCGGTCGGATCGGCCACGACTGCCGTCATCAGCGTCGCAGCGGCGCCGGCCGCTCTGTGCGCGGCGATGAAGGCGGTCAGCGTCTCGGCATCCGCCAGCGGGCAGTCACCGGAGAGGACCAGCACGTCGCCGTCGTAGTCGGAGGGCAGTGCATCGACCGCGACCTGTACCGCACGCCCGGTTCCTGGGACCTCGTCCTGGTCGACGAACGTCACGTGCGGATGGTCTGCGGCGAGCGCTGCCACCACCTGGTCACGCTCGTGGCGCACGACCACCTCGACGTGCGCGGCGCCGAGCGCAGCCGCGGTCTTCAGCACATGCCCCACCAGCGGGCGGCCGCTGATCGGGTGCAGCACCTTCGGCAGTCTGGACTTCATCCTGGTGCCCTGACCTGCGGCGAGCACGATGATCGCGAGCTTGTTCTCCGTCATGCTCCGCCGCCAGGATTCGAACCTAGACCTAACAGCTCCAAAGGCTGTCGTGCTGCCATTACACCACGGCGGACCGCGACCCTGAGGCCACCAGACGATTCTGCCATGCCGGTCGCCCGACGATTCGCAGGTGTGGATAGATTCGAAATCAGTTCACAGAACTTCTTGCATTACTCGTAGTTCTGTTCGATACTTGAGTATGCCCATCACCGCAGAGCATCGAACAGACCTGGGGGTCGACACCGACCGTCGGGCTGTGCTGCTCGACGAATGGGTCGACGTCGGAGCGGAGATCGCGCGGCTCGAAGCCCGCCGGATGCGCCTACTCGCCGAACGCGACGAGCTTCTTGCCTACGAGACCGGGCCGAAGATCATCCACAGCTCGATGGCGCAGCGTTCGATGGTCTCCGAGTTCGCTGCGGCGGGTCATGTCGCACCCGGTGTGATGACGAACCAGTTCGCGGTCGCCGCGGTGCTCGTCCGAGATTTTCCCGCGACGCTCGAGGCGCTCGCCGAGGGGCGGATCAGTCGCCGTCACGCCGAGGTGATCCTTGAAGAAGCGCCGAAAGGCGAGCACGATGCCGCTGACGGAGGTGCGACGCTTCGAGCCGCCTATGAGCACGACGTCGTCCCGTACGCGTGCAACACGACCGCGCCCCGAACACGAGCACACGCGCGTTCCGTGACCGCGGCGCTACGACCTGTCACACAGGAACAGGCGCACCGCGAGGCGCGGGATGAGCGCGAGGTCAGCGTGCGCCCGACGTGCGACGGCATTGCTCAGTTGATCGGAGTGATCCCGGAAGTTCTCGCCTATGCGATCTTCGACCGTCTCACAGCGATGGCGGCAGCGATGGACGATGACCGCACGATGGACCAGCGTCGCGCTGATCTGTTCTGCGATCTGCTGCTGACCGCGATGGCTTCGACCGCCACCGGCACGGAAATGGATGCGTTCCGCCCGAACGTGCAGGTGACGATCGCGGCGAGCACGCTGGCCGGCCGGGACGACGCGATGGCCGAACTCGACGGTGTCGGGCCCATCCACCCCGACCTCGCCCGCAGCATCGCAGGTCGGGCGCTGAGCTTCTCCCGGTTGTTCCTCGATCCCGACGGCATGGTCACCAACGTCGACACGTACGTCCCCTCCAGTCGCATGAAGAGGTACCTGCGTGCTCGAGATCAGCACTGCCGGTTCCCCGGTTGCCGGGCGAAGACCTCCCGGTGCCAGATCGACCACAATCACGACCGCGCGCGGGGCGGGGCGACCTCACTGTGCAATCTCGCCTGTTTCTGCACGAGTCATCATCCGGTGAAGCATCCGGACGTCGATGCACGACATCGATGGACCGTTCGACAGCAGTCGGAGGGGACTCTGGTGTGGACGAGTCCCCTCGGACGCGAGTACATCGACACCCCCGAACCGCGAGTGATGTTCGTCTGAATCGAGTTGCACGGTCACCACCTGGTCAGAGCGCGGGCGCTTCGACGGATAATAGAAGGATGAGCGAGGCAGACGAAGTCGACCGGATCGTCGGCGCGTGGAACACACAGCGCCCCGATCTCGACTTCTCTCCCCTCGAGGTGCTGTCCAGGATGGACCGGCTCTCCAAGCACCTCGATCGCGCGCGCCGCGACGTGTTCCGCCGCAGCGACATCGAGCCGTGGGAGTGGGATGTGCTCTCGGCGCTTCGGCGCGCTGGCACCCCTTTCCAGCTCTCGCCCAAGCAGCTGCTGCAGCAGACGCTGGTATCCAGCGGCACCATGACGAACCGGATCGACCGGCTGGTCGGGCGCCGCTTCGTCAGGCGCGAGGCAGACCCCGGCGACGGCCGGAGCGTGCTCGTCACCCTGACCGAGGACGGCCAGATGCGAGTGGATGCCGCGATCACCCGCCTCGTCGACGTCGAAGCCGAACTGCTCCAGGCGCTCTCCCGCGCCGACCGCGACCGGATGGCAGCGCTGCTGCGCAAGCTCAGCCTGAGCTACGACTCATGATGGCGGGCCTGCTCTGATGAGGAGCGTGTTCTGATGGCGATGCGCTCTCCTCTGCCCGTGCGCGACGGCGTCGGTGCCACGCGCCTGCACGTGCCGCTCACCGGCCCGTGGCCCACCGTGAGCGCGTACATGGTCGAGCGCTTCTTCCACCTCGATTCCCAGCAGCTTCTGACACGTTTCGACGACGGTGAGATCGTCGCGATGGACGGCTCACCCGTCACCCGTCACGCACCGCTCGGCGCGGAGGAGTTCGTCTGGTACTACCGCGAGCCGCCTGCGGAGACGCACATCCCGTTCGACATCGAGATCCTGCACGAGGACAGGGATCTGGTCGTGATCGACAAGCCGCACTTCCTTCCGTCGACGCCCGCGGGCAGGTACGTGCAGAACTCCGCACTCGTGCGTCTGCGCCGCCTGCTCGACAACCCCGATCTCGCTCCGGTGCACCGCCTGGATCGCGCGACCGCCGGACTGCTGATGTTCTCGGCACGCCCCGTGACCCGCGGCGCCTATCAGACCCTGTTCCAACGTCGCAGGATCGAGAAGGTGTACGAGGCGGTGTCAACGCGGCCTGCCGAGTGGACGAACGATCTTCCTCGCACAGTGCGGCTGCACATCGAGAAACTGCGCAGTCAGGTGTGCGTCGATGTCGACGCCGACCGCGAGCCGAACTCCGAGACGCTCATCGAGCTGATCGACGCCGACGAGCACGTCGTCCACACGCTGCTGCGCCCGCACACCGGCAAGATGCACCAGCTGCGTGTGCATCTCGCGAGCATCGGTCTCGGCATCCTGCACGACAATCTGTATCCGATCCTCACGGACGAGAAACCGGACGACCACGACCGTCCTCTGCAGCTTCTCGCCCGAGAGCTGCGCTTTGTCGACCCGCTCAGTGGTGAAGAGCGGGACTTCCGCACGCGGCAGACACTGCGTTACGCTCCACGCTGATCGCCGTCCCGTCGCGCCCCGGTCATTCCGGAACAGCGACCACTCTGTTCTGATAGGCCCAGACAACCGCCTGCAGCCGTGAGCGGACCCCGAGTTTGGGCAGCATCCTGGCCAGATGAGACTTCACCGTCGACACCTCGACGACCAGCGATGAGGCGATCTCCTCGTTCGACATGCCCTGTGCCAGCAGCAGGAGGATCTCCCGCTCTCGCATCGTCAGCACGTCATGCGCCCGCTGTGCCGTGACCGGCTGGAGACGACGGCGCTGCACGAACTCCCGGAGGATGCGGCGCGTGAGGGCGTGGTCGATGGTGCCGTGCCCGGCGGCGACCTGCCGCACCGCGTCGATGATGATCTCGGGCTCCGCGTCCTTGAGGAGGAATCCGGCGGCGCCAGCCTCCAGCGCACCGAAGACGTAGTCGTCCAGGTCGAACGTCGTGAGGATGAGCACCGGAACCGGCGCTCCCTTCTCGGGTGCGGACAGTTCGCGGGTCACCTCGATGCCGTCGCGTCCGGGCATCCGGATGTCGAGGCAGGCCACGTCGGGGCGGAGCTCGGCGGCGAGATCGAGAGCCTGGATGCCGTCCTCGGCGACGCCCACGACCTCGATGTCGTCCTCCGCGTCGAGCAGGGCGGACAGCCCTGCCCTCACGAGCGCCTGGTCGTCGGCGATCAGCACTCTGATCATGTCGCGTGCTCCTTATCAGGCCCCGTTTCGTCGACCACGCCTTCGCGGGGAATCGCGAGCCTGACCTCCCAGCCGCCTTCGCTCGTGCGGTCGTGATGCAGCTCCGCCCCGACGAGATCGGCGCGCTCGCGCATGCCGACGAGTCCGTATCCACCGCCCGATGGCGGCTCAGGCGTCGTGACCGCCGGTGCGTTGCGCACGACGATGCGCACTTCCGCCGCATCAGTGTCGTCGATCTCGACGACACTGTCTGCACCGGGGGCGTGCATCGCCGCGTTCGCGAGCGCCTCCTGGACGGTGCGGTACGCGGCGAGCTGGGCGAGCGGGCCCACGCCGGATCCGAACGGACGACCGGATGCGGATCGCAGCATGCGCAGTTGCACGTCAGCGTCGTGGTCGGCGCTCACGCGCTCGACCAGATCAGGCAGGGAGGCGAACGTCTCCACCGAACGCCCCGCTGCACCGTCATCGCGGAGCAGACCGACGACGCGGCGCAGGTTCTGAAGCACAGCGGTGCTCTCGGCGCGGATCTGCACCGCCGCATCGCGCGCGGCATCCGGATCGGTGCCGATCTGCCGCTCCACCGCCGAGGCCATCAGCGCGATCCCGGAAAGATGATGAGCCGCGATGTCGTGCAGCTCCCGCGCCATCGCCGTGCGTTCGCGTGCCACCGACGCATCGACCAGGGCGTCCCGCTCTCGCCGGAGCGCGTCGAGCTCGCGCCGCTGAGACTCACGCGATTCCCGCCTGGCGCGCAGAACGGCTGCGAGCAGCAACGGGATGACGAACAGACCGCCGATCTGCACCGCGGCCTCGCCGAACGCGAGTATCGGCTCTGCGCCCTCGGCGAGGATGCCGTTGACGATGCTCCCGGCCGCGACGAGGAGCGCCGCGCTCGCCCAGATCACCCATGCGCTGCGCGTCGGCGCCACGCCGAACCCGAAGAACACCGCCACGGGAACTGCGAATGTGGCGATGTCGAAGACGGCGCCCGGCGTGGTCAAGGCGAACAGGAACGCCACAACGGCTACCGAGAGCACCACTGTCCTGGGCGCGTGGCGCGCCCAGGACAGCAATACGCACTGCACGATGATGACGGCGGCGACCAACCACCAGGACGCCGTGCCGACGGCCGGCGTCGCCGGCTCCCGCTCAGGCAGATCGGCGAGCAGCTGGCGGATCAGCAGCAGAGCGCTGAATGCGACTGCACCCGTCACGCCCGCGATGGCAATGTCTCCCGCACGCGGAGCGCGAAGAGTGTCGGCGACGGCCATGTCCGGAGTCTATTGCCTGGCGATCGCCGGGTCAGTGCCGGGAGCGGGCACTCCGAGCCGTCCCCGCGTCGCCCACCCGATCCATACCGCCGCGATCGTCGCCATGACCATGAGCATGAGCGAGAGGGTCCCACCGTCCAATGTCGGGTACATGTCGGGCAGCAGGATCGACGCCGTGTTGTTCACGCCGACGTGCATCAGCATCGAGAGCGGCAGCGACTGGTTCGTGCGATTGAACACCCACGACATCACGACGTTGAACGCGATGCAGAAGCCGGTGAAGTACAGCATCCTCGTCCAGTCCGCGTCCGGGTATCCGCCCCATTCGGTGAGGAACAGCGGAAAGTGCCACAGCGCCCACAGCGGGCCGAGGATGAAGCTCGATGCCAGAGGGCTGAATCGACTCTGCAGGCGAGGCAGCGCGAAGTCACGCCAGCCCGGCTCCTCGGCGAGGCCGGTCGTGATCATCTGCAGCACCAGTCCGGGCAGGAGGAAGGCGAGTGCCGCGATCGATGGCGCCTGCACGACCCCACCGGAGAACACGAAGCTGCCTGCGACGAGCGCCACCGGGACGCCGATCAGCGCGAGCGCATACCAGCGCCAGTTCACGCGCCAGCGCCACAGACGCCCCGCCCACCGACGCAGGCCCGGCCTGCCGTCGACAAGAGCGGTGATCAGCAGAGCGGAGGTGATCGGCCCGAGGTACGCGCCCGGCAGCACGCCGAGAAGCTGGCTCGTGCCCAGAAGCACCGGGAAATCGTAGTCCCACAGGCCGAGGCCGTTGTTCGACAGGATGTACGGGATCCATGCCAACCAGCTCAGTGCGTTCGCGAGCGCGAAGAAAGAGATGAGCGGATGCCGGGCGATCAGGCCGAGCAGACCTCGCCGTTCAGGCGGGGCGAGAATGCCCGGTGTACGGGCGAGAGATTGGGACGACATTCGATTTCCTTCCGTCATGGCGGGTGTCTTCGACCCGCACTACGACGCTAGGAATCGGGGAGCGCACGATCGAGCGGCGCAAGGATGAAGAACCGAGCCTCCATCGAAGGATGCAATGCGGGCCGCCCGCTCGCACGTTCGTCCGCGAAAACCATTCGGGGACGTCGAATGTGTTCGCTGACACGAATCGTGCGGGTTCTCGCCTGCATAGGGTGAGGCCATGGAGAGCCGTGAAGAAGTCGCTGAATTCCTGAAGTCCGAACTGGCGCACCGGGCAGCAGCCCGCGGAGTTCCGGCGGCCGCGGTCGCGGTCGTCATCGACGGCGAGATCGTCGATCACGCGGTCGGGGTTCTCAGTACCGCGACGGGTGTGGAGGCGACCACGGAATCGGTCTTCCAGATCGGGTCGATCACCAAGGTGTGGACGGCGACGCTTGTCATGCAGCTCATCGATGAGGGGCTGGTCGAGCTGGACGAACCCATCCGCACCTACCTGCCGGAGTTCCGCCTCGGCGATGATTCGGCCACCGGATCCATCACGGTGCGCCAACTGCTCACCCACCAAGCCGGGTTCGAGGGCGACATCTTCACGGACACCGGACGTGGCGACGATGCGATCGAGAAGTTCGTCGACCTGCTCGCCGAGATGCCGCAGACCTTCCCGCCCGGATTCATGTTCTCGTACAACAACGCCGGATACATCGTGCTCGGCCTCCTCGTCGAACGTCTGCGCGGGAAGACCTGGGAACAGGCCCTCGTGGCGCACATCGCTGCGCCGCTCGGCTTGCAGCGCGTATCGCCGAGTCCGTACGAGGCCATCCTGCATCGCGTGGCGGTGGGCCACATGGGACCGGGAGAGGATGGCGTCGCGACGCCTGCCCCGATGTGGGCGATGGCGCGCTCGAACGAGCCGGCCGGCTCGATGCTGGCGATGACAGCACGCGATCTCGCCGGATTCGCACGGATGCACCTCACGGGCGGCACAGCGCCGGACGGCACTGCCGTGCTCTCGTCGTCTGCGGTGGAGGCGATGCGGGCGACCACCGTCCACCTTCCGGTCATCACGGGCCTCGGCGCCGCATGGGGCCTTGGGTGGGAGATCGACCGCGATGACGACGTGCGGCTGTACGGCCATGACGGCAACACGATCGGGCAGGCCTCCTACCTCCGCATCGCACAGGACGCCCGGGTGGCCGTCGTCCTGCTCACCAACGGCGGCGATGGCCCTGGACTTCTCCACGACATCGTCGATCCCCTTCTGCGCGAGCTCACCGGCGAGGGTCTGCCTGCGGCGCCCGTCCCGTCGGCGGACCCGCGTCCCGTGGATGCCACCGGGTATGTCGGCACGTACTCCAACTCGATCTTCGACATGGAACTGTCCCAAGACGACAGCGGCCGGGTCTGGCTCGAGCAGCGGCCCAAGGGTCTGCTGCTCGAGATGGGCGAGCAGCCGTCCCAGGATGAGCTGATCTCGTTCGGCGAGGACTCACTCATCATGCGCGAGGAGAAGAACGGCATGCACATCGTGTACACATTCGTCTCTCCGGATGCCGACGGACGACACGCCTACGTCCAATTCGGGCGCGCGCTCGCACGCACGTCCTGACCACTGCAGCCCGCACCCGCACGACGCACCACACGCACCGCAGGCCAGACCGGAACATTCATCGCCCAGGAGGAAACGAAATGACACGGAAACGCACTGTCGCAGCGGCCGTCACCGCCGTAAGCGCTCTCGCACTCGCCCTCGCCGGATGCTCGTCCGACGGCGGCGGGACGCCGACAGGAGAGCCGGTCGAAGGCGGCACCTTCACGCAGATCCTGAACGCGGACCCCGGCAACCTCGATCCGCAGATGTCCGCCGGCAGCGCGTTGTTCGACGTGTCCGTCTTCGCCTACGACACCCTCGTCGCCGTCGACGCCGAAGGCAAGCCGCAGAGTCAACTGGCCTCGGACTGGACCCAGGACGGGTTGACCGCGACGCTGACGCTGAACGACGGGATCCTCTGCAGCGACGGCACCGAATTCACCGCGCAGACCGCGGCGGACAACCTCAACTGGATCTCGGATCCCGCGAACCAGAGCGCATTCCTCGGAGCGTTCTTCCCCGTGGGCGTCACCACCGTCGCAGAGGGGAACACCATCACGTTGACCCTCAGTGCGCCCGCCCCGTTCCTCCTGCTGGGTCTCGCCAATCTCCCCATGGTGTGCGATGCCGGTCTCGCCGACCGCTCCACGCTCGCGGCGGCATCCAACGGCACAGGGCCGTACGTCCTCACCGAGGCCGTGCCGAACGACCACTACACGTTCGAGCTCCGCGAGGAGTACGCGTGGGGACCGGACGGCGCAACAGTCGACGAGACGGGCATCCCCGCGGTGGTGAACATCCGCATCGTCGCGGATGGGACGACCGCGACGAATCTCATGCTCTCCGGAGAGGGCAACGCCGCACAGCTCCTCGGTCCGGATGCGGAGCGCGCACTCGGAGCCGACCTGTTCGCCCTGGAGTCCAGCGCGGTCGTCGGCGAGCAGTGGTACAACCATGCCGAAGGCCATCCGACCAGTGATCCGGCGGTTCGCATGGCGCTGACGCAGGCCCTCGATCTCGACGAGTTGGCGAACGTCATCACCACGGGCAAGGGGGGACCTGCAAGCGCGCTCGCGACCGTGGATCCCAGAGGGTGCACCTTCGATTCGGTCTCCGACGTCCTTCCCGACTTCGACGTGGATGCCGCGAACGCAGCGCTGGATGCTGCCGGATGGAAGCTCGGCGCGGACGGCGTGCGGGTCAAGGACGGCACTCCCCTGAGCATCGTCTTCCTCTACCAGAACGGTCTGGGCGCAGCGGGCACGGCGGCCGCGGAACTCGCGATCGCGGCGTGGGAGCAGATCGGTGTGGATGTCGACGGCAGAGAGCAGGACGAGCCCTCCATCCTCGATGCGATCTTCAGCACCGGTGCGTGGGATGTCAGCTGGGTCCCGGTCAGCGTCAACAGCCCGGATCAGTTGATCGGCTTCCTCAGTGGGATCGTCCCGCCGGAGGGCGTCAACTTCTCCGGCATCCAGAACTCCGACTACGAGGCCGCCATCGCCGAGGCGATGCAGCTGCCGGGAACGGAAGGCTGCCCGACGTGGCAGGAAGCCGAATCCGCACTCATCGAGGCCGCAGACATGGTGCCGTTCGCAGAAGGCACCGTCTACATGTTCGGCAGCGGCGCGGAGTTCGAATGGACAGGTCAGATCGCACCGACGAGCATCCGCATGCTCGGCTGAGGCGAACAGACGTGAGCACAGCCACCACCGTGACCACCCTCGTGGCGGAGGACGCCACGCGCATCAGCGACAGCCGCTGGCCGCGTTTCATCCTCCGCCGCGGCGGGCGGCTGCTCGTCTCGCTCTGGGTGCTGGTCACGGCATCCTTCCTGATGATCCATCTCGTCCCCGGCGACCCGGTACGCGCAGCGCTGGGGCCGACCGCATCGGCGGCGATCGTGGACGCACGTCGGGAATCGCTCGGCCTCAACGACCCGCTGTGGGAGCAGTACCTGCATTATCTGCAGGGCGTGCTGACCGGTGATCTGGGGGTGTCGATCGGGTCGCAGCTTCCGGTGGCCGACACGATCGCGCAGCGACTCCCCGCCACGGCCGCACTCGCCGTCCTCGCGTTCATCGTGGCGGTGCTCATCTCGATCCCGATCGGCGTCGCCGTCGCCATCGCGACCCAGCGCGGACGCGCACGGGGCCTCGAACTCGGCTTCAGCTCGACGAGCGTGCTGCTGGGGTCCATCCCGGAGTTCCTGCTCGGCGTCGCCCTCGTCGCCGTGTTCGGGGTGCAGCTCGGATGGCTGCCGGTCGCAGGACGGGAAGGTGCCGGCTCCTACATCCTTCCGGTGCTCGCCCTGGCTCTCGGGCCGGCCGCGGTGCTCGCACGCATCGTCCGGCTGGAGGTGCTCGCGGTGCTCGAGACCGACTTCGTCCGCACAGCGCAGTCCAAGCGGCTGCGCACCTGGAAGATCAACATCCGTCACGTGCTGCCCAACGCGCTCACCGCGACGCTCACACTGGGCGGACTGATCCTCAGCAGTCTCGTCGCCGGAACCGTGCTCGTCGAGACGGTGTTCGCGTGGCCAGGACTCGGCAGTACGATCGTCGGCTCGATCCAGACGAAGGACTACCCATTGGTGCAGGGCACAGTGCTCGTCTACGGCATCGGCGTGCTGCTGGTGAACACGATCGTCGACGCGGCACTCGCGATGCTCAACCCGCAATCTACGGTCGCGGAGGGATGATGCGCGCTCTCCGCCTCATGCTGCGCAGCCCACTCGGCGCGACGGCGATCACGCTGTTCGCATTCGTGGTGCTCACCGCCGTCTTCGCTCCGCTGATCTGGGGTGTGCAGGCATCGGTCACCAACACCGGCGACCTGCTGGCCGGCCCCTCAGCCGAGCACCTGATCGGTACAGACAATCTGGGCCGAGACCTGCTGCTGCGCACGCTCGTCGCGACGCGGCTCTCGATCGTGCTGGCCGTGCTGGCCACAGCGGTGGCGGTCGGAGCGGGGCTCATCCTCGGCGTCGCGCCTCTGCTGCTCGGACGCCTGCTCGGTCGACCGGTCATCTGGTTCACCGGCATCGCCGTCGCCTTCCCCGGACTCCTGCTGGCGCTCTTCTTCGCCGCGATCTTCGGCAGCAGTTCGACCGCAGCAGTGTTCGCCATCGGCCTGGCCGGTGCACCGGCATTCGCACGCCTGTGCCAGAACCTCATCGCCGGCATCGAGGCGCGTGACTTCGTCGCCGCCGCACGAGTCGGCGGCGTCGACAGGTTCCGCGTGCTGCTGCGGCACGTGCTCCCCAACATCGGCGAGCCTCTCATCGTGAACGCGACGATCGGGGCCGGTGGCGCACTGCTGGCGTTCGCGGGTCTGTCGTTCCTCGGTTTGGGAGTTCAGCCGCCCGAGTACGACTGGGGCCGGCTCATGATGGACGGAATACGCGGGATCTACCTCAACCCGCTCGCCGCACTCGCGCCAGGTGCGGCCGTCGTGATCGCGGGTCTCGCCTTCAACCTCCTCGGCGAATCCGCGGCGCGCACGCTCGGGATCTCCGATGACGCCATCCTCATCTCCCTTGCACGTCGACGCTCTTCGCGGCGGCTGCGCCCCGTCGCCGCGCCGACCGCTCCCACCCCCGCTGAGCACGACGAGAACGTGCTCGAGGTGCAGGACCTGCGCGTGACCTTCCCCGGGGCCGCCGGCCCCGTCCACGCGGTGCGCGGAGTGTCGTTCTCGGTACGCGAGGGTGAGATCGTCGGCATCGTGGGAGCGTCCGGCTCCGGTAAGTCGATGACCGCGCTCGCCGTCGCACAGCTCGTCGCCGAGCCGGCTCTGGTCGAAGCATCCGTCCTGCGCTTCCTCGGCATCGACCTGCGGACCGCGCGCAAGGAGAAGCTGCGCCGCCTGCTCGGCACGTCGCTCGCGATGGTGTTCCAGGACCCGATGTCGTCTTTCAATCCCACGATGCGGATGGGCGATCAGCTAGCTGAGGTGGCCACGGAGCACGCGGGGCTCAGCCGACGTGAAGCACGTCGACTCGCCGCCGATCGTCTCGCCGCGGTGCGGATCAGCCAACCGGCACGGAGAGTGCGCCAGTACCCCTACGAGTTCTCCGGTGGAATGCGGCAGCGGGCGATGATCGGGATGGGGCTCATGATCTCGCCGCGTCTGATCATCGCCGACGAGCCGACCACCGCCCTCGATGTCACCGTTCAGAGTCAGGTTCTCGAGCTGCTGCGCGAGATCCGCGACAGCGACGGCGCGTCGATCCTGTTCATCAGCCACGACATCTCCGTGGTCGCGGAGCTCTGCGATCGCGTGCTCGTGATGAATGCGGGCGAGATCGTCGAAGAGCTTCGCGCATCCGAACTCTCCTCGGCGCGGCATCCGTACACCCGGGCGCTGCTCGCGGCCGTACCGCACATGGGCACCGATCTGGACCGCCCCCTGGCGGGCATCGAGGACGAGGTGACGACGCGATGAGCGAACTCCGTTTCGAGAACGTGTCGGTGCGCTATGGTCACGGCCGGACCGCCATGACCGCAGTCGACGATGTGTCGCTCACAGTGCCGGACGGCGAGGTGCTCGGCGTCGTCGGCGAATCGGGTTCGGGCAAGTCGACTCTCGCACGCGCTGCCGTCGGCCTGGTTCCGCTGCACTCGGGCAGGATCCTCGTCGACGGTGAGCCGGTCCCCCGGCGCGGCCAGCGCCCGCTGCAGATGGTCTTCCAGGATCCGTATTCCTCGCTCGACCCGCGGATGACGATAGGTGCGAGCATCGCCGAGATCATGCCCTCGGGGATGACGCGGCGAGCGCGTGCAGCCGAGGTCGCGCGGCTGCTCGAACTCGTCCACCTCGACCCCGACAAGGCGGATGTCTTCCCCGCCCGGTTCTCCGGCGGGCAGCGCCAGCGCGTCGCGATCGCACGGGCGCTCGCGGGCAAACCGCGGGTGCTCATCGCCGACGAGATCACCTCGGCGCTGGACGTGCTGATCCAGGGCACGATACTCAACCTCATCCGCGAACTGCAGGCCGAGCTCGGCCTCTCATTGCTGTTCATCTCGCACAACCTCGCCGTCGTGCGCTATGTCGCCTCCCGCGTCGCGGTGATGCACGACGGACGCGTCGTCGAAGAGGGCGCATCCGCCGACGTGCTCGGCGACCCGCAGGATCCGTACACCCGCGAACTTCTGGCCGCGATCCCCCGTCCTATCCGATTCACCCCGTGATGAAGATCCACCCCGCAACGAAGGAGCACAGCGTGACCCGCAGAATGCGCATCGACGACGTCCTCGCTCTCACCGTCCCGAGCCAGCCCGCCCTCTCCCCCGACGGCGCGCGGCTGGCGTATGTCCTCGGAGGCGTCGACGTCGACGCGGATCGGGCGACGAGCGCGATCTGGCTCGCCGAGGACGGCGCCACCCGCGCCCTCACGCACGGCACGAGCGACGCCGCCCCGGTGTTCTCCCCCGGTGGCGACGAACTCGCCTTCCTCCGCGACGGACAGCTGTGGACGCTGCCGCTCGCCGGCGGAGAGCCGCGGCAGCGAACCCGCATCCCGCTCGGCGCCGGCACCGCTGTCTGGAGTCCTGATGGCACGAAGATCGCCTTCGCGGCGCCGGTCGCCAGGGAATCCGGGGAGACCGAGACCGATGAGCAGCGCGCGGCGCGCGAAGGCGCGCCCATCGTCACGGACGCCATCGACTACCTGATCGACGGCGCGTGGCTCGTGCGCGGAGTGCGCCAGCAGCTGCACGTGCTCGATCTCGCGGACGATCGCGTCCGACCGCTCACCGACGGCGACGTGCATGTCGGAAGCCCGGCATGGTCGCCGGATGGCAGGACGCTCGCCTACACGGCACGTCCGTCCGGAGCGACCGATCTGGAGGCCCGCTCCGCGGTGCACGCCATCGATCCGGCCGATCCGGCCGCCGCACCGCGCGTACTCGCGTTCACCGATGGGTACGCGGCGACGGTGTCGTACACGCCGGACGGCGCGTCGCTGATCATCGTCGGCTGGAGTGGCGAGCCGGTCGGGCACGCCGGTCTGTTCACCGTGGAGTTCGCATCCGGAAAGACGACGGATCTCGCAGCATCCCTCGACCGCAACGTGATGCCGGGGGCTCCGGCATACCCTGGCGCCCTGCCGCAGATCACCGAGTCCGGCGACATCCTCTTCGCCGTCCGCGACCGCGGCGCGACGCATCTGTATGCGGTCCCGCCGACCGGGGGCGACCCCCGCCATGTGTTCGGGGGCACCGACGAGGTCGTCAGCGGCCTCTCGGTCGCGGGTGGCGCCGTCGCCGTCGCGCTTGCGACGCCGACGTCTTTCGGCGAGATCGTGCGCGTGGATCCTTCGACCGGGAAGGGCGACGTCATCACGTCGCACGGCTCCGCGCCGGAGGGCGTCGACCTGTTCGTGCGGGAGAGTCGCGAGTTCACCATCAGCGACGGCACCACGGTGCAGGGCTGGATCGTGCGCGACCCTTCGGTGAGCGGACCGACGCCGCTCCTGGTGGATGTGCACGGAGGCCCGCACAACGCCTGGAACGGCGCGATGGACGAGATGCACGTCTTCCATCAGGAGCTCGCCGCCAAGGGCTGGACGATCGTCATGATCAACCCGCGGGGCAGCGACGGCTACGGCGAGGCGTTCTGGAAGGGCGTGAACGAGGCCTGGGGCGTCGCCGACGCGAAGGACTTCCTCGAGCCCATCGGCGAGCTCGTCGCCGACGGCACCGCCGATCCCAAGCGGCTGGCCATCACCGGCTACAGCTACGGCGGCTTCATGACCGCCTACCTCACCGCTCACGACGACCGCTTCGCCGCGGCAGCAGCGGGCGGCATCGTCTCCGACCTCGTGAGCATGGGCGGCTCCAGCGACGACGCGCACCTGCTCAACGTCTACGAGATCGGCAGGATGCCGTGGAGTTCGGCCGACCGCGAGAGCCTCGCGGCGATGTCGCCCTACACCGCCGTGGAGAATGTCACCACGCCGACGCTCGTGCTCCACGGCGAGAAGGACCTGCGCTGCCCCCTCGGTCAGGCGCAGCAGTGGTACGCGGCACTGCGCGAACGCGATGTGCCGACGCGCCTGGTCGTGTATCCGGGCGGCAGCCACATCTTCCCGCTGATGGGCGTGCCCAGCCACCGCGTCGACTACGCGCGGCGCGTCGTCGAATGGGTGCAGCAGTACGCTGGCAGCGCCGAAGGACCACGTCCTGCGCGCATCGACGCCGCGCACTGGCAGCGCCGCCTCGACGCCCTCAGCGCCCTGCACGGCGTCCCGGGTGCGCAGCTCGGCATCCTGCGATTCGACCCCGAGGGCGAAGACGACGTCGTCACCCTCGCGACGGGAACCCTCAACCAGAACCTGCCGTCCGCGTCCGCGAAGACGCTGCCGGATTCCCTCTTCCAGATCGGATCGATCTCGAAGGTCTGGACCGCGACAGTGGTCATGCGTCTCATCGAAGACGGACACTTCACTCTCGACACGCTCGCGAAGGACATCATCTCCGGCCTGCGCCTCGCGAACGACGAGCTGACTGCCGGCATCACCGTGCGGCATCTGCTCACGCACACCAGCGGTCTCGACGGCGACGTGTTCACCGACACCGGGCGGGGCGACGACTGCCTCGAGAAGTACGTCGGTCTGCTCGCGGAGGTCGGCCAGAACCATCCCCTCGGCGCCACTTGGTCGTACTGCAATGCCGGCTTCTCGCTGCTCGGGCGCATCATCGAGCAGGCCACGGGCAAGACCTGGGATGCGGCCATGCGCGATCTGCTGTTCACCCCGCTCGGGCTCACGCACACCGTGACGCTGCCGGAGGAGGCGATCCTGCATTCCGCAGCCGTAGGTCACGTGGATGCCGGTGACGAGCAGATCCTCGCGCCGGTGTGGAGCCTGCCGCGCTCGCTGGGTCCCGCCGGTCTCATCGCCGCACGCGCACAGGATGTGCTGGGCTTCGCCAGGCTGCACCTCGCCGGTGGCGTCGCCGGCGATGGCGTGCGCCTGCTCGACGCCGAGGCGGTGGCCGACATGCAGGCCTTCCACGCCGAGGTGCCGGACAAGCACGTGCTCGGCGATTCATGGGGGCTCGGCTGGATCCGGTTCGACTGGAACGGCGAACGCCTGTACGGCCACGACGGCAACACGATCGGACAGGCCGCGTTCCTGCGCGTGCACCCGGAGTCGGGAGTCGCGGTCACGCTGCTGACGAACGGGGGCCACACCCGCGACCTCTACGGCGACCTCTACCGGGAGATCTTCGCAGAGCTGTCGGGGGTTCGGATGCAGGAGCCCGTCCAGCCACCGGCAGAACCCGTCGACGTCGACATCACCCCGTACATCGGCACCTATGAGCGCGCCTCGGTGCGCACCGAAGTGTACGTCGGTGATGACGGCGACCCGATGATGCGCACGACCGTCCTTGGGCCGCTGGCCGAACTCGAGCCCGATCCGGTGGACGAGTACACCCTGACCGCTCTCAGTGAGAACGAGTTCGCGCTGCGCCAGCCGGGCACGCAGACGTGGGTCACGGTGACCTTCTACGCGCTGCCCACCGGTGAGGAGTACGTGCACTTCGGCGCCAGGGCGACCCCGAAGGTGGCGGCCGGCTGATGAGCACACCGTCCACTGTGCGCGACAGCGCGGTCACCCAGGCCGCGATCATCGACACGATCCGCCGTCTCGTCGAGTGCGAGTCGCCGTCCGGTGACCACGCCGCCGTCGCGCGCTCGGCCGACCTGGTCGCCGAGCTCGGCACGCGGCTGCTGGGCGCGGCCCCGGAGCGCATCGAGGTCGACGGTGTCGTGCATGTGCGGTGGAGGTTCGGTGCATCGACGCGGGTGCTTCTGCTCGCGCACCACGACACCGTCTGGCCGATCGGCACGCTCCGGCGGCTGCCCTACGATGTGCGCGCCGGCGTGCTCACCGGCCCCGGCAGCTTCGACATGAAGACCGGACTCGCCATGGCGCTGCACGCTGTCGCGGGCCTGGACGATCGCGACGGCGTCACCATCCTGGTCACCGGGGATGAGGAGCTGGGTTCGCCCCGATCGCGCGCTCTCATCGAGGAGACCGCGCGCGGTGCGAGTGCCGCCCTCGTCCTGGAGGCGTCAGCGGACGGTGGCGCTCTCAAGACCGAACGCAAGGGTGTCTCGCTGTACGAGATGGTCGTCTCGGGGCGTGCCGCACATGCAGGGCTCGAGCCGGAGAAGGGCGTGAACGCCAGTGTGGAGCTCGCGCATGTCACCATCACGGCTGCCGCTCTGACCGATGCCGCCGCCGGAACGAGCGTCACGCCGACCGTGGCCTCATCCGGTACGACGACGAACACGGTCCCCGCCGCCGCGCGGCTGTGGATCGACGTCAGGGCGCGCACCGCGGATGAACTCGAACGCGTGGACGTCGCACTCCGCGGGTACGTGTGCGTCACACCCGGCGCATCGATCGAGGTGCGTGGCGGCGTCAACCGCCCGCCGCTGGAGCCTGGGATGTCGGCGGGGGTGTTCGCACTCGCGGCACGGCTCGCAGATCGTCTGGGCCACGAACCGTTGACGCACGTCGCCGTGGGCGGCGCGAGCGATGGCAACTTCACCGCGGGAATGGGCGTGCCGACCCTGGACGGACTCGGCGCGGTCGGCGGCGGCGCCCATGCCGATGACGAGCACGTCCTCGTGGACGAGATCGTTCCGCGCACACGCCTTCTGACCGAACTGGTCGCCGCGATATCGAGAACGGAAGAGCCATGGCACAACTGACGCGAGACGATGCGGTGGCAGCGGCAGCGGTCCTGGACGCCGAACGGGCAGCATCCCATGCGGGTGTGAGCCTGCGCGAGCTGACCGGTATGGGCGAGCAGGCGGAGTCGATCCGACTCCTCTCCGAGATCTGGAAGCGTTCGCCGGAGAACCCGCCAGTGCCGCCCGAGCTGCTTCGGGCGATGAGCAAAGCCGGCAACTACATCGCAGGCGCCTTCATCGAGGACGAACTCATCGGCCTGGCCATCGCCTTCCACGCCGACCCCGATCGACACGCACTGCACAGCCACATCGCCGGCATCTCGCCCGCACACGCGGGCCGTTCGGTCGGCTTCGCGCTGAAACAGCATCAGCGGGCGTGGGCCCTCTCCCGCGGCATCGATACGATCGAGTGGACCTTCGATCCGCTCGTCGCACGCAACGCGTACTTCAACCTCAGCAAGCTCGGTGCAGAGCCGGCGGAGTACCTCGCGAACTTCTACGGTGAGATCGCCGACGGCATCAACACCGACGATGAGACGGACAGGCTGCTGGTGAGCTGGCGGCTGCGCAGCGAGGTAGCCGTCGCCTGCGCCGCGGGTGCCTCTGCGGTCGCCGTGCGGGAGCCGGGAGACGTCTGGGTCGCGGTGCCGACCGACATCGAGCAGATCAGACGCGAGGACATGGCCGCCGCGCAGCAGTGGCGACACCGCGTGCGGGATCAACTGACGGAACTGCTGGATGCCGGTGGCCGCATCATCGGATTCGATCGCGCCGAGGGCTACCTCGTGCGCCCGGGAAGGGACTCATGATGAGACTCGAAGGACTGGAGCTGCGTCGGGTGGCGATGCCGCTCGTCTCGCCGTTTCGCACGTCGTTCGGAACGCAGACCGCGAAGGACATCCTGCTGATCAGGGCCGTCACAGCGGACGGCGAGGGGTGGGGCGAATGCGTCACCCTTCCCGACCCGGTCTACTCCCCCGAGTACACCGAAGGCGCCGTCGACGTCATCCGGCGCTTCATCGCACCCGCTCTGGCCGGCGCGCGACTCAGCGGAGCGCACATGATCGGCGAGACGCTTGCGAAGTTCAAGGGGCACCGCATGGCCAAGGCCGCGGTCGAGATGGCGGTGCTCGATGCCGAGCTTCGTGCACAGGGCCGCTCGTTCGCCCGTGAACTGGGTGCGGTGCACGACACCGTGCCGTGCGGGGTGTCTGTGGGCATCATGGATGAGATCCCCCGGCTGCTCGATGCCGTCGACGAGTACCTCGACGAGGGCTATGTGCGCATCAAGTTGAAGATCGAGCCCGGCTGGGACATCGACGTCGTGCGCGCGGTGCGCGAACGCATCGGCGATGGCGTGCAGCTGCAGGTGGATGCGAACACGGCGTACACGCTCCGCGATGCGCAGCACCTCGCACGGCTCGACGAATTCGGGCTGCTGCTGATCGAACAGCCGCTGGAGGAGGAGGACATCCTCGGGCACGCCGAACTCGCCCGAATCCTCAGCACCCCCATCTGCCTGGACGAGTCGATCACGTCGGCGCAGACGACCGCCGCGGCGATCGGCCTCGGAGCGACCAGCATCGTGAACATCAAACCGGGCAGGGTCGGCGGATATCTCGAGGCCCGCCGCATCCACGACGTCGCGATGGCGCACGGGGTGCCGGTGTGGTGCGGCGGGATGGTGGAGTCGGGGATCGGTCGCGCAGCCAACATCGCCCTGGCTGCGCTGCCCGGTTTCACGCTTCCGGGAGATGTGTCCGCCAGCGATCGCTTCTACCGCACCGACATCACCGAGCCGTTCGTGATGAAGGACGGCCACCTGGCCGTGCCGCAGGGCCCCGGCCTCGGTGTCACGCCGATTCCGGAGGTGCTCGACGAGCTCACGACCTGGACCCAGTGGGTGCCGATGTGAGGTTATGCTCACGGTTATGAGCTCGCTGACCCGGTCGAGCTGGGGCCGCGTCTACGACGACCTCGGTGTGACTCTCCTCGACGTCGCGCATGGCGCGATCGACGTGGATCAGCAGGTCGGCGGCGTCGTGATCCACGACCCGATCGACGAACCGGTCTATCCGCCGGATGCGATCGTCCTCGCGGTCGGAGTCCAGGACCCTGGTGCCCTGGCGTCACTGATGTCGGATGCCGGTGGGCGCGGCGCCGTCGCCGTGGTGGTGCGCGCGTCGATCGAACTTCCGGACGCCGTCCTCGGCGAAGCGGACGACGCCGGTGTCGCGATCCTCAGTCTTGCGCGTGGAGCGACCTGGACGCAGTTGGCTGCCCTTCTGCGCTCCGTGCTCTCGGAGGACGACATCGGGCGCACGCCGTCCGAGTCGCTCGGCGGTGTCTCGGCCGGCGACCTTTTCGCCGTCGCGAATGCGATCGCCGCCCTCTTGGGCGCTCCCGTCACGATCGAGGACCGCTCGTCGCGCGTGCTCGCGTTCTCCGGCGGACAGGAGTCTGCCGACGAGTCGCGGGTCGAGACGATCATCGGCCGCCAGGTGCCTGATCGATATGCGCGCGTACTCACCGAGATGGGCGTGTTCCGAGATCTGTATCGCGACGACGTCCCCGTCGTGATCGACCCGATGGATCTCGGTCAGGGTGTGACGACGCAGCGCATCGCCATCGCGGTGCGCGCCGGCGATGAGGTGCTGGGCTCGATCTGGGCGGCGATGGACGGGCCGCTCACACCCGAGCGCACGTCGACGCTGCGGGATGCCGCGAAACTCGTCGCGCTGCATCTGCTGCGGGTGCGTGCAGGAGCGGATGCCGAGCGTCGGCTGCGGGCAGAGCTCGTGAGCAGGGCGGTCGACGGCGGTGCAGAGGCGCGTGACGCGCTGAGCCGCCTCGGCCTGGCGGGTCAGCGCGTCTGCGTCGCCGCAGCCGCACTCGCCAGGGGCCCGGGAGGCGAGACCCGAAGCGATCAAGACCTCATCGCCGACCGCGAGCGCCTCACCGATGCCCTTGCTCTGCATCTTTCCGCCGTGCAGCGCGGTGCGGCGGTGGCGCTCGTCGGAGACACCGTCTACGGCATCCTTCCCGTCGCCGACGTGTCGGCCGAGGAGCGCTCGGCACGCCTCGCCGAGGATTTCCTGCAGCGCGTCGGTTCTCGACTGCCGGCGCTGATCGGGATCGGTCAGCCGGCGGAGTCGGTCGCCGACATCGCCCGCTCGCGCACGCAGGCGCGACGGGTGCTGCGTGTTCTCGCGGAACGGCCGGGCCACCGCACGATCGCCCGTCTCTCCGAGGTCGAGACGGAATCGCTCCTGCTGGAGCTGCGTGACATGCGCGCGTCTCGCGGCGACGTCATCTCGGGGACGCTCGAACGCCTTGTCGAGTACGACGCACGCAATGACGCGCATCTGATCGAGACGCTCTCGGCCTGGCTGGACAGCTTCGGCGAGGTGAAGACCGCCGCAGCGGCGTGCTTCGTGCACCCGAACACGTTCCGCTATCGGCTGCGCCGCGCCGTGGAGGTCAGCGGCATCGACCTCGACGACCCGGAGGCGCGCTTCGCGACCATGCTCGAACTGCGCACGCTTCCGCACTGATCACTGCTGCCGGGCGACTCAGTTGACCTGGTCGCTGACCTCCAGCCAGCGCGTCTCGTTATCTTCGACCTCGGACTCCAGCGCGCTGATCCGCTTCATCTTCTGAGCGAGTCCTTCGTAGTCGGACTGATCGTGCTCCACCAGCGCGTGCTTGGCCTTGTCGATCTGCTGGGTGAGCTTCTGGATCTTGCGCTCGAGAGCTGCGACCTCCTTCTGCGCTGCGCGGAGAGCAGCGCCGTCCAGGCCGGACGATGACGTCGTCGCCTTCGCCGATGGTGCCCCATTCTGCTCTGCCGCCCGCAGCCGCAGATACTCGTCCACACCACCCGGAAGGTGTCGGAGTCTGCCTCCCATGACGGCGAACTGCTGGTCGGTGACGCGCTCGAGGAAGTACCGGTCGTGGCTGACCACGAGCAGAGTGCCTGGCCAGGAGTCCAGCAGGTCCTCGATGGCCGCGAGCATGTCGGTGTCCATGTCGTTGGTCGGCTCGTCGAGGATCAGCACGTTGGGCTGTTCGAGCAGCACGAGCAGCAGCTGGAGCCGTCGCTGCTGACCACCGGAGAGATCCTTCACCGGCGTCGAGAGCTGAGCGGATGAGAAGCCGAGGCGCTCGAGGAGCTGGCCGGGTGTGAGCGACTGCGACTTGGACCCGGTACCGAAGGTGTACTCGGTGCGCAGGCTCTCGATGACCTTTCTGACCGGATCGTTCCACACCGCGGCCAGCTCGTCGATCCGCTGAGTGAGGGTCTTGACCTTGACCGTCGTGCCGCGCTTCACCCGTCCGCTGGTCGGCTCGATCGTTCCCGCGACGAGCCCGAGCAGCGTCGACTTGCCTGCACCGTTCACGCCGAGGATCCCGGTGCGCTCGCCCGGTGCGATGCGCCATTCCACGTCGTGCAGTACCTCGCGGGCTGCGCCGGTGTCCGTCGCGGGGTACGTCACGCCGGCATCCAGCAGGTCGACGACGTCCTTGCCGAGGCGGGAGACGGCGAGGGACTGCAGCGACACCTTGTCGCGGATCTCCGGCACATCCTCGATCAGTTCGTTCGCGGCATCGATGCGGAACTTCGGCTTCGCCGTACGCGCCGGCGCACCGCGGCGCAGCCACGCGAGCTCCTTGCGCGCGAGGTTCTGCCGCTTCGCCTCTGTCACCGCCGACATGCGATCGCGCTCCACGCGCTGCAGGATGTACGCGGCGTAACCGCCCTCGAAGGGCTCGACGATGCGGTCGTGCACCTCCCAGGTCTCGGTGCAGACCTCGTCGAGGAACCAACGGTCGTGCGTGACGACGAGGAACGCGCCGGAGTTCACGGCCCAACGCTTCTTCAGGTGCCCGGCGAGCCAGGTGATCGCCTCGACGTCGAGGTGGTTGGTCGGCTCATCCAGCGCGACGATGTCCCAGTCCTTGACGAGCAGTGTGGCGAGCGCGACACGACGCCGCTGGCCACCGCTGAGACCCAGCACCTGCGCGTTCCAGTCCAGATCTGCGAGCAGTCCCTGGATGACGTCGCGCACGCGGGCGTCGCCCGCCCACTCGTACTCCGGCATGTCGCCGACGACCGACTGTGCGATCGTGAGCGAGTCGTCGAGGGTGTCGGCCTGATCCAGCACGCCGACGGTGGTGCCGGCGCGCATCGTCACGCGTCCGGCATCCGGCTCCTTGCGACCGGCGAGCATCGCCAGCAAGGAGGATTTGCCGTCGCCGTTGCGACCGACGATGCCGATCCGATCCCCCTCCTCGATGCCGAGGGTGATGGAGTCGAAGACGACCTTGGTCGGGTATTCCAGATGGAGGCCCTCGGCCCCGAGAAGATGTGCCATGTCACTCCAAGGCTACGGCAGTCGGCTGATTGCTAACCTCGGTGCCATGACGACCTTCCATGAGCCCACTGCCGCCGAGTCCGCACATCTTCGCCGCTGCGTCGATCTCGCCCGCGAGGCGCTCGACGACGGAGACGAGCCGTTCGGATCCGTCCTCGTCGATGCCGAGGGCGCTGTCCGCTTCGAAGACCGCAACCGTGTCAAGGACGGGGATCAGACGCGGCATCCGGAGTTCGAGATCGCCCGCTGGTCGGCGACGAATCTCACCGCCGAGGAGCGCGCATCGAGCACGGTGTACACCTCGGGCGAGCACTGCCCGATGTGCGCGGCGGCGCACGCGTGGATGGGGCTGGGCCGCATCGTCTATGCGGCGAGTTCGGCGCAGCTCGTGCAGTGGAGTGCAGAGCGCGGCGCCGCGCCCTCCCCCGTGGCGGCGCTGCCCATCACGGCCATCGCCCCCGGTGTCCCCGTCGCGGGGCCCGTCGCCGCGTTCACGGACGAACTTCGCGCACTGCACCTTCGCCGAGGGCGCGGCTGACACGGAACGAGCCGCCCGGACCCTGAGGTCCGGACGGCTCGCGCGTCCCCAAAGGGAGTCGTTACTTGTACGACTCCACGATCTCCAGGAGGCTCGGCACGTTGGCGTATGCCTCGGCAGCGTTCTCCTTCGTGACGATGACCGGGTCGAGCAGGTACGACGGGACGACCTTCGAGCCGTTGTCATAGGACTCGGTGTCGTTGACCTCGGCCTCTTCGCCCTTCTGCAGCTGTCCGACCATCTTGATGGCCTGCTCCACGAGCAGCGTGGTGTCCTTGTTGATCGTGGAGTACTGGATGCCCTCCATGATCGACTTCACGGACTCGACCTCGGAGTCCTGACCGGTGACGACCGGCACGCCCTTACCGGCCTGCTGTGCAGAGGTGAGGATGGCGCGTGCCAGGGTGTCGTTCGGCGACAGCACGCCGTCGAGCACCACGTCGCCGCCGTACGAGCCGGTGAGCAGCGTGTCCATGCGGTTCTGCGCGTTCTCCGCGAGCCAGCCCTCGGTGGCGGTCTGAGCGATCTCGGTCTGACCCGAGACGACGTTCAGCGTGCCGTCATCGATCGCCGGCTGCAGGACCTCCATCGCGCCGTCGAAGAAGACGGCCGAGTTGGCGTCGTCCGGCGAGCCGGAGAACAGCTCGACGTTGTACGGCGCCTCGTGACCGGCGCGCTCTGCGAGCCCGTCGAGCAGGGCCTGGCCCTGGAGGTTGCCGACCTTGAAGTTGTCGAACGCGACGTAGTAGTCGAGCGCATCGGTGTTCTCGATGAGGCGGTCGTACGCGATCACGTAGGCGCCGGCATCCTTGGCCGCCTGTACCTGCGTGGCCAGCTGCTTGCCGTCCTTCGCGCCGATGATGATGACCTTGGCGCCGTTGGTGACCATCGACGTGATCTGGTTCTGCTGCTCGGCGACGGTGTTGCTGGCCGGCGCGTACTGCACGTCGGCCTTGTAGCCGGCCTCTTCCAGTCCGTCGGTGAACAGCTGACCGGCCAGCACCCAGTTCTCACTGGTCTTGTCCGGCAGCGCGACGCCGATCGTCGAGCCTGCGTCGAATCCGGTGACTTCCTCGTCGGTACCGCCGCCGGTGTCGCCGCCACGGTCGGATGAGCAACCGGTGAGGGCGAGAGCTGTTGCGGCGACAAGCGCTGTGGCCGCAAATGCCATTCTCTTCATGCGATCTCTTTCTCTGTTTCTTGGTGTGGATTACTTGGGTTTTGGATAGTCGGTGAGGTTGGGGCCGTCCGGACGGTTGCGCCGGCGCATCATGAAGCCGATCAGCGACGGGCGGCCCTGTTGCTTGTTCCAGACGTCGATGCCGACGGCGACGAGGAGCACGAGGCCCTTGATCATCGCGACCACGTCGGCGCCCTGGCCGAGCAGCTGCAGACCGTTGTTGAGGAACGCCATCACGAGACCACCGATGATCGACCCGATCACCGTGCCGATGCCGCCGGCGACGGCGGCGCCGCCGATGAACACACTGGCGATGGCGTCGAGTTCCCAGCCGTTTCCGTCACCGGGGCCGGAGGCCTGCGATCGTGCGACGAAGATCATGCCGGCGAGAGCGGCGAGCGTGGACATGTTCATCATCACGAAGAAGTCGACCCAGCGGTCCTTCACACCCGACAGGCTGGCGGCCTGCCGGTTGCCGCCGACCGCGTAGATGTGCCGGCCGAAGACCGTGTTGCGCGTGACGAAGGAGTAGATGATGACCAGTGCGAGCAGGATGATTCCCGACACCGGGAAGCTCGTACCAGGACGACCGGTGGCGAACATCCAGCCGGCTACGAGGACGACGACCGACAGCAGCACGACCTTGGTCACACTCACCCACAGGGGTGCGGTGTCAGAGCCCATCTTGTGCTGAACGCGGCGGGTGCGGATCTCCCAGAAGATCAGCCACGCGACGCCGGCGAGGGCGAGGATCATGGTCGGCACGTTGAACGGCAGCGGAAGCGAGACCTCGGGCAGGTACCCCGCACCGATGTAGACGAACTCCTTGGGCACCGGGATGGACTGCGAGTCGCCGATCCACTGGTTGGCGCCACGGAAGAACAGCATGCCGGCCAGCGTCACGATGAACGCCGGCACCCCGATGTATGCAACCCAGAACCCTTGCCATGCCCCGACCAGGGCACCGACGACCAGGCCGAGGACGATGGCCAGCGGCCAGGGAAGGTTCCACTCCGCCATCGATTTCGCGACGATGATGCCGACGAAGGCTGCGACCGATCCGACCGACAGGTCGATGTGACCCATGATGATCACCATCACCATCCCGATCGCGAGGATCAGGATGAAGGAGTACTGGTTGATGACGTTGATCAGGTTGCCGGGTGTCAGCGTCGCGCCGTTCGGGCCGTTGCGCACCAGCGTCATGACCTCGAAGAAGAGGACGATGACGATCAGGCTGCCGAAGATGCCGAACTGGCGCAGCGACGACTGCGCACCACCGAACATCTTTCGGATGTCGCGGAAGTGGAACCCCTGATCCTTGACCTCGGGGGTGGTGCTGGTGCTGCTCATGCGGTCGCTTTCTGGTTCGTGGAGGTCATGCTGCGCATGAGCGCCTCCGGAGTTGCCTGGTCAGCGGGGATGCAGTCGGTGACGCGCCCCTCGAAGATCGTGTAGATGCGATCGGAGATGCCCATCAGCTCTGGCAGCTCGCTGGAGATGACGATGACGCCCTTTCCGGATGCCGCGAGCTCGTTGATGATCGAGTAGATCTCGTACTTCGCGCCGACGTCGATGCCACGGGTGGGCTCATCGAGGATCAGCAGGTCGGGGTCGGTGAACATCCACTTGGCGAGCACGACCTTCTGCTGGTTTCCGCCGGAGAGCTTGCCGACGCCCTCTTCGACCGAGGGGGTCTTGATGCGCAGGGCCTTGCGGTACCGCTCGGCCACCGCGAACTCCTCGCGGCCGTCGACCACTCCCCGGCCTGCGATCTTCGACAGCTTGGCGGAGACGATCGCGCGCTTGATCGTGTCGAGCAGGTTCAGCCCCAGGGTCTTGCGGTCTTCGCTGACGTAGGCGAGGCCGTGGCGGATGGCACTGGACACGTCGCGCAGTTCGATCTCCTCGCCGTCCTTGAACATCTGGCCGCCGAGGAAGTTGCCGTACGAGCGGCCGAAGATGCTGCGGGCGAACTCGGTGCGTCCGGCGCCCATGAGACCGGCGATGCCGACGACTTCGCCGCGACGGACGGTGAGTCCGGATCCCTTGACGACCATGCGCTCGGCGACGGTGGGATGCTGCACCCACCAGTCCTTGACCTCGAAGAAGACCTCGCCGATCTCCGGCGTGCGGTCGGGGTACCGGCTCTCGAGGGAACGACCGACCATGCCCCGGATGATGCGGTCCTCGTTGATCTCGCCCTTGGTGATGTCGAGGGTCTCGACGGTGCGGCCGTCGCGGATGATCGTGATCTCGTCGGCGATCTGCTCGATCTCGTTGAGCTTGTGGCTGATCATGATCGACGCGATGCCCTTGGCCTTGAGGCCGAGGATCAGATCGAGCAGGTGCTGCGAGTCGTTCTCGTTCAGCGCCGCCGTGGGCTCGTCGAGGATGAGCAGGCGCACATCCTTGTTCAGCGCCTTGGCGATCTCGATCAGCTGCTGCTTGCCGACACCGAGGTGCTTGATCGCGATATCGGGATCCTCGTTGAGGCCCACGCGGGCGAGCAGCTCAGTGGCACGGGTCTTCGCCGCGCTCCAGTCGATGACGCCGCCGCTCGCGATCTCGTTGCCGAGGAAGATGTTCTCGGTGATCGAGAGCTCGGGGATCAGCGCGAGCTCCTGGTGGATGATGGCGATGCCGGCCTGCTCGCTGGCCACGATGTCCTTGTAGCGCTGCTCTTCGCCGTACAGCAGGATGTCGCCGTCGTACGTGCCGTAGGGGTAGACCCCGGAGAGCACCTTCATCAGAGTCGACTTGCCGGCGCCGTTCTCACCGCAGATCGCGTGGATCTCGCCCGCGCGCACGGTGATCGAGACGTCGGAGAGTGCTTTCACACCGGGGAACTCCTTGGTGATGTTTCGCATCTCCAGGATCGGCCCCGACACTGCTGGCATCGTTGCTGTGCTGCTCACGGATCTTCCTCGATACTTGACGGTCATTCTCAATGTGACCGTTCACATGAGACACAATATTGCGCCTGTTGATCTCCGGTGTCAAGTGGAGGTCTTCTCTCGTTGCGTTATCGAGACGCGATCGGCGCGATGTCAGCGCGACGCGCTGGAGGACCGCAGTCGGAGTTGCGGCGCGACGGGGCCGAATTCCGGGATCGCTTCGCCGCGGATCTGCGCGAGAAGGATGTGCACGGCACGCTGTCCCAGTGACGGAAAATCCTGGTGCACGGTCGTGAGCGGTGGCCAGACATGAGCGGCGACGGGGATGTCATCGAAGCCCACGACGCTGACCTGGCGGGGCACCTCGATCCCGGCATCCCTGAATCCGTGCATCAGGCCGATCGCCATCAGGTCGTTCGCGGCGAACACGGCGGTGAAATCTCGGCGGCGCACGAGTTCGGTGCCCGCGAAGTAGCCGAAGTCCGCCGTCCAGTCGCCGCGGATCGGCGGGAAGGTCGGCAGATCCGCCTCACGCAGGGCGTCGAGGTACCCGCGCATGCGTGACTCGGCCTCGATCCAGTCCTGCGGTCCTGCCAGATGCAGGATGTCGCTGTGCCCCAGGGAGATCAGATGCTCTGTGACAGCGCGCGCACCGGCCACCTGGTCGGCCGAGTGCGAGATGCCGTCGGAGCCCGACGCGGTCTGCAGACTGACGAACGGCACGCCGACAGCCATGCCGCGCAGCACGTTGAACACGCGCACCTGCGGGGCGAGCACCACGATGCCGCTGACCTGCTCCCGCCCGAGCTGCCGGATCGCATCCCCGATCGCCTCCGGCGTGGTGGCTGGGAGGTTCACCGTCGTGACCGAGTACCCCTCTGCCCTCGCCGCATCCTCGATGCTCGCGATCGACGATGTCGGCCCGAACTCGCCGATCGTGGCCGACAGCACTCCGATGGTGCGCGAGCGACTCGTGACGAGTGCCCGCGCAGCGAGGTTCGGCTTGTAGTCGAGCACCTGGATCGCGTCCTGCACGCGCTTCTTCGTCTCGGGACGGATGCTGGGGTGATCATTCAGCACTCGGGAGACGGTCTGATGCGAGACGCCGGCCAGGCGCGCGACATCGCGGATGCTGGGGACTCGTGCACGCTCGCCGGAGGCTGCCATTGCGACGCCCTCCTTCGCGTGTGCACGGTCACATAACTCAGTCCATTATGTCCCCAGCGCACACGCGGCGCATCCAGGCAGGCGCAGACGGGAGCTCAGGCGGAGATGATCCGTGCGCCCGGCACTGGCCCATGCACGTGCAGAGCGGTGCGTCCGGCGTCCATGAGTTCGCCCTGCACGTACCGCGCGCTCTCCGGTGTCTCGCACAAGAATGCCACCGTCGGCCCTGAGCCCGAGACGATGCCGCTCAGCGCGCCGGCGTGCAGTCCTTCGCTGATGATGTCGTCGAGCGCGGGACGTTCCAGCAGTGCCGGCACCTCGAGGTCGTTGAACATGCACGCGGCGAGCGAGTTGGGATCTCCCGCGCGCAGCGCCTGCAGAACCGGGATGGGCACGTCCAATGACAGCGGCGGGTCATCGGCCAGCGCGCCGTTCTCTGCGCGATGCGTGTCGAGGCGGGCGTAGATCTCGGGCGTCGACAGCCCCTCGTCGCTGGGCACGAGCACCCAGTCGAAGCGTCCCCGCGCGAGCGCGGGGTTGAGCTGATCCCCTCGCCCTGTGCCGACCGCGGTGCCGCCGTGCAGCGCGAACGGCACGTCGGCGCCGAGGCGGGCGGCGAGTTCGTGCAGGCGCTGCGGCGAGAGCCCGGTGCCCCACAGTGCATCGCACGCGACGAGGGCGGCCGCGGCATCCGCTGATCCGCCACCCATTCCACCCGCGACCGGTACGTTCTTACGCAGCTCGAGGTGCACCCCGCCGGTGTATCCGGTCGCCGACGCGAGCATCTTCGCGGCTCGCATCGCGAGGTTGCGGTCATCGACCGGCACGGTGCTCGGGTCCGCGACGCCGAACACGCTCAGCGTGAAGTCGTCTGCGTCACGGGCGATGACATCCTCATAGAGCGATACCGCCTGGAACACCGTCGCGAGTGCGTGATAGCCGTCATCATGGCGCCCGCCGACGCCCAGGTAGACGTTGATCTTCCCCGGGGCGCGCACATGCACCGCTTCCGGGAATGCGGCGAGGCTCATGCGGATCTCACAGAGCGGACGATGAGGCCCAGAGGTTGACGTCGATGCCGTCGGAGAGGGCATCGATGCGAGCAAGCTCCTCGTCGGTGAGCGCGGGCCCGTCGAGCGCCGCGATGTTCTCGTCGAGCTGCTCCGGCCGCGAAGCGCCGATCAGCGCCGAGGTGACGACCGGATCGCGCAGCGTCCACAGCAGCGCCAGCTGCGCCAGCGACTGTCCGCGCTCCTTCGCGATCTCGTTGAGGCTGCGGAGAATGCCGAGGCCCTCGGCAGACAGTGGCTTGTCGGAGATCGAACCGCGCTTCTGCGCACGCTGCGCGGTGCCGTCACCGAGGTACTTGTCCGTCAGCAGTCCCTGCGCGAGCGGCGTGAACGCGATCGCGCCCATGCCCTCGGTACGCAGCGCGTCGGTGAGCCCGTCCTCGATCCAGCGGTTGAGGATCGAGTAGGAGGGCTGGTGGATCACGAGCGGCGTACCGAGCTCGCGGGCGACCTCTGCGGCCTTCGCCGTGCGCTCGGCGCTGTAGGAGGAGATGCCGACGTACAGCGCCTTGCCCTGACGAACGAGGGTGTCGAGTGCGCCGACGGTCTCCTCGATCGGCGTGACAGGGTCTGCACGGTGCGAGTAGAAGATGTCGACGTAGTCGAGGCCCATCGAGGTGAGCGACTTCTCGGCGCTCGCGATGAGGTACTTGCGGCTGCCGAAGTTGCCGTAGGGCCCTGGCCACATGTCGTAGCCGGCCTTGGACGAGATGATCAGCTCATCGCGGTACGGGCGGAGGTCCTCGGCGAAGATACGGCCGAAGTTCTTCTCGGCCGAGCCGTAGGGCGGGCCGTAGTTGTTGGCCAGGTCGAAGTGCGTGATGCCTCTGTCGAACGCGTGGCGCAGCAGCGTGCGCTGGTTGTCGAGCGGGATGTTGTCACCGAAGTTCCACCACAGTCCGAGCGAGATGGGCGGCAGGTACAGACCGGACGTGCCGACCTGGCGGTACTCGAAGTTCTTGTACCTGTCCTCGTTCGCCGCATAGGGGCGGTGGAGTTCGGCGATGTCTGTGGGGAAGCGCGGCGTCTCAGTCACGCCTCCAGGTTAGCCGTCCAGCGCCTCGGCGATTCTCACGAAGTCATCCACCGTCAACTGCTCGCCGCGTGCGGTCGGTGCGACGCCTGCCTTCTCGAGAATCGCGGATGCTTCGGCAGCGGTGCCGCCGAGCACGACGGACAGTGCCTGGCGCAGCATCTTGCGGCGCTGCTGGAAGGCCGCGTCGACGATGCGGAAGGTGGCTTTGCGCAGTTCTTCGCTGCCGCGGGGCACCGCGTCGCGCTCGAAGGCGACGAGCACGCTGTCGATGTTCGGCACCGGCCAGAACACCTGCCTTGACACGTTGCCGGCAAGTCGCCACGGACCGTACCAGGCCGCCTTGACGCTGGGAGCGCCGTAGATCTTGCTCCCTGGTGGGGCGGCGAGGCGCTCGCCGACCTCGGCCTGCACCATCACGACACCGCGCTGCAGGTGCGGGAACGTCTCCATGAAGTGCAGCAGCACGGGCACCGAGACGTTGTACGGCAGGTTCGCGACGAGCACGGTCGGGTCCCCTGGAAGCTCTGTGATGCGCAGCGCGTCCGCGTCGACCACGGTGAGCTGATCCGACGGAACACCGTGGTCCGCGGCCGTCTGCGGCAGCCGTGCGGCGAGGCGGTGGTCGATCTCGACGGCGGTGACGGATGCTCCGGTCTCGAGGATCGCGAGCGTCAGCGAGCCCAGCCCTGGGCCGACTTCCACGACCCGCTCCCCCGCCTGCACCTTGCCGACGTGCACGATCTTGCGCACCGTGTTGGCGTCGACGACGAAGTTCTGTCCGAGCTTCTTGGTCGGGGTGACGTCGAGCTCGGCGGCAAGACGGCGGATCTCGGTGGCGCCGAGCAGCGTGACGGTCATCCTGCCATTGTCCCCCATGCGTGCCCGGGCCCCGTCCGGACGTTCAGGACGCAGAATTCAACGACCCGCTCGTGTCCACCGTCGTGAATCCTTCTTCAGATGCAGCTGCGAGCAAACGCTGATCGCCTGAGGCGAAGACGACGTCGCTGGCACGGATCAGCGTCGCTGTCGCCAGATGAACAGAGTCGTAGCCCCGAAGACCGCGTGAGACTGCCAGCCTGGCGGCACGCTCGATCACGGTCGTCGTCACGTCTATCAGGGTGGCGTCGAAGATGAGTTTCGATGCTGCTTCTTGCAGGTATGGGTGGTCATCATCCGCTACACGGCCGATGCGATTGCCCTGCGCGATCGCTGCAGCGGCCTCTGCGACGATGAGATGCGTACTCACCACATCGTCGGCGTCATGCCAGAGACGCTCCGAGATTGCGGTACCGGATTCAGCAATCACCAGTGGCAGGAATGCGGACGTATCGAAATAGACGATCACTCGCGTTGCTCGGAGACGAGATCGCTCACCGGCCCGTCGGTGATCAGTGGATGCGGCGTCGCACGCCGTCGATGTGCGGGCGGCATGGCGATGCCCTCATCGATCAGGCGCTGCAGCGCCGATTCCCCTTCGGCGGGAACGATCTGCGCCACCACGGTGCCGCGGTCGGTGATGACGATGCGCTCGCCATCCCGAGCCGACTTCACATACGCGCTCAGATGCGCCTTGAGATCGCGGATTCCGATCTGGGTCATGCGCAGCTCCCATCAATGTAGTCACAAGAATACGCCAAAGTGACCACAGTGGGTCGTGGATATCGCACAGCATGCGTACGGGCACCCTGCGGGGCTCTTCCATGCCGGTAATGTGTTCGGGTGCCCTCGCTCGGAGAACTCGTCGCGCCCCGCCGCATGGGCCGGGATTTCCGCTGGCTGCTAGCGTCGTCTTGGACGAGCAATGTCGGCGACGGCATCGCTCTGGCGGCCGCTCCTCTGCTGATCGCGTCGATGACCTCATCGCCGATCCTGGTGGCGGCGGGCGCGGTGCTGCAGTTCCTGCCCTGGCTGATCTTCGGGTTGCACGCCGGCGCCATCGCCGACCGTTTCGACAGGCGCCGACTGGTGATGTTCGCCAACGCCGCACGAGCGCTCGTGCTGGCGGGGCTGTGCGCGTTCCTGTTCACCGACACGGCGAACATCTGGGTCGTGCTCGCCGCGGCGTTCCTCTACGGCACCGCAGAGGTGTTCGTCGACACCACGAGCAGCACGCTCCTGCCGATGCTCGTGAGGCCCGCAGATCTCGGCACCAGCAACGCCCGGCTGCAGGCGGGCTATCTCGTGGCGAACCAGTTCGCCGGTCCTCCGATCGGTGCGTTCCTGTTCGCCGCGGGTCACGCCCTGCCCTTCCTCGTCGAGGTCGTGTGCGTGCTGCTCGCGGTCGTGCTCATCTCACGGATGGCGCGGACACCGGTGCCGCCGCGCGCCGCTGCGTTCGAGAAGCCATCGCCCGTGCACACCGACATCGCTGAGGGCGTGCGCTGGATGTGGCGCAACCCGCCGGTACGGATGCTCGTGCTGATCATCCTCACGTTCAACATCACCTGGGCGGCCCCGTGGGGCGTGCTCGTGCTCTACGCGACCGAGCACCTGCACATGGGCGCAGTCGGCTATGGGGCTCTCACCACGGCATCCGCCGCCGGAGGCATCCTCGCGACTCTCACATTCGGGTGGATGGAGCGGCACGTGTCGTTCGCCACCCTCATGCGTGTGGCGTTGTCACTCGAAGTGCTCATGCACCTCGCCTTCGCCCTGACGAGCGTGGGATGGGTGGCGCTGATCATCATGTTCGTGTTCGGCACCTACGCGTTCGTCTGGGGCACGATCTCCACGACCGTGCGCCAGCGTCTCGTGCCGCACGAGCTGCAGGGCAGGGTCGCGTCGGTGAACATGGTCGGCGTGTTCGGCGGAATGGTGATCGGCCAGGCGCTCGGCGGCGTCATCGCCCAGGTGTGGGGGCTGACTGCGCCCTGGTGGTTCGCGTTCGTCGGCGCGGCCATCACGCTGGTGCTGGTGTGGAAGCCGATCTCGCACATCGTGAACGCCAAGCCGGTGGCCGACGACGATGAAGCTCAGCCGGCGAAGTCTCCGTAGACGCGGAGCGTGTTTCCGGCGATCTGCGCCGCGAGTTCGTCGACCTCGAGGCTGAGCTCAGCGGCCATGAAACGCAGCGTGAGCGGGATCAGGTACGGCGCGTTCGGGCGGCCGCGCAGCGGCACGGGTGTGAGGAACGGTGCATCCGTCTCGACCAGGATGCGCTCCAACGGGGTGACGTGCAGCGCATCGCGGAGGTTCTGCGCGTTCTTGAAGGTCACGTTCCCGGCGAACGACAGGTAGTACCCGGCATCCGCGCAGACCCTGGCCATCGCGTCGTCGCCGGAGAAGCAGTGGAACACCGTGGTCTCCGGTGCGCCGACACGGGTCAGGGTCTCCAGCACGGCGTCGTGCGCATCGCGGTCGTGGATCTGCATCGCGATGCCGTGCTTCTTCGCGAGCGCGATATGCGCCTCGAACGATTCGAACTGCGGGCCCCGGCGGTCCTCCTCGGTACGGAAGAAGTCCAGGCCGGTCTCGCCGATCGCTCGTGTGCGGGGATACGCGGCGAGTTCGTCGATCACACCGATCGCGTGGTCGAGCCGGCCGGCCTCGGCGTAGACGGGCGCATCGTTCGGATGGATCGCGACGGCTGCGAGGACGCGAGGATCGGATGCCGCGGCATCCACCGCCCAACGGGACGACTCGATGTCACCCGAGGCCTGCACGACGCCCGCGACGCCGACGGCCTCGGCCCTGTCGAGCTGCTGCTTCAGAGAGAGCGGCTCGACGCCATCGGTGATCTCCAGGTGCGCATGGTTGTCGTACACCGGCACCGTCAGCGGCTCGGGTGCGGGCGGGTAGCGGAGGTCCTTGCGGCCCTCCGTCGCCCGCTCTCGAACGTACTGGCTGGGGTTTTCGGTCAAGCCTGCGACTCCACACGAGGGAACAGCGGCGCGAGAGCCGCAACCCGTGCGCCGGGCTGCAGCACACCCCACGCTCCGGCCTCACGAATCGACTGAGCCTGCAGCACGCCGAGGCTCTCGGCCGCGCCGAGCGCCGACCACAGCTTCTCAGTGGACTGCGGCATGACGGGCGAGAGCAGCACGCTCAGTGCGCGAAGTCCCTCGGCGCACGTGTACAGGACTGTTCCGAGACGGGCACGCTTGTCCTCGTCGCGGGCGAGGGCCCACGGCTCGTTCTCGGTGATGTAGCCGTTCAGCGCGTCGACGATCGTCCAGATCGACGAGATCGCCTCATCGATGCGGAACTGCTCCATCCAGCGGTCGGCCGCGGTGGCAGCATCCGCCACGGTCTTCTGGATCGCGAGATCCTGTTCGGTGTACTCCGCCGCCTCGGGCACGACACCGTCGAAGTACTTCTCGATCATCGCGACCGTGCGCGAGGCGAGGTTGCCGAATCCGTTGGCGAGCTCGGCCTGGTAGCGCGCAGCGAGGTCTTCCCAGGAGAAGGATCCGTCCTGGCCGAACGCGATCGCGGAGAGGAAGTAATAACGGTAGGCGTCGGAACCGAAGACGTCGGTGATCTCGGTCGGCGCGATGCCGGTGAGCTTCGACTTCGACATCTTCTCGCCGCCGACGAGCAGCCATCCGTGGGCGAAGACGCCCTTGGGCACGTCGACGCCGGCAGCCATCAGCAGCGCGGGCCAGATGACGGCGTGGAAGCGGAGGATGTCCTTGCCGACCACGTGATACGCGGGCCAGCGGCGGGCGAAGGTCTCCTCGTCGGAGCCGTAGCCGACACCGGTCGCGTAGTTGAGCAGGGCGTCGACCCACACATAGATGACGTGCGACTCATCCCAGGGCAGCGGGATGCCCCAGTCGAAGGTCGAGCGCGAGATCGAGAGATCCTTCAGCCCCTGGCTGACGAACGAGACGACCTCGTTGCGGGCCGAGTGCGGGCGCACGAAGTCGGGCTCGGTCTTGTACAGGTCGAGCAGGCGGTCCTGGAACTCGCTGAGCTTGAAGAAGTAGTTCTTCTCCTGCAGCAGCTCGAGCGGCTTGGAGTGGATCGCACAGACCTTCAGGCCCTCGAAGGGGCCGGTGCCGTCGACGATCTCCGACTCGGGCTTGAACTCCTCACAGCCCACGCAGTAGAGCGCCTCGTACTCGCCGGCGTAGATGTAGCCCGCGTCGTACAGCCGCTGGAAGAACACCTGCACGTTCTTCTCGTGGCGCTCCTGCGTGGTGCGGATGAAGTCGTCGTTGGCGACGTCGAGCGTCTCCAGCAGCGGGAACCAGCTCTCCGTGACGAGCT
Source organism: Microbacterium murale (assembly GCF_014635185.1). Taxonomy (GTDB): domain Bacteria; phylum Actinomycetota; class Actinomycetes; order Actinomycetales; family Microbacteriaceae; genus Microbacterium; species Microbacterium murale. The sequence continues at coordinate 195,571 of NZ_BMCM01000004.1, forward strand.
TGTCGACCCACTCCTGCGGCGTGACGTTGTTCGCCGCGGCGGCACGGAGCATCTTCTGCCCGTGCTCGTCCGTGCCGGTCAGCATCCAGGTGTCATCACCCGACTGACGGTGCCAACGCGCGAGCGTGTCGACCGCCACCGACGTGTACCCGTGGCCGATGTGGGGCACATCGGACGGGTAGTAGATGGGCGTGGTGATGTAGAAGGATTCGCCTGAGGGCATGGGGTCAATTCTAGGCCGGTCTGCCGGGGTGGTTACGCGCTCACAATCCGTTGCGGCGGGCCACTTCTCCGAGCCACGCGAGGCTGGGTTTGGGGTGGCGGGCGAAGGTCTCGTGGTCGAAGCCGATGAGTCCGAACGTCGGGGCGAAGCCGCTGGCCCACTCATAGTTGTCCAGCGCGCTCCAGTGCTGGTACGCGCGCACGTCGATGCCGTCGGAGATCGCACGGTGCAGCCCCTCCAACGCGCCCTGCGTGTATGCGATGCGGCGCGTGTCGTCGGCTGTGGCGATGCCGTTCTCCGTCACGAGGATCGGCACTCCCCCGCTCAGCTCCCACGCACTGCGCACCCCGAGCTCGAGCGCTGCGGGGAAGAATTCCCACCCCGTCAGGGTGGTCTCGACGTCCGAGGCCACCGGGCGGGGCCCCTCAGGACCGATGAACGTGCGCGTGTAGGCCTGCACGCCGACGAAGTCATCGCCGGCCGAGCGCTCCAGATACCAGAAGTCGCGCGGATGCCCGTATTCATGCAGCTTCTCGTCCGCGCCGGACTCGCCCGTGGAGTGGAAGGCCTGCGTCGCGATGGTCCACCCAGCCTGCGCGCCCGACACCGAGTGCACGATCTCGGATGCGCGGTGGTGCGCGTCGAGGAGCGTATCGGCGACGGCGAGATCCGGGTTCGGGAGACCGTAGGCGACGAGGTTCGCGGCGTCCTCTCCCCCGGCGAGCATCGCAGCGATGTTCGGCTCGTTGATCGTGCAGACGTACTTAACTCCGTCGAGGATCGGCAGCACGGTCTCGACGTAGCGCGAGAACAGGTCGACAGCGTCGCTCGCACGCCAGAAGCCGTCGCGCTGGAACCACTGCGGCACTGTGAAATGCATCAACGTCACAGTCGGGTCGAGGCCGAGCTCACGCGCCGTGTCGATCATGCGACGGTAGTGGTCGATCATCGCGCGTGAGATGAATCCACGCTCCGGCTCGATCCGTGCCCATTCGACGGAGAACCGGTACGAATTCAGTCCGGCGTCCGCGAGCAGGCGCATATCCTCCGGGTAGCGGTGAAAGTGATCGGCGGCATCTCCGGATGGCTCGACCATCGTCGTGTTCGGAGCGTGCTCCATCTGCCACCAATTGCTGGTCGTGTTGTTCCCCTCCACCTGATGGGCCGCAGTCGCGGCGCCCCAGAGAAAGCCGTCAGGGAATTCGAGCACAAGTGCCCCTTTCGTCGTTGTCGTTCAGCCGTCGCTGCGCTCAGCGCGCCGCGCGGGCCGGGTTGGGAACCGCGTCGAGGAGTTCGACGGTGTACGGGTCTTCCGGATGCTGCAGCACCTGAGAGGTCTCGCCGCGTTCGACGACCCGGCCGCTGTTGAGTACGAGGATGTTCTCGGTGACCAGGCGCGCGCTGAGCAGATCGTGCGTGATGTAGAGCATGCTGATGCCCCACCGCTCTCGCAGATCTTCGAGCAGTGCGAGTACCCCGGCGCGCAGTGAGACGTCGAGCATCGACACCGGCTCATCCGCGATGAGCACCTGCGGGTCGCTCGCGAGCGCACGCGCGATCACGACGCGCTGGCGCTGCCCTCCGGAGAGCTGATGCGGCAGCTTGGCGGCGAACTGCTCGACGGGGGTGAGCCCGACGGTCTCGAGGAGCTCGAGCACCCGCGCCCTCGCCTCCTGCCCGCGAAGGCGGGTGTAGTTGTGCACCGGCCGCGTCAGCGCGTACTCCACGGTGTGCAGCGGGTTCAGCGCCGAGTACGGATCCTGGAAGACCATCTGCACGTCTTTGCGGAGGTCTCTCAGGCCGCTGCGCTTGAGAGAGGCGACATCGCGGTCACCGAAGTGCACGGTGCCGGATGTCGGCTTCTCGACGCCGGTGATGAGTTTCGCGAGCGTCGACTTCCCCGACCCGGATGCTCCGACCAGTGCGAGCGCCTCGCCGGGCTCCAGGCGGAACGACACGTCATCCACGGCCGTGACCTTCTTCTGTCCGCGGCGCGGCGCGGGATAGACCTTCGAGACGCCCTCCACGACGATCGCGGCATCCGCTCTTCGCGCATCGCGCTGCGACACCGTCGGCAGGGTCTCGGTGAGGTCGGTACGCGACTTCCCCTCGCTGCGACGTGTGCCGAGGTCGACGAATCCGGGGATCGAGATGGATTCCGCGCGCGGGTCCGCATAGTGGCTGAGCAGCATCTGGGTGTATTCGTCCTGGGGCCGCTCGAGGATGTCGCGACTGGACGCGTCTTCGACGATCCGCCCCTCGTGCATCACCATGACGCGGTCGGTCGCCTCGAGCACGATGCCCAGATCGTGACTGATGAGGATCGCCGTGAACTGCTCCTCGCGCTGCAGATCACGGATCGTGTCCATCACGGCGTGCTGCACGAGCACGTCCAAGGCCGTCGTCGGCTCGTCGAACACCATGAGCTGCGGCTCGAGCGACAGGGCAAGCGCGATCGACGAGCGCTGACGCATCCCGCCCGACAGTTCGCTCGGGTAGCGCTTGAGCACCTCCGCATCGAGGCCCACCTTGCCGACCAGATCGATGGCCCGATCGGTGCGTGACTCCCGGGCCACATGACCGTGCGCGGCGAAGATGTCCTGGAAGTGCGCCCCGACAGTGCGCACCGGGTTCAGCGCGTTCATGCCGGACTGCAGCACCATGGCGAAACCGCCCTGACGCTGCCTGCGCAGTTCCTCGGCACCCAGCTCGCGGATGTCGCGGCCATCGAACAGGATGCGTCCTCCGCTTATCCGCGCCGGCGGCTTCTGCAGCCGGGTCAGCGCGAAGCCCAGCGTCGACTTGCCTGAACCCGACTCGCCGACCAGTCCGACGAACTCTCCTCGTCGCAGCGTGAACGACACATCCTCGACGGCGGTCACCGGTGTCGTACCCGGTGACGCGTACTCGACGGAGAGGTTCTGGACGTCGAGCAGGATCTCGTCATCTGCCATGGCGCTCATCGGCCTTTCCCCTCTCGAAGACGCGGATTGGATATGCCGTCCACGCCGAAGTTGATGAGCGTGAGGCTCAGCGCCAGCAGCGCGATGCAGAGACCAGGTGCGAACAGCAACAGCCATTGCCCTGTGAGCAGCGAATTGGAGTTCTGCGCCCAATAGAGCATCGTGCCCCAGCTGACGATGCTGGAGTCGCCGAGACCGAGGAACTCCAGGCCCGCCTCGGCGAGGATCGCCGCCGTCGCCGCCCCGAAGAGCGTGCCGGCGATGATCGACGTCATGTTCGGCAGGATCTCGCGGAAGACGATGCGCGCCCGGCTGTCGCCCGAGAACTGCGCAGAGGTGACGAAGTCGTTGCCTCGCAGCGACTGCGTCTGGCTGCGCAGTACACGCGCACCCCAGGCCCAGCCCGTCACCACGATCACGGCGATGATCATGAGGATGCCGCCGTTCTGCAGATAGGCGGCGATCACGATCATGAGCGGGAGCCCTGGGATCACGAGGAAGAGGTTGACGATGAATCCGACCACTTCCCCGGGGAATCCGCGCATGTAGCCCCAGCTCAGGCCGATGAGAACGGCGACGATGGTGGAGAGGATGCCGGCGGCGAAGCCCACGAGCAGGCTGATCTGCGAGCCGAAGATCAGCTGGCTGAGCACGTCCTCACCTGCGGCGGTCGTCCCGAGCCAGTGCGCTGCCGAGGCATCCGCATTGCGCTCGAAGCCGTTGTCCTTCGGACCGTACGGAGCGATGAGCGGGGCGAACACCGCCACGATGACGAAGAAGGCGAGGATGCAGAGCCCGAGGCGCGCCTTGCCGTTCGACCAGAGCGTGCCGACCATCCGGCCGAAGGCGCGCCATGGGCTGGGCGCCGCGATCCGGTCGGCGGGAATCTTGACGTTCATCGTGGAAGTCATCGGCGAGTCCTTGGGTCCAGCACGCCGTACAAGATGTCGACGAGGAAGTTGGCGATGAGCACGCTGACGGTGATCATCAGGAAGAGCGCCTGCATGAGCGGATAGTCCTGTCCGATCACGGCGTTGAAGAGCAGGTACCCGATGCCCGGATAGCCGAACACCTGCTCCACGAGGATCGAGCCGCCGACCACGCCGCCGAGCGTGAGCCCGAAACCGGTGAGGTTCGGCAGGATCGCGTTGCGGGCGGCGTAGCGCAGGGCGATCGTGCGGCCCCGCAGCCCGTTCGCCTCCGCGAAGGTGACGTAGTCGTCGCCGAGCGTGTTGATCATCGCGTTGCGCATGCCGATGATCCACCCGCCGAGCGAGGTGAGGAGGATCGTCAGCGCCGGAAGCACGGCGTGACGTAGCAGATCGCCGATGAACTCCCAGGTGAAGCCGGGTGTCGTCGTGGCGGCGTATGCGCCGGTCGTCGGGAACCAGTGCAGCACGTAGCCGAGGAAGAACAGCAGGAGCAGGGCGGTCCAGAAGTACGGGAACGTGCTCAGGAACGACCCGGTGAGCGTCGGCAGCGAGTCCAGCCACGTGCCTCGCCGCCACGCGGCGGCGACGCCGATGAGAGTGCCGATGACGAAGGCGAGCACCGTCACGACTCCGACCAGGACGATCGTGTACGGCAGCGCGGTGGAGACCATGCTCGCCACCGACTGCGGATAGAAGGTGTAGGAGACGCCGAAGTCGAGCCGTGCGACCTGGCCGAGATAGGCGACGTACTGGTCCCACATCGAGCCGGTGGGAACACCCAGTTGAGCCTCGATCGCCGCGCGCGTGGCGTCGGAGACCGGACCGTTCTGCGACAGCTTGGCGATCGCCGCGTCGGCGGGCGAGCCGGGCATGAGCCGCGGGAGGAAGAAGTTCAGCGTGATCGCGGCCCACAGCGTGAGCACGAACAGACCGAGTTTCTGGAGCAGATACTTCACTGGTCGTCTCCGTTCACGCGCGTGAGATGGGTGAAGATCATCAGCGGAGCGGAGTCGTAGTTCTGCGGAATCATGTACGGGTCCTCCTCTGAGGGCCAGCCGGTGAACTTGGCATCGCTGAACAGGCCCCAGATACCGCCGTAGTAGAGGCCGATGACGGGCAGATCGTCGTAGACGAGGGTCTGCAGCTCATTCACGATCTCCTGCTGCTCGGCCGGATCCACGGTGGCGCGGTACTCCGCGAGAAGAGCGTCGGCGTCATCGGACTGATAGCGCTGGAAGTTGTTCGCAGTGGTCTCTCCGACCGGCACGTAGAACTCGCTGGAGAGCAGGTTGTTGAAGGCCTGGTAGACGTCGCCGTTGCCCATGCCGCCGATCGCCATCTCGAAGTCGCCGTTGCTGATCGCGCTCTGGTAACCCGCCGGCTGCGGCAGCTTGAGGCTGACCTTCACTCCGACCTCCGCGAGCTGTCGCTGCACGGTCTGCGCTGCGCGCGTCCAGTCGGAGAAGCCGTTGGCCGCGGTGAGGGCGAACTCGAGCTGCTCGCCGTCCGGGCCGACAAGCCGGTCGCCGTCCAGTGTGTAACCGGACTCGGCGAAGGCCGCGAGCGCCGCATCCGTGTCCTGCGTGAGCATGCCCGCATCGGGGATCTCGGGGTTCAGGTACTCCTCCTGGTTCGGCAGGATGAGTCCGGTCTGGCCGGCCGGCTCCATGTACCCCTCGGATGCGGTCTCGGCGATCTCGTCGCGGTCGAGCGCGAGGGCGATGCCGCGGCGCACGTTCACGTCGTCGAACGGTGCGACCTCGAGATTCGGCATGAGCGAGATCACACCGCCCGGCGGGAACCACCACGCGTTGTGCGGGCTCGCTGCTCCCCACGTGCCCTCCACGTCGGAGATGAAGGCGTAGGCCCAGTCGTAGCCTCGCGTGACGGTGTCGAGCTGGGAGTTCGTCGCCGGCAGGATGATGTGCTCGATCTCGATCGAATCCGCCTGCCAGTAGTCCGCATTCCGGTCCATCGAGTACTGCTGGTCGTTGTAGTTGCCGAGCACGAACGGACCGGTGCCGACCGGCTTCTCGTTCCGCCAGGTTCCTGGGTCGTCGACGTCCGCCCAGAGATGCTCTGGCACGATCATCGTCTGACCGATGATCGACAGTGAAGGCGCATCCTCGCTCTTGAGGTGGAAGACGACATCGCCACCGTCGACCTCGACGCTGTCGAGGTGCTGCCATGCGCCCTTGATGTCGAGTGCCGGAGCGTCCTTCAGCAACTGGAAGGTGAAGGCGACGTCATCCGGGGTCAGATCCTCGCCATCGCTCCACTGGACGTCGTCGCGTATCGTCATGACGATGGTGCGGGCGTCCGGCTGCGACCATTCCGATGCCAGCCACGGGTTCTCCTCGCCGTCGAGCGGATTGATGAGGATGAGGGGTTCGTAGATCCAACGCGAGGCTGTGCGCGTGTTCGTGAGGTACGGATTGAAGTTCCGTGTGAAGAACGGGTTGCCGTGGTCGGCGTTGATCAGCATCGTGTCATCGCCGATCGAGGGATCGGGCTGAGAGCTGATCTGGATGCTGCATCCGCTGAGCGCCACGGCTACAGCTGCAAGCCCCATCACCGCGGCTCTCCGCCAGCGTCGGAACATGTGCGTCTTCGACACCCTGCTACCTCATGTCGTCTCTGTCATGACGAGCGCTCCCCAGTCGGAACGCTCACACGGCAACGCCGCATCAGCGATTGTAAGCGCATACATTTTGCGAGCGCAACCCCTTGACACGCCTCGGGGTGCATGGATCCGGAAGAAAGCGGGACGTCAGGGTCGGCGCAGCGAGCTCTCTCGCAGCGTGATCTCGAGCGGAAGTCGGACGAAGATCGGGTCGGTGTCAGGGTGCTCCAGCCTGTTCATCAGCACCTGCACCGCCGCTCGACCGAGCTCGATCATCGGCTGGCGGACGGTCGTCAATCGCGGATGCGACAACGCCGCGGCGTCGATGCCGTCGAAGCCCGTGACGAGCAGATCTTCCGGCACCCTCACGCCCGCCGCACGGAAGGCATCCAGGGCACCGAGGGCCATCTGGTCGTTCGCAGACATCAGCGCCAGAGGTAGTCCGTTCGCCATCAGCTCTTCCGCCGCGCGGCGACCGGAAGCGCGAGTGAAGTCGCCTCGAACCACCACGACGTCGTCGAGCGCGATACCCGCCTCCGCCATCGCATCCGAGAACCCCTGCCACCGTTGCGCACCGTCGGGCGAATCGGCCGGTCCGGCCAGGAATGCCGGCGCTCTACCGCCCGACTGCTCCAGCACGAGCCTGGCGAGTTCGGTCATCGCCTCGGTGTTGCTCACGGTCACATGGTCGTAGCTGTCCCCTCGGGGCGGGCCGGACAGCACAACGACGGGGATGCGCACGGCGAGGCGCTCGAGCACGTCATCCGGAACGCTGCTCGCGAGCACGACGAGCCCATCCACTCGTCCAGCCATGTCGCGCACGGTGGAGCGGTCGGGGTCGTTCCTTCCGACACCGACCATGAGGACGAAGCCCTGCTTCCACGCCTCCAGCTCGGCACCGCGGAGCACCTCGTCGAGGAAGAGCATCGATCCGGGACCCTCTTCCGGTGTCGTCCCTTCCGCGGCAGCCTCGTCGTGGATGATCGTGAACGGATGCGCGGCGCCCACTGAGAGCACATCCAGCGTCGGCGCCTCCTCTGCGGCGTCGAACCCGGGGAAGTATAGACCGATCACTCCGGTGCGGCGCTCGGCAAGACCCCTGGCGCTGCCACTGGGCACGTATCCGAGAGCGGTGACGGCATCCAGCACGCGATCGCGCGTGACGGGACGCACCGCGTCAGGCATCCGCAACACTCGGGAGACCGTCGCGATCGATACACCGGCGCGATCGGCGACGTCGTACACCGTCGGGGCCTTGGCCACACTCGTCTCCCTCGCTGAACCTCAGCCCAGGGTACCCGCGCCGAATCCGTGCGCTGTCGGACGCTCCGCCGGAGGCGATTCGCGATCAGCGTCGACGAGCGGTCACCGCACCGTGCGGGCGCCGGCTCACTTCCCCGGGCGTGCGGTCACGCCGTTCGCGGGAGATGACGGTGAGATCGACATCCGCAAGGAGTTCGGAGAGCGCGTCGCCCGACCAGAAGTATGCGGGGACGACGGCGTGGGGGAACTGCTCGCGGGGAACGCCTTCGAAGTAGCCGATGAGCAGCGAGCCACCTGGCTCGAGCACCCGAGCGAGCTCGGCGAGGATCAGCGGAAGCTCGGCCGGAGGCGTGTGGATGAGGGAGTACCAGGCAAGGATGCCGCCGAAAGACGCGTCCGCGAACGGCAGGTCGCGGAGCGTTGCCTGTTCGAAGACGAGATGCGGCGAGCGAGCGCGGGCAGCGACGAGAAACTGCGACGCGATGTCGACGCCGACGACGTCGCGGTGTCCATCGTGGAGGAACTCGGTCCACAGCCCTGGGCCGCATCCGGCATCCAGCATCCGTCCCTGTGATTGATCACGCCATGCCCCGATGAGCTCCCGATCGGCGGCGTCCATCTGCGCGATCGATCCCGCGATCTCGAGGTACTCGGTGGCGCGGGCGTCATAGGCCGCGGCGATCGCATCGTCGGTCATGACGACGAGCCTACGGATCAACTGACGGTCACGTTGATCCGGTGCCAGCCCTGCGCGCCATCCGGGGCAGGCGGCGCGGGGGTCGAGGTCTGCGTCTCGCCATCGACGCTGAGCGCGCGGCATTCGATCTCATGCGTGCCGGTCTCGGCGGTCCATGGCAGGCTCCACTGCACCCACGTGTCATCGGAGATCGCCGACGCGAGTTCCGCTCGTCGCCACGCCCCGCCGTCGATGCGCACCTCCACCCCGTCGACGCCGACGTGCTGATGCCACGCCATGCCGGCGATCACTGACGATCCCGCCTCGACGTCGCGTCCGTCTCTGGGCACGTCGATCCGCGACTGCAACTTGATAGGGCCGCGCTCCGACCATCCGCGCGACGTCCAATAGGCGCTCGCCCTGTCGAACCGCGTGACTTCGAGTTCGGTCACCCACTTGGTGGCCGACACGTACCCGTAGAGGCCGGGGACCACCAGTCGCACGGGGAAGCCGTGCGCGAGCGGGAGCGGCTCGCCGTTCATCCCGACGGCGAGTAACGAGTCCCGGTCGTCGGTGAGCGCCTCGAGCGGCGTCGATGCGGTGAATCCGTCGATCGAGGTGGAGAGCACCATGTCGGCATCCGTGGACACACCGGCCCGCGCGAGCAGCTCGCGCACCGGATACCCGAGCCACCTGGCATTGCCGATGAGGTCGCCGCCGACGGTGTTGGAGACGCACGCGAGGGTGATGTCGCTCTCCTGCAGCGGCAGCGCCAGGAGCTCGTCCCACGTGAGGACGACTTCGTGATCGACCATGCCGTGCACCCGCAGACTCCAATCCGCCGCATCGACCTGCGGCACCACGAGGGCGGTGTCGATGCGGTAGAACTCGCCGTTCGGTGTGATCACCGGGGCAAGACCCTCTATTCCGAGCTCGGCCGCTGCCGGCACAGCCGGTGCAGCAGTCGTCGCGGCAGGCAGCCGCACTGCTGCGCGCGCGGCCTCGACCGTGCGCACTGTCGCGCGTGCGAGGTTCCCGAAGACGAGCGCGGCCGCGCCGAGCGCCGCCGTCGCGCCGGTCCACACCAGGAACTGCCGACGATCGGGACCGTCCTTCGGCGCTTCCGCCGCAGGGGTCGCACGTTTCATGAGCACGCGCAGCGCGATCGCTCCGGCCGCGCCCGCGAGGATCGAAGGCAGCCATGCCAGCAGATCTCCGTCGGATCGCACCGTCGCCACGACGGCCCCGACGATACCGAGCGCGACGAAGATCGCTGTTCCGACAGGGCGTCGCCACAACTCGAGCAGCCCAGCGGCTGCGGCTGCGAGACCGGCCACCAGCGCCATCGCCGTGAGGAGCGCAGCTTTGTCGCCGGTGCCGAACAGCTCTATCGCGAGGTCTTTCGCCCAGCTCGGCGCGATGTCGATGAGCCCGCCGCCGATCGCCGCGAACGGGCTCGCGGACGGCGCGAGGAGGGATGCCGTCAGCTCACCGAGACCGGCGGCGAAGAGCACGGCCGCGAGACCGGCGGCCGCGGCACGCCATCGGGTTCTCGCAGCGCTGTATCGCCTCATTCGATGAGCTTACGCGCGGATGCGCGCCTATCGACCCGCAGAACGCGGCATCACCGCCCGCTGCGTGGCGTGCGTGCGCTTCGCTCGGAGAATTGCGCTATCTTCGGAGCGATTCTGGCGATTCTCTCCGAGACGAGCGCAGTTCTCCGAAGAACGTGCACGGCTCGCGTCCGTCATGGCTTACGGGCTGCGAGCGCCTGCTGGTAGAGGTCGCGCGAGCTCAGGCCGGTCGCAGCGGCGACCTCCGCACACGCCTCCTTCAGACGCATGCCGCTTTCGACGAGCGCCTGCACCTGGGCGCCGGCATCCTCTGCCGAGACATCTTGATGCGGGGCGCCTTCGACCACGACGACGATCTCGCCCTTGACGCCGTTCTCGGCCCACTCCACGAGCTCGGATGCTGTGCCACGGCGCACCTCCTCGTAGAACTTCGTCAGCTCACGGCACACCGCGATGCGGCGGTCTGAGCCGAATGCCGCCCCCATGTCGGCGAGCGTCGAGACGAGGCGGGCGGGCGATTCGAAGAAGACCATGGTGCGTTTCTCGCTCGCGACGGACCGGAGCGCCGTCCGCCGCTCCCCCGGTTTGCGCGGCAGGAAGCCCTCGAACGTGAAGCGGTCGGTCGGCAGACCCGAGATCGCGAGCGCCATGAGCACCGCGCTCGGTCCGGGGATCGCCGTCACCGTGACGCCCTGTGCGACCGCTTCCGCGACCAGCCCGTAGCCGGGATCGCTGACCGCCGGCATCCCGGCGTCGCTGACGACCACGATGTCCTGCTCGGCGGCGAGGGCGGCGAGCTCGGCTGCCAGGTGCTTCTCGTTGTGATCGTGCAGGGCGATGAGTCGCGGTCGATTCTCGATCTGCAGCGCGCGAAGCAGGTGAGCTGTGGTGCGGGTGTCCTCCGCTGCGACGATCTCGGCGTTCTCCAGCACCTCGATGAGGCGGCGGGACGCATCGCCGAGGTTTCCGATCGGAGTCGCGGCGAGGATGATCACAGGATCAGCTTAGGCGCGCCCTGCCGCTTAGGCTTATGCCGTGACCGCGCCCGTGCCTCTGCTTCCGCCCCCTGCGGAGCGTCTGACCAGGTGGGGCCGGTTGCGTGATCGGCTGCTGCTCGATCCGGACTGGAATCGCGTCATCCGCTGGCTCTCGCCGCTGGTGATCACTGCGCTCGCGGCGGTGCTGCGCCTGGCGAACCTTGCGCATCCGAATGTGCTCGCGTTCGATGAGACGTACTACGTCAAGGATGCCTGGTCGCTGTGGACGCTCGGCTACGAAGGCACCTGGGGCGACGGTGCGAACGAGGCGTTCATCACCGGCGACACCACAGCGCTGAGCGCAACCGGCAGCTTCGTGGTGCACCCTCCACTCGGCAAGTGGATCATCACCCTCGGCATGGGCGTGTTCGGTGCGGGAGGCAGCGCGGCCTGGCGCCTGATGGTCGCCCTGATCGGCGCGGCCACGGTTCTGCTCGTGTACTTCGTCGCCAATGAACTGACGAGATCGGTCGTCGCGGCGACGGTCGCGGGGCTCCTGCTCGCGATCGACGGACTCAGCATCGTGATGAGCCGGATCGCGCTGCTCGACGGCATCCTGACTTTCTTCATCCTGCTGGGGTTCTTGTTCATCCTGTACGACCGCCGACGCAGCATCCCGCTGGTGGAGAATGCCGATCCGGATGCACCCGATCCGCTCTGGGGGCGTGTGATCTGGCGCCGCCCGTGGGTGATCGCGGCGGGTGTCGCGCTGGGCGCGGCCTGCGCGGTGAAGTGGTCGGGGCTCTACGCGCTGGCGGGTGCAGGGCTGTATCTCGTCGTCACGGATGCGCTGGCGCGTCGACGTGCAGGTGTGCTGTTCTGGCCGACGGATGCCGCGTTCCGGCAGGGCGCGGTCTCGTTCGTTCTGCTGGTGCCGGCGGCGCTGCTCACGTATCTCGTGAGTTGGACGGGGTGGCTGGTGACGGCCGGTGGGTACGATCGCCAGGCTGCTGGGAATCCGTTCGCGTCGCTGTGGAAGTATCACGAGTCGATCTACGGCTTCCACGTCGGGCTCAGCAGCGGGCACCCGTACGCGAGTCCGGCATGGCAATGGCCGTTCCTCATCCGTCCGACCGCGGTCTGGGTGGGAGATGATCAGAGCTGCGGCACCGATCACTGCATCTCGGTGGTGTCGTCGGTGCCGAATCCGCTGATCTGGTACGCCGGGATCGCCGCGGCGATATTCCTGCTCTATCGCTTCGTGCGCGGGCTCATCCGGCGCTCGCCGATGCCGTGGACCTACGCGATCCCACTGGTCGGCCTCGGCGTGACCTACGTGCCGTGGCTGCTGTACCCCGAGCGCACGATCTTCCAGTTCTACACAGTGGTGATGATGCCGTTCCTGGTGCTCGCACTGGTGCTCGCGCTGAGGGAGATCGCCGGACGCCGCGATGAACCGCTGCATCGCCGGCAGTCGGGCGAACGCACGGTCATCGTCTTCCTCGTGGTCACGGTGCTCGTTTCGGCATTCTTCTACCCGGTATGGGTCGGGATGAACGTCCCGTACGAATTCTGGCTGATCCACAACTGGATGCCGACCTGGGTGTGAGTGCGGTCGGTTCGATGTCGGTGGCCCCGACGAATATGGCCGCATGCAGAGGCAGCGACCACACATCGACGAGATCCTGACCGCTTTCCTGAGCGCGCAGCTCAAAGGCAAGACGGGTCTGCGTCGCCGACGAATCGCTACGGCCGATGCGCAGCTGCGCCGATGCTTGGAGGCTGAGGGGCACCGCATCTTGACCGATGGCGATCGCTCGGTGCTGGACCTCGAACGCGAGATCACGCCCGAAGATGCCTTCGTGCGAACGATGTTCGCCGACGATCTGCTTTTCGGGCTCGGCATCTATGTGTCCGAGCCATGGCTGCTGCCTGACCGGATCGACCGCGGGGTGCAACTGCGTTTCGCCGAGACGCTCGCGACGCAGCTGATCTCCTGGCGACTGATCGACCAGTGGGACTTCAGCTGCGCGCTGCTCGATCTGCGCGGCTCGATCCGCAGGGCGAAGGCTGCGCAACGAGCGAGCCACCCGGCACCGCCGATCGGCAGATAGCATCGCGTCCATGGGCGCTCCAAGCGGGTTCGCATATGAGATGCACGGCGAGGACGTCGTGATCAGCCACCATGGCAGGCGAGCGACCGTGCTTCGCGGAGAACGCGCAGCGGAATTCCTGGCTGAGGTGGATCGGGGTGATCCGCAACTGCTCATGGCACGCGTGACGGGGAACTATCGACGAGGCAACGAGCGGATGGCACGGCAGCACCCGCGCAACCAGTAACTGCTCGCCCGGGATTCTCGCGCCCGGGTTTCTCATCCTGGTGCGGGTTGTCGTTGGTGTGGGCTTCGGGTGGGGTGCCAGTGCTGGTGGGGGTCCCACCAGGCGGGGCCGCGGACTTCGGGGACGCCGTGGTTCATGCGGATGACCCATTCGGTCAAATGCAGGGTGCGGTGATGGAACCAGCACAGCAGCACCCCGTTGTCGGTATGCGTGGGTCCGCCCTGGGCGTGCTCGTGCACGTGATGCACTTCGCACCAGGTCGCGGGGATCGTGCACCCCGGGATCACACACCCACCATCTCTCGCGGTGATCGCGCGGCGTTGCAGGGCGTTGAAGATCCGGCCACTGGTGCCGATCGACACGATCCGGCCATGCTCGTCGAACAGGATCCGTTGGATACCGCCCGCGCACCCGGTCTGCAGTGCCGCAGTCAACGGGACGAGGTCACCGGTGTGCCCGATCTGCGCCCACCCGTTCCCTGCCGCGAGGTCCGCGGCGGTCGCCGCGACAGTGAGCGTCGGCGCGGCACCACCCAGGTGCGGGAACAGATCGGTACGAGCCGCGGTGTTCAGAATCGCCGCCAGCGCATCATGGACCTTCTGCCCACGCGTGCGGGTGTCCGTGAACACGGGACCGTCCGCGGGATCCGTCTCCTCTGATGGCTCGAACCGCACACCACTGTGCTGCCCCGTCGACCCGCCACCGGTCGACCCGCTGCCCGTCGTGCCGGTGTCGGTTGACTCGCCGCCGGTTGCGTCGCCGTCCCTGCCTGGGTCGTCCGCCCCGTTCACCTTGGGGTTGAGGAGACTGTCGATCAGCAGGGCGAGTTGCGCGGCCACTTCGGGCAGCAGGCTGCCGCGCACGGGGGCGGCGCCGTCCTTCACTTTCCCGATGGAGAAGTACCGTCCTCGCATCGCGGCCTCTTCCGCCGGCTCCGCACCATCCGGGTCCAGATACGCGACCATCACCCGCGCCAACACTCCCAGGTCCTCCGGCAGAGGGATCGGACGCGGCGCCTCACTGTCCGCAGCATCGCCAGTCATCCCGCGGGCGAAGTCGGCAAGCTGCCGGTCGGCCTCGACCCGGTTCTCGTCACTGATCCGGCGGGCGGACTGCTCGATCGGATCCGTCGCCGCCAACAACCCCGCCACCCCCAGACGCCCCTCGACCATCACCTCACGCAACGCCTGATACCGGGCCGGCAGGAACACCCCATCCGTGATGCCGCGGTCTCGGCGCACCAGGCGTGCCGCCCGCACGAGCCGCGTAGCTCCTCGAGTATCGGTGCCGGTCAGCATCCGCACCAGATCCGCGGGCTTGGAGCAGCCGTACCGGGTCGTCATCCGCTCTTCCTTCACCCCGGCCGACCGGTCGCAGACCTGCACCGTCGCCTCGACCTGCACGCCTTCCAGGCGCCGCTGCATCTTCCCCGTCAGCGCGAGCAACTCCGCAGCATCCGCATCCGACAACCCCGGGATCGCCTCCGCACCGAACGCATCACGCGCCACGGAATCGAGGGACTCCTCGAGTTCCCGAAACCGAGCAACGATGCTGTTCATACCACCCATTCAACACCGGGCCACAGACATTCCACCCCGCTTTTCAGGCTGATCAGACAACTATTCCGAACAATTCTCCCCGCGCTACACACTGCAGCATCCGCTACATAATCCGACGTCAGATACGACCAGGAATCACCGCTCCCCGACGAGCTCCGCGGGATCATCGACCGGTAGTCGGCAGACGAACGCCCGACAGTCATACGCGAGACCGGACGCCGCGCCCTTGCCCTCGAACAGCTCGAAACCGGCATCCGCGAACGCACGCGCCTGAGCCGGCGTCACGACTGCGATCACGTCGGCGTCCACTCCGCGCGAAGCGACGGCGAGCGGCCCTGAACGATCATCGGTGACGACGACCAGCTGACGAGGCGGTTCGATCAGACCCGCGGCCACCGCCAGAAGCGAGCCATGTCCGAACGGATGCTGCAGAGCGGATGCCGCATGCGCCTGCACCTGCTCCTCGGCCGCCGCCCGATATCGCGACCCGGCACCCAGTCGCCACGCCGCCAGCGCCGCCCCTGCAAGAGCCGAGACGGCCGACGGCAGGTCGCCATCGGTCTGATCGGGAGCGGATGCCACACCCTGCGCCGCCAGCACTGGGTCTGCCGCGGCGCCCTCGTCGAGCGCCTCGTCGAGGAGATCGCGACCCGCCGAAGCCCACGACACGTCACCCGTGGCCACTGCCAGGCCGAACAGCCCTTCCGCGAGGAGCCCCAGATCCGCAAGGGTCGCGACGGCTGTCGATGCGACACCATCCAGCGACGCTCTGACGAGCCGCCCGTCAGGCGAGCGGTTGGTCGACAGCACGAACGACGCCGCTGCAGCCGCAGCATCCGACCATTCCGGCTCTCCGAGCACAGCACTCGCCCGCGCCACGGCACCGATCGCGAGGCCGTTCCACGCCGTGATGACCTTGCCGTCGACCGCGGGCGGTTCCAGAGACGAACGATCGGCGGCGAGGTAGTAGCCGCCTTCGCTGCGCTGCCCGTCGATCCAGGATTCCGAGTCCTGCGCAGCGCCGAAGGCGCCGCCCTCGCGCCGCAGCACATCGAGCAGGAAGGAGGCGATCCCCCGCGCCGTCGATTCGTCGCCTTCCGCGACCGCCACATCGAGCAGCTGCGCGTTGTCTGTCAGCATCCGCTCGTAGTGGGGCACGGTCCAATCGCGCTGCGTCGCATACCGGAAGAAGCCTCCGTCGACGTCGTGCAGAGCGGATGCCGACATCGCGGCGAGCGCGCGCGTCGCAGCGGCCGCCGCATCTGCTGCCTCACGGTGCACGAGCGGACTCTGCAGGAACCGCAGCGTCGTCGCCACAGGGAACTTCGGCGCTCCACCGAACCCGCCGAACGTCGCGTCCTCACGCGCGGCGATCGCCGCAGCAGCGGCGGCCAGGCCCGCAGACGACGGCAGCGGAGACGGCGTGGTGTTCGCAGCGCTCGCGAGCGCATCGGCCACAGCATCCGCCGATTCGATCGCCTGCTCGCGACGAAGCGTCCAGGCCTCCCGCACCGCGGCGAGCACATCCCGGAATCCGGGCATGCCGCCCGTCGCGGAAGGAGGCCAGTACGTGCCGGCGTAGAACGTGCGCCCCTGCGGTGTCGCGAATACGGTCAACGGCCAGCCGAGATTCTGCGTGAATGCGGACGCCGCAGCCATGTACGCTCCGTCGACATCAGGGTGCTCCTCCCGATCGACCTTGACCGCGACGAAGCCGTCGTTGATGAGCGCAGCAGTCTCGGGATCCGAGAAGGACTCGCGTGCCATGACGTGGCACCAGTGGCACGTCGAATAGCCGATCGAGATCATCAGCGGCACGTCTCGTCGCTGCGCCTCGGCGAATGCATCCACGCCCCACGGGAACCAGTCGACCGGATTGTCGGCGTGCGAGCGCAGATACGGACTGAGCGTGTCGGCGAGACGATTCGTCATGCGCCCCACGCTACGCCGACCAGGTCAGACGAGCGCCTCCACCGACCGCGATGCCGCGTATCCGACCAGCGGCAGGGCACGCTCCGCCGCGAGCGAGATGCGTGCCTGCAGGATCTCGGAGTTCACGACGTATCCGTCGAAGTCGGTGTCGCTGGCGTAGACGCCGAGCGGAAGCGTGAGCGCCTGGAAGAACGCGAACAGCGGTCGCAGCTGGTGTTCGATGATGAGCGCATGGCGCTCTCCCCCGCCGGTCGCCGCCAGCAGCACCGGCTTGCCGACCAGCGCGTACTGGCCGACGAAGTCGAACAGATGCTTGAACAGCCCGGTGAACGATGCCCGGTAGACCGGGCTGCCGACGATCAGCAGGTCGGCCTGCTCGATCGCGACCAGCTGCTCCTCGACGCTCGCGGGCAGGTGATCGCGTCGCAATGCGCCGGCGAGCGCCGGGCCGATTGTGGTGAGTTCGATCAGCTGCACCTCGACCTCCGCCCGCTCGGCGACGGCAGCGGCGATGGCTCGCAGAAGCGCGGTCGTCTTGCTGGGCTCGTGGAGCGAGCCGGAGACGGCGACGATGCGATAAGGAGCGGTCATGCCATAGAACGTACCCATGACGACGCCCCGTGGCGCATGGAGCGACACGGGGCGTCATGTAAGCGTCAGGCGCTCAGTCGAACTCGTTCGGGTGCGTGCCCACGCGGCCCGAGCCATCGAGCGGGTCGAGACCGTCGATCGCCGCGATCTCGGCATCGGTGAGGGTGAAATCGAACACGTCGAGGTTCTCGCGCAGGCGTTCGGCGCGCACCGACTTCGGGAACACGATGTTCCCCTTCTGCAGGTGCCAGCCCAGCACGACCTGCGCGGGGGTCTTGCCGTGCGCGGTTGCCGCATCGGCGACCGCCGGAGTGCCGAACAGGTCGTACTTGCCCTGTCCGAGCGGACCCCAGGATTCGATGCGGATGCCGTGGTCCGCCGCCCATGCGACGGTCTCGCGCTGCTGGTACGCGGGGTGCAGCTCGATCTGGTCGACGGCCGGGGTCACGCCGGTCTCGTTCACGACGCGCTCGAGGTGCTCGGCGAGGAAGTTCGAGACGCCGATGCTGCGAGTGAGTCCCGCCTCGCGCAGCTCGATGAGCTTGGCGAATGCGTGGACGTAGTTGTCCTTGCCGGGCGTCGGCCAGTGCACGAGGTACAGGTCGACGTGCTCGAGCCCCAGCTTCTCGAGGCTCTCGGCGATCGCGGCGTTCGGCTCGTCGCCGTCGTGCCGGTCGTTCCACAGCTTGGTGGTGATGAACAGCTCGTCACGGGCGATGCCGCTCTTCGCGATCGCGGCGCCCACGCCCTCCTCATTGCCGTAGATCGCCGCGGTGTCGATGTGGCGGTAGCCGATCTCGAGCGCTTCGCTGACGGTGCGCTCGGTGTCTGCCGGCGGCACCTTGAAGACGCCGTAGCCGAGTTGAGGAATGGTGTGTCCGTCGTTGAGAGTCACAGTGGGGATCGTCATGCGTCCAGCCTACGACCTGTGATGACAGGTCGCCTCGCGACGCGTCACCGTCATACGATGGAGGGCTATGTCTTCTGCCGATCTCGTCATCACCTATCCCCCGGAGCTGCCCGTCAGCGCTGCGAGGGACGAGATCGCCGATGCCATCCGCGACAATCAGGTCGTCGTCGTCGCCGGCGCGACGGGCTCGGGCAAGACCACCCAGCTGCCGAAGATCTGCCTCGAGCTCGGCCGCACGAACATCGCGCACACTCAGCCGCGCCGACTCGCCGCCCGCACGATCGCCGAGCGGATCGCCGAGGAGCTGCACGTCGAACTCGGCGGAGTCGTCGGCTACAAGGTGCGGTTCACCGACCAGGTGTCGGATGCGACGAAGGTCGCGCTGATGACCGACGGCATCCTGCTCAACGAGATCCACCGCGACCGGCTGCTGCGCCGCTACGACACGATCATCATCGACGAGGCGCACGAGCGCTCGCTCAACGTCGACTTCCTGCTCGGCTACCTCACCCGCATCCTCCCGGAGCGCCCGGACCTCAAGGTCATCATCACCTCGGCGACGATCGACCCGGAGAGCTTCGCGAAGCACTTCGCTGCGCCGGATGGCGAGCCCGCGCCGGTCATCGAGGTCTCAGGTCGCACCTATCCGGTCGAGATCCGGTACCGGACGCCGTCCGAGGACGAGAGCGAAGACGAGGTCTCGGCGATCGTCACGGCGCTGCGCGAACTCGATCGCGAGGCCCAGGGCGATGTGCTCGTGTTCCTTCCCGGCGAGGCCGAGATCAGGGATGCTGCGGATGCCGTGCGCGCGGCGTACACGTCGAGCAAGGCCCCCGTCGAGGTGCTTCCGTTGTACGGAAGGCTGTCCGCCGCCGAGCAGCATCGCGTGTTCGAGCCGAGCCGCGTCGCCGGAGTGCGGCGGCGCGTCATCCTCGCCACGAACGTCGCGGAGACCAGCCTCACCGTCCCCGGCATCAAGTACGTCATCGACACCGGGACGGCGCGCGTCTCCCGGTACAGCAACCGCTCGAAGGTGCAGCGGCTGCCGATCGAACCCATCTCGCAGGCATCGGCCAATCAGCGCGCGGGGCGAGCGGGGCGCACGAGCGACGGCATCGCGATCCGCCTCTACGGCGAAGACGACTTCGAGAAGCGTGCGGAGTTCACCGAACCCGAGGTGCTGCGCACGTCTCTCGCCTCGGTCGTGCTGCAGATGCTCTCACTCGGGTTCGGCGACATCGCCGCGTTCCCGTTCCTCACTCCACCGGATTCGCGCGGCATCAAGGCTGCGTTCGACCTGCTCACCGAGCTCGGTGCCGTGGACCTCGCTCGAGACACTCCGCGTCTCACCCGTGTCGGGCGGGACATCGCCCGGATGCCGATCGACCCCCGCTTCGCACGCATGCTGCTGGAGGCGCAGAAGCACGGCGTCACCGAGCCCGTCCTGGCGATCGTCGCCGGGCTCACGATCCAGGACGTCCGCGAGCGCCCATCGCAGGAGGCACCGCAGGCCGTTCGCGACGCCGCCGAACGGATGCACGCGCGCTTCACCGATCCGACGAGCGACTTCCTCGCGACGCTGAACCTGTGGAACCACCTGCGCGAGCAGCAGCGCGAACTCGGCTCGAGTGCGTTCCGTCGCCTGTGCCGCTCCGAGCACCTGAACTACGTCCGCGTCCGCGAGTGGTTCGACGTGCACCGCCAACTGCGCTCGCTCGTCAAGGCCCCGCAGGCATCGAAAGGCGGTGGCGCCGCAGACCCTGACGCCATCCACCGCGCCCTGTTGTCCGGTCTGCTCTCCCAGATCGGCATCCTCGACGAGCGCAACACCAAGACGCCGCCCAAAGGCCAGTCGAAGAGCCAGAAGGACCCGAAGCGCCGGATCGCCGAGTATCGGGGTGCACGCGGCATCCGCTTCTCGATCTTCCCCGGATCCGGCCTGCGCAAGCAGAGCCCGCAGGCGGTCATGGCCGCCGAGATCGTCGAGACCTCTCGCACCTTCGCGCGCACGGTCGCCGCGATCGATCCCGCGTGGGCCGAGTCGCTCGCCGGCGACCTCGCCAAGAGGCAGGTCTCCGAACCGCACTGGTCGAAGGATGCCGGCGCCGCCGTCGCCTTCGAGAAGGTGACGCTGTTCGGCGTCGAGATCATCCCGCGACGGCGCATCCAGTTCGCTCGCATCGACCGCGCCGCCTCCCGCGAGCTGTTCGTGCGGCACGCGCTGGTCGAGGGCGAGTGGGACCCGACACAGCTCGACAAGCGGGTCAGCGCGTTCTGGCGCAGCAACGGCGAACTGCGCAAGCGTCTGGAGAAGCTGGAGGAACGCGAGCGCAGACGCGACATCCTCGCCGGCGACGAAGAGGTGTTCCGCTTCTACGACGAGCGGATCCCCGCCGAAGTGTTCGATGTGCGCTCGTTCGAGAAGTGGTGGCGCGAGACACTGCAGCAGACCCCGAAGCTGCTCGTCATGCGCGAGAGCGACCTGATCGAAGATGACGAACGCGCAGACCAGAACGACTTCCCCACGCGATGGACCCAAGGCGATCAGGTGCTCGGGCTCGCTTACCGCTTCGAGCCGGGCGCTCCGGATGACGGCGTCAGCGTCGTCGTGCCGCTCGCGCTGCTGGCGCAAGTCGAGAATCGCGGCTTCGACTGGCAGATGCCTGGGCTGCGCGCCGACCTCGTCACCGCTCTGCTGCGCGCGCTGCCGAAGGCGATCCGCAGGCATGTCGTGCCTGCCGCCGACTGGGCGGACAAGTTCGGGGCGGCCCTCGCCGAAGAGGGGCCGGAGAACCACGGCGGACGACCACCGCGCTCGTTGAAGGAGGCGCTGGCACGCATGATCCAGCCGCTGGCGAATCAACCGGTGTCTGCTGCCGACTTCGACGACGAGCGCGTGCCTGGGCACCTGCGTATGAACTTCCGCGCGGTCGACGAGCGCGGCCGGGTCGCCGGATCAGCACGCGACCTCGGCGAACTGCAGAACTCCCTCTCGGATCGCGCTCGCTCCAGCGTCGCGCGTTCGATCGCGCGGCCCGAGAGAGGCAGAGGGCGCCCCGATGCTCAGGCTGTGGCCGCAGCATCCGTTCGAGGATCCATCGAGCAGGACGGCCTGACGACCTGGACCTTCGGCGACCTGCCCGAGGTGCTCGATACCAAGGTCGCGGGCGGCGTCGTGCGCGGGTATCCGGCGATCGTCGACCAGGGCAAGACCGTCTCGGTGCGCGTCGAGGCGACAGCGGATGCGGCGGCCGCGGCCACCCGCGACGGCGTGCTGCGCCTCGCATTGCTGAACGTCCCATCGCCCGCGTCCTACGTGCAGGAGCACCTCACCTCGCAGGAGAAGCTGGCGCTCGCCGCGTCGCCGTACTCGTCGGCCGCCGCGCTGATCGAAGATGCCAGGGCCGCCGTCGTGCGCGCAGCACTGCCCGCGAACCCGATCCGCACCGAAGCGGAATTCACCGCGGCGAGGGATGCCGTGAACGCCACTCTCGTGGACCAGCTGTTCGCCACCGTCTCCCTCGTCGCACGCATCCTCACGAAGTCGCGAGACGTCGAGCGCGGCATCAAATCGGAGAACTCGCTCGCTCTGCTCGGTCCGCTCAACGACATCCGTTCCCAGCTGAGCGCGCTGCTACATCCGGGGTTCATCTCGGCGACCGGCGCCGAGCGCCTCACGCACATCCCCCGGTATCTCGACGGCATGCTCGATCGACTGAAGACGCTGTCGAACGAACCAGGCAAAGACCGCACGCGGATGACGGAGTTCGAGAGAGTGTCGAAGGCATTCGAGGATGCCGGGGGCACGATCCCACTCGCCGCAGACGCCGCACCCGCTCTGGTCGAGGCGCGCTGGCTGCTGGAGGAATACCGGATCAGCGTGTTCGCACAGCGGCTAGGCACCGCGCAGCCGGTCTCGCCGCAGCGCATCCAGAAACTGCTGACCGCACGTTGAGCGCAGCCCGGGTAGCCTGGCGGCATGGCTCGTGCGATCGTCTACACAGAACTCGGCTCCCCTGACGTCCTCCAGCTCGTGGAGATCCCCGACCCCGTCGCCGGCCCAGGCCAGGTCGTCGTGCGGGTCGAGGCTGCCGGCGTCAATCCGCTCGATGCGAAACGGCGCAGCGGCAAGCGGCCCATGCCACCCATCACCGAGCCCCGCCGCGTCGGCTTCGACGGCGCCGGTGTCGTCGACTCGGTCGGCGACGGCGTGACCGACTTCACCGTCGGTGACCGCGTCGCATTCGGTGGCGCGGACGGAAGCTACGCGACGCATCTCGTCGTGCCCGCCGAGAATCTCCATGCGTTGCCGGATGGCGTCACCGCCGCCGAAGGCGCGGCCCTCAGCATTCCGGTCGGGACCGCCTACCAGTGCCTGCGCTCACTGCAGGTCGGTGAGGGTGACACGCTGCTGATCCACGCCGGCTCCGGCGCCGTCGGACAGGCCGCGATCCAGTTCGCCGTCGCGTGGGGCGCGACCGTCATCGCCACCGGCAGTCCAGAGCGTCACGAGCAGCTGCGTGAACTCGGCGCGATCCCCGTCGCCTACGGCGATGGCCTGGCCGACCGTGTCCGCGCCGCGGCGCCGAACGGCGTCACAGTGGCGCTGGACTGCATCGGCACCGACGAGGCGATCGAGGTGTCGAAGGAGCTGGTCGCCGACCACGATCGCATCGCGACGATCGTGCGCGGACCGGATGCTGAGAGCCTCGGCATCCGCGCCTTCAGCGGTGGCTCCCCCATCCCTCTCACGAAGCAGGAGATCGCCTGGCGCGACGAGGGTGTGCGCGTCGCGATCGACCTCATCGCGAGCGGCGACTTCCAGGTGGAGCTCGGCGCTGAATTGCCCCTCTCGGAGGCCGCTCAGGCGCACGAACTGATCGAGGCGCACGCCGCGCGCGGCAAGATCACGCTGGTTCCCTGATGCATCTTCGAGTTGGATCGGGGCCGGCGTCGCCAGACTTCCTCACTCCGCACGCGTGACCTGCTCCCAGCGCTGAGACCACTGCACAAGAGGGTTCAAGATTCGGATCAGATCGCTCCCGGCGGGCGTGAGCCGGTACAGAATCTGCACGGGGGTGCTCGGAATGACTTCCCGATCGACCAGTCCGTGAGACTCCATCTCGCGCAACCGCGCCGCGAGGAGCCGGTCTGAGAGACCCTCGACCGAGTCGATGATGCTCGAGAAGCGGTCGGCACCACGGGACAGCGCCAGGAGGATAGCGGCGTTCCACTTCTTTCCGGCGAGTTCTGCGGATCGACGGAAGGCTCGGCAGAGCTCTTCATCGATGTGCTGCGTCTCCATCTGCACCCTCCTCGACTTACTAATAGTTAGTAACTTATCACCGATTCGTCGCGGAGGAATCTGCGTCACAGACTGGAAGAGCACACGTCGGAGCGATGCGTATGAGGAGAAACAGTGACCACGATTGCAGTGCTGGGTGTCGGAAGAGTGGGTTCAGCCGTGGCGCGGACCGCGCTCAGGGCCGGCTTCGACGTCCATGTCGCAGGTTCAGGAGCGGCTGACGACATCTCGTTGCTCACCGAGATCGTCATACCCGGTGCGACACCGATGACGGCCGGCGGCGCAGTGCGCGACGCGGACATCGTCATCCTCGCGGTGCCATTGCACAAGCATCGATCCATCGACCCCGCTCCTCTGGCCGGAAAAGTCGTCGTCGACGCGATGAACTGGTGGTCGCCTGTCGATGGCGAGCAGGATGAGCCCGATGTCGACGACACGACGACGAGCGAGGTTGTCGCACGGCACTTCACGGGCGCTCGCCTCGTGAAGTCACTCAACCACATCGGCTATCACGAGTTGGAGGAGGACTGGGCAGACGAAGGCACGCCCGATCGACGAGCTCTCGCCATCGCGAGCGACGATGAAGACGCCGCTCGGCTGGTCTCCAAAATGATCGATCGCTTCGGCTTCGATTCGGTCTATTCCGGCCCGCTGCACACCGGTCGCGCCTTCGGTCCCGGGACGGACATCTTCAACAGCATCCTCACACGCGAGGCACTCGACGCCGCACTTCCGACTCACGAATTCGCACTCTGAATCCCGATCGCAAGAACAAAGGACACCACCATGGAACTCGGCGCCTACAGCTTCGGCGACACTCAGCGCAACGGCGACGGCACCCTTCGCTCAACATCCGAGGCGATCAAGAACCTCTTCGATGCGATCGTGCACTCGGACACCGTGGGACTGGACTACTTCGCCGTCGGCGAGCACCATACCTTCGAGATGCCGGCGTCATCGCCCGGTGCCATGATCGCGGCGGCAGCGGGGGCGACGAAGCAGATCCGCCTCGGCTCCGGTGTCAGTGTGATCAGCACCGACGACCCGGTCAGGGTGTTCCAGCAGTTCGCCACCGCCGACGCCGTTGCTGGCGGCCGAGTCGAGATCACTGCGGGTCGCGGATCATCGGTCGAGTCGTACCCCCTTTTCGGCTATGACCTGCGCGACTACGACCGTCTCTACGAGGAGAAGCTGGATCTGCTGATGCGGATCAATGCCTCAGACCACGTCACCTGGCGGGGCACGGTTCGCTCCGACATCGACAATCTTCCCGTCGTGCCGCGGCCCGCAGGCGGTTCGCTGCCGCTCTGGGTCGGAACAGGTGGCAGCGCCCCCTCCTCAGCGCGCGCGGGCCGACTCGGCCTGCCGATCAGCTACGGCATCATCGGCGGCGCCCCGCACCGTTTCGCACCGCTCGCCCAGCTCTACCGGGCAAGCGCCGCAAAGGCGGGTCACACAGGCGCCGGTATCAAAGTGTCGATCGCCGCGCTCGGCCTGATCGCACCGACCAAGAGCGAAGCACTCGAGCGCTTCTACCCTGGCTGGCGAAACCTCAACGAGTCGATGGCCAAGCTGCGCGGCTGGGCAACGCCGAGCGACGACGATTATCACGCACAGGCGCACGCACCGGGTGCGTACTACGTCGGAGATCCGGATGACGTCGCCGAGCGCATCGTTCACCTGCACGGTTACATGGGGCATACACGCCACTTCCTGCAGATGGACCTGGGTGGTCTGCCACAGGAGCACTTGATCGAATCGCTCACACTGCTGGCAACCGAAGTGAAACCGCGCGTGGAAAGGCTTCTCGCGAAGTCGTGATGCTGGGCGACACAGACTGCAACAGTTCGACACATCCATGTCGCACACCCTCTGACAGCGCCCAATATGGACGCATGACCACGAGTTCCCCCGCCGCCGTTTGGACCCCACCTGCCCGCGTGCGCGGCACCATCGCCGTCGTCACCGGTCGCGGCGAGGGTGCACCTGTGTACGAACGATTCGGGAAGCGCCTCAGCGCCGACGGGTACACCGTGGCCGTCTTCGAGGCGGATGCCGATGCCGCAGCCTCGTGGCTCGCGAACACGGAAGACGCCCCGCGGGTGCTGGTCGGCTCGGACACCGGAGCCGCCGGTGTTCTCCGGGTGCTCGCAGAGGGCGAGACACCGGATGGCGCGATCATCGCCGGTACGCCCGTGGATGTCGACACCGACCAGCCCGCCGATGAGGAGCGCACGGCGTGCCCCGTCCACCTCGGCGTGCTCGGCACGGCTGAGGCGCGCACGGCACCGGCCACCGCGGAGCCGGTCCCGGCGGCCCCCGACCTCGCGGCCATCGCCGTGCCTGTTCTCGCGTTCCATGGATCCGCCGACACCGTCTCCCCCATCGCGGAGGCCGGCGCACTGCTGGCCGCTGTCCCGGACATCGAACTGATCGAGACCGTCGACGGCCTCCACGATGCGCTGAACGACCAGTCGCACCGCAGCGTCGCGGCATCCATCGTGCTGTGGCTGGAGCGACTGCGCAGTGGAGACGTGCACGCCCCGGTCGTGCGCGTTTCAACCGGGGTGCTCGCCGCATGACCGGGTTCTCGACGCAGCAGGTGCAGGGCGGATACACGCCCGGGGTCCCGCAGAACAGTGCGGTGCCGCCGATCTATCAGACCGCCGCCTACGAGTTCGCGTCGCTGGCCGACGCCGCCGACCTCTTCGCGCTCAGGCAGACCGGCAACCTCTACAGCCGCAACGCCAGCCCCACCCAACAGGTGCTGGAGGAGCGCGTCGCGGCCCTCGAGGGAGGCTCATCAGCGGTGGCCGTCGCGTCAGGGCAGGCGGCCGTCGCCGTCACGCTGATGGCGCTCGCCGGACGGGGCGGTCACGTCGTCTCCGCGAACCAGCTCTACGGCGGCACCGTCGACCTGTTCCAGGACACGTTCGCCGACTTCGGCATCGAGGTGACCTTCGTCGATCAGGACGACGCGGGCGCGTGGCGGACCGCCATCCGCCCCACCACGCGCGCCGTGTTCGCCGAGTCGATCGCCAATCCGATCGCCCAGGTGCTCGACTTCCGCCTCGTCGCCGACATCGCGCATGCGGCCGGCGTGCCGCTCGTGATCGACAACACCGTCGGCACGCCGTACCTGATCCGCCCCGGCGAGCACGGCGCCGATTTCGTCGTGCACTCGGCGACCAAGTTCCTCTCCGGCCATGGCACTTCGCTCGGCGGCGTCGTGGTCGATCAGGGCTCGTTCGACTTCGGTGCCGAGCCCGAACGCTGGCCGCAGTTCACCGAGCCGTACCCACGGTTCGGCGAGTTGGTGCTCTGGGAGCGCTTCGGCATCGGACAGGCGTTCGCCGCCCTGGTGAAATCCAAGTACGTGCATGATCTCGGTCCATCGCTCTCGCCGTTCAACGCGTGGCAGATCCTGCAGGGCATCGAGACGCTCGACCTCCGGGTGGCGCGTCAGAGCGCGACAGCGCTGACGATCGCCGAGCATCTGGCGCAGCATCCGAAAGTCGCCGCCGTCCACCATCCTGGGCTCGAGGGCAACCGCTGGCACTCGCTCGCCGAACGCTACCTGCCTCGTGGAGTGCCGTCGGTGTTCTCGATCGACCTTCGCGCAGCGGAGGATGCCGGAGCCCAGGCACGCGTCGCGCAGGTGATCGATTCTCTCGAGGTCTTCCGTCTGGTGGCCAACATCGGGGACGCACGAAGCCTCGTCTCGCATCCGGCATCCATGACCCATTCGCACCTGGATGCCGAGCAGCGGGCCGCCGCCGGCATCTCGCTGAATACGATCCGCCTGAGTGCAGGGCTGGAAGATTCCGCCGATCTCATCGCCGATCTCGACCGCGCGCTCGCCCGCATCTGAACCCGCCCTCACACGAAGCGCCCCGCGCACAGGAGAATCATGAGCATCAACCTCGGATACTGGACGCCCGTCTACGGCGGATTCCTGCGCAACGTCACCGACGAGGGTCGGATGGCAGCCACATGGGAGCACATCCGCGAGGTCTCGGTGAAGGCCGACAGGCTCGGGTTCCACACCACACTCGTTCCCGAGCTGTATCTCAACGACCGCAAGGGCATCGAGGCGCCGAGCCTGGAGGCGTGGTCGCTGTCGGCCGCGATCCTCGCGGTCACCGACCGGCTGCGGGTGATGACGGCCGTGCGTCCCGGTTTCCATCTGCCCGCCGTACTCGCGAAGACGGTCGGCACACTCGACAGCATCGCTCCGGGGCGCGTGTCCTTGAACGTCGTCGCCGCGTGGTGGGCCGAAGAGGCCAGGCAGTTCGGCGGCAACTTCCCCGCGCACGATGAGCGCTACACGCAGGCGAAGGAGTTCGTCGAGGTGCTGGACGGGCTGTGGGAGCAGACGCCGTTCTCGTACGCGGGCGACCACTACGAGTTCGAAGGCACGATCGTCGAACCGAAGCCGCAGGCGCACCCCGTCGTCTTCGCCGGGGGTGAGAGCGACGCAGGGCGGGAGGCCATCGCCGATTTCGCCGATGCCTACGTCATGCACGGCGGCACTCTTGACGAGGTGCGCGGCAACGTCACCGACATGAACACCCGCTCCGAGCGGATCCATGGCCGTCCCATCGCCGAATTCGGGATGCCGGCGTACGTGATCGTCCGCGACACCGAGGCGGAGGCGCAGCGGGAACTCGACCGGATCACGACAGTGGACCCCGACTCCCCCGGCTACGCATCGTTCGAGGAGTTCGTCACGAACTCGAAGCTGTCACTCGAGGTCAGCCGTCGCGAGTACTCCGTCGGCACGCGCGGGCTGCGCCCGAACCTCGTCGGCACGGCCGAGCAGGTCGCCGAGCGCATCAACGACTACGCGGACGCCGGCATCACGCTGCTGCTGATCCAGGCCTCGCCGCTGGACGAGGAACTCGACCGCATCGCCGAGCAGGTCTTCCCGCTCGTGCCGCAGGAGGCACTCGCGACTGCTCTACGCTGAGAACATGACTGGTCTTCGCTGGGGAATCCTCGCAACCGGCGGCATCGCGTCCGCCTTCGCCTCCGATCTGCGCACCTCAGGACGTGATCTCGTCGCCGTGGGTTCGCGCTCGCAGTCCTCGGCCGACGCGTTCGCCGCGAAGTTCGACATCCCGCACGCGCACTCGTCCTATCAGGCGCTGGTCGCCGACCCGGACGTCGACATCATCTACGTCGCCACGCCGCATCCGATGCACCACGCCGACGCGAAGCTGGCACTCGAGAACGGCAAGCACGTGCTCGTCGAGAAGGCGTTCACCGTCAACCGCACCGAGGCGGAGGATCTGCAGCGCATCGCCGCCGAACGCGGCCTGTTGGCGATGGAGGCGATGTGGACGCGCTATCTGCCGCACATGGTGCGCATCCGTGAGATCGTCGCAGCAGGCGAGCTCGGAGAGATCCGCGCGGTGTCAGCCGACCACACGCAGCTCATCACCGATGACCCCGCGCATCGCCTGAACGACCTGAAGCTCGGCGGAGGCGCCCTGCTCGACCTCGGCATCTACCCGATCTCGTTCATCTGGGACATCCTCGGCGCCCCGACCAGCATCCAGGCCACGGCGCGACTCATCGAGACCGGCGCCGATTCCGAGGTCGCCACTATCATGACGCACGATGGCGGCGCGGTCTCCACGAGCCTGTCGTCGTCGAGGGCCGCCGGTCCGAATGCCGCGTCCATCATCGGCACCGAGGCGCGGATCGACATCGATCGCGTCTGGTACACGCCGACGACTTTCCGCGTCGTCACGCCAGACGGCACGGTGCGCGAGACCTACACCTCAGAAGTCGAGGGGCGCGGCATGCAGTACCAGGCCCTGGCGGCCGAGCGCCTGGTGAGCGAGGGCAACTTCGCCGGCGACATCCTGCCGATCGCGGAGAGCGTCGCGATCATGGGCACGCTCGATGAGATCCGCGCCCAGATCGGCGTGAGCTACCCCGGAGAGGAGCGCAATCATGGCTGACACCCAGGACCCTCGCGTCGCCGTCTACCTGGACTTCGACAACATCGTCATCTCCTGGTACGACCGCGTCCACGGCAGAAACGCCTACGGCAAGGACCGCCAGCGCATCGCCGAGAACCCCCACGACCCCGAAGTCGTCGAGCGGCTGAAGGCAGCGATGATCGAGGTCGGTGCGATCATCGACTACGCCGCCTCGTTCGGCACGCTGGTGCTCACGCGCGCCTACGCCGACTGGTCGTCTCCGGTGAACGCCGAATACCGCTCGCAGCTCGTCGCACGCGCGGTCGACCTCGTGCAGCTGTTCCCCGCTGCGGCGTACGCCAAGAACGGCGCCGACATCCGCCTCGCCGTGGATGCCGTGGAAGACATGTTCCGCCTCTCCGACCTCACCCACGTGGTGCTCGTCGCCGGCGACAGCGACTACGTGCCGCTCGCCCAGCGCTGCAAGCGCCTCGGTCGCTACGTGATCGGCGTCGGCGTGGCCGGCTCCACCGCGAAGTCGCTGGCGGCGGCATGCGACGAGTTCGAGTCGTACGACTCGCTACCCGGCGTCGTGCGTCCGTCGACGACCAAGGTCGCTGCGAAGGTGGAGCCTGTTGCCGAGGCGCCGAAGGCGGATGCCGAAGCGGATGCCGAGGCAGAAGCACCGGTGAAGGCCAAGGCCCCGCGGACACGCGCCAAGAAGGTGGCCAAGCCCCCCGAGCCGGACGCGACCGTCGAGCAGGAGACCACGGCGCTCACCGAGCAGGACGAGGCGACACTCCTGCTCGAGCGCGCGCTGCGCCTCGGCCACGACAAGGCCGACGCAGACGAGTGGCTGCACAGCTCAGCGGTGAAGACGCACATGCGCCGCATGGATCCGTCGTTCAGCGAGAAGGCGCTCGGATACCGGTCGTTCTCCGACTTCCTGAAGTCCCGTGACGAGATCACGGAGCTCGAGGAGACAGGGCACGAGCGACTGGTGCGTCTGCGCGAGCGCTGAGCGGGCGGCATCGCGTGAGTTCCGGCAGAGTGGTGATCGGCGGATCATCCGGCTTCATGGGGCAGCACCTGCAGCAGAAGTACCGCAGCGAGGGACGGGAGATCGTCACGGTCTCCCGCTCAGGCGCCGACCTCAGCTGGGACGATCGCGCCGGAATCGAGCAGGCCGTCAACGGTTCAGCGCTCGTGATCGGGCTCGCCGGCAAGAGCGTGAACTGCCGCTACACCCCGGACAATCGTGCGGAGATCTTCCGTTCGCGTCTCGACACCACGGCAACGCTGAGCTCCGCGATCAAGGCAGCCGCGACCCCGCCGCCGGTGTGGGTGAACTCATCGACCGCGACGATCTATCGGCACGCCGAGGATCGGCCCATGACGGAGAGCGACGGCGAGACGGGCACGGGATTCTCGGTGGAGGTCGCAAAGGCGTGGGAAGTCGCACTCTTCGCCGATGGGCTTCCGGGAACGCGGCGAGTGGCGCTGCGCAGCACCATCGTGCTCGGTGACGGCGGCGTGCTCGGGCCGCTGAGGAATCTCGCCAGAGTCGGTCTGGGCGGCGCGCAGTACGACGGCTGGTGGCCGGTGACGAAAGCCCGAAGGTCGGCCCGTACCGCGCACCTGCCTGGTGCGAAGCACGGACGACAGAAGTTCAGTTGGGTGCATCTCGATGACATCGGTCGGATCATCGACTTCATCGAGGAGCATCCCGATTTGGAGGGGCCGATCAACGCGGCCGCCCCGCATCCCGTGGACAACGCCACGTTCATGGCGACGGTTCGTCGGGTTCTCGGGGTACGGATCGGTCCGCCGATGCCGCGATGGATGCTGGAGATCGGCGCCATCGGCATCCGCACCGAGACCGAGCTCATCCTGAAGAGCCGGTGGGTGCTTCCCGAGAAGCTCACGGACGCCGGATTCGAGTTCGCCTACCCGACGCTCGAGCCCGCGATCCGGGCGTCTTTCGACTGACCGCGATCGCCGCGCCGTGCGCGGATGTCGCGGAGTGCTTCCTCGAGTTC
The DNA here is from genome assembly GCF_014635185.1 of Microbacterium murale. GTDB lineage: Bacteria > Actinomycetota > Actinomycetes > Actinomycetales > Microbacteriaceae > Microbacterium > Microbacterium murale. The sequence continues at coordinate 227,408 of NZ_BMCM01000004.1, forward strand.
GGGGTGCGCGAATGTGTACCCGGCCTCGGTCAGGACACCCGGGGCGATCCAGCGGCTCTTGAGCACGAGCTCCGGCTCGGTGCGCAGCACCCACATCGCCGGCTCGAGCATGAAGCGCCATGCCGGCAGTCCGAGCGGCATGCCGACCGTGCGCCGCAGCGCCGCCATGAGCTCGCGGTTCTCCACCGCACCGGGCGCCGCCAGGTTGACCGCTCCGTCGATCTCCGGATGAGCGAGGAGGAACCGCACGGCGCCGACGAAATCGTCGATGTGGATCCAGCTGAAGCGCTGACGACCACGAGAGCGGACACCCGACTGCCGAGGCTCGGTCGGATGCGGACCGATTCCGCGGTACCGCCGATGCGGGAACCACCATCCATCGTGCTGCGGGCCGCCGACCCCGAACCGTGCGAGCCGGAAGAGCACGTCGCCGACCGGCCCCTCGCCGAGCACGATCGTGGTGCGCAGCGCGATGCGGCGCGTACCGGGCAGGTCGCCGCGGAACAGCTCGGCCTCCCAGTTGCGGCCGACGTCGGGAGAGAATCCGGTGTCGAAGTCGGTGTCCTGCTCGGTCTGCGGACGATCGAGCGCGTACCGGTACAGGGTCGCGGTGCTCGCGTTCATCCACACGAGCGGTGGATGAACGGCGCGGGCGATCGCCTCGTTCAGCGCACGGGTGGTGTCCACCCGCGAGCGCAGGATCTCGTCACGATTGGCGTCGGTGTAGCGGGTATTCACCGACTTTCCGGCGAGCCCGATCACGAGCTCCGCACCATCGACGAGGCGCAGGATGCCGTCGGGGTCATCCCACCGCGCATCGGGGCCGTTGCGACCGATCACCCGCACGTCGTATCCGTCGTCGGTGAGAGCACGAGCGAGGGCGCTGCCGAGTGCGCCGCTCCCCCCACCCAGAACTGCGCGCCGGGCGCCGGTCACGCCGTGTCCGCTTCGCCGCGTTCGCGCCTGCGGGCCTCGATCTGCTGACGCAGCTCCCATTCCTCGATCTCGCGGTCGAGGTCGGCGATCTGCTGCTCGGTGGTGCGGGCCTCTGCCGGCGGCGACCAGGTCCGAGTCGCCGGTGACGCCTGCGTCGTCGGCGCGGCGGTGCGGCGCGGCATCCGCGGCATCGATATGCCACCTCCGGCATATTCGCGGCCGAGACCGAACCAGAGCGCGCTGCCGATCAGCGGCAGCAGGATGACGATGATGACCCAGACCATCTTCGGCAGGTGCTTCACCTGCGAATCGTCGCGCGTGATGACATCGATCAGCGCGAAGATCATCAGCGCGATGACGAGGATCGAGATGAACGGCATGCATTCAGAGTAGCCGTCGCTCATAGAATGGCGCCATGGATTTTCGCACCGCGCCCGGCCCCCTCACGTTGACCGGACGGCTGGTGGAACTGCGTCCGCTGGACCGCTCGCACCATGACGGCCTCGTCGAGGCGGTACAGGAGAACGACCTGTGGCAGACGGCGTGGTACACGTCTGTCCCCGCCCCCGACGGAGTCGCCGCCGAGATCGATCGCCGGCTCGCACTCGCGGAGAAGGGTGAGATGGTGCCGTTCACCGCCTTCGATGCATCCGGTCGCGTGATCGGGATGACGACGTACTACGACCTGGTGGCCGAGGTGCCGAGGCTGCACATCGGCTACACCTGGAATCGCCCGTCGGCACACGGCACGGGCACGAACGCCGAATCGAAGCTGCTGCTGCTCAGGCACGCGTTCGAGACGCTGGGCGTGTTCCGCGTGGGGTTGACGACCCAGTGGGCGAACTTCCAGTCACGCGCGGCGATCGAGCGCCTCGGAGCCAAGCAGGACGGCGTGATGCGGGCGATCTCGCGCTACCGCAACGGCGCGCTGCGCGACTCCGTCGAGTTCTCCATCATCGAGCCGGAGTGGCCTGCGGTGAAGGCGAACCTCGAAGCGCGGCTGGCGAAACGCGCCTGACACCGACAAGCGCCGCCCGGGGATGATCCCGGACGGCGCTTGACGGTGGTACCCGGGTCAGTCGTCGTAACTGAGACCGAAGCCGTACGGGAACAGCGCCCCGTCGGCGGTCTCGTCGTAACCCGGTGTGTCGCTGTTCTGCTCGAGGATGGCCTCGGGCGTTCCGGCAAGGGCGAACGGCAGCTTGCCCTGTGGGTTGAAGTCGCCGGAGACGACGTCCATCAGCGCCGTGGTCGTGTTGCCGAAGTTGGCCATGATCGCCCCGGCATCACGCAGGCCGCTCTCCTCGTCGAGCACGAACGGCTGACGGAAGTAGATGTCGAGAACCGTGTTCTCGGCACCGACCTCGCTCATCACCTGCTGCACGGTGTCGAGCGCAGGTGTCACCTCCCACGATTCTGCGTTCGCCATGCCGGTGAAGTCGATCACGCTCGACTCCCACGGCAGCGAGCCACCGAAACGCAGACCGCTGTCGGTGCAGGCCTCGGCGCCGGCGGTGACGCATGCATCGCCCGCGCCATACGGGCTCTCACCGTCAAGACCGGTGACGCCGTCGATCACGCTGGGATTGATGTGATCGGGGTTCAGGCCGGTCGCCGGGTCGTTGCTGACGTACGCGCCGGTGTTCACATTGCGCGCGGTCATCGAGATGAGCGCGACATCGGCATCTGCCGCGGTCCGCTGCTCGTCGGCGTTGTTGCCGTCGATGACCTCGTAGCCTGCGGCTGCGACCTCCGCGGCATCGACGTTGCCCAGCACGTAGACCGTCTCGCCGCCCGAGAGCGGGAGGAGCGAGTCGTCGTTCTGCAGCAGAACGGTCGACTTGCGCTGCAGGTCGAGCGCCGCTTCCTGGTGCTCTGCGCTGCCGACGGTGGCTGTCGCGACCTCGGGGTCGACATAGGGGTTCTCGAACAGCCCCATCTCGAACATCGGCGTCAGCAGCCGCTCGGCGGCGAGGGTCACGCGCTCCTCGCTCACGAGGCCCGCGTCGACCAGGTCGGTGATGGTGGCGACGTCGTGGAAGCCGGAGAGCGTGTCTGTGCCGCCGTTGACGGCTGCCGCGACGCGCTCGGGCACCGTGGCATCCTCAAGACCCCATGCACGGTCGTTGATGATGCCGGTGTCGGAGTTCACGTAACCCTGGAATCCCATCTGGTCACGCAGCAGGCCGTTGACGATCTGATCCGAGAACGCCATGCCGACCTCGTCGTAGTCCACGCCTTCGTAGGTGACGTCGACGGGCACGCCGTAGTACGGCATGATCGCCGAGACTCCGGCCTCGATGGCGGCCTCGAACGGCTTCAGGTGGTACCCGAACGCGTCACCGGGGTAGATCTGCGCCTTGCCGAACGAGTAGTGCGGGTCCAGGCCCAGCTCCTGCGGACCGCCACCGGGGAAGTGCTTCATCGTCAGTGCGACGTCGCTCGTGGGGCTCAGCGAGTTGCCGTGCTTGTCGACCTCGCCCTGCAGCGATTCGACGAGCTGCGTGGCGATGTTGGCACCGAGGTCGGCATCCTCCGTGAAGGTCTCGTGCGTGCGGTACCAGCGCGGCTCGGTCGACAGGTCTGCCATGTATCCGTACATGCCGCGGAGCCCTATTGAGGACCACTCGTCGCCCATGACCGTGGCGAACTCGTCGACGACGGACATGTCGCCGTCCGTGGCCTCACCGGTCTCGAGCGCCTGCTCGCCCAGAGCGGCGGCAGCGATCCCGGCTTCCTTGGGGAACGGCGAGAATGCGCCGGCTGCTTCGTTGATGCCTGCGCGTGCCTGCGGGTCGATGTGATTGCGCGCGTTGGACTTGTACAGCACGGGGATGCCGAGACGAGTCGCCTCGCTCTGCTCCTGCACCGCGTTCATGAATTCCGCGGCCTCGGCGGGGGTGACGGTCACATTCGTGGCGAAGCCGCCCTCGCCTTCCTCGCACGCCGCCCGCTCGCCGGCGTCGACGACGTTGCGGAAGATGAAGCGGTGCATCTGCTGCGTGCCGATGTAGTCGGCGGCCGTCTCGGGCACTGTGCCGAATTCGCCGGTGGCGACATCGCACGACGCGTTGAGGGTGTCGATGAGCATGAGGCCCGCCTTCTCCTCGAGCGTCATCTGGTCGATGAGGTCGGCCACCCGCTTGTCGGTGGATTTGCGCCAGTCCTCGTAGACGTCCAGCGAGCCGTTGGCGTTCAGGTCCTTGAAATACCGGCCCTTGACCTTGATGGTGTCCTTCGCCCGCGCGTCGAGCACCGGGGGCTTGCCGTGGTTTCCTTCATCTGAACCGGAGGCTGGTGTGGCGGCGCATCCGACGCCTGCCACAAGGATCATCGGTACCGCGAGGACGAGAGCCGTAAGGCCGCGTCGGCGGATTCCACGTGAAAAAGGTCTCATGAAGCAGTTCTCCTTCGAACAGGGGGTTCTCGGAGTTACGTCCGAGTGCACCCAGCTTCGAAGAGCTGCTCACTGGCGGCAAGCGATTGCCGTCAGTTGCACGTGCTGACGAGCTACGCGCGAACTCAGCTGGCCGAAGGGCCGCCATCCCAGTTGTCCGAGCGGCGCGTGGCGCCACTGCGGCCCGCGCGCATGATCCATGCCATCGACAGGCAGAAGGCGGCGAGTCCGGCGCAGAAGACGAGCGCCTGGAAGTCCGGAAGGCCGTGCGAGATGCCCATCAGCACGATGCCGCCCACGAAGAGGACCAAGTAGACGATGAAGCTGATGATCACGGCTGCCTCCTGTTGTGAATGCCGTGTCCAGCCTACCGCGCCGAGGCGACGGCACCGGATGCTGTCGCGATGAGCCCTACGGAACGATGTGTCCTGCGGCCCGGAACAGTTCGTACCATTCGGGGCGGGTGAGCGCGACGTCGGATCCGGCTGCCGCCGCCGCCAGGCGCTCCGGCGTCGTGGTGCCCATGACGACCTGCATGTTCGCGGGATGCCGCGTGATCCATGCGACCGCGATTCCGGTCGGCGTGACGCCGTGCAGATCGGCGAGCCGGTCGAGGACCTCGTTCAGCTCGGCGTAGTCGGGGTTCCCGACGAACGTGCCGGCGCCTGCGGCCGCCTGCATCGGTGACCACGCCTGGACGGTGATGCCGTTGATGCGGCAGTACTCCAGGATGCCGCCGCCGTCGCGGGTGATGGCTTGGTCGGTTCCGCCCATGTTCGCGGCGATGCCCTGCGCGATGATCGGCGCCTGGGTCAGCGAGAGCTGGAGCTGGTTCGCCACGATCGGCTGCTTCACCGCGGTGCGCAGCAGGTCGATCTGACGAGGCGTGTGGTTGGAGACGCCGAAGGCGCGAACCTTCCCTGACGCCTCGAGTTCGTCGAAGGCGCGAGCCACTTCCTCCGGTTCGACGAGGGCGTCGGGGCGATGCAGCAGGAGCACGTCGATCCGGTCGGTGTCGAGCGCACGCAGTGATCCGTCGACCTGGCGCAGGATGTGCTCGTAGGAGAAGTCGAACGTGCCGTCCTGCGGGACGATCCCGCACTTCGTCTGGATCGTGATCTCGTCGCGTGCTGCCGGAGACAGCGACAGCGCGTCGGCGAAGCGCTCCTCGCACGCGTGCATTCGACCGCCGTAGATGTCGGCATGGTCGAAGAAGTCGATCCCCACTTCACGGGCAGAGTCGTAGAGTTCGCGGATCTGCGCATCGTCCTTGTCCTTGATGCGCATCATCCCGGCGACGACGGCGGGAGCGGTGGACGTTGCGAACGGCACAGTCTTCATGTCGCCACAGTATCGCGCGGGTCTTCCGAAGTCAGCGGCGACGTGATCGCGAGCCGGTGCTCCACAACGCCCAGAGCACGAGGAGCGGCTGGAGGAACAGCCGGATGAGCCGACGCCGGTCGGTGTCGAGCATCGGCGCCGATCGTCCGGTGCGCCACTGGTGCACGTTGCCCGGGAACACGGCGACGAAGAACGCAGCGACCGCCCAGCCGACGCGCGTGCGCTCCTTGGGAAGTGCCACGAGCGCGGCAGCGAGCGCGAGCTCCACGACGCCCGATGCGACGACGATCGCGTCCTTGTCCAGGCGCAGCAGCCGCGTCGCCCAGTCGGGAACGGTGATGCGGAAGCCGCGCCTGCCCCAGGTCAGGTGACCGACGCCCGTCGCCGTGAGGGCGGCGGCGAGAGCCCATCGAGCTGCCGGACGCGCGCCCGAAGCCTTTCCCTGCTGCTTCGGGCGCAGCATCCGCCTGCTCATCGCGATGATCTCCTAGAAGTCCCAGTCCTCGTCTTCGGTGGCCTCGGCCTTGCCGATGACGTACGAAGATCCGGAGCCCGAGAAGAAGTCGTGGTTCTCGTCGGCGTTCGGCGAGAGCGCGGACAGGATCGCCGGGTTCACGTTCGTCACGGTGGACGGGAACATCGGCTCGTAGCCGAGGTTCATCAGCGCCTTGTTGGCGTTGTAGTGCAGGAACTTCTTGACGTCCTCGGTCAGGCCGACGCCGTCGTAGAGGTCCTGCGTGTACTGCACCTCGTTGTCGTAGAGTTCGAAGAGCAGGTTGAAGGTGTAGTCCTTCAGCTCGTCGCGACGCTCCTGGGTCTCCTTCTCGAGCCCCTTCTGGAACTTGTAACCGATGTAGTACCCGTGCACGGCCTCGTCGCGGATGATGAGGCGGATGAGGTCGGCCGTGTTCGTGAGCTTCGCCTTGGACGACCAGTAGATCGGCAGGTAGAAGCCCGAGTAGAACAGGAACGACTCGAGCAGAGTGGAGGCGACCTTGCGCTTGAGCGGGTCATCTCCCTGGTAGTAGTCCATGATGATCTGAGCCTTCTTCTGAAGGTTCACATTCTCCGTGGACCACCGGAACGCCTCATCGATCTCCTTCGTCGACGCGAGCGTCGAGAAGATCGAGGAGTAGCTCTTGGCGTGTACCGACTCCATGAACGCGATGTTGGTGTACACCGCCTCCTCGTGCGGAGTGATCGCATCAGGGATCAGCGACACGGCGCCGACCGTGCCCTGGATGGTGTCGAGCAGGGTGAGTCCGGTGAAGACGCGCATCGTGAGCAGCTGCTCTTCAGGCGTCAGCGTGTTCCATGACTGCACATCGTTCGACAGCGGCACCTTCTCAGGCAGCCAGAAGTTGTTCACCAGACGGTTCCAGACCTCGAGGTCCTTGTCGTCCTGGATGCGGTTCCAGTTGATCGCCTGCACGTGCTCGACCAGCTTGAGCTTCTCTGGGGGGGTCATCACATTTCTCTCTGTTCTAAAAATCCCTGATCAGCAGGTAATTACAACATGCAGCTGACGCACTCACTCATGTCAGTCCCCTCGAGCGCCATCTGGCGGAGGCGGATGTAGTAGATCGTCTTGATGCCCTTGCGCCATGCGTAGATCTGCGCCTTGTTGATGTCGCGCGTGGATGCTGTGTCCTTGAAGAACAGCGTCAGCGACAGGCCCTGGTCGACGTGCTGCGTGGCCGCGGCGTACGTGTCGATGACCTTCTCGTAGCCGATCTCGTATGCGTCCTGGTAGTACTCCAGGTTGTCGTTCGTCATGAACGGCGCGGGGTAGTAGACGCGGCCGAGCTTGCCTTCCTTGCGGATCTCGATCTTCGACGCGATCGGGTGGATCGAGCTCGTCGAGTTGTTGATGTAGGAGATCGAGCCGGTCGGCGGCACCGCCTGCAGGTTCTGGTTGTAGATGCCGTGCTTCTGGATGGATGCCTTCAGCTCGGCCCAGTCGTCCTGCGTCGGGATGTGCTTGCCCGCGAAGAGCTCCTTGACCTTCTCGGTCTCGGGCACCCACGCGCGGTCGGTGTACTTGTCGAAGAACTCCCCCGACGCGTAAGTCGAGTCTTCGAAGCCGTCGAAGGCGACGCCACGCTCGATGGACAGCAGGTTCGATGCCCGCAGCGCGTGGAACAGCACCGTGTAGAAGTAGATGTTCGTGAAGTCGATGCCCTCTTCAGAGCCGTAGTGCACGTGCTCGCGAGCGAGGTAGCCGTGCAGGTTCATCTGGCCGAGGCCGATGGCGTGCGAACGGTCGTTGCCGTCTTCGATCGAGCGCACCGAGGAGATGTGGCTCTGGTTGCTCACAGCGGTCAGGCCGCGGATCGCCGTCTCCACCGTGATGCCCAGGTCATCGGCATCCATCGCCAGAGCGATGTTCATCGAGCCGAGGTTGCACGAGATGTCCTTGCCGATCTGGTCGTACGACAGGTCGTCGTTGTACGTGGTCGGCGTGTTCACCTGCAGGATCTCGCTGCAGAGGTTCGACATGTTGATGCGGCCGTTGATCGGGTTCGCCTTGTTCACCGTGTCCTCGAACATGATGTACGGGTAGCCAGACTCGAACTGGATCTCGGCGATGGTCTGGAAGAACTCGCGCGCATTGATCTTGGTCTTCTTGATGCGCGGGTCATCAACCATCTCGCGGTACTTCTCGGTGACCGAGATGTCGCCGAACGGCACTCCGTAGACCTTCTCGACGTCGTACGGCGAGAAGAGGTACATGTCTTCGCCGTTCTTGGCGAGCTCGAACGTGATGTCGGGCACGACGACGCCCAGCGACAGCGTCTTGATGCGGATCTTCTCGTCGGCGTTCTCACGCTTCGTGTCGAGGAAGCGCATGATGTCGGGGTGGTGCGCGTTGAGGTAGACCGCGCCCGCACCCTGACGGGCACCCAGCTGGTTCGCGTAGCTGAAGCTGTCTTCGAGCAGCTTCATGACGGGGATGATGCCGCTGGACTGGTTCTCGATCTGCTTGATCGGCGCACCCGCCTCACGGATGTTCGACAGCAGCAGGGCCACGCCACCGCCGCGCTTGCTCAGCTGTAGCGAGGAGTTGATGCCGCGTGAGATCGACTCCATGTTGTCTTCGATGCGCAGCAGGAAGCAGCTGACGAGCTCGCCGCGCTGCGCCTTGCCCGCGTTGAGGAACGTGGGGGTCGCCGGCTGGAAACGGCCGGAGATGATCTCCTCGACGAGGTTGATCGCCACCTGCTCGTCGCCGTCGGCAAGGCCCAGGGCGGTCATCACGACGCGGTCCTCGAAGCGCTCGAGGTAGCGCTTGCCGTCGAAGGTCTTCAGCGTGTAGCTGGTGTAGTACTTGAACGCGCCGAGGAACGTCTCGAAACGGAACTTCTTGCCGTAGGCGAGGTCGTTGAGCTTCTGGACGAACTCATGCGAGTACTTCTCCAGCAGAGCGCCGTCGTAGTACTCCTTCTCGACGAGGTAGTCGAGACGCTCCTTGAGGGAGTGGAAGAACACCGTGTTCTGGTTCACGTGCTGCAGGAAGTACTCCCGCGCGGCACGCTTGTCGGCGTCGAACTGGATCTTGCCGTCGGCGTCGTAGAGATTCAGCATCGCATTGAGGGCGTGATAATCGAGGCCCTCGTATGCAGTGTTCGCCTTGAATGCGGCCTGCTCTGTCACCGAGTCGTGCTCTTCAACTGCGATACCCACCATCGTTCCAATCCGTCGCTCACGCGATCTACGTCGTCCTGCGTGCCGAATACTTCGAAGCGGTACAAGTGCGGCACATGACACTTGCGGCTGATGATGTCGCCGGCTGCCCCGAAGGAGTCGCCGAAGTTGGTGTTGCCTGCGGATATCACTCCGCGGATGTTCCGCCGGTTTCGCTCGTCGTTGAGGAACCGGATGACCTGCTTGGGTACGGCGCCCTTCTCTTCGCCCCGCCCCTGCCCTCCGCCATAGGTCGGAGTGACGAGGACGAAAGGCTCATCGACCGCGAGGTCGCCGTCACCGCGGTGCAGCGGAATGCGCTGCGCCGGCAGGCCGAGCTTCTCGATGAATCTGGCCGTGTTGCCCGAGGTGCTGGAGAAATAGACCAGGAGCGGCGCGGTCGTCGCGACTGCTGTCATGACTCACCCCTTTCGCTCCGGCGATCGGTCGAAGGTCCTACGCCAGTCGAGAGGCGAGGGCGTCGATCTTGTCGGGACGGAAGCCCGACCAGTGGTCCTCATCGGTGACGACGACGGGCGCCTGCATGTAGCCGAGCGCCTTGACCTGCTCGAGCGCCGAGGCGTCTTCGGAGAGGTCGTGGATCTCGTATTCGATGCCCTTGGCATCCAGAGCGCGATACGTCGCGTTGCACTGCACGCACGAAGGCTTGGTGTAGACCGTGATCGACATTTGTTTCCCCTCAGATCTGGATTTTCCGGCAGACCCCCCGCCGGGAGTTCAATACTACATATAGGTACGGACATTGAGGGCGACCACAAGGGCTAGTAGTTACATCCGTGTAGTTTTCCACCGCTCTCCACTGATACAACACAGGTTGTCCACCGTTTCATCCACAGATCGCGAACTCGTTTCGGAGGTCGCGAAGCGCATGATCTCGCGGTTCTCAGGTCGCCTTGGGAGATCCATCCACAGGTCGCACGCTACGCGGGGGTTCGGACATCCGATTTCCTGTGGAGAGAGCTCTTCGGCGTGTCGCGGCGTGTCGTGAACGCGCCCCTGCACAGCACCTCCCGCGACCCGGGTAGCGTTGTGCCGTGGCGGGATATCGGGACCTTCTTCGCACTCCAGGCGTGGGGCGCATGATCGCCGCTCAGCTAACGGCGCGCTTCCCCAGCGGCATGGCATCCTTGGCGATCCTCCTGCACGTCGAACAGCAGACCGGATCGTATGGCTCCGCCGGTCTCGTGCTGGCCGCGACCTCCGTGGGCCAAGCCGTCTCCGGCCCTGTCACGAGCCGTTGGATGGGCGTGTGGGGCATGCGCAGAGTGCTCACTCTGACCGCTGCGGTCTGCACCCTCGCCGTGCTCGCCCTCGGCCTGCTGCCTCTGAACCTCGCCGGCTACATGGCGTTCGGGCTCATCGCCGGCCTGTCGACGCCGCCCATCCAGTCGGCTGTGCGCACCATCTACCCGAAGCTGGTCAACTCGTCCCAGCTGACGCCGTTGTTCTCGCTCGACGCCTCGCTGCAGGAGATCATCTGGATCCTCGCGCCGGTCGTGATCACGCTCGTGTCAACGCAGGTCGGCACGACCGAGGGCCTCATCCTCGTGGCGATCGTCCTGGTGCTCGGGTGCGGGTGGTTCATCCTCAGCCCCGAGGTCGGCCGTGTGCGCATCCCCCGCAGCCGCCGGGCTCTCGGGCGCGTGCTCCTCAAGCCGCCGGTGGCGCTCGCGACAGCGATCGGGTTCCTCGTGATCGGCGCGTGTTCGGCAGTGGAGGTCGGAGTCGTCGCCACCTTCGAGCACGGCAGTCTCCAGGCCGGCGTCGTGCTCGGAATCTTCGCCTGCGGCAGCCTCGTCGGAGGGCTGTCCTTCGGTCACATCCCGATCGGCCCGTGGGCGATGGCGCGACGCCTCATCATCGTCACCGTCGGCCTCGCGCTCACCATGGTCATGCTCAACGCCTACTGGCTGGGCGGCGCGCTCTTCCTCGCCGGGCTCGGTATCGCGCCGGCTCTCGCCGTGCTCTTCGCCATCACCACCGCGAGCGTGAAGTTCAGCGAGACCGCCGAAGCATTCGGCTGGGCCGGCACCGGCCAGCTGATCGGCGCCGCCGCCGGCTCCGCCATCGCCGGTTTCCTCGTCGACGGCACCGGCGGCCCGCAGGGCGCGTACCTGGCCGCCGTCCTGTTCGCTATCGTCGGTGTGATGGTCTCCGTGATCTTCGTGCGGGCTCTGCCCGATCTGCGCGATCGCGATCCCAGTCCCTTCCCTGACACCGAACCAGTGGCGGTCACCCCTTCATGAGCACCCCTTCTCTTCCCGAAACGCGCACGCCAGGCACCGCCCCAGAGGTCGTGTGCATCGGCGAGACGATGGCACTGATCACGCCGACGGATGCTGCGCTCTCCGACGCGCACGAGGCCTCACTCGGCCTCGCCGGCGCGGAATCGAACGTCACCGCTGGGCTCGCCGCGGCAGGGCACCGCGCGGCATGGGCGTCGCGCCTCGGCGATGACCCGCTCGGGGTGCGCATCTCATCCGAGTTGACGCGACGCGGAGTCGAGCTGTGGGTCGAGCTCGACCGGGACGCCCCCACCGGGGTCATGTTCAAGGATCCGGGCGCCGAGGGATCCTCCGTCCACTACTACCGCCGCGGTTCGGCGGCCTCTCGCTTGGCGCCAGGGTACCTGTCCGTCGAACAGCTCACCGGGGTGAAGATCGTCCACACCACCGGCATCACTCCCGCACTCTCCCCTTCCGCCCGCGACATGGTCGACCGACTGTTCCAGGATGCGCGCTCAGCCGGTGCGCTGGTGTCATTCGATGTGAACGACCGTCGCGCGCTGTGGACGATGGAGGATGCCGCGACCACTCTCGCCCGCCTGGCGAACGCCGCCGACATCACGCTGGTCGGCCGCGACGAAGCCGAACGCATCTGGGGCACCTCGACGGCCGAGGAGATCCGCGCCTTCCTGCCGGACTGCGGCCTGCTCGTCGTGAAGGACGGCGATGTGGGCGCCACGGCATTCGACGGCGACGCCGAGCCCGTGTTCGTGCCCGCTCCTGTGGTCGAAGTCGTCGAGCCTGTGGGCGCCGGCGACGCCTTCGCGAGCGGGTTCCTCGCGGCGACGCTCGAGGGCAAGCCGCTCGCAGAGCGCCTGACAGCGGGCCACGTCGCCGCGGAGCGCGTACTCACGATCGCCGCGGACATGCCACCGTTCGACTGATCGCTCGTAGGCTGAGGGCATGCCAGCTCCGGTCCAGCTCCCCCGACTCTCCTGGGGGAATCCCGACGCCCAGCACACCGCCCTGCTCGTGCACGGACTCGGCTCCTCCGGCGCCCTCATGTGGCGGCTGGGCGATGCGCTCGCGAATGCCGGCTGGCATGCCGTCGCGATCGATCTGCGTGGCCACGGCGACGCACCCCGTGCCCTGGACTACACCGTGGGCGCCTATGCGGCGGACCTCGCCGCGCTCTCCCCCACTCGCGGCGGCGCATGGGACGCCGTCATCGGTCACTCGCTCGGCGGTGCGGCGAGCACCGTGGCCGCGGCATCCGATCCTCGCTGGACGCGCAGACTCGTCCTCATCGACCCGGCCATCCTCGTCGATGGCAAAGACGCATCGATCGTGCGTCGCAGTCAGGAGCGCGCGTTCGCCGACAACCGTATCGAGGTCGTGCAGGAAGAGCATCCGCACTGGCATCCGCAGGATCTCGAGTTGAAGATCGACGCAGTGGTGCGGGCGAGCAGATGGGCCGTCGAGCAGACCAGCGCGCAGAACCAGCCGTGGGATGTGCGAGCGGATGCTGCGCGCCTTGCCGCGCCGACGCACATCATCGGCGCCGACCCGGCGGTGTACAGCCTGTTCACCGGCGAGACCGCACAGACGGTACTCGCATCGAACGAGAACATCTCGATGTCGATCGTCTCGGGCGCCGGTCACTCCCCGCACCGCGACAAACCCGATGACATGATCCGCCAGCTGCTGGAGGCACTCGCATGATTTTCGACCTCACCGCGTTCCTGCCCGACGACCTGCTCGACCGCATTCGAGAGCGCGCGCCGATCCATGATCGGGAGAACACCTTCCCGCAGCAGGATCTGGAAGAGCTTCGGGATGCCGGATACCTGAAGATCCTCGTTCCGGCCGAGCGCGGCGGTGCGGGCCTTGGCCTCGAGCAGGCCGCGATCCTGCAGCAGCGGCTCGCCACCGCCTCACCCGCCACTGCCCTCGCGATCAACATGCACCTGGTGTGGACCGGCGTCGCCAAGGTCTTCAGCGACCGCGGCGTGCCCGGCATGGAGTTCGTGCAGGATGGCGCCGCCCGCGGCGAGATCTTCGCATTCGGTATCAGCGAGGGCGGCAACGACCTCGTGCTCTTCGGCAGTGATACGGCCGCGGTCCCGGCGGGCGACGGCGGCTACGCGTTCACCGGCACGAAGATCTTCACCTCGCTCGCTCCGGTGTGGACGAAGCTCGGCCTGCACGGCCTCGACACCACGAGCCCCGATGCACCCAAGCTCGTGTTCGCGTTCATCGACCGCACCGATGCCGTCACCACGAGCGACGACTGGGACACCCTCGGCATGCGCGCGACGCAGAGCCGCACCACCCGATTGAACGGCGCGGTGGCCGCACCCGAGCACGTGGTGCGCCGCATCGACCCCGGCCCAAGCCCCGACCCGATCATCTTCGGCATCTTCAGCGTCTTCGAGCTGCTGCTCGCCTCGGTGTACACGGGCATCGCCCGTCGCGCGCTGGATCTCGCGGTGGAGACCGTGCAGAAGCGGACGTCGAAGAAGACCGGGCTGACGTACAGCCAGGACCCTGACATCCGCTGGCGCGTCGCCGACATGAGCCTCGCGTATGACGCCCTGCCCCCGCAGATCGCCGCGCTCGCGCGCGACGTCGACGAGCAGGCCGACAATGGCGCACGCTGGTTCACGCTGCTGTCCGGCACCAAGCATCGTGCCGTCGTGATGGCGAAGCACGTCGTCGACGAGGCGATCCTCACCGCGGGCGGCGGATCGTACTTCTCGTCCAACGAGCTCTCACGTCTCTATCGCGACGTGCTCGCGGGCATGTTCCACCCCTCTGACCCGGAGTCGGCGCATTCGACCGCGGCGAGCGCATTGCTCGGACCGCTGGAGGGCTGACCCGAGGCCTACTTCCGGTCGAAGTCGAACGCCTTCAGCAACTCGTCGACCGCCTGCTCTCGCTGTTCGCCGCCCTCTTCGAACATGTGGGTCACGTGGGTGCGCAGATGGTTCTCGAGCAGCAGGCGGTTGAGGGACTCCAACGACTTCTGGATCGCGCGGGACTGCGTGATGATGTCCATGCAGTACTCCTCGTTCTCGATCATCCTGGCGACGCCTCGCAGCTGACCTTCGAGGATGCTGGTGCGGTGCAGCGCACGCTTCTTGATGTCTTCGATCACGGTTCGAGGGTACCCCGCTGCCGCGGACGACAGGCTGTGCATGCGAGGATGGCACACATGCCGCGCACCCCGATGGCCCTGCTCTCCCCCGCTGATCAGGAGCGCCTGCGGGCCCTCCGTCGAATGAAGGCGATCGCGATCGGCGCCTTGGTGTTCATGGCGGTGTTGTTCGTCATCGCGTTCTGGCTGGAGAGTCGGCAGCCATGGCTCTCCTATGTGCGCGCGGCCGCCGAGGGCGGCATGGTCGGCGCTCTCGCCGACTGGTTCGCCGTCACCGCGCTGTTCCGCCACCCGCTCGGCCTGCCGATTCCGCACACGGCGATCATCCCCAATCGCAAGGACGAGATCGGCCGCACACTCGGCGAGTTCGTCGAGACGAACTTCCTCGCCGCTGACGTCGTCCGCACGAAGCTCGCCTCGACCGCGATCGCCCGTCGCGCCGGCGAGTGGCTGCAACAGCCACCGCACGCCGAACGCGTCGCCGCGGAGGGCGCGACGATCGCCACGGCCGTGCTGAACGCACTCAGCGACGACGACGTGCGCGATCTCATCACCGATCTCGCCCGCGAGCACCTGGTGCAGCCGGAGTGGGGCCCCCCTGCGGGCGTGTGGCTGGAGAAGATCGTCGACGCGGACGCCCACCACGGTGCCGTCGATCTCGCCGCCGACAGCATCGCGACCTGGCTGGATTCGAACGCGGAGTCCTTCACCGGCCTGGTCTCCCGCCGGCTTCCTTCGTGGGTGCCGAGGCTCGCGCACCGCTTCGTCGACGACACCGTCTATCACGAGGCGGTCAAGTTCGTACATGCTGTTCAGGACGATCCGCGGCATCCGGCGCGACTCGCGATCGACGGCTATCTCGCCCGTCTCGCCGACAACCTGCAGAACGATCCGGCCACCCGCGCGAAGCTCGAGAACGCGAAGGCGTCGCTGTTCGACAGTCCGCGGGTCGGCGCACTCGCCGCCGAGGCGTGGAACACCGCGAAGGCGGGCCTGCTGACGGCGCTGGCCGATCCAGCGAGCGGGCTGCGCGTACGCGCCGCGCGGGCTGTGCAGGAGGTCGGCGAGCGGCTGACGACGGATGCTGCGCTGCAGACCCGCGTGGACACCTGGGTGTCCGAAGCCGCCGTTTTCCTCGTCGATCGCTACCGACACGACATCGCGTCGATCATCACCGACACGGTCGAACGCTGGGATCCGGCCGAGACCACCGAGAAGATCGAACTCATGGTCGGGCGCGACCTGCAGTACATCCGCCTGAACGGCACCGTGGTCGGCGCACTCGCCGGGCTCGCGATCTTCTCGATCGCCCACGCTGTGATCCCGGGAGTCTGAGCACCCCGGTCTCAGCGCGCGGCGAGACCCGCCAGCAGCTCCAGCACGCACAGGGCCGCGAGTCGCACAGTGCGACCATCCGCCGAATCGGACGTGGCATCGACCTCGGCGATGTCGGCGCTGACGACGCGGGGGTCGCCCATGAGGGCGCGCACCAGCGCTCGCAGCTCGTACGCCGCGAGACCTCCCGGCACGCTGGCGGGGCACCCCGGCACGACCGATCGATCTGCCGCATCGACGTCGACGTCGAGATGGATGCGCGCCGCAGCGTCCACCCCCGCGATCTCATGCGCTTCGCTCACGACATCGGCGATGCCACGACGGCGCAGCCCGTCGAGCGTGATGACGCGGATGCCCCAGTCGGCCGCACGGCGCGCATACGCCGGGGAATTCGCGTAGTCGGCGATTCCGATCTGCACGATCCGCGTAGGCTCGATGCGCTCGCTCTCCGGAGCGTCCTCGACCAGGCGGCGCACCGGCGAGCCGTTCGAGACGCCGTCGCGCAGGTCGAAATGCGCATCGATCGTGATGAGCCCGTTCGCACGCGCGCCGCGCGCGACAGGGTAGGTGAGGGAGTTGTCGCCGCCGAGTGCGATGACGAGGTCTGTGACTGCCGACAGCTCCTGCACGCGGTCGACAGTGCTCGCGATTCCGGCCTCGCCGTCCGGCTCGACGATGTCGCCGGCATCCACGATGCGCAGCGCGGCGTCGAGGTCGACGACCGGCGGTCCCATCAGGGTCGCGCTGTACCGCGGCAGGGCCTCGCGGATCGCGGCGGGTGTCGAGTGGGCGCCCGTCGGCGAGAGCGAGGTGCGCCATGTCGGAACACCCAGGATCGCAGCATCGGCCCGCTCTCCCGCCGTGGCCGCCGGCCAGCCGCCGGCCCGCGGCCAGAGATCATCGTGCGTGAGAGCCATGGGATACTCCGTCCTTCCACACTCGAGTGACCAGCGGAACTCCGGGACGATACGACAGGTGCACATGGCTCGGAGCATCGAGCAGCACGAGATCGGCGCGGGCGCCCGGCGCGATCATGCCGATGTCATCGCGGCGCAGCGCGCGTGCTCCCCCGGCGGTCGCCGCCCATAACGCCTCGACCGGCGTCATGCCCATGTCGCGCACGGCGATCGCGATGCAGAACGGCATGGACGAGGTGAAGCTCGAGCCGGGATTGGTGTCGCACGCGAGCGCGACCGTGACGCCGGCGTCGATGAGCCGTCGCGCATCGGGATAGGGCTGGCGGGTCGAGAACTCCACACCGGGCAGCAGCGTCAGCACCGTCTCCGACGCCGCGAGTGCCGCGACATCGTCATCGGTCAGATATGTTCCGTGATCGACGGACGCCGCGTCGAGTTCGACGGCGAGCCGCACTCCCCCGCCCGGGCGCAACTGGCTGGCGTGCACGCGAGGCATGAGCCCCCTGGCGATACCTGCTTCCAGCACCCTGCGGGACTGCTCGACCGTGAAGGCTCCCGTCTCACAGAACACATCGATCCATCGCGAGTACGGCGCGCAGGCATCCAGCATCGGCCCCGTGACGAGATCGACGTACTCATCGGGGCGCTCCGCATACTCCGCCGGAACCACATGCGCACCCAGGAATGTGACCTCGGTGGTGATCTCGGCGGCAAGCCGCACCAGCCGCTCCTCGTCGGCGACCGTCAGACCGTAGCCGCTCTTGATCTCCACCGTGGTCGTGCCCTGGGCGAGCATCTCGTCCATGAATCCGCGCAGGCGCCTGCGCAGTTCTTCGTCGGTCGCCGCGCGCGTGGCCGCAACAGTGGATCGGATGCCGCCCGCGGCATACTTCTGACCGGCCATCCGCGCCTCGAACTCGGCTGCGCGATCACCGGCGAACACGAGATGACTGTGACTGTCCACGAATCCGGGGATCACGGCGCGGCCGACCGCATCGACCACCTCGGCGCCGGGCACCGACGGGGCATCCGCAGCCGCCCCCACCCAGGCGATCCTCCCGTCATCGATCAGCACTGCGGCATCGTCCAGGATGCCGGCGCCGGTGTTCGTCGTCAGTTCGCCGATGTTCGTGATGAGGGTGTTCACAGCATCGGGACCTTCAGTCCGCGCTCCCGGGCGATGTCGCGAGCGTGCTCGTAGCCGGCGTCGACGTGACGCATGACGCCCGTGCCGGGGTCGTTGGTGAGCACCCGCTCGAGCCTCTCGGCGGCAAGCGCCGTGCCGTCTGCGACGCACACCTGACCGGCATGGATGCTGCGCCCGATGCCGACGCCACCGCCATGGTGCAGCGAGACCCAGGACGCACCGGATGCGGTGTTGAGCAGGGCGTTGAGCAACGGCCAGTCCGCGATGGCGTCCGAACCATCCTTCATGGCCTCGGTCTCCCGGTACGGCGAGGCGACCGAGCCCGAGTCGAGATGGTCGCGGCCGATCACGATCGGCGCCTTCAGCTCCCCGGATGCCACCATCTCGTTGAACTTCAGCCCCGCGAGGTGCCGCTCCTGGTAGCCCAGCCAGCAGATGCGCGCCGGCAGCCCCTCGAAGTGCACCTTGTCGCCTGCCTGCTGCAGCCAGCGGTGCAGCGCAGCGTCTTCAGGGAACAGCTCTGCGATCGCACGGTCTGTCTTGTAGATGTCCTCCGGGTCGCCGGACAGCGCCACCCAGCGGAAGGGCCCCCGCCCCTCCTCGAACTGCGGGCGGATGTACGCCGGGACGAAGCCGGGGAACTCGAAGGCCCGCTCGAATCCGCCCAGCTCCGCCTCCCGGCGGATGGAGTTGCCGTAGTCGAAGACCGCGGCGCCGGCATCCTGGAATCCCACCATCGCCGCGACGTGCTGCGCCATCGACGTGCGCGACCGGCGGGTGAACTCCTCCGGATCCCGCTCCGCCTCCGCCTTCCAATGCTCGACGGAGATGCCGATCGGCAGGTAGGCGAGCGGATCGTGCGCGCTGGTCTGATCAGTCACGATGTCGATCGGGACTCCTCGGCGCAGCAGTTCAGGAAAGACCTCGGCCGCGTTGCCGACGACTCCGACGGAAAGCGCCTCGCCGGCGTCCTTGGCGGCGAGGACGCGCGCCACCGCAGCGTCAAGATCGGCGGTGTACTCGTCAAGGTATCCGTGCTCCACGCGTCGGGCAAGGCGCGTCTCGTCCACGTCGACGATGAGCACGACGCCGTCGTTCATGGTGACGGCCAGAGGCTGCGCTCCCCCCATGCCCCCCGCGCCGGCGGTGAGCGTGAGGGTGCCGGCGAGCGATTCGCGCTCGAGCGAGCGCGCCACCGCCGCGAAGGTCTCGTAGGTGCCCTGCAGGATGCCCTGCGTGCCGATGTAGATCCACGACCCGGCGGTCATCTGCCCGTACATGGTGAGCCCCAGGGCCTCGAGCCGACGGAACTCCGGCCACGTCGCCCAGTCGCCGACGAGGTTCGAGTTCGCGATCAGAACGCGCGGCGCCCACTCATGGGTGCGGAAGACACCGACCGGCTTGCCGGACTGCACGAGCAGCGTCTCATCCGGCTCGAGCTCGTCGAGCGTGCGGACGATCGCGTCGTACGCCTCCCACGAGCGCGCAGCCCTGCCGGTGCCCCCGTACACGACGAGATCTTCCGGATGCTCTGCGACCTCTGGGTCGAGGTTGTTCATCAGCATCCGCTTGGCCGCCTCAGCGCCCCAGCTCTTCGCGGTGCGCTCTGCGCCTCTGGCTGCGTGGATCTCAGGCATGTGCGTTCTCCTTGGCTGTCCGGACGACGGCGCCCGATCGGACGAGTTCGGTGACGGCTTCGATCTCGGGCGAGAGGAAGCGATCGGGTCCTGGCCCCTCGGCCACGGTGCGCACGAGGTCTCGCACGGCGCCGGTCGCGGGGCCGGCCGAAAGCGGCGCCCGCAGGTCGAGGGCGCGAGCGCCCGTGAGCACCTCGATCGCAAGCACACGGGTCAGACCGTCGATCGCGCGCCGGAGCTTGCGGGCGGCCGCCCATCCCATCGACACGTGATCCTCCTGCATCGCGGATGACGGGATGGAATCGACGGATGCCGGAACCGCGAGGCGCTTCAGCTCGGAGACGATCCCCGCCGCTGCGTACTGCGCGATCATGAGCCCGGAATCGACCCCGACCTCGTGGGCGAGGAACGGCGGCAGGCCGCGACTGCGCGCCGGGTCGAGCGCGCGATCGGTGCGGCGCTCGGAGACGCTCGCCACATCGGCGGCGCTGATCGCGAGGAAGTCGAGGACGGCGGCGACCGGCGCCCCATGGAAGTTGCCGTTCGATTCGATCCGCCCATCGACCGTGATGACCGGATTGTCGATGACGCTGGCGAGCTCGCGCGAGGCGATGGTCGCGGCGTGCTCCATCGTGTCGCGGGCGGCGCCGTGCACCTGCGGCGAACAGCGCAGCGAGTAGGCGTCCTGCACGCGCCCATCCTCCGGCCCAGCGTGGCTGGCCACAATCGGCGAATCGGCGAGGAACGACCGCAGGT
Source organism: Microbacterium murale (assembly GCF_014635185.1). GTDB lineage: Bacteria > Actinomycetota > Actinomycetes > Actinomycetales > Microbacteriaceae > Microbacterium > Microbacterium murale. Next base: position 247,961 of record NZ_BMCM01000004.1, read on the forward strand.
TCGCTGCCGACAGCGCCTGCCCGGTCTGCGGACGCAGCGCCATGAGGTCGGCGGCGAACACCGCATCCGTTCCGAACTGGCTCTCGATCGACATCGCCGCGGCGAGGTCGGCGGTCGTGAGCAGCATCTCGAGGTCGTGCAGCGCGAGCAGCAGCATCCCCAGCATCCCGTCGGTGCCGTTGATGAGGGCGAGACCCTCCTTCTCGACCAGCACGAGAGGGTCGATGCCTGCGGCGGCGAGAGCGTCGGATGCCGGGACAAGGGCACCGGATTCATCACGCACGTCCCCTTCACCGAGAGCTGCGAGCGCGATGTGCGCGAGTGGCGCGAGATCGCCGGAGCATCCCAGTGAGCCGTACTCGCGCACCACCGCGGTGACGCCGGCGTTCAGCATCGCCGCATAGGTCTCCGCCACGACGGGCCTGACACCCGTGCGACCGGACGCAAGCGTCTGCAGACGCAGCAGCTGCAGGGCGCGCACCACCTCCACCTCGACCTCGGCGCCGGTCCCTGCCGCGTGGGAGCGGATGAGGCTCGCCTGCAGCTGGTGGCGGCGCTCTGGTGCGATGAAGGTCGTGGCGAGCGCGCCGAAGCCGGTGGACACTCCGTAGTGAGGATGCGGATCCGCGGCGAGCGCATCGACCACACCGCGCGTCTCGGCGATCCGGTCGAGGGCCCCTTCATCGAGCGAGACACGGGCACCGTGACGGGCGACGGCGACGACGTCTGCGGGTGACAACGGCGCAGCACCGACGAGAACGGGTTCAGTCATGCCTTGATTCCACACCGGGTCGATGGCGCCGGACAGTGGTCCGTGGCATCCTGTGTCTGTGATCCCAGACACAAGGCGAATCGTGCAGGTACCGGCCGCCGACCATACGCTGCGCATCCTGCGTTACATGGCCGGGCGTCCGGCGCCCGTCGCGGCATCCGCGATCGCCCGAGAGCTGCAGCTTCCACGATCGACGATCCACCATCTGCTGAACACGCTCAGCGCGCACGGATTCGTGCTGCACCTGCGTGAGGAGCGTCGCTGGGCACTGGGGACCACGGCATCCGAACTCGCCGGGGGCTTCGCCCGTCAGCAGCCGCTCGCGCGGCTCGGACGCCCTCTGGTCGCGGCCCTCGCCGATCGTCTGGGCGAGAGCACTCATCTGGCGGTGCTGAGCGGCGCCGATGTCGTGTACATCGTCGAGGAGCGTGCGCCGAGGAGACCCGCTCTCGTGACGGACGTCGGTGTGCGCCTGCCCGCCCATCTCACGGCGACCGGTCGGGCGATGCTCGCCGCTCTCCCCCGCGAGCAGGTGCGCGCCCTGTATCCGGACGCCGCGGCGTTCTCGACCCGCGCCGGGGTGCCGATGCGGCCGGCAGGTCTGCGGGAAGAGCTGCGCAGCGTGCGGGCGGCGGGCTTCGCTTCGGAGCACGGCGAGGTGACGGCAGGGATCCGATCGGCCGGAGCAGCAGTGCTCGACGCCTCCGGCTGGCCGCTCGCCGCGGTCGCCGTGACGTGGGCCGATGGGTCGGGCCCTGACGAGACGGATGCCGCCACCGCAGTGCGCGAGACGGCGGCAGAACTCCAGCGCCGACTGCGCTGATCCACCGGACTCAAAGGTGGAGGGAGCCGCCGGGCCACCCGCCCGACGACCCCCTCCACAGGAACCGGTTCCTTCTCCGATCAGCCGTTCGCGCCCTTGCGGGGCTTGAGGAATGTGGCCGGCTCCTGCTTCGCGCGCTTCGCCGCTCGCTTCTCCTTCAGCGATGACTGCGCAGTCTTCTTTCCTGCTTTTGCGTTGGGTGTCTTTCCAGACATCGGGACTCGCTTCCCCTCTCGTTCGGCTGGCGGGTGTAACCCATGACCATAGCCGGTTCCACAGGGAAGTCAAATTACCCGGTGAGAAGGAAAAAACCGAAACCGGATCGCATCCGCCGATCGAGATCGCACTACGCTCGAAGGGTGCTCGATACTCTCACCGGATTCGTGGTCGTGGGACTCGCGATCGCCGTCGGGTACATCGTCGGACGCATCGATCTGCTGGGCGAGCACGCACGCCACGTGCTCGGTCGTCTGACGTTCTTCGTGCTCTCGCCGTTCCTGCTGTTCACCGTGCTGGCGCAGGCCGACGCCAAGGTGCTGTTCTCCTCACTGCTGCCGGTATCGGCCATCGCGGCGGTGCTCGTGATCGCGGTCTACGCGCTGGTCGCCAGACTGATCTGGAAGCGCGACGTCGGCGAGACCGTGATCGGCGCGCTCTCTGCCGGACAGGTCAACTCCAACAACATCGGCATCCCGCTTTCGCTCTACCTCCTGGGCAGCGCCGCCTATCCTGCGCCGGTGATCCTGATGCAGCTGCTGGTCTTCACGCCGGTCTCGCTCACGATCCTCGACGCCGTCACCAGCGGAAGGACCTCGGCATGGCGCACCTTCGTGCGCACGGCGACGAATCCGATCATCTTGGGCTCCGCCCTGGGCACGCTCGTCTCGGTGCTCGACATCGATCTGCCGCCGATCGTGATGGAGCCAGCCGTCCTCCTGGCGAACGCCTGCGTGCCGGTGCTGCTGATCAGCTACGGCATCTCGCTGCACGGTCAGCGGGTTCTCGGCACGTCGGGACACCGCCGCGACGTGCTGCTCGCCAGCGTGCTGAAGCTGCTCGTCATGCCTCTGCTCGCCTGGGTCGTCGCCCAGTTCGTGTTCGGACTGTCCGACCACGAGGTGCTGATCGTCGTCGTGCTCGCGGCGCTGCCGACCGCGCAGAACGTCTTCAACTATTCGCAGCGCTACGACATCGGTGAGTCGATCTCGCGCGACACGGTGTTCATCACGACGATCGGGTGCGTTCCGGTGCTGCTGGCTGCGACGTTGCTGTTGGGTTAGACCTCCCGGGTCAGAACTCTTGGGCTGAGAGCGCGAGCCTGCAAGAGTGTCAGCATGAGCGCACTCCGCATCCTGCATCTCAGTGACACGCACTTCTCCGGCGACGGCGGCCGCCACTACGGCGTGGTCGACACCGCCGAGCACCTGCGCCGCGCGCTCTCGCACGTGGCGCATCTCACGTTCGACCTGGTCGTCGTATCGGGCGATGTGAGTCAGGACGGCTCGGAGGCGTCGTATCGGCAGGTCAAGGATGCTGTCACGCCCTGGGCCTTCGCCCGGGGCGCCCGCGCGGTGTTCGCGATGGGCAATCACGATCAGCGTGACGCCTTTCGCGCCGTGCTGGGTGAAGGACAGCCGGATGCCGTCGAGCTGTCCCTGCCCGGAATCGATCTCGACCGCCCGGTGGCGTCGCTCGTCGAGCGGGACGGCTGGCGGGTCGTGGTGCTCGACAGCTCGGTGCCCGGTGCCGGCTATGGCAGCCTGGAGCCCGAACAGCTGTCATTCCTTCGGGAGGCGATCTCAGAGCCTGCCGCCCACGGAACGGTCGTGGTCGTCCACCACCCGCCGCTGCGCGCGCAGACGGCGCTACTGCAGGCGCTCGCTCTGGACGAGCACGATGCACATGAGCTCCTCGACATCGTCCGCGGCACTGACGTGCGTGTCATCCTCGGCGGTCACTATCACCTGCCTATCACCGAGATCGTCGGGGGTGTGCCTGTGACCGTGGCCCCCGGCGTGACGAACCTCTCGCGTGCGTTCGCCGACCCGGCGGAGGAGTCGGCGATCGACGGCTTCGGCGGGTCGGTCGTGACCATCGACGGCGACCGTGTGCGCGTCGTCCCGTTCGTCGAGCGTCTGACTCCGGACGATGTGGTCTTCCACTACGACGCCGACGTGGTGGCGCAGATCATTCAGGATTCCGGACCGCCGGCTGAGTGACCGGCGCCGCAGCCCCGGACGCAGAACAGGCCCCGCCGAAGCGGAGCCTGTTCTCTACTGTCTCAACACAGTGTGGACCTAAGGGGATTCGAACCCCTGACCTCCTCGATGCGAACGAGGCGCGCTACCAACTGCGCCATAGGCCCGTGAACCTCAGTTAGATTATCACGCTCGACCGGTTGACCGCGCCGCGACGACGCTCAGCCCGCGGCACGTCGTTCGAGAAGCTGCCGCACATGCTGCTCGATCTCCGCGTCGTCCACGAAACCCATCCGCGCGTACGGCGAGGACGCTTCCTTGGCGGCGGGCAGCGACACCGGAGCCGGCGCCGCCATCTCCTCCGCACGCTCACGAAGCGCGGCCACGCGCACGGCACGGCGCAGTGCCTGCTGGGCGTCGATCTCGGCCCTCGCGATCTGGGTGGCCGACCCGGCGACCGCTACCAGCGGTGTCGGCAGGGGCCTCGGCGTCCACGATGCTCGGCCCTGATCGTGCAGCGGCGGAGAGACACGAGCTGCGGCCGTGCTCTCGGTGACGACAGAGACGGGGCGACGAGCCGCACGTCGCGCGACGGATGCCATCTTCTGCAGCATCACCGCGGCCACCGATGAGAGGGCACCGCCGATCCAGGCGAGCAGCTGCGTGCCTCCGGTCAACAACTGCCACACGCCGAGCCCTGCGACGATGAGTCCGGCGATCAGGAGCACCGTCGCGACCACGCGCACCCGTCGACGGGCGCGCGCCTGTCGCACGACCGGATCGGCACGGGTCGCCGCGAGCTCCTCACGGAGCCGCACGAGTTCGACCGACTCCTTCTCCGACTGCAGGCGCTTCGCGAGCTTCTGCTGGGCGTGCGCGGTGCGGGCATTGAGTTCGAGGTGCACTTCGGCCGGCGTCTCACTGGTCTCGGCGAGCACGCGCAGAGCCTGGTTCAGCCGCACCGCGTTGCGTTCGGAGGTGTTGTACTGGTAGCGACCGCGCCACGAGGGCAGCAGGTAGAGCATCCAGAGCAGCACGGCGACGAGGACGATCACGCCCCCACTCAGCACCGGCCCATCCATAGGGTCAACGGTATGCGACCCGGTCGCTCCTGCCCCTCACTCCGGGCGCGTGTCGCGACCGGGCGAGGATGAATCTCAGATCGAGAGCCGGTCCGAAGGCGGAACCATCGCCGCTTCCTGAGGAGCCCGGCCGTTGATCCAGCGGGTGAGCACGCCCTCAGGGGCATCCTCGCGCGTGAGCGCGAAGGCGTAGTGGTCGCGCCAGTCGCCGTCGATGTGGATGTAGCGACGCCGCAGTCCCTCGTAGCGGAACCCGAGCTTCTGAACCACGCGCAGACTCGCCTCGTTCTCGGGGCGGATGCAGACCTCCATCCGGTGCAGGCCGAACTCTCGGAACGACGCATCGGTGGCGAGCGCCACAGCCGTCGGGGTGATGCCCTTGCCCGCGAACCGCTCGCTGACCCAGTAGCCGATCGTCGCCGAGCACAGCGACCCTCGTGCGACGCCCCAGATGTTCAACTGGCCCGCGATCTCTCCGTCGTGCTCCATGACGAACGGGTATCCCCCGCCGTCACGGTACTGCTGGAGCAGACGACGGATGCTGAGGCGCATGTCGAACGACGCCGACCCGTTCGGGATCGTCGCCTCCCAGCGCTGCAGCCACGAACGATTGTTCAGCAGCTCGTGCTGCAGCACGCGGGCATCGCGAGGGCGGACGAGCCTCAGCTCGACCGGACCGTGACGGTGCCCCGGCAGCAGATCCATGCGCATCCCCGCCCTCGAAACGCCTAGAGGCGCTCGCTGAATTCCTTCAACCACGGCCGCAGTTCGGCGCCGAGGTCGTCTCGGTCGGTCGCGAGCTGCACGATCGCCTTGATGTAGTCGACGCGATCACCGGTGTCGTAGCGCCGTCCACGGAAGACGACTCCGATCACACCGGGGCCGTCCGAATCCGCGGCGAGCTCCTGCAGCGCGTCGGTGAGCTGGATCTCTCCGCCCTTGCCCGGCTCGGTGCGCTCCAGGATCGGGAACACAGCGGCCGGCAGGATGTAGCGGCCGATGATGGCGAGGTTGGAGGGGGCATCTTCCGGAGCAGGCTTCTCGACGAGCCCGGTGACGCGCACGATGTCGGTCTCGTCGGTCTGCTCGACGGCTGCGGCGCCGTAGAGGTGGATGCTCGACGGGTCGACCTCCATCAGCGCGACGACGGTCGCGCCGGTGCGCTCGTTGATGTCGATCATGGTGGTCAGCAGCTCATCGCGCTCGTCGATGAGATCGTCGCCGAGCAGCACAGCGAACGAGCTGTCGCCGACGTGCGCCTTCGCGCGCAGAACCGCGTGCCCGAGCCCCTTGGGCTCGCCCTGGCGCAGATAGTGGATGTCGGCGAGGTCGCTCGACTTCATGACGCGCTCGAGGCGGGCCATGTCACCCTTCTCGGTGAGCTTCACCTCGAGCTCCGGCACGGAGTCGAAGTGATTGGAGATCATGTTCTTGTTACGGCCGATGATCACGAGGATGTCATCGATACCGGCGGCAGCGGCCTCTTCGACCACGTACTGGATCGCCGGCTTGTCCACCACCGGAAGCATTTCCTTCGGCATCGCCTTGGTCGCGGGCAGGAACCGCGTGCCGAGGCCAGCTGCCGGAATGACTGCCTTCATTTTCTGGTGTCCCATCAGGCCAGCTTAGCGGTGGCTCCTCACTCACCGACACGTAGACTCGAGACATGTCCACCGATGTCGAGCAGGAGAAGCGCGCCCTGCGCGCCGAGCTGCGCGAGCGGCGGCAACTGCTCTCAGACGCGCAGCGCGAGACCGCAGCATCCGGCATCCATGAACAGCTCGACGCGCTGATCGAGGCGCATTCCGCCGAATCGATCTCCTGCTTCCTGTCGGCCACGACAGAACCCGGTACTCGGGAGTTCGTCGCCGCAGCCGTGCAGCGCGGCATCCGCGTCCTCCTGCCGGTCACGCGCGCCGACGGCCTGCTGGACTGGGCGGTCGCCGACGACTCCGACGAAATCTCCGAAGGGCTCTTCGGACTACCCGAGCCGACCGGCGAGGTTCTCGGCCCCATCGCCGTGAACGACGTCGATCTCATGATCATCCCCGCCGCTGCCGTCGATTCCACCGGCATGCGGCTCGGCTGGGGCCGCGGTTACTTCGACAAGACCATCGGATCCATGGAGAAATGCCCTCCTGTGTACGCCGTGATCTATGATTCCGAGGTACTCGAATCCCTCCCGCGGGAGGTGCACGACCAGCCCGTCACCGGCATCGTGACCCCCACCCGCACACTCACCCTGTCGCCATCGCGACCCTGATCCACCCGAGACGATATGCCCACCTATGCCTATGCCTGCACATCGTGCGGCCACAAGTTCGACGCCGTCCAGAGCTTCTCGGACGACGCGCTCGCGATCTGCCCCGAATGCGGCGGAGCGCTGCGCAAGCAGTACGGATCGATCGGCGTGACGTTCAACGGCTCCGGCTTCTATCGCACCGACTCCCGGAGTGGCGGTGGCGAGAAGACGAATTCTTCGTCATCATCGAAGTCGGAGACGTCGACGAGTTCCACCCCGGCGCCCGCGGCGGCTCCAGCCTCGACCTGAGGTCTGCATCGACAGATGGGGGTTCCCGTGTTCCAGGGATTCAAAGAGTTCATCACCAAGGGCAATGTCATCGACCTTGCTGTCGCCGTCGTCATCGGCGGTGCGTTCACCGCCATCGTGACGGCCGTGGTGGACAGCATCATCACACCGCTCGTCGCACTGTTCTACCAGCCGGACGAATCGGGCAACATCGGACCGACGCTCACAGGCATCTACGGACAGTCGGTCACGTTCCCTCTGGGCAACCTGATCACGGCCATCATCAGCTTCCTCGCCGTCGCGCTCGTCGTGTACTTCGTCTTCGTCGTGCCGATGAACAAGTACAAGGAGCGTCAGGCGGCACGCAACCCCGCCGTCGAAGAGGAGACCCTGCCGACCGAGCAGGAGCTGCTCATCGAGATCCGCGATGCGCTCCGCAAGGATGCCGTGAGCTGACGCGATTCGCTCATCGAGGCCCTCATCTCCGTCGGGAGGTGGGGGCCTTCGCTGTTGTCCGTCAGCGGTGCGCGGCCGTCAGTAGTGCGGGGGGACGTCGTCCCGCAGGCGCGCGTCGTTGGGTCCGCGGTCGTCCACGGTCCGCTTCTCGCGGGCGGGATTCGTCACGACGTCCGGCGACGGGTCAGTGTCCGGGGCCGGAGTGAGTCGGGCGCGCCGACTGCCGGGCACCCGCACGATGCGCTGACGGGCGGGTTCGGGCGACTTCTCGTCAGGCATCGCCGGGAAGGTCGATCGGCTGCGTGTCGGTGTCGGAGCGCACGGCATCCTCGGCGATGCCGAGCACCGCCGCGATACGCGACGCCGCCGTCACAGGGTCGCTGTAGAGGTCGAACGCATGCACGCGCACGTAGTGCCATCCGAGCCGGCGCAGCACATGCGGGCGGAGGCGCAGCGTCTCGCGCAGCGACTCTCCGCGCGACTCGGGATCGGACTCGATGACGACGGCCTTGCCACCGTGCTGCGCGACCAGTGGCAGCAGACCGCGGTAGTCGACGTCGACCGAGGCACCGAGCCTGCGCAGTTCACGCGCGAGCGCCAGGGTGAGAGGGTCGGCGAGATCCTCGAGACGCGAATCGCGCCCTCGTGCGGCAAGGCCGCCGAGGATCGACATGAGCGTGGATGCGCCGTGCTCCAGGCGTCCGTCGTCGAACGATGAGGGTCGGATCGACGATACGAGCACCATCGACCGGCGAGCCCTGGTCATTCCGACGGTCAGCAGCCGCTCGCCGTCGGGTGTGGACAGATCGCCGAAGTCGCTGAGCACGCGGCCGTGCTTGGTCAGGCCGTAGCCGAGCGAGAAGATGACGCGGTCGCGGCTCTCCGCCACCGACTCCTCGAGGGTGAGGACGGCGAACGGCTCCGCCGTGTCACGACCGACGAAGTCGGCGACATCCGACCGCCCGGCGAACGCGCTCGTCACCGCCGCGCGGACGCGCTCGGAATGACGGGCACTCGCGGTGATGACCATGAGCGACTCGGACGGGCGATGCACGGCGTGCTCGACCACGAGCGTGACCACGCGGGCCACCTCGGCGTCGGGGCTCTCGACAGCGCCGGAGACCGGATCGGGCGCGCCGACACCGCCCTCGACGTAGTCGACGGTGAGGCTGCCGCGTCCGAGGTAGGAGCCGGCCCAGGGCAGCGAGATGATCTCGCCGCCGTAAAAGGCGTCATTGATGAGTTCCGCCAGGTCTTCTCCCCCGGCGCGATAGCTGCGGGTGAGCGTCATCACGGGGAGGAGCTCGGCAAGGCGCTCGAACACCGAGACGTCGTCGAACGACACCTCGGCCTCCCATTCGCGATCGGCGTCGACGGCGACCTCGAACGGGGTCGGGCGCTGCGTGACCGGGTCTCCGAATGCGATGACCTGGCGCGCCCTGCGGATCGCGGGCGCGGCCTCGGCGAGGTTGATGGCCGCAGCATCCACCAGCATCACGGCGTCGAACTCGACCGAGTCGGGGATCTCCGGCACCTGATACGGCGACGATATCCACGCGGGTGCGAGCACGTTCATGAGCGTCGGCGCGGCGCTGATGATCTCGGCGGTCGAGGGCACACCCTGGGTGAGCGCGCGCCGCAGGTGCTGGGATTCGGTCGGTTCGTCGACGATCGCGATGCGCCACTGATTCGCCAGCTGCCACGCCAGAAGCGGACCGGCCATCGATGCGTGCGCCTCATCGACGAGGCGGAAGTCGCGCTCCAGCCGGTCGACCACCGCGGTGTTGGCGCCGAGCAGGGCACGGTCGTCCTGCAGCGCACGCTCGAGCAGGGACTGCCACCAGGCGAACTCCAGCTCCTCCGCGACCTGGTCCTCGGCGACGTGACGCACGGAGAGCTCCGCGAGCAGCGGCTCGAGCCCCAGCGTCGCGAGAGTGTCACGGATCGTCGCGCGCTCGACCAGGTTGTCGAACACATCCGAGCGCGCTGCGAGACCGGCGAGGGTGCGCACGAGCCGCTCGACCGGAAGCGTCGCCAGCGGCTCGCGCCGCCCGAGGGCGACATCGAGCTCGGCGAGCTCAGCGCTCACCCGCTGCCAGGATCCGTACACGTCGGAGAGGCCGAGCGGGATCTCCGGAGCGACACCCGCGTCGACGAAACGCTGCCACTGCGTGCGCTGCTGCTGGATGCGCAGCAGCGCCTCGTGCATCTCGGTGATGTGCACGCCTGGACGCACGTACTCCTTGGCGAGGCGGCGCAGTCGACGTCGGTTCGCGCCCGACATGCCCGGCGAGTCGCGACGTGAGCCGTGAGCCTGGATGAGTTCGCCAAGTGGGCGTTCGAACACGGTCGGGCTGAAGCGATCGAGCGAGTCGCGGATGCCCTCGATCAGCCGCAGGTACTCCCCCAGCTCGTCGATCGTCGCGAACGGGCGCATGCGCGTCTGGGAGATGAGCTCGTAGCCGCGCTCGAGCAGGGCGGGAACGCTCGAGGCGTGCAGCCTGCCGGCGAGTTCGTGCGCGGAGCGCGCAGCCTCGGTACTGGTGAAGCTCACCCCGTACCAGGGCGAGTCGTTCGGACCGAAGCGGAACTCACCGAGGCGCGCCGCCTGCACGAGGGCTGCAGCCGCCGCGGTGCGGTCTCCGGCGAGGCGACGCAGCGTCTCAGTGCTCAGTCGCGCCGTCGTCGAAGGCGGTGTCGGCAGCGAAGCGAGCCTGGCGAGGTGGCGTGTGGCATCCAGCACCGACACGTCGAATCCGGCCACTGGGGCCGTGAGCGCCTTGCGGTAGTCGCGCAGCACGGTGCGCAGGCGCACCAGAGCATCGTCGACGTCGCTGACCTTGGGGGCGGTCGCCTTCTCGTTGCGCCCGATCGCACGGACCAGATCGCGTCGGATGCTCGCCGGCGACACGGCGAGACTGTCCAGCGCGATGCCCGCGAGCCTGTGACGCACCCCGTCGAGCGTCGAGCGTCGAGCGGATACGACGAGAACGCGCTTGCCTGCGCGCACCAGTTCACCGAGTGCGTTGATGACGGTCTGCGTTCCGCCGGTTCCCGGAAGCGTGGCGACCACGAGTGAGTGCCCGGCGGTGATGCGGGCGAGCACGGATTCCTGTTCGGCGTCGGCATCGAGCAGGAGGGTGTCCGAGGCAGGTGCGCGATCGTCCGCACTCGTGATGTGCGGTTGGGGGCGGGCCGCCGTGACCTGCTCACGGTCGGCGACGTGGCCGGCGAGCGCGTTGAGGAGCGTGTGGTCGAGGGTTCTGCCGTCGCGGGTCATCGCGGCGCCGACGTCGGCGAATGTCGACACGACCAGGCGCGGCAGGACGGTGAAGGTGTCGATGGACTGGGTCGCCGCGCGCAACCGGTCGATCACCGGCTGCGGCTTGAAGATGCCGCTGTCGTACGCGAGGGATGCCAGCGCATCGGCATCGATCGTGATGCCGAAGTGCTCGCGGGTGACGCGCACGAGCTCGGGGTTCACGATGAAGGCGCCCTGCAGCTTCAACTCGAAGTCGGTGTGGTGCCGACGGATGGCGAGCGGGCGCAGCAGAACGGGGGCGGCGAAGTCCGCCCCGCCGATGCGCCACCCGGCGAGTCCGACGGCAAGATGCACGGCCTCGATGCCGCGCACTGTGCGCAGTTCGGTGTGCTTCGCCGTGATGCGCTCTGCGGCGAGACGTGCGGTGCGCAGTCCCACCTCGTCACGGAACAGGTTCGAGAGCAGAGTGGATTTGCCGGTGATGAACTGCGGCAGGCTCCCTGGGTGAGCTCGGGAGATGTCGATGCCGCCCTCAACCGTGTCGCGGTAGGTGACCAGCGGCGATGGCCCACCGAGATCGGCGGCCTCGGCACGGAGTCTGGTGCGTTCGGCGTCGGCGATGTGTGCGACCGCGATTGCCGTCTGGTCGCCCTGCTGGTCGCCGAGAGTCATCGCGGCTTCCGCTGCCGCATCCGCGGCCTTCTCTTCACGTCGCCACACACAGGACAGACTAGGCTCCGAGCCTGCGCACTCCCGGTATCCCGGGCGGGTTTCACCGGATTGACCCACTTTTCCTGCACATCCGGGTCTGAATCGGCGCTTCTCCCCCACCAGCGGTATCGAACGCACGGACGTCAGCCGCGCACGTCAGGATGGGGTCATGACCTTCCGCTACGACTTCGCCCCCACTCCGTTCGGCGACGCACTCGTGGTCTTCTCCGACGAGGGGATCGTGCGCTTCGACCTTTCCGAGTCCTCCGATCCCACCGTTCCCTGGCTTCTGGAAGGCATCTCATCCAGACTCCAGGAGGTGCCGGTGCCCGACCCGGGCGCGGCCGATGAACTCGCGCATCTGCTCGACGACTACTTCGCAGGCGACCCCGTGCGCTTCGACGAGCACGTACGGCTCGACTGGCGCCTGATCGACGGATTCCATCGCACGGCGCTGCAGACGATCACATCGATCGAGTGGGGTCAGACGATGAGCTACGGCGAGGTCGCCGTGGTCGCAGGAAGCCCCGGCGCGGCGCGCGCGGTCGGCACCGCGTGCCGGCTGACGCCGTTCTCGATCATCGTGCCGGTGCACCGCGTCGTGCGCTCCGACGGCAGTCCGGGTCAGTACGGCGCTCATCCGGAGCACAAACGCTATCTGCTCGACCTGGAGCGATAGACGACAGGAACCCCCGAGGTGTGGGCCTTCGGGGGTTCCTGCTTCGACTGATCGTCCGTCAGTGCTCGGTCGCCTTCTCGGCGCCGAACCCGGTGAGCGAGCGGACATCCATCTCGGCCGCGAGCTGCGGCGATTCCGGTGTGCGGCTCGTGATCGTGCCGAGCCAGCCCAGGATGAATCCGAGCGGTATCGACACGATGCCGGGGTTGTTGAGCGGCCACAGCACGATGTCGATGCTGGGGATCATCGCGGTCTCCGATCCGGAGAACACCGGTGAGAACACGATCAGCAGGATCGCCGATCCGAGACCGCCGTACATGCTCCACACCGCGCCGCGCGTGTTGAAGCGCCGCCAGAACAGCGAGTACAGGATGGTCGGAAGGTTGGCGGATGCCGCGACCGCGAACGCCAGTGCGACGAGGAACGCAATGTTCTGCCCCTGCGCCCCGATGCCGCCGAGGATCGCGAGGATGCCGATCACGACCACGGTGCGCCTGGCGACCTTCACCTCCCCGTTCGGATCCGGATCAGCGGCCGTTCCGTCGGAGTTCTTGCGGTTCTTCTGGATGATGTTCGCGTAGATGTCGTGTGCGAACGAGGCCGCAGCCGTGATGGTGAGCCCCGCGACCACCGCGAGGATCGTCGCGAACGCGACCGCGGAGATGAAGCCCAGCAGGAGCGGACCCCCGAGATGCTGCGCCAGCAGCGGGGCGGCAGAGTTCACACCACCAGGGGCTGCCATGATGACCTCTGCTCCGACGAGGGCGCCGGCGCCGTAGCCGAGCACGAGAGTGAGCAGATAGAACCCGCCGATGAGCCAGATCGCCCAGACCACCGAACGTCGCGCCTCCTTCGCCGTCGGCACGGTGTAGAAGCGCATCAGCACGTGCGGCAGGCCAGCGGTACCGAGCACGAGCGCCATGCCGAGCGACAGGAAGTCCCACGGGTTCGCGCCGTACTGGAGTCCTGGCGCGAGCACCGCGTCACCTGCGGGCGACTTGGCGACGGCCGATTCCAGGAGCGTGTTGAGGCTGAATCCGTTCAGTGCGAGAACCCAGATCGTCATGGCCACGGCGCCGGCGATGAGCAGCACGGCCTTGACGATCTGCACCCAGGTGGTGCCCTTCATTCCGCCGATGAGAACGTAGACGATCATCAGCACACCGACGACGCCGATCACGATCGACTGGCCGATCCGTCCGTCGATGCCGAGCAGGAGCGAGACGAGCCCGCCGGCGCCGGCCATCTGAGCCAGCAGATAGAAGAAGCACACCGCCAGCGTCGTGATGGCTGCGGCCATGCGGACCGGCCGCTGCTTCAGGCGGAAGGAGAGCACATCAGCCATCGTGAACTTGCCGGTGTTGCGCATCAGCTCGGCGACGAGGAGCAGTGCGACCAGCCAGGCGACGAGGAAGCCGATCGAGTACAGGAATCCGTCGTAACCGTTCACCGCGATCGCACCGCAGATCCCGAGGAAGGATGCTGCTGACAGATAGTCGCCTGCGATGGCGAAGCCGTTCTGCGGCCCGGTGAAGGAGCGACCTGCCGCGTAATAGTCAGCTGCAGTCTTGTTGTTGCGGCTGGCGCGGATGACGATGAACAGGGTCACCGCGACGAAAGCCGCGAAGATGGCGATGTTGAGAATGGGATTGTTGTCAGCCGTCGCAGTGGCGGCCATCGGGATGACGTTCATGCGTCCGCCTGCGCCTTCTCGAGTTCTTCACGGATCTCCTGTGCTTTCGGATCCAGTTTCCGATTCGCGAACGAGACGTATCCCATCGTGATGGCGAAAGTCGTCACGAACTGGCCGAGCCCCAAGAGCAGACCGATCGTGATATCGCCCCACACGCGCTGACCCATGAATTCTGGCGCGAATGCCGCGAGCAGGACATAGGCGAAATACCAGATGAGAAAGAATGCAGCCATCGGGAAGATGAACGAACGCTGCGTCTTCTTGAGTTGCCGGAATCGCGGTGATTCTTCGACAGCGATGTAGTCGATTCCACCTGCCGATTCAGAATCGATTCGGTCGGTCATGGGGCCTCCTTGCCACATGTCGGGAACTCGCATGGTGGCACCGTGCGAGTGGTAGGGTCGACGCTACGAAACGGGGCACGGCGTCGTCACCCCCGAAAGTAGGTACCTTGGTGAGCACCACGATCACACTGGATGCGGAAACAGATCTCGTCGCTCATGCAGTGCGCGAGCTGTCCCGCCGCACCCGCTTCCCCGTCGCCTTCGGTGGACTCATCGAAGACGGCGTCGTGTCGGTGACCAGCATCGTCGGCAACCGCACCCACAGCCTCGAGGGACTCCGCGTGCGCCCTGAGCGCGGCCTCGGCGGGCGTGCCATGACGGAGTTGCGTCCCCGCATGACCAGCGACTACGGCGCCTCCAGGCAGATCACGCACGATTATGACGGCTTCGTCCTCGGAGAGGGGCTGCGAACTCTGCTCGCCATCCCGATCGTCGTGGGCGGCCGCTCTCGCGGCGTGCTCTACGCCGGGGCATGGCATGAGACCCCAGTGGGCGGAGTCAGCACGGCACCGGCGATGACCGTCGCCGATTCCGTCGCATCCGAACTCCGCATCCGCGACGAGGTGGAGCGCCGCATGCGCTCGTTCACGCCGCGTCCCCAGGGCTTCTCCCCCGCTCGGCTCGAAGAACTGCGTGAGAGCTTCGCAGACCTGCGCAGCGTGTCAGCCGATGTCACGGATGCGACGTTGAGAGAGCGGCTCGCCAGGCTGGAGAGCCGGCTGCTCGACGTCGTCGGTGGCGAGCAGGATGTCATGACCGGTCCGATCTCATCCGTTCACCTCTCTCCCCGCGAGACCGACGTGCTCGCGTGCGTGGCGCTGGGAGCGACCAACTCGGAGATCGCATCCCAGCTCGGGCTGCGCGAGGGCACGGTCAAGGCGTATCTCGGCACGGCGATGTCGAAGCTGGATGCCTCGACCCGCCACGCAGCCGTCGCTCGTGCGCGGCGGGCGGGATTGCTGCCCTGACATTGCCCAGGCTCGCCCGGTATTCTTGACGATGTCGCCTTCTGCGGCACCGGACGAGGTGAACCAGTACCCGGAACGCGAAAAGACTGGCTCCTAAGGAGCAGACCATGTCGTGGATCATTCTCATCGTCTCCGGAGTTCTCGAAGCGGTCTGGGCGACCGCATTGGGAAAGTCCGACGGGCTTTCAAAACTCTGGCCGAGCGTCGTGTTCTTCGTCGGCCTCGCCCTGTCGATGTTCGGCCTCGCGTGGGCGATGAAGGACATCTCCACGGGCACCGCATATGCGGTGTGGGTGGGAATCGGCGCCTCATTGACGGTGATCTACGCCATGATCACCGGAGATACGGATATCTCGTGGGTGCGAATCCTTCTTCTGCTCGGACTTGTCGGCTGCATCGTCGGTCTGAAACTCATCGACCCCGGTCATGAATAGCATCTGAATTGTTGTCGGTGCATTCTTTCGCGCGTATGCTGACGAAATGGCCCGACGTATTGTGCATCAGCTCGTAGACGACATCGATGGAACGGTTCTGGGAATCGGAGAGGGCGAAACCGTCCATTTCTCTCTCAACAGCACGGCATATGAGATCGATCTGACTTCGGAGAACGCCGACGCATTCCGTGCGGCTCTGGAGCCATATGTCTCGGCTGCCCGTCGTGCGTCGGCCTCCGCTTCGCGCGCAGGGTCATCACGCAAGCGCGCCGCAGGCTCCCCCGAGACTGCGGCGATCCGCGAATGGGCGAATGAGAACGGCTACACCGTCTCCGAGCGCGGCCGCATCCCCGGCACCATCGTGGACGCATATCGCGCCGCGCACTGACCTGCTCTGATCACTCTTCTTCGGAGATCGCCCACGGCACATCGCCGAGGGCGATCTCCGTCGTCATGTCCACGAGAAACCTTCGTACGATCTCGCGCTCATCGGACGACAGCCGCGCCGCCGCGATGAACCGGCGGGCATGCTGCCGGCCGACTGTCTCGATGGCCGACCTGCGCGTCTGCGGTGTGATCGCGATCGCGAGCGCGCGTCGATCCGACGGATGCGGTGACCGGGTGATGTGACCGCCGCGTTCGAGCCGGTCGAGCAGTTTGGTCGTCGATGCCGTCGAGATGCCGAGATGCGCCGCGATCGCACCGGGCGTGGCCGTGGCGCCGCTGTTCTCGAGCGCGATGAGGAAATGCAGTGCCCGCATATCCGTCTGATTGAGCTTCATGTATCGAAGCGACGCTTCTGACAGTTTCTGCTCGGCGTCGCGAAGCCCACCGAGTGCCTGCATGAGATCGCTGATCTCGCGGACGTCTTCGTCGGACATGCCCCTGCGGTCGACGAGCTCGCCGTCTGGATCGCTGACGTCGACGTGATAGATCGACGGTCCGAACGCGAATGGGCGCGGGGCGGATCCGTCGGACGAAGGCATGAGCACGATGATATCTCCTCGAATATCTTCATGCTAAGCTTTCTTCTCGCCAGGCTAGCTAAATCGAGGACGTTCATGACTGACGACAGCACACCGCCGAAACGCGTACGCACCCGCCGCCGCTCGTGGGCCCGCGTACTCATCCCCGTCGTGCTGATCCTCGCCTGGCTCATCGGCGCGGGACTCGGCGGGCCGCTGTTCGGCAAGGTCGACGAAGTCTCCTCCAACGATCAGACGAGCTACCTCCCCTCCTCTGCGGACGCCACCAAGGTGCAGGCGCTGCTCGGCGAGTTCAACGACGGGGATGCGATCCCTGCCATCGCGGTGTTCGTGGGGGCGGATGAGCTCACCGAGGCCGAACTCGAGACGATAACGGATGCCGTGGCCGATGCGCCGTCGCTCGAAGGCATCAGCGATGAGGTCTCCCCTGCGATCGCATCGGATGACGGCATGGCCGCTCAGGCGTTCATCCCCATCGAGAGCGATGCCGAACTCGCCGACACTGTCGAGGCGCTCGGCGCACAACTGCGCGCGGATGCGCCGGACGGCGTCACTGTCCACATCACCGGGCCGGCCGGTTTCAGCGCTGATCTGGTGGCCGGGTTCTCTGGTATCGACGGCCTGCTGCTCGGCGTCGCCCTTCTCGCCGTGTTCGTGATCCTGATCCTGGTGTACCGCTCGCTGCTGCTGCCGATCGTGGTGCTGTCGACGAGCCTGTTCGCGCTCTGCGTCGCGCTGCTGACCGTGTGGTGGCTGGCGAAGGCCGGGGTGCTGCTGCTCAGCGGGCAGACGCAGGGCATCCTGTTCATCCTCGTGATCGGAGCCGCCACCGACTACGCGCTGCTGTTCGTCGCGCGGTTCCGGGAAGAGCTGCGCGTCTCACACGACAAGGGCGCCGCGGTACTGGCCGCATGGAAGGGCGCCTTCGAGCCGATCCTCGCCTCAGGCGGAACCGTGATCGCGGGGCTCCTCTGCCTGCTTCTGAGCGATCTGAAGTCGAACAGCACGCTCGGCCCCGTCGCCGCGATCGGCATCTTCTTCGCGATGCTCTCCGCGCTGACGTTGCTCCCGTCGATGCTCCTCCTGTTCGGCCGGGCGGTGTTCTGGCCACGTCGCCCCGCGTTCGAGCCGGACGTCGTGGCGGCAGAGAACGGCATGCCGACGAAGGGCCTCTGGGCGAAGCTGGCCGCGCTCATCAAGAGGCGCCCCCGTCTGATCTGGATCGCGACCACACTCGTGCTCCTGGCGGGAGCTGCCGGCGTCACACAGCTCGATGCCGTCGGCGTTCCGCAGTCCGACCTCGTGATCGGCGCGTCCGAGGCGCGCGACGGGCAGGTCGCGCTCGGCGAGCACTTCCCCGGCGGCTCCGGAAGTCCCGCCTATGTGGTCGTCGACGAGGATTCTCTGCAGGACGTCGCCGACGTGCTGCTGGAGCACGACGGCGTGGATGCTGTCAGCGTCACCGCATCCGACTCCCCCAGCGGCACCGCGACCGTGACGGCCAACGGCATCTCCGCCGTTGGCCCGCCTGGCACTCCTGCGCCGGATCCCACGGTAGTCGACGGTGACGTCATGCTGCAGGCCACGCTGACGGATGCCGCGGACTCCTCTGCCGCAGCATCCACGGTTCGAGACATCCGCACCCAGCTCGCCGACCACGACGCCCTCGTGGGCGGTGTCACGGCGACCGCGGTGGACACGAATGATGCCTCGATCCATGACCGCAACCTGATCATCCCGGTGATCCTCGTCGTGATCATGCTGATCCTGATGCTGCTGCTGCGCTCGATCCTCGCGCCGGTGCTGCTGATCCTCACCACCGTGCTCTCCTTCGGCACGGCGATGGGTGTCTCCGCGCTCGTCTTCAACGGGATCTTCCACTTCCCCGGCGCGGATCCTGCGGTGCCGCTCTACGGCTTCGTGTTCCTGGTCGCGCTCGGCATCGACTACAACATCTTCCTCATGACCCGTGTGCGCGAGGAGTCGATCGCGCACGGTACCAGGCAGGGCGTGCTCCGAGGACTCGCGATCACCGGCGGCGTGATCACATCGGCGGGTCTGGTTCTCGCAGCGACCTTCGCGGCGCTCTCTGTGATCCCCATCCTCTTCCTCGTGCAGCTGGCGTTCATCGTCGCCTTCGGAGTGCTGCTCGACACGTTCATCGTGCGCTCCCTGCTGGTGCCCGCGCTGAGCTACGACATCGGCCGCAGGATCTGGTGGCCCTCGAAGCTGGGGCGCGGCGAGGACTGACAGCACGTCCCGAGGAAACACTTCGGCAACACGACCGACGCGGCTGCGCAAAGAAGAGCGCCCAGGATGAGGGTGTGTCCTCGTCCGCCCGCCGCGTCGCCGTTCTCCATCTTCGAACCAGACGACCGAGCAACGTGCGGTATCAGCACGAGCTCGACATGCTGAACGCCGCCACTGTGAGCACGATCGAGTCGCTCGGCTGGAGAGCTCAGGTGGTGGCCAGCGCGGAGAGCTCCGGGATCGAGAGCCTCACCGCCGCCCGAGAGGCCGACGTCGTCGTGCTCATGGGTGGTGAGGATGTCGACCCGCGCCTGTATGGCGACAGCGCCGCCTATCCGGGTTCCGGACACCACGAACCACGCGCAGACAGCACGCAGATCGCCGTCGTCCTGGAGGCGATGCAGCAGGGTAGGCCGCTTCTGGGGATCTGCCGCGGCATTCAATTGATCAACGTCGCACTCGGCGGCACGCTCGTGCAGCACCTGTCGAACAGCGCCGCCCACCGGGGAGCCCCTCAATCCGGCAATGCCTTCGTCACGAACCTCGTCGCCATCGAACCTGTCTCCGATCTCGATCGCGACGTGGATGCTGCTGATCCCGTCATGTGCACTCATCACCAGGCCGTCGATGTACTCGGCAACGGCCTCATGGTCGCGGCGCGCGCCGCGGATGGCGTGATCGAGGCGGTCGTGCACGAATCGGCTCCGATCACCGGCGTGCAGTGGCATCCGGAGCATCCGGAGTCGGCAGCCCGGCAACTACGCGCACTGCTGCTGCGACTCGAGCGGCAACTCACTGCCAGCCGCGTCTGAGCCCGCTCGGTTCAGACGAGCGCAGGCAGGAACGAGACGACGAACCCCACGGTGCCGGCGATCGTGAAGATGATGCCGAGCGTGAGCAGGAGCCGTCGTCCCATCGGCGGATGGACCCTGGCGTTCTCCGGGTTCCTCGTGCTGACGTAGCCGTTGTGCCAGTCGTCCGCGGTCAACTCGGATTCGCGCAACGGCCGCTCATGGAAGTCGCCGCGAGCGAACCAGCGCCCGATCGCGACGCCGTCACGCTCCACGATGGCGATGTCGACGCGCTCCCAATGTCCTTCGGCGAGCGCGACCATGCCTGCGAGGACGAGCAGAGGGATGCCGATGCCGAGCCCGATCCATGACATCGCCTCGCCCACCGCAGCGAGGGTGTCGATGATCTGCACGTGCTCATCGTATTGCGTATAACGCGCGGCATCGCTCCGGTCAACCGGGTCGTGTCGTGCGCTTCCTGGTTCTAGGGTGACTGGTTCAGATCGATCGAGAGGATGGACGACTGATGAGCGGCATCGAGGATCAGGGCCTGCGCCCGGAGAAGGTCGAACCGGCACCCGCCGACGAATCCGAGACCCCTTCGGCGAGCGAGCAGGAGAACGCGGACGAGCCGTCGACGCAGGACCTGAAGGAACCGAGCACGGAGAAGGAACCGGGCGAAGAGCCGAAGGCGCCTGAAAGGTCGGAACCGGAGCCCAGCCATGAAGCTGTCGGAATCGGCATCGTCGGTCGACCTCAGACCGAGATGGAGGAGGAGACCGACTGATTCCGTCGGCGACGACCACGAGACAAGGTGCCCCTGGAGGGACTCGAACCCCCAACCGTTTGCTTAGGACGCAACTGCTCTTCCATTGAGCTACAGAGGCTGGCCGGTCCAGTCTATCCGCCCCGACGGCAGGACGATGTCACGCCGCCAGTGCGAGATACGGCTCCCAGCAGGGATCGCTGCGCTCCGTGCCGCGGACCGTCCACGCCGTGCCGTGTGGTGGACGCGGGGTGAAGCGCAGCTCCCACCGCATCTCCTGCGGCGTGCGGTCGCTCTTGACGTTGTTGCAGCGCAGGCAGCAGGCGACGAGGTTCTCCCACGAGTCCGCTCCCCCGCGCGATCGGGGCAGCACGTGATCGATCGTCGATGCGGACTTGCCGCAGTATCCGCAACGGTGGTTGTCGCGGCGCAGCACTCCACGCCGAGTGACAGGTACGCGTCTGCTCATCGGCAGCCGCACGTATCTGCGGAGGATGATGACGGCCGGACGGTCGTAGGGCCCGCGTGCGCCCCAGACGGGATCGTCTTCCACCCGTTCGATCACGGTCGCCTTCTGATTCATCACGAGCACCAGGGCTCGTTTGAAGGACACCACCGCGAGCGGCTCGTACCCGGCATTCAGAACAAGTGTGCGCATCGTCATCCTCTCGATCCGCCGGGACGGCTTCCCGGCACTCTCGAATCACACGACGTCACTCGGACAGCAGAATCTACGCAGGGACGAAAAAAGGCGCCGTCTCAGAGACAGCGCCTTTCGCACACGACAACATCGGTGCATCCCTGCGGGCGATGCCGAAGGACGTAACGACCGAGCGCATCCATGGTGCGGATGCTCGGTATTCGTTCCATCGGCTTCTCCCGTCCGTGCGACGACGGGTACAGATTAGCCCATCGCACCGACGGATGAGGAAACGGAGAGTGAACGCTCAGACGTGTGTCGCGTGCGTGCGACGATCAACCGTGTCAGCCGGCGTTCGCGGCGAGCCATGCGTACGGCTCGAGGATGCTGCCGTTGACGTGCACCTCGAAGTGAAGGTGGTTCGCCGTGGAGCTGCCGGTGCTGCCGACTGCGCCGATGAGCTGCCCTGCAGCCACCGTCTGGCCTGCCTGCACCTGGCGGGATCCATACGTCATGTGACCGTAGGTCGTCGAGACGCTCTGTCCGCCGATGACATGGTCGATCGTGATTCCGACGCCGTACCCGTAGTAGCTCTCCGTCGAAATGCGAACGACACCCGCCGCCGCGGCGTAGATGGGCGTGCCTGCCGGTGCCAGCATGTCTGCACCGTCGTGGCCGCCACTGTCCGCGCCGACAGTCGTGCGCCCCTGCGTGTAGGAGCCGGCCGGAAGCGGGTAGCGGACCTCGCCGGATCCGGGAGAGACCAGCGCGTAGCTGCCGATGTCGATGCCGCCGCCGGATGAGGACGCTGCGGATGCGGACGCGGCCGTCGCGGCGGCTGCTGCGGCTGCCGCAGCAGCTTCTTCGGCCTTCTTCTTGTCGATCTCGTCCTGCGTGGTCGCACTGTACGTGGATCGGTTGAGCGGAGAGGCGGTGGCTTCGGATGCCACCACGAGGGACTGAGCGTCACCTGCCGCGACCTGCTGAAGCGTGGCGGCGGCGTCGACCGGCGTCGACGAGGCTGCGTACGCAGGCAATGCGACAGCGGCGACGAGCGCGCCGACGGCGCCGAAGATGGCGATCGACCTCATGGGCTTGATCATCTTGCGCGCGACGTCGCGGGGCGCTGCACTGCTGCTTCGCTTCAGAGACTTTTCAGATGTGTTCGCGGTCGGTTCGATATCTGCGGCCAAAAGGGAATCCTCCAGTGCCTCGACGCTTCGGGTGCGCTGGCTCGTCTGCACTCTGCTACTCGTGCCACTTGTCGGGTGACATTCTGTGCGGATTGTCCGCGGAGAGGACGAGCCGGTGAGGCGATCTTCGCGGGAATGCCGCCAGCGGGCTTCTTCACTGACGACCTGACCGAGGTTACCGGAAGATAACGATTCTGTCACCCTGAGACACTGGCAATCTCCCGAACGCGTCGTCCGAGCGGTGCGGTGCGAGCAGAGATCAGGCCGGATCGCCCACCAGGAAGATGTGCGACGCGAGCTCGACGGGCAGCTCGAGCCCCTCCTCCACGCCGTCCATCTGGATCAGCACATATCCCTCGTTGAAACGGTAGTTGCCTCGTGCACCCGGCACGACGCCGGCATCGCGCAGCTGCTCGAGCAGCTCGGGATCGACCTGGGCAGGCTCCGCCAGTCGGCGCACAGTGCCCTCGATCGGCTCGTTAGCCGCGTTGAGCTTCTTCACGAGGCCGATCACGCCCTCATCGAAGGTGCGCGCGGGAATGTCGCCCAGCTGATCGAGGCCGGGGATCGGATTGCCGTACGGCGACTCCGTCGGATGGCCCAGCAGCTCGACGAGGCGACGCTCCACCTGCTCGCTCATCACGTGCTCCCAGCGGCAGGCCTCTTCGTGCACGAAGGCCCAGTCCAGGCCGATCACGTCCGAGAGCAGACGCTCGGCCAGACGGTGCTTGCGCATCACATCGACCGCCTTGCGGCGACCCGCGTCAGTGAGCTCGAGCGTCCTGTCCTCCGAGACGACGACGAGGCCGTCGCGCTCCATCCGCCCGACCGTCTGAGAGACCGTCGGCCCTGAGTGCCCGAGGCGTTCGGAGATGCGCGCGCGCAGCGGCACGATGTTCTCCTCCTCGAGTTCGAGGATGGTGCGGAGATACATCTCCGTGGTGTCGATCAAGTCCGTCATTAGGCCCTCCGGGTCTTCTTAGGCAAGCCTACATTCTCCCGGGAGTGCGGGTACGGGTCACACGGGGAAATCGCTGCGCTCCGCGGCCCTAGAATCGACGCATGGCGATCGAGATTCCCCGTGACCTCCTGCCCGTAGACGGCCGCTTCGGCTGCGGTCCCTCGAAGGTGCGCGCAGCGCAGCTCGAGGCGCTGGTCACCTCGGGGGCGAGCATCCTCGGCACCTCGCACCGCCAGGCGCCCGTGAAGAACCTCGTCGGCAGCGTCCGAGAGCAGTTCGCGAGCCTGTTCCGCCTTCCGGACGGATACGAGATCCTGCTCGGCAACGGCGGATCGACCGCATTCTGGGATGCCGCTGCCTTCGGCCTCATCGAACGTCGAAGCCAGAACCTCACCTTCGGAGAGTTCGGCGGCAAGTTCGCCAAGGCCGCAGGCGCGCCGTGGCTCGAAGCTCCCGACGTACGCACCGCCGAGCCGGGCTCGCTCGTGGCCGCCGAAGCGGCCGAGGGCATCGACGTCTATGCGTGGCCGCACAACGAGACCTCGACCGGCGTCGCAGCTCCCGTCGAGCGCGTCGCGGCGGACGGCGCCCTCACCGTCATCGACGCGACCAGCGCCGCCGGCGGCATCGACATCGATGTGAGTCAGGCGGATGTCTACTACTTCGCACCGCAGAAGAACCTCGGCTCCGACGGTGGACTGTGGTTCGCCGCGGTGTCGCCCGCTGCCATCGAGCGGATCGAGCGGATCGCGGCATCCGATCGGTACATCCCCGAGTTCCTGAGTCTGAAGAACGCCGTCGACAACTCGCGTCTGAATCAGACGCTGAACACTCCGGCGATCACGACGCTGCACCTGCTCGACACCCAGCTGAAGTGGATCAATGAGAGCGGCGGCCTGGCCTGGGCCGGCGCCCGCACAGCCGAGTCCTCGCAGGCGCTCTACGACTGGGCCGAGGCTTCCGAGGTCGCGACGCCGTTCGTCTCCGACCCGGCGCACCGCTCCCCCGTCGTCGTCACGATCGATTTCGACGAGAGCATCGACGCGGCGGGCATCGCGAAGACCCTGCGCGCCAACGGCATCGTCGACACAGAGCCCTACCGCAAGCTCGGCCGCAATCAGCTGCGCGTGGCGACGTTCGTGTCGATCGAGCCCGACGATGTGCGCCAGCTCATCCGCTCGATCGACCACGTACTGGCGAACACCGGCGCCTGACGCGGGCAGGCGCTATCTTACATTTCGGCAGTCGCCGCATCGATCGATGTAGCGACTGCCGAAGCGTGTAGCGCGAAAGAGACTATTCCTCTTCGTCGTCCTCAGCGGAGTCGTCGAGCTCGTCGATGTCGACGCCGTCGAGGTCGCCGGCGTGCAGGGTGCGCGGCTCGGACGGGTCATCGTCCTCGTCGTCTTCATCATCCAAGTCATCGTCATCGTCATCGTCGATGTCCGCATCGAAGTCGTCGCCGCCGTCAGCGTCGGACCCCGAAATCACGGCATCCGCCGCCTCGCCTGCCTCCGCCGCGAGAGCCGCGGCCTGCTCGGCGAGTTCGACCTGGTGCGCACGGTAGTCCGCGAGACGTTCTGCCCACGGCACCCATTCCGGTGCCAGGAGCGCGCCGTCGGTCGGCATCAATTCCACCTCGAGCACGGTCGGCTCGGCGTCCTCGACACGGGCGACCGTGACGGTCCAATACCACCCCGGGTATCCCGGCAGCCGGTTCTCGAAACGCAACGACACCGAACCGTCGTCCTCGACGAGGTAGCCCGCTGCGGGGCCGACCGTCGAGGCGGGGGTGATCTCGTGCAGCGCCGCGAGCGCGAGATCGTGCGCGCCGATCAGACGTGCGTCGGCATCAGGCATCGAGATCCTCGGCAACCTTTCGCAGCATCGCCGCGATCTTGCGCCCGTGACCGGAAGAGGGATAGCGTCCGCGGCGGAGGTCCCCGCCGATGCTGTCGAGCAGCTTCACGAGGTCTTCGACGATGATCGCCATGTCGTCTGCAGGCTTGCGCTTCGCCTTCGAGAGGCTGACGGGAGCCTCGAGGACCCGCACCGAGAGGGCCTGGAGTCCGCGCTTGCCGTCGGCCACGCCGAACTCCACGCGGGCACCTTGCTTGACTGCCGCGCCTGCAGGCAGAGCGGAGGCGTGCAGGAAGACGTCCTGGCCATCATCGCTGGCGATGAAGCCGAACCCCTTCTCGTCGTCGTAGAACCTGACCTTGCCGGTGGGCATGGAGAACCTCGCTGTGTGATGGTGCCGGTGTGAAGGCGCGCGCATGCGCGCCCACCCCCAGCCTACCGGTGTTCAAGGGACTAAGCTGAGACGGATGAGCACGCAGAATTCCGGACCGGACGTTCCCGTCCGCCGCCTGGATCGCATCCTCGCCTTTACGGCATTGACGCTCGCCGCACTCTCGGTGATCTGCTTCTTCGCGATCATCATCGGCAGCGCATCCGGCATGACGCAGAAGTCCTTCTCCGATGGCATCTGGCCGCTCGTCATCGCGATCCCCCCGTACGGTCTGCCGCTCGCGTTCGCGATGATCATCGCGCTGCTGGTGATGAGCTTCGTGAGGAAGGGACGCGCAGCCAAGCGCTCCTGACGATGAGCACGCATGCCCGCCCGCTCGCTGTATGGCTGGCTGCTGCGAGCGACTCGCAGCTGGCCGCCCTCTTCGAGGCGCACGGCGTGCGCACGGATTCGTCCTGGTCCGACTTCTTCGATGCTGCGGAAGCGCTCCTCGAGCCGGCATCCATCGAGCGGATGCTGCCGCGCCTGACCCTGTCGGAGGCGACGGCGCTGCGCCGCGCCGTGGACAGCGCGGCCGGCGGCATCGGCGACCCGACCGATGCATCGACCGACGGATCGTCGGCGCTGATCGCACTCGCACTGCTGCGCCCCGACGGCATCCCTTCACCCCCTGTCGTCGACGCCGTCATGACCCGCGCTGTTCTGCCCGGGGTCACCGCCGTAGCCGCAGCGCCCGCGTCGGAGATCGCCGAGGCGCACGCCGCAGAGCGCGCCTTCACGAGTGTCGCGGCCCTCGCCGATCTGCTCATGATGGCGAGGGAGACGCCGCTGGCGCTTCTGACCAGCGGGAATCTGGCTGCCGGGGAGAAGCGGCGACTGGCGGATGCTGGGCTCCCCGTCGACATCATGGACGCGCTCATCGCGCTTGCCGGCGATGCGTCGCTCGTCACCACCACCCATCGCCAGCTCCGCACCACTTCTCTCGGCGACACCTGGCTGCGCCTGACGGCGTCCGAGAGATGGACCCGGCTCGCGGAGGCCTTCCGCCGCGCGCTCCCCCGCGGGCTGCACACGGCGTCGGGCGGGTGGCTCCCGGTACCGCTGTGGGAGCACCAGCATCCGTGGGATCCGTCGTGGCCGGAGCGCTGCGCCGCCATCCGCGACCGCGCGCGAATTCTCGGCCTGATCGCCGAGGGCGACAGCGAGCCGGCCTGGGCGGTGCCGATCCGCGAAGGACATGCGCCCGACGTCTCCGCTCTTCAGCGGCTCCTTCCGGCAGAGGTGGATCGGATCTTCCTCCAGAACGACCTCTCCGCAATAGCTCCCGGCCCGCTCGCGCCGGCTCTGGACGTCCGCCTGCGGGCGATCGCGGCCCGCGAGTCCGCGGCCCAGGCCTCGTCGTACCGATTCACCGCCGAGTCCGTCTCGCATGCCCTCGCATCAGGAGAGACGGCGTCGTCGATCCTCGATTTCCTCGCGCAGCTCTCGCTGACGGGGATTCCGCAGCCGTTGGAGTACCTCGTCACCCAGACGGCGCAGCGCCACGGCCTGGTGCGCGTGTTCGCCGAGGCGGGTTCCGGGCGCACCCGAGTGAGCAGTGCAGATGACACGCTGCTCGACGCGATGGGCGTCGATCAGTCGCTGCGTCCGCTCGGTCTGTCGCGGGATGCTGCCGGACTCACCTCGCGCGTCGGCCGCGACACCGTGTATTGGGCGCTGACGGATGCGCGCTACCCCGCGACCATCGTCGGCGCCGACGGGCAGCCAGAGGTCGTGGATCGCAATCCAGCGCCCGCGGCTGCGGAGGCGAGCGCCGCGTCCTACGAGGCCCTCATCGCACGTCTGCGCGCTCACCAGGGTCCTGACGCCGATGCGGCGTGGCTCGACCGCGAACTCGAAGCCGCCGTGCGCGCCAAGGCGGTGCTGCTGGTCGAGGTGGGCATGCCGGACGGGTCGACGCGCGAACTGCTGCTGGAGGCGAGCGGCTTGGGCGGCGGCCGTCTGCGCGGCCGCGATCGCGCAGCGGATGTGGAACGCACGCTTCCGGTCAGGAGCATCCGCTCCGCCCGGGTGTTCGACCCTTCGCTTCCCCCGCCCACGACGGCGAGCCCGTGACACCCGAGGGCGGTAGACTGGTCAGCTATGTCTGATGGCCCACTGATCGTCCAGAGCGACCGCACCGTCCTGCTCGAAGTCGCGCACGCGGACGCCGAGAGCGCCCGCCACGAACTGGCGATCTTCGCCGAACTGGAGCGTGCTCCAGAGCACATCCACACGTACCGGATCACCCGGCTCGGCCTGTGGAATGCACGTGCCGCAGGGCACACCGCCGAGGACATGCTGGAGACCCTCGAACGCTGGTCGCGTTTCCCCGTGCCGCCGTCGGTGTCGGTCGATCTTCGTGAGACCGTGAACCGATACGGCCGCCTGGTGATCGAGCGCGACGAGGATGGCGTGCTGATCCTCAGTTCGAGCGACCCTGCGGTGCTCGCCCAGGTGGCGAACAACAAGCGCATCCAGCCGCTGCTGATCGGGCATCCGGCTCCTGACCGCTACGCGGTCGATGCGTGGGCGCGCGGTCAGATCAAGCAGGAGCTGCTGAAGATCGGCTGGCCGGCCGAAGACCTCGCCGGGTACACGCCGGGAACGCCGCACGAGATCGATCTCGCCGAAGACGGCTGGCACGTGCGCCCCTATCAGCAGGATGCCGTGGACGCGTTCTCGAAGGACGGCTCCGGAGTGGTGGTGCTGCCCTGCGGTGCGGGAAAGACCATCGTCGGTGCCGGCGCCATGGCCGCGACGAAGACGACGACCCTCATTCTGGTCACCAACACGGTCTCGGCCCGGCAGTGGCGCGATGAGCTGCTCAAGCGCACCAGCCTCACCGCCGAGGAGATCGGCGAGTACTCAGGTCAGGTCAAGGAGGTCAAGCCGGTCACGATCGCGACCTACCAGATCCTCACCGCGAAGCGGAAGGGCGAGTATGCGCACCTCGCGCTGCTGGATGCTCTGGACTGGGGCCTCATCATCTACGACGAGGTGCACCTGCTGCCCGCTCCGGTCTTCAAGCTGACCGCAGATCTCCAGGCGCGCCGCCGCATCGGTCTCACGGCGACGCTCGTCCGCGAAGACGGCCGTGAGGGCGACGTGTTCAGCCTGATCGGCCCCAAGCGCTTCGACGCGCCGTGGAAGCAGATCGAAGCGCAGGGGTTCATCTCCCCCGCCGCCTGCTACGAGGTGCGCGTCGACCTGCCCGCCTACGACCGCCTCGAGTATGCGGCCGCGACGGACGACGAGCGCTATCGCCTCGCGGCATCCGCTCCGGCGAAGATCGATGCGGTCAAGGAGCTCATCGCGAAGCACCCAGGCGAGCGCATCCTCGTGATCGGCCAGTACCTCGATCAGCTAGAGACCCTTTCAGAGGCCCTGAACGCCCCGCAGATCACCGGCGCGACCCCTGTGGATGAGCGCGAAGAGCTGTACCAGCAGTTCCGCGAGGGCAAGATCGAGCTGCTCGTGGTGTCGAAGGTCGCGAACTTCTCGATCGACCTGCCGGAGGCATCCGTCGCGATCCAGGTGTCCGGTTCGTTCGGCTCCCGCCAGGAAGAGGCCCAGCGTCTCGGCCGGCTGCTGCGCCCGAAAGAATCCGGCCACACGGCCAGCTTCTACACGCTCATCGCCCGCGACACGGTCGACCAGGACTACGCGCAGAACCGCCAGCGCTTCCTCGCCGAGCAGGGCTACAGCTACACGATCCTCGACGCTGACGCCCTCGCATCGGTCTGATCCGCGGGGCGCCTGAGCGGCGCTCCGGCAAATGATCAGCCACTGCATGGGCATTGTCACCATAATGGGGACATGACTGATGCGCGCATCCTGGTCGTCGACGACGAGCCGAACATCCGCGACCTGCTCTCCACAGGTCTCAGCTTCGCCGGATTTCAGGTGAAGACGGTCGCCAACGGCGCCGCCACGATCTCCGCAGTGCTCGAGGAGGAACCCGACCTCATCATCCTCGATGTGATGCTGCCCGATATGAACGGGTTCAGTGTGACCAAGCGCCTCCGCGGCGCTGGTTTCACCGCACCGATTCTGTTCCTCACCGCAAAGGACGACACGCAGGACAAGATCGAGGGCCTCAACGCCGGGGGCGACGACTACGTCACCAAGCCGTTCGCGCTCGATGAGATCGTCGCCAGGGCCCAGGCCATCCTCCGCCGCACGATGCAGGCCGACGAGGAGTCGATCATCCGCGCGGGCGAACTGTCGATGGATCAGGACACGCACGACGTGTTCGTCGGCAAGGAGCCCATCGAACTCAGCCCGACCGAATTCAAGCTGCTGCGCTACCTCATGCTCAATCCCAACCGTGTGCTCTCGAAGGCGCAGATCCTCGACCATGTGTGGGAGTACGACTTCAACGGCGATGCCGGCATCGTCGAGAGCTACATCTCCTACCTGCGCCGCAAGATCGATCCGCACACCGAGGAATCGGTGATCCAGACCAAGCGCGGCTTCGGCTACATGCTGAAGGTGGGCAAGTAGCCCTCGAAAGGGACCCGCATGGGGCAGCAGCCTGACGCGGTCACCGGGTGGTGGCGGCGGATCAGCCTTCGCGCGAAGGTCACCGGCGTCACGGTCGCGGTGCTCGCGTTGGGGCTCGTCGTCGCCGGCATCGGCACGGTGCCGCTGCTGCGCAACTCCCTGATCAGCAATATCGACGCGCAGCTTCCGTCGCTCGTGACGAGCGACCTGGCCAGTCGCTGGTTCGACATGGAACTGGTCGACGGTGTCCTCGTCCTCTCCGATCTGGAGAACACGCCCCGCTCGTCGGAGTACTTCTTCGCGGTCTATGCCGCTGACGGCACCCTGCTGGAGGAGGCAGGCGGTCCCGTGGACGCGGTGCGGCCGGTCTTCCCGGAGACGATGACGATCGCCCAGGCCCATGCCAGGGAGGAGGAAGACGCCATCCCGCTGCAGGGCACGGACGGCAGCGCCTTCCACGGCTCGGTCGTGGTCAGCGACGGCCCCGGCGGCACCCTCTACGTCCAGTTCGTCGCGCTCCCGCTGGAAGAGGCCGACCACATCATCGCCACGTACTTCGGCGTGTACACCACGGTCGCCCTGGTGACGATCCTGATCGCCGCGCTCCTGATCCGCGGCCTCGTGACCCTCACGTTCCGCCGTCTCGGTCAGGTCGAGTCCACCGCGATGCTGATCGCGTCCGGCGACTTCAGCCAGCGGCTCACAGACCTGGAGCCGACGACCGAGGTCGGTCGTCTCAATTACGCGATCAACACGATGCTCGAGCGCATCGATCACTCCA
Organism: Microbacterium murale; assembly: GCF_014635185.1. Taxonomy (GTDB): domain Bacteria; phylum Actinomycetota; class Actinomycetes; order Actinomycetales; family Microbacteriaceae; genus Microbacterium; species Microbacterium murale. The sequence goes on from NZ_BMCM01000004.1 coordinate 279,077, forward strand.
TCGCTGAACGGGACCGCACCGTGCAGCACATGCGACGCTTCATCGGCGACGCGAGCCATGAGTTGCGTACACCGCTGGTGAGCGTCCGCGGTTACGCGGAGCTGTATCGGATGGGCGCGATCCGCGGCGAGGAGGACACCGCGAGGGCGATGGAGCGCATCGAGAAGGAGGCGATCCGGATGGGTGTGCTCGTCGAAGATCTGCTCGCCCTCGCGCGCCTCGATGAGGAGCGCGAGCCCGAGATCGCGCCGCTCGACCTGCGTCCGGTCGCCAGAGACGCCGCGCTCGACGTGCGTGCGGCCGCTCCCGGTCGCACCGTCACCGTCGTGGACCGGACGGCGGATGCTGTCGCCGGTGCCCCGCAACTCCCGCACCCGACGCATCCCCAGACATCGAGCACACCGACCGGCAGGGTCCGCACCGGCGCTCTCGCCCGGCTTCGCCGCCGGCCCCGAGGCCCAGAGCCCGAACGACCGGAGATCGACTTCAGTGAAGTCGAGGATACCCCGGTGCGCACTCCTCCGATCATCCTCGGCGAGGAGAACAAGGTGCGTCAGGTCGTGGCGAACCTGCTCGGCAACGCCCGCAGATTCTCCAGGGACGACAGTGCGATCGAGATCGTCGTCGACTCCGATCGCGCTGCCGGCACCGGCAGCATCGCGGTCGTCGACCACGGCGACGGCATCCCGCCGCAGATCCGCGAGCAGATCTTCGAGCGCTTCTGGCGTGCAGACACCTCGCGGGCGCGCGAGACCGGAGGATCGGGTCTGGGGCTTGCGATCGTCGCCTCGATCGTGTCTGCACTGCATGGCAGCGTACGCGTCGACGAGACCCCTGGCGGCGGGGCGACCTTCACCGTGACGCTCCCGCTGGCGCCTGCACACGCGACGCCGGAGCATCTGCTGGAGGACACCCAGCCGCTGGAGCGTCTCGACCTCGACAGTCTCTGACTCCCACTGCACAGACCGGAGATCTGGGAGACCGTCCACCGATGCGGTGTTCTCGGTGTTCATCGGCGGCGTCGCGCTCGTATCGTCAGAGCTCCGATGAGAGGAGTTCCCATGTCCGTCTACACCGTCGACACCGAAGCGGTCTTCGCCGCCACAGGTGCCGCCCGAGCAACCATGGAACGGCTGCGTAGTGAATCACTCGCTCTGAAGGCGCAGCTGACCCAGCTGCAGTCGTCCTGGACCGGCACCGCGTCCGTCGCGTTCCAGGGGTGCAGCGATCAGTGGAGTGCCGCGCAGCTGCACGTCGAACAGGTGCTGGAGTCGATCAGCGGCGCACTGGGCTCCGCCGCCACGCAGTACTCGGACGCCGATCAGTATTCCGCGAGCCTGTTCCGCTGACCCCCAGCCTGTTCCGTCCCCCCGCGGAACGCAGAAACGCCCCGGCCGAGGCCGGGGCGTTTCTGTCAGTGCTCTGGACTCAGAAGTCCATGCCACCCGTCGGGTCGCCTGCCGGAGCGGCGGCCTTCTCGGGCTTGTCGGCGACGACGACCTCGGTCGTCAGGAAGAGACCGGCGATCGAGGCTGCGTTCTGCAGCGCCGAGCGCGTGACCTTCGCCGGGTCGATGATGCCGGCTGCGAACATCTCCACGTACTCACCAGTAGCGGCGTTGAGGCCGTGACCGCTGGGCAGTTCGGAGACCTTGTGAGCGACGACACCCGGCTCGAGACCGGCGTTGAGCGCGATCTGCTTGAGCGGCGCCGAGATAGCGACGCGAACGATGTTCGCACCGGTTGCCTCGTCACCCGACAGCGTGAGAGCGTCGAGCGCCTTGGTGCCGGCCTGGATGAGCGCGACGCCACCACCGGGGACGATGCCCTCTTCGACGGCTGCCTTCGCGTTGCGAACGGCATCCTCGATGCGGTGCTTGCGCTCCTTGAGCTCGACCTCGGTCGCTGCACCCGCCTTGATGACGGCGACGCCACCGGCGAGCTTGGCGAGACGCTCCTGGAGCTTCTCGCGGTCGTAGTCGCTGTCGGTGTTCTCGATCTCGCGGCGGATCTGGGTCACGCGACCCTCGATCTGCTCGGTCTCGCCAGCACCCTCGACGATGGTGGTCTCGTCCTTGGTGATGATGACCTTGCGCGCACGGCCCAGAAGGTCGAGCGTCGTGTTCTCGAGCTTGAGACCGACCTCTTCGGTGATGACCTGACCACCGGTGAGGATCGCGATGTCCTGCAGCTGAGCCTTGCGACGGTCGCCGAAGCCGGGGGCCTTGACGGCAGCCGACTTGAAGATGCCGCGGATCTTGTTCAGCACGAGAGTCGCAAGGGCTTCGCCCTCGACGTCCTCGGCGATGATGACGAGTTCCTTGCCATCCTGGATCACCTTGTCGACGACCGGGAGAAGATCCTTGATGTTCGAGATCTTCGAGTTCGCGATGAGGATGTAAGGCTCCTCGAACACGGCCTCCTGGCGGTCTGCATCCGTCACGAAGTACGGGTTCAGGTAGCCCTTGTCGAAGCGCATGCCCTCGGTTAGCTCGAGCTCGGTGCCGAAGGTCTGCGACTCCTCGACGGTGACGACGCCTTCCTTGCCGACCTTGTCGATGGCCTCGGCGATGAGCTCGCCGATCTCGGGGTCAGCGGCGGAGATGGATGCCGTGGCGGCGATCTGCTCCTTGGAGTCGATCTCCTTCGCGCTGGCGAGCAGCTCCTCGGTGATGGCCGCGACGGCCTTCTCGATGCCGCGCTTGAGCGAGATCGGGTCGGCGCCGGCTGCGACGTTGCGCAGGCCTTCGCGGACGAGAGCCTGAGCGAGGACGGTCGCGGTGGTGGTTCCGTCACCTGCGACGTCGTCGGTCTTCTTGGCGACCTCCTTGACGAGCTCCGCGCCGATCTTCTCGTACGGGTCGTCCAGCTCGATCTCCTTGGCGATCGACACACCGTCGTTCGTGATCGTGGGAGCGCCCCACTTCTTCTCGAGCACGACGTTGCGACCGCGCGGGCCGAGGGTCACCTTGACAGCGTCGGCGAGGATGTTCAAGCCACGCTCGAGGCCGCGTCGGGCCTCCTCATCGAAAGCGATGATCTTTGCCATGAGTTTTGTCGTCCCTCCTGGACGTAGACGTTCTGATTAGCACTCAGGGTATGCGAGTGCTAACGCCATTCTGGCACTCGACCCCATCGAGTGCAAGCCGCGGGCGACGTCTATTCGGCGGGAGGCTCTTCGGACTCGGGCGCGACTGTCGAACGATCGGTGCCGATGACGATCACGAGCTGCTTCTGCTCCGGGTCGTTCGGGTCCGCATAGAAATCGTCCTGCACGACCTCTGCCCCACCGATGACGTCCGCGAGACCGATCGCCGCCAGCTCATCCGCTTCGGAGACGTAGTAGACGGTCGTGTCCGCGAAGTCCTGCGAGCCGGCGGTGCCGTAACTCACCGAATCCGCGGGCCAGCCGTTGTTCACGATCGTCTCGCGCATCTGGACATCCAGCCCGTCCTCACCGGTGGCGTTGAGCACGAGCACGGAGTAGGTCGGGTCGATGATGCCTGTCTCCTCGGGCGTCGGAGCGATGGTCGGCTCCGCCGCGGGGAACAGGTTGATGCGTCCCATCAGCACGAGAGCGACGAAGATCCCGACGACGATGAGGATGAGCGCGGCGACGAACGACCACAGCAGCACGACCCAGCCGTTCATCCCAGGCGCTTCGGCGCGATGCGCTCCCACACGTCCCGAGGCATGGGCGACATCATCGAAACGGTCTCTGACGGATTTGGACACCCGTCGATGCTATCTGCCCGCTGCCGAGAATCCACTCACAGTCGGTGCGCGCCGAAGCCTCAGCCGGCGAATCCGCGCATCCTCGCCACCCGCTGGTCGGTCCTGTTCTCACGCAAGCGGCGCAGGCGACGGACCAGCAGCGGATCGTGCTCGAGCGCCTGCTCGGTGTCGATGAGTCGGCCGAGCAACTGGTAATAGCGCGCCGGACTCATGCCGAGCGAACTGCGGATCGCCTCTTCCTTGGCCCCGCCGTGCCGCGGCCAGCGCGCCTCGAGCGCGAGGATCGCGCGGTCGCGATCGGTGAGGTCTCCGAGCATGGGTCCAGGCTAGGCGCGAAGACCGCTCGTATCGGTACGCCACTCCCACCAGCGTCCCAATGGATCTGCAGCCGCACGCACATCGCCGTCGAGCGCGACGACGAAATCCGGCCACGTGCCGGCATCCACCGGCGGACGCCATGCGTCGTGCAGCGACGGAGCGTCGATCGTGATCCAGCGGGCGGGAAGCGCCTGCACCCTGGCGATGAGCGCCCGTCGCTCCGCCCACGGGATGTGCGCGAGCACACCGGGCGTCGTGATCACGAGCGTCGCATCTCGAGGTGCGGATGCGGCGACGGACTCGATGTTCGTGCCGGCATCGCCGCGCACGAGCACGGGCGGTTCGGCGGCGGCGATGTCGAGCGCGGCGGTGATGCGGTCCTCCCGCCCCGTCTCCCCCGGCCACACGAGACCCCGCAGCCACGCACGATCACGCGGATCGCGCGCGTCGAGCGGATCGAGGTCGATCCCCGCGCGCCAGACGATCTGCGGCATCCGGACCGGCGGCATGTCACCTCGGACCTCACTGACCAGCGTGACCTGCGAGGCCCCGTCGTCCGGGTCGAGTGCCGCGCGCACTTCACCTCGCGCGTCGACGAAACGGTAGGAATAGCGGTCGGGGTACAGGCAGAGACCGGCGGATGCTCCGATCTCCAACAGGGCGATGGGGCCGTCGATCTCGGAGAGCACCGGCAGCAGCGGAGCGAGCCGCAGCGGTTCGTTGGTCTGCACGCGGCGGGCCGCGCACTCGGCGACGATCTCGTCGGCGTGTGCGAGCAGGAAGGTGCGCCACCGATCGAAACCGGTGAGAGGGGCGCCCAGCATCCTGGTCACCGCGAAGACGAGCGGCGGCTGCCGGTGCGTCGCCGGAATGCGCGCGAGCACGGCTTGCGCAGCGGCGTCGCGTTCGATCCCGAGCGCCCAATCCGCGTAGATCGCCGAGCGTCCTGGCGCCTCGTCCCTGCCGAAACGTCCGAAGCGTTCGCGCACAGCATCCGTCATCTCCCCATTCTCATGCCGGGCATCGCGTAACCGCGACGCCACGGGTGCGCAGGAGAGGCAGAATGGAAGTGACTCAGGAGGCACGATGGACTACAGCGTGAAGAAGACCGAAGAAGAGTGGCGCGCAGAACTCGGCGACGAGCAGTACGCGGTGCTGCGTCAAGCTGCCACCGAACGTGCGTGGACAGGTGAACTGCTCGACGAGAAGCGCGGCGGGCTGTACACCTGCGGGGCGTGCGGCGTCGAACTGTTCAAGAGCGGCACCAAGTTCGATTCCGGGTGCGGATGGCCGAGCTTCTACGAGTCGATCCGACCTGAAGCCGTGCAGCTCATCGAGGACACCACCCTTGGCATGCAGCGCACAGAGGTGCGCTGCGCGAACTGCGGCTCGCACCTCGGCCACGTGTTCCCCGACGGGTTCGGCACTCCCACGGGTGACCGCTACTGCATGAACTCCCTCGCGCTGAACTTCACCCCGGGCGACGTCGAGGAGTGAGCGCGCTCGACGCCGTCAGGGCGCGGCATTCCTGGTCGAAGGTCACAGACGACGCTCCGACCCGTGAAGAACTTCTGACGCTGGTCACCGCCGCAGGTCGCGTGGCCGATCACTCGTCACTGCGTCCGTGGCGTCTGATCGAGATGCGGGGCGACGATCGCCTGATCCTCGGGAAGGCGATTGCCAAAGCCCAGGGCGATAAAGACCCCTCGTCCAAGCCGATGCGCGCGCCTCTGCTCATCGCGGTGGTCGCGAGTCTCCGCAAGAGCGGCAAAGTGCCGCGCTGGGAGCAGGAGGCAGTCGCCTCCGGCATCGCGCACACGTTGAGCCTGCTGCTCGACGAGGCCGGTTGGGGCGTCTTCTGGCGCACCGGCGAGTACACGCGTTCGAAGGCGGTCGCAAAGGCGCACGGACTGCACAAGGATGAAGAGCTCCTCGGCTGGCTGTACGTCGGCGGCAAGCCGGCGGGCAAGAAGCCGGGACGCCGCAAGAGCGTCGATGCCCGCGCGATGCTGACCCGGATGCCTGCGAAGACGAAGAAGAAGTCGACGAAGTAGTCAGCGCCGACGACGGCGCCAGGGCAGCGCCACCACGACGGATGCCACGGCGACGGCGACCATCACGGCGAGTTGCCAGTGCGCGGGGCCGGATGCCGGAGGCCAGAGCAGATCGATGACCACTGAGGCCGTCAGCTGCCCGAGCACGGAGCCGAGGCCGAGCAGCAGCACCCCGGTGTGCGCGACGATCGCCGCGCCCAGCAGGATGTAGGCGAAGCCCAGGAGCCCGCCGAGATACAGCCACGGTTCGACGGGGAGCGCCTCCGGCATCCCCCGCACCGCCACGCTGACCGAAGCCGCGACGATGAGCACCGCGGTACCCGCGACGAAGCTCATCAAGGTCGCCGTCATAGGAGAGCCCACGCGCTGCGCGAGGCGTCCGTTCGTGGCCGCCTGCCATGCGATGCCGACGCCGGCCGCGAACGGCAGCAGGAGAAGCCAGAGCGGCGTACTCGCGATGACGTCGCCGCTCAGCGAGACGCCCACCGCGGCGAGCGCGAAGGCACCGCCGAGAACGCGCCCGGGTGTCACCGCGACGACTCCGGCGGGCCCGAACCCGATCCTGTCGAGGACCAGCCCGTGCACCGTCTGCCCTGCGACGACGCCGACGGTGAAGAGCGAGACGCCGAGGACGCCTGCCGTGACGCCCTGTGTCGAGACGGTGAGCGCTCCGCAGGCGCCGCCGAGCAGCATCCAGTTCGGGATGGTGCGCGAGCGGATGCCGCGCCAGAGGCGTGCGGCGCCGGCATGCGCCGACGGCAGTGCGAGCGTGACGACGATGAGGACGACGAGTCCCACGCCGAAGGAGACGAGCCCTGCGACGATGCCGTCATCCAGGCGAACGCCGAGCACCCCGTTGATGCGCGCCTGGATCGCCGTCATGGCGCCGATCGCGACGGCACCGCCCAGTGCGAGGGGCGCGGGAAGACTTCGGGTCGCGGTCACCCGAGCACACTACCCGAGCGGTCGCCCCTGCTCGAAGTCGCCGGTCGGCGCTACTCTTGCGGCATGTGCGCGAGCTACGGACTGGATCCCCGATTCACTGATGCCGAGCTGCTTGCCGAAGCGGATGCCGATGTCATCGAGGGGCTCCGGAACTGGGCAGAGCAGAACGCGGGCGAGACCCTGCGCCCCACCGGCAAGAACCTGCGCAATCTGAATCCGCTGGTCGTTCCAGACGGCGACGCCGTGACGCTGGAGCCGGCGTGGTGGGGTTATCTCGTGAACGGCGAACCGGCGAAGTTCCCCTCGATCAACACCCGCTCCGAACGTTTGCAGGAGCGTCCGGGTGGACTCAAGACCCGCGCGATCGTGCCGTCGACCGGGTGGTTCGAGATGCAGAAGCCGGCCAGGCTCTGGCACGAGTTCGCCCTCGACAACCAGGCGCTGTTCGGCATGGCCGCCGTCACGCAGCGCGGACGCACCCCGGACGGAGAGTGGATCACGTGCTACTCGATCGTGATGGCTCCGGCCGCTGATCACCTGAAGGAGTTCCACGACCGGATGCCGGTTCTCATCCCGCCCGGAATGAGTCAGGAGTGGTTGACGGGCCCGCCCAGCCGAGAGCTGATCGACGAGGCGATCCTCGCCTCGGGTGAACTGGCCGAGCGCATCACCGTCTCGGCACGTCCTTAGGCGTCGGCCATGCCGCACCTCGTCCTGATCGGGCTCGCCGCGATCCTGCTCTGGTCGCTGATCGCGCACCGCTTCGAGCGCTGGGGCGTCGCCGGGCCGATCGGTTTGCTGCTGCTCGGAGCCGTGACCGTCGTCTGGGACGTCGACTCCTTCGGCTCCGCGATCGACTCCCCGATCTCGGAGAAGATCGTCGAGGTGATCCTCGCGATCCTGCTCTTCGCCGATGCCACCGAGGTCAAGGGCGGCATCTTCGGTCGCGAGGGAAGGGTGATCGCTCGCCTCGTGCTCATCGCGCTGCCGCTGTCGATCGTGCTGACGGTTGCGGCGGGCGTACTGCTGATCCCCGACACCGGTCTGCTCGTGCTTCTCGTCGTGGCGTGCGTGATCCTGCCGATCGATTTCGCGCCGGCCGCATCGCTGCTTCGCAATCGGCGGATCCCTGCGCGACTGCGCCAGATCCTGAATGTGGAGAGCGGCTACAACGACGGGCTGATCTCCCCCGTCTTCGGAATGTCGCTGGCGCTGGCCGTCATCTGGTCGACGATCGTGCACACGCCGGAATCCGACATCACCGAAGACGCTCTCGACGGCCCGGTGACTCAGTTCCTCGAGGCATTCGTCAACGCGGTGCCGGCGATCGCCGTCGTGATCGGCATCGCGCTGGGCACCGGAATCGGATACCTCGTGCGCATCGCGCGTGCACGCTTGATCGCGGATGCACTCGGCGCCCGCTACGTCATGCTGATCCTCCCGCTCATCGCCTACGGTGTGGCCAGCATCCCGGTGTTCAACGCGAACGGCTTCGTCGCTGCCTTCGTGGCCGGGATCGGATACCGGTTGACGCGTACAAGGGGTCATCGATCCGAAGGAATCGACCACAGCGAACTACTTCTCGTCGAGGAGGTGGGCGCGCTGGCGGCGAACTTCGTGTGGTTCGTGCTCGGCGGAGCCATGCTGCTGGTGGTCACCTCGGGGATCGACTGGTGGATGCTGCTGTTCGCCGTGCTCGCGCTGACTGTGCTGCGCGTCATCCCGGTGTATCTGTCGCTCATGCGCAGCTCTGTGGGCAGGCGCGACCGGCTTCTCATCGGCGCTCTCGGCCCGCGAGGCACAGCGTCGATCGTCTTCGGGCTGCTCGCCTACAACGCGCTCCCGGAGGACGAGGGCGTCATCGTGCTGACGATCATGGTCGCCACCGTGGTCGGCAGCATCCTGCTGCACGGGCTGGCCGCGCCGTTGCTCCTGAATCGGCGAAAGCTCGATGAGGAGATCGTCTGAGACCGCTTCGCGTCAGACGGTGCGGCGAAGCAGCGCCTCTCGCAGCTGATCGCGCACGGCATCGTCGACGCCCGCCCTCTGCAGGTAGGCCAGGGCCCCACCGTGTTCTCGGTCGAGCCAGTCGAACGTGCCGCTCAATACCGCGACCGGGGATCCCGTCAGCACCTCCATCAGGTTGTCCGTCATCGGCACGCGGAAGCGCCGGATCTTGCGCAGCATCCGCTCCGTCCCCCGACAGGTTCGCAGCGGTGGCCGAGTAGTCGGCGAGGATGATGTCGCGATCGATCTCGAGCGCCGAGAGGATGAGCGCCACGACGAGCCCGGTACGGTCCTTGCCTGCCGTGCAGTGCACGAGGACGGGCCCGTCGGCGGACGCGACTGCGCGGATGACGCGTCCGAGATCGCTCTGATGACGGCTGAGCACCGTCTCGTAGATCTCCTGCAGGGTGAGTGTGCGGGGATCGAATGCGCGCGGAGCACCATCGATCGGCACGGCCAGCCGTGTCGCACCCGTCCCACGGAGCCGGTCGCGCCCGCCGATGCGCCGGTCGAAGGTCGAACGAAGATCTATGACCCGCCGGATTCCGAACTCCCCCAGCTTCCTGCGTCCCTCGCGAGTGAGCCGGTGCAGCGCATCGGAGCGGTACAGCATCCCAGGTGCCAGCACGCCGGGCGCCACCTCGCGGAAGTTGTGCGTGCCCGCGAGATCGAGGCGGTTGACGGGCTCATCCATGCGGTCATGCTATCTGCGGCGCCGCGGCTGTGAGTTATCGTGAGGCTTCACACACGGAGGAGTTCCCATGTCATCTGAAGCGAGCGGTTCCCGTCCTCGTGCGCTGCGCGACGGCACCGTGGAGCCTCGCTTCGCCGCCCGCTACGCGACGATCGATGAGGTCGCAGAGCTGCTCGGAGTCACACCTGTGTCGCTTCGTCAGACGATGCGCCGCCGCGACTCAGGTGATGCGTCATCGGCCAGCGACGCGTTCATCGATCCGATCGGGAACGTCTCCGGCTACCTCTGGGATCGTGACGATCTCACGCCCGAGGCGATCGCGGCCTGGCACGATCGGCCGAGGCGCGGAAGGAAGCCGAACAGCGCGCGATAGGGCGCCGGGTCACAAGGAATGGAGCCGACTACGGGATTCGAACCCGTGACATCCTGTTTACAAGACAGGTGCTCTACCAGCTGAGCTAAGTCGGCGAACCGCGAAATTACGCGGATTCTCTGAAGTCTGACGGTATCAGGTGGTACCCAATCCCGCATAAACCCCGCACATTCAAACCTGCCGAACGTGCATAGCCAAGTCTAGAGCTTCTGCTGCCCTGCTACCGCCCACAGTCTTTGACATGTAGGTGCGCATCGTGACGTGCGGATCGGTGTGACCTAGGTACTCTGCGATGTCTCGCGCCGAGAGTCCCGCCTGATCCAACGCCGTCGCTACAGTCTTCCTGAAGCTGTGGAATGAGTACTCCCCCAGCTCGAGCCGCTCGCGTGCTTCCTGCCAATCCGCAGACGTGTTGTTCCGATCGCGCCGTTTGCCGAGCGGCGTCGGGAACAGCGGCCCCTCCCCCAGCGGACGCGCCGCAAGCATGACGGCAACACTGGACGGCACAGTGAGGCGCCTTACCCCGGCATCCGTCTTCGACTTCCGCACGGTCACCACCGCGCCGATCGTGGGAATGCCGGCCGGCGCAGTAATCCCCACGTCCGGTCCATCAAGGTCGATCGCTTCACTGATCCGTACGCCCGTACCTGCGATGAACTCAACCAGGTCAGCCATGTCCTGAATCCGCAATTGCTTGTCGCCGCTGACAGCCTCGAGAATGCCGGGGAGGTCGCCCAACGGGACCGGCTTCGCCCCAACACGCTTGCCCTCAATTGGTGCGAGATCACGCACCGGGTTACGCTCCATCGCGTCCGACCGCACCGCAAGCCCCATGATGCCCGACAGGACGGCCCGCGTGTTCTTCGCTGTACCAGTGCCGGATTCCTCAACGATGACGTCCAAGAGCCGCTGAAGCCGTTCTGCAGTCACCTCGGAGATAGCGAGATCCCCGATCCTCGGATTGATCACCCGCTCGATGAGGTCGCGGTAACCCTCGACCGTTCGCGGTGCCCGATTCGCCTTCGACGCTAGGAACCGGGCGCCCAGATCCTGCATCCGCGTCTCACGCTTCACCTCAGATCGGGTGCTCTCCTGAATAGACGTCAGCGCCTTCCTCAGAGCCGCTTCAGCCTTAGCGGCCGAGACATCGAACCGCTCGACCTGACGCAGCTTGCCGGATGGGAACCTGTAGCGCGTTCGAGCCCGCCAGTAGCCGTGCCTCTTCTCTGGCGTCTTGACGACCACGAGTCGTCGTCGCGATTCACCCTCGACATACTCGACCGCATCGACACTGATGCGCCCGTAACTACTGAGCGGGGTCCGGGGGCGGGGCATCGTAGGCCTCCTCTCCGCTCGCGATTCGGTACAAGAGATTGCCATACTCCGAGAGCGTCTCGAACGTGAGGTACTTCGGATTCAGTTGACGACACCACTTGATCACCGGGTCCGCCTCATCCACGGTCACCCCGCGCTCATCGAATCCTTTGAGGAAGTGTCTGCATTCGGTAAGTGCGACGATTGCCTGCCCCAGCAGAGCCTCGGGTGAATCTTGAACCGTCACGTTACCCGCATAGTCCGAGTGAAGGAACGCTGTCGCGAACGTTACGTTTCGGAATTCTGCCAGCGCTCGATCGAACGAAGCGAACTCATCCAGCGCGTGTACGACTCGCGCGGAAGTCTCACTGCTACTCGCAGGCGTTCCGCTCCCCACCGCTTCGTGCCATGCCGCGAGCGTGTCGACTTCACCGCGAAGGACATTCGCCATGTTGCCACCATCCAAGACCGGCACAAGCAGAGCGACGATCGGTACACCAAGCACCTTCGCGAACACCGCAAGCTCGGCAGCCGCTATGTTCTTCCTCTTGCCAGCGAACAGCGCTTGCATCGTGTTCGCCCGGAAAGATCCTGGAATCCCGACCATCCGGTCACACGCGTCCGCGAATTGATTGAGCGTCATGCCGGAGTGCTCCCGGATCGACGTTATGTTGCGGGCGATCGCCGCGGTGTAGCGCTTCTCCCAGTCGTCTTCTGTCATAGAAATCATCTTACCCCCTTCGATTATGAGTTTTTCGCCACAAAGTGGCCCCGAGTCGTGCTAAGGTGAGATTATCGCCAGCGACAACCGCTGATAGTGAGAAATTCTAACGATAGGAGATGGGATGACCGCTACCGCCGAACTACCAGACCTCGCCACACGGCCTCAGGTCGCCGAGTACACGCAGACCAGCATTCCAACGCTCTCGCGCTGGGCGGCGGAAGGCCGGGGTCCGCGCTGGGTCAAATTGGGCGCTGGCGCCGTCCGCTACCGGAAGGCCGATGTACTCGCCTGGCTCGACTCTCTCGCGGAGGCCGGGTGAGCATTCAGCTTCCAGCCGATCCGGTTGCTTCGGGCCCGGATCTCTCCCGCCTCTGGTACGCCGACCCGACAGGTCAGGCGGCGGTGCACAACATCATGGTCGCGTCTCGACCCGACGACTACGCACTTGTCGACGTCCGAGGAAACGTGTTGTTCCGCATCAAGCCGCATGTTCTCGCTGACGTGCTGCCGATGCTCAACTTCACCCACACACGACGCGGACGGGGAACCATCCGTGCTCACAAGAAAAATGCCCTGGCCGGTGCTGGAACACCAAGCCAGGGCGAGTAATCCCAACCTGAGAGAAGGAAAAACTATGCCAATTCAGACTATCGCACCGGCCACCGACACTCACGACGGGCCGACCATCACGGAAGCAGTGATCTTCGCCGGTCGCCTCGGCGTCGATCTGAGCGACTTCATGACAGCCTGCGTACGCCTGATCGGTGAGGCTCGCGACAGAACACCCCGCGAGCTTCGACGCGATCCGGAAGCAACGATCGAACTGATGGAGCGTGACGCGTGAGTGCCGTGTTGGAACGCGATCTTACGTTCGTCGTTGGCAGGACTAGATCCGTGCAGGACATTGATGAGCAGATCGAAGCACTTCAGGCGCGGCGTCAGAACGAACTCAACAACCTCGTTGATGACCTCGAGTTCATGGAAGTGCCCCTCAAGCGCGTCTCACTGATCTTCGGCGGAGGCAGCGACACACATCACGGCGATGTCGTCCACCTGATGCATCAGCGGCACGAAGGAGACCCCACCCGGTCCTCTTACTGGGTGCACCCGGCCGGCGAGTGCGCTGGGGACATGTGGTGTCGAGGAGGCAAGGACGGCGAGTACCGGGCCTCACGCGGCGCCGGACGCAGAGGGACAAGACTCGTCCACGCGCGCATCGGGACGTTCGTCTGCCTCTCTGCTGCACCCGATGGTCGAGAGCACGTATTTGCTGAGTTGAAAGCGGGACAGACACGGTAGGTGCTTCGAGGCCCGCACCCGATGGGGTCGGCCTCGAGCGTCTCCGCATTAGCGCGGAGGCGTCCCGCACGATCGACGCATGGTCGTGGCGGCTTGCTGACGGCTCACTAGGGCTCCATCAACTCCCCGATGCCCTGGCGACCCTGTTCACGATCGCATACGAGCAGGGGCGCGCATCTCGCGAGGACGAAGTGCGCGCCGCGAAGCTCGATGCCGACCGCCTCTGGTTGCGTTCTTTCGGACCGAAGGATCAGCAGGACTATCTGCTGTCTCGCCTCGATCGAGCCGCGGAGATTGTCGCGGATACCGGGAACATCGAGCACCACATGGACGAGGCGTGGCGGCTCTATGTCGCATCACTCGACAACATTCGTGAGCCCATCACGATTCACAAGACAACACAGATGAAGGAGGTCGCATGAATCAGCGGCAACTACTTCTCACACCAGCCAGCCACTTCAAGACTGAACGCCAACGGTGGCTCTCGCAAGATCGCGTCCCGCTTGGCACTCCCACACTGTTCGGTGGTCGCGGGGGTGAAGGCAAGTCCACGTTCGCGCTGCACGTTGGTGCACAGGCCACACGCGGCACCCTCGAGGGCGATATGAAAGGCACGCCGAAGAGCGTCCTGATCATCAGCCACGAGGACGACTGGGGCATGGTCATGAAGCCACGTCTGATCGCAGCCGGTGCTGACCTGGATCGTGTTTTTCAGGTCGCGGTCAGGTGGCAGGAGGACGAGATTACGGGAGAGTCCACGCCGACACTGCCATTGGATCTCACCATCATCCGCCAAGCGATCGAAGAGACCGACGCCGGGTTACTGATCATCGACCCGCTCGCATCGACCATGGGCGGCGACCACTACAAGGTGATCGATGTCCGACGTGCACTCGATCCGCTGGCGCAACTCGCCCAGGAAATGGGAATCGGCGTCATAGGAATCATGCACTTCAACAAAGGCGTCGGTAATGCATCCGACAAGTTGAGCGGCTCCCACGCCTTCCGTGACGCCGTGCGCTCCGTACTGCTGTTCGCCACGGACGAGGAAACCGGGCGCCGGATCGTGAGCGTTGATAAGTCGAACTACTCGAAAGCCAAGGGGCAGTCGTTCGCATTCAATCTCGTGTCAACACCCGTTGCTACGGACGACGGGGAGATTGCGGAACTCGCTCGCGTCGAAGAACTCGGAGAATCCGACATCAGCGTGAGCGACATCATCAACCGGATGCCGAGCGAAACCGAGGGCGACGGAGAAGACGCGGAATCGTGGCTCAAGTCATTCATGGCAGAAAGCGGCGGCACGGCGGCAGCCAAGCAGATCATGAATGCAGCGCTCGCGGACGGGTTCGCGAAAGCCACGATCCAGCGGGCAGGCAAGAAGCTCTGCGACAAAAGTTCGGGCGGATTTCAGGGGTCGTGGACGTGGACGCTGCGCCAAGGTTCTCATCAAGGTTCTCAAGGTTCTCACCTCTCAGAACGTGAGAACTATGAGAACGATGGTGAGAACTATGAGGCGTCATACCTCGAGAGCCGACCAGCGATCGTGGAACGTGCCGACATGCTCTGCGTTGTCTGTAGCGATCCGGTCGGGACGATCCATCTGGGCTACTGCGACAGCGGTGACCTCGCACACGCGAACGCCCGAGCAGACGCGGCCGCGGTGATCGCATGAGCGCTTGCCCAGACTGCAACGCCGAACTCCGGCTAGTCGAGATCCAGCCGCATGTACACGTCGCACAGATCTTCCATGACGACACATGCCCGATGCTCCGGGCCATGGAGAAGCGATGATCCATCAGCCCGTGAACATCGCGCCAGCTCAATGCCCGACCTGTGACGCGTGGGTTCGCTGGACAAGAACCGGCTCAGGCGCACACGTACGCCAGGAGCTACACGAAGACCGCTGCACCGTCCATCCGCGAATGCAACGAAACGACGCCGCACACGCGGCAGGAATGAGCACGTAACTGATGTCCATTCGTAGCTGCATGATCTGCGACCACCCCGACTGCGAGAACGTCTACGACGCCGGGGAACGCACACACCATCGTGACCTCACCGCACTGGCCCACTCGGAAGGTTGGTCATCCACCTTCGCGAACGGCGGCTGGACGAACACCTGCACAGATCACGAGGGGGCCGCGTGAGCGAACCCATTGCAGACACCGCAGAACGACGGAAGGAGAAACCATGAGCGGATCTAGTACGCAGAAGCGAAAGCCCATAAATTATCGGCTCATGACTGGATGGGTCCGGACGATGCCGATTGATCTAGCGCCCGAACAACGCATTGAGACGATCGAAAGCCTCAGGATCCAGAGCAACCTGCAGGTACAGCTGCTCCCTCTTGAGCGACTCAACTTTCTCGACGCCTGTATCAGCGGCGCGCGCAAGGATCGCCTTCTGCATGAGGGTAGTGAGCGGCTGTCCTATAGCGTCGCGGAAGTTGAAACCGAGGAGTTGCAGAACATTCGCGGTTTCGACGGACAGCAGCGGGCGAAGCGCGTTGGCGAGCTTTTCGAACTCCTCGGCTTTCTCCGAGCCCATCCCATCCGCAATCTTCTGAAGCGTCGGCACAACGGTGTCAGCGATGTATTGAAGGTCGCCAGGAGCCAGACGCTGCGACACCAACTCCGCCTGATAGGCCTGTGCGATCCGCGTGATCTCGTTCTTGTCGTCCACAAGTTCGGACACGAGCTGCTCGAGCCCGGAGATTATCTCCTCTTGCTTGCCCGACTTGCGGAGAGCGCGCACCTTATCTGTCACGAGTGCCGCCCCGTTACGGGCGGTTGCACCCGCGAGCTGCGCGCCGAGACTCACAAATTCCGGAGGCACGTCCATGTGATGAGTCCTTTCAATCGTTATGAGAGGAGTCAACACCATGACGCGGCGTGTCGAGAATGCAGTCATCCTGACCGGAGCAGACGCCGCACTGCTCTACACCTCCGCGCACCTCCGCGAACTGCGCATCGCCGCACGCGGAAAGTCCGACCGCCTGTACACCCTCCTCACCGACATCACCTCCGCAGCCTTCGCACACCATGCTTCCCTCGACGGAACAAAACCCCAGGACGTGACGGAAAAACACGAGACTGAAAGTGCAGGAATCGTAACAGTCCGACAAGTCGCAAGAGAGGCCGGGATCACACCAAGAGCAGTCCGAAACCACATAGGACTAGGACTACTCGAAGCAACACAACAAGGCCGCATCTGGATCATCACAGCCCACGCGGCAGAACAATACATCGCCGGCCGAAAGGCCGCGTAAGAGAGGAAACCCGATGGCACTCACTGAACTCGGACTGAAGATCGACACAATCCGTGACCGCATTCAACCCATAAGGAACACGCTCACCTCGGCTATCGAGAGCACCCGATCCAACGGGCGCATCACCCAGCCGACGAAACGCCAAGAGATTGCACAGCACTACCTCACCGCCAAGAAGAACCTCGAGCTGCTTCTCGAAGACGAACGCCGCGCCACACAGGCCAAACGTTCAGAACTCGAACGCGCCATCTTCGGGAGAAAGAACAACGGCGCCACCGAAATCATGGCGTACCGTGACGCACAGGAGCGTGCCCTTCAGTTCGGACCCGATGACGAGGAACAAGCATCAGAGCTGTTCCACATTGCAGAGATCAACGACGACGAATCTCTCGTGTCGGCGCTACTTGCACGATCGTTGCATTTCCAGTGGGAAGCGATCATCGCCAAGCACGCAGCCGCATACCCAGAACGACGCGAACACCTCACCGACCTCGCTGACATTGACCGCTGGACAACGCAGCACGAAGACGACGGGTTCAACGGCTACCAAGGTATCTACTCGATCCCAGTACCGAAGGAAGTCAGCGGGTTCATCAACGACGCAGGCATTCAGAAGATCGCCCAGGGCGACTAGCCAGGCCAGCCCGTCCGCATGACGAACCCCACGGACGGGTCACCCCGGCCCTCTGTCACATCGGTCTCCGGGTTTACGAACGATCTCTCCCCGACCTTTTTTTCCACGGGGACATGGCGGCAGTAGGGGTGGCTCCCACCCCTAAAGGGGGGTCATGCCGGTCGGTCTCCTGGGCGGCGACCTTTCTCTCCCCAGTGAAAAACCGAGTGCATTTTGGGGTTCTACGTGCCTCGCGGGCCACTCACCAATTCGAGTTTCAGACAGTGAAGGAAAGACTATGGCTATTGATATTGATGCGTTGATTGCAGAGCAGAAGAAGTACTTGGAGTCGATTGAGCCGGTTGATGTACCGGTGATGTTGGGTGGCGTGCTGGTGACGGTGCGTATCCCGTTCGTCATGCCGCCCGTTTTTACGGAGCTGACGGATAAGTACCCGGCTGTGCCTGGTGTGGCGGCTGACATGTCGTTGTGGTTCTCGCTGACGAACGTGACGCGGAACTATCCGGACATCTCGCTGATTGTTGGCGACGATGAGGACGACCTGCTGGTCGTGCGTGACAAGGCCGTGTTCTACAGGTGGACGGAGATCTACGATTCGCTGTCCGATGAGGACAAGTCGAACCTGCGGGCTGCGGTGTGGGGAATGCACATCTGGGAACCGGCGCAGAAGGCGAAGGCGGCTGCGAAGGCTCTGCCGAAGGATCTGCCGCTTAGTGATCTCGTTGACGCTGCTGTGGCGGGGGTGGTCTGATGGCTGAGCGTGTTACGCGAGTACGCCTTGAGGCGAACATTGCCGGTTTCGCGAAGGCAATGGAAGAGGCGGCGAAGAAAACTGCGGCGGTGGGTACGGAGGGTGAGAAGCTGGCGCAGCAGCGTGAAGCGTTCAACCAGCTCGGTACTGCGGGCCTGGCGATGGGCACTCTGCTTGCGACGGGTGTCGGGTTCGCTGTGAAGCGGTTCGCGGATTTCGATGCGGCGATGAGTTCTGTGCAGGCGGCAACGCATGAAACTGCGGGGAACATGGACCTGCTTCGCCAGGCCGCTCTGGATGCCGGTGAGTCCACCGTGTTCAGTGCGACGGAGGCTGCCGGGGCGATTGAGGAACTGGCGAAAGCGGGCGTCTCAACGGCTGACATTCTCGGGGGCGGTCTGGCTGGGTCTTTGGATCTTGCGGCTGCTGGTGAGCTTCAGGTGGCCGATGCGGCGGGTATCGCGGCGACGGCACTCAAGCAGTTCAACTTGCAGGGCGATGACATGTCACATGTCGCGGATCTTCTGGCTGCTGGTGCAGGTAAGGCGATGGGTGACGTGTCGGATCTGTCGCAGGCTCTCAATCAAGCGGGTCTGGTCGCGAACCAGACGGGCCTGAGCATCGAGGAGACAACAGCGGGACTGGCAGCGTTCGCTGAGCAGGGTCTGATCGGTTCTGATGCGGGTACGTCGTTCAAGTCGATGTTGCAGCGGATGGTTCCGACGTCGGGTGAGGCTGCGGCGAAAATGAAGGAACTGGGGATCTCGGCGTACGACGCGTCGGGGAACTTTGTGGGGCTGGCTGAGTTCGCCGGCAACCTTCAGGGCGCGTTGAGGGATCTGTCACCTGAGCAGCGCAATGCGGCAATGGCGACGATCTTCGGGTCGGATGCGGTGCGCGCGGCTGGGGTGATCTACCAGCAGGGCGAGGAGGGGATTCGGGACTGGATCTCGGCCGTCGATGACCAGGGGTACGCGTCGAAGACCGCATCCACACGGCTGGACAACCTCAAGGGCGACATCGAGGCACTGGGCGGTGCATTCGAGACAGCGCTGATAGATACGGGCGGTGCAGCGAATGACACGCTGCGGACCATGGCTCAGGCGCTCACAGGGCTGATCGGGATGTACAACGATCTTCCGGCGCCGGTTCAGGCTGGGATTCTCGCTGTGGGTGGCGCTACGGCTGCTGTGGCGCTCTCGGGCGGTACGGCGCTGGTCGCTATCCCGAAGTGGTTGCAGTTCAAGGCAACGGTGGAAGCGTCGAGCCTGTCGATGAAGGGCATTTCGCTGACGGCGGGGATTGCCGGTCTCGCACTGGGTGGACTGTTCGCGGTCGTGGGCACGCTTGCTGCGAAGCATCAGCAGGCTGAGCAAATGGCGCAGGCATACGCTGACGCACTCGAGAGTGGGGCGGATGCGGCTCGGAATGTCGCTGCGGATGCTGCTACGGCTGAGCAGTCGTTCCTGTGGCTCTCTCGTGGCTCTGCGGCTGATGCTGCGGAGAAGCTGGGTCTGAGTCTTGATCTTGTGGGTGATGCTGCGACGGGTAGCAGTGCCGCGCTCACGGAGGTCAATGCGGCCATTGAGAAGGCGTTTGGGCCGGCGAACACGAAGGCCGCTAAGGATCTCACTCAGCAGGAGAACGAAGCGGCTGCGGCGGCTCAGGAGCTCAAGGGCTTCATCAACGAGCAGACGGCCGCGTATGAGAACGGGACGAAGAAGCTCGAGCAGAAGAACGCGATGACGGCCGATTCTGTCGAGGCATCCGGTACGGCTGCTGAGTCGTACATTCAAGAAGCGGATGCGGTTGCTGATCTGAACTCGGAACTCACCGACCTGATCGACAGGATCAATGAGGCGAACGGGATCGCACAGGACGCGGTGACGACGAACGCGCGATACCAGGACGCTCTGGCTGGTCTGTCTGAGCAGGTTGAGAGCAACGGGACATCGCTGGATGAGAACACGGCTTCTGGTTCTGCGAATGCCGCGGCGATGGCTGACCTGGCCGGGGCTGCTCAGACTGCGGCTCAGGCGCAGCTTGAGCAGGATCTCGCCACGATGTCGGCTGACGAAGCGGCGATCAAGTATTCGGGCACTCTCGCAGCGCAGAAGCAGGCGTTCATCGATTCTGCGGTGTCTGCCGGCTACAACGCCGACGAGGTGAAAGCGCTCGCTGATCGCATCTTCCAGATGCCGACTGAGAAGGAGTTCGAGGCGATCGTAGACACCGCGACCGCGCAGGCAAACCTGGACAACTGGATCTACACGAACTCGGGTCGCCAGATACGCGTGCAGGTCATCGCGGATGGTGCGGCAATGCAGATGGGCTCGTACACGGTCGAACCGGGCATGGCGTCCGGTGGCCCCGTGTATGGGCCAGGACCGAAGGGCAAGGACTCCGAGCTGCGGATGCTGGCACCAGGTGAGCACGTCCTGACGGCTGCGGAGGTTGATGCGGCGGGCGGGCACGGGGCGATCCAGAAGTGGCGGTCGGAGATGATGTCTGGCAGCCCGTACGCCCTCAGATCGGAACCCGAGACTCGTTGGGCGGCAGCAGGACCGACGTACACGGCAGCAACACCCGCACCTCAGATCGTCTACGCCGGCATCCAGCCGGGAGACTCCCTCAGCCTGGTCGTAAACGGGCAGGAGTTCACCGCGTTCGTTGACACCCGCGCGGAAGGAAGGGTGCACGCGCACGACGAAGCCGCACAACGCACAACGCGTGGCGGCGTACGACCCTAACGAAAGAAGTGAAATGACTGAATCGACGTTCGAGCGAGACCCGAACTTTCCGCGGCTGATTGTGCCAACTCGAGATTCTGTGAGGTCCGCCCCGGGGCTGTACACAACTGTTGCGTTGACCGCACCCGAACCCGGGCTGTACGCGTTTGAGGACGCGGATCGAGACAACAATGGAGGAATCAATGACTAATCGTCTAGTAGCAGTAGATGATGCAGACTACCGTCTGCCCGAACCCGTGTTGGGCGCCCTTGCGTCCGACATGATTGACGAGGGTAACACGCTCGGCGCCCAGCTAAGCACCACGTTCGCGCGAGGCGTCAGCGTCGAATCGTTCGGCGCAAAGGGTGACGGGGTAACCGACGACACTGCGGCAGTACAAGCCGCTATAGACAGCGGCGAGTCGGTTTACTTCCCGCCTGGGACATACGTCGTTTCAGGGCTGACCGTCCGTTCGGGCATGCGGCTGTACGGTTCTTCGCGTTCATCGGACGTGACGGGCGCGGGGCGCTCCCGGCTCCGCACGCTCTCCGGAACCATGTTCCTCTCCCCGGCGTACACGTGGGGTGTCGTCTGTCAAGACCTCACGTTTGATTCATTCACTGGCGGGGGCCACATTTTCACGGGCAAGTATTCACAGAGCAAGTTCGACAGTTGTGCCTTCACTCAGTACAACGACGGATTTTCGGCCTTCGATATTGTCGGATGGATTGACGTTCTCTCGGTGAACTGCTCGTACACGCACACTCTCACGGCGACCGTTCCGACGTTCAAGGGTGTCACTTCTACGGGTGAACTGGCGCAGTCCACGTTCACTTCTTGTCGCTTCACGCACACCGGCAACTACGGGATCTGGCTTGAAGGGCAGAACGGCTCCATCCCTATCAGTTTTGCGATCCGCGACGTGAACTTCGAGATTCCTGTTGGCGGTGCGGTGAAACTGCTGTCGTGTCGGAACGTTGTGATCGAGAACTGTGGCCTTTGGGACTTCCATGATGGTGGGGCAACCCGCGACCTGGTATATATAGGCAAATCGGCTACGGTTGGCGCGGAGTCAAATTCGATCACCGTTGAGAACCTTATCCGTGACGCCTCAGACGCGCCAGAAGCAGGGGTGGTCGATATCCGTGTGGCACCAGCATCGGCCACCAACGTCAATGTCATTGAGTGCCGTCACCAAACCTCGGGACGGCTGGCTGTAGATATGGGCAGCGTTACGGGGCGCGTGACAGGTGGCAGGGTGACTGTCACTAACGGCGGTCTCACCACGAACAACGCGGCACCGTTTCCGGGGCGACGATTGGGGGCACGCCTGCCCCTGGCCTGCTATCCGGCCGCAATGACGTACGGCGTGTCGGCCGTGAGTATGCTTCCGGACGCATGGCGGTTCATGCCACTGACGTTGGACCGACCTATCGCGCTGTCTGGACTTGCGGTCATACTCGGGACGGCTGCGGCTTCCGGCACGGCGGCGATGAGGTTCGGCCTATGGTCGATTGACTCGACGGGTCGCCCGTCTACTTTGGTGATCGACTTTGGGGCGTTGGCAACACTGGACCTGACGGGTGCGACTGCGGAGCGAACGATGAGTTTCGCCACGCAGACCATTGCGGCCGGGGACTACTTCGTCGGCTGCGCATGGTCGGGCACGGCAACGACGCATCCATCTTTGGTCGGGTTCGCTGGCACGCACCCATCGATTTCGAGCAATGCGGCAAGCACAACAACGTCGGCATACACGCAGGCTGTTTCGGGTGCGACAACACCATCGGCGCCGTCGACAGCGTTGGCTCCTGCTGCTGGGATTGCAGTGTGGGGGATCAATGCCTAGTCACGGGTGTACTTGATCCATTCTCGGATCAAGTACACCCCGCAGGCGATCCTGATCCCCGGATATCAAAACCGGGGGACGTGCGTCGGAAACACTTTGGCGCGCTCAACCCGCGTGGCTGCTCGCGTCAATGAGTACGGTTTGCGCACGGGTGCTGCCGGGGCGGTTGCGAACACATCTGATGCGGGTTCGATGATCGTTCGCCCCGATGTTACCGGCTCGCGCGGTGGCAACGTGGCGCTCGGGTCTTTGATAGCGCAATTGGCCGCGAACTACATCGTGAAGGACAGCACGACCGCCTGACCGCGGTTGCTGTCCCGCTGGCGCCTAACGCCGCAAAGCCGCCGGACAGCAACTAGCTCCGCTACGCACGCCGAACGAAGGCGCCCCTATTCAACCTGTTACGGGTCGAGTGGGGGCGCTTTCGTCGTACCCTCCTGGCATCCCGTGAGCAGCGCCGCAGGCGTGGCCGGTCGCGGGCCGCGATCTGACTCTCGGAATCAACGATGCGAAGGTCGCGATCTATCTGGCGAACAAGGCGCGCTCGGTAACGCCGCTACTGATCCGGTCCTCGCGCAGTTCCCGAACTTGATATACGCCGCAATGGCTCTACTGTGTTCGCATGGAACCAACCACCGAGTCACCAATAGCGAAGTACCTGACAAGCACGGAGCTAGCGCGCGTGCTCCAATGTTCCGTTGACAAGGTATATCGCATGGCCCGCAACCGCGAGATCCCGTCTGTCCGCGTTGGTCGATCGTGGCGCTTCGACCTCGATGCGGTCAAGGACGAGTTGAGCAAGCCCGCCGATTCGTGGGCGCTACCAAGTCGGCAGAGGAGACTCTAGGTCGTCTCGAGAGATGACGGGCTCGACGCCGATTAGTTGTAGGAGCGGTGTACGTGCCAGCCGTCTTCGGCTTTGTACACGTCGAACACGAACGAGTCGCCGCCATCGTTGGTCCCTTGGAAACGCCACCCGTACAGCCCGTGGTGTGGCTCGAGTGGTGCTGTCCAGGAGGTGCCGGTGTGGGATCGAGTAAGAGGCTTGCAGCCCTGTATGACATGTACGCGGATGAGAAGGCGCTTGCACGGATCGCGAAGACTGCTGGGCCGTTGCAGACGCTCAGTTCGGAGGAGCTTGAGTTGGAGCGGATGCCGGTGACGGTCTATCCAAAACCGCAGGGTGTGAGGGCGTGGGTGAGGTTCGGGCCGCAACATGTCCGTGTGGGGGCGTTGCTTATGCGCACCACAGAGACGGCCGCGGGCATCGAGTTCACCCATCGGGGAGAAAACCTACCGGTGCTGGGTGTGGGGCAACGCGGTCACGATGGTCGCGGACGGTCGTATGACTACTGAGGCAACGGCTTCTCGATGATTTCGCGGATCTCTGCGGCGATCTGGTCGGATTTCTTGGACCGGATTCGGGAGAGTTGATCCAGCGCCGGCAACACGGCGAGAACTAGTTCGACATGTTGCTGCCGTAGCGCCAGGTAATTCTCCCTGAGACCCGGCTGATCCTGATCAATCCACTGCTTCAATATCTGTCGAGCATCTTTCCCGAGCTTCACCCAGCGCCGCGCCCTCAAGGCGTACCGGTCATCGTTGAGAGACGAGTCGAGGTACCAGGGTGGGCTCAGGTCGCTCGCGAGTTCCTGCTCTCGAATCTCCCGCTCGCGCTCGTCTATGTACTCGATGATCGGCTGTGGGTTACGTCGGCACAGTGCAATCGCGACTTGTTTCATGCTCGGCCACGGCAGATACGTAGCGTCGCTGTCCCGAATAGTCGCCGAATGTGAAACAAGCTCCGCCGCGGTCATCCCTGTCGCGTCTGCGAGGCCGTCCAGATCAAATACTTCGAGCGTCGCTCTGCCGCCATGTTGAGGGAAAGCAATCGACACCGATAGGACCTTCGTTATGGCGATTTCAGCAGCTTCAGTAAAAGCGTCATCCTCCGGCGCGTGAGAGTAGAGATCATCCCATCGGGTGTTCGTGGCGAAGTATTCCTCGCGGAGTCCCCACGGGACGCGACAACGCCCGATCGGCACCCACTCAGCCTTGCCCTTCATCTCACGGTCGAGATGTTGGACGCGAACGCGTTGGGCGTCCTCTGGAACAACCATCAGCGCTACCCGATACCACCTCTTCGTGGGCGGCTCGTAGTACAACCAATCGTCCCCCTCCTCGGCGGGGACCGGTTTGCGTTCGTAAACGAATCCACCGTCCATCACAGCACCCTACGACGGTCCCCGGCTACCCTCTACCGCTGTGACAAAAGCCGCGCTGAACGTGGTGCCCGTCTAGCCGCCGTGAAGCCCCGGCAGGTCGTCTACGCTCGCGGGCCGCTTGATGTCGGGATATGGCTCCACGCGAGCGCACAGAGGGCATTCCAGCCCCGTCTCACCATCACGCAGCAGAACGCCGCAGTCTGGGCAGGTCAGCGGGTCGGGTATGCCGTCCATCTAGATAGTCTGACACCCGACGAGTGATCAACGCGTAGATAGAGGTCGAAAAAGGCGGGACGATCTGTACCTACTTGGTACTTGGCGAGATTAGGCCGTCCCAGTAGATGCCGCTCCGTGGCACTAGGGTCGAAACCTCAGCAGAGAATCCGTTGTGCCCCCTGACTCGATTCACGAAATCGACCACCACAGAGATCACTCCCCAAGGCGTTTTGTCGTAGTTCATCCGAATCAGCGACTTCTCCACGAGAAACGGGAGGATCTTCGGGACGTCCTGTGCGATCGTTCGATTCCATATCCGCCCGTGATGCGCGCACACGTTGCGGAAGACTGAGACGGCACGAAGGTTCGTACTGAAGTCGTTCGACGAGGTGTAGCCGAAGCGCTTTGCGATGAAGTCGCGCTGAGCCTGGTCGGCCAAAAGCCCATACATCCGCGAGAGAACTCCGAAGGAGAGTGCCTCAGTGGCTACCCAGAGAGGCACCGCCGTTCCCTTATCTCTGTGGTGCCTCACGTGACGCTCTTTGGAGCGGTCAATGTCGCTGTGTATGTCCCTCAGTAGCGCGTTCGTGAGCGAGTTACCCTTCGCGTCGTAGGCTGCGTCGTACGTTTTCGGGTCCAGATACTCATCGCCGCTGCCGCCCGCTTTACAAAGCTTTGCGACGAGCACCGCCCGCGCAGCAACCTCGACTTCAGCGAGCCCCTCCATGAGGAGATTCCTCAAGGCTGCGTCGGAGTGATAGCAGTCCATGATCGACGCGATGTTTGCTCCCGGCTCGAAGCGGTTTACCCCCTGGGACGGCTGGACCTGGAAGTACCGCCAATAACCCGAGAGTCGAAAGTACCCAACGCTAGCTAGAGCGCGGTGAAGCGCAGGAGGAGTGTCCGCGAGCCCGAGGAGCGTGATCTTCGCGTGCTGATCGGCTATCGACAATGAGGGTTTGCCCATGGCTGGAAGCATAGGTGCAAAAAAAGGCCCCCCGGCGAGGTGTTGCGCGAGGCGCCACCTCCCGGAGGGAACTGTTACAGGTATCCTAACACGATCGCGCCCGTCGGCAGGGTCACGTCGTGGACTTCGAGTCACGACGCGTTGATAGCCATACCCCGCATTTACCCCGCACATTCTCCGATCAGCAACGATCGCGAGTGATACTTCGTGAGCAAATGGGAGTAAGGTGACGGGGAGATTTGATACCCCGCGATAACCCCTGATTTCGGCGTGAACCGAATTACAAGACAGGTGCTCTACCAGCTGAGCTAAGTCGGCGAACGTGTCCAGTTTAGCGAGAGTGGAGCACGTCTCTGAACCGGGCTACTCCGCCGGCGTCTCTGTCGTCGTCGGAGTGGGCGTCGGCGCCTGCGTCGCGTCGGTCTCGCTGGCGACGGTCAGGACGAACTGCGAGAACTCGGCAGGATCCTTCAGGGATCCGACATAGGCCTCGCCGTTCACGACGATCATCGGAGCGCTCGTGAGCACCAGGTCGTCGGAGCCGACCAGCGGGCCCTCGAGGGCGCGCGAGGTGGCGTCCTTCGCCCATGACGCGAAGTCTTCTTTCTCGATACACCTGCGAACGACCTTGGGATCGTCGACACCGACCGCCTGGGCGAGATCGGCGAGCTCGACGTTGGACCGGCCGTTGGTGTCGACCTCGGGCTGGTCGACCAGCAGTTCATGGTTGAACGCGTAGAACTGCGTCGGAGAATACGTGGACACGCACGCTGCCGCAGCAGCGGCACGCAGTGAGTACTTCGTGCCGTTGGAGCTCGCGGTGAGCATCGACACCGGGTGATACGTCACGGTGACGGCATCCTCATTGATCCAGCCGGCCAGCTGGCGCGCGTTGGCGCGCTCGAATTCCCCGGCTCCCGGCGAGAGGTAGTCGACGTAGATGTGCACATCTACGACAGCCGTCGACGCCGTCGGCTCCGGCGTCGGAGCAGGCGTCTCGGTCGCGCCGGACGCGGTCTCCTCCGGCGCCGGCGTCTCCGCCACTTCCTCGGCGCCGACGCTCGGAGCGGTGTTCACGGCGATGCCGTCGGAGTCCATACCGCTCGGGCTCATGGTCGGCTCCG
The DNA here is from genome assembly GCF_014635185.1 of Microbacterium murale. Taxonomy (GTDB): domain Bacteria; phylum Actinomycetota; class Actinomycetes; order Actinomycetales; family Microbacteriaceae; genus Microbacterium; species Microbacterium murale. The sequence goes on from NZ_BMCM01000004.1 coordinate 306,306, forward strand.
AGACCGACGAGGTCACCGCCATCGCCACAGCGGTGCCGATGGCGCCGACTGCGACGACGGCGACGGCACCGACGATGATCCGTCGCATGATGCGCGCCCTGGACTGCTTGGCGTGCACCTGCTGGGCCTTTTCCCGAACCGCCTCACGGGAACTGCGAGGGGAGGGGACGTTCGGCGTTTCGTCGCTCGACATCGTTCCTCTTGAAAGTCATGGTGGGGACGGGCTCCCCGGTGTCCTCTTCACAAGCAGGACCACAATCGATGTTAACGAGTCAGGCTGGGAAATACCCAGGTGCGGCGGCTCCGTGCCATACTTGACTCGGCCCGATGGCGGGCCAGGGTGGCTCATACCCACCGCATCCATCACAACGGATCGTCCGGCACGTACCTGCCGGTGAAGGAGAAAACAATGGCATCTGTCACTTTCGACGCGGCTACGCGTCTGTACCCGGGCGGCACCCGCCCGGCAGTCGACAAGCTCGACCTCGAGGTCGCAGACGGCGAATTCCTCGTCCTCGTCGGCCCCTCCGGCTGCGGTAAGTCCACGTCCCTGCGCATGCTCGCCGGCCTCGAAGAGGTCAACGACGGACGCATCCTCATCGGCGATCGTGACGTCACCGACGTGCCGCCCAAGGACCGTGACATCGCCATGGTCTTCCAGAACTACGCGCTGTACCCGCACATGACGGTCGCCGAGAACATGGGCTTCGCCCTGAAGATCGCCGGCATCAACAAGGAAGAGCGCGCCGCCCGCGTGCTCGAGGCAGCCAAGCTCCTCGACCTCGAGGAGTACCTGACCCGCAAGCCGAAGGCGCTCTCCGGTGGTCAGCGTCAGCGCGTCGCCATGGGTCGCGCGATCGTCCGTCAGCCGCAGGTGTTCCTCATGGACGAGCCGCTGTCGAACCTCGACGCGAAGCTGCGCGTGCAGACGCGTACGCAGATCGCCTCGCTGCAGCGTCGCCTCGGCGTCACCACGGTCTACGTCACGCACGACCAGACCGAGGCGCTCACCATGGGCGACCGCATCGCGGTCCTCAAGGACGGTCTCCTGCAGCAGGTCGGCACCCCCCGCGACCTGTACGAGAAGCCGGAGAACGTGTTCGTCGCCGGCTTCATCGGCTCGCCTGCCATGAACCTCTTCTCTGCTGACCTTGCCGAGGGCGGCGTGCGCTTCGGCACCGAGGTCGTCGGGCTCGACCGCGACACCGTCGGCCGCGCGAACGGCAGCCAGGTCACGGTCGGCGTCCGCCCAGAGGACATCGTCGTCGGCCCCGCCGACGGCAAGGGACTCTCGGTCACGGTCGACCTCGTCGAGGAGCTCGGTGCTGACGGCTACCTCTACGGCCACACCGACATCAACGGCAAGCGCACCGACCTGGTCGCTCGCGTCGACGGCCGCAGCCACCCGAACGCCGGCGAGACGGTCACGCTCGCGGCATCCGTCGGGCACGTTCACGCGTTCGACATCGAGTCCGGCCTGCGTCTGAACGACAAGCCGGTCGTCTCGGCCTCGTAAGTTCCATCGCACACGGCGCGGGCTGACCTTCGGGTCACCCGCGCCGTGTCGTTTCCCCTGGAGTCACATGCAGGACGCACTGCGCATCACCGCCAGCAAGGTCAACCCTGAGCTGCTGTCTCTGCCGTGGTCGACTCCGCTCGCGAAATGGCCGTCCGAGCGCATCGTCTCGCTGCCAAAGGGACTCTCCCGGCATCTGGTGCGCTTCGCCGATCTGTCCGGCCGTGTCGTCGCCGTCAAGGAGACCACCGCCGAGATGGCGCAGCGCGAGTACGACATGCTCGGCAATCTCGCGAGGCTCGACGTGCCATGCGTGGATCGCGTCGCCGTGATCGCCGGACGCTCGGATGCCGCGGGCACCCCGCTCCCGGCCGTACTGGTGACATCGCATCTGCGCTTCTCGATGCCGTACCGGGCGCTGTTCACTCGCGTTCTGCGTCCAGACACCGCTACCCGGCTCGTCGATGCCCTGGCGCTGCTGCTCGTCCGGGTGCACAATGTCGGCTTCTACTGGGGTGACGTCTCCCTATCGAACACTCTCTTCCGTCGCGACGCCGGCGCCTTCGCCGCCTATCTGGTCGATGCCGAGACCGGCGAACTGCACGAAGAGGGCCTCACAGAAGGACAGCGCCTCTACGACCTCGACCTCGCCCGCACGAACATCGCCGGCGAGATCATGGACCTCGCCGCCGGCGGGCGCCTGGAGCATGGGGTGGATGCTGTCGCCATCGCCGACGGCATCGTGTCGTCGTATCACTCGCTGTGGGCGGCGCTGACCGCCGAGGAGTCGTTCTCGGCGAACGAGACCTGGCGCATCACGGAGCGCGTCGAGCAGTTGAATGCGCTCGGCTTCGACATCGATGAGATGTCGATGACGACCACCGGAGATGGAACCGTCGTCGAGATCCAGCCGAAGGTCGTGGATGCCGGTCATCACCAGCGCCGTCTCATCCGGCTCACCGGGCTCGATGTCGAAGAGAACCAGGCGCGTCGGCTGTTGAACGACCTCGATGAGTTCCGCGCACGCTCCAAGAAGGAGTGGGCGGACGAGGAGATGTACGCGCACGAGTGGCTCACCCGGGTGTTCGAGCCCGTCGTGCGGGCGATCCCCTACGAGCTGCGCGCCAAGCTGGAGCCGGCAGAGGTCTTCCACCAGGTCCTCGAGCACCGCTGGTATCTCTCGCAGGCGAACGGCCGCTCGGTGCCGCTGGCAGAGGTCCTCACCTCGTACATCAACGATGTGCTGCGGCACCGCCGCGACGAGGCCACCATCATGGGCCCGCCGACCGAGACCATGTCGCTGCCGGTGATGACCGGCGCCGTGTCGGTCGCCGACGACACCGGTGAGGTCGACTGGCGTGACCTCGTCTAGCGGTCAGTAGCCGACGGCGAAGTTCTCGCGGTGATGCTTCGGGTTCTCGATCTCGTCGACGAAGGCGACGCCGAGATCACGTCCCGAGATGAACGATTCGCCCGCGGCATCCGTCAGCATGACCGGCCCGCCGTCGCGGTACGTCCCGGTGCGCTCGCCCGGCGCCCAGTTGCCGAATCCGCCGGCCGGGTGCACGAAGAACCAGTCCTTGTCCTCCGGCGAATTCTGGAGGTCCTCCAGCACGCCGACGGCCTCCATGGCTTCGGCTTTGAACTCTTCAGGGAAACCCGCATCCACGAGCCGCGGGCCGTCCGGTGCGACCAGGCTTCCGCCCGCTCCCCCGACGACACCGAGACGCACGCCATCGGGCAGCGCCGCGAACAGCTCGGCGGTCGCCGGACGGACCTTGCCGACCATGTCCCCACGCGGCGAAAGCGCCTGGATGACGACGTCGACCTCTTCGATCTGAGTCAGCAGGCCTGGCACGTCGAGGATGTTCCCCTCGACGTACACGGCGCCTTCCACCCGCTCGGTCGGCACGGAACGCGCCACCGAGACGACAGAGTGTCCGCGTGACACGGCCTCTGCGACGATGTTCGAGCCGGCGTACCCGGTTCCTCCGATGACGGCGATGCGCACCATGATTTCCCGGCTACTTTCCGGCGAGCTGCGCGCGCACCGTCGACACCTGATACAGCGCGACGGATGCCGCGATGCCGGCGTTCAGCGATTCGGTGGCCCCCGAGATCGGGATCGACACGATCTGGTCGCAGTTCTCGGTGACGAGACGCGAGAGCCCCTTGCCCTCCGACCCGACGACGATCACCACTGGGCGATCGGCGAGTGCGAGGTCGGGCAGTGACACATCGCCACCGCCGTCGAGGCCGATCACGAACACGCCCTGCTTCTTGAATTCCTTGAGCTGCGTGGTCAGGTTCGTCGCCATCGCCACGGGGATGCGTGCAGCGGCACCGGCGCTCGTCTTCCAGGCTGCGGAGTTCACACCGGCCGAGCGACGCTGCGGCAGGATGATGCCGTGCCCGCCGAAGGCGGCCGTCGAGCGGATGATCGCACCGAGGTTGCGCGGATCGGTGATGCCGTCGAGCGCGACGAACAGCGGCAGCTCACCGCGACCGATGACCTGCTCGAGCAGATCCTGTGGGTGCGCGTACTCATAAGGAGGCACCTTGAGCGCGACGCCCTGGTGCACACCGTCGAAACCGGCCATGCGGTCGAGTTCCTGCCGCGTGACCTCCATCACGGGAATCCCTCGATGCGTGGCGATCGACAGCATCTCCTTCACGCGGTCGTCCATCTCGACGCGCTGCGCGATGTAGAACGCTGTCGCGGGGATCTTGGCCCGCAACGCCTCCAGCACGGAGTTGCGTCCCGTGACGTTCTCGGTCTCGTCGCCGGCCTTCGCCTTGGACGAGCGGTTCTGGTTACTCGCGTTGTTCGGACGCCCACCGGGCCTGCCCTTGCCGCCGGAGGCCGCAAAGCGTTCGGCGGCAGCCTTGCGCTTGCCCGCGGGGTGCCAGGCTCGATCCTCCGCCTTCGGGGTCGGCCCGCGGCCCTCGAGCGATTTCCGCCCGAGTCCGCCGGTGCCCTTGAGAGGGCCCTTCTTCTTGCCGTTGTTTGCGCCGGGGCGCTGTGGCTTAACCATCAATACTCCAATGAGTTCCGTCTGCTGTGTCTTCAAGAGCGATGCCGGCCGCCGCGATCGCGTCGCGGATGCGGTCGGCCGTCGCCCAGTCCTTGTCGGCCCGTGCTTGGGCGCGTTGCGTGATCATGGTCTGCACGAGCGCGTCGAGAGCGGATGCCTCGGCGCCGGTCCCACCTGCTGCCAGAGGCGCCTCATCCAGGCCGAGCACGCCGATCATCGCGCGCACCTCGTACCACGCCCGTTCAGCGGCCGCGTCGTCGCCGTCGTCGAGAGCCTGGTTCCCCCGCCGCACACGATCGTGCACCACCGCGAGCGCCTGCGGCACGCCGAGGTCGTCGTCCATGGACGACGCGAACTCTTCGGGGATCAGCGGGATGTACTCCACGGCCTCGTCGTCCGAGTCGCGCCCACGACGCCGTGTCCCGTTCCGTTCGACTGCGCGCCCCGCCCGCTCGACGAACGAGTGTATGCGCCCCAGTGCGGCATCTGCCTCGGTCCACGACGACTCGGTCAGATCGAGGCTCGATCGGTAGTGCGCGGCGGCGAGCGCGTAGCGCACGACGAGTGGGTCGTGCGCGGCGAGCACGTCGGCGGCGAGTGTGAAGTTGCCGAGCGACTTAGACATCTTCTGCCCGTCGACGGTCACCAGGCCGTTGTGCACCCAGTACCGCGCGAACCCCTCGCCCGCCGCCGTCGATTGCGCGAGCTCGTTCTCATGGTGCGGGAAGCGCAGGTCGAGCCCGCCGCCGTGGATGTCGAATTCCGATCCGAGGTAGCGCCTGGCCATGGCAGAGCACTCGATATGCCAGCCGGGTCGGCCGGCGCCCCACGGCGATGCCCAGATCGCGTCGGCGGGCTCATCGGGCTTGGAGCCCTTCCACAGGGCGAAGTCCTGGGGGTTGCGCTTACCGCGGGGATCCGCATCTTCCGCGGCTTCCATCGCGTCGACTGACTGATGCGTGAGCGCACCGTACTCCGGCCACGACCGCACGTCGAAGTACACGTCGCCCGAACCGTCCGGCGCGGGGTACGCGTGCCCGCGCTCGATCAGAGTCTGGATGAGCTCCTGCATCTGCGGAATGGATGCCGTCGCACGCGGCTCATACGTCGGAGCGAGGATGCCGACGCCGGCATACGCCGCCGTGAACTGCTGTTCCATCCGGTACGCCAGCGCCCACCACGGCTCCGCATCCGTCGCATTGAGAAGGACTTTGTCGTCGATGTCGGTGACGTTGCGCACAAACGTCACCCGACTGAAGCGATGTGTGAGCCAACGACGCAGGAGGTCGAAGCTCAGGGCCGCACGGACGTGACCGATGTGGGGGCCGGACTGCACCGTGGGTCCGCATACGTACATCGTGACGTTCTCGGAGTCGAGAGGCACGAAGTCGCGCAGCTGCTGTGCGCGTGTGTCGTAGAGGCGGAGAGTCACTGCACCAGACTACCCGGGGTATATGAGCGCGACCGCTGTGACGGCGATGCCCTCACCGCGGCCCGTGAATCCGAGACCGTCCGTCGTCGTCGCGGTCACGGCGACCGATGCTCCACCGAGGGCTGCGGACAGCGTTCGCTCGGCCTCCGCGCGTCGAGCGGCGAATCGCGGACGGTTGCCCTGGAACTGCACCGAGACGTTGCCGATCGTGAAACCCGCCTCGGACACGAGTTGTGCCGTGCGTGCGAGGAAGACATCGGCGTGTGCGCCGGCGTACTCGGGATGCGAGGTGCCGAAGTGCTCGCCGATGTCACCGAGCCCGGCAGCGCCGAGCAGGGCGTCGACCACGGCGTGCGCGACCGCATCGCCGTCGGAATGCCCCGACAGCGGCTGCTCGCCCGGCCATTCGAGCCCCGCCAGCCAGAGGTGCCCCTCACCGCCGAACGCGTGCACGTCGGTGCCGACGCCGATGCGGGGAGAAGATGTGCCGGCCGGCTCCGCCCGCACATTGAGGATCTGTCGTGCTCGCGCCAGATCGCCCGGCGTCGTGATCTTGAATGCGCGCTCCGAACCGGCGATGTGTCGCACGGGATGCCCCGCGGCTGCGAACAGCGCAGCGTCGTCGGTGTACTCGACGCCTGACGCTGACGCGGCGGCGTACGCCGCTTCGAGAAGCCCTCGAGGGAAACCCTGCGGGGTCTGGGCAGCGGCCAGCTCTGAACGATCCACCGCAGCGACGACATCACCCGCATCCACGCGCTTGAGCGTGTCGATGACGGCGATCGCCGGGATCACTCCGGCGTCGATGGTCACCGCCGCGGCGACGGCGTCGATCTGGGCCGGTGGTGTCAGGGCGCGCGCGGCGTCGTGGACGAGCACCGTGGTGATATCGCCCCAGAGTGCTGCAAGACCCGCGGCGACGGACTGCTGCCTCGTCTCGCCACCCGTCACGACACGACCGAGGTCGTGCCGGTCCCCTGCGGCGGCGAGCAGTTCGGTCTCGGCATCGCCCTCGTGCCCTGAGGGCGCGACGACGATCACCTGCGCGGCCTCGGCCGCGAACACGCCGTCGAGCGCGTGTCGAAGCACCGAGTGCTCGTCGATGCCGACGAACGCCTTGGGCGCCACGGCGCCCAGACGTGTTCCGGAACCCGCCGCGACGACGATGATCGCCGTCGTGGGCACAGGGATGAGAGTCACACGCTCACACTAGCGAGGCCCGCGGGCCTCGGCCATCAAGACGCGAGGACCTCGTCGAGAAGCGCCCCGGCCTTGTCCTCGTCGCACTTCTCGGCGAGCGCGAGCTCGGAGATGAGGATCTGACGGGCCTTCGCGAGCATGCGCTTCTCTCCCGCGGACAGACCGCGGTCCTGATCGCGACGCCACAGGTCGCGCACGACCTCGCTCACCTTGATCACATCGCCGGAGGCGAGCTTCTCGAGGTTCGCCTTGTAACGACGTGACCAGTTCGTGGGCTCTTCCGTGAACGGAGCGCGCAGCACCTCGAACACGTGGTCGAGGCCCTCCTGACCGATGACGTCGCGGACGCCGACGAGGTCGACGTTCTCTGCAGGAACCTCGATGATGAGGTCACCCTGGGTGACGTTCAACTTCAGGTACTTCTTCGTCTCGCCCTTGATGACGCGATCCTTGACCTCGATGATCGTCGCGGCCCCATGGTGCGGATAGACGACCGTCTCGCCAACTTCAAAAAGCATAAAATCGTGTCCTTTCGGCAACCTCCAGAATACCACAGGCGACATGCACTAAGGTTTGCTCCGCACGGCCGCATGGGCACCCCTCGCGTACCCATAGAATGGATGCGGATATCCCAAATCTCCCAGGAGGACTCGTGAAATCGCGCCTTGTAGCGTCTGCCGCCATCAGCGCCCTTGTTCTGCTCGGCGCCACGGGATGCACGTTCATCACCCCGCAGTCGACCGAGATCAAATACTCGGCGTCCGACGGCGTGAACATCGCCGACTCCGACGGCCCTCTCGAGATTCGCAACGCGATGGTCATCGCGACTGACGACGGCGCCACGGGCAACCTCATCGCCGCGATCGTGAACCCGACCGACAAGCCGGCGACACTCACCGTCGAGATCGAGGGCCTCGATCCCCTCACCCTTCGGGTGGGAGCCGGTGACTCTCTGAGTCTCGGCGCGAACGCCGAGCCGCTGCGCATCGACGACCTCGACACGATGCCCGGCGCCACGATCAAGATCTACTTCCAATCGGGCGACGCCACCGGCACAGCCGCCGACGTGCCCGTCCTCGACGGGGCCCTCTCGTACTACGCCGACCTGGTCCCGCAGGAGGACGACGCCTGATCGAGCGCTCCCACACCCCTCACGCAGAGAGGCCGGCACCCACGGGGTGACCGGCCTCTCTGCGTCTGCGGCTATCAGCCCTCGAAGCGGTAACCGAGTCCGCGCACGGTGACGAGCATGACCGGCTCGCCCGGGTTCTCCTCGATGCGGGAGCGGATGCGTTTGATGTGCACGTCGAGCGTCTTGGTGTCGCCGAAGTAATCGCTGCCCCACACCCGATCGATCAGCTGACCGCGAGTCAGCACTCGACCGGAGTTGCGCATCAGCACCTCGAGCAGCTCGAATTCCTTCAGCGGCATGTTGATCTCCTCACCGGAGACCGTGACGGTGTGCCGATCGATGTCGAGCGTGACGCGCCCGCCGTCGAGCACTCGCTCATCGAGATCGCTGTCGGCCTGCACCACCCGGCGCAGCACCGCGCGCATGCGTGCGAGCAGCTCGCGGGACGAATATGGCTTGGTGATGTAGTCATCCGCGCCGAGCTCGAGCCCGACGACGATGTCCACCTCCGAGTCCTTCGCCGTGAGCATGATGATCGGCACCGCCGAGGTCGAGCGGATCTGCCGGCACACCTCGGTGCCCGGCATACCGGGAAGCATGAGGTCGAGAAGGACGATGTCGGCTCCGCGCTCTCTGAACGCCGTCAGCGCACCCGGTCCGTCCTCCGCGATCTCCACCTCGTAGCCTTCACGGCGCAGCAGATAGGCAAGGGGGTCGGCGAGATCGGGTTCGTCCTCGACGAGAAGAATTCGGGTCATACGGTCTCTCCGTTTCGGGCGCGCACTGCCGCGGCCTTGGCCGCCTTCTTGGCGCGCTTCTTGGTCTTGCGGTCTGTCGTCTCCGGCATCGGGGCGTCGATCCGAGGCAGCACCATGGTGAAGGTCGATCCGCGACTCGGCCTCGACCACACCCGCACCTCACCGCCGTGACGCTGCGTGGCGTGTTTCACGATCGAGAGTCCGAGCCCCGTGCCGCCGGTGCGCCGCGAGCGAGCCTCGTCAGCGCGGTAGAAGCGCTCGAAGATGCGCTCCCGGTCCGACTCCGAGATGCCGATGCCCTGATCGGAGACGGCGATCTCCACAGTCTCCCCCTCGATCTTGACGCCGACGCCGACGCGCGAGCCCGTCGGCGAGTACAGGATCGCGTTGGCGACGAGGTTACCGACCGCCTCGATCAGGATCTGCAGATCGCCGCGGACGAACACTCCCCTGTCGCCTCCGCGCATGAGCTCCACGCCGGCGGAATCGGCCTGCACGGCGTGAGCCTCGATGGAAGCGGCGACGACCTCGTCGATGGCCACGGGACCGAAGTCGTTGGCGCCGTCGGCGGTCTGAAGACGCGAGAGACTCATGATTCGGCCGGTGAGTTGTCCGAGCCTTGCCGCCTCTGCAGAGATGCGTGACGCGAAGATCCGCACCTGCGCCGGATCGTCCGCGGCGGACTCGATGGCCTCGGCGAGCAGACTCACCGCCCCGACAGGGGTCTTCAGCTCATGGCTGGTGTTGGCGACGAAGTCACGGCGCATCTGGTCAAGGCGCTCCTGCTCCGTCACATCGCGGATGATCAGCAGCGTGAGGCGCGCGGCCAGCTCGCTCGCCCTCGCCGACACCAGTCGCGGATCAAGGCTGACGCCGGGGCGCGTGATGCGCATCGTCTCGGTGGAGGACGCACCTATCGAACGGACCGTGCGCACGAGTTCCCGCAGCTCCGGGTTGTCGAGCGTCGCACCGACCTCGATGCCGAAGCGCGCAGCGGCGTGGGATATGGCCAGCACGAGTCCGGATGAGTCGATCACGCACGCCGCATCGTCCATGCTCTCGAGAACGTCGACCGTGCCCTGCGGAACCCTGGTGGATGATTCCTCCACCACCTTGGCGCGAGCGCGGTACGCCCAGAACACGAGCGCGGCCAGCCCTATTCCGATCGCCAGCCCGACGGCGAGGGCGAGCAGCGCGATCTGCGGCGTGGTCATGTCACCAGCGTAGAGTGCGTTCACCTCGGCTCTGGCGGGTTTCCGCGCCATCTCGGACGCAGGCGAACTAGTATTCACGTGCTGGGCACCGTTCGTTAACCTTCGACGAACACAATCAGCAAGGGCGTGCGCACACAGCAGCGCCCGTCATCAGCCGGCCAGACCGCCCGAGCTCCGAACGAAAGGTTGCGCGCTCATGCGTGAACTCTTCCATCAGTCCCTCGAGGATGTGCAGTCTCGTCTCGTGGAGATCGCCGACCTCGTCACGGTCTCCATCGACAAGGCGACCCGGGCCTTCGCGACCGGTGACGTCGCACTCGCGGAGGAGGTCATCGCAGACGACGCGAAGATCGACGATCTCGCGGTGAAGCTCGACGAGCAGGCCATCGAGATCCTCGCCCGTCAGCAGCCCGTCGCACGCGACCTGCGCATCGTCGTCTTCGCGCTCCGAGTGAGCGCATCCCTCGAGCGCATGGGCGACATGTCGGAGCACATCGCTCAGCTCGCGCGCCTGCGCTTCCCCGAGCGCGCCATCCCGAAGGGGCTGAAGAGCACGTTCACCCGGATGGGTGAGCTCGACGTCGAGATCGCACGCACCCTCAGCGAGCTCCTGCGCACCCAGGATCTGCGCTTCGCCGACACGATCCGCAACTCCGATGACGACGTGGACGAGCTCCACGCCAAGGTCTTCGAGAAGGTGCTCAGCGACAATTGGAAGGGCGAGGCCGGCGCAACCGTCGATGCCACTCTCGCGAGCCGCTACCACGAGCGCTTCGCGGACCACGCCGTCGCCATCGCGAAGAAGGTCGTGTATCTCGCCACCGGCGACTGGGCTGTCGACGAGGAGGACATCGCCCTCGCAGCAGCAGAAGCGCACGCGAACGAAGCCAAGGACCCCGACGGCAAGGGCCTTGCCTGATCGTTCACGACCCCTGCATACGAAGACCCCCTGCCGTCGGCAGGGGGTCTTCGTCGTGAGGCGAGGTTACTTCTTGCCCTGGGACGCGACGGCGGCAGCTCCCGCTGCGGCGGCCTCGGGGTCGAGGTAGCGACCGGGGCCGGTGGGCACGTTGTTCTCGTCCAGCTCGTACACCAGCGGGATGCCGGTGGGGATGTTCAGCTCGGCGATCGCATCATCGCTGATGCCGTCGAGGTGCTTGACCAGACCGCGCAGCGAGTTTCCGTGCGCCGTGACCAGGACCGTCTTGCCCGCTTCGAGGTCGGGGACGATCGCGCTCTCCCAGTAGGGCAGCAGGCGATCGATGACGATCTTGAGCGATTCGGTCCGAGGGACCTCTCCGTCGATGTCGGCGTAGCGGGCGTCGTGGACCTGGCTGAACTCGCTCTCGTCGTCGAGCAGGGGCGGCGGCACGTCGAACGAACGACGCCACAACTGGAACTGCTCCGGACCGAACTCCTCCAGCGTCTGCGCCTTGTCCTTGCCCTGCAGCGCGCCGTAGTGGCGCTCGTTGAGGCGCCAGGAGCGGGTCACCGGGATCCAGAGCCGGTCGGCGGCGTCCAGCGCGATGTCGGCGGTCTGGATCGCGCGGCTGAGCAGTGAGGTGTGCAGCACGTCGGGCAGCAGACCGGACTCTGCGAGCAGCTCACCGCCGCGACGGGCCTCGTTCTTGCCCTGCTCGGTGAGGCGGACATCCACCCAACCGGTGAAGAGGTTCAGTTCGTTCCACTCGCTCTGGCCGTGGCGGAGCAGGATGAGGGTGCGCGTCGCAGTCATGCGTCCCAGTCTATGAGGTCTGGGACAATGGATGCATGGCGCCATCTCCCCTCGGCCGCCCCACCCGGGGCACCACGGGGACCAACCGACTGCGCAGGAACGACCGCTGGATCGCGGCGAGCGCAGCGTTGCGAACCGCCGCCGACCCCCTGGTCATCGACCTCGGCTACGGGGCGAGTGGTGTGACGGCGTTCGAACTGGCCACCAGACTCGCTCGCGTGCGCCCCGACGTGGAGGTGATCGGCTTCGAGCTCGACGCCGACCGCGTCGCCACCGCCCGCGCGCAACTCGAGGAAGTGCGCGCAGGGCGCACCTCCTTCGCCCGCGATCTCGCCGTCTCCTTCGCGCGCGGCGGGTTCGAGGTGCCGCTGGGCGCAGGGCGCAGGCCCGCCGTGATCAGGGCGATGAACGTGCTGCGTCAGTACGACGAAGCCGATGTCCCCGCCGCATGGGCGTCGATGGCTGCACGGCTCGCGCCGCACGGCGTGCTCTTCGAGGGAACCTGCGACGAGATCGGCCGCATCGCGAGCTGGGTCGACGTCTCGTCCGCCGGACGACCGCTGCAGTTCACGATCTCCCTGCGCCTGGCGGAGCTCGAACGCCCCAGCATCGTCGCGGAGCGGCTGCCCAAGGCGCTGATTCATCGCAACGTGCCCGGCGAGCGCATCCACAGTCTGCTGGTCGAGCTCGATCGCGAATGGGAGTATGCGGCGCCGCTGTCCACGTTCGGCGCCACGCAGCGTTTCGTCGCCGCGGTCGGCGCCCTCAAGGCGCACGGGTGGCCGGTGGTCGGCGACCGCAGGCGCTGGCGGCTCGGCGAGCTCACTGTGCCGTGGGATGCTGTGGCACCCGCTCAGGCGTTGCGAGGATCCTGACCGGCAGGGCGGCGGGAGAGCCGCGTCAGTCGGGGGATGTCGGCAGTGGCGCCGGCGTCGGCCGGAACGATCACCTGCTGTGAGGCCGCGATGTCGGCGCCGCCGGCCTTCACGATCAGGTCGCCGATCGGTGCCCTCCGGGACAGGATCGCGAGGGCGATCGGGCCGTCCTCATGATGCCGCGCCACGGACGTGATGTGACCGACCTCGTCTTCGGCGGCGAACACAGCGTCACCCGGTGAGGGAAGGACGTCATCGCTGCCATCGAGCTGCAGGGCTGCGAGGCGGCGTGGAGGATGCCCGAGGTTGTGCACCTTCGCCACGGTCTCCTGGCCGCGATAGCATCCCTTGCTCAGGTGCACCGCACTGCGGATCCAGTCGGATTCGTGCGGCAGCGAGCGCTCATCGACCTCGCTCGTCCACCGGGGACGCCAGGCGGCGACGCGCAGCGCCTCGGTCGCGAGGGTGCCGGCGACGCCCACCACGGCTTCGCCGATCAGACCGACGACGGATGCCGCGGCATCCGCATCGACGATCGCCACCCGCCACTCGTACGAGGCGGACGGATGCTGTTCGGTCGTCGCGTACTGGTGACCACCCGGTTGCACCGCCGCCCACGGGTCGGCCCATACGAGAGGGACACCGTTCGGGCTGAGCGCAAGCCCACGCACGACGGCCTCGGCGTCGCCGCCTGCGAAGAAGCCGATCAGACCGAGCTCACGCCGAACCGCGACGGTCACGCGGGAGCGGAACACCATGCGCTGCAACCAGACCGCGAGCGACTCGGCATCCGCAGCATCCGCGATCAGCCAGACCGACGAACCGTCCTCCAGGACGCCGGCGGCGTGCTCGACGCGCCCCTGCGGATCGAGGATCAGCAGTTCGGTACTGTCACCGGCGCCGAGTCCCGTGACCGACTGCGAAGTGATGGAGTCCAGCCAGCTCAGGCGGTCGACGCCTGCGACCTCGATGACCACGCGATCGCCGAGAGGTGCCACTGCGGTGCCGGCGACGAGACGTCGCTGCTCGCGGATCGGATCCCCGAAATGGAGAACGACTTCATCTTCTGACACGGCGCCGGGCAGGGCGGAGAAGGCGCTCATCGTCAGACCTTCGCCAGGCGAGCCGACGCGTGCGAGGCGAGCTCGGTTCCGAGCGCTGCGATGTCCCATGCCCACAGCAGATGGCCATCGACCAGGCCGTACATGCGACTCGCCGCGCCGTACTCCTTGCCGCCGGCGCCGCGCACGATCGCGTCTGTCGCGATGTCGATGCGGGGGCCGTTGATCTCGCCCAGATACAGCTCGAGCGTGCCATCCGAGTGCGCGAGGGACACCTCGATCGGAAACCCGCCTGACACCGCTCGCAACTGCTCGACGTCGTCCACGGTGCGCGCGGGTGCGCTCTCGACGGGCGGCAGCAGGGCCGGCCCAGGATCCGCGGCAGTGGCGGGCCGGGAGAGACGCCAGAACCCGGACTCTGCGACCAGCGCGACCGACGACTCGCCCTCAGCGGCCGCCGTCCATCCTGTGGCCGAATAGTTCAGGTACCCGGCGCCGTCGTGGCTGAAGCTGACGCGATGCGTGAACTCGCCCTCGAAGCGGTGGCCGTCGGCGGTGTACTCGATGACACCAGTGCCCTCCCAGACGCCGATGAGCCAACTCAGCGGGGCAAGATCTGCCGGCAGGTCAGTGGGAAGCTCGAGCATTGCGCTCTCCGATCAGCACGTGTCTCGGATCAGCGCTGGCCGCGGAACAGGTTCCACAGCACGGTGCCGGCCACGAAGGCGATCGCGAGACTCGCAAGGCCCAGCAGACCGATGAAGAAGAGTTCGAGTGCGACGAGATCCATGGCTCCCACTCTACCCCTGGGGCGGATGCACGGCGGCGAGCGCGCGCGTCACGCGGGGACGAGAGCCGCCAGGGCGAATCCGGCGGAGACGACTCCGAGCAGAAGCAGGGCACCGGTCACGCTGGCCGCGGTGCGGAGGATGAACCCCTTCGTCTGGCCGTACCAGAGCTGCAGGGCGAAGGAGAGCAGCACCGCTCCGCCGAAGCCGACGATCAGCCATTGCACTCGCCACTCGGCGGGCACGAAGATGCCGATCGCGATCGCCGCGAGAAGCGCAGCGCCCCATACGATGACGACGCCACCGAAGGGGCTGCGCGGCGCGAGAGCAGGTTCGGACATGTCTCCATTGTCACCCATCAGGCGGCTGATCCGCGGTTGCGCGTCACGACCATCTGCGTCGCTGGGTATCATTGGCGCACGGCGTCGTACTCGATCGCCGTTCAGGGCGACGGTACCCGCAGCCCGGAAGGAAAGTGCGTGGCCCTGCTCCTTGTTCTGACCTCAGCTCCCGCTTCGGAGCGAGTGCTGCCCGCCCTGGAACTGCTGAGCCACCGTGTGCGGCAGATCCCCGCGGAGCCGGCGCAGCTCGTCAGCGCCCCCGAGAGCGACATCGTCATCGTCGACGGGCGCCACGACCTCTCCGCGGCCAAGTCGCTGTGCAAGCTGCTGCGCACGACGGGCCAGGACGCGCCGCTTCTGCTCGTCGTCACCGAGGGCGGGATGAGCGCCGTCTCAGGTGACTGGGGCATCGACGACGTACTGCTGACCGACGCCGGACCTGCGGAGACGGATGCCCGCATCCGCCTGGCGATCGCGCGCGGCGAGGCCACGGCCGAGCCCTCCCGAGTCCAGGCATCCGGTGTGACCATCGACGAGCAGTCGTATTCGGCCAAGCTGCACGGCAGGTCGCTGGATCTCACGTACAAGGAGTTCCAGCTGCTGCATTTCCTCGCCACGCATCCCTCACGCGTGTTCACCCGCGAGCAGCTGCTCAGCGAGGTGTGGGGGTATGACTACTTCGGAGGCACGCGGACGGTCGACGTGCATGTTCGGCGCCTGCGCGCCAAGCTCGGCGACCAGGAGCAGATCATCGGCACGGTTCGCAACGTCGGCTACCGCTTCAACGTCTACGACGAGGACCAGCTCGCCGCGGCACGATGACGCGGCGCGGTGACATGATGCCAACTCGTTCACGCGCGTGTCATCTGGCGGTGCCAAGATGTACTCCATGATCGATTCCGCGCTCGCTGACGCCGGGCTGGGTGATGCCGAGGACGATGACTTCGATGCCATCGAGTCCCCGGACTCCCTGCTGCCTGACCATCGCTACCACGATAGGGAGGTCAGCTGGCTCGCGTTCAACCAGCGAGTGCTGGAACTCGCCGAAGACGCGACGCTCCCCGAGCTGGAGCGCGCGAACTTCCTGGCGATCTTCGCGAGCAACCTCGACGAGTTCTTCATGGTGCGCGTCGCCGGCCTCAAGCGCCGCATCGTCACCGGTCTCGCCGTGCCGACGAACGTCGGCCGCTCCCCCGCGGATGTGCTCGCCGACATCTCCCGCGAAGCGCACGCCCTGCAGCTGCGCCACGCCGCCGCGTGGACCGAGTCGGTACGCCCTGCGCTGGCGGATGCCGGGATCGAGATCACCGAGTGGGACATGCTCACCGACGCCGAACGCGCCGCACTCACCGAGTACTTCCAGCTGCATGTCTTCCCGGTGCTCATGCCCCTCGCGGTCGACCCCGCTCATCCCTTCCCTTACATCTCCGGTCTGTCTCTGAACCTCGCGATCCGCATCCGCAATGCGCGCACCGGTCGGCAGGAGTTCGCGCGCCTCAAGGTGCCGCCCATGCTCCCGCGTCTCGTCGAGGTGCCTGGCAACAGCGAGATCGCACGCTACCTCCCGCTGGAAGACCTCATCTCCAACCACCTCGGCGACCTCTTCCCCGGCATGGAGGTGCTCGATCACCACGCGTTCCGCCTCACCCGCAATGAAGACGTGGAGATCGAGGAGGACGAGAGCGAGAACCTCATCCAGGCGCTCGAGGCGGAACTGCTCCGGCGCCGGTTCGGGCCGCCGATCCGCCTCGAGATCGCCGACGACATGGATGATCTGACCCTCGATCTGCTGATCAAGGAGCTCGACATCACCGACCAGGAGGTCTATCGGCTGCCGAGCCCACTTGATCTCCGCGGACTCTTTTCGCTGTCCCGCGTCAACCGACCCGACCTGCGATACCCGCCGCATCTGCCCACGACCGCGGTCCCGTTCCAGCCGACGGGCTCGAACAGCCGTGCCGACATCTTCAGGGCCATCCGCAAGAGCGACGTTCTGGTGCACCACCCGTACGAGTCGTTCGCGACCAGCGTGCAGGCGTTCCTCGAGCAGGCAGCCCGCGACCCCGACGTACTCGCGATCAAGCAGACGCTGTACCGCACCTCCGGTGACAGCCCCATCGTGCAGGCGCTGATCGACGCGGCAGAGTCCGGCAAGCAGGTGCTCGCCCTGGTCGAGGTGAAGGCACGCTTCGACGAGGCGAACAACATCGTCTGGGCCCGCAAGCTCGAAAAAGCCGGCGTGCACGTCGTGTACGGCCTGGTCGGTCTCAAGACGCACTGCAAGCTCGCGCTGGTCATCCGCGAGGAAGACGGCAAGCTGCAGCACTATTCGCACGTCGGCACCGGCAACTACAACCCGAAGACCAGCCGCATCTACGAGGACTTCGGACTCTTCACCGCCGATGCGCAGGTCGGCAAGGACCTCACCCGTCTCTTCAACGAGCTCAGCGGCTACGCGATCGAGAAGAAGTTCAAGCGCCTGCTCGTCGCTCCCCTGCACCTGCGCAAGGGTCTTCTGCGTCAGATCGACAACGAGCGCAAGAACGCCGAGGCCGGCAAGGCCGCCCACATCCGCATCAAGGTGAACTCGATGGTCGATGAGGAGATCATCGATGCGCTGTACCGGGCGAGCGGGGCCGGGGTGAAGGTCGACATCTGGGTGCGCGGCATCTGCAGCATCAAGGTCGACCTGCCAGGAATCAGCGACAACATCACAGTGCGCAGCATCCTGGGGCGCTACCTGGAGCACTCCCGGATCTTCGCATTCGACAACGACGGCGACCCGCAGGTGCACATCGGCAGCGCCGACATGATGCATCGCAACCTCGATCGCCGCGTCGAGGCGCTCGTCCGTGTCACGGACCCCGCTCACATCAGCGAGCTGCTGTCGTTCTTCGACCTCGCGCTGGATGACGGGACCATCTCGTGGCATCTCGGCGAGGACGGCGTGTGGACACGTCACTCTGTGAACGCGGATGGGGAGTCGCTCGTCGATCTGCAGGACAAGACGATGAGCCAGATCCGACGCCGCCGGCGTACGCGGACGGTGCGATGACCCTTCATCAGGACGCGACCGAGGTGGTGCGCGATGACAAGGCCGTGTACGCCGCGGGCGCGGTGGTGTGGCGTCTTGTCGATGCCAAGCTCTGCATCCTGCTCATCCATCGCACGAAGTATCGCGATGTGACGCTGCCGAAGGGCAAGGTCGATCCGGGTGAGATGCTCGCGCAGACGGCCGTGCGCGAGGTTCATGAAGAGACCGGCATCCGGGTGGCTCTCGGCGTTCCCGTAGGAGTCAGCCGCTACTTCATGCGCCCCAAGCGGCAGAAGGTCGTGCACTACTGGGCGGCAGAGGCCACCGAGGAGGCCATCCGCAATTCGACGTTCGTCCCCAACCACGAGATCGCTGCGATCGAATGGGTGAGTTTGAAGAAGGCGCGCAAGAACCTGAGCTACCCGGTCGATCTGGAGATCCTCGACGAGTTCGAGCGGCTCGTCGACGACGGCGTGCTGCACACTTTCCCGATCATCGCGTTGCGCCATGCGAAGGCCGTCTCGCGCTCGGACTGGGACGGCTCCGACGCGTCGCGCATCCTGACCGACCGCGGGAGGAAGCAGGCCAAGGCGATCGTCGCCCCGCTGCGGGCCTTCGGTGTGCGAAAGATCATCACCAGCGATGCCGAGCGCTGCGTGCAGACGGTCACTCCCCTCGCGAAGGCACTGGATCGCAAACCCGTCGAAACGGAACTGATCAGCCAGGATGCATGGGAAGAGGGTCGATCCGACCTTCGCGCGGTGATCGGCAAGCGCGTGCGCGCCCGCAAGCCGGCGGTCCTCTGCAGTCATGGCCCGGTCCTGCCCGGTCTGCTCAGTGAGCTGGCTCTGGCCACCGGCACCCTGCACGGCTCGTACCTCGGCAGCGCCTCCGCGCTCGAGGTCGCCGCCTTCTCGGTCGCGCATCTGTCGGCGACCAACCCCGGTTCGGGGATCATCTCGATCGAGACGCACGTTCCGAAGCCCTGATCCTCGCCACCCCAAGGGGTTGCCAGTCGTTCACCTCCCGTTTACCCGTGCGGGAGAGTCTCGTTAACCGCCGCCCATAGCGTCACTGTGTGCCCTGCACCGGGCCTCAACCATCCACGATCGAAGGATCCACAGTGAAGATCTCCCGAATCGCTCGTATCGGCGCCGTTGGCGCCGTCGCCGCTCTCGCTCTCGCCGGTTGTGCCGCGAACGAAGGCGGAACCCCCGAGGGCTCTGGCGAGCCGTCGACCTCGACTCTCTCCGGCTCGGTGGAAGCCACCGGCGCCTCCTCTCAGGAAGCAGCCCAGCAGGCCTGGGTCGCCGCGTTCCAGACCGCCAACCCCGACACCACGATCAATTACACCGCCACGGGTTCCGGCACCGGCCGCGAGAACTTCCTCGCCGGCTCGTCCAACTTCATCGGCTCCGACCGTGCGTTCAACGCCGAGGAGATCGCCGCAGGCGGCTTCGGCTCGTGCACCTCGGACGAGATCGTCGAGATCCCGGTCTACATCTCCCCCGTCGCCGTCGCGTTCAACCTCGAGGGCGTCGACACGCTGAACCTCGACGGCGCGACGATCGCTGGCATCTTCGCCGGCACCATCACCAACTGGAACGACGCGGCCATCGCCGACCAGAACCCGGATGCGACACTCCCCGACCAGGCGATCGTCCCGGTGCACCGCGCCGACGCGTCCGGCACGCAGGAGACCTTCACCGCCTACCTCGAGGCCGTCGCTCCCGATGTGTGGACGAACGAGGCCAGCGACGAGTGGCCGCTGTCGACCGGTGAGGCTGCCGACGGCACCTCCGGTGTCGTGAGCGCGATCACGAACGGCGTCGGCTACATCGGCTTCGCCGACGCGTCGCAGACTTCAGACCTCGGTCAGGTCGCTGTCGAGGTCGAGGGCGAGTACGTCCCCTACTCGGCCGAGGCAGCCTCCGCACTGGTCGCCGCTTCGCCGCTCGAGGAGGGCCGTTCGGCTCACGACCTCGCGTTCGCGGTCGACCCGGCTGCAGCTCCCGCCGGCTCGTACCCGATCGCCCTGGTGTCGTACCTCATCGGGTGCGTCGACTACGAAGACGCCGAGGTCGCCGCGCTCGTCAAGGGGTACTTCCAGTACGTCGCGTCGGCCGAGGGCCAGGATGTCGCCGCAGAGGCTGCTGGAAACGCCCCGATCTCGGACGATCTGCGCGAGAAGGTCAACGCCGCGATCGACGCGATCGTCACTGAGTAACACGGCCCCCTCAGCCATAAGCTGAGAACCGTGCAGAAGCCCCCGCGGCACTGGTCGAATCGATCGCACCAGCGCCGCGGGGGCACACGCATGAACACACCCCGCACATCCCTCCGAACACCCGTGGAGCCACTCAGATGACCACCACCACGACGGAAACCGAGAGCACCCGTTCGCCCGTGTCACCGAAGGCCGTGCTTCGCCCTGGAGATCGCATCTTCTCCGGCACCGCTCTCAGTGCCGGCATCATCATCCTCATCACGCTGGCCGCCGTCGCCGTCTTCCTGATCGTGCAGGCCATTCCGGCCTTCGCCCCCGACACGTCCGACAACCACATCCTCGAGGGACAGTCGTTCATCACGTGGGTGTGGCCGTTCGTCTTCGGAACGCTGTGGTCGAGCCTGATCGCCCTGGTCATCGCCGCCCCGATCGCGATCGGCATCGCGCTGTTCATCTCGCACTACGCACCTCGCAGGCTCGCCGGCCTGCTGGGCTACATCATCGACCTGCTCGCGGCCGTCCCCTCGGTCGTCTTCGGGCTCTGGGGCGCCCTCACGTTCGCTCCGATGCTCGTGCCGTTCTACAAGTGGCTCAACACGAATCTCGGTTGGATCCCGATCTTCGGCGGTACGCCGTCCGGCACGGGCAAGACGATCCTGACGGCATCCCTCGTCCTCGCCGTCATGATCCTGCCGATCATGACGGCGATCTGCCGTGAGATCTTCCTGCAGACGCCCAAGTTGCACGAAGAGGCGGCGCTCGCTCTCGGGGCGACCCGCTGGGAGATGGTGCGGATGGCTGTGCTCCCCTTCGCTCGAAGCGGCATCGTCTCGGGCGCGATGCTCGGTCTCGGACGCGCACTCGGCGAGACTATGGCTGTGACGCTCGTGCTCTCGCCGCTCGGCATCGTCACCTTCAACCTGCTCAACCCGGAGAACCCGACGACGATCCCCGCGATCATCGCGCTGCGGTTCCCCGAGGCCCACGATTCGGGCGTCAACACCCTCATCGCGGCCGGTCTGATCCTCTTCATCGTGACCTTCGCGGTCAACTTCATCGCACGCTGGATCGTGTCGCGCCGTGCCGAGTTCTCGGGAGCCAACTGACATGACCGCTATCGCCGTCGCGCCCACCACGCACACGACCAGCGCTGGACATCTGCCCAAGTGGGCCCCGTGGGCCCTTCTCGCGGTCTGCTTCGTGATCGCGGGCACGATCTTCGCATTCGCCAACAGCGGCGGAGACCCAGCCGACTTCAACATCGCCCTGACCCTCGTCGTCGGGATGATCCTCTACATGGGGCTCATCTTCGTCGTCTCCACGGTGGCCGAGAGTCGACGCCACGCGACAGACCGGCTGATGACGGCTCTCGTCTCGGCAGCGTTCGTCGTGGCGCTCCTCCCTCTCGTCTCGCTTCTCTACACGGTCGTCATCAACGGTCTTGCCCGCTTCGACGGCGAGTTCTTCAGCTTCTCGATGCGCAACATCGTCGGCGACGGCGGCGGCGCCATCCACGCCGTCTGGGGCACGCTGCTCATCACTCTCGGCGCAACGATCATCTCCGTGCCGATCGGCCTGATGACATCGATCTACCTGGTCGAGTACGGCCAGGGCAAGAAGCTCGCACGGGGAATCACGTTCCTCGTGGACGTCATGACCGGCATCCCGTCGATCGTCGCCGGTCTGTTCATCTACTCTGTGTTCGCGCTCATCATGGGGCCGGGCACGCGCATCGGCATCATGGGTTCGATGGCGCTCTCGGTGCTCATGATCCCCGTCGTCGTGCGCGGTTCGGAAGAGCTCCTGCGCATCGTGCCGAACGAACTCCGCGAGGCCGCGTACGCACTCGGCGTTCCGAAGTGGCTGACGATCATCAAGGTCGTGATGCCCACGGCCATCGCCGGCATCGTGACCAGCATCATGCTCGCGATCGCGCGCGTCATCGGCGAGACCGCGCCACTGCTGCTCACGGTCGGCATCGTGCAGGGCATGAACCTCAACATGTTCAGCGGACAGATGTCGACGCTGCCGGTGTTCTCCTACATGCAGGCCAAGTACCCCGGTCTTCCGGCGGATGCCTACATCGACCGTGCGTGGGCCGCCGCCCTCACACTCATCCTGATCGTCATGGTCCTCAACCTGGCCGGTCGACTCATCGCCAAGATATTCGCCCCCAAGCTGGCCGGCCGCTGAGCCGTCCCCCTTTCCCGACAGAAGCTTTCCCGACCGAAGGATCTCTCAGGTGTCCAAGAGCATCGAAGTAAACGACCTCAACGTCTTCTACGGCGACTTCCTCGCCGTCGAGGGTGTCAGCATCGACATCAAGCCCAACACCGTGACAGCCTTCATCGGCCCGTCCGGCTGCGGCAAGTCGACCTTCCTGCGCACCTTGAACCGCATGCACGAGGTCATCCCCCGTGCTCGTGTCGAGGGCGAAGTGCTGATCGACGGCAAGAACCTCTACGGCGCGAACGTCGACCCTGTGCTCGTGCGCCGTCAGGTCGGCATGGTGTTCCAGCGTCCGAATCCGTTCCCGACGATGTCGATCAAGGAGAACGTGCTCGCCGGCGTCAAGCTCAACAACACGCGTATGGCGAAGAGCGACCAGGATGCTCTCGTCGAGCAGTCGCTGCGTGGCGCCAACCTCTGGAACGAGGTCAAGGACCGCCTCGAAAAGCCTGGTTCCGGGCTCTCGGGTGGCCAGCAGCAGCGTCTGTGCATCGCTCGCGCTATCGCCGTCTCACCCGACGTGATCCTCATGGACGAGCCCTGCTCCGCGCTCGACCCGATCTCGACCTTCGCGATCGAGGAGCTCATCGCCGAGATCAAGACCCAGTACACGGTCGTCATCGTGACGCACAACATGCAGCAGGCATCCCGCGTCTCCGACAAGACCGCGTTCTTCAACATCGCGGGCACCGGCAAGCCGGGCAAGCTCATCGAGTACGACGAAACGGCCACCATCTTCACCACGCCGTCCGTGCAGGCCACTGAGGACTACGTCTCGGGCCGCTTCGGGTAAATTCCGGCTCCATCCCGGCAACGTCCGGTGCCGGATCTCGGACGAGCCCGCCCTATTGCGGCGTGCCCGGAACATTCCTGCGCGCGGCACGCCGGGCGCGTCTGAGATCCGGTGCTGCCGACTCTGCCTGCACTGATGTGCGATCCGACTGAGCTTCCCACCGTTCGCGGAGTTCCGGCATTCACGAGCCGGCTGCGGCGTGAATGCTCGGACGATGAGTTTCGTCCTCGCGACCACTGTGCTCGCAACAATCGGCCCGATCGCGCATGCGAACGAACTGCTCTCCAGAGGGGTGACCAAACGAGAGATCGCCCGCGCTCTCACCGCGGGCGAGATAGTTCGGGTGCGCCGAGGCGTGTATGCAGAGGTGGGAACATCCGATGACCTCATTCACGCGGCTGAGCACGGTGGTGTGCCGTCATGCACAGTCGCCGGGCGGATGCTCGGGATATGGATCCTCGATGAGGACGAGATGTCGGATGTCGCGACGCAGTTCGCTCCGGCGCCGCACGTGTGGATGGGACACGCTGGAGCGCGTCACGAGTGCGGGCGACCGCACTGCAGGGGAACGCCGCGCACACACTGGGATGATGGCGTGGCGCGGCTGGGCGACCTGCCACCGGTTCACAACGTGTTGCTGCAGATCGCGGTGTGCAAAGGAGAAGAAGTGTTCTTCGTTGCGCTGGAGTCAGCACTGCGAAAGAGCCTGCTGTCACCGGGTGGGCTGAGATGGCTTGGTGAACGCGTCCCGGAAGGCTTGCGCTGGCTCATCGCGTTCGCACGAACGGATGCCGACAGCGGGCTGGAGTCCCTCGTCCGCCTTCGCCTGCACCGCCTCGGGATCACGGCACGAACTCAGGTGCGAATCGCTGGCGTTGGGGAAGTGGACTTCCTCATCGGTGACCGTCTGATCATAGAAGCGGATGGAAAGTCGAACCACGATGACGGATCCACCACCGATCTCAAAGCCCGAGGTTCACTGCGCCATAAGGATCTGCTTCGTGACGCGAGGGCAGCCGCACTCGGATACGAGACGCTGCGATTCGACTACGCCATGATTGTGCACGACTGGCCAACGGTGGCGGCCGCGATCCTCGCCAAGCTCGCAGCGGGCGCCCACCTGCATCACTTATCGCATCGGCTCGTGCCTCATCTCTGACGGGGTCGGTCCGTGACGGCGCGCCCGAGCGCCGACGGACCGCGGCGCGCCGTGTCCGTCTGAAATCCAGCACAAGTGGGTGGCGTCGCTGGAACGTGCACGGATCAGTCGCGGGGCGACAGGAGGTACTGATTGAGTTCGGCCGTCAGGGTGCGGTCGACGGGTATCGGGACACCGTCGATGGCGGTGATGGGGACGGCCAGTCGGACGCTGGAGACCAGCCACGCGGCATCCGGCTTCGAAAGATCCGTCGCCGGGATGCGGTCGTACCCGGCGTCGAAGCCGCGACCCGCCAGGTGCTCGTACACGCTCAGCTGAGTCGTGCCGTGCAGGATGCCACCGGTGGGCGCCGGAGTGGTGAATCGATCGCCGAAGCGGAGGATGAGTGATGCCGTGGGCGCCTCGAGCACGAAGCCGTCGCTGGAGAGGAAGATCGCATCATCCGCTCCCCTGCGATGCGCCTCGCGCAGCGCCGCCATGTTCACGGCGTACGACAGCGTCTTCGCCCCGAGCAGCAGCCAAGGAGCCTGCTCCGCGGCATCCAGGCCGTACCCGCGATCGAGAGTGACGACCTTGATGCCGGCCTCACGGACAGTCGCGAAATCGGATGCAGGCGCAGCCGTCACCCAGGCGGTCGGGGTGGGTCCGTGCTCGACGCCGCGGCTGAGGATCAGCTTGATCACGGCCTCCCCGGCAGGGCACTGCGAGGCAGCAACCGCGACAGCCTGACGCCACTGCTCGTGGTGAGGCACCGGAAGATCGCACAGCCGCGCTGAGTTCGCCAGCCGCTCGAGGTGTGGGAGGACCTCCTGCGCATGTCCATCGACCACGCCGATCGACTCGAACACGCCGTCGCCGCGCTGGGTGCTGAGCTCCCCCACGCTGAGCGCAGGGGCCGCGGCATCCACGACCGTGAATGTGTCGGCGTAGTCGGCGCGCTCCTCGGAGGCACCTATGGGATCGATGATCAGAGCGAAGCGCCGGGTCATACAGCGACTCTACGACTACGGCACCGAAGGGAATACCAGCGACGTGCGGACGTTACAATGGAGTGGCCGGGCCGCATAACCCCGGGCTCCAAATTCTGCCGCTGCGAGCGGCCTTCCGCCGAGAGGCGTTCTTGCGGCCCGGTCTTTCTGTGTCCTGGACGGATCTGCCCAGTGCGCGTCAGTTCAGTCCGCCACTGCGCCAGAGTCCGGCCGCGGCACTCAGGTCGCCCGCGTACATGTGAAGCCGTCGGGCACGGGCGGTGAGTTCAGTCGCGCGCTCCGGCTCGGTCGCCTCGTAGTCGTCAGCGGTGTGGGTCGCCCCTGAAACCTGAACACGGCAGAATGCGGCCGCACGCTCGAGCGCGACCGAGAAATCGCCGCGGAACACACCCCGAAGGATCGTGTCGATCAGCGCCACGATCTCCTCCGGGTTCGCCGGCACCGGCGCGCCCGCGACGACAGCATCCACCGAGCCGAGTTCGACGCGGCCCCGTTCGTAGAGCAGCGCAGAGGTCTGCGGATCACTGTGGATGGCCAACTGCAGCAGGTACAGGCGCCAGAGTGCCCCGGGAAGTGAGACGGCGGGGGCCGTCGCCCACAATTCGGCGATGTCGTCGATGCCGTGTTCGGCCGTGAACGCGATCAGGCGTTCTGCGCTCTCCCCGCTCTCGTCTTCGCGAGCGCGGGTCAGCAGAGCGGATGCCGTGGCGTGAGCGATCCTCGTCGCCTCCGCGGAATCAGAGGAACCGACGAGATTGTCGAAGGACGCCGACGGGCGGCGGACGGGACGGTGGAACTGCTCGGGCATCCGTCCAGGGTACTCGCGCTCAGGCGGTCGGGATCGCGATGATCGGATCGCTCGTCGGCTGCCCGGTGGGTGATCCGCCTGCGGGCTCCACCGTCACGGCGATCACGTCGCCTTCGTGCATTGCCCCTTCGAGCAGCGCGGTGGCGTCACCGGCATCCGCTTCGAAGAGACCGGCGGGCACCGGTTCATCGCCGCGCACGAACCACAGCTCATAGGTCTGATCGTCGCTGAGCGGCTCGAGACCGTCTGCGACGAGAACCGCGCTGCCCACTGATGTCGACCAGTGCGCGGTGGCGACTGCGCCGGATTCCAATTCCACGGAGGCCTTCTGCGCGTCCGTTGCCGACTGGATCTCGTTCAGGGCGACGACGGATGCCGGTGTCGTCAGCTGCGACGTGAGGGCGACGATTCCGAAACCCAGACCGGCGAGAAGCACCAGGCATGCGGCGAGCGCGAAGATGGTGCGTCCCCAGCGACGGGGCGGGCGCAGCAAGGGATCTTCGACCTCGTGTACCTGGTCGGCGGCTGCCGGCGTCGCGGCGTCATCGCCCTGCGGCATCGTGGCGATCTGAGCGAGCAGGGCAGCACGTATGCCGGCCGGCGGCGCGGCCGTCGATGAGGCATCGGCGAGCAGGTGCGCGGTCTCGACATCGTCGTCCGCGATCGCCTGCCACTGCGGGTGGTCGGCGAGGGCGTGCGCATAGCGCTGCTCATCGGCATCCGAGAGAGCGTGGAGGGCGTGCCCTGCAGCCAGCTCGGCGAATTCCTTCTCGTTCATGCGTTCACCCCCATCTCGCTTCGCAGACGTGAGAGTCCGTCTCTCATCCTCGTCTTGATCGTTCCCAGCGGCGCTCCGATCAGCACCGAGATCTCGCTCTGGCTGTACCCGCCGTAGTACGAGAGGACCAGGGCCTCCCGCTGCGGTTCGGGGAGCGTCGCCAGGGCTGCGACGACCTTGCCTCCTTCGATGCTCAATTCGACCTGCTCGGCGACGCTGTCATGCGCGACACCGAGATCTCGCGTTCCTACCCGCATGTCACGGTCTGCGCTCGACTGTGACGCACGCACCCGGTCGACCGCCCTGCGGTGAGCGATCGTGAGAACCCACGTCCTGCCCTGTCCCTTGTTCGGAGCGAACCGTGCAGCGGATTGCCACACCTCGAGAAAGACCTCTTGGAGCACCTCTTCGCTCTGCGATCGATTGACCAGCACGCGGAGGATCAGTCCGAAGACCCGGGAGGAGAGCAGATCGTACAGATCGGCGAAGGCTCTCTGGTCTCCGTCGGCGACACGGACGAGGAGGTCGGCGGCGAGATCTCCCGCCGAGCCGTCCTCCGGCATATCCACGCCGTCAATGACCATCCACATAAGCATGCCGTATCTGCCTGGTCCCGTGCCGTTCCCTCGCCCATCGGCGCACCATCCGATATCGAACAGAAAGATTTATCCATCCGATCCCATCCGATCTCGGAGGGGCTCCGAAGAATCCTCGACACCGCGGGAATGCCGCGGTTCCGATTTCCGGAGGTAGACATGTTCAGCACCAAGAAGAAGATCACCGCAGCTCTGTCGCTCGGCTTCGCCAGCGTTCTCGTGCTGTCGGGTTGTTCGATGAGTTCGGACACGGCCGAAGAGCCGGCCGACTCCACCGCACCAGAGACGTCGCAGGAGACGCCCGAGGCGATGGATCCCGCAGGCGACCTCGTCGGTCCCGGTTGCGAGGCGTACGCCGAGGCGGTGCCGGACGGCGGCGGCTCGATCGAGGGAATGTCGAAGGACCCCGTGGCGGTCGCAGCATCCAACAACCCGCTCCTGAAGACCCTCGTCGCAGCTGTGAGCGGACAGCTCAACCCGGACGTCGACCTCGTCGACACTCTCAACGGCGATGAGTTCACCGTCTTCGCGCCGGTCGATGAGGCATTCGCGATGATCGACCCCGCCACCATCGAGGCACTGAAGACGGATTCGGCGACGCTGTCGTCGATCCTCACCTACCACGTGGTTCCCGGCCAGATCGCGCCCGAGGACATCGCAGGTATGCACCCGACCGTGCAGGGTGCCGACCTCGAGGTCACCGGCAGCGGCGACGAGCTGATGGTCAATGACGCGAACGTGATCTGCGGTGGAGTTCAGACCGCGAACGCGACCGTGTACCTGATCGACTCGGTCCTCATGCCGCCGGCTGAGTAAGTAGAAGTTCCGACCTTTGGGTAGGTCGGAATGGGGGGCGACGCGGTCGCCGGCGAAGCTGTGTCGCCGGCGGCCGCGTTGTGTCGTCGGCGGGAGCTCACGACGGAATCGGTGCGGATTCAAGCAGCCTCCGACGCCCGCTAGACTGGAGATACGGGCCTCTAGCTCAGTTGGCAGAGCATCGGACTTCAACATAATAGGAGCGCCTCGAGGGAAACCTCGGGGATGACACCACTCAAAGTCGGGGAACCCTTCCTGGGAGACCAGTTGGCAATCCCGAGCCAAGCCGGACGCAAGCCCGGAAGGTGTAGAGACTGGACGGGTGGCACCTAAAGCGAAAGCCAGGGTGAAGGGACAGTCCAGACCACGAACGTCCGACGGACGGCGGCGAAAGTCGAAGTGGTATGTTAATCCGCGGGTCATGGGTTCGAGCCCCATGGGGCCCACCGTATCCAACGTCTGACCTGGGCGTTATCGTGACCGCATGAAGATGTGCGGCACGTGTCAGATGGTCAAGCCGCTGTGCGAGTTCAATCGGAAGTCCTCTCGCGCAGACGGCCGCCAAGAAGTCTGTCGCGAATGCAATCGGGCATCATCGCGGAAGTACTACCGACAGCATCGGGCACACCACAAATCAGTGATTCGGGCGCGGACGATCGCGCAGCGATCTGTGAGCATCGCATTCATCACGAAGTATCTGAACGACCACCCTTGTGTCGACTGCGGAGTTTCAGACCTCCGCGTACTCGACTTCGATCACCGACCGGGCGGCAACAAGCGCGACGGCGTGATGCAACTCGTTCGGAACGGGTTCGGTCTGTCAATCATCGAAGACGAGATCAGCAAATGTGATGTGCGCTGCCGTAACTGCCACGCCATCGTGACCTACGAGCGCATGGGGAACAACTGGCGTTCGACGGCGGCGGGTAGAAGTGTGCCGCCGCCTGGCTGCGATACGACGGTTCTTCACGACCTCTAGCACTGCTCACCCTCATCGACCACCCCCTTCAGGGCATCCGTCCTCGGCGAGAGAGTCGAAGCGTCCCATCCGGGGCACTCCACTCACCGCGAAAGGAATCAATGATGGCCAAGCTCACCGACAAGCGCGTCGCCTTCCTGGCGACGAACGGATTCGAGGACAGCGAGCTCACCAGCCCCTGGGATGCCGTGACCGGTGACGGTGCGACCGCGACGATGGTCGCACCCGACGGTTCGGAGATCACCGGCAAGAACGGACATGTCCAGACGGTCGATCTCGCCGCTTCGGATGCTTCCGCCGATGACTTCGACGCACTCGTCCTCCCGGGCGGTGTCGTGAACGCCGATCATCTGCGCCTGGACAAGCCCTCGATCGCACTCGCACGCTCGTTCTTCGAACAGCACAAGCCCGTCGGCGTGATCTGCCACGGCTCCTGGATCCTCATCGAGGCCGATGTCGTCAGCGGCCGCACGCTCACCAGCTATCCGAGTCTCGCCACCGATCTTCGCAACGCCGGAGCCACTTGGGTCGATGAGGAGGTCGTCGTCGATCAGGGTCTGGTGTCGAGCCGGACGCCCGATGACCTTCCCGCGTTCAACGCCAAGGTGATCGAGGAGATCGCCGAGGGGCCGCACTCGGGTCAGACGGCCTGAGCGTGCTCCTCACGCGGCGCGTGAGCGGTGGCGCCTGACCGCGGCGCGATTCGCGCACCGAACGGAGCAGTAGCGCTGGCGTCCGTTGCGGGTCACGTCGACCACGACATTCGTGCACGGCTCGGCTTCGCATCGACGCAGTCTGCTCATGCCGCGCGTGACCAGATGCAGCGAGGTGCCGACGCCTATCACGGCGCGCAGCACGAACGGCAGCGCGTCGTTGCTGTCGCGGTAATGCAGATGCCATCCTTCGCCGTTGTGATCGACCAGGCGCGGGTAGGCCGCTGCTGATGCCATCTGCAGGTTGAGCATCGCAGCGCGGTCTTCATCGCGATCGCTGTCGACGATGCGCAGCCAGTCATCGACCACGACTCGGCACGCCGCGTGGTCATCCGCGCCATGAGCGAAGTCCATCGTCATCCCCGCCTCGCGGGTGCGCTCGACGATCCCTGCGCGATCTGTCGGCCAGTCATTGGCGAGGGATGCCGCCAGCAGCACCGCGTACTCGCCGTAAGGGTTGAGATGCATAACAGCATTACATCACGCTGGAAGCATGACCTCCACGACAACAGCATCCATCCCGCTGAGCGCCGCGACGCACGAGCACGGCTGGAGCATCGAATCTCGCCATATGACGAGCGAGGGACACGTGCTGTACGTGCGCTGTGCGGAATGCGGCGCACGGCGCATCGACGTGCAGCACGCGCCCGACCAGCCCCCACAGGCGCTCAGCCGCGAGGCGCCGGCCTTGGCACTCCCACAAGCCTCTCGGCGCCGGTGACGACGGCCTGCACGGCACCGCTGGACGCGGTCGCCAGCTCGGCCGACAACGCCGCGATCTCGGATGGTGGAGCCCACACCTCGAAGGCGGCCTTCGCTTCGTACACGGGGTCGGCGAGCAGCGCGCCATGACCACGCACCCACTCACGCAGCAGGTTGTCGTAGCGCCCGGCATCCGCATGATCTACCGCGACCGTCACGCAGGCGAGAACACGTCGATCGACCGTGGTCGCGAGATCGAGCGCTTCTGACACGGCGGAGGAGTACGCGCGCACCAGTCCCCCGGCACCGAGCTTGATCCCACCGAAGTGGCGCGTCACCACGGCCACGACGTCGGTGAGTTCGCGACGCAGCAGAACCTCGAGCATCGGCACGCCAGCGGTGCCGGATGGCTCGCCGTCATCCGAAGAGCGTGCCCGATCGCCCAGATCACCCGTGATCTGCGCCGAGCAGTTGTGCCCGGCATCCCACGCGCGACGTTTCACATCGGCGATGACGGCATCCGCCTCCTCCGGCGACGCGACCGGCACGACATGCGCGATGAAACGAGACTTCTTGATCACCAGTTCATGGTCGACGGGTGCAGCGATCGTGGCCGGGTAGCGCCTGGTCACCGCTCCGGCACCCACGCCAGACTCCCGCTCTCCAGTCGCTCGGCGACCGCGATGAACCAGTCGCGCTCCGCGCGTTGCTGACTCCGTTCGAACTCGGCCTCGATCAGGAGGATCTCCGGGACATCGGATGCGGCATCGAGATCCGAGCCGATCGACGCGATCCGTGCGTCGAGCGCCGCGATGCGCGCACGCAGCGCGAGGATCGCTTCGCCCTTGCCGAGGATGCCGACATACGAGAGCGCCGCGATCGTCACGGTCCGATCCGATTGCGGAGAAGACAGCAGCGCCGCGACGCGGTGCCGAACCTCGGCGCGGCCGGCATCCGTGAGCGCGAACACCGTGCGCTCGGGCCGCCCGCCCGCCTGCTCGGATCCGATCGGCTCGATCAGATGCGCACGCTCGAGTCGCTGGACGGCATGGTAGATGCTGCGCGGAGCACCGGTGACGAAGTCCTTGCGGGTCTCCACGACGAATCGGTGGATGTCGTAGGGATGACGCGGTCCGACGGTGAGCAGGGCGAGCACCGTGAGGGCCGCGAGATCGCGGTCGGTCCGGCCCGGCTGCCGCTTCGCGTCGTTCACGCGACCGAGTCTACGAGCTTGACAGGCATTAGTGCATCTTGCACTATTATTATGGCAACTTGCACTAAGAGAGGAAGAGCCATGGAAACTGTGAAGACTCCGCCCGCGATCGCAGAGACGTTGGAGCGGATGCGCCGGGCATGGGACGCCGGAGATGCGACCGCGTTCGCGCAGGAGTTCACTGAAGACGCGACGTACGTGATCTTCGCCGGCATCGTCAGCCGCGGGCGCGACGAGATCCGCGCCGATCATGTGCCGGTGCTCGAGAAGTGGCAGCGCGGCACGCGGATGTCGATGAACGTGCTCGACGTGCGCGTCTACGGCGGCGACGTCGCCGTGGTGCTCACGGACGGCGGCATAGGCAAGGGCTCACACATCCGCCACGACAAGGTGCAGACCTACACGCTCGTCCGCGAGGGGGACCGCTGGCTGTGCGCCGCCTTTCAGAACACCAAGCGCAACCGCCTGTTCGCCGCGATCAACGCACGGGCGAAGAAGCAGCCGGCCGCGGCCTGACGCGCGCCGTCCTCAGGCCGTGAGCGCGGCGAGCTTCCTGGTGGTGCGCAGGTTGCGTGCTGTGCCTGCGACGCCGAGGGCCCTGTCCAGCACGGACTTCGTGAGCTTCGTCGCCTGGACCCCTTGCTCGCTGTAGGCGATCCACAGGTCTCGGCCGACGAGTGCGACCCGCTCCCCCGGCATGAGTCGCTGTTCGAGCGCCACGACGGCATCCGATGACGGCTCACCCTCCAGGAACATCGCGTGCACGAGCTTCTCGATGCCGTCATGGAAGGGCTGCGCTTCGAGCGACGCAGTGAGCTCACCATGGGTGCGCGTGATCACAGGAGTGTCGACACCGAACTCCGTCGAGATCACCTCGCGGACGCGAGCGCAGGATGCCACGGCATCCGCGAGTTCGTCACAGACGATGTTGCCGCTGGCGATGTAGGTGGAGACGCCGACGAGATCGGTCTCGGATGCAAGGACCTCACGCAGTCGCACCATCGGCACGAGATTGCGACCGCTGACATTGACAGCACGCAGCAGCAGGACGCTGCGACTCACGCGCCGGATTCCTCAGCCGCCTGCGAGCTCTCGATCAGCTCGGCCCCCGCATGCGCCATCTCGGCGAGTGCCGTCTCGCTGGATTCTGCGCCGACGCCCGCGACGAGATCGGTCAGCACGCGGATGTGGATCCCGTGCGCGGTCGCGTCGAGAACGGACGCGCGCACGCAGTGGTCCGTCGCCAGTCCCACGACGTCTGCCGTGAGCACGCCTCGCGCACTCAGCACCTCGGCGATCGTGGTGCCATCCTGCGTGACACCTTCGAACATCGAGTAGGCGGGCTTGCCCTGCCCCTTGTGCACGTGGTGCGTCACGGCATCCGCAGTGAAGAGCTCGTCGTACTCCGCACCGGGCGTTCCGGCGACGCAGTGCTCGGGCCAGGTGTCGAGGAAATCAGGGTCATCCGCGAAATGTCCGCCGTTGTCGCTGTCCGCATCGTGCCAGTCGCGCGATGCGGCGACCACGTCGTAGTCACCGGCGCGAGCTGCGAGGAATGCGGACACTCCGGCTGCCACGGCATCGCCACCCGCGATCGCGAGCGCACCGCCCTCGGTGAAATCGTTCTGCACGTCGATGATGAGAAGCGCCTTCGTCATGATTCGAGGGTACGCCGATGCCTCGGCCGAACGGCGAAGCCCCGTGATGTCGTTCACATCACGGGGCTTGTGGAGCCGCCTGTCAGAATCGAACTGACGACCTTTTCATTACGAGTGAAATGCTCTGCCGACTGAGCTAAGGCGGCGTGCGCTGCAAGAGCGGCACGATCAACGATATTACCCTGTCGAAGCCACCATCGCGAACCGACGCCTTGGCGCGGTCAGATCAGCTGCATTCGAGGTCGGCCTCCGGCACGGCGTCATCGAGGAAGTACGCCTCGACCGCCTCGTCCACGCAGGTGTTGCCCTTGTTGTACCCGGTGTGCCCCTCGCCGACGCGGGTGATCAGCACGCCCTCTTCGAGCTGCTCGGCGAGCGACACCGACCACTCGTACGGCGTCGCCGGATCGTTCGTCGTGCCGACCACGAGGATGGGACCCGCGCCTTCGGCATGGATCGCACCGCGCGTGCCGGTGGGCGGATACGGCCACACCGCGCACGTGTCGGGACCGCTCCAGTACGGCGCGATCGTCGGCGCAGCAGCTTCGATCTTCGCCATCGTGGCGTCCTCGGCGGCCTGATCGTCCTCGACCGGGTAGTCCATGCAGTTGTACGCCGTGAAAGCCTCGCTGGAGTTGGAGAGGTAGACGCCGTCTTCACGTTCGTTGTAGAAGTCGGCGAGGTAGAACGCGCTGTACGGATCGCCCTGCAGCGTTTCGTCGAGCGCCTGGGTGAGGAAGTCCCAGCTGTCCGCGGAGTAGAGCGCGGCGATGATGGCGGTCATCAGCGAGTCGGCGCCGAGCATGCGCCCGTCGTCGTTCTTCAACGGTGTGCGGTCGACGCTCGCGAGCAGCGCTCCGAGGTCTGCCATGGCCTCATCCACCGTGCCGTTGAACGGGCATGACCCGGAGTCGAGGCAGTCCTGCATGTAGGCGCGCAGCGCCGCCTCGAACCCGATGGCCTGGGTCGCGCCGACCTCGAGTCCGGGAACGGCGGGGTCGATCGCACCGTCGAGCACGAGCCGGCCGGCCTTCTCCGGATACAGCTCGGCGTATGTCGCGCCGAGGAATGTGCCGTAGGAGTAGCCGAGGTAGTTCAGCTGCTTGTCGCCGAGCACGGCGCGGATCAGGTCCATGTCGCGGGCCGAGTTCACGGTCGTGATGTACGGCAGGATGCCGTTGCTGTTCGCCTCGCACGCATCCGCGAACGCCTGGTCGGCCTTGGTGAGTTCGGCCTCCCATGCATCGGTGCCGCGCGCGGCGGTGGGGATGTCGTAGAGGTACTTGTCCATGTTCGCGGCATCGAAGCAGCTCACGGCGCTGGAGTCGCCGACGCCGCGCGGGTCGAAGCCGATCACGTCGTAGTTCTCGATCAGGTCGGCGCCGACGGCGTAGTCGAGGCTGTCGAGGATGAAGCCGCGGCCGCTGCCGCCTGGACCGCCGGGGTTCGTGAGCAGCGATCCCATCGGCGTGCCAGTGGCCTGGTGGCGCACGATCGACAGCTCCATCGTGGCGCCGTCCGAGGGGTTCTCCCAGTCCAGCGGCGCCGTGACGTATGCGCAGTCGAATCCTGCCGCCGCTCCGCCGTCGCACTCGGTCCATTCCAGCGTCTGCTCGTAGAACGGCAGCAGTTCGGCCGCGACGCCCTCGGTGTCGGGCTCGTTCGTCGTGGACGGCCTCGGCTCTGCGCCTTCAGGGATGAGCGAGTACAGGCATCCGCTCAGCATCATGGATGCTGCGGCGAGACCCGCGGTGATTGCGACGATGCGTCGCACGCGAGAAGTCTGTCGAGTGGTCACGGTTTCCTCCCGCTCGCGACAGTCACGAGCAAACTCTCCAGGGCGAGCGTCGGGGCGACATTGCGCTCCAGCGATTCCCGGGTCTCGGCAAGATGGTCAAGAACAACCAGCGTACGTGTCACCGACCACGCGTGAGCCATCGCGCTCAGATCGTCACGCAATTCCCGGTTGATGAGGTCTTCGCCCCGGCCGTACTGCAGCATCACGACGTCGCGGAACATCGACTGCAGGTCGGTGAGCACTCGATCGATGCCGTCGCGCAGGCTGCGGGTCGCGCGCTTCTTCTGGTCGTCCTCCAGCGCGGATATCTGTGAGCGCAGCGCAGGCGGCACCGCCTGCCCCTCGGCGATGCCGACCGTGCGCAGCAGACTCGCGCGTTCCGCGGCGTCGCGCTCGGCGGTCAGCGCCTTGGCGTCATCGGTCGCCGCCTGGATGATGTGCCCTGCCACCTCGACCGCACTGCCGACTCCACGGACACCGAGCACGGAGCGCAGCGTCGTGTCGCGCCTGTGCCGTGCCGCGTCGTCGGTCGCCAGGCGCTGCGCCATGCCGATGTGGCGCTGGGAGTGGCGAGCGGCCTGCTCTGCCGTGACCTCATCGGCGCCGGTGCGCTGCACGATCAGCCGTGTGACGTCGTCGACATCGGGTTCGCGCAGCCGCAGGGGGCGAACGCGGGAGCGGATAGTGGGCAGCAGATCGGCCTCGCTCGGTGCGCAGAGGATCCAGACCGTGTTCTCCGGTGGTTCCTCGAGAGCCTTCAGCAGCACATTCGAGGTGCGCTCGACCATGCGGTCGGCGTCTTCCACGACGATGACCCGATAGCGACCGGCCGACGGTGCGAAATACGATCTCTCGACCAGCGCCCTGGCCTCTTTGATCGTGATGATGACCTTGTCGGTGCGCAGCGCCGTGACATCAGGATGCGTGCCGGCGAACACCTGCCGCATCGCGTGCTCATCGTCGGGGCTGTCCGCGACGAGCGCTGCAGCGAACGCGTAGGCGAGGGTGGATCGCCCGGATCCTGGAGGGCCGGTGATCAGCCAGGCGTGCGAGAGCGCGGAAGGATCGGATGCCGCGGTGCGCAGCGCCTCGACCGCGTCGTCCTGCCCCCAGACGTCCGTCCACGGGAACGGGGCGAGGGTGGGTGACGACATGGATTCAGCGTAACCTGCAGCGCCGACGTCGATCAGACGAGCCGCGCGACGCGGAGGCGGATGGCTTCGGCGATCTCCTCGGCGGATGCCGCGGCATCCAGCACCAGGAAACGCACGGGCTCAGCGGCGGCGAGCGCGAGGAATGATTCGCGCACTCGGGTGTGGAACTCGGCCTTCTCGGATTCCAGCCGGTCGAACGGCTTGTCCGCTGAATCGAGACGTGTTCTGGCCGTCGCAGGATCGAGATCGAGCAGCAGCGTCAGATCGGGCAGCGCACCCTCGGTAGCCCACAACGACAGTTCTCGCACCTCGGTGGCATCGAGCACGCGTCCGGCGCCCTGGTAGGCGACGGAGGAGTCGAGATAGCGGTCCTGCAGCACGATCTCGCCCCGCTCGAGCGCCGGTCGCACGACCGTCGCCACGTGGTGCGCGCGGTCCGCCGCATAAAGCAGCGCCTCGGCGCGCGGTGCGATGTCGCCGCGGTGATGCAGCACGATGTCGCGGATCAGCTGACCGACCTCGCTGCCGCCCGGCTCTCGCGTGCGCAGCACGGTGTGCCCGGCATCCGTCAGCCACTTCTCGAGCATCTCGGCCTGGGTGGTCTTGCCGGAGCCGTCGCCCCCCTCGAGAGTGATCCACACTCCTGAGCGTGCACTCACCGGCGCCTACTTCTTCGCCGCGTTCGCGGCACGCGTGGCCGCGGCCTTCTTCGCCGCAGCCGAACGTGCGGCGGCCTTCTCCTCGTCGGTCTTCGCCGCGGGCTTCTTCGCGGGCGCCTTCTTGGCAGGCGATTTCTTCGCCGGAGCCTTCTTCGCGGGGGCCTTCTTCGCAGGTGCCTTCTTCGCGGCGCCCCGCTTCGGAGCCGGACCCTTGGCGCGCTTGTCCGCGAGCATCTGCGTGGCGATCTCGAACGTGATGTCCTCGGGCTTCTGACCGCGCGGGATCGTGACGTTCGTCTCGCCGTCGGTGACGTAGGCGCCGAAGCGTCCGTCGCGGATGCGGATCGGCTTGCCGCTGACGGGATCGGCCTCGAACTCGGCGAGCGCGCTGGAGGCACGGCGGGAGCCTGCACCGTATTTCGGCTGCGCGTAGACGGCAAGGGCCTGGTCGAGGGTCACATCGAAGATCTGCTGCTCGCTCTCGAGCGAGCGCGAGTCGGCGCCCTTCTTCAAGTACGGCCCGTAGCGGCCGTTCTGTGCGGTGATCTCGTCACCGGACTCCGGGTCGGCGCCCACGACGCGCGGCAGGCTCAGCAGAGTCAGTGCGGTGTCGAGGTCGATGTCCTCCACGGACATCGAGCGGAAGAGCGAGGCCGTGCGCGGCTTGGGCGCATCCTTCTTGGCCGTCTTCTTCTTGGGCTTGTCGACGACCTCCCCTGTCGCCTCATCGACCGCGACGTCCTCCTCCGGCAGGTTCTCCTGCACGTAGGGACCGTAGCGGCCGTCCTTCACGACGATGAGCCGACCATTCTCGGGGTTCTCGCCGAGAACACGGTCACCCGCGACAGGTGCGTCGATGAGCTCCTGCGCCTTCGCCGCTGTCAGCTCATCGGGTGCGAGTTCCTCGGGAACGTTGACGATGCGTCCGCGCTCCTCGGGCTTCGTCGGATCGATGACCTCGAGGTAGGGGCCGTACTTGCCGAAGCGCAGTGTCGCGGTGTCGGTGATGGGCGTGGAGTTGAGCGCACGCGCGTCGATCTCGCCGAGGTTGTCGACGACCTGACGCAGACCCACCTGCGCCTCGGTGCCGAAGTAGAACGACTTGAGCCATTCGACGCGCTTCTGCTCACCGCGCGCGATCGCGTCGAGGTCGTCTTCGAGGGCGGCGGTGAAGTCGTAGTCGATCAGGTCTGCGAAGTGCTCCTCGAGCAGACGTATGACGCTGAACGCCATCCAGGTCGGTACGAGCGCCTGTCCGCGCTTGGTCGCGTAGCCGCGATCGATCACTGTGCCGATGATGCTGGCGAACGTCGAGGGGCGGCCGATGCCGTGCTCTTCGAGCGCCTTGACCAGCGAGGCCTCGGTGAAGCGCGGCTTCGGAGTGGTCTTGTGGCCCTTGGCCTCAGCATCCGACATCCCGAGCTCGTCGCCGACGGCGACCGCGGGCAGCGACTGGTTCGAGTCGGCGTCGGCGTCGCCGCGCTTCTCGTCCCGGCCCTCTTCATAGGCTTCGAGGAAGCCCTTGAACGTGTAGACGGTTCCGGACGCCGTGAACTCGGCGACCTCGCCGGCGGCATCGACCGACAGCGTGACCGTGGTGGTCTCGTACTTGGCGTCGGCCATCTGGCTGGCGACCGTGCGCTTCCAGATGAGGTCGTACAGTCGCAGCTCTTCGCGGTCGAGCTCGCCGGATACCGAGGACGGCTTGCGGAAGTTCTCCCCCGATGGGCGGATCGCCTCGTGCGCCTCCTGCGCGTTCCTGCTCTTGGACTTGTACACGCGGGGCTTGAGCGGCACTGCCTTGTCGCCGTAGAGCGCGACCGCCTGGCTCCGTGCCGCCTGCACCGCCTGGGTGCTCAGCGCGACGGAGTCGGTGCGCATATAGGTGATGAAGCCCTTCTCATACAGGCGCTGGGCGACGCTCATCGCCTGCTTCGCGCTCATCGAGAGCTTGCGTCCTGCCTCCTGTTGCAGCGTGGAGGTGGTGAACGGGGCGTACGGGCTGCGCGTGCCGGGCTTCGCCTCGACCTTGGTGACGGTGCCGGCACCCGTGGCGTCGACGGCGTGCGCGAGAGTCAGCGCCCGCTTCTCGTCGAGGACGACGACGGCCTTCTTGAGCTTTCCGTTGTCATCGAAGTCGGTGCCCCTGGCGAGCTGACCCCCGTCGACACGGACGAGTCGCACCTTGAAGGCCGTGCCGGTGGCGGAGGCGGATGCTTCGACATCCCAGTAGTCGGCGGAGACGAACGCCATGCGCTCGCGCTCACGCTCGACGATCATGCGAGTGGCGGCGGACTGCACGCGTCCGGCGGAGAGACCGGTCTTGACCTTGTACCACAGCACCGGGGAGACATCCCAGCCGTAGAGACGGTCGAGGATGCGACGGGTCTCCTGGGCGTCGACGAGTGCGAGGTCGAGCTCGCGGGTGTTGCCGATGGCCGCCTGGATCGCGTCCTTGGTGATCTCGTGGAACACCATGCGCTTGACGGGCACCTTCGGCTTCAGCGTCTCGAGCAGGTGCCAGGCGATCGCCTCGCCTTCGCGGTCCTCATCAGTGGCGAGCAGGAGCTCGCCGGCATTCTTCAGCGCACGCTTGAGTTCGGCGACGGTCTTCGTCTTGCGATCCGAGACGACGTAGTACGGGTCGAACCCGTTGTCGATGTCGATCGAGTACTTCCCGTATGCGGCCTTGTCGGCGGCGGGGATGTCCTTCTTATCAGCGAGGTCGCGAATGTGGCCGACGGAGCTGAGCACCTCGTAGTCATCACCGAGGTACCCCTGAATCGACCTCATCTTCGTCGGAGACTCGACGATGACGAGCTTCTTGCCTTCAGCCAAGGGTGCGTCCTTTCTTCGAAGCACACCATACACACCACTGACGTGGTGCATTCACAGCGGAGCCGTGGGTGGAGCCGTCAGAATCCCTCGGGTGGCCCGGCACGGGCTCGGGAGACGGCAGCAAGACCAGCGTACGCCGCCTCGACCTGCACGGTCGCCACCGGTCCGGCCAGCGTGCACGATGTGAGCGTCGCTCCGGATGCCGCTGCCACCCTCACGGCGAGTGCACAGGGCTCTTCTCCGGTGACGATCGCACCGGAGGACGCATCGGCGGCCGCGAGCGCGGCAGCGTCCGCTGCGCCGGCGGCGCGCTGGGCGGTGACGGCCGCACCTCCGACGGCGGCGAGTCCCAGTGACAGGGATGCCGCGACCGCCAGCACACCGGCGGCGAGCGCACTGCCGGCCATCAGAGTCCTCCGCTGAGCGCACAGCTCGAGGCGGTCAGCGGGATGTGGATGATGCGTCCGATCACCGCATCGACCCTGGCGCTGACACAGCTGAGGTCGCCGCGGAGCTCGCTCGACACGTTCGCATCGCTGACGGAAGCCGTCACCGCCGCATGAGCGATCGCAGCGCTTTCGCCCCGCCCCAGCAGACGTGCGGCGTCTG
This sequence comes from Microbacterium murale, assembly GCF_014635185.1. Lineage (GTDB taxonomy): Bacteria > Actinomycetota > Actinomycetes > Actinomycetales > Microbacteriaceae > Microbacterium > Microbacterium murale. The sequence continues at coordinate 347,145 of NZ_BMCM01000004.1, forward strand.
CCACGGCATCCTGCAGCGACACCTGTCGTGCGGCGGCGCCGAGCGCGCCGACGCCCAGCAGCAGTGCGAGCACCACTGCGGGGAGGGCGATCGCCAGCTCGGCGGCGACCGATCCGCGTTCGAAGTCGCGCCTCCTTGTCATCTCATTGTTCGTCCGCCGCATCCTCATCGTCTACGAGACCGTGAGCGCACGGCGCACGAGATCCGTCAGAATGCCGCGCACCTCGTCCGATCGCATGATGACCACTAGTAACCCCGCGAACGCGACGGCCGCCATCGTCGTGATGGCGTACTCAGCGGTGGCGGCACCGGATTCATCGGTGAAGAGCGACGCAGCGCGGCGTCTGGTGAGGGTGGGGATGGTGTGCATCGTGTTTCCTTCTTTCTGTTGTGCTGCCGTCAGATCGGCAACGGGGTTGATGACATGACGGAGAGCATGAGCGGCGCGACGCCGAGCAGCAGGAAGGCGGGGAGCGTGCAGACGCCGAGCGGGATGATCAGCTGCGAGGAGAGCTTGGATGCACGCAGCCGTCCGCGGATGCGTGCATCATGACGCTCCTGCGCGGCGGCGGCGCGCAGCAGCTCGCCCGCGGGTACGCCGGCCGCGCGCGACAGCTCGAGTACGCCCCTGGTATGTGTGCCGCTGATGCGATCGCGCGCCGGACTGTCGTCGACGAGGCGCAACGAGCGCTCGATGGATGCGCCACCCGACAGGGCCACGGACATGAGTTCGGCATGCATCCCTGGGGTTCCCGGATCCGGCTGCGCCCGCCGGAGCAGTCGACGAGTCCACAGGCGGGCGCCGAGCACGAGAAGCAGGCCGACGATCAGGCAGGCAGTGCCGAGGGGATTGCTGAAGAGCACACTCACCGTGTCGAAGCCGAGCGCGAATCCGAGCAAAAGCCCCGCGAGCGGCATCCAGAGCAGCAGCCGTGCGGTACCGGCCGGCTCTGCGAGCGCGATGCGCACGTCGTCGGCTGCGGCAGCCGCATCGCGCATCGTCTCCGCGAGCGACCTCAGCACTTCCGCGAGCGGAGCCCCCACGGTCGTCGCGACATCCCACGCGGCCGCGACATCCGCCCACGCCCCGCCCTCGGCCTCGATCGCGTCGACGAGGCCGGCACCCTCATCGCAGCGCGCGACCACGCTCTCCGCATGCACGTCGCCCGAATCGGCGAGATGACGCCAGGCATTGAGGGGAACGGCGCCCGCCTGCAGCAGCACGGCGAGTGTGCGCACCGAGACCGCGGCCTCCTCTGCACCGGCATCCGCTGCCGTCGCCGGCCGCAGGCCCGGCATCGAAACGAGACTCACCATGGCCGTACCTCCTCGATGTCGAGTCGATCGGCACGCAGCAGAAATCGTCCCACCTTGGCGATACGCCGTACGCCGTCACTGCCGCGCGCCAGATGAACCACGATGGTGAAAGCGCTGACGGCCTGCCGCGCCAGTGCCGTTGCGTCCATTCCGGCCAGCGCTCCCAGCGCCTCCAACCGCGCCGGTACGTCGACGAGCCCGCTGGCGTGCAGAGTGCCCGCACCGCCGTCGTGGCCCGTGTTCAGTGCGGAGAGCAGTTCGCGCACCTCCTCGCCGCGGCATTCACCGACGACGAGCCGGTCCGGACGCATGCGCAGCGACTCGCGGACGAGCCGGGCGAGCGTGATGGAGCCGGCCCCCTCGAGATTCGCCTGCCTGGCTTCAAGAGCGACATGGTGCGGATGCGCCGGCCGCAGTTCCGCGACGTCTTCGATCGTGACGATGCGCTCGGATGCTGGAACGCTGTGCAGCAGCGCGGTGAGCAGTGTCGTCTTTCCTGTGCCGGTGCCACCGGTGATGAGGATGTTCGCGCGGTCAGCGACCAAGTGCTCCAGCCACGCCTGCTGCGATGCGTCGAATGCCCCGAGCGCCGCCAGAGCATCGAGATCGACTGCGCGCACGCGCGGAATGCGCACCGACACAGCGGTGCCCGACGTCGACACCGGCGCGAGCACCGCATGCACTCGGATGCCGGACGCGAGCCGCACATCCACGCACGGCGACTGATCGTCGAGATGGCGTCCGCCTGCTCCGATCAGCGCGACGGCGAGGTCGCGCACCTCCCGCTCCGATGCGGCCCATCCCGCCACTCGCTCCGCACCGTCGCCGCGATCGACGAAGAGTCCGTCCGCACCGTTGACGAACACGTCTGTCACCCGAGGATCTGCGCAGTGCTCGGCGAGCGGCCCGAACGCGGCATCCACGTCGGCGGGGAGCGCGCTGACGCCCTCGTCGGCGGGCACCGCATGGCGCGGCTGGATGATGAACGGCTGTGGCATGCCCCGACGCTATGCGCCGCTGCGTTCCCGTGAGCGCCGGAATCCCACGGGCTGTGCGCAACCCGGCACGTCCAGGCCACAGTGCAGAACGACTGCGTGCCCAGCGCAGAAGACGGCTTGACGCGGAGGAGGGCGGCACCTCACGGGGGGAATGGGATGCCGCCCAGAGGCGTGCCGGATCCGGGGGACGACGGGCACGCCATGGCCGAATGAATACACGGCTGACGTCGAGTGTACGCAAGGCGACCGTCCTCACAAAACCCGTCGCGCTACCGACTTTCGGGAGTATTTGCGCATTGAGGCGCAGACTAGATTCACCGTGTCACGGTCGTGCGCTCTGCACGATCTCGTCCGCCGCAAAGGAGCGCATGCCATGAGCAGCCAGATCGATCATCTCCTCGACGAGACTCGCAGGTTCCCGCCTTCGCAGGAGTTCGCCGCATCCGCCGTCGCCCAGCCCGAGCTGTACCAGCACGCCCACGCCGATCGCGACGCGTTCTGGGGCGAGCAGTCCAGAGAGCTGCTGCACTGGCACAAGCCCTTCACCCGCGTGCTCGACTGGTCCACTCCCCCGTTCGCGAAGTGGTTCGACGACGGCGAGCTCAACGTCGCCTACAACTGTCTCGATCGGCACGTCGAAGCCGGCAACGGCGACCGCGTCGCCATCCTCTGGGAGGGCGAACCTGGCGACACACGACGCATCACGTATGCCGAGCTGACCGAAGAGGTCAAGCGCGTGGCGAATGTGTTGGAAGGGTACGGGGTCACCGCCGGCGACCGTGTCGCCATCTATCTGCCGATGATCCCCGAAGCGGTCGCGTCGATGCTCGCGGTGGCACGCCTCGGCGCCGTCCACTCGGTGGTGTTCGGCGGTTTCAGCGCCGACAGCCTTCGCTCCCGCATCGATGACGCCGGCGCGAAGGTCGTCATCACCGCCGATGGCGGCTATCGCAAGGGGCGCGTCTCTGCGCTCAAGCCCGCCGTCGACCAGGCACTCAGCGACCGCGGCGACGGCGAGCAGCAGACCGTCGAGCACGTGCTCGTCGTCAAGCGCGGCGAGAACGAGGTCGATTGGACAGAGGGCCGCGATCACTGGTGGCACAACGCGGTTCCCGCCGCATCCGCAGAGCACGAGGCTCGGGCCTTCCCGGCGGAGAATCCGCTGTTCATCCTCTACACGTCGGGGACGACCGGAAAGCCGAAGGGCATCCTGCATACCTCGGGCGGCTACCTGACCCAGGCGGCGTACACGCACAGGAACGTCTTCGATCTGAAGCCGGAGACGGACGTGTTCTGGTGCACGGCGGACATCGGCTGGGTCACCGGCCACACCTATGTCACCTACGGGCCGCTCGCGAACGGCGCGACTCAGGTTCTCTACGAAGGCACCCCGGACGCCCCGCATCCTGGGCGCTGGTGGGAGATCATCGAGAAGTACGGCGTGACGATCTTCTACACCGCCCCCACAGCGATCCGCTCGTTCATGAAGATCGGCCGCAGCGTGCCGCGGAAGTTCGATCTGTCGTCCATCCGGCTGCTCGGCTCGGTGGGCGAGCCCATCAACCCCGAGGCATGGATGTGGTACCGCGAGGTCATCGGCGGCGGCAACGCCCCGATCGTCGACACCTGGTGGCAGACCGAGACCGGAGCCATCATGGTCTCGCCACTGCCAGGCATCACGGCGACGAAGCCGGGCTCCGCGCAGGTGCCGCTGCCCGGCATCACCATCGACGTCGTCGATGAAGCCGGAGAAGAGGTCGGCAACGGCAACGGCGGTCTGCTCGTGATCACCGAGCCGTGGCCGAGCATGCTGCGCGGCATCTGGGGCGACCCAGAGCGCTACAAGGAGACGTACTGGGACAAGTTCGAGAAGCAGGGGTACTACTTCGCTGGCGACGGTGCGCGCCTGGACGAGGATGGCGACCTGTGGCTGCTCGGACGCGTGGATGACGTGATGAACGTCTCCGGCCACCGCCTCTCCACGGCCGAGATCGAGTCGTCGCTGGTCGCCCACGAGGCGACCGCCGAGGCCGCAGTGGTCGGTGCGTCGGATGAGACCACCGGACAGGCCGTCGTGGCCTTCGTCATCATCAAGGAGAGCTACCTCTCCGCACACGATGCGGCGGGACTTGCGACGCAGCTACGCCAGTGGGTCGGCGAGCAGATCGGCGCGATCGCCCGACCCCGCGATGTCTACATCGTCGGCGAGCTGCCCAAGACCCGCTCGGGCAAGATCATGCGTCGCCTGCTGCGCGATGTCGCAGAGGGCCGCGAGGTCGGCGACACCACGACGCTGGCGGACACCGCCGTCATGAGCATCATCTCGGCACAGGTCAAGTAACCAGGACATGAAGAAGGTCCCCGCACTCACGGTGCGGGGACCTTCTTCATGTAGAGACGAGTTGCTCAGGCGAGGGTGAAGGTCACCTCGACCTCGACCGGGCTGTCCAGAGGCAGCACGGCGACGCCGACGGCTGCGCGAGCATGCTGTCCGGCGTCGCCGAAGATCTCGCCGAGCACGTCGCTCGCGCCGTTGATGACGCCGGGCTGGCCGGTGAAGGCCGGATCGGATGCCACGAAGCCGCCGACGCGCAGTACGCCGCCGATCTTCTCCAGTCCGCCTGCGGCGGCGGCCGCGGCGGCGAGAGCGTTCAGCGCGCAGGTGCGCGCGTAGGTCTTGGCGTCTTCGGCGGTCACCTCTGCGCCGACCTTTCCGGTCGCGGGCAGGGCACCGGATGCGAACGGCAGCTGACCCGAGGTGTACACGAGGCCGGCGTGCACGACGGCGGGGACGTAGGCCGCGACGGGGGCGGCGACGTCGGGCAGCTCTATCTCGAGCTCACTCAGCCGGGCCGCGATGCTCATGCGGCACCGCCCTTCGACTCGCTGCGCTCGCTCAGGACATCGCCCTCGAACTGGCGCGATGCCTGCTCTGCGGCTGCGAGCCCAGCGCTGTTCGATCCGTCCTGCGACACTGGCCGCTTGAAGTACGCCACGAGGCCCCCTTCAGGACCTTGGACGACCTGCACGAGCTCCCAGCCCTGCTTTCCCCAGTTGTTGAGGATCGCGGCGGTGTTGTGGATCAGCAGCGGGGTGGTGAGGTACTCCCACGTGTTCATGGCACTCCTGCGGTCAGAGACGGTCGACACGTCGAGCGTCAAAGGCGGTATTCAGGGAACTCCCCTACGATCTAGCGTATGCCTCAGAAGAATCGCACGGCGAAAGGCGTGCTCGGCGGCCTTCTCGGTCTGATCGGGCTCAGCGCTGTCGCCGGGATCCTGGTGACCGCGACGGTCACGCCCGCGCTCGCCGTCGCCGGAGCCGCCGGATCCCAAGCCCTCGATCTGTTCGAGAACCTGCCGTCGTACCTGAAGCCGGACGCGCCGATGGAGCCGAGCAAGTTCTACGCGATCGGCTACGACGGCCAGCCGGTGCAGATGGCGACGTTCTTCGACCAGAACCGCACGCAGGTGGAGTTCGACCAGGTCTCCCCCGTCATGTACGACGCCATTCTCTCCAGTGAGGACAAGGGCTACTACGAGCACGGCGGAGTGAACCTCGGTGCGACCGCGAAAGCGCTGATCGACAACGTGCGCGGCACGTCGTCGCGCGGCGCATCCACGATCAGCCAGCAGTACGTGAAGAACGTGCTCGTGCAGCAGTGCGAGCAGAAGGTGCTCCCTGGCGACGAGAACTACGCCGACAAGACCGCGCAGTGCTGGCTGGACGCCACCAACGCCGTGGGCACCGACGGCATCGAGCGCAAGCTGCAGGAGATGCGATACGCGATCCAGATCGAGAAGGACTACTCGAAGAACGAGATCCTGCTCGGCTACCTGAACATCGCCAGTTTCGGCGGCACCGTGTACGGCATCGAGGCCGCCGCGAATTACTACTTCAGCACCAGCGCATCGAATCTGACGATCGCGCAGGCCGCGACACTCGCCGGCATCGTGCAGAATCCGAACCGATACCGCATCGACAAGACGGGCGGCTCCGCCACCGATACCGACGGCAACGCTGTGAACAGCGAGGCGGACGGCTATTCGCTGACGAAGGTTCGCCGCGACTACGTCATCAACCGCATGTACGCAGACGGCAAGATCACCGAAGCGCAGCACGCCGAGGCGATTGAGGCTCCCATCGTCCCCGCCCTTCAGCCGCCGTCGCAGGGTTGCGCGGCCGCGCAGAACAACGCCTACTTCTGCCAGTACGTGAAGACTGTGGTTCTGAGCGACCCCGCCTTCGGCGACTCTCCCGAGGAGCGCGTGAAGGCACTTCAGCGCGACGGCTTGGAGATCTACACCTCGCTGGATCTGCGCATTCAGGACCCTGCTGTGGCCGCTCTCAAGGACCGGGTGCCGGCGAATTACGACAACCAGTACTTCGGCGGTGCCGGTGTCACGATCGAACCCGCGACCGGCAGGATCCTCGCGATTACGCAGAACACGACTTTCCAGGAGACTCCGACCGAGGATCAGGCATATTCGAGCCTCGTGTACGCCGCGGACTACGCCCACGGCGGATCCGCAGGGTTCCCGGTCGGATCGACGTACAAGTTGTTCACGCTGATCGACTGGCTCGAGACCGGGCACTCCGTCAACGAGTCGATCAACGGCCGCCACCAGACGTTGAAGATGAATGTGTGCGATGGACAGACCCAACCTCTCAAGACCAGTGAGGTCAACAACTTCAACAACAATCCCGGCTATTACGGCACACCCATGCGGTTCACGAAGGACTCGCTCAACTCGGGCTACTTCGCCATGGCATCCAAGCTGGAGATCTGCGACATCAACGCCGTGGCCGATCGCATGGGTGTCACGACGTGGGACCCCGACGCGCAGAAAGTCGTGAAGACGACGGACTTCAACTACCCCTACAACGTCCTCGGGGACAAATACATCGCACCGCTCGACATGGCCAGCGCGTACGCGACGGTCGCCAACAAGGGCGTCTACTGCCCCCCGAAGGCGATCGACCGGGTCGTCAACCAGAAGGGCGAGGAGTTGCCGGTCCCGGAGACCGCCTGCTCGCAGGTGATCACTCCCGAGGTCGCGGCCACCGCTGCCTACGCACTGCAGGGAGTCATGGCCCAAGGCGGAACCGGTTCCGGCGCGAACCCGTGGGACGGAACCCCCCTGATCGGCAAGACCGGTTCGCACCAGACGTACGCGACGATGATGATCGAGGCGAGCACCAAGGCAGCATCTGCCGTGTACATCGGCCGCACAGAGGGCCAGGCGAACATCTGGAACGAGTGGTTCAACGGCAACTACCTGCAGAACATCCGCTACGACGTCGCCCGCGACATGCAGGCCGCAGCGAACGCCGTACTCGGCGGGGGCGACCAGTTCCCCGCGCCGGACAACAACCTCACCCGCCGGGTGCTGGTCGATCTGCCGAACGTCGTCGGCCAGAGCGTGGCGGATGCGACCTCGACGCTCGAGGGCGCCGGATTCTCGGTGAACGTCGGCGCGCCCGTCGACAGCGATGCTGCCGAGGGCATCGTCGCCACGCAGGATCCTGGGGCGGGTCAGGTGTCCAGCGGCACGACGGTCACGATCTCACCGAGCAACGGACAGGGCGCGACGGTGCCCGACGTCTCCGGAAAGCCGCTCGCCGATGCCGTCGAAGCTCTGAAGGCCGCCGGGTTCACCAGCGTGACCCCGCATGCGTCATGCGCTGCCGGCGACGACGACGACAAGACGGTCAACAGCACCACGCCGGCAGCGGGAACCGCGACGAAGAAGTCGACTGCCGTGACAGTCAAGTGCTCGTAGCGGGCCAGCGCGCCGCCCACCCGGCCCTCATCGCGCTCGGCGCGGTGGGGGCCGTCGGCGCCGCCTGCGCGGTGTGGGGCATCGGCATCGAGCGCTACCTGTTCACCCTCAGGGAGGCCTCAGCCAGGGCTCTGCCCGCCGGGGCACCGCCGATCCGGGTCCTGCATATCTCCGATGCCCACATGGCGCCGTGGCAGCACCGAAAGCAGGACTGGCTCTCGTCGCTCGCCGAGCTGGAACCCGACCTCGTCATCAACACGGGCGACAATCTCGGCCACCGCGACGGTCTGCAGGGCATCCGTCGCTCTTTCGACGCGTTCGCGGGGATCCCCGGAGTGTTCGTGCACGGCTCGAACGATGTCTACGGCCCTTCGCCGCGCAATCCGCTGCGGTATTTCGCCGGGCCTTCCAAGCGCCACCAGGAGCCCGAGCACCTCGATACGGATGCGCTCGACGCGTACTTCATCGACGAGCTCGGCTGGACCGATCTCAACAACGCGGCCACGCGACTGAACGTCGCCGGCACCGACGTCGACCTGTTCGGCGTCGACGACGCGCACCGCGACTGGGACGAGCTCGATGCCCTGCCAGCGGCCATCGAGTCACTCGGTGCTCGTGACGCGGCCACTCCCCTGCTGGGCGTCACTCATGCGCCGTACCAGCGCGTCCTCAACACGTTCACCGACCTCGGTGCGCAGGCGATCTTCGGCGGGCACACCCACGGCGGCCAGGTCTGCCTGCCCGGATTCGGCACCCTCGTGGCGAACTGCGACATCCCGCTGAAGCAGGCCAAGGGCCTCAGCACCTGGACGCACGACGGGCGCAGCATCCCGCTGAACGTCAGTGCCGGCTGCGGACACTCGATCTACGCGCCAGTACGCTTCGCATGCCGTCCGGAGGCGACTCTCCTGACGCTCACGGCGCAGGACACGCCCACCTGACGTGAGAGAGCGTCGATTCGGCGCAGCGCTCGTTTCCCTGTAGACTCAAACGGTTGCAACGGGGTGTGGCGCAGCTTGGTAGCGCGCTTCGTTCGGGACGAAGAGGCCGCAGGTTCAAATCCTGTCACCCCGACCGCTGTTGCAAGAAGGCCGCCCCACCGGGGCGGCCTTCTTCACGTCCTGGCTGGAACGAATGCCGCGCCCCGCTCGCCTACGCTGGAGACATCATGACCACTCCCCGACTCGTCGCATTCGACCTCGATGACACCCTCGCTCCGTCCAAGAGCGCCATCGACCCCAGGATCGCCGCTCAGCTGCTCGCGCTCCTGCGCCGCGTCGACGTCGCGATCATCTCCGGTGGCAACGAACAGCAGTTCCGCACCCAGGTGATCTCGCAGCTCGGCGACGCGGATGTCGTCGACCTGGGCCGCCTGCACCTGCTGCCGACGTGCGGCACACGCTACCTCCGCCATGACGGGGTCGGGTTCGACACCGTGTACGCGCACGACCTGTCGGACGAGCAGAAGTCCGCTGCACTGCAGGCGCTTCGTGAAGAGGCGGAACGCCTCGGACTCTGGGAGCAGAGCCCCTGGGGCGAGATCCTCGAGGACCGCGGCTCGCAGATCACGTTCTCGGCGCTCGGGCAGAAGGCCCCGCACGAGGCGAAGCAGGCATGGGATCCGACCGGAGCCAAGCGCAGGCTGCTGCGTGATGCCGTCGCCGCGCGACTGCCTGAACTCGAGGTGCGCTCCGGTGGTTCGACGTCGATCGACATCACCCTCGCCGGAATCGACAAGGCGCACGGTATGAAGGCCCTCGCCGAGCACACCGGCATCCCGCTGAGCGACATGCTGTTCTACGGCGACCGCCTCGACGAGGGCGGCAACGACTTTCCGGTCAAGGCGCTCGGTGTCCGCTCCGTCGCGGTGACCGGATGGGAGCACACCGCGACCGAGTTGGACGAGCTGCTCCCCACGCTGTAGCCGCGCCGGGTGGCCGAGTCGTAGCATTGCGGCATGGACCCGCTGACGCTCACCATCGTCGTCGCCGCGTGCGCCAGCGCGGCGTGCTGGCTGCTGTCGCTTTTCACCCGCGACACCTCCTGGGTGGACCGCGCCTGGTCAATCGTGCCGGTCGTCTACGTGTGGATCTTCGCCGCGGCTGCGCTCGCCTCCGGCGCAGACCCGACACGACTCGTGGTCATGGCACTCCTCGTCACCGCCTGGGGCGCCCGGCTCACCTTCAACTTCGCGCGCAAGGGCGGTTACAGGGGCACCGAGGACTACCGGTGGGCGATCCTGCGCGGTCGAATGCGGCCGTGGCAGTTCCAGGTCTTCAATCTGCTGTTCATCATCGGATTCCAGATGACGCTGCTCGTGCTCATCACGCTGCCCGCGCACGTCGCCCTGCAGCATCTCGCACCGTTCACCGCAGGGGATGCCGCATTCGCCGTGCTGTTCCTCGCGCTGCTGAGCGGTGAGACGATCGCCGATCAGCAGCAATGGAACTTCCACAGCCGCAAGAGCGCCGGTCAGGCATCCGGGTTCCTCACCGCCGGCCTGTTCCGCTACAGCCGTCACCCGAACTTCTTCTTCGAGCAGGCCCAGTGGTGGGTGTTCTACGCGATCGGGGCGACAGCGGCGGTGACATCCGGTCTCGGCCTCCTCGGTGGGGCGCTGAACTGGACGATCGTCGGTCCGCTGCTGCTGACGGCGCTGTTCATCGGCTCGACGATCTTCACCGAATCGATCTCGGCATCCCGATATCCGGAGTATGCCGAGTATCGGCGCACGACCTCGATGCTCGTGCCCCTTCCTCCGCGGGCCACCCGCCTGCGTGCACGGCGTTCAGCGGGCTGAGACGGCCGTCGCCGTGGTGCCCACCGGCACGAGCCGGGTGAGCTGCGTCACATGCCCCGGCTCGAGTTCGGCGAGGGAGGCGACGCCGAGCAGACGCATCGTGCGCTCGATCTCGGTGCGCAGAATCGTGATCGTGCGATCCACGCCCTGTCGGCCACCGGCCATCAGCCCGTAGAGGTACGCGCGTCCGATGAGGGTGAAGTCCGCGCCGAGGGCGACGGCAGCGACGATGTCGGCCCCGTTCATGATGCCGGTGTCGACCATGACGGTGAAGTCGTCACCGACCTCCTTACGCACCTTCGGCAGCAGATGGAACGGGATGGGTGCACGATCGAGCTGACGACCGCCGTGGTTCGACAGCACGATGCCGTCGACGCCGGCGTCGCGGAGCCGCACTGAGTCCTCGACGTTCTGCACGCCCTTGATGACGATCTTGCCTGGCCACAGATCGCGGATCACCGCAAGGTCGTCGTAGCTGATCGTCGGGTCCATCGCAGCGTCCAGCAGTTCGCCGACCGTGCCGCCCGTGGTGCTGAGTGACGCGAACTCGAGCTTCGGCGTCGTCAGGAAGTCCCACCACCACCAGGGTCGGGGAATCGCGTTGATGATCGTTCCGAGCGTGAGCTGCGGCGGGATCGAGAATCCGTTGCGCTTGTCGCGCAGACGTGCGCCGGCGACCGGGGTGTCGACGGTGAACTGCAGCGTGTCGAAGCCTGCGGCAGCGGCACGACGGGTGAGCTCGTAGGAGATCTCGCGGTCGCGCATGACGTACAGCTGGAACCAGTTGCGTCCGTTCGGGTTCGCGGCCTTCACGCCCTCGATCGACGTGGTGCCGAGCGTGGAGAGCGTGAACGGGATGCCGGCGGCTGCTGCTGCGCCCGCGCCGGCCTCTTCGCCCTCGGTCTGCATGAGGCGGGTGAAGCCGGTCGGCGCGATGCCGAAGGGAAGTGCGCTGGGGCCGCCGAGGATGTCGACCGACGTATCGACGTCAGGGGCGGGCTTCAGGATGCCGGGATGGAACTCCACGTCGCGGAACGCCTGTCGCGCGCGCGTCAGCGACAGCTCGCCCTCTGCGGCGCCGTCGGTGTAGTCGAACGCTGCTGTCGGTGTGCGGCGCTTCGCGATCGTGCGCAGATCGTCGATCGTGAGGGCCGCGTCGAGGCGGCGCTTGCGTCCGTCGAGTTCGGGCTTCTTGAACTTCATGAGCTCGAGGAGCTCTGAGGGCTTGGGTACCTGGCGGGTGACCATGGGCCTCTTCCTTTCAGTGGGCGGGACGAGCGGCGGTGAGACCGGCCGCGGTGTAGTAGCCGGTGATGTGGTCATGGACGAGGATCCGCGCGGCATCCGCGTCTCCCCCGTCGATCGCAGCGATCAGTGCGCGGTGCTCGTGCCGCAACCGGATCGACATCGCGTCCCAGTCGTCGATGGATGCGGAGCCGGTGAGCACGTACGACTCGATGGACGTACGCAGGCCCGCCATCATCGCGGCGATCACGGTGTTGCCAGTGGACTCGGCGAGTGCCAGGTGCAGCTGTGCGTCGAGCGCGAGGAACTCGCCGGTGGTGAGCCCCGCGGCATCCATCGCGTCGAGCACCTGGTGCGCCGCGGCGGTGTCACGCGCGGGGCTCGATGCGAGGTCGGAAACGACAGCATCCTCGAGCACGAGTCGGGTGCGTACGACATCTGCCAGGGCGAAGCCCTGTGCGGCCACCTGAAGGCGCAGCAACGCGGACATCCCCCCGGAGGGTGTGGCGATGACGATCGCGCCCGCCTGCGGCCCTGAGCCGGTCGCCGTGCGGATCAGCCCCATGACCTCGAGCACGCGCAGCGCCTCGCGGACGCTCGAGCGACCGACTCCGAGATCAGCGGCGAGTTCACGCTCGGAGGCAAGCCGGTCGCCGGGGGCGAGGTGGCCGTCCAGCAGGTCGCGCTCGATGCGTTCGAGCACCGTCTTCCAAGCACGATCCGTCACGATGCCTCCTGTGGTCTGACCACAGCGTACATCGTGTGGTCTGACCACACAAATACGTGCGGGTCAGCCCAGGCGCCCGCCGGACTCCTGCAGGTAGCAGTCGCCGCACAGCGACTCGTAGGTGACGACATCCGCCGGCGCTCCGGCGGCCGCACCCTCGTCGATCGCGACCTGATCGCCGTCGAACACGAAGCGGCCGTTGATCACACGACCGTTGAAGACGGCCTTGCGGCCGCAGCGGCAGATCGTCTTGAGCTCCTCCAGGGAGTGCGCGATCGCGAGCAGCCGCGCAGAGCCGGGGAAGGCGTGGGTCAGGAAGTCGTTGCGGATGCCGTAGGCCATCACCGGGATGCCGTCGACCACCGCGATCCGGAACAGATCGTCGATCTGCGCGGGTGTGAGGAACTGCGCCTCATCGATGAGCAGGCACGCCACATCGATGGGCTCCCCCGGGATGAGCTCGTCGTCGTGGTGTCGCTGCACTCGCGTGCGCTGTTGCTGGAACAGCGCACGCGCGTCACCGTCGGGCGGGATCAGGAAGTCGACCTCGCGGGTCATACCGAGCCGGCTCTCCACCTGGCTCGCACCCTTGGTGTCGATCGCCGGCTTGGCGAGAAGCACGTGCTGGCCGCGCTCCTCATAGTTGTACGCGGCCTGCAGCAGCGCCGTCGACTTGCCGGAGTTCATCGCCCCGTAGCGGAAGTACAGCTTCGCCACGGTGCGCTGCTACCTCGAGATGCCGAGCGCGGCCGCCGTCGCCGTCATCGACTCGTCTGCACCGGCCTCGTTCTCGTTCAGCTTCTCCCCGTACGTCGGGATGAGCTCGCGCAGCGCGGGCTCCCACCCGGCGTACTGCTCGGGGAAGCAGGTCTTCAGCAGGCTGAGCATGATCGGCACGGCGGTCGATGCGCCGGGCGATGCACCGAGCAGGCCGGCGATCGAACCGTCGGCAGCCGAGACGACCTCGGTGCCGAACTGCAGCACCCCGCCCTTCTCGGCATCCTTCTTCATGACCTGCGCACGCTGGCCCGCATCGATGAGCGACCAGTCCTCGTCCTCAGCCGTGGGCATGAAGACGCGGAGGCCGTCGACCTTCTTGCGGTGGTTCTTCAGCAGTTCGCCGACCAGGTACGTGATCAGGTCGGGGTTCGCGAAGGCCACCCGCAGCATGGGCCAGAGGTTGTGGGGGCGCACCTGGCTCACGATGTCGAACATCGAGCCGTTCTTGAGGAACTTCGGGCTGAACGTGGCGAACGGGCCGAACAGCAGCGACGCTTCGCCGTCGACGACACGGGTGTCCAGGTGCGGCACCGACATCGGCGGAGCGCCGACGGATGCCTGGGAGTAGACCTTCGCCTTGTGCTGCGACACGATGGCGGGGTTGGTGGTCTTGAGGAACTGACCGCCAATCGGGAACACTCCATAACCCTTGATCTCAGGGATGCCGGAGCGCTGCAGCATCTTCAAGGCCCACCCGCCGGCGCCCACGAAGACGAACTTCGCGTTCAGCTGCCCCGGGGTGTGTCCCAGAGCGCGTCGGTACGAGACCTGCCAGCTGCCGTCCTTCTGCTTCTTGAGCTTTCGCACCTCCTGGTTCGTGCGCAGCTCGACGCCGCTCGCGGCGAGGTGATCGAAGAGCTGGTGCGTCAGAGCGCCGAAGTCGACGTCGGTGCCGGCCGGCACCCTGGTCGCGGCGAACGGCTCGCCCTTGCGGCGCTTCTGCATGAGCAGCGGCGCCCACTGGTTGATGACGCGGGAGTCCTCGCTGTACTCGATGCCCTCGAACAGCGGCTGCTTCTTGAGCACCTCGTAGCGCGCCTTGAGGTACGCGACATCCTTCTCGCCGCGCACGAATGTCATGTGCGGGGTGGCGTTGATGAACGTCGAGGGCTCGTCGAGCACGCCCTTGGAGACCAGCGACGACCAGAACTGACGACTCTGCTGGAACTGCTCGTTGATCGAGACGGCCTTGGCCGGATCCAGCGGGCCGCCGTCGTTCTTCGGCATGTAGTTCAGCTCGCAGAGCGCGGCATGGCCGGTGCCTGCGTTGTTCCAGGGGTTGGAGCTCTCCTGGGCGACATCAGACAGTCGCTCGAAGGCGACGATCTTCCAGTCGGGCTGGAGTTCGTGCAGCAGAGTGCCCAGTGTGGCGCTCATGATGCCACCACCGATGAGGACGACGTCGACGGATTCAGTCACCAGACCAGTCTAGTTCGCACGCCGGATGCCGCGGACCACGGCCGCCGCTCGGTATGCGTCAGGCCGCGACGGTGAGACGAGCGGCGACGAGCTCCGCGATCTGCACGGCGTTCAGCGCGGCACCCTTGCGGAGGTTGTCGTTGCTGATGAACAGCACGAGCCCCTTGTTCTCGGGCGCGGACTGGTCGGCGCGGATGCGACCGACATAGCTCGGGTCGTTGCCAGCGGCCTTCAACGGCGTCGGGACCTCTTCGAGCTCGACACCGGGAGCCGCGGCGAGCACCTCGGCCGCGCGCTGCGGCGTGATGTCACGCGAGAACTCCGCGTGGATCGACAGCGAGTGGCCGGTGAAGACCGGGACGCGCACGCAGGTCCCGGCGACACGGAGGTCGGGAAGCTCGAGGATCTTGCGGCTCTCGTTGCGGAGCTTCTTCTCCTCGTCGGTCTCGTTGAAACCGTCTTCGACGATGGAGCCCGCGAGCGGGATGACGTCGAACGCGATGGGCGCGACGTACTTCTCCGGTGCGGGGAAATCGATGCCCGAGCCGTTGTGCACGAGCTGCAGGACGTCGCCCTGCGCGACAGCCGCCTCGACCTGGCCGAGCAGCTCCTGCGCCCCGGCGAGCCCGGATCCGGAAACCGCCTGGTAGGTGCTGACGATGAGCCGTTCGAGCCCTGCTTCGATCGCCAGGGGCTTGAGCACGGGCATCACTGCCATCGTCGTGCAGTTCGGGTTGGCGATGATGCCCTTGGGACGCTCATCGATCGCGTGCGGGTTGACCTCGCTGACCACGAGCGGAACCTCGGGGTCATTGCGCCAGGCGCTGGAGTTGTCGATCACGACAGCACCGGCGGCGGCGAAGCGCTCGGCGTACGCACGGCTCGCCGTCGCGCCTGCGGAGAACAGCGCGATCTCGATGCTGGCGGCATCCGCCGTCTCGACATCCTCCACGACCACGTCCACGCCGGCGAACTCGATCGTCCTTCCGGCCGAGCGAGCGGACGAGAACAGCCGCAGTTCGCGAATCGGGAATGACCGCTCCGCGAGAATCTCGCGCATCACGGTGCCCACCTGGCCGGTGGCGCCGACGATGGCGACGGAGTGTCCTGAGTCGGAGATGCGGGTCATGAAAGGCTCTTCCTACGGGGTTTGGGCGAGTCTATCGCGGGTTTCAGCGGCCGGTGCCGGCGTGGACGACGGCGTCGTCCTGACCGTCGAGACCGTACGCGGTGTGCACGATGCGGGCGGCATCGGCGAGGTCCGAGCCGCGCAGCACCACCGAGATGCGGATCTCGGAGGTCGAGATCATCTCGATGTTGATGCCTGCGGTCGACAGCGCCTCGAACAGCGTCGCCGACACTCCGGAATGCACGCGCATGCCCGCACCGACGACGGAGAGCTTGCCGATCTGGTCGTCGTGGATCAGACTGTCGAAGCCGACGTCCGACTGTTCGGCGGCGAGCGCCTTCAGCGCCGTGGAGGCGTCGCCCTTCGGCAGCGTGAACGAGATGTCGGCACGACCGGTGGCAGCCACCGAGACGTTCTGCACGATCATGTCGACGTTCGCACCGGACTTCGCCACGATCTTGAAGATCTCGGCCGCTTTCCCAGGGACGTCCGGCACGCCGACGACGGTGATCTTGGCCTGCCCCAGTTCGGTGGCGACACCGGCGACGATCGGCTCTTCCATGACTTCTCCCTCGGCTTCGCGAGGGTTCTTCATGCCCTCGCCCAGAACGTATGTGCCTTCACTCGATGAGAACGTCGAGCGTGCGTGGATGAGCACGCCGTGACGGCGTGCGAACTCGACGGCGCGGATGTAGAGCACCTTCGCGCCGTTCGCAGCGAGCTCGAGCATCTCCTCGCTGGAGACGTGATCGAGCTTCTGCGCACGCGGGATCACGCGCGGGTCGGCCGTGTAGATGCCGTCGACGTCGCTGTAGATCTCGCAGACATCGGCATCGAGAGCCGCGGCGAGTGCCACAGCCGTCGTGTCGGATCCGCCGCGTCCGAGTGTCGTGATGTCACGGGTGTCGCGGTTGAACCCCTGGAAGCCGGCGACGATGACGATCGCGCCCTCGTCCAGAGCTTCACGCAGGCGAATCGGCGTCACATCGACGATGCGCGCCGAGCCGTGGTGGTCATCGGTGATCATGCCGGCCTGGCTGCCGGTGAACGATCGGGCGTCGAACCCCATCGAATGGATCGCCATCGCCAGCAGCGCCATCGAGATGCGCTCCCCGCTGCTCAGCAGCATGTCCATCTCGCGTGGCGCGGGGATCGGGGCGACTTCACCTGCGAGTTCGAGCAGTTCGTCGGTGGTGTCTCCCATCGCGCTCACGGCGACGACGACATCGTTGCCCGCGCGCCGTGCGTCGACGATGCGCTTGGCGACGCGTTTGATGCTCTCGGCGTCGGCGACGGATGAGCCGCCGTACTTCTGCACAATGAGGGCCAACGTACACTCCCAGGGATCTCGGGCAGATCCGCCCACGGCCATTGTACTTTCGACGCGTATTCCCCTCAGCGCATGTGACGCTCCGGCTGTCGTCAGAGCAGGCCGAGCCGGCGTGCCTCGCTCGCGGCAGCCGTGCGGCTGGCCACCCCGAGCTTCTCGAGCAGATGCACGATGTGGGTCTTGACCGTGGATTCGGAGATGAACAGCCGTGCGGCGATCTCCTTGTTCGCAGCTCCCTCGTCCACCTGCATCAGCACGTCGCGTTCGCGTTCGGTGAGCGTCACGCGCGGGGCGCGCAGCGCCGCGATCAGGCGTTCGTCGCCTCCGGGGGTGAGCACCATGGCACCGGATGCTGCGTCGATGATCGCCCGCGCGATCGTGTCGTTGTCGACATCCTTGAGCAGATAGCCAGCGGCCCCTGCTTCGAGCGCACGGATGATCTGCGCGTCATGGTCGAAGGTGGTGAGGATCAGCACGGCGGGGGCATCCGGCATCCGCCGCAGTGCCGCCGTCGTCTCGACACCGTCGATGCCAACTCCCAGCCGCAGATCGCACAGCACGACATCGGGTCGCAGATCGGACGTCACGGTGAGTGCCTCCTCTCCGGTGGAGGCCTCCCCGACCACGGTGAATCCGCGCGACTCGACGATGGAGCGGAGCCCGGCCCGCACGACGGGGTGATCATCGATCAGCAGCACGCGGATGCTCATGCCTGTGCCTCCCCCTGGACGGAGGAGACCGGTACGGCGGAGACGGGCACAGACGCGACCAGGATCGTCCCCTCCCCGACAGCGGAGCGCACCTGGAGTTCGCCGGCGAACTCGCGCAGACGTGAGCGCATCGCGGAGAGGCCGTACGATGATCCGCCGGGCGCTGGGGCGGCCTCCGAGAATCCGACGCCGTCATCCGTGACGGTCAGCCGCGCAGAGGCTCCGGCCATCGACAGTCCGACGCGGACGGCGTGCGCCTCGGAGTGCTGCCGCACGTTCGCGAGAGCGGATTGCGCGACACGCAGGAACACCACCTCGACGGGTGTGGGCAGGGCGGGCAGCGCGGCGTCCACCTCGAGCGAGACCTCGATGCCGGTGTCGGAGTGCAGCGTCTCCAGCATCCGCTCGATCGCCGCCGCGAGCGCCGATCCCTCCAGCTCTGCCGGTGCGAGGGCTGCGACGATGCGGCGCAGGTCGGTCAGCGAGTGCTGAGCGAGGGATTCGATCTGCGGCATCCGCTCGGCATCCGCGCTGCGCGCCAGCATCACCATCGAGCTGAGCTCCTGAGCGATCGTGTCGTGCAGATCGCGGGCGAGCCGGGTGCGCTCGTGCGTCGCGCCGGCCTCGCGCTGAGTCTGCGCGAGCTCTTCCTGGAGGGCCGCCGTCTCGTCGCGGGCACGCACGAGCGACGCGATGAGGCGGTCTCGTTCGACCGCATCGCGCAGCAGGGCGTCATAGCCCAGCGAGATCGCGAGAGCGAACCCTCCGCCGAGCAGCGGGCCGGCGATGTGCGCGAACGAGATCGGCGACTGGTGCAGGATCGGTGCGAGGATGGCCGCGGCCAGCACCGGCACGGCGAAAGCCACCGACGCCCACGCGCGCAGCAGATGCCCGGCGAGCAGCAGCAGCGGGAACGACAACCACACGAACTCGGCGGACACCGCGAGCATGACGAGCCAGATGACGCCAAGACCGATCAGCCACCAGCGAGCGAAACGCCCTCGGGCGAACGCCGCCCCCGCGCCGTACCAGGCCAGGAAGACTCCCGGCAGCAGCATGGCCGGCAGCAGCGGCACGTCGACGGCTGCGGCGCGGAACGCCGTCACGACGGCCAGCAGCACGGTGATCAGATGCAGCGCGAAGCGCGCGGACCTCAGCATCCGTCCCCTCACGGGGTCTGCAACGGTCGGCTCGGACATGATCTGATTCTCCCTCTTTCACGCGCAGCATGCCCGAAGGCAAGATCGATCATTCGATGGATCCCGTTCGCGGACGCGGCGATCAGGCTGAAGACATGACTCTCGACACCATCACCCGCACCGCTTCACGTACCGCCCAGCTCCTGCTCCTGCGCGCCATCGCCGTCTACACCGTGATCGGCCTCGCCGCAGGGCTCTTCTACCGCGAGTTCACCAAGGCGAACGGCTACCCGGAGGGCCTGATGGGCCAGCTGGGGCTCGCGCACACGCATATCCTCACGCTCGGACTCATCGTGCTGCTGATCGTGCTGGCCCTCGAGAAGGTGTTCACGCTGTCGGCGAGCCGCCTCTTCCGCTGGTTCTTCTGGATCTACAACGCCGGCGTCGCGCTGACGGCCGCGATGCTGGTCTGGCACGGGATGCTGCAGGTGCAGGATCTCGAATCGTCGAAGATGATCGCCGGCATCGCAGGCGTCGGGCACATGCTCGTCGGCGCCGGTCTCGTACTGCTGCTGCTCAGCCTGCGGACGGCGATCCGTCGGGCATGACCGGAGGGCGGGCGCGGAGGCGCCCGCCGGTCGCGGCGAACCAGCATCCTGCGAGGATCACGGGGAAGCCGATCAGCAGCCCAGGGGTCACGGGCTCGGAGAGGATGATCGCCCCGAGCACGATCGCGACGACGGGGTTGATGTAGGTGAACAGGGGCGCTCGTACCGGTCCGACTTCGCGGATGAGCGCGAAGAAGGCGATGAACGCAACCGCCGTGCAGATGACGCCGAGCAGCACGAGCGACACGGTCGAGCGGATCGTCGGCACCTCATGCTGCGTGAGGAGTGCGGCGGGCAGGTAGCCGAGGCCGATCGCGAACAGTGCGAGCGTGATGGTGCCGATCGACGGGACGTCTGAGAGCTTGTGGGCGATGATGAACGGTGCGATGGCGTACAGCAGCGCCGTCAGCAGGATCTCGCCGATCGCGAAGACGCTCGCCTGACCGTGCGGGAAGAGACCGGGGCCCGCCACGACGATTCCGACGCCGATGAAGCCGAGGAGAAGTCCGCCCAGGCGCACGGGAGCGAGGACGGTGCGGTCGCCCCGCAGCAGCGCGATGATGACCGCGAACAGCGGCACGGTGGCGACGAGCAGCCCGGTGAGGCCCGATGGCAGTTGCGTCTCGGCGTGGCTGAGGAGCAGGAACGGCCCCGCCATCTCGACCAGGCCGAATGCGAGCACCCATGGCCAGTGCCGCAACGCCCCCTTCAGCGCCCCGCTGCGGATCGCGAAGGGCAGCAGGATGAGTCCGCCCAGCAGCGTGCGACCGGCCACGACGGCCGGCGGGGTGAACGACTGCACCGCCTCTTTGATGAAGAGATAGGTGATGCCCCACACGAAGGCCATGATCGCGAAGAGGATCCAGCCTCTGCGCGTGAAGCCCCCGTCGGCGTTCATCCGGCCGCTGCCGCGGCGATGACGACAACCGCGAGGACGCTCACAACGTCCGTCGCCCTTCGAAGGCGCGACCGAGGGTGACCTCGTCGGCGTATTCGAGGTCGCCACCCACCGGGAGACCCGATGCGAGGCGCGACACCGTGATCTGCATCGTGGTCAGCAGACGGCTGAGGTAGCTGGCGGTCGCCTCGCCCTCGAGGTTCGGGTTCGTCGCGAGGATGACCTCCTGCACGGTGCCGTCGGCGAGACGCGACATCAGCTGGGTGATGCGCAGATCGTCGGGGCCGACGCCGGCGATCGGGCTGATGGCCCCGCCGAGCACGTGGTAGAGCCCGCGGAACTCGCGGGTGCGCTCGATCGCCGAGACGTCCTTGGCGTCCTCCACGACGCAGATCAGCGCCGGGTTGCGGCGCGGATCGCGGCAGATCGTGCAGCGATCCTGCTCGGAGACGTTGCCGCAGATCTCGCAGAACCGCACGCGCTCTCGCACGTCGGTGAGGAGCTCGGCGAGCCGGGCGACGTCGAACGTCGGGGTCTGCAGGATATGGAACGTGATGCGCTGCGCCGACTTCGGGCCGATGCCGGGCAGGCGGCCGAATTCGTCGATGAGCTCCTGAACGATGCCGTCGTACATCAGGCGAACCTCGTCGGCGGCTCATACGGCTCTTCGCGCACGAACGTCGCGCCGAGCACCTGGCGGATCACGGCCTCGCCGTAGCGCTGCACACCACCGCCTGCGGCACGCTCGGTGGTGACGGGAGTGGAACGCTGCGGTGTCGCGGCGGAGCCCGGCTGCGGGACGGATGCCCGGGCCGACGGCTCGGCCTGTGGCTTCACCTGTGACTGCGCCTGCGCCGGGG
Source organism: Microbacterium murale (assembly GCF_014635185.1). Lineage (GTDB taxonomy): Bacteria > Actinomycetota > Actinomycetes > Actinomycetales > Microbacteriaceae > Microbacterium > Microbacterium murale. Next base: position 368,888 of record NZ_BMCM01000004.1, read on the forward strand.
AGAACTGCGCCGATGGGACGGGTGGTTCGTACGGCGGCTCTTCATCGGGAGCGTCTGCGTCATCGGGCGCATCCGCATCGTCGGGCAGGGGCGGCGTGTCGTGGTCGACCTCGCCGTCCCGCGGCGGGAGCGGGGCGGATGCCGCGGACTCGACGTCTGCGGGCTCGTCATCGACGGGGAACTGAGGTTGAGTCGCGACCGGCTGCTGTTCTGCGCTCGGGATCGACGCGACCGCCCACTCCGTCACCGGCGTCGAAGCCGCAGGGGCGGGGGCCGTCGCGGCTGGCGCCGAGCGCTCGCGTTCGGGCCCGGCTGATTCGGCGGGCGTCACCGGCGGTAGCGGCTTCGGGAGGTATTTCACACGCACCCCGAGCTCCTGCTCGATCGCCGTGCGCAGGTGGTCGGACGGGCCGGGGCCCGGCGTGGAGCCCTTGAACGCCTTGACGTCCTGCGGACTCGCGAAGCCGAGCGTGAGCACCTCGGAATCGGTGACGTAATCGAGCGGCTGCACGGTCGTGACAGTCAGCCACGCTGTGCGGCTGACGTCTTCGAGGCGCTTGAGGATCGCCGGCCATGACGAGCGGATGCGGGCGAAATCGACCGGGCCGGATGCGGCTGGCGCGGGCTCGGCAGGCTCAGGGACGGATGGGACGGGCTCGGGCTCGGCAGGCTCAGGGACGGATGCGGCGGGCCCGGCCGACTCGGCGGCGGATGGGACAGGCTCGGCAGGCGCCGCAGCGGGAGCAGGAGCGGCAGCGGGAGCAGGAGCAGGAGCAGGAGCAGACGTCGCAGGCGCAGGCACCGCGGACGGAACGGGCTGAGCGAGCCCTGGCGAGCCGGAGCCCTCACTCCCACCCGCGGCGTTCAGAACTCGCGCGATCATGAGTTCCAGGTGCAGCCGTGGTGAGGTCGCCCCCGTCATGTCGTCGAGAGCTGCGCTCACGACATCCGCCGTGCGCGAGAGGCGCGCGGCGCCGAACGCCGTGGCCTGAGTGCGCATGCGTGCGAGCTCGTCTTCAGCGAGGCCGCGCAGCACCGCGCCCGCTCCTGCGCCGACCGCGGCGATCACGATGAGGTCGCGCAGCCGTTCGAGCAGGTCGTCGACGAAGCGCCGCGGGTCCTGCCCGGTCTGCACCACTCGGTCGATCGCAGGGAAGGCGGCAGCGGCGTCGCCGGCGGCGAGCGCGTCGACGATCTCGTCGAGCAGCGCGCCGTGGGTGTAGCCGAGAAGCGAAACCGCCCGCTCGTACGCGACCGAGTCGCCGTCGGAGCCGGCGATGAGCTGGTCGAGCAGCGACAGCGTGTCTCGAGGAGAGCCGCCACCGGCGCGCACGACCAGCGGCAGCACGCCCTTGTCGACGTTCACGCCCTCTTCGGCGGACAGCTTCTCGACGTATTCGAGCATCGCCGCAGGCGGCACGAGCCGGAACGGGTAGTGGTGCGTGCGGGAGCGGATGGTGCCGAGCACCTTGTCGGGCTCGGTGGTCGCGAAGATGAACTTGACGTGCGCCGGCGGCTCTTCGACGAGCTTGAGCAGGGCGTTGAACCCCTGCGGGGTGACCATGTGCGCCTCGTCGAGGATGAAGATCTTGAAGCGATCGCGGCTGGGAGCGAACGTCGCCCTCTCACGCAGGTCGCGCGCATCGTCAACACCGTTGTGGCTGGCCGCGTCGATCTCGACGACGTCGAGCGATCCGCCGCCGGCGCGAGACAGCTCCACACAGCTGGGGCAGGTGCCGCACGGGGTGTCCGTCGGACCCTCGGCACAGTTCAGGCAGCGGGCGAGGATGCGCGCGGAGGTCGTCTTTCCGCACCCGCGGGGTCCGGAGAACAGATACGCGTGACCGACGCGGTCGCTGCGCAGTGCCGTCATGAGCGGATCGGTCACCTGCGACTGCCCGATCATCTCACCGAAGTTCTCGGGCCGGTAACGGCGGTACAGGGCTGTGGTCACTGCTCCAGCCTACGGCGTACCGCAGACACCGGACTTCCGGCTCAGTCCTCGATCACGCTGATCACCGGGATCGTCGTCGTCACCACCGGCACTGAGGCGGATATCAGCGTGCCGTCGTCACGACGCGCGTCCTCGAACTGCCCCAGGGTCGGACGGCCCGACAGCACCGGCCCCTGGTCGGCGAGCGCCACGACGACCTCCTCGTCCGTGCTCACCGTGCACTCGACGCCGCGCACCGTGAACGTGACCGGCTCGCCCGATCGCGCGACCACACGAAGCTGATCGCGGGTCACGGTCACGTGCAGCGCAGTGCCCTGCCATTGCAGCTGATACGACAGCGATGGCCAGTCGACAGGCAGTCGCGGGTCGAAGCTGAGCTCGCCGGCGTGATCGCGCATCCCGCCGAAGCCGCAGACCAGCGCGGTCCACACGCCGCCGGCCGACGCCACATGCACGCCGTCGGATGCGTTGTGGTGCAGATCGCCGAGGTCGACGAACAGCGAATGCTCGAAGTACTCCCGCGCGAGGTCCTGATATCCGACCTCGGCCGCGAGAATCGACTGCACGACGGCCGACAGCGTCGAATCGCCGGTGGTCAGCGGATCGTAGTACTGGAAGTCGGCGAGCTTCTCCTCCGGAGTGAAGTGGTTGCCCTGCAGGAACAGGGCCAGCACGACATCGGCCTGCTTGAGGACCTGGAATCGGTAGATCACGAGCGGGTGGTAGTGCAGCAGCAGGGGCCGCTGGTCGTCCGGGGTATGCTCGAGATCCCACACCTCGCGCTCGAGGAACATCGCGTCCTGCGGATGGATGCCGAGGCTCTCGCTGAACGGAATGAACATCGCCTCTGCAGCGCGATCCCAGGCGTCCGGCTCACCGGCATCCAATCCGATGCGCTCCACGAGTGCGTCGTACGCTCGCGGATTCGCGGCTGCGATCTCACGCACCACGCGGGCGGCGTAGCGCAGGTTGTACCGCGCCATGACGTTCGTGAAGAGATTGTCGTTCACGACCGTCGTGTACTCGTCAGGGCCGGTGACACCGTGGATGTGGAACGTGGCGTCGCCGTTCGTGCCGCGCCAGAACCCGAGCGTCGCCCAGAGCCTCGCCGTCTCCACGGCGATGTCGACGCCCTCCCTGCGGAGGAACTCCACATCCCCCGTGGCACGCACATACTTGCCGAGCGCGAAGCTGATGTCGGCGTTGATGTGGTACTGCGCCGTCCCCGCCGCGTAATACGCAGATGCCTCTTCGCCGTTGATCGTGCGCCAGGGGAACAGCGCCCCCGCCTCGTTCAGCTGCGCGGCCCTGCGCCGCGCAGCCGGCAGCATGAGCGCCCGCGCACGCAGGGCGTTGCGCGCCCACTGCGGGCTCGTGTACGTCAGGAACGGAAGCACGTAGATCTCGGTGTCCCAGAAGTAGTGCCCGCTGTAGCCGGACCCGGAAAGGCCCTTCGCCGGCACGCCGGAGCCGTCTGCACGCGCCGATGCCTGCGCGAGCTGGAACAGGCACCAGCGGCTGGCCTGCTGCAGATCGTCATGTCCTTCGATCACGACATCCGACCGCTCCCAGAACGCGTCGAGCCACTCCCTCTGACGACGGAACTGCGCATCGACGCCCTCGACGCGCGCACGGTCGAGCGAGCGGCGGCAGCGGTCGACCAGCTCCCGAGCCGGCACGCCGCGCGAGGTGTGGTAGCTGACGAGTTTGGTGATGCGGATCGGCACTCCGGCCTTCGCCTGCACCCGGAAGACGTTCTTCGCGACGTCCTGCTCGACGAGCCGGCGCGCGCTGTAGTCGTTCTCCGTCTCGATCACGTGGTCGGCGACGACCGCCACGGTCATCCCCGACTCGGTCGTCTCGTACGACAGCGCCGATCGCAGTCCGTCCTGCCAGAACTCGACCGGCTGCAGCACCCGCTCGGTGATCTTCTCGGTCTTGCGCGGGTCGAATCCCGCCTTCTTGGCTGCCCTCGGCGCACCGCCGTACACGCTGCCGCCGTCCTGCCTGTTCAGCAGCTGGCAGCTGATCGTGACCGGCGCATCCGAGTTCTCGACCGTGACCTCGAGGCTCAGGATCGCGAGATGACGCTCTTCGAAGCTGACCAGTCGCTCGTCGCGCATGCGGATGCGCTTGCCCGATGGCGTCTCCCAGACGAAGCTCCGCTCGAGCACACCGGTGCGCATGTCGAGCGAGCGCGAGTAGTCCCTGACCTCCGACTCGTCGAACGAGATCGGCTCGTCGTCGACGTACACGCGCATGATCTTCGCATCTGGAGCGTTGACGATCGTCTGGCCGACCTCGGCGAAGCCGAACGCCTGCTCGGCGTGGCGGATGCGCCAGGTCTCGTGCAGCCCGTTCAGGAACGTGCCGTGCTCGTGTGCGCCGCGACCCTCGATGTGGTTGCCGCGTAGGCCGAGATAGCCGTTTCCGACGGCGAACAGGGTCTCCGAGAGGCCATCCTCGTCATAGCGGGTCTCGGTGAGACGCCAGGGTTCGACGGGGAAGCGTTCGCGATCGATCATGCGGTCTCCGGGTTGTCAGTCGAGTTCAGAAGCAGACGGGCAAGATCATCGACGATACATGTTGCGCCGGCGGCGCGCAGGGCGTCAGGGCCGGCGCCGCGGTCGACTCCGACGACGGTGGCGAAACCGGCGGCCGCGGCGGACGCGGCGCCGGAGACGGCATCCTCCACGGCGATGCTCTGCGCGGGATCCACGCCCAGCGCGGCGGCGCCGGCGACGAACATGTCGGGGGCAGGTTTCGACGCCAGCCCGTCGCGCTCGGCGACCGTTCCGTCGACCACCACGGTGAAGAACCCACGGATTCCGGCGGTCGCCAGCACCTCTTCGGCATTCTTCGAACTCGAGACGACGCCCTGGCGGATGCCGGCATCGCGCAGCTGCTCGATCAACGCGAGCGAACCGGGGTAGGCGGCGATGCCTTCCCGGCGCAGCGACGCCGAGAACGCGGCGTTCTTGCGGTTGCCGATGCCGCAGATCGTCTCAGCGTCCGGTGGATCGTCGACCTGTCCCCAGGCGATCTCGACGTTGCGGCTGCGCAGCAGACTCGCGACGCCGTCGTAGCGCTTCTTGCCGTCGACGTACGCGAAGTAGTCGTCGTCGGTGTACGCCGGCTCGATCCCCCAGTTGGCGAAAACCTCGTCGAACACCGCCTGCCAGGCGCGCATGTGCACTTCGGCGGTCGGCGTCAGCACACCGTCCAGATCGAACAGGATGCCTTCGGCGAGGCCGAGGTCTGGCAGAGAGTCGGGCATGCGGGCCTCCAGAGTTTCACGCGAAGGGACCGGCACCTCACTGTGCCACCCAGCCAGCGTAATGGCGCAGGGTTCGCGGGCATAACCCCTTGAGGCGCGTTCCGCCACTCAGACCTGGCTCAGGGTCTGCCGTGCGATCTCGAGCTCTTCGTCCGTCGGCACCACGAGCACCGAGACCGACGATGAGTCGGTCGAGATGCGCCGGATGCTGTGGCTGCGCGCCTCGTTGCGGGCCTGGTCGATCTCGATCCCTAGGAAGCCGAATGTCGAGAGCGCCTCGGCTCGCACCCGGGCCGCGTTCTCACCCACGCCGGCGGTGAACGAGATGACATCGACTCCGCCGAGCTGTGCGATGTACGCGCCGGCGTAGGCGCGCAGGCGATGGATGTAGACGTCGAAGGCCAGGGTGGCCGCCTCCGCACCCGCATCCACGCCGGCGAGGATGTCGCGCATGTCGCTGTGTCCGGCCAGTCCCTTCAGTCCGCTGCGGGTGTTGAGCAGCGTGTCGATCTCGTCGATCGAGTACTCGGCCACGCGTGCGATATGCACCAGGACGGCGGGGTCGAGGTCGCCGGAGCGCGTGCCCATCACCAGGCCCTCGAGAGGCGTGAACCCCATCGAGGTCTCCACCGAGCGTCCGCCGTCGATCGCCGTGACGGAGGCGCCGTTGCCCAGGTGGAAGACGAGCTGGCGCAGCGAGGCGAGATCGCGCCCGAGGAAGGCCGCGGCCTGCTCGCTGACGTACTTGTGGCTGGTGCCGTGGAACCCGTAGCGGCGGATGCGGTGCTTCTCGGCGAACGCCGCATCGATCGCGTAGGTGTACGCGGAGGGTTTCAGCGTCTGGTGGAACGCGGTGTCGAACACGGCGACATGAGGCACGTCCTTGAACACCGCGCGTGCGGCGCGGATGCCGGCGAGGTTGGCCGGGTTGTGCAGTGGCGCGAGCACCTCGAGTTCGCCGATCGACTGCTCCACGGCATCCGTCACGAGCGTCGGCGAGAAGAACCGCGCGCCGCCGTGCACGACGCGATGCCCGACGGCGACCGGCGCGTGCTCGTCCAGTGCGGGGCCGTGCCTCTCGAACTGCTCAAGCATGACGGCGAACGCCTCGTCATGATCGGCGATCGTCCGCTCGCTCTTCTTCGTGACGTCGAGCACCGTGGGGGCGGCCTCACCGTCGCCTGGGCGACGGACGGTGTGCGAGATCGCGCTGACGTCCTGCCCGATGCGCTCGATGAGGCCCTCGCCGAGCGGCGACTCGCGGTCCATGTCGATCAGACTGTACTTCAGCGACGAGGAGCCGCTGTTGATGATCAGGACGACGCTCACCGTGCGGCCTCCGCACCCGGGGTGGCACTTTGGGCCTGGATCGCGGTGATGGCGACCGTGTTGACGATGTCGTCGACCAGCGCACCGCGTGAGAGGTCGTTGATGGGCTTGTTCAGCCCCTGCAGCACGGGGCCGATCGCGACGGCTCCTGCGGAGCGCTGCACGGCCTTGTACGTGTTGTTGCCGGTGTTCAGATCGGGGAAGACGAACACCGTCGCACGTCCCGCGACGGCTGAATCCGGCATCTTCGCCTTGGCGACAGCGGCATCGGCTGCGGCGTCGTACTGGATCGGCCCGTCGACCGGCAGCTCGGGAGCGCGCTCGCGCACGAGTGCTGTCGCCTCGCGCACCTTCTCGACGTCGGCGCCGGTTCCCGACTCCCCGGTCGAATAAGACAGCATGGCGACGCGCGGCTCGATGCCGAACTGCCGCGCGGTCTGCGCAGACGAGATCGCGATGTCGGCGAGTTGAGTGCTCGTCGGATCGGGGATCACCGCGCAGTCGCCGTAGACGAGCACGCGGTCGGCGAGAGCCATCAGGAAGACGCTGGAGACCACCTCTACGCCAGGACGGGTCTTGATGATCTCGAACGACGGACGAATCGTGTGCGCGGTGGTGTGCGTCGCACCCGAGACCATGCCGTCTGCGAGGCCGAGATGCACCATGAGCGTTCCGAAGTACGACACGTCTGTGACGGTGTCGGCGGCCTGCGACAGCGTCACTCCCTTGTGCGCCCGCAGACGCGCGTATTCCTCGGCGAACCGCTCGATGTACGACGGATCGGTCGGACTGATGATCTGCGCCGCGGAGATGTCAATTCCGAGCTCAGTGGCCCGTGCGCGGATCTCGCTCTCATCGCCGAGGATCGTCAGGTCGGCGACGTCACGCGCGATCAGGCTCGACGCCGCACGCAGGATGCGGTCGTCCTCGCCCTCGGGCAGCACGATGCGCTTGCGATCGGCTCGTGCGCGTTCGATGAGTCCGTACTCGAACATCAGCGGCGTCACGACGCGCGATTCCGCGAGCCCGAGCTGTGTCGCGAGCTCGGTGATGTCGACGTGGGTCTGGAACAGTCCGAGCGCGCGATCGTACCGATGACGCGAATCGGCGGCCAGCCGTCCGCGCGCGCCCATCACGCGCACCGCGGTGTCGTAGGTGCCGTGATCGGTCGCGATGATCGGCACGGTGGATGCCAGTCCGTCGAGCAGCCGCTCGATCGACTCCGGCAGGGGGAACGGTCCGTTCAGGATGATCCCCGTGATCGAGGGGAAGGTTCCCGCCGCATCAGCCATCAGCGTCGCCAGCAGCACCTCGGTGCGATCCGCCGGGATGACCACGACGGCGTCCTGCGTGAGACGCGGCAGCACGTTCACCATCGACATGCCCGCGACCACGACGCTCAGTGCCTCGCGGGTGAGCAGATCGGGGTCGCCCTTGATGAGTCGCCCGTCGACGGCGGCCAGGATGCCGCGGATCGACGGCGCCACGAGCGTGCGATCCTCCGGGATCGCCCACACCGGGGTGTGCTCCGACTGCGCGGTGCGCACCGCATCGACGCTCTGCTGCAGGGCATCGGGGTCGGCGCGGTTGACGATCACGGCGAACAGCTCTGCCCGTTCGTCATGCAGCTCGGCGAGCGCGAGGGCGGCGATCTGGCCGACGGCGTCGGCTGTGCGCGCGGTCGACGTGCCGAGCTGCTCGCCGCCGCCCTGCTGGTCGCGGCCGCTGAGCACGAGCAGCACCGGAGCGCCGAGGTTCGCGGCGATGCGGGCGTTGTAGCCGAGCTCTGCAGGGCTGGCCACATCGGTGTAGTCGCTGCCGATGATCACGACGGCGTCGCACTGCGCCTCGACCGCCTTGAATCTCGAGACGATGGTGGCGAGTGCGCGGTCGGGATCGTCGCGCACATCGTCGTAGGTGACGCCGAGGCTGGCCTCGTAGTCGAGGTGCACGCCGTCGTGCGCGAGCAGCAGCTCGAGGACGTAGTCAGCCTCGGCGGAAGAGCGCGCGATCGGGCGGAACACACCCACGCGGGGCGTCACGCGCATGAGCGCATCGAGCACACCCAGCGCGATGGTGGACTTGCCGGTGTGCCCCTCGGCGGAGGTGATGTAGATGCTTCGCGCCACGCTGCCACCCTACGCCGGGCAGGGCCCGGAAAGCGCGTCGACGATCGCCGTGGCATCATCCTCGAACCGGGCGTAGTGGTCGGGGTCGGTGTTGATCTGAACGCGGTTGATCGCATGCGACGGCGCCATCTGCTGCCACCCTGCGAGTCCGGCGAGGCGCCCGTAGAACAGGGCCGCGGATGCCGCCGGGTCCATCCTCGTCTCGACGCTCCCCCACCACTCCTGCTGCTGGAACAGTCCGATGCTGCTGGTGCGCGAGCCGTCGGGATTGGTGAATCCGGACGTCTCCCAGTCGCCGTAGTCGATGTTGTGCAGGCTGCTCTCCCCCATGGCCGCCATGACGCCGAGGACCTTGCCGTCTGTGCCGAAGCCCTGTTCCGAGGCCGTGCGCACGATGATCGCGGCGTTCTCGAGCTGCTCGCCCTGCCAGCCGGCCACACCGTCGTCTGGAAGATCTCCAGGCGCGTCCATGCACACCGCGACCGGATCGTGCGAGGTCGCCATAGGAACGAGCACGATGAGCAGGGCCGCGAGCGTGAGTGCCCCAAGCGTGAGGATGACCGGCCGCACACTTCGTCGCGACCACCGACGCGCAGCGCCCGCTCTTCTCCCACCCGCGGACCGGCGAGTCGTCGTCCGCTTCTTCGCCCGCTGTCCGATCCGCTTTCGCGGCTTCGCGCGACGCTTCTTCCCGCTGGGCGTGCGGCGCGTTTTCGCCTTCACGCGCTGCGCTCTCCCTGGTCGTGCGGACGTCGCGCTCCGGCGAGCGCCGCCGCACCGCCGCCGATCGCACCGAACAGATGCGCCTGCCACGAGACGCCTGGCCCGACGCCGACGATTCCGGCGAGCATCGACCCGCCGTACAGCACGAGCACGATCACGGCGATGAGGGCGTGCGCGATGCGGTGTGCGATCGGCCGCGGCGAGAACACGCGCACGACGATGTACGCGAAATACCCGAAGACGAGCACGGAGGCCCCGACCGTGAGCGTTCCCGGCGCGTTGAGCAGCCAGGTGCCTGCACCGCCGACGAGCGCGGTGACGGCGGTGACCATCCAGAACCGGGCTGCGCCTTCGATCGCGATGAGGCAGCCGAGCACGAGGAGCGGCAGCGTGTTGCCTATCAGGTGGGCCCACCCTGCGTGCAGCAGCGGCCCCAGCACGAGACCCTGCAGACTGCCGAGATCCCACGACCTGAGGCCGAACCCGGTGAACGAGCCGGGAAGGATCGCGTCGAGGATCTGAATCGCCCACATCACGGCCACGAGCACGACCGGCGAAGCGAAACGCGCGAGGGCAGCGGAACGCGGAGGACTTGCCGAGATGCTCACACCACGATCCTCGCAGGAGAAGCTGTGCGCCGGGGGCTGATGCGAGAAGTTCCAGGCAAAAGAAATGACCCTCCGCGCACCCAGCAGAGCCCGGTTACCCTTGCTACGTTTCCGTCCTGGGGGAATTGGCCTGGATGCTGCCACGCGGAGAGCCTCGGACAGTCTACCCGGCGTTGAGCAGAGACACGAACCTGCGCCGGATAGGCTCGAAGTCACGGCATTCGAACGACTGGGGGCACATGGATCTGCCCGCAGACGCCGTCCCCTTGGCATCGTGGCGCTTCACGGGGACGCTGCGCACATACCAGGCCGAGGTCCTCTCCCGGCTGACTCCGTCGGCAGACGGGCCCCTGCACGTCGTGGCCCCTCCCGGCTCCGGCAAGACGCTTCTGGGCCTGCTGCTCGCCGCACGCGAAGGCCATCGCACACTCGTGCTGACCCCGACGAACACGATCCGGCGGCAATGGCTGCGTGCCGCGCGAGAACTGGCGCCGCAGCCCGACGCCGTCTCCGACGACCCGGCTCGCCTCGCCGACCTCACAGTGCTCACCTATCAGCTGCTCAGTGTCACCGGCGACGGCTCCCCGTTCGAGGATCTCGCGCGCGCCGAGTGGGTGGACGAGCTCGTCGCCGCCGGACGCAGCGAAGTGGACGCGGCCACCTGGCTCGCAGAGCTGGCAGTGGACAACACGTCCGCGTACCGCAGCGGCATCCGTCGTCGGGTGCGTCGTCTGCGCGGCCGATTCGCGCGGCAGCGCCCAGACGAGCTGGCGAGCGTCCTGCATCCGAACGCCGTCGCGCTGATGGATTCGATCGTGGATGCCGGCATCCAGACGATCGTGCTGGACGAATGCCACCACCTGCTCGACCATTGGGCGCTGGTGGTCGCGTACCTTGCCGGACGCATCCGCGAGAGCGGCGGCACCGGGCTGCTGATCGGGCTCACCGCCACGCTCCCGTCACCGGATGACGAGGCGGAGTTCGAAAACTACGACCAGCTCCTCGGTGCGGTCGATTACGAGGTGCCGACTCCGGCAGTCGTCAAGGAGGGCCACCTCGCGCCGTACCGCGATCATGTGTGGTTCACCGAGCCCACCCCCGCAGAGGCGACGTTCATCCGCCGCCACGAGGCACTGTTGCACGAGCTGATGCTCCAGGTGCTGTCGACACCGGACGGTCTCTCCTTCATGGAAGAACAGCTGCAGCCTCGCGGCGATGGTGGGGATGCCGTGACGGACGAGGATCCGCTGGTCCGGCTCGACCGAGCACTCTCCGAAGACTTCGCCCTCACCCGCTCCTGCGCCGTGGTGCTGCGCGAGATCGCCCCGCAGCATCCCTTGGCGATCGCCCTGCCGGCGGCGCTGTTCGACCGATGCACCACGGACGACCTCCTCTCGGTGCTCGCACGTTTCGCGCACACCCGCCTGCTGGCGGACCCGGATGCCGGGGCGCAGTGGGAGTATGTGCGACGGTCGTTGGCGGATTTCGGCTACCACCTCACCGATCGTGGCATCCGACGCGGGCGGAACCCCGTCGAGACGACGCTCGCGTATTCCGCCGCGAAGGACCACGCGGCCGTCGACATCCTGCGCCTGGAGCTCGACGGCGCCGACGCCGATCGCATCCGGGCTGTGGTCGTCACGGATTTCGTCGTCCACGGGAATCACCGCGGCCAGGCCGGCGACGACGCTGCCGGCGCACTGCGCGTGTTCGACCTGCTCGCGCACGACCAGGCGACAGCCGCGATGCGGCCGGTACTCATCACGGCGGAGCATCTGCGAGTCCGCGACGGTGACGCATCGACGATCGCGGCCGCGCTGACCGAACTGCTCGGCACGCAGGTCGAGGTCTCCGACGGCGTCGGCGCTGTCCGCGACCTTCGTGCTCCGAAAGTCGGCAGCGGCCGGATCGTCGCGGCCGTGTCCGAACTGATCCGGCGCGGCGAGGTCCGCGTGCTGGTGGGAACGCGCGGACTGCTCGGCGAGGGCTGGGACTGCCCGTCGGTGAACACCCTCATCGATCTGACCGCGGTCGCGACGTCGGCGGCCACGCAGCAACTGCGCGGCCGAACGCTCAGGCTCGATCCCGCATGGCCGCAGAAGGTCGCCCATAACTGGTCGGTCGCCTGTCTGATCCCCGCAGACGTCGTTCTCGACGATCTGGCGGAGCCTCGCCGTCTGCGACGCAAGCACAGTCACCTGTGGGGGCTGGATGCCGATGACCCCACCCGCATCGTCGCGGGTCTCGAGCACGCCCTCACGACCGAGGCCGCCGAGGCGCTGGAGCGCGTGCTCGGCAAGGACCGGACGGCCACCATCGAGGATCTGAATCGGATCACGATCTCGGCTCTGCCGCCGCGCGCGCAGACGCACGTCGATTGGCGGATCGGCCATCCATACGTGCCCCGCGAGCGCGACGTGGTGTCGGTGCGCGACAGCCGACGCGCACCGCCGTTGTTCCGCACGGCGCCGGCCATCGCGGCCCGCGCACCTATGCGACTCCTCCTCGGCGGTCTGGGCGTCGGCACGGCCACCGCGATGCTGAGCGAGTGGGGTCTCATCTCGATCGAGCCGGCAGCGGGTCTCGGTGTGGCACTGGTCGGTGGTCTGCTCATCGCCGCATCGCTCTCTGCGCCGGCGTTCATCCGCTCGCTGCGCGACCGCGCGCATCCTGACGCGGTGTATCACGGGGCTGCCATCGCCGTCGTCCGCGGTCTGCGCGCGGCGGGCAGGATCGGGGAGCTCGACGAGAGCACGATCACCGCGCGGATCGAGGCGGCAAGCCCGGAGCGGATACGCATCGAGATCGGCGGGAGTGAGACTGACCGACGAATCATCGCCGACGCGCTGGAAGAGCTGTTCGCCCCGGTCCGCACCCCACGGTTCCTGCTGCGCGTCGACCACGGCGCTTCCGGCGGCTTCTGGCCGACGGCGTGGCTCGCCGATCGCCTCTCCCCCGGAAGAACGCTTCTCCCTGTGCCGCGCATGCTCGGTCGCCGTCGAGCGGATGCCGAGAGTTTCAGCGAGTACTGGGCGCAATGCGTCGGCGGCTGCTCGCTCCGCGAGCTGAACGGCCTCGAAGGAGCCGTGCTCCTCCGAATCGCCCGCACTGCGCAGAGCCGTCTCGACCCGACGGCGCCGAGGACTCGGATCTGGGGCTGACGCCGGTGTCGGCAGGAAATCCGCCGGAGCGGAGGCCGCTCCAGCGGGTTACGATCAATTCACGCGCACAGAAGCGCTGGGGCGAGAGGGAACGCATGGACGACACCGGACCCGAGATCACGGCCGAGCAGTTCCGGACGCAGACCTCTGCCATTCTGACGTCCGTCGGCGAGGTGATCGACGGGAAGCCGGATGCCGTGCGCAGTGCGCTGGCCTGCCTGCTGGCCGAGGGCCACCTGCTCATCGAAGACGTCCCCGGCGTCGGCAAGACGATGCTCGCCCGCGCGATCGCCGCGAGCGTCGACGCCACGGTGCGTCGCATCCAGTTCACCCCTGATCTGCTGCCGGGCGATGTCACCGGCGTCTCCGTGTACAACCCGGTCGACCGCGAGTTCGAGTTCAAGCCGGGTGCAGTGTTCGCGCAGATCGTGATCGCCGACGAGATCAACCGCTCGTCCCCCAAGACCCAGTCCGCTCTTCTCGAGGCCATGGAGGAGGGGCAGGTCACCGTCGACGGGCGCACGCACCCCCTGCCGGAGCCGTTCCTCGTCGTCGCGACGCAGAACCCCCTCGAGATGGAGGGCACCTACGCTCTTCCGGAGGCGCAGCGCGACCGGTTCATGATGCGCATCTCGATGGGCTATCCGGATGCCGCGGCAGAGGCCCTCATGCTCCGGCAGCGCGACAGCGTCAATCCGCTCGCCGCGATCACCCCGGTCGCCGACGCTCGCGCGATCAGGCGACTGATCGGCTTCGCCCGCGCGGTGCATGTCTCCCCCGCCGTCGAGGAGTACGCCGTCGCTCTCTCGCAGGCCACCCGCACCGATCCGAGCCTGCACCTGGGCGCGAGCCCGCGCGCCACTCTTCAGCTCGTTCGCGCGGCCAAGGTGTGGGCGGCTCTGGACGGACGCGAGTTCGTGATCCCCGACGATCTCACCGCGCTGCTCGTGCCGGTGTTCGCCCATCGGCTCCTCCCGGCCCGCGGCGTGCACCGTGCGGGTGCACAGCCCGTTGAGGCCGCGCTCGCTCAGATCGTGGACCGCGTGCGCGTTCCGCTGGCCGCCAGATTCTGACGTGAGTCCGGCCATGCCTCGACGTCGCTTTCTCACGGGCAGGGGTGCAGCCGCGCTCCTGACCGGTCTGCTGTTGGTGATCGCGGCCAATCTGACGGCAGCGCCGATCCTGCTCTACGTCGCGATGCTGCTGTTCCTGCTCGTCGTCTTCGCCGTCCTCGTCGTGCACGTCCCCCGGCGCACCGGTCCGGTGAGCAGACGCATCTCCACCGACCTGCTCACGGTAGGCGAGGTGTCGCAGGTGGCCGTGCGATTCGACATGCGCGCCCTGCGCATCCCGCTCGGCATCTGGCGTGACCAGCTGCCCCCCGCGGTGTCCGGCGACGCGACAGGCGAGTTCCCCACCGACAACGGCACCAGCATCCGCTATGCGATCACGGGCGTGCGGCGCGGCGTGTGGGCCGTGGGGCCGCTGTCGCTGCAGACGATCGACCCGTTCGGATTCGCTCAGCGCGTGCAGGAGTTCGGAGACACTCGCACGGTCACCGTGGTCCCCGAGGTCGTGCCACTGGCTCCGCTCAGCTCGAATTTCGGTGCGGCAGGCGGAACCGCGCACACATCATCCACAAGGCTCGGGCAGGGCAGCGACAACCTGTCTCCCCGGCGCTATGTCTCGGGCGATTCGATGCGCCGCATCCACTGGCGTGCGACGGCTCACCGCGGCGACCTGATGGTGCGCCAGGAAGAGGAGGAATCCAGTCCTGATGCGCTGGTCGTCCTCGATCGCACAGCCAGGCACTGGGACAACCAGCGCGAGCATGCCGACCCCGCGTTCGAGGCCGCCGTCTCCGCGTGCGCATCCGTCGCCCTTCATCTGGTGCAGGAGGGGTACAGCGTCGACGTGCTCGACTCGGCGGGCGCCGTGCTCGGCAGGCTCCGCGGGCACGAGGATGACCGCGACGGCCTGCTCGTGGCGCTGGCGCTCACGCGGCCGCAGGGTGAGGGCCGCGACATCATCACGCTCTTCGATGGAACGCCTCCCGGGCCGCTGGTGCTGATCACGGGGCACCTCGACGAAGAGGATGCTGCGCTGCTGCGCCATGGCGGGGCTGCGGCTCCGATCCTCCTCGCAACCGACCTCGGTCCCGGCGCCGGAGACGCCGCCGCCCGACTGGGGTGGTCGTCCGCTCCGCTCACGGAGGATGTCGCGGCCGCCTGGGAAGACGCGCTCCCGGCCCGCATGGCGACAGGAGGCGGTCATGTCGCCCGCTGAGCCGCCTCACGCACCGTGGGCCGAGGAGGCCGCTGCCGCTTACCGGCAGACCCGCACGCTGGCGATCGCCCTGCTCACAGCCTGCGCGGGGTTCGTCGCGCTGTGGCCGTACTCGTCGGTCATCGCGGCGGGCCCGTGGTCGCTCGTGAGCATCACCGTCATCGTCCTCATCGCCGCCACCGGCGCTCTGGTGCGTAACGTGGGCGCACGCCGCCGCGCGCGCGATGCCTGGGCCCTGCTCGCACAGCTGGTCGTCGCAGTGTGCGCGCTCACCTTGATGCTGGTCCCGCAGGGAGCCCTGCTCGGCATCATCCCGACCGGTTCGACCCTGCAGTCCCTGCCGCCACTGGCCGCCCAGGCATTCGAGCAGGTGCAGTTCGGCACCGCTCCGCTGAACGACACGCTGGCCATTCGCGCCATGCTCGCCGCGGGGTTCGCCGTCATCACGATCATCATCGACCACCTGATCGCTCAGCGGCTCACTCTGCTCGCGGCGGTCCTCGTCACCGCGGTCGGCGTGGCGCCGATGATCATCTCATTCGACGATGCCAACGTCCCGTGGTTCGTGGTGCTCGCGATCCTGACTCTCTTCCTGCTGCGTCACAGCGCTCGTCACGACGCCCGGAGGCCGCGGCGAGCATCGGTCGGGGTCGCTCTCGGCGTCGGCGCCGCGGCGATCACCGGCGCACTCATCATCGCTCCCGTGCTGCCGGTCTCTGCGAGCTGGGTGGGCACGGGGACGGCCGTCGCGCTGAATCCGTCGCTGCGGCTGGGAGACGACCTGCGCCGGCCGGCACCCACCGACGTCATCACGTTGGCTACCACGGCGGCGACGGCACCGTACCTGCGGATCGCCACCCTGTCCGGGTTCGACGGACGCGTCTGGCATGCGGATGAGGACGACACGCAGCCGCTGTCCGACGGCTTCGGAGACGGGGAGTGGGCAGAAGACGTCGCCACCACGGAACGGCGCACCTCGATCCGCGTCGTCGGCATCTCGAGTTCCTGGTTGCCGGTGCCGTATCCGGCGACGAAGGTCGCCGGCACCTCCTCCGGCTGGGAGATCATGCCCGGCAACCGCACCGTGGTCTCCGAGACGCGGAATGCGGCGGGCGAGGACTACACCGTGACGGCCGCCACTGTGCAGCCGACTCTCGAGCAGATCCGCGCATCCGCCGCCATCCGCGGCAACGAGGATCCGCAGGTCCCGGAAGACCTTCCGTCGGTGATCGCCGAGAGCGCCCGCGAGGTGACAGCGGGTGCCGAGACCGACTACGACCGCATGATCGCGCTCCAGGCGTGGTTCCGCTCGGAGTTCTCTTACTCGCTGGACGCCCCGGTTGACGGCGGCTTCGACGGCACGGGTGCGGACGCGGTCGCAGAGTTCCTCGATGTGCGCTCGGGATACTGCATCCACTTCGCCGGCGCGTTCGCATTGATGGCGCAGACTCTCGATCTTCCGGTGCGGATCGTGGTCGGCTACCTTCCTGGGCGTCTGACCGACGAGAAGCGCGGCGACGAGTTCGTGTACGTCGTCAGCAGCGATCAGTTGCACGCCTGGCCGGAAGTGCGTTTCGAGGGCATCGGCTGGGTGCCCTTCGAGCCGACCGCATCGCTCGGCGTGCCGACCGGGTTCCAGCCGGCTTCGGTGGAGGGCGGCCCGGTCACGGGACCTGCGACACCAGCGCCGAGCGCGGCACCCTCGACGACACCGACGAGCGGTCCTGAGCTCGACGACGAAACGGACGACCCTTCTGCCGCGGGCGGCGACGCGCTTCAGCGACTCGATCCCATGCCGGTCATGCTCGTGATCGGCGGTGCACTGCTGGTGCTGCTGCTTCCGGCGCTGATCCGTCTGTTCGTGCGGATGTGGCGCCGCTCACGCGCCCGAGACGGCGACGCCGTCATCGCGTGGCGTGAACTGCGTGCCACCCTGACCGATCTGGGTCTGCCGGTCTCGGATGCCGACTCTCCCAGGGCACGGGGCGCCGATCTTATCGACCGCGGCGCCGACGCCAGGGCTGTGCACACCCTGGTGGATGCTGTGGAGCGCGCCAGCTACGCCAGGGAGAAGCTCGACGCAGGCGATCTCGCGCCCGCACTCGTCCGTGTGAGCGCAGATCTGCACCGTCATGTCGACGCGCGTGTGCGCGTCACTGCACTGCTATTGCCGCGCTCGCTGTTCGCCGTCGACAGCTCGCGTCGGCCGGTGTTCTCCTGATCAGGCGGGGCCGGTCGCGTGCTCATCGCACGGCACCGCGTCGCAGCTCTCGCACACGACGAACTGGCGACGGCACGCGGCATCCGGGCAGTTCGCGGTGCGCTTGGTCTGCGCACCGCACCCGGCGCACGTGCCGATGACGGCGGTGTGGTCGCTGAAGTCCACCGATCCTCGCTTGTCGAACACGTAGAGCGAGCCGTCCCACAGGCCGTCGTCACCGAAGCGCTCCCCGTAGCGGACGATGCCGCCCTCGAGCTGGTACACCTCGCCGAATCCGCGCGCCGTCATGAGACTCGACAGCACCTCGCATCGGATGCCGCCGGTGCAGTAGGTGACGACGGGCTTGCCCTTGAGATCATCGTACGCTCCGGAGTCGAGCAGCTCGACGAAGTCGCGGGTCGTCTCGGTGTCAGGCACGATCGCACCGCGGAAACGGCCGATCTCGGCCTCGAGCGCGTTGCGGCCGTCGAAGAACACGACGTCGTCGCGTGCCTGCACGAGGTCGTGAAGCGCATCCGGGCTCAGGCGTGCGCCGCCACCGACGACTCCGTGCTCATCGACCCGCAGCTCCCCCGGCGCACCGAAGGAGACGATCTCGTCGCGCACCTTGACGCTGAGCTTGGGGAAGTCGACACTGAGGCCGTCAACATCGAGCCCCGTCCCCTCGCTCCATTTGATGTCGACATCCTTGAACGCCGGGTAGGAGCGGAACGAGCGCACCCACTTCTTCAGTGCCGGAAGGTCACCGCCGAGGGTTCCGTTGACGCCGTCCTTCGAGATGATCAGCCGGCCGCGCAGCCCGAGGGCCTCGCCGAGGTCGCGCTGCCACAGGCGGATCGCCTCGGGGTCGGCGAGCGGCGCGAACGCATAGAAGAGGACGATCTTGGGTGTGGCCACCCTGCGATTTTACGCGGGCCGCGATCTGCGGCGCCTGCGCGCCCATGCCCCTGCGGTCTCACTCGACAGGCACAGCAGCGTGATGGCCTGAACGGATGCCGTGAGCAGTGTCCAATCCAGCCCGAGCACGGCGCTGCCGTCCAGGTAGTCGATGGCCATGAAGACGATCTGGAGTGTGATCAGCACCATCAGCACCGCGCGCGATCTGCGGCCGCCGCGCAGGACGAGCCAGGCCATGATGAGCTGCCAGATCATGAAGGACGCGAACAGCGCGACGACGATGACGATCAGCACGCGTTCGTCTGATTCGGCGTCGACGAGCAGCTGCCAGAACGTCGCGTCGGTGACGACATCGACCAGTTGGATGACAGTGACGAGCGCGATGAGTGTCACTGCGGTGATCACCGGCAGCGGAGCTCGAGCGATCTGACGTGCGGTACTCGGATCGGGTTGCACCACGGCGACGGGCTCGGGCGGCACTGTGCGCGAGACGTCGACGATCGGGAGGTTCCCGTCGGTCACGAACCGGTCGCCTCCGCCGTTGCGCGAGTGGTAACCGGTGGTGAAATCGCGGAGCAGGCGCACACGGACGGCACTGTCCGCGGTCTGCGCCGTCGTGACCACATGGTCGCGTTCCACATCGGTGTTCTGGTCGATACGATGCGTGACCTGCAGCGTGAACAGCGACAGGCCGACGTCGGTGTCGTAGGTCGCCGCGCCCAGCCAATCGGCATGGGCACCGCCGGGCAGCAGCCACCCGGGCGGGCTGTGCCAGAAACGCACGTGGTGACGCTGCTTCGGATTGCCCTCCACCTCCTGCTGATACGCGACGTCGTGGCGCCTGCCGAACAGCATGAGCGGTGACACCGGCGCGGTCGAGTAACTGCGCCGGGTGAGGGTCGACACGATGATCCGCCACGTCGACAGGGCGGTGATCTCATCCGCCCGATGCCATCCGGCCGTGGTCATGACGTGGTCGAGCTGAGCCCCGGAGCCGTCCACTCCGAGGTTCACCGGATCACCGAGCAGCCCGTCGGCCGTTCGGGTGCGCCCGAAGAAGTAGTCGGGCACGTAGAGGTCGGAGAGCATCCTGTGCAGCCGAGGAAGCACCAGATACGCGGTGATCGCCCAGATCGGGATGAACCAGACCAGCGCCCACGGTGTGCGCACGCCCTGGATCGCGATGATCGCCGCGAGCCAGACCGCTGCCGCCGTTCCCACGAGGAATGTCGACCGATCGAACACGGTCGCCGGCGGCAGCGGCTGCTGCATCTGCAGCATCCATCGCCGGCGGTTCGGAAGCTCGTTCACCCGTTCCCCCTGTGCGAGTCGGCATCGGTGTCTCCCTCACCTTATGGCGCCGAGGGCGGCTGGCGCAGGCGGCTTCGGCGATCGGATAGACTGTTCAGGTTGTTCCCTGGTGACGTGTCCGAGCGGCCGAAGGAGCACGCTTGGAAAGCGTGTGTTGTGCAAGCAACCGCGGGTTCGAATCCCGCCGTCACCGCCAAACGACTGAAGGGCTCCGCGCCAGCGGGGCCCTTCAGTCGTTCACACCGCGAACCGCTCCCCGTAGCTGCGCCCGCCGTCTTCCGACGGCAGCCGCTCCATCCCGAGTCGCTCATAGAAAGCGGCCGCACCCGTGTTCTCTGGGTTCATGCCCAGGTGCAGCCCCTTCACGCCGCGACGGCGCAGCTCGGCGAAGAGCGTCTCGATGAGCCGACGCCCGAGTCCCTGCCCCTGGGTCTCCGGCAGCAGATCGATGTGCAGATGCGCCGGGTACTGCGCCGTGTTCGGATTCTGCCCCGGACCCCGCCGATACCCGTACTCGATCATCTTCTCCTCAGGACTCTCCGCATGGACCGGCCGGGGGAAGCGTCCTGCGAACTGCGGCCACCACTCGTCGCGGAACCATCGCTCGAATGCGTCGGTGTCGTCCGTGGCGACGATGTAGCCGATCGCTCGGCCGTCATCGGCCTCGACGATCCAGCACAGGTCAGGATGCCGTTCGACATACGGCACCGCGAACAGCAGCCCCCAGAGGTCGTCGTCGCTGAAGATCCCGGTCGCGTCGGCGCCGGCATCCGCGGTCTTCAGGCAGATCTCGAACATCGCCGGGCGATCCTCGGTGCGGTACGGACGGATGCTTGTCACTGACTGCTCCTCATCATGGCTCCACCGTATGTGCCGCGTCTGCCGCGATGCGCGGCCGACGCACCCACGCCAGCATGATCGCACCCACGATCAGCACGGTGCCGACACCGACCAGCATCCCGCCGATCGTGTCTGTCAGCCAGTGCACTGACAGCAGCGTGCGGGAGAAGGCCATCGTGAGGATCCAGAGCACACCGAGCAGTATCACCCACAGGCGCGGAACCAGCAGTACGGCGATCGCCGCGATCGTCGCGGCGTTCGCCGTATGCCCTGAGGGGAATGAACCGTAATCGGAGAGCACGAGCATCCCTTCGGGCCTGGAGCGGCCGAAAAGCAGCTTGAGCAGTTGCACCACCGCGACGCTGGCCAGCAACGACACCGCCACGAAGATCGCGGCCCGCCATCGCCGCGTGAGAAAGAGCGCTGCCAGGACCGCGAGCGGAACCAGATAGGTCGCGACCCAGCCGCCTCCCACGACGTTCATGACCTCTCCGAACCCCACCATCGCAGGGCTCTGGATGCCGACCATGAGCTGGTTCCAGCCGCTGTCGATCGTCGAGGGAACGTCAGGGCCCGGTGCGGTGATGGCCGCGCCGAGCGCCAACGCGGCAAGCAGAGAACCGATTCCCCACCAGAGCAGTGCCGGTCGTCGAGTCATCCGCCCATTCTCACCCACTCGAAGTCCTGGCGGCTACGGCGCGAGCATTCCGACCGTGCGCGGACGCACGATCAGCCACAGGGCGAGCGTGCCGACCACGGCGCAGCCGACCATGACCGAGGCCATCGTTGTCGCCGTGATGGCGCCTGCCGAGACGAATCCGACGACCGGCGAGATGATCGCGGCGATGCCGTTGTTGCTCGCGCCGAGGATCGATGCCGCGGTTCCAGCCGCCTTGCCGTGACGGTCGAGCGCGAGCACCTGCACGCAGGGGAATGAGAATCCGCATGCCGTCATGAACACGAACAAAGGGATGACGGTGCCCCAGAAGCCGAGGCCGACCTGGTCGCACACGATGATCGCGGTGCCGCTGAGCAGCAGCACCGCCGTCGAGAACGCGAGCACCCACTGCGGGCCGAATCGTGCGGCGAGCCGCGATGCGGCCTGTACGCCGAGCACGACGCCGACCGAGTTGACGGCGAACAGCCAGCCGTACTCCTGAGCGTTCAGGCCGTGCGTCTCCTGGAACAGGAACGGCGAGGCCGACAGATACGAGAACAGCCCCGAGAAGGTCATGCCGCCGATCACCAGCACGCCGAGGAACACCCGGTCGCTGAGCACGCTGCGGTAGCGCTGCCAGATCGTGGTGCTGCCGCGTTCGTGTCGTCGTTCCTTCGGGAGCGTCTCGGGGATGAAGATCAGCGCGGCCAGGAACATGACCGCGCCGTATGCGGCGAGGACGATGAAGATGCCGCGCCACGGCATCACGCCGAGCAGCCACGATCCGATCAGCGGTGCAGCCACGGGCGCGACGCCAGAGACCAGGGCGAGCCTGGACAGCATCACCACGAGTCGTCGACCGCCGAACAGGTCGCGCACCACCGCCATCGCGACCACGCCTCCGGCCGCCGCGCCGATGCCCATGACCACTCGTGCGCCACCGAGGAGCAGCAGATCGGGGGCGACTGCCGCGGCGACGCTGGCGAGCACGTGCAGCGCCGTGACCGTGACCAGCGGGATGCGGCGACCGACCTTGTCCGAGAGCGGACCGACGACGAGCTGACCGACCGCGAAGCCGATCATCGTGCCGGTGAGCGTGAGCTGGATCGCGGCCGAGGTCGTCTGGAAGTCGGACTCCAGCACCGGGAACGCGGGCAGATACAGGTCGATCGTGAACGGGCCGAGAGCCGTGAGCGCGCCGAGCAGGATGATGTACAGCACCCGGCGGCGATGCGAGATCGCATCGCCGGGATGCAGCATGATCGGCGCGGTCGCCGGGTTCGGGCCGAGTACCCGGATCGCACCGGTGGGCGTGCTGGTGCGGATCGTGCCGGTGATGGCGCGGATGCTGCCGGTCGGCGTGCGTTCGAGATCTGTGCGTTCGAGATCTGTGTGTTCGAAATCGGGAGTGGGGACGTCAGACGGCGTTGAATCGTTCAAGATCCCTCAATGCTACCCGCGTCGCTCTCCGCGCCGCAGAGCCGCTCAGACGTCGATGCGCGCCAGCCCCTGCTCGAGGTCGGCGATCAGGTCTGCCACGTCTTCGATCCCGACGGACAGTCGCACGACGTTCTCCGGCACGGCGAGGGATGTGCCGCGCACCGAGGCGTGCGTCATGTCCGGCGGATAACCGATCAGCGATTCGACGCCGCCCAGCGACTCCGCGAGCTGGAAGAGCTCGGTCGACTCGGCGAAGGCGCGAGCGGCATCGGGGCCCGCGGCGAGCGCGAGCGACAGCATCCCGCCGAAGCCGCTCATCTGACGCGCGGCGATCTCATGACCGGGATGCGAGGAGAGTCCGGGGTAGAACACCGTCTCGAACTCGGGGCGTGCCGCGGCCCACTCCGCGATCGCCTGCGCGTTCTCGCTGTGCTGGCGCACGCGAACCGCGAGGGTCTTGATGCCGCGGGTCGTGAGCCAGGCGTCCAGCGGCGCGGACACAGCACCGACCGCGAACTGCTGGAACTTCACCTGGTCGTAGAAGCGATCGTCGGCGAACACGACAGCACCGCCGAGCACGTCGGAGTGACCGCCGAGGTACTTCGTCGTGGAATGAACGACGAGGTCGGCACCGAGCGCGAGCGGAAGCTGCAGCGCCGGTGAGGCGAACGTGTTGTCGACGACCACGATCGCACCGGCCGCGTGCGCGATCTCGGCGGTCGCTGCGATGTCGACGATCTTCAACAGCGGGTTGCTGGGTGTCTCGAGCCAGACGATCCTGGTCTCGGGGCGCAGCGCCTGGCGGATCGCGTCGGCGTCGCCGAGCTCGACAGTGGTGGTCTCGATGCCCCAGGGTGCGAGCACCTTGGTGAGCAGCCGGTAGGTGCCGCCGTACACGTCGTTGCCGAGCAGCACGTGGTCGCCCGGCTTCAGGATGCCGCGCAGCAGTGCGTCCTCCGCCGCGAGACCGGACGCGAACGACAGAGCGCTCGCACCGCCCTCGAGCGCGGCGAGCTGCGTCTGCAGCCCGCTGCGGGTGGGATTACCAGCCCTGTTGTACTCGTATCCCTCGCGGAAGCCGCCGATGCCGTCCTGCACGTGCGTGGAGGCCTGGTAGATCGGCGGGATGATCGCACCCGTCAGCGGGTCTGGCGCTTGGCCTGCATGAATGGCACGGGTGGCGAAGGAGTGGTCGGACATGCCCTCAGCCTACGTCCGCCCGCCACAGCATCCGCCCCTGTTACGCAGGGTGACCAGGCGTCTCGCTCAGCGCGCGAGATAGGCGAGCAGATCCTGGCGGGTGAGCAGGGTGTGCGGCTTGCCGTCGATCGTGACGAGCAGCGCGTCGGCGTCGGCGAGCGCCGTGCGTGCCTGGTCGACGGATGCGTGGATGCCGACGAGCGGCATTCGTGCGCCGACATGCGCGCCGATGGCATCCGTCGGCTTCGCCTCGTCGCGGAAGAGCAGATCCAGCAGCCCGCGTTCGTCGACCGTGCCGACGACCTCGCCCATCATCACGGGGGGCTCTGCACTGAGCACGACGAGCTGTGAGACGTCGAACTCGGTCATCATCCTGATCGCGTCGAGCACCGTGTCGCTGGGGTGCGCGTGCACGAGGTCAGGGACGACGTTCTGCCCCTTCCGGAGCTCGGTGCGCGCGTCGAGCACGTCGGCGACCGTCTCCCCCTCTTCGACCTCGCTGAACCCGTACGAGCGCATCCAGGAGTCGTTGAAGATCTTCGACAGGTAACCGCGACCGCCATCGGGTAGAAGCACCACCATCACGGCATCCGCGGGCAGGGTTTTGGCCACACGCAGAGCGCCGACGACGGCCATGCCGCTCGACCCGCCGACGAGGATGGCCTCTTCACGGGCGAGCCTACGGGTCATCGCGAACGACTCTGCATCGTCGACGGCCACGATCTCGTGAGGAACGGCAGGATCGTACGAGCCCGGCCAGATGTCCTCCCCCACACCTTCAACGAGGTACGGGCGGCCGGTGCCTCCCGAGTACACACTGCCTTCGGGGTCGACGCCGATGATGCGCACCCGGTCCTCCGACACCTCGCGCAGATACCGCCCGGTGCCGCTGATCGTGCCGCCGGTTCCGACACCGGCGACGAAGTGCGTGACCCGGCCGTCCGTATCGCGCCAGATCTCGGGTCCGGTGGTCTCGTAGTGGCTGCGCGGGCCGTTCGGGTTCTCGTACTGGTTCGGCTTGAACGCCCCGTCGATCTCGCGCACGAGCCGGTCGCTGACGCTGTAGTACGACTCCGGACTGTCCGGCGGCACGGACGTCGGCGTCATCACGATCTCCGCGCCGTATGCGCGCAGCACATCGATCTTGTCCTCGCCGACCTTGTCCGGCAGCACGAACACGCACCTGTAGCCGCGCTGCTGAGCCACCAGCGCGAGTCCGACGCCGGTGTTGCCGCTGGTGGGTTCGACGATGGTGCCACCCGGTCGCAGCTCGCCTGCGGCTTCGGCCGCATCGATGATCCGCTTCGCGATGCGATCCTTCGACGAGCCGCCGGGGTTGAGGTACTCGAGCTTCACCAGCACCGTGCACTCCACACCCTCGGTGACATGCTGAAGCTTCACGAGGGGCGTGTCGCCGACGAGGTCGGCGATGTGCTCGGCGTAGTCCATGCTCCCAGGGTACGGCCACTGCCCGGTTCCGAGAGCTGTGTTACCCCTTGGTCGAACCCGCCAGCAGTCCTCGGACGAAGTACCGCTGCAGCGCGAAGAACACGATCAACGGAACGATGATGGACACGAACGCACCAGCGGTGAGCAGATGCCAGTCGTTTCCGCGGGTGCCGGTGATCTCGGCCAGCAGCTTCGTGATGGGGGCCGCGCCGCCGTCGGCGAACACCAGAGCCACGAGCAGGTCATTCCACACCCAGAGGAACTGGAAGATCGCCACCGATGCGATGGCCGGCATGGTCAGCGGCAGAACGATCCGGAAGAAGATCTGACCGCGCGATGCCCCATCGACCCGTGCAGCTTCGACGATCTCGCCGGGGATCTCCGACATGAAGTTGTGCAGCAGGTAGATCGCCAGCGGCAGAGCGAACATTGAGTGCGCGAACCAGACCTGTGCGTACCCACCCGATGCGCCGAGCGGCAGCGTCACCTGCAGGCCGAAGAAGCTCAGCCCCCTGGAGAACGTGCTCAGCAGCGGCACCAGCGCCATCTGAATGGGCACGATCTGCAGCGCGAAGATGAAGATGAAGAGGAAGTTGCGCCCCTTGAAGTCGATCCACGCGAACGCGTATGCGGCCATGGATGCGATCATCAGCGGGATGAGCGTGGCGGGGATCGTGATCGCGATGGAGTTCACGAACGACTCGATCATCGTGAGCTGGGTGGTTCCGGATGCGAGGACGTCGACGTAGTTCTCGCCGGTCACCTGGGGGTTGAGGAAGAACTCCCACCATCCGCTGGTGAGGATCTGGTCCCTGGGCCGGAACGAGGAGATGAACAGGCCGAGGGTCGGGATCGTCCACAGGAACGCGATGAGGATGGATGCGACGGATGCCCACGGCCGCGAGAGCTTCTTGCGGGTGCGTCCTGCCGACGCGTTGAGCTTGCCGCCCGTCGTGATCGCCCGGGTGCTGGTAGGAGTCGCAGTCGTCGCAGTGCTGGACTTCATCGTGTCGCTCATCGGATCTCCCGCTGCTTCTGGATCTGGCGTGCGTTGTAGATGACGATCGGCAGCACGAGGATGAACAGGATGACGGCGAGCGCAGCACTGCGTCCCGCCTCGAACTTGGAGAACTGCGTGTACATCTCGTTGGCGAGCACCGAGGTGTCGTAGTTTCCGGCGGTCATGGTGCGGACGATGTCGAACACCTTCAGCGAGGCGATCGAGATCGTCGTCAGGACGACGATGAGCGCCGGCCGGATGGCGGGAACGGTGACGGACTTGAATCGCTGCCAGGCGTTGGCGCCATCGAGCTCGGCCGCCTCGAGCAGTTCCATCGGCACCCCCTTGATGGATGCCGACAGGATCACCATCGCGAATCCGGTCTGCACCCAGATCAGCACGATGATCAGGAAGAGGGTGTTCCACGGTGGATTGAGCAGGAACTGCTGCGGCTCTCCCCCGAACCACACGAGGATCTGATTGAGCAGACCGATCTGCTCATACTGCGGACCCCGGTATTCGTACATGAATCGCCAGATGATGCCGGCGCCGACGAACGAGATCGCCATGGGCATGAAGACGAGGACCTTGTACACCTTCTCGCCGCGAGTCCGGTCGATGAACACCGCGTAGGCGAGACCCACGATCGTCGACACGGTCGGAACGACCAGCACCCACACGATCGTGTTGACCACGACGCGGATGCCGTCGGGCTGACCGAAGATCCAGGTGTAGTTGGCCAGGCCGACGAAGGACTTTCCTGACGAGTTCATGAACGACGAGACGAACGTCTGCAGCGACGGGAGGATCAATCCGACCAGCAGCAGGAGGAAGGCCGGCGCCAGGAAGGCGACGAGTTGGATCAGATAGCCCTTGCCCGCCCTGGAGCGGTAATCGAGGAGGAAGAACACGGCCCCGACCACCACCGCTACGCCGATCGCCCAGTAGTACGAACGGAAGAACCACATCACCGCAAGGGGGATCAGCAGACACATCGCCAGACGGATGAACGTGTAGATCCGTCCGGTCCGTGGGGCGATATCCACCAGGAGGAGGATGACGGCCACCACCACCGCAAAGGCGATGACGACGACCACCGCCTGCAAGACCGACGGCAGCGCGCCGATCCATCCGAAGAAGTCGATCGCGGTCACTGGATTCCCCTTCACAAGTGCGTGCAGATCTTCGTCGGTTCGCGCGACGATGCGTGAACCGGAGCGGCGGGTCGCCCCCAGGGCGACCCGCCGTCAGGCGATCAGC
Source organism: Microbacterium murale (assembly GCF_014635185.1). Taxonomy (GTDB): domain Bacteria; phylum Actinomycetota; class Actinomycetes; order Actinomycetales; family Microbacteriaceae; genus Microbacterium; species Microbacterium murale. The sequence continues at coordinate 396,631 of NZ_BMCM01000004.1, forward strand.
CCGCAGGCCAGCCGGTCTCGATCTGCTCGAGGACCGCATCGGTCGGATCGCCGTTCACCCAACCGACCATGCCCTTCCAGAACGTTCCCGCACCGACAGCGCCCGGCATCAGGTCACTGGCGTCGAAGCGGAACGTCGTGTCCGGGTCCTGCAGGATCTTGATGGTCTCCTGAAGGATCGGATCCTGAGCCGCGTCGGGCTCCAGTCCGTTGTTCGCCGAAGTGACACCGCCGAGGCTCACGCGGCTGTTCGCCCACTCAGGGCTGGACAGGTACGCCAGCACCTTCTGCGTGGCCTCGCTGTCGCTGAACGCGCCGACGATCTCGCCTGCACCGGTCACGGCCTTCTCATCCGCGCTCTCACCCGGAAGCATGAACGCCCAGACATCGCCGTCTTCGGCGATGTTCGTCCCCTCAGGGAAGAACCCCGACAGGAACGATGCCTGGTGCGTCAGAGCGCACGAGCCGTCGGCGACCTTCGGCGCGACATCGCCGAACGCGGTCGAGTTGATCGAGCGGACGTCACCGAAACCGGCGTTGACGTTCGCCGGGTTCAGAAGGATCTCGCCGACCGAATCGAACGCGGCCTTGATCTGCGGGTCGGTGAAGGGGACCTCGTTGGTGACCCACTGGTCATACACGTCTGGGCCCGCCTGGCGGAGCACGTAGTCCTCGATCCAGTCCGTTCCGGGCCAGCCGGTGGCGGTTCCTGATTCGAAGCCGGCACACCACGCCGGAGTTCCGGTCGCGGCCTGGATCGTCTCGGTCAGGGCGGTCAGGTCACCGAGGGTCTCGGGAACCTCGACTCCCCACTCGGCGAACTTCGCCGGCGAATACCAGATCCAGCCCTTGACGTTCGCCATCAGCGGTGCGCCGTAGAACGTTCCGTCGTAGGTGCCGTAATTGACCCAGTCCTCGGTCCAGTACTCGTTCGCATTCTTCTCGACCTCTTCCGGAGCCGGCTTGAGGAAGTCTCGCGACGCGAAGTCGGCGAACAGACCCGGCTGCGGGAAGATCGCGATGTCAGGAGGATTGCCGCCCTGTGCGCGGGTGCCGAGCTGCGTCTCGAAGTCCTGACTGCCCTCGTACTTGATCTCGATGCCGTTCTCGTCGGCCCAGTCGGCCCACGACTCCTGCAGCAGCTCCGCCTCACTGTCGACGATCGTGCCGTAGATCGTGACCGTGCTGCTTCCCCCATCGCCGCCGCCGTCGCCGCCTTCCGGCGCGCCAGGAGCCCCGCACCCTGCAAGCGCGATGCCCGCCACCCCGATCAGGGCCAGCGGCGCGAGACGCCGATTACGCTGTGACAGTCCCATGTGACTTCTCCTCTTCGAGTTCACGTCCCCATACGTGCCGCCAGCCCGGGAGCGAGCGGATCGGGAACCGATTCCAGGCCAAACCTACCGACCATGTCCGCCCGGCACAATGGCGGGACATCACAAGCTGACAACCTTTGCGCGTAAGGCGGCCATTCGGATGGGAGCGCTCCCTCGGCTGCGGTCTGGAACCGGTTCCTTTCATGCACGAGTCGGACTACGCTGTGCACGGGCGCCAATGGCTGCCGCCATCGAGGAGGATGCATGAGCACGATCGCGGATGTCGCGGCGCGTGCAGGAGTTTCCAAGGCCACCGCCAGTCGCGCGTTGAGCGGACACGGATACGTCTCGGACAAGACCAGGGCATCGGTGTCGCTGGCCGCGCGCGAGCTCTCGTATGTCGCTCATTCCTCGGCGACCAGCCTCGCGACAGGGCGCACCCTGACGATCGGGGCAGTCGTGCCGACGATCGGTCGCTGGTACTTCTCGGAACTGCTGACCGGGGTGCAGGATGCGCTGCTCGCACACGACTACGACCTCGCGCTGTACTGCGTCCCCGACGGGTCCCCCGCCAGAGATCGTGTCTTCGATGTGGTACTTCCCCGCCGTCGGTTCGACGGCATCATCGCCGCTGGTGTCCAGCCGCGCAGTCACGAACTGGATCGTCTGGCCGGGCTCGAGCGCCCGCTCGTGAGCGTCGGCCCCTACCACGCGAGCACGAGCTCGGTGTCGATCGATGACGCCGCCGCCGCTCGCATCGCGACGGAGCATCTGATCGATCTCGGTCACACGACGATCGCGTTCATCGGCGCGGCCGACGACGCGCATGCCGGGTTCGGAGATACTCGCCGCCTGCACGGCTATCGCGAGGCGATGCGCGCCGCGGGCCTCAGCGGCCGCATCAGTGTGAATCCATCGGCGAGCGACATGCCCAGCGGGTACCAGAGTGCGGTCGATCTGCTGGGCAACCGGCGGACTCGCCCCACGGCTGTGGTGGGGGTGAGCGATGAGACGGCGATCGGTGCGATCATCGCCGCGCGCCGGCTGGGCATCGCCGTGCCGACCGAACTGAGCGTCGTCGGCATCGATGACCATCAGCACGCCGAGATGTTCGCCCTCACGACCATTCGGCAGCAGCCTCGAGAGCAGGGGGCACAGGCGGTCGACCTCCTGCTGCGACAGCTGGAGCATCCCGGTGCCGACATCGAGCACATCGTCGCGGCATCCGCCCTCGTCGTGCGCAACTCCTCGGCCGCGCCGCGCTGACTTCCCGTGACGCACGAATGCCCCGGGCATCAGCCCGGGGCATTCATAAAAGCGTTGAGACGCTGTTACTTCAGAGTCACAGAAGCGCCGGCAGCCTCGAGAACGTCCTTGGCCTTCTCAGCGGCTTCCTTGTTGGCGCCCTCAAGAACGGCCTTCGGTGCACCGTCGACGACGGCCTTGGCCTCGCCGAGGCCGAGCGAGGTGAGCTCGCGGACGGCCTTGATGACCTGGATCTTCTTGTCGCCGGCAGCCTCGAGGATGACGTCGAAGGAATCCTTCTCCTCAACCTCTTCAGCAGCGCCTGCGCCAGCGGCACCAGCAGCGGCCGCGGGGGCAGCGGCGGTGACGTCGAACTTCTCCTCGAACGCCTTCACGAACTCGCTGAGCTCGACGAGGGTCAGGTCTGCAAACTGCTCGAGCAGCTGCTCAGTGGTGAGCTTCGCCATGATGTATCTCCTAGATTGATGGGGTTTGTGGAAAGAGATCGCCGGTCGCTCACGCGGCCTGTGCGGTCTCCAGCTTTTCGCGAAGAGCATCGATGGTGGCCGCAGCCTTCGCCATCGTCGCCTTCATCATGCCCGCAGCCTTCGCCAGCAGAACCTCACGGCTCTCGAGCGAGGCGTACATGTTGACCTCGTCGGCGGTGAGGGTGTTGCCCTCGAACACGCCGCCCTTGATCACGAGAAGCGGGTTGGCCTTGGCGAAATCACGAAGAGCCTTCGCAGTGGCGACGAAGTCACCATGAACGAATGCGACAGCAGACGGACCCTTGAGGTCGTCATCCAGCGCAGAGATGCCGGCCTTGTTGGCGGCGATCTTGGTCAGCGTGTTCTTCACCACGGCGTACTCAGCGTCCTGACGGATGCTGTTACGCAGCTCCTTGAGCTGGGCAACCGTCAGACCGCGGTACTCGGTCAGCAGGACGGCGTTCGAGTTCTCGAATGACTTCGTGAGCTCGGCAACCGATGCATCCTTCTGCGCCATGGTCACTCCTTGGTGGGTACGAGATGCCGCACGGTGGTGGGGCATCGACCTCGACCACCCCACAAGCCAAACAAAAAAGCTCCGGCGCAAGCGCACGGAGCTTTGAGAACTGTTCGTGACACCTGCGCGGGCCCCTGCTGAGCAGTGCTTCGATCATGCTGCGCTTGCGCACATCACGACGACCGGCGGTCTTCGGTTGATCCAAGAATACGGCATCCCGGCCTGTCCCCCAAATCGAGGGCTCCGCCGCTCAGTGACGGTCGGCGGCGCGGCCGGAGTGCCCGCCGAGCGCATCAGCCGCGCGGACCAGCGCGAGATGCGACAGCGCCTGCGGAGTGTTCCCGGCGTGCCTGGCTCCGTCGACGTCGTACTCCTCGGAGAGCAGGCCGAGATCGTTCGACAGGGCGACCAGACGCGCCATCAGAGCCTCGGCATCCCGTTCGCGCCCGCTCGCGGCGTACTGCTCGACGAGCCAGAAACTGCAAGCCAGGAATGGATGCTCGCCACCGGCGAGACCGTCGACTCCGGTCGTCGTGCGGTAGCGCATCAGCAGCCCGTCGCGGAGCAGCGTCTGCTCCATCTGCGCCACGGTGCGGATCATCCGTGGGTCATCCGCCGCGCAGTAACCGACCTGGGGCAGCACGAGCAGCGACGCATCCACCTCGTCCGAACCGTAGTGCTGCACGAAGTATCCGTCCTCGTGCACTCCCCGCTCGTTGATCTCGGCGCGCAGCCGATCGCGCATCTCCTCCCAGGGTTCGGCGTCGCCGGCCATGGAGTGCTCGCGCACCGCACGGACGCCGCGATCGAGGGCCGCCCACATCATGACGCGGGAGTGGGTAAACCACTGCGGCTCACCGCGGATCTCCCAGATGCCGTTGTCCGGACGCTCCATTCCGGCGATGACGCGTTCGAGCAGGGCACGCTGCAGGGGCCAGGAGAACGAGGACTCCTCGAGCCCCGCGATCCGGGCTGCCTCGAGCGCGACGAGCACCTCGCCGATCACGTCGCCCTGGTACTGATCGACGGCGCCGTTGCCGATGCGCACGGGCGAGGCCCCTCGGTATCCGGGGAGCCCGACGAGCTCGCGCTCGGCGAGGTCGCGCTCCCCCGCGATGCCGTACATGATCTGCACTTCGGCCGGGTCGCCTGCGACCGCGCGCAGCAGCCACAGTCGCCAGTGCTGGGCCTCAGGAAGGAAGCCGTGGGTGATGAGCACTTCGAGCGTCAGCGCGGCATCGCGCAACCAGACGTAGCGGTAGTCCCAGTTGCGCGAGCCCCCGAAGTCCTCCGGCAGCGACGTCGTCGCTGCCGCGACGATGCCGCCGGTATCCCGGTTCGTAAGGGCCCGCAGCACCAGCAACGAGCGCGCCACGATCTCGCGATGCGGTCCTTCATGCTCGATTCCGCTGGCCCATCCCTGCCACCAGGAGCGGGTTCGCGCCACCGCGTCTTCGATGTCCAGCGGATGGGGTGCGCTCTCGTGCGAGAGGAACCAGGTGAGGGTGAGCTCGCGCGTCTCGCCTTCCGATACCGTGACTCCGCCGGTGTGGACATGATCGGATGCGGAGAGCGCGACGCCACGGACGATCACGGCATCCGGCCCGGCCGTCGCACGGAGCGCCGGCGCGGTCTCGGTCCCCACCTGTCGAACCCACGGCAGCGCCCTGGCGTAGTCGAAGTGCATCCGCAGCTCGGTGGTGAACTCGACGGTGCCGGTGATGCCGATCACTCGCCGGACCACGTCGGTGCGGTCCGCGCTCATCGGCATGAACTCGTGCACCTCGGCGACACCGGATGCGCTCTCCCAGCGGGTCACGAGGATGAAGGTGTCCGGAATGTAGTGCCGGCGCATCGTCGCCTCATCGTCGCTCGGCCGCAGTGTCCAGCATCCGTGCGTTGGGTCTCCCAGCAGCGCGCCGAAGATCGACGGGGCGTCGAAGCGCGGCAGGCAGAGCCAGTCGATGCTGCCGTCGCGGGAGACGAGAGCCGCCGTGCGGCAGTCGCTGAGCAGGGCGTAGTCTTCGATCGGAGATGGCATCCGTCTGAGTCTGGCAGTGACGGCATCCGCGATCCAGACCTGTTGCGATCTCCCGGCGCCCACTACGGTGGGCGGCATGGCCGAGCACACCGCACTCATGATCTTCGGAGCATCCGGCGACCTCACCTCCCGGCTGCTGCTGCCGGCGTTGGGCCAACTGCTGATGACCGAGCCGAAGCGCACCATTGAGCTGATCGGCGCCGGCATGGACGATTGGACGGACGACAAGTGGCGCGACGCCGTGCAGATCGCGTTCACGTCATCGGATGCCGCGGATGCGATGACGCGGGTCGAGACCGAGTATCACCGCGCCGACATCACGTCTGCGGACGACCTGAAGACGCTTCTGGGCGAGAAGAAGGCACCGCTGGCGCTGTACTTCGCAGTGCCGCCATCCGTCGCGGCCGCGGCGTGCGATGCCATGGCATCGATCGATCTGCCGAAGGGCGTCGTACTGGCGCTCGAGAAGCCGTTCGGCGTGGATGAGGACAGCGCTCGCGCGCTCAATGAGCGCCTCGCTCTCCTCGTGCCCGAAAGCCAGGTTTTCCGCATCGATCACTTCCTCGGACGCTCCACCACCCTGAACCTGCTCGGCGTGCGTTTCGCGAACCGCGTGCTGGAGCCGCTGTGGTCGGCGACGGACATCGAATCGGTTTCGATCACGTACGACGAGTCCCTGGGCCTGGAGGGCCGTGCCGGATACTACGACCACGCCGGGGCTTTCGTCGACATGATCCAGAGTCACCTTCTGCAGGTGCTGGCGGTGTTCGCGATGGAGGAGCCCGCGACGCTGGACGAGGTGGACTTCCGCGCCGCGACGGCTGCCGTGCTGAGGGCGACCTCGGTGTGGGATGACGACCCAGTGCGCTACTCCTACCGTGCGAGATACACCGCCGGCAGTGTCGAGGGACGCACGTTCCCGTCATATGTGGATGAACCGGATGTCGATCCGACGCGGAACACCGAGACGCTGGGCGCCGCGACCTTCGAGGTGCGCAACGCCCGCTGGGCCGGTGTGCCGATCACGCTGCGCTCAGGCAAGGCCATCGGCGACCCATCCCGCGAGATCGTCGTGCGATTCCGTCCGGTCCGCCACGTGCCCGTCGGTCTCCGCGGCGACGCGGAGGGAGCCGTGCTGCGGTTCTCGCTCGGAACGGCAGAGATCTCTCTCGAGCTCAACGTCAACGGCGAAGCGGACCCGTTCGAGTTGGAGCGGACGACGATGTCGGCCGAGCTCGGACCTGGTGCCCTCAAGGCCTACGCCGAGGTGCTCTCCTGCATTCTCGACGCCGACCCCGTGCTCGCGGTGCGAGGGGACGCAGCTGAGGAGTGCTGGCGCATCGTTCAGCCGGTTCTCGATGCATGGAAAGCCGACGAGGTTCCGCTCGAGGAGTACGTCGTGGGGTCGCATGGGCCCAAGGGCTGGCCGGCGGCCGACTGAGCTCCGGATGCCGGAGCCGGGCCTGCGGCAACCCGGCGCGGCTGGTCTCGCGCGTCCGTGCCCACAGGTAATCTCGAATGGTGACTCCCGAACTGCAGGCTCGTATCGTCGCGGACTCCCGTGACCGCGTCGCCTGGCTCAGGGCACGTACCCGAGGGATCACCGCCACTGACGTCGCCGGGCTCTCCGGAGACAAGTCGATCATCCGCGCCGCCGATGCGAAGCTCGGCGGCGGCGCGCACTTCGGCGGCAATGCGTACACCGATCATGGCCGTCGCCGGGAGCCGGAGATCGCCTCCTGGGTCGCCGGGACGCACGGCATCCATCCGTCGTCGGCGCTGTTCCGCGCCGAGACCGAGCATCGCCATCTCGCGACCCCTGACGGCATCGTCCAGGACAGTGACGGCCGCATCCTGCTCGCCGAGATCAAGACCACGAACAAGAACTGGCGCACGATCCCCCGCACTTATCTGCGCCAGGTCTGGTGGCAGCAGCACGTGCTCGGCGCGGAGCGCACCCTGTTCGTCTGGGAAGAGCACGACAGCTTCCGCCCGATCCATGACGAGCCGCGTTGCGTGTGGATCGATCGCGACGATCGCGAGATCGGCCAGCTCGTCTCTCTCGCGACGCGCCTGATCGACGAGTTGTACCACCGCACCACAGGACAGCGTCCCCCCGAGACCGCCGTCACCGCAGCCTCCAGCCGTCGCGAATCGCTGCGCGAACGCGACGCGTTCCGAGCGCTCGCTCTCGCCGACTGACCGGCTGCGAAACAGCGCCTTCCGTCAGTTCAGGACACGTGCGGCCTCTGCGATGACCTCCGTCGCGATCGCGTCGAGAAGCGACGATCGCAGGTTCCACTGCTGCCAGTACAGCGGCACGTGGATGGGGTCGCCGCCCAGCGGGATCGCGGCACCGGATGCCGCGGCATCCGTCGCCTGCGACCCTGGCAGCATGCCCCACCCGAGGCCGAGCAGGACGGCTTGGGCGTAGTCGTATGACGCGGGGACATAGTGTCGCGGGATGCCCTGCTCGTCCAGGCCGCGAGAACGCAGCCAGGAGTGCTGCAGCGTGTCCCGTCGGTCGAAGTCGACGAACGGCGCACGCTGCAGCGCGGCTTCGGTGGCCCCGTCAGGGAACCACCGCTTCACGAACGCGGGAGTCGCCATCGTCTCATAACGAAGCACGCCGAGAGGCGCGACCGTGCACCCGGCGACCGGAGACTGCTCCGACGTCACTGCTGCCATGACCTCCCCGGATTCCAGCAGGCGGGCGGTGAATGTCTGATCGTCCCGGTGCAGATCGAAGTCGATGTCGTGCTCCTCCGCCAGACGCGCGAGGGGCGCGAGGAACCAGGTGGCCATCGAGTCCGCATTGACCGCGAGGGGGATGCTCACACGGCCGCCGGCCGTGTCGAGCCCGAGCGCCGACAGGGCATCATGCTCGAGCAGGGCGATCTGGCGGGCCATTCGTATGACCGACTCGCCCGCGGCCGTCGCCCTTGCCGGTCGGCCCCGCACGATGAGCACCTGCCCGAGCTGCTGCTCAAGGCTCTTGAGCCGTTGGCTCACTGCCGACGGGGTGATGTGCAGCGCACGAGCGGCCGCGTCGAGACTGCCCTCGTCCACGATCGCCGCGATGGTCGAGGCGAGCTCCGGAGAGATACCAGTCATGTAAGCCATGCTAATGGCTCATAAGAATGCATAGCTGGTGCTAATGCGCCCTGCTCCCTAGCGTGAGAGAGTGATCTCGTTCTTCGCCGGCCTCGGACTCGGCCTCTCCCTCATCATCGCCATCGGCGCCCAGAACGTCTTCGTCCTCCGGCAGGGCATCCGACGCGAGCATGTGCTGGTCGTCGTCGTCATCTGTGCGCTGTCAGATGCGGTGCTCATCGCGGCGGGCGTCGCAGGGCTCGGCTTCCTGCTCGAGACGGTGCCATGGCTGGTCGATGCCGCGCGCGTTCTCGGCGCGGTGGTCTTGATCAGCTACGGGCTGCTCGCCGCCCGACGGGCATGGCTCGGAGGCGATCAATCGCTGAGCGTCGCGAACGCCGAGAAGCGGACAGGACGACTGCCAGCCGTGATCGCGCTCGCCCTCGCCTTGACCTGGCTGAACCCGCACGTGTACCTGGACACCGTGTTGATGCTCGGGTCGATCGCTGCGACGCACGGCGAAGCGCGCTGGCTCTTCGCCGCGGGTGCGATGCTCGCGAGTGTTCTCTGGTTCACCGCGCTCGGCTACGGTGCACGCGGGCTCGCGCGCTGGCTGAACACCCCGCGCGCGTGGCGGATCCTCGACGCGCTCATCGCGCTCATCATGATCGTGATCGCCATCAGCCTCGTGGTGCCGCTGTTCGAGTGAGGGTTTCGCACCGCCGGGGAAAGTTCTAGACTCCTGCCCGAAGCGAAGGAGACGACATGCAGACTCTGACGATCGACTTCATCTGCTCCCTCGACGGCTTCGGCTCCGCAGTGGGCTGGCCGGGATGGTGGGGGATGGAGAGCCCCGAGTACCTCGACTGGCTCGACGACGCCCCGGCAAAGGACGATCCGCTGCTGATGGGTGCGAAGACCTATCGCGTGATGTCCGAGCTCACTGCGGGCGGGGAACCTGGAACCGATGTGCTCAACGGCATTCCCAAGTACGTCTTCTCGTCGTCGCTCGATGCACCGCTCACCTGGGCGAACTCGACGCTCGTCGACACTGATGCTGTCGACTATGTCCGCCGACTGAAGGAGCAGTCGGATCGCCCGCTGCGTACGATCGGCAGTATCGCTCTGTGCCGCTCCTTGCTGAGCGCGGGACTCGTCGACCGCTACCGGGTCGTGATCTTCCCTGTGATCACGGGCGCGAGCGGACGCGACCGCATCTTCGACGGTTATCCGGACGTGACTCTCGAACTAGTCGAGGCTCGCACGTTCGATCACCGCACGCAGTTGCTCGAGTACATCCCGACCGTGGTGGACGGGCCGCCCGGTCGCTGAGCGGGACTGCTGCACGAATAGGTGACAGTTCTAGTCACGCCGCTAGTGCGACGGTCGTGTTCATGATGGTCTCGAATTCGATGGGCGTCAAACGTCCCAGGGCGGCCTGTCGGCGTCGCCGGTGATAGGTCCGTTCGATCCAGGTCGCGATCGCGATGCGCAGCTGCTCGCGGGTGGTCCAGGAGCGACGGTCGAGGACGTTCTTCTGCAACAGGGCGAAGAACGACTCCATTGCGGCGTTGTCGCCGCATGACGCCACCCGTCCCATTGATCCGACCAGTCGATGACGGGACAGCGCACGCAGGAACTTCCGACTTCGGAACTGCGACCCGCGGTCGGAGTGAACTACGCAGCCGGCGACGTCACCACGCATCTGAACCGCGTTC
>NZ_BMCM01000005.1 GCF_014635185.1 Microbacterium murale
GTCGAGGGCCGGTCGAAGGCGGCGTTCAAGACCTGGCTCGCCGACCGCGACGACGCCTTCCGTGACGCGGTCGAGGTGGTCGCGATGGACGGCTTCACCGGGTTCAAGACCGCCGCTGCAGAGGAGATCCCGGACGCGGTCACGGTGATGGATCCCTTCCACGTCGTGCGCCTGGCCGGTGACGCCCTCGACAGGTGCCGGCGCCGGGTCCAACTCGAGATCCACGGGCACCGTGGGTTCAGGGACGACCCGCTCTACAAGTCGCGGCGCACGCTGCACACCGGCGCGGACCTGCTCACCGACAAGCAGAGCGACAGGCTACGCGCGCTGTTCGTTGATGACGCTCACGTCGAGGTCGAGGCGACCTGGGGTGTCTACCAGCGGATGATCGCCGCCTATCGCCACGAGGACCGGCAACGTGGCCGCGAGCTCATGGAGAAGCTGATCACCGACCTCAGCGCCGGCGTCCCCAAGGTGCTCACCGAGCTCACCACCCTGGGCCGGACCCTGAAGAAGCGAGCCGCTGACGTGCTCGCCTACTTCGAACGACCCGGCACCAGCAACGGGCCGACCGAGGCGCTCAACGGACGGCTCGAACACCTGCGCGGCTCCGCACTCGGGTTCCGCAACCTGACCAACTACATCGCCCGAAGCCTGCTCGAGACCGGCGGCTTCAGACCCCAACTCCTACACCCCCGATTGGGATGAGCCTCGTTCCCGGTCTCGCAGTCCCGACGCCATTCAGGGATGATCCGTAGATGTTCACTGAGTAGCCGCTGATCGGTCGGTAGTGTCCGGGATCGTTTCCGTGAGTCACGTCATGCAGCAGAGCTCTGGCCGCGTGTGCTCCCTGTGCGACGGCATCGTCCCAATGATCAATGCGATTACGTCCGCCACCAGGGCTCGGATGCAGGACTGCGCCGCCCGCAGCGTACACGTGGGGCAGCCCTTCGACGCGAAGCGACGCATCCACAGTGACCCCCGCGCTGCCGGAGGGCACCCACGCTGTCGCCGGAGTCGTGCCCTGCGCGGTGACAACCAGATCGGACTCCCACACCTGCGCATCGTCGAGATGCACCTCGATGCCACGGGCGGTTCGCCGCAGCGCCGTCACGGTGCGGCCGCCGTGGAAAATCGTGTGCTCGCGGTGCAGATCCCGCAGCCGTGTGGCGACAGGAGTCCCGAGAGCCGAAACCAGCGGGACCTCTGACCGAGCCACAAGGTGCACCCGTGCTCCCGACGCGGTGAAGACACTCGCCGCTTCCGTCCCGACCAGCCCGGCGCCGAGCACCGTCACGACTCGTCCCGCAAAGTCGCTGCCGACATGAGATCGGATCTGCTGCGCGTCGACGGCACGGTGGAGCGGGAACACGCCCTCCACCTCTCCGTTCCGCAGCACCGGACGCGGTGTACTCCCGACCGCGAGCAGCAGAGATCGGAATGGGAGCTCCGTTGCATCTGCGAGTCGCACGAGACGCTCAGCCGGGTCGATCGCGGACGCCTTCCCCGACACGATCTCCACACCCAGTGACGCGAGCGACGGTAGCGCGGCCTGCACGGGTGTGAGGAGCCCCGGGAGTATGCCCTTGTCCACGAGGGTGCGGTTGTACGGCGCGACAGGTTCGTCATGAACGACGCGCACGGTGCCGTCAAAGCCATCGCGACGCAGAGTCGTGGCTGCCGAATGCCCCGCCGCCCCCGCTCCGATGATGAGCACATCCGAGTCGTGTGACGTCATTTTCGTCTCCTTCGCAACAGTTGACAGGAATACCCCCAGTGGGTATACGGTTGAGCGTAGCAGTACCCCACCGGGGTATCCGTTTTGAGGAAGGTTGCAGCATGAGCACGAACGAGTATCAGGTCACCGGGATGAGCTGCGGGCACTGCGAGGTCGCCATTCGCGGCGAGGTCGGCCAGATCGCGGGCGTTACCGATATCGACGTCACCGCCCAGAGCGGGAAGCTCATCGTGAGCAGCGATCAGCCGCTCGATGATGCCGCGGTTCTCGCTGCGGTCGACGAAGCCGGGTACGAGGCGGTCCGGATCCGATGAACACCGCTGGTCGCCTGGGCGCGTACGCCGCAGGTCTTGTGGCGGTATTCGCTGCGGCCTTCGCCGTCGGTGGCGCCGTCGTCCCTGACAGCACCGTCGCGGCCTGGACGGAAGCCAGCTCCTCCGAGCATGGCGAGCATAAGGCCGAGGACACCACCACTGCCATGAAGGCTGAGGAAGTGAGCGTGAGTGGCGTGTCGATTGCGGCGTCGGAATTACGTCTCGGGTCGGTGCGGGCACCGTCTGAGAGCGGTGTCGAAGGGGAACTGGCTTTCGAGATTCTCAATGTCGCCGGGAACCCCGTCACCGAGTACGAAACTGCGCACGGCAAACAGCTTCACCTGATCATCGTGCGCAGCGATGGGAGCGAGTACCGGCACGTGCATCCGGTCCTTGACGTCGCCACCGGCACCTGGGCGCTGCCCTGGCAGTGGAAGTCTGCTGGCACATATCGCGTCTACGCAGACTTCACCGCGCTCGGCGGCGCGAGCGCCACCCTCACACGCACGGTCGATGTTGCCGGCACTGTCACTCCGGCACCGCCGACAGAGATCAAGACGCACGACACGGCCGACGGATTCGATGTGAGCATCACGGGAGAACTCACCGCCGGCACGGGCAGCGATCTGACGCTCGAGATCACCCGAGACGGCGAGCCTGTGACCCAGTTGCAGCCCTACCTTGGCGCGTTCGGACACTTGGTCGCACTCCGCGAGGGCGACCTGGCCTACCTCCACGTTCACGCGCACGGTGAGGAGCCCGAGGAGGGGGATGTGGCCGGTCCCACCGTGGTGTTCACAGCTGAAGTTCCCACTGCTGGCCGTTACCTGTTGTACCTGGACTTCCAGGTTGCTGGGGAAGTCCACGCCGCCAGCTTCGTCCTCGACGCGGGAGCATCGCCTGTCTCGACCTCGGAGGATGAATCGGACACGAGCGACGACGACCACGGCGGCCACTGAACGCCGATACGCATCAGCCTTACTTGAACGAACAGTGATTGAGGAGAACATCATGACGGATACGCAGTCCGCGGCCGACGTCGCCAGCGTGGAGCTGGAAATCGGTGGCATGACGTGCGCATCGTGCGCGATGCGGATCGAGAAGAAACTCAACAAGCTCGACGGTGTCACGGCAACGGTGAACTATGCCACTGAAAAGGCCAAGGTCACCGTTCCCGCAGGCATCGACACGGCGCTGTTGATCTCGGAAGTCGAGAAGACCGGCTACACGGCTGCCCTCCCCGCCCCGGATGAGCCCTCGCGCAACGAAGACGCCGACGCGCCGGATGCGGAACTCGTGAGCCTGCGCAACCGCCTGATCGCGTCAGTGGTGCTGACGATCCCGGTCATCGCGATGGCGATGGTCCCTGCGCTGCAGTTCACGTATTGGCAGTGGCTGTCGCTCGCTCTGGCGGGTCCGGTCATCGTGTGGGCGGCATGGCCGTTCCACAAGGCGGCGTGGACGAACCTCCGCCACGGCGCGGCGACCATGGACACGCTCATCTCGATGGGCACTCTCGCTGCACTGCTGTGGTCGCTGTATGCGCTGTTCTTCGGGACGGCCGGTGCTCCTGGGATGACGCACCCGTTCGAGCTCACCGTTGCTCCCAGCGATGGTGCCGCGAACATCTACCTCGAAGTCGGGGCCGCGGTGACGATGTTTATCCTCGCCGGCCGGTATTTCGAGAAGCGTGCCAAGCGTCAGGCCGGGGCCGCGATGCGCGCCCTGCTGGAGCTGGGAGCGAAGGATGTCGCCGTGCTCCGCGGCGGCGTGGAGACGCGTATCCCTACCGCCGAGCTGGCCGTGGGCGACGAGTTCGTCGTCCGCCCCGGTGAGAAGATCGCGACGGACGGAGTCATCGTTTCGGGGACATCGGCGGTGGACGCGTCGATGCTCACCGGCGAGTCCGTGCCGGTCGAAGTCCGCGAAGGCGACTCGGTCACCGGTGCGACGGTGAACGCCGGAGGTCGGCTCGTGATCCGCGCGACCAGGATCGGATCAGACACACAGCTCGCGCAAATGGCGAAGCTCGTCGAGGACGCGCAGACCGGGAAAGCGGAAGTGCAGCGCCTCGCGGACCGGATATCCGGGATCTTCGTCCCCATCGTCATCGCGATCGCACTAGGAACACTCGGCGTGTGGCTCGGTGCCGGATTCCCCGCCGCTGCTGCTTTCACGGCCGCTGTCGCCGTCCTGATCATCGCCTGCCCGTGCGCGCTCGGACTGGCAACGCCGACCGCCCTTCTGGTGGGCACCGGCCGCGGCGCCCAGCTGGGCATCCTCATCAAGGGCCCGGAAATCCTCGAGTCCACCCGCAGGGTCGACACAGTCGTTCTGGACAAGACCGGCACTGTGACCACCGGCAAGATGACCCTCACCGACGTGTACACGGCCGACAACGTCGCCCGTAATGACGTGCTGCGTCTCGCTGGGGCGCTCGAAGATGCGTCCGAGCACCCCATTGCTCAGGCCATCGCCAGGGCCGCGACCCAAGAACTCGGCACCCTCCCCATCGTGGAGAACTTCGTGAACATCGAAGGCAAGGGGGTCCAGGGCATCGTCGACGGACACGCAGTGCTCGTCGGTCGCCAGTCACTGCTCGCCGACTGGTCACAGCACCTTCCCCCACGCCTCGCCACGGCCAAAGCCGATGCGGAGCGACAGGGCAAGACCGCGATCGCGGTCGGCTGGGACGGCCACGCCCGCGGTGTGCTCGTCGTCGCCGACACCGTCAAGGCCACCAGCGCGGAAGCCATCACACAGCTGAAGCGTCTGGGCCTGACCCCTGTGCTGCTCACCGGCGACAACCAGGCCGTGGCCGAACAGATCGCGGCGGAGGTCGGCATCACCGAGGTCATCGCGGAAGTCCTCCCCAAAGACAAGGTCGACGTAATCACCCGCCTCCAGGGAGAAGGAAAGGTCGTGGCGATGGTCGGCGACGGCGTCAACGACGCTGCTGCCCTCGCTCAAGCCGACCTAGGTCTCGCGATGGGTACCGGCACTGACGTCGCCATCGAAGCCAGCGACATCACCCTCGTCCGCGGTGACCTGCGCAGCGCCGCCGACGCGATCCGACTCTCGCGAAAGACGCTCGGCACCATCAAGGGCAACCTGTTCTGGGCGTTCGCATACAACGTCGCGGCGATCCCGCTCGCTGCGCTCGGGCTGCTCAACCCCATGCTCGCCGGCGCGGCGATGGCGTTCTCCAGCGTCTTCGTCGTCGGCAACAGCCTCCGCCTGCGCTCATTCCGCAGCCAGGCGGCGGACCCCTCTCCGGCAGGCGCCCGTGCACCGCGTGAAGACGCGACAGCTGCGGTTCCCGTCGGAACACACCACTGAAATCGAAAGAGGAAACACTATGTCTGACACCTCCGCTGGCTCCTGCTGCAGCCACAACAGTCACGCCCATGTCGACGCCGAAGGACGCAAGGATCTCCTCGCCTCGCAGGCGGAAGATCTCGCCGAATGCCCCGTCATGACCGGAAGCACCGTGGTCAAGGCAGATGCCGAAGCCGCCGGCCTGTTCCGCGACTTCGAGGGCACCCGCTACTACTTCTGCTGCGCAGCATGCGGGCCCTTGTTCGACGCCGACCCGGCAAAGTACGCGGCCGCAGCCTAAACCGCACCCTCCGTGTGAGGCTCGCCACGATGCGGGCCTCACACGGTTTCACCATTCCCGAGGAGGATAGGTCCATGAGCGACTCGCACAACGATGACGTTGAACACACCACCGCGCATCACGATCACCACGGCCACGCATCTCACGAAACCGGCCCCAGCGACGCCCCGCAGCATCAGCATCATGCGGACCACGCCACGACGGCGACGCACGACCGGCACGAGCCCTCGATAAACGGGACCGGCCACGACGAACATGCGCAGCACACCGGGCATATGGACGCCGGCGGTCACGGCGGCCATGCTGGTCACGGCGATCACGTGGGGCAGTTCCGCCGACTGTTCTGGATCATGCTGATCCTCGCGGTACCCACCGTGGCACTGTCAGGAATGTTTGCGATGATCCTCGGATACACCCTCCCGGATATTCCCGCTCTCGCCTGGATCTCCCCGGTCCTGGGGACCGTCATGTACGTATGGGGTGGCCGACCATTCCTCGTCGGCGCCGTCAGCGAGATCCGCGCCCGCAAGCCCGGCATGATGCTCCTCATCGGGCTGGCGATCACCGTCGCGTTCTTCGCCTCCTGGGGTGCGAGCCTCGGCCTGATCCACCACGAGCTCGACTTCTGGTGGGAGCTGGCGCTGCTGATCGTCATCATGCTCCTCGGCCACTGGATCGAGATGCGCTCACTCGCCCAGACCACCTCCGCGCTGGACTCGCTAGCGGCGCTGTTGCCCGATGAGGCCGAACGCATCGAAAACGGTCAGGTCGTCTCCGTCTCACCCGCCGACCTCGTCGTCGGCGACCTCGTCGTCATTCGTCCCGGTGGCAGCATCCCCGCTGACGGGCGGATCGTCGATGGCAGGGCATCCATGGATGAGGCCATGGTCACCGGTGAATCGGCCACCGTCACCCGCTCTGCCGGCGACCTGGTCACCGCGGGTACCGTCGCCACGGACTCCGGGCTTCGCATCGAGATCACCGCGACGGGAGACGACACCACTCTCGCCGGCATCCAACGCCTGGTCACCGAGGCGCAGAGTTCATCGTCCCGGGCGCAACGGCTCGCGGACACAGCCGCGGGATGGCTGTTCTGGTTCGCCCTCGGAGCAGCCGCAATCACAGCCCTCGTGTGGACCGTGCTCGGCTTCCCCGACGCCGCCGTCGTGCGCACGATCACCGTTCTCGTGATCGCCTGCCCCCACGCGTTGGGTCTAGCCATCCCGCTCGTCGTTTCCATCGCCACCGAGCGGGCCGCGCGCGGCGGTGTGCTCGTCAAGGATCGGCTCGCACTGGAGAGCATGCGCACCGTTGACACCGTGCTCTTCGACAAGACCGGGACGCTCACCAGAGGCGAGCCCGTCGTGAGTGAGGTCTCGGTACCCGACGGCGGCGACCGTGATCAGGTTCTCGCCCTCGCGGCCGCCGCGGAGGCGGACAGCGAACACCCCCTCGCCAAAGCCATCGTCCGCGCGGCCGCCGACAAGAACCTCACCGTACCCGCGAGCCGCGACTTCACCTCCTCACCGGCCGTTGGCGTCACCGCGACCGTAAACGAGACGACGGTTCGGGTGGGCGGACCGCACCTGCTCACGGAGGAGAACGCGGGCGAGCTGACTGTGGCGGACAGCTGGCGGCAGGACGGCGCCATCATCCTGCACGTCGTGCAGGATGGGCAAGTGATCGGTGCTCTGAAACTCGCCGATGAAGTGCGATCCGAGTCCCGTGAAGCCGTCGACGCACTCCACGCGCTCGGCGTGCAAGTCGTCATGATCACCGGAGACGCCGAAGCCGTCGCGCACACCGTGGCTCAAGACCTCGGGATCGACCGGTTCTTCGCGGGAGTTCGTCCCGAGGACAAGGCCGCCAAGGTCCAGGAGCTGCAGAAGGAAGGCCGCAAGGTCGCGATGGTCGGCGACGGGGTGAACGACGCCCCCGCGCTCGCACAGGCCGATGTCGGACTGGCTATCGGAGCCGGTACCGATGTCGCGATCGCATCCGCGGGCGTCATCCTCGCCAGCGACGACCCCCGCTCCGTCCTCTCCGTCATCGAACTCTCGCGTGCCGCGTACCGGAAGATGAAGCAGAACCTGTGGTGGGCCGCCGGCTACAACCTCATTTCGGTACCGCTCGCGGCAGGGGTGCTCGCGCCGATCGGGTTCGTCCTGCCGATGTCCGTCGGAGCAATCCTCATGTCGCTGTCAACCATCGTCGTCGCACTCAACGCACAACTGCTGCGCCGACTCGACCTCCGACCCGACACCACCACCCGGATAGTCCTCGACAAGCACTGACACCAGGAGCACCCATGACCGATACCGCTGAGCAGGCGACGTCCTGCGAACACGCAAACCACGGCTACATCACCGACAAATCCCGCTACCTCGCCCGCCTCAAACGCATCGAAGGACAAGCACGCGGCGTGCACCGAATGGTCGAGGACGAGAAGTACTGCATCGACATCCTCACCCAGATCTCTGCCCTTACCAGCGCCCTGCAGAGCGTCGCCGTCGGACTCCTCGAAGACCACCTCCGCCACTGCGTTACAGACGCCGCCCGAACCGACGCAGACATCGAAGGCAAAATCCGCGAAGCCTCACAAGCCATCGCGCGACTCGTTCGCTGATGTATCTGTGATAGTCGTTGGCGCCGCTTCTGGATGCTCGAGCTGTCCATGCTCGCCGCCTGGGCCCTCGGCCTCCTCGGCGTCGTGCAAGTCCTCGGGCGGCTCCTGCACGTCCCCATCCCGCACACCGCCGCGCCCTGGATCCCTTTCGCGGCCACGGCCCTCATCGCTGTTGCTCTGGCCGCGCTCTCGCTCGTCTGCGCACGGTTCTCAAGTCGGCGTTGCAACCTACTCCGGATGGTAGGCATCAGATCGTTTTCTCTACGACTGGTGGGAAGACACCTCATCGAACTACGCAGTTCAGTTTGCGCAACGATACTTGCCCAAGCTGCGCCGCACCATGCGTACCAGCGTGCTTCATGGGGACCTGCATAGCATCGGTCCCATGCGGGCCCCTGTTCCTGAGCTTGAGCGTTCCCGTGTGCCAGGCGCTGGCGGACGCATCAACTGGGACACGCAACACGCGGTCTATTGCAGCAACCTCACTTCAAAAGACGTTTCAGATCTTCACACAGTCTTTCTCGACGAACCGCGCTACGGGGGCTATATCGACGTCTCCTATACCAGCCCAGTTCGCGACTACGTTGCCAGCACGCTGGTCAGCCAGATGCTCCTCAGCGACGGAATCGCGCTCGTCGGCCACGGCGTCGAAGAACCTGTCATCGGCAGCGAAGATCCAATGAGGTTCGGTTTCCGTGACCACGGGCTCCGTCTCGTAAGCCTGATGGACGACTACTTCGACACGTTCCTGTCGTACAAGGTCGAAATCGGGCACACCGCGGGCGCCGAGATGGACCGTACGCTGAACCTTGCTGCTATTACTGGCACCATCGTCGACGTCGAGAGTTGTCCGATCGTGGTCCCCGCGTTGAAACTCGACGGATACTTACTCAAGAAGGACGACCGGCTACGCCTTATGACTCGTATCGGCCTCCAGGACGTTACCCCTGACGAACTCGCCGGGGTCATTCGCGAGAAGCTGCTGCAGAGGTACATTTACGATCTGAAGTACGCCGAAGAGGGAACGCCAACGTTTGCCGTCACGGCTGAGTTTGCATCTGCAGATGGCACGCCGACACGACGGCTGATTGCTCTGAAGTACGACGCGAACGAACGCGCGATCAGCCTCGTCTCGGTGCACTAGTAATAGACCACCCCGAGCTACCGCGCTCAGCGCTGATCGGGAGTGTCCCTTCTATCCGCCAAGATGTCCCTATGGACTATGACCTTGCCCGACTTGGCCCGACTGAGTTCGAACACATGGTGCAAGCACTCGCCATAGCGGAGCTCGGCATACGGGTGTCAACGTTCGGAGCCGGACGCGACGGTGGCCGAGAAGCAACGTTCTCAGGGGCTGTCAGTACCCCAGACGAGTCCAGTTACAGGCAGTGGGATGGCTACGGGATTGTCCAAGCGAAGACGATACGTTTCGAAGGAACAACTTCAACCAACGCGACCTCAATCGCATCCGCCGTCACCTCGGAACTGGATCGGTTCATAGCGACCAACGGGTCGGACCCTGAGCGAGACCCCGCCCCGCAGTACTACATCATTGCCACCAATGTGCGGCTCACGCCCTTCCCCGGAAGCGGCGGGTTAGACCAGGTCGAGAAGGTCCTTCGCGAACACCCAGTACGTCTCGCGGGCTTCGCTGTCTGGCACTACGAGCACATCTGCCGGCTACTGGACCGGCACACCGGCATACGGCGAACCTTTGCGGGCTTCATCACGCCCGGCGACGTCCTAACTCGACTCATCGAAGTACTCGAGGGGAGCGCGGTCGAGCTCGGCCCTATTCTGCGTGGACATGCTGCCGCACAGGTCATGGCACGACAAGAACTCAAGCTAGACACGGGCGAGATCACTGATGTCGCCAAGGTTCAGCTAAGCGACGTAGCAATCGACCTACCGGCCAAGGGCCGATATGGATCAGAGGTTCAGACGATCCAGCGAATCCTGCAGTGCGGCGATCATTCGCTTCGCGCCTCTCATAAGCCTGAGGATCCTTACGGGTTTGTCGTCATAGGCGGGCCCGGCCAAGGAAAGAGCACCTTGGGACAGATTGTCGCGCAGTCATATCGAGTCGCCCTTCTCCAGGACGAGACGGTCTCTATCTCGCCTCGCATCGACGCGGCCATTGCAGACACGCGGCGCCGCATCAGCGATATGGGACTCGCGCAACCTCGAAACCGGCGCTGGCCAGTAACTATCGATATCGCCTCGTTCGCAGACGCCATCTCCGAGAACGGAGACCTTACGATCGTGGAGTACATCGCGAGGCAGCTTCGCAATCAGGCGGCGTCAGTCACTGCCGGACAGCTGGTGTCTTGGCTCGCGGCGTGGCCATGGGTCCTGATCTTCGACGGTCTCGACGAGGTCCCGGCGCCTGCAAGCCGTAGTGCAGTCGTTCAAGCTCTGAACGATCTCATCATCGAATCAAGAGTGGGCAACTGGGACGTGCTTATCGTCGCCACAACCCGGCCCCAGGGATATGAGAACGAGTTCGACGAACTGCGCCCCGAACGACTCGAGCTTCGCTCGCTCACCCCCAGCGAAGGATTCGAATACGGGCGACAGATCATTGCCACCAAGTTCACCACCGACCCAGAACGTATCTCTGCACTAACTGACAAATTGCGAGAAGCAAGCGTTCAAAACCATGCTGCGAAGCTCATGACGACACCACTTCAGGTGTCCATCATGGAGTTCCTCGTTGAGGAGCTCTTCGAGGTCCCCCGCACCCGTCACGAACTCTTCGACGGCTACTACAAGGCGATTTACTCACGAGAGAGCAGAAAAGCCGGCCGCTTGGGCAGGGTCCTACGCACCCACGAGGAACAGGTGGCGTGGGTACACGAACGCGTCGCGGTGGGCCTCCAAGCACAATTAGAGCATTCGGGCGAAACCGTTGCGTCGTTGCCTGACGCGGAAGTCAGGCAGCTCATCGCTGAGCGGCTCAAAGCGCAGCAGTACGACGCGGGAGAGGTGGATCGACTCTCTGACGAATTGGAGAAGGCCACAAAGCAGCGGCTAGTGCTCCTCATCCCGAAGGGCGAGGATCGCGTCGAATTCGAGGTGCGGAGCCTGCAGGAGTACATGGCGGCCCGGTGGCTCGTCAAGGGCGACGCGCATACCGTCTTCGATCGTCTTTCCAACCTCGCACCCTCGGCGTATTGGCGAAACACCTGGTTACTCGCCGCAGGACGTTTCTATGGCTCGCGTGATCATGAACGCGACGCGTTCATTGAGCGGCTACGACAGCTCGACAGCGACTCACTGATCGGCGGCTTCCTCGGGTTCGGTGCACAACTCTCCGTCGAGTTGCTCGACGATAACTTTGCATCGAGCGTTCCCGCACACCGGAGATCGCTCCTCGCGCTGGCCATGACGCAGTCGACCAGATGGCCCGGACCTGACCTCAAGAAGTTGGCGCGGTTAGCACGAGATGCCGTCAATAGCGGTGACCAGGTCTCTGAAAACATCGTGCTCGACGCACTCGCCGACGGCCTCGACTCAACTGGAAGATCGCATCTCAGCGCCGTCTCAATACTTCAGCATTGGAAATCAGATCGGAACGAATCCGGGCGTTTCGCCCGCAGCAAGCTTGAGAACATTGATCTAGCGTCCCGGCCAAAGTCTGCGCCGGTACGTCAAATCACCATCGGAGCCCTGCTCGACGAGTATCACCAGCCCGCTGGAGCGGCATCGAAGGATCAAAATGGGTGGAAGCGGGCGCGCGAAGTGCTCGACGAGATTGCTGTACCTGATCACAGCCTTCTGTTAGAGGCTGTCGCGTTCGGCAATGCCGAACTTGAGATTAAAGCCGTGAGGCACGCTTCCCTCGAGGATCCAGCGGCGCAAGAAGCCCTCGTCCGCACTGCGAACAAAGTGCCAATCAGTCGAGCCGCCGCGCCCATCTTGTTGCGACGTCTTCTGCTCGCCACGATGCAATCGACACCGAGAGGACACTTCCTCGGCGCAACCGCGTTCGGGGACATCAGCGGCTGATGCAGCGCTGCGGTCGCGCTCGTTTCGCAGGCCGTGGGGACTGATGCATGCCCTTATGCCGACACTCCCGCACTGGTCCAAGAACGCCAGTACGGTCCAACCTGATGATCAGATCGCCAGCCCGTTCGATTGCGGACGAAACGAGCCTGAGGCAGGGCCACGAAGAGACCATGACTAGCGACCTCCGGCATCCGGTCGAGGTCTCCGCGATGACTGGATAGTGTCCAGACGTACACAAAGGACTGCAAGCTGGAATCGTGCGGGGAACCGGGCACGGAAGCCGGCGCGGTCGATCTCGATGCTCCCTGTCTCCAACGGCTGGCGCAGCGCGTCGAGTGCGACACGTGAGAACTCCGCTGCCTCATCCAGGAACAGGATTCCCCGATGAGCGCGGACGATCGCCCCGGGCCTGACCGCCCTCGAACCACCGCCGACGAGCGCTGCCACCGAGGCGCTGTGATGCGGCGCCTCCAGCGGCGGCACGTCGTCGAGAACGTCGACGGCTGCGCCGGAAAGCGATCGTATCGACGCGACCTCCAGTGCCGCGTCCTCGGTCAATGGAGGAAGTATCCCCGGCAGCCGACGCGCCAGCATCGTCTTCCCCGCCCCTGGCGGGCCGCTCATCAGCAGGTGATGTCCACCGGCAGCAGCGACGATCAGGGCCTCGACGGCCTCCTCCTGTCCGACGACATCGACGAGATCGAGGATCTCCGGCTCGTGCCGGGGCGCAACAGCGGCAGTCACTGGTTCGACGTCGACAGGTGCGATGTCGGCGCCGTGCCACATCGCCACCTCCGCGAGCGTGGTCGCGGCGCGCACCTGCATCCCCGGCACGAGTCGCGCCTCCGCCGCGTTCGCATGGGGCACGATCACCTGTTCGAATCCCGCGCGGGCGGCTGCGAAGACCGCGGGGAGCACGCCAGGCACCGGACGTACCCTGCCGTCGAGGCCCAGCTCGCCGATGTGCACGGTGCGCGCGATCGACCCGGCGTCGAGCACTCCCCCGGTCGCGACGGCAGAGATCGCGATACCGAGGTCGAATCCGCTGCCGTGCTTGGGCAGGCTCGCCGGCGAGAGATTCACCGTGAGCCTGCGGCGAGTCAACTCCAGTTGCGCGTTCGTCACGGCGTTGTGCACGCGCTGCGCGGCTTCACCCAGCGCTTTGTCCGGCAGGCCGACGATCTTGAACCCCGGTGTCTGGTTCGACACGTCCGCCTCGATCTCGACGAGGTGGCCGTCGACACCGGTGAGAGCGACAGCCCACGTGCGAGCCGTCTTCATCGCAGGTCGACCAAGTGCTCGAGCGTGCCCGTCGCCGGGTCTGCGCCGACGATCCCGATGATCTCGAGGCGCAGCATCCGGTGTCCGGCGAGATCTCGATGCTCAGCGGCCCACGCGTATCCCAACCGCCAGAGCCGCAGCCTCTTGCGCTCGTCTATCGCGTCGAAGGGATGGCCGAAGCCTGTGCTGCGCCTGGTCTTGACCTCGACGATGCCGAGGATGCCGTCGAGCTCGGCGACGATGTCGATCTCGCCCTGGGCGCAGCGCCAATTGCGATCGAGGATGCGATACCCGTGCGCGGCCAGGTGCTGTGCGGCGCGGTCTTCACCCGCACGTCCGAGGTCGTCTTTCGCTGCCATGGAGACAGCATGCGCGTGATCGCAGATCCTTCATCCGCGTGATTCACGCGACCTGGGGATCCGGCACCAAAATGATTTTCGGTGCCGAGAGAGTCACTTGCCGTCGAGCGAGAGCTCCTCGGGAAGCTCGAACTCACGCCGCTGCAGCTCTTCGACATTGACGTCCTTGAACGTCAGCACCCGAACGGCCTTGACGAAGCGGTCGGCGCGGTAGATGTCCCAGACCCAGACATCGGTCATCGAGATCTCGAAGTAGAAATCGTGCTCGGTGTCTCGCCGGACGACGTTCACCTCATTCGCGAGATAGAACCGGCGCTCGGTCTCGACGACGTACTGGAACTGCCCAACGACGTCGCGATACTCGCGGAACAGTGCGAGTTCGAGTTCGCGGTCGTAATCGTCGAATGCCTCTTCGTCCATGATGAGTCCATCCTACGAGTTCAGAAGAGAGTGGGGGCATCGGCGATCGCCCACGACGCGCGGTGGAACGGCGAGAGCCCCGCCTCACGGATCGCCGCGCGGTGCTCCAGGCTCGCATAGCCCTTGTTGCGGTCCCATTGATACGCCGGGTGATCGACGTGCAGTGCGCTCATGTGGTCATCGCGTGCGACCTTGGCGATGACCGACGCCGCCGACACCGAGGCGCAGTCGCGGTCGCCCTTGATCACCGAGCGCACCTGCAGGGGTGCCGAGTGCACGCGCGAGACGTAGTCGTAGTTGCCGTCGAGGATCACCAGAGCTCCGTCGAGCGACGCGCCCAATGCGACGACGGCATCGATCGCACGGGATGCCGCAAGTCCCAGCGCA
Organism: Microbacterium murale; assembly: GCF_014635185.1. Classification (GTDB taxonomy): domain Bacteria; phylum Actinomycetota; class Actinomycetes; order Actinomycetales; family Microbacteriaceae; genus Microbacterium; species Microbacterium murale. The sequence goes on from NZ_BMCM01000005.1 coordinate 14,753, forward strand.
CGCATGATGCCTCCGTCATCGACCTCGGCGGCGCTCGCCCACCCGACACCGGATGCCTGCACCCAGGCAGCGGCGCGAGCGGCCACGTCGGGTCGGCGCTTCTCGGTGACGAGTTTCGAGTCGCGCAGCCCCTCTGGGACCCGACGACGGCAGCCGGCAGCATCCATGACCGATGCACCGACCGCGACAGGACCGGCAAGCGCGCCGCGACCGACTTCGTCGAGCGAGATGATCAGGTCGAACTCGGCGAGCAGCTTGCGCTCGAGTCTGAGCGTGGGCGCGACGACAGTCATTCCTGCGGATCCGGTACGCCGTTGAACACTTCGTGATGACCATCGACCGTGCCTATCCGGTTCAGCGGCCACGTGGTCACGAACGTCTTGCCCACCACGTTGTCCAGCGGAACGAAGCCGCCGCTGGGCAGATCCTGGTGCGCGCGTGCGTCCTGCGAACGGTCCCGGTTGTCGCCCATCAGCCAGAGGGAGCCCTCGGGGACCGTGACATCGAACGGCTCGTTGGATGCCGCCGTGTCGCCCTCAGGCAGGTTCAGATACGACAGCTCGTCGATGGGAGCGCCGTTGATCTCGATCTGTCCGAGTGAATTGCAGCAGACGACGTGATCACCTGGCAGGCCGATCAGGCGCTTGACCAGATGATCCTCGCTGTCCGAAGCGGAGAGCCCGATGAGGGTGAGTACCGAGTCGATCGCCTCGACCAGAGGCGGACCGGCCGGCTCCTGCGTGTGGGCGGGCAGCCATCCGCCCGGATCCTCGAACACGACCACATCGCCTCGCGCATACCCCGTCCAGTTCGGCGTCAGCTCATCGACCAGGATCCGGTCGTTGACGAGGAGCGTGCGTTCCATCGAGGCCGACGGGATGTAGAACGAGCGCACGACGAATGTCTTGACGAGGAAGGACACGAGCGCCGCGATCACGATGATCACCAGAACGTCTCGAAGGAAGATCAGGAATCCGCGGCGCCTCTTGTGACGCACGTCGGGGGCGGATTCAGTCGTCATCGCATTCCTTCAGGAGGGTCTTCGCACCGCGCTCTGACGGCACCATCTAGGTTCGCACACTCCGGCGTGAACGAAAGCACCCCGGGACGCTGTGTCCCGGGGTGCTCTGTGAAGAAGAAGCTGCGTCAGCCGCGCTTCTCCTTGATCTTGGCCTTCTTGCCGCGGAGTTCGCGGAGGTAGTAGAGCTTCGCGCGACGCACGTCACCGCGGGTGACGACCTCGATGTGGTCGATCACCGGGCTGTGCACCGGGAAGGTGCGCTCGACGCCCACCTGGAAGCTGATCTTGCGGACTGTGAAGGTCTCGCGCACGCCATCGCCCTGGCGGCCGATGACGATGCCCTGGAAGACCTGGACACGGGAGCGGGTGCCCTCGGTGATGTTCACGTGCACCTTGACGGTGTCACCGGGGTTGAAGTCAGGAATGTCGGAACGGAGCGAAGCCGCGTCGACGGCATCCAGGATCTGCATGATCGTCTCTCTCTGCACTCGCCTCAGGTCGGATGCATGGGATGGAAGGATTACGTGAATGTGTGCTTGACGGCGCGTGATGCGACCGCGGGCTCCCCTGAGGCAGAGCCGGTAACGGCACAAAGATCTATTCTGCCATGGATCCGGCATGGCACCAAAACACGGATCAGTGCTCTGAGGCGGGCTTCTCCCTGATCACGAACACTTCGCCGTCGGCGGGCGTGCGACGCGGGCGTTCGGTCTCAGCCTCCGGCTGCGGCGCACCGACAGTGGGGATCGTGACGCGGATGCCGCCACCCGCGCCGCGCGCCTCGTCCCACAACTGTCGCAGCATGAGCCAGAACAGCGCCAGCGCCACAGCGATCGCGCCGGTGAGAAGGAGCGGGAACCATGCCTGCGGGTAGCAGCCGACGGCGATCGTCAACGCATGCCAGACGCCGAATCCCAGCACGTCCCACCACGACACCATGCGGGTCTCGCGCACCGATGCACGCGCGCGCACCAGCAGAGTGAGGGCGAGCTGACCGATGAACACCGACGGGATCGCGATGAACAGCACCCAGAGGAATGCCCACCCGCCGGCATTGAAGATCCCCCAGCCGATCAGCAGCCACAACGGCAGCACGACAGCCGCCGGCATGAGCCATCGATAGAACGCTCGTCGCAACCACATGCTGAGATCGTACGACTCTCTCCTGCGCGCACGGCGGGTGTTCGCTGTGAGCATGGACCGCACGCATCGGACAGACCGCGCGCATCGGGGAGAATGGAACAGACGAGAGGAACACCATGATCGAATTGCGCACCCCTGCCGAGATCGACGAGATGCGAGCGGCCGGACGATTCGTCGCCGAGACACTCGCGACGCTGCGCGATGAGACGAAGATCGGAACGAATCTGCTCTCGATCGATCGGCGTGCGCACGACATGATCCGCAAGCAGGGCGCCGAATCCTGCTACATCGACTACCACCCCTCGTTCGGCGCCAGTCCGTTCGGCAAGGTCATCTGCACCTCGATCAACGATGCCGTGCTGCACGGACTCCCCCATGACTACACGCTTCGTGACGGCGACCTGGTGACGTTGGACTTCGCGGTCTCCGTGGACGGCTGGGTCGCCGACTCCGCCGTGTCATTCGTCGTCGGCACGCCCCGCGACGAGGACCTCCGCCTCATCGACACCACCGAGAGGGCGCTGGATGCGGCTATCGAAGCCGCCACGATCGGCAATCGCATCGGCGACATCTCTGCGGCGATCGCCGCGATCTCGCACGGCGAGGGCTACTCCATCAACACCGACTTCGGGGGTCACGGGGTCGGCCGCATCATGCACGGCGACCCGCATATCCCGAACGACGGCCGTGCGGGCCGCGGCTTCCCGCTCCGCGCGGGGCTCGTGTTCGCGATCGAGCCGTGGCTGCTCGCCACCACCGACGAGCTCGTCACCGACCCGGACGGTTGGACGCTGCGCAGTGTCGACGGCTCTCGAGGCGCGCACTCCGAGCACACGATCGCGGTCACCGAGGACGGTCCCATCATCCTCACCGACCGCTCTTTCCTCGGGGTGAACTGACTTCTCCGCTTTCGCGCTCGGGTATGCCACTCTGAGGGCATGATCCCTGAGGACCGTCACGTACCGCACCGTGTGCTGCTCGTGCGTCACGGCCAGACCCAGTGGAATCGCGAAGGGCGGTTGCACGGTCAGCTCGATTCCGCCCTGACGGCGGACGGCATCGCCCAGGCGTCGGCGGTCGCCGAGCGATTGGTGCCGTTCGGCGCACGCACGGTGTGCTCCAGCCCGCAGGGACGCGCGCTGCGAACAGCGGTCATCATCGCCGAGCGGCTCGGCGCAGACCTGGTCGAGGTGCCTGAACTCAGCGAGCTGCACCTGGGCGAGATGGCAGGCATGACCCGCGTCGAGATCGAGGAGGCGTTCCCCGGCGCGCGTGAGGCACGCGCGGAGAATCGCTACGGCTGGGCGTTCCCCGGCGGGGAGAGTTACGCCGCGGCGCGGGGCAGGGCGCGTACGGCGCTGTCGGCATGCGGATGGGCGGCCGACGGAGTCCCTGTCCTTGTGACGCACGAGATGATCGGGCGGATGCTGCGCGCGGAGCTGCGCGGACTGGATGCTGCGCAGGCGCTCGCGCTGCGGCATCCGCTCGGCTCGGTGTTCGAGGTGACCGCCCGTTCCGAGCGGATGCTGTAGCCACTACTCTCTCGCGTGAGACCCCACCGTCTGCATGAGACCCCAACCATAGCGGGGTGTCTCACGCAGCGGATGTTGCCTCAAGCAGGATAATCGCGGTCAGACCGCGCGGTAGACGAAGACTTCGGTCAGCATGGGGAGCTCGAACCGCGGCTGACCCGCGGTCTGAGGGTCCGTATCCAGAATCTCCTCGATCCCGGCGACCATACCCGCGCGGGTCTCCTCATCGGCGACGAGAAAGCTGCTCACCGTGAGCCAACGAGCGATGTAGTCGGCGCGGGTGATGCTCTCCGACCATGCGATCTCGGCTCTGCGGTCGAAGGTGAATCCGGGCAGATCCTCCGCGGCGGATTCGGTCGTCGCATCCTTCTCGGCCACTGCCGGGTGGGCGACGCGATGGCAGGCACGGTCCCAGGCGCACGTCGGATCCGAGTGGTTCCAGAGCAGGCCCAGCGTGCCGCCCGGAACGAGCACACGGGCGATCTCCGCGCACGCGGGATCACGATCGAACCAGTGGAACGCCTGCGCGACGGTGACGGCATCCACCGACAAATCGGGCAGCGGGATGCTCTCCGCACCCGCGACGATCGCCTCGGTGTCGGGAAGCTTGGCGCGAAGCACATCGAGCATCGCCGCAGACGGCTCGACCGCGATCACTCGGTCGGCGCGAGTGAAGAGCAGTTCGGTGAACTTGCCGGTGCCGGCTCCGAGGTCGAGCACCGTGCTCACGCGCGAAGGAAGGATCTCGGCTGCGGCGGCATCAGGGAACCCCGGCCGGAACCGGTCGTACTCCTCGCCGATGTTCTCGAACGACTTCGCCAGCTGCTGCTTCTGCATGCCTCGACGCTAACAGCCGCAGGCTACGCGAGTTCGATCAGGTCCTGGTACTCCTGGCTCCAGATGTCTTCGACTCCGTCAGGCAGGATCAGCACGCGCTCGGGGTTGAGCGACTGGACGGCCCCAGGGTCGTGCGAGACGAGCACCACAGCGCCCTCGTAGTGCGCCAGGGCGTCGAGGATCTCCTCACGCGACGCGGGGTCGAGGTTGTTCGTGGGCTCATCGAGCAGCAGCAGGTTCGCGGATGACACAACGAGGGTCGCCAGGGACAGACGCGTCTTCTCGCCACCGGAGAGAACCCCGGCGGGCTTGAGCACATCGTCGCCCGTGAACAGGAACGAGCCGAGAACCCGTCGCGCCTCCATCTCCGTGATGTGCGGGGCTGCCGAGACCATGTTCTGGAGCACAGACCGCTCCACGTCGAGGTTCTCGTGCTCCTGCGCGTAGTAGCCGATCTTCACGCCGAAGCCGGGCTGCAGCTCGCCCGTGTCCGGCTCGTCGACGCCGGCGAGCATGCGCAACAGCGTGGTCTTTCCCGCACCGTTGAGTCCGAGCACGACGACCTTCGAACCGCGGTCGATCGCGAGGTCGACATCGGTGAAGATCTCCAGCGACCCGTACGACTTCGACAGGCCCGTCGCCATCATCGGCGTCTTGCCGCAGGGCGCGGGCTTCGGGAAGCGCAGCTTGGCGACGCGATCGACTTCGCGCACGTCATCCAGGCCGGCCAGCATCTTCTCGGCGCGCGCCACCATCTGGTGCGCAGCGGCGGCCTTCGACGCCTTGGCTCCGAAGCGAGCGGCCTGCTGCTGCAGCGTGGTCGCCTTCTTCTCGACGTTCGCGCGCTCCTTCTTGCGACGCTCCTCGTCGGCGACCCGCTGGCGGAGGTAGTTCTTCCAGTTCATGTTGTAGATGTCGATGTTCTGACGGTTCGCGTCCAGGTAGAACACCCGGTTGACCGTCTCGCCGACGATCTCGACATCGTGGCTGATCACGATCAGCCCGCCCTTGTAGCTCTTCAGGAACTCACGCAGCCACACGACGCTGTCGGCGTCGAGGTGGTTCGTCGGCTCATCGAGGATCATCGTCTCGGCGTCGGAGAACAGGATGCGCGCGAGCTCGATGCGTCGGCGCTGACCACCGGAGAGCGACTTCAACGGCTGGTCGAGAATCCGGTCCGGCAGCGAAAGGTTGTTGGCGATGGAGGCCGCTTCAGCCTCCGCAGCATACCCGCCGAGTCCTTCGAACTGCTCCGTGAGATTGCCGAATCGACGCATGGCCTTGTCGGCCACGGCCGGGTCAGACGATGCCATGTCCTCAGCGGCCTTGGTCATGCCCAGCTGGATCGTGCCGAGGCCTCGTGCGTCGAGGATGCGCGTGCGCGCGAGCATCTCCGGATCACCGCTGCGGGGGTCCTGCGGCAGGTAGCCGAGCTCACCGGACTTCGTCACCTTGCCGTCCGAAGGCAGCAGGTCGCCTGCGAGCACCTTCGTCAGAGTGGTCTTGCCGGCGCCGTTGCGGCCGACCAGTCCGATCTTGTCGCCGTCGGAGACGCGGAACGACACGCCGTCCATGAGGAGGCGGGCGCCAACGCGAATCTCGAGGTCGTGCACGGCAAGCACAGCAATGGTCCGTTTCGTCAGGGAGGGAAGTCGGCCGATGGGCCAGCCTCTCAGTATAGGTCGGCTCGTCTGTCAGGACGCCCACAGGAGCATGTACAAGACACCTCTGGAGTATGACGAGGTCGATACCTGAGGGTGATGTGGGCGTACCCGGCCGATACGTACGTTCTACGGGTGGACATCGTCAACGACCTCATCCTTCAAGCCGCCGCCTCGCCCTGGCTCTACCTCGTGATGTTCGCGACTGCGGTGATCGACGGCTTCTTCCCGCCCATCCCCAGCGAGACCGTGCTCGTCGCCGCGGCAGCCGTCGCGGCATCCACTGGCGAGACGAACATGCCGCTGCTGATCGCCGTCGCCGCTCTCGGGGCGATGATCGGCGACAACATCGCGTACGCGATCGGTCGGTCGGTCGGCACGACGCGGTTCGCGTGGATGCGCCGGCCGAGGGTGGCTGCGGCGTTCGATCGTGCGCAGCGCACTCTGTCACGCAGCGGCGCGCCGCTGATCCTCGGCGCCCGCTACATCCCGGTCGGCCGCGTCGCGGTGAACATGTCGGCAGGCGCGCTCGGATACTCCTGGCGGCGCTTCCTGCCGCTCAGCGTCGTCGGCGGTGTGATGTGGGCTGTGTACAGCGCCGGCATCGGCCTGCTCGCTGGTCACTGGCTCGAGGATCAGCCACTGCTCAGCGCGGTCTTCGGCGTCGCCTTCGCTCTGGTGCTCGGCTTCGTGATCGACCGCGTGGCAGCGGCGATCCGCCGACGCCGCACCGTTGTCGACTGCGGATCTGCCGACGACGAGGTGCACGCCGGCCAACCCGCAGGAGTGACAGGATGACTCCCATGAAGGCCGCCCGACTCGAGAAGCGCGAGTACAAGCGCGAGCACAAGCGCGAGCAGAAGAACGAGAAGCGCGAGCGGAAGCAGCGGGGCAGGGCGGCCCGCCGTCCGCTCGACCGACGCACCACGATGATCGTGATCCTCTCGGCGATCGCCCTGGTGCTCTACTCGGTCACCGTCCCCGTGCACGTCGCGCTGTACGCCAGCTCTGTTCCCATCATGATGCTCCTGGCAGCAGTCGCGGTCACCGCGGCTCTGGTCGGCGTCCGATATCCGAACCTGGCGATCATCATGTTCACGGTCGCCGCAGTGCTGATCCCCCTCACGATCAGCAGAGACGCGGCGCTGCACGCACCGTGGCCATGGTCGGTCCCGATGCTCATCGCCTTCGCCGTCACGGTCGCCGCGCTCACCTTCCAACACGGGTGGCGCCACGGACTGATCATGCTCGCGCTGGGCACGGCCGCGGGTCTCGTCGCGTCGGTGATGCTGCCAACGGTGCCAAGTGCGAACTCGCTCATCGTCACGACCTCGGTCGTCGGCGGCATCTATCTGATCGCGGTGCTGCTGGCGGGACGGTTACGCCTGGGTGACGAACTCACCCGCCAACGTGAGCACACCGCAGAGGAGCAGGCCCGGCGGGAACTGATCGAGGAACGCACCCGGATCGCACGCGAATTGCACGACGTCATCGCGCACAGCATGTCGGTGATCCAGGTGCAGGCCTCCACCGCCCGCTACCGGCTGCCCGATCTCCCGGCTGACGCGGCATCCGAGTTCGACGATCTGGCGGCCACGGCCCGCTCGTCGCTCACGGAGATGCGTCGTCTGCTGGGGGTGCTGCGCACCGAGGACCAGTCCGCCGAACTCGCCCCGCAACAGGGCATCGACGACATTCCGGCGCTCGTCGACAGCATCCGACGCGCCGGCGTCGACGTCGGGCTCGAGCTCGTCACCGCTGACGTGTCCGCTGCACCGGCCGGCGTGCAGATCGCCGCGTTCCGCATCGTCCAGGAAGCACTGAGCAACGCCGTGCGGCACGCCCCCGGATCCCGCATCTCGGTCAGTGTCCGCACCGATGACTCGGCGATACGTCTCCGCGTGCACAACACCGCCGCGACCGGTGAGACATCGCCGAGTGCTGCACAGTCCAATGGGCACGGCCTTCGCGGGATGAGAGAACGTGTCGCCCTCGTCGACGGTACTCTTGAGGCCGGTCCGGATGCGGACGGCGACTGGACCGTGGCCGCTGCGCTTCCGTGGGTGTCGAAGCAGGAGAGCATGTGAGCATCGAAGTCCTCATCGCCGACGATCAGGCGATGGTGCGCGCCGGCTTCGCCGCGCTCCTCGACGCTCACGATGGCATCACCGTCACCGGCCAGGCATCGGATGGCGCAGAGGCCGTGGCGCTCGCCGCCAGGCTCGATCCCGACGTCATCCTGATGGACGTGCGGATGCCGGAACTCGACGGAATCGAGGCGACCAGGCGCATCCTCGGACCCGGTTACCCCGCCGCCAAAGTGCCGCGCATCCTGATGCTCACCACGTTCGACATCGACGATTACGTCTACGACGCTCTGAAAGCCGGTGCCAGCGGGTTCCTGCTCAAGGACGCCCTGCCGGAGGAGCTCGTGCACGCCGTGCGCGTGATCGCCGCGGGTGACGCACTGCTGTCGCCCAGCGTCACCCGGCGCATGATCGCGCAGTTCGCGACGCAGAAACCGCGCGCCACGGCATCCGGCAATCTGCTCGCCGAGCTCACCGACCGCGAGCGAGAGGTGCTGGTCCTCATCGGACAGGGCCGCTCGAACAACGAGATCGCCGCCACCCTGTTCATCGCGGAGCAGACCGTGAAGACGCATGTCGGCAAGGTGCTCGCGAAGATCGGCGCACGCGACCGCGTGCAGGCCGTGATCTTCGCCTACGACACCGGGCTCGCCGAACCCGCCTGATCTGCCCTACCGCGGTAGGGGTCATGACGACCCCGCAGTGTGATGTGACCACGGCCGCCGCGTGAATAACCTCCTCGAACACCCACTGAGGAGGACGTCATGGCCATCGCGGAACTGCGATCGAGCATCACCACCAAATCGACGCGCGACACCGGCATCGACTTCGTGCGAGCGCTGTGCGTGCTCGGAGTCGTCCTGCTGCACTCGATGATGGTGGGCGTCACAGTCACCGAATCCGGTCCTCTGTTCGCCAATGCCAGTGACGGCTCGTGGTGGATCACTCCGCTGAGCTGGGTGCTGCAGGTCATGCCGCTGTTCTTCGTCATCGGCGGATTCGCCGGATACACATCGCTCCGGCGCGCGCAGCAGCGCGGCGGCACCGCGAAGGAGTTCGTGGCGGCACGCATCCACCGGCTCGTCCTGCCCGCCGTCGTCACGATCGGCGTCGTCGGCATCGTGTTGACAGTGCTTCTCGCGAACGGGGTTCCCGCTGATCTCGTGGCGATCGCCGGCTACCGCTACGGCCAACCGCTCTGGTTCCTCGGCGTCTTCCTGCTGTGCCAGGTGCTGCTGCCGCTGTTCGCGGCTGCCCACAGACGCGCCCCGTGGATCACGATCACTCTGCTCGTCGCCGCGGCCGTGGCAGTGGATGCCGTGCGCAATGCGACCGGCATCGAGGGCGTCGGGTTCGTGAACCTCGCGTTCGTCTGGCTCGCGCTGCAGCAGCTCGGCTTCTTCTTCGCCGACGGACGGATCGACGCTCTCAGCCGACGCACCCGGACGGTGATCGGCGTCGCGGCCGTCGCCGCCCTCGCCGGCACGTTCCTCACCGGCGTGTACTCCCCCGACCTGATCGCGAACATCAATCCGCCCACGGCGTCACTGCTGCTCGTAGGAGTCGCACACACCATGCTGCTCTCGCTGCTGCGCGGACGCCTGGCGGTGTGGAGCGCGCGTCCCCTTCCCACCCGGTTCCGCAACTTCGTCACCCCGCGTGCCATGACCATCTACCTGTGGCACATGCCGGTGCTGCTCGCCATGGCTGGAGTGTCAGCGGTCTTCGCGTTGACGACAGGCATCGCTCTGCCAGAGCCCAGCAGCATCGCATGGTGGACGACCAGGCCGCTGTGGCTCGCCACAGTCGTCGTGTTGACCGCCCTCATCGCCTCCGTGCTCGCCGGCATCGAGGCACGGCGCATTCCGGAACCCACGCGTTCCAATGGGCGTCTCTTCGCAGCGAGCGCGATCGGCACCGTCGCCATCGTCGGGCTGCTGGTCGTCGGCACGACGCCGGTGACCGCCATGATCGCGGTGGCTCTGCTGATCGCGTCCCTGCGACTTGCGCGTCCGCGTCACGCCGCTTCGGCGGCGTGGCCGAGCCGCAACCCGGGAATCGCCGCGACAAGCACCAGAGCGATGCAGAATGCGTAGACGACCGGGAACGCGTGCACGCCCCCACCGAGGGTCGCCACGCCGAGTCCCGCCAGTGCGACGGCCATGGCAGATCCGGTGGCGTCCGAGATCGATAGCGCTGACGAGTTGAACCCTTCGTTGCCCCGCTCCGAATACGCCAGCATCAGCACGTTGAGACGCGGATATATGAGCCCCATGCCTCCTCCCGCGAGTCCCCAGCTGACGACGATGACGATCGGCGAAGCATCCGCGAGTGCCGTCACGAGCACCGCAAGGAGTGCCACGAGGATCAGCGCGATGCTGGTCATCGCGATGCGGTGGTTGCCGAGCGCCTCTCCGTATCTCCCCTGAAGTGCGGATCCCCCGGCCCACGCCAAGGCGCCCAGCATCAGCGCGACTCCCGACCAGGTCGGTGAGAAGCCGAACTGCTCCATGAGCAGATACGGGATGTACGCTTCTGCGGCGAAGAACGCCCCGGCGATGAGTCCGCGCGCCAGCACCACGCTCGGCAGTCCACGCGCAGCGCGAAGCGTGCCTCTGGGCAGCAGCTTCAGCACGGCGAACCCGATGATGAGCACCGCCACGACAGCCGTCGGCCAACCAGTACTCGGAGGGAGGTCGGCAGCGAGTCCAACGGTCACTGCGGCGACGGCCACGACGAGGGCGAGCAGCAACCGAAGCCAGACTCGACCGACGCTCAAGGCGTTCCCGCCGCCCAAGTCGACACCGTGCAGACGCGCGGCGATCGTGACGAATGCGATCAGGGTCAGAACTGCGACACCGAGGAACGCCCAGCGCCAGTCCAGGAACTCGGCGACGGCGCCCGCGAGGAACGGTCCGATCATCGAGGGGACCACCCAGGCGGCAGCGAATACCGCGAAGATCCGTCCGTGCAGATGAGGGGGGTACAGGCGTGCGACGACCACGTACAGAGCAACGGTCTGACCGCCGGCACCGAGCCCCTGCACGAGTCGTCCGATCAGGAACTGCTCCATCGTGAACGCGAACCCTGAGATGACGAGTCCGGCGACGAAGAGCGTCACCGCGGTGTAAAGAGCGCCTCGCGGGCCGCGGACATCCGATGCGGCACCACACGCGACCATGCCGATCACGCTGGTGGCCAGTGTCCCCGCGAATGCCACGGCGAAGAGCGCCTGCCCGTCGAGCGCCTCGCTGACAACAGGCATGACCGTCGTCACTGCCAGCGCCTCGATCGCGCCGAGGAAGATCAGCGCAGTGGCGCCGACCGTCACCCAGATGCGTTCCCGATCCCAAATCGAGACGGGATGAACGTCGGTCATACGTCACGGAGCGCGGCGATGCGCGCGACGGCCTCAGTCAGGATCTCGGGACCGGTGCCGAAGTTGAGGCGCACGTGACCTGCGCCTTCCGCGCCGAAAGCGTGCCCGTAGTGCAGTGCGACCTTGGCCTCCCTGAGGATCCGCCTGGCCGGGTTCTCACCCCAGCCGAGATCGGTCAAGTCGATCCACGCGAGGTATCCTGCGTCCGGAATCCGGTAACGAGCGTCGGGGACATGCTCGGAGAGGAGAGTCGCGAGCAGGCGCCGGTTCTCGTCGAGAGTCGCGAGCAGCCCGTCGAGCCACTCGTCGCTCTCCGCGCTGAATGCGGCGACGGCGGCGAGAAGACCGAACTGGCCGGTGCGCCACTCCACCTCGATCGGCAGGGAGCGCAGGACCCGCGTCGGATCATCGGATGCTGTGACGATCAGCGCGCACTTGAGGCCGGCGAGGTTGAACGCCTTGCTCGCGCTCACGACGGCGTAGCCGACCTCGCGCGCGACGTCCGACACCGCGAGGAAAGGCGTGAACCCGGCATCCGGCTGCGCCAGCGGCGCATGGATCTCGTCGGAGACGACCGCCGCGCCGTGAACAGCGGCGAGTTCCGCAAGCGCCGTGAGCGAGGCGGCGGAATGCACGGTGCCCGTGGGATTGTGCGGGCTGCAGAGCAGGATCGCGCGTGCGCCGCCCTCCAACGCACTGCGGACGCCGTCGAGGTCGATCTCCCAGGCCGTTGCGGTGTCGCGGAGCGGCACCCGCTCGACGATCGCCCCGGCCTCTTCGACCAGGTCGTAGAACGGCGGGTAGACCGGCGGCATCACGATCACACGGTCGCCTGGTGCAGTGACGCGACGCAGGATCTCGACGATGCCCATGCTGACATCAGCGGTGGAACGCATGCGTGCAGGATCCGGCGTCCAGCCGAACCGACGCCGTGCGAACTCCGAATAGGCGGCGGCGAGCGGCGTGCGCGAGGCCACATACCCCGTGTCTCCCGCCGCCACCGCCTGCTCCAGCGCCCGGGTGATCCCGGGCGCTAGAGGGAAATCGGTCTCGGCGACGAACAACGGCAGCACATCGGCCGGATACTCCCGCCACTTCTCGCTGGTGCGCTCACGGAGCTGCTTCAGCGGAAGCGCACGGACGATCGTGCTCACGGCGGTGCTAGATGGCGAAGCCGAGGGCACGCATCATGTCGCGCCCGTCATCCGTGATCTTCTCCGGGCCCCACGGCGGCATCCACACCCAGTTGATGCGGAAGCGGTCGACCACAGCATCCAGTGCCTGAGCCGTCTGCTCCTCGAGCACATCGGTGAGCGGGCAGCCGGCGCTCGTCAGTGTCATGTGGATCACTAGGGCGTCGTTCTCGTCGTCCCAGGCGAGATCGTAGATGAGTCCGAGGTCGACGACGTTGATCCCGAGCTCGGGATCCATCACGTCCTTGAGAGCCTCGGTGACCTCATCGAACTTCTCTGGGGCAAGAGTCGCGGTCATGCGATCAGCCTACGCCTCGATAGGGGCTGCGGGGTCGAGGAAACGGTCGTATCCCTCGTCCTCGAGTCGGTCGGCGAGCTCCGGGCCGCCCTCTTCCACGATCTTCCCCGCGACGATGACGTGCACGAAATCGGGGTGGATGTAGCGGAGGATGCGGGTGTAGTGCGTGATCAGCAGTACGCCGAGGCCCGTGGACTCCTTGGCGCGGTTGACGCCCTCGGAGACGATCTTCAGGGCATCGACGTCGAGACCGGAGTCGGTCTCGTCGAGGATCGCGAACTTGGGCTTGAGCACCTCGAGCTGGAGGATCTCGTGACGCTTCTTCTCTCCGCCGGAGAAGCCCTCGTTGACGTTGCGTTGCGCGAACTTCGGATCCATGCGCAGGTTCGCCATGGCGCCCTTGACGTCCTTGGTCCACGAGCGGATGGCGGGTGCTTCACCGTTGAGCGCGGTCTTCGCCGTGCGCAGGAAGTTCGTCACAGTGACACCCGGGATCTCCACTGGGTACTGCATGGCGAGGAACAGACCGGCACGCGCACGCTCGTCGACGGTCATCGTGAGGACGTCTGCCCCATCGAACGTGATCGAACCGCTGGTGACGGTGTACTTGGGGTGACCGGCGATGGTGTACGCCAGGGTCGACTTGCCCGAGCCGTTGGGGCCCATGATGGCGTGCGTCTCACCCGTGTTCATCGTCAGGGTGATGCCGTTGAGGATCGGGGTGGTCCCGGCCTCGGTGTCGACCGTGACGTGCAGGTCGCGGATCTCGAGAACAGACATTCAGACTTCCTTAGTTACAGTCGGATCGATGAGCACGTCGTCGCCGTCGATCTGGACGACGTAGACCGGTACGGGCTCATATGCGGGGAGATTCTGGGGGATGCCGGTGCGCAGCGAGAATGCGGAGCCGTGAGCCCAGCATTCCAGCGTGTCGCCTTCGACGAAGCCTTCGGACAGCGATATCTCGCCGTGGGTGCAGGTGTCGCCGATGGCGTGCACCTCCCCCGCTGAGTCGAGCACGACGGCCATCGGAACGCCATCGAGCTCCACCCGCAGCGGGGTGTCCTGCTCGAGTTCGCTCAGTCCGCAGGCGCGCTGTGCGCTCATGCGCTCACCGCCGCGAGTTCGGTTTCGATCGCGCTGAGCAGCTCCTCCTCGAGGGCAGGGATGCCGAGTCGCTGCACGACGTCGGTGAGGAAGCCCAGCACGACGAGGCGACGCGCCTCTTCTTCTGTGATTCCTCGTGCCTGCAGGTAGAACAGCTGCTCATCGTCGAAACGACCCGTCGCACTGGCGTGTCCTGCACCGAGGATGTCGCCGGTCTCGATCTCCAGGTTCGGGATCGAGTCGGCGCGAGCACCCTCTGTGAGCACCAGGTTGCGGTTCGCCTCGTAGGAGTCGGTACCGGTGGCGTTCGCGCCGATCAGCACGTCGCCGATCCACACGCTGTGCGCGCTCTCACCCTGCAGCGCGCCCTTGTAGAGCACGTCGCCCTTGGTGTGCGCGCCCTTGTGGTGCAGGTAGACCTGGCTCTCCAGGTGCTGTCCGGCATCGGCGTACGAGAGTCCGTAGAGGTAGCCCTCCGACCCGTTGCCCGCGAGCTCCACGTTCGGATTGACCCTGACGAGCCCGCCGCCGAAGCTGATGACGAAGTGCTTGAGCACGGCGTCGTTGTCGACGCGGGCCTGGTGAGATGCCGCGTGCACGGCGTCGTCGTCCCACCGCTGCACCGACACGACTGTCAGTCGCGATCCGGCACGAGCGATGATCTCGACGTTCTGCGCGTACTGCGCCGATCCACGGTGGCGGAGGATCACTGTGGCAGAGCTGTGCTCCAGCGCCTCGATGACGATGTGGCCGTCAGCGCGCTTATCGGCGCCGTGGCCGGTGATCGTGAAGAGAATCGGCTCTGCGACCTCTTCATCGCGCGGGATGCGCACGTGCAGTGCTTCGGCCGAACCTTGCCAGGCGACTGCCGAGACGACGTCCTCGGAGAGGAAGTGCTCGCCTCGAGGCGCGGTACCGATGGCGAGGGACTCGGCGACATACTGCTCGCCGGTCGTGATCTCGTAGTCGACGCCGTCGTTCTGCGCGGTGACGGTGAACATCCCGGAGAGGCGGTCGACCGGCGTGTGCTTCCAATTGACCTCACGGCCGGTCGGAGCGCCGAAATCGGCGGGCTCGAATGAGCGCGGACGCGCAGACCGGGTCTGCACCGGAACGAATCCGGCAGAGGCCACCTGGGCTGCGGGGTCGATGTGCGCGCCTGCCTGGGGCGCGTTCGTGTGCTGCGCCTCGCTGGGCGCTGTCGTCGAGGCCGCCATTTAGCCGACCGATCCTTCCATGCCCATTTCGATGAGCTTGTTCAGTTCCATGGCGTATTCCATCGGCAACTCGCGGGCGATCGGCTCGATGAAGCCGCGCACGATCATCGCCATCGCCTCGTCCTCCGGCATGCCGCGCGACTGCAGATAGAAGAGCTGCTCTTCGCTGACCTTCGAGACGGTCGCCTCGTGGCCGAGCTGCACGTCATCCACTCGGATGTCGATCGCCGGGTAGGTGTCGGAGCGCGACTTCGTGTCGACCAGCAGCGCGTCGCAGCGCACCGTGTTCGCGGAGTGATGGGCATTGGCATCGACACGGACTTCGCCGCGATAGCCAGCACGACCACCGCCGCGGGCGATCGACTTGGAGACGATCGATGACTGCGTGTACGGCGCCATGTGGATCATCTTCGCGCCGGCATCCTGGTGCTGGCCGGGGCCCGCGAAAGCGACGGAGAGCGTCTCGCCCTTGGCGTGCTCGCCCATCAGGTAGATCGACGGGTACTTCATCGTCACCTTGGAGCCGATGTTGCCGTCGACCCACTCCATGGTGGCGCCCTCGTGGGCGACCGCACGCTTGGTGACGAGGTTGTAGACGTTGTTCGACCAGTTCTGGATCGTCGTGTACCGAACGCGGGCGTTCTTCTTCACGATGATCTCGACCACGGCCGAGTGCAGCGAGTCGGACTTGTAGATCGGGGCCGTGCAGCCCTCGATGTAGTGGATGTAGCTGTCCTCGTCGGCGATGATCAGGGTGCGCTCGAACTGGCCCATGTTCTCCGTGTTGATACGGAAGTACGCCTGCAGCGGGATCTCCACGTGCACGCCCTTGGGGACGTAGACGAAGGATCCGCCAGACCAGACGGCCGTGTTGAGCGCAGCGAACTTGTTGTCGCCGGCGGGGATGACCGTTCCGAAGTACTCCTCGAAGAACTCCGGGTGCTCGCGCAGCGCGGTGTCGGTGTCCATGAAGATGACGCCCTGTGCTTCCAAGTCCTCACGGATCTGGTGGTACACCACCTCGGACTCGTACTGCGCGGCGACTCCGGCGACGAGGCGCTGACGCTCCGCTTCGGGGATGCCGAGACGCTCGTAGGTCTCACGGATCTCGACGGGCAGGTCTTCCCAGGACTGCGCCTGCTTCTCCGTCGAGCGGACGAAGTACTTGATGTTGTCGAAGTCGATGTCGCTGAGATCCGCGCCCCACGTCGGCATCGGCTTGCGTCCGAACAGCGACAGACCCTTCATACGGGTCTTCAGCATCCATTCGGGTTCGTTCTTCAGCGCGGAGATACCGCGTACGACGTCCTCAGAGAGGCCGCGTTTCGCGATCGCTCCTGCGGCGTCTTCATCGTGCCAGCCGAACTCGTACACCCCCAGACTGTCGAGTTCCGGGCGATCGATCAGCACATCCGACATCACACTCTCCTTGTCAGGCCTCAACGGTGTCATCCGCCCCGACACCTCATGGCCCGTTCGAGTCGACGGGTGTGGGTGCCGCTGGTGGGCCTCATCACGGACGCATTCTTCGCGCCTAAACTGTTGGTGATGCACCTCGCGCTTTCCGCGGGCATCGCAACAATTCGATTCTACAGGTTCCCCCTGACAAACGGGCCGCGCCCGTACGCTCGGGCGCGGGCCGGAGGACACATGCCCGACACCGCAGCGCCCGCAGCCACTTCCCCATACGAAGGTCATAGGGGTCGTCGACCCTCCGCATTCGGGCAGCCGCTGCGAGTTCTGGCGTGGCTGTCGTTCATCGCCGAGGTGATCATCATCGGCACAGGCGGCGCCGTGCGCCTGACCGGATCCGGTCTCGGCTGCTCGGAGTGGCCGCTGTGCACACCCGAATCGCTCGTGCCGATCTATGAGGTCCAGGGCATTCATGGACTCATCGAGTTCGGCAACCGCACGATGACCGGGGTCGTGGGCCTGCTCGCACTCGCCGTCCTGCTGCTGACGCTTCACGCGATCGGCGGGCGGCGCCTGGTCATGCGGGCGGTGTGGTTCGCCGTGGGTGGTGTCGTCGCCGCTGTCGTCGCCTACCTCGTCACCGATCCGTTCGGCCTTCCCGCGTTCGGCTTCGCCTCCGGTGCCCTGCTGCTGGCCGTCCTCGTCGCGGCTGTGGATTCGCTGCGACTGACGACGCGGAGACGGGATCTCTCCGCGCTCGCGTGGATCGTCCTCGCCGGGGTCATGGCGCAAGCCGTCGTCGGGGGCCTTGCCGTGCTGAGCGACCTGAACCCGTTCATCGTCGGCTTCCACTACACGTCGTCGCTGCTGCTCGTTTGCGTCACGGCTGCCTACCTCGTCAGACTTCGCGAATCCGGGGCTCCGCGCGAGCGCGTCGTGCCGAAATGGTTCGCGATCGGATCGCACGTCACCGGGCTCGCGCTGGCTGTGACCATCTTCTTCGGGGTGCTCACCACCGGATCGGGCCCGCACTCCGGCGACGCGAACGTCGTGCGCGACGGGTTCGACGCCACGATCCTCGCGCACGTGCACTCGTGGCCCGGCTACGTGCTCGCGGCATTGGTCGCTGTGCTGACGGTCGTCGCGTGGGTGCAGCGGCTCGCACCACGGCGCTGGTTCCTTGTTCTCGTCCTCGCGATCCTGGTGCAGGTCGGCGTCGGCATCTGGCAGGCCCGCGAAGGACTGCCCGAATTGCTCGTCGGCATCCACATGGTGCTCGCCTCGCTCTCTGCTGCGGCCTACACGGTGACCGTGCTGCACCTGAAGCGGCCGGTGGTGTGAGCACGGACCCCGCGGCGCGTGCCGTCGTCTTCGACCTCGACGACACGCTGCTCGATCAGTCCTCGGCTGCAGATGCTGCCGTCATCGCCTGGGCGTCAGAGCTGGGGCTCGAGCATGTTGACGTCGCGGGCACCTGGTCCCGGATATCCAGCAGGCACTACACCCGCTATCAATCACGTGAGATCACGTTCGAAGATCAGAGACGCGAGCGCGTGCGAGAGTTCCTGGGGCGCAGCTTCACTGATGACGAGGCTTCCCGCACCTTCCGCGGCTACCTCGATCGCTACGAGTCCGGGTGGAGGTTGTTCCCAGACGCCATTCCCGCTGCACGACGGGCGAGGGCTGCCGGCCGTCCGGTCGTCATCCTCACCAACGGAGATCGCACCCAACAGCTCAGGAAGCTGGACAGGTTCGCCTTGAGCGGCGAGATCGATGCGCTCGTCTGCTCCTCAGAACTGCCGTTCGGGAAACCGCATGCGTCCGCGTTCCTCGCCGCGACACGCGAGCTGGGGTTCTCAGAAGTCGATTCGCTCATGGTCGGCGACTCCGTCGCGAACGACTACCAGGGCGCGGTCGATTTCGGGATGCGGGCCATTCTCATCGACCGAGCGGGTGAGCATCTCCATCGTGCGATCGCCTCAGTCGCGAGTCTCGACGACATCGCGTTCTGAGCCGAGCCGCCCTCCGAACCGACGACAGTTCGCCAGCTGACGCGGATGCCGTGGTACGCACACAGGCCGCACATAAGCGCTGCACAGCGCGCGCATCAGAGCGTCCGTGAGGCTCGTCCACATGAAGAAATCACTCACACGCAGCATCTCGTACTGGCTCCTGCTCGTCCTGTCCCTCGTATCCGCCGGAGTGGGCGCCTGGCTGATCTCCGACAACGCGAGCATCATGACGGCCAAGCTGCTCGACGGAACGGCGACCGGCGTCGAGGTCTACGTGGGCCAGCCGATGATCGTCGTCGGAGCCGTCCTGCTCGGAGCCGGCGTGATCGGAGTCCTTCTCACGCTCGCCCTCGCGGCAGCGAAGTCCCTCGTTCCCGCCGCGGCACCCGTCGTCGTGGAACCGATCGACTGGGCGGCGGATGCTGAAGACGTACCCGCGCCCGACGCTACGACAGGTGCCGAGACCGAGACCGACACCGTCGCCTCAGACTCGGCGACCGATACGAACGCGGACGATGAGGATCAGAACGGCAGCAGCGGGTCGACGGCGACAGCGACGAATATCAGTGTCAGGTAGGTGATGGAGGCGTGGAACACCCGCATCGGACGCGGGTTCGTTCCACGCACCGCCTGCGAGTACAGCCGGTGCGACTCGTAGACGAACCAGCCGCCGAACACCAGAGCAGACACGGAGTACACCAACCCCATGTCGGCGACCGGAATCAGCAGCAGTGAGCACGCGAGCGTCGCCCAGGCGTAAAGAATGACCTGGAGGCCGACCTGCGATGCGTTGCGCGTGACACCCAGCATCGGAACATCGGCGCCCTCGTAGTCGTCGCGGTACTTCATCGACAGCGGCCAGTAGTGCGCCGGCGTCCACAGGAAGACCAGCGCGAACAGAACGATCGCGGGCCAGGCGACGTCGCCTGTGACGGCCGACCAGCCGATCACCACCGGGAAGCAGCCGGCGATGCCGCCCCAGATGATGTTCTGCTCGGTACGACGCTTCAGGATCATCGTGTAGATCACGACGTAGAAGAAGATCGCCGCGACCGACAGCGTCGCCGTCAGCCAGTTCGTGGTCGCCAGCAGCCAGATCGTGGATGCCGCGGCCAGAGTCCAGGAGAAGATCAGTGCCGCGCGCGGCGTGATCTCGCCGGTGACGAGCGGACGCTTCTCGGTGCGATGCATCTGCGCATCCATGTCGCGATCGAGGTACATGTTGAACGACGCCGCGGATCCGGCGCTCATCGAGCCGCCGATCACTGTGGCGAGAACGAGCCAGAGGTTCGGCATTCCCCCCTCGGCGAGGAACATGACCGGAACGGTGGATACGAGCAGAAGCTCGAGCACACGGGGCTTCGTCAGTGAGACATACGCCTTGATCGTCTGGCCGATCGGCCTTTTCACCGTCGTCGCCTCGGACATAGTCGAGATATCGATCGCCTCCCAGCGCACACTCCGCCAACTGTTCCAGTCTAGTGCAGGCGCCGCACAGACCCTGCGCACAGCAGGGGTTGCACCTTGCGTGGCAAGAGAAGGAAATGAAGCATCGTGGATCGGGACACGACGCTATGCTGAAACCACTCGCGCGCCCGGCGCTGTGCTCCTGTCCGTGACGATGCGGAGGCGCAAGGAATTCGGGCGCCCTCGTAACCGTTGGAAAGGGCATGACCTTGTCGGAATTGCAGTGGGAAGAGATTGACCGGCGCGCGGTGGACACCGCACGGATTCTGGCGGCGGATGCCGTCGAGAAGGTCGGCAACGGTCACCCTGGTACGGCGATGAGCCTCGCGCCCCTCGCCTACCTCCTCTACCAGCGCGTTCTGCGCCACGACCCGTCCGACACCGATTGGCTGGGCCGCGACCGCTTCATCCTCTCCGCGGGCCACTCCTCGCTGACGCAGTACGTCCAGCTCTACCTGGGCGGCTTCGGTCTCGAGCTCAACGACCTCAAGTCCCTGCGCACGTGGGGGTCGAAGACACCGGGTCACCCCGAGTACGGCCACACCAAGGGCGTGGAGATCACCACGGGTCCGCTCGGTCAGGGACTCGCGTCCGCCGTCGGCTTCGCGTACGCATCGCGCTACGAGCGCGGGCTGTTCGACCCGGAGGCCGCTGAGGGCAAGAGCCCGTTCGACCACTTCGTGTACGTGATCGCCGGCGACGGCGACCTGCAGGAGGGCATCACCAGTGAGGCCGGCTCGCTCGCCGGTCACCAGCAGCTGGGCAATCTCATCGCGTTCTACGACTCCAACCAGATCTCGATCGAGGACGACACGAACGTCGCCTTCACCGAAGACGTCGCTGCACGCTACGAGGCGTACGGATGGCACGTGCAGACGGTCGACTGGAAGAAGACCGGCGAGTACGTGGAAGACGTCGCCGAGCTGTTCGCCGCGGTCGAGGCTGCGAAGGGCGAGACCGACAAGCCCTCTCTCATCGTTCTCAGGACGATCATCGGCTGGCCGTCGCCCGGCAAGCAGAACAGCGGCAAGATCCACGGTTCGGCGCTCGGCGCCGACGAGCTCGCCGCCACCAAGAAGGTGCTCGGCTTCGACCCTGAGCAGACTTTCGTCGTCGCGGACGAGGTGATCGCGCACACCCGCGCGCTCGCCGACCGTGCCGCTGAGGTGCGCGCCGCCTGGCAGGAGTCGTTCGACGCCTGGGCCGCCGCGAATCCCGAGCGCAAGGCGCTGCTCGACCGCGTCGAGGCGCACGAACTGCCCTCCGACATCTCGTCGGCGCTTCCCGCCTTCGAATCGGGTAAGGACGTCTCCACCCGCGCAGCGTCCGGCCAGGTCATCAACGCCCTCGCTGCAGAGCTCCCCGAGCTGTGGGGCGGTTCGGCCGACCTCGCCGAGTCGAACCTCACGACCATCAAGGACGCCGCATCGTTCATCCCTTCCGAGTGGTCGACGCACGAATGGTCGGGCAACCCGTACGGACGGGTGCTGCACTTCGGCATCCGCGAGCACGCGATGGCCGCCATCATCAACGGCATCGTGCTGCACGGCCCGACCCGCGCCTTCGGCGGAACGTTCCTGATCTTCAGCGACTACATGCGCCCGTCCGTCCGCCTGGCTGCGCTGATGAACATCCCCAGCCTCTTCGTCTGGACGCACGACTCCGTCGCACTCGGCGAAGACGGCCCGACGCACCAGCCGATCGAGCAGCTCGCGACACTGCGTGCCATCCCGAACTTCACGGTTGTGCGCCCCGCGGACGCGAACGAGACCTCGGTCGTCTGGCTCGAGCTGCTCCGCCGCCACGCTGGACCGGCAGGCCTCGCTCTCACCCGCCAGAACATCCCCGTGTTCGCACGCGGGGAGGGCGCAGCATCCGGCGACACCTTCGCCTCAGCCGACAACGCGACCAAGGGCGCCTACGTGCTCGCGGAAGCACCGAACGGCACGCCAGACGTCATCCTCATCGCCACGGGCTCCGAGGTGCAGTTGGCCGTCGCCGCTCGCGAGACGCTGGCCGCCGACGGTATCAACGCCCGTGTCGTCTCGGCTCCGTCTCTGGAGTGGTTCGACGAGCAGGATGCCGCGTACCGCGAGTCCGTGCTCCCGGCAGCCGTCACCGCGCGCGTGTCCGTCGAGGCGGGCTCCGCGCTCACCTGGCGCGGCATCGTCGGCGACAAGGGACGCTCCGTCGCGATCGATCACTTCGGCGCATCCGCCGACTACAAGACCCTGTTCCAGGAATTCGGCATCACCGCCGAGGCCGTCGTCGAGGCGGCGCGCGCAACTGTCAAGGAGAACGCATGAGCACCCCCACCGCAGACCTCGCAGCCGCAGGCGTCAGCATCTGGCTGGATGACCTCTCCCGCACCCGCATCAACTCCGGCAACCTCGCCGAGCTGATCGAGTCGCGAAACGTCGTGGGGGTCACGACGAACCCGACGATCTTCGCCGGTGCCATCACCAACCCGGATGACACGTCGTACGACGCGCAGGTCACCGAGCTCGCCGCTTCGGGCGCGACTGCCGAGGAGGCCGTGTTCGCGGCCACCACCCAGGACGTCGGTGCAGCCCTGGACGTCTTCCGTCCCGTGTGGGAGAAGTCCGGACACGTCGACGGACGAGTCTCGATCGAGGTCTCCCCCGACCTCGCCCACGACACAGAAGGAACGGTCGCGCAGGCGAAGCAGCTGTGGGCGGAGATCGATCGCCCGAACCTGCTCGTGAAGATCCCCGCGACCAAGGCGGGCCTTCCCGCGATCGCGCAGGCGATCGGCGCGGGCATCAGCATCAACGTCACCCTGATCTTCAGCCTGGAGCGCTACGCCGAGGTCATCGAGGCGTACCTGACCGGGCTCGAGACGGCGAAGGCCGCAGGCATCGATCTGTCGACGATCGAGTCGGTGGCGTCGTTCTTCGTCTCGCGCGTCGACACCGAGACCGACAAGCGCCTGGTCGCGATCGGCACCGATGAGGCGCTCGCGCTCAAGAGCAAAGCCGGCCTCGCGAACGCTCGTCTCGCGTACGAACTGTTCGAGAAGACCTTCGCGGGCGACCGCGCCAAGGCGCTTCTGGATGCCGGCGCAAACCTGCAGCGTCCGCTGTGGGCCTCGACGGGCGTCAAGGACCCGGCTCTTCCCGACACGCTGTACGTGACAGAACTCGTCGCGAACGGCGTCGTCAACACGATGCCGGAGAAGACGCTCGAGGCGACCTTCGACCACGGCGTCATCGCGGGCGACACGATCACCGGCGGCTACGACGAGGCACGCGAGGTCTTCGCCGGACTCGAGAAGGTCGGCGTCGACTTCGCCGATGTCACCCAGGTGCTCGAGGACGAGGGCGTCGCGAAGTTCATCGACTCCTGGCATGACCTGCTCACCCAGGTCGCCGAGGGGCTCGAGGCCCAGCGATGACGTTCTCGATCCACGCGTCGGGCGCGGCGAAGACGGCGATCGACGAGGTCGTCCCGCAGCTTGTCGGCGACCTCATCGCATCCCGCATCACCGGGTTCGACTCGACGCTCTGGGGCGAAGCCGCCGAAGAAGAGGCAGCCAAGCGTCTCGGCTGGGTCGAGGCCGTGTCGGTATCGCGTCCTCTGGTTCCGGAGATCGTCGCGCTCCGCGATGAGCTGCATTCCAAGGGTGTCACTCGCGTGGTCCTCGCCGGCATGGGCGGCTCGTCGCTCGCACCGGAGGTGATCACGCAGACCGCAGGGGTCGCGCTCACGATCCTCGACTCGACGGCGCCCGGCCAGGTGCTGGCCGCGCTGGACGAGGGTCTCGAGCAGACCGCCCTCGTCGTGTCGTCGAAGTCGGGCTCCACCGTCGAGACCGACTCGCAGCGCCGCACGTTCGAAGCGGCGTTCCGCGACCTCGGCATCGATCCCGTCGAGCGGATCATCGTCGTCACCGACCCCGGTTCGCCGCTGGACACATCCGCCCGCGAGGCCGGGTACCGGGTGTTCAACGCCGACCCGAACGTGGGCGGCCGCTATTCGGCGCTCACTGCCTTCGGCCTGGTGCCCTCCGGGCTCGCCGGTGCCGACATCTCCGAACTGCTCGACGAGGCCGAGGCGACGCTGCTGCAGGTCGCCGTCGATGCGGCCGACAACCCGGCACTGCGCCTCGGCGCAGCCATCGCCGGCACGAGCCCGCGGCGCGACAAGCTGGGCCTGATCACCGACGGAACGCACATCAACGGCCTGCCGGACTGGATCGAGCAGCTCATCGCCGAGTCGACGGGCAAGGACGGCACCGGCATCCTGCCCGTCGTCCTGCTGCCGGTCTCGCCCGAGCTGGACGATGTCCCCGCCGACCTGCAGATCGTGCGCCTCGTCGATGACGCGAACGAGTTCCACCTGCGCGAGCGCCACGAGGGCGAGATCCTCGTGAGCGGATCGCTCGGCGCGAACCTGATCGTCTGGGAGTATGCGACCGCGATCGCCGGCTACCTGCTGGGCATCGATCCGTTCAACCAGCCCGACGTCGAGTCCGCCAAGGTCGCCACCCGCGGCCTGCTGGACGCACGACCGGAGCCGACGGCGCCTGCGTTCGTCGAGAGCGGCGTAGAGGTCCGCGTGTCCGATCCGGCACTTGCCGCTTCGGGCAATATCGAGGCGGTCCTGGACGCGTTGTGGGCGCAGTTGCCGGAAGACGGCTACGTGTCGATCCAGGCATACGTCAACCGTCTGGAGCTGCCGCAGCTGCAGGGCCTTCGCGAGCTGGTCGCCGCCGATTCCGGCCGTCCGACCACGTTCGGCTGGGGTCCTCGGTTCCTGCACTCGACCGGCCAGTATCACAAGGGCGGACCCGCACAGGGTGTGTTCCTGCAGATCCTGGAACGCACAGACGTCGATCTCGAGATCCCCGAGCGCCCGTTCACCTTCGGGCAGCTCATCCAGGCGCAGGCCGCCGGTGACGCCGGTGTGCTCGCCGAGCATGGTCGCCCCGTCGTCTCGCTGACGATCACAGAGGACTCGGCCGACGTGCTCGCCCTCTTCGAAGCCGCCCAGAAGTAGCCCGTAGGAGAATCCCCCGCCGATGACCGTTCCCGTATCACGCGGCCATAACCCGCTGCGCGACCCCGACGACCGTCGCCTCAATCGCATCGCAGGTCCCAGCGCGCTGGTGATCTTCGGTGTGACGGGCGATCTGTCACGCAAGAAGCTCATGCCGGCGGTGTACGACCTGGCGAACCGAGGGCTGCTGCCTCCCGGTTTCGCCCTGGTCGGCTTCGCCCGACGCGATTGGGAGGATCAGGACTTCGCCGAGGTCGTGTACGACGCGGTGAAGAAGCACGCGCGCACCGAGTTCCGCGAGGAGACCTGGCAGCAGCTGCTGCAGGGCATCCGCTTCGTCTCGGGCGAGTTCGACAACCCCGAGTCGTTCGCGAAGCTGCGCGAGACCGTCGAGAAGCTCGACGTCGAACGCGGCACGATGGGAAACCACGCGTACTACCTGTCGATCCCGCCGAAGTCGTTCCCCGTCGTCACGAAGCAGCTGAAGGACTCCGGGCTGGTCGGCGAGGACCACGGCGACGAGCGCTGGCGGCGCGTCGTCATCGAGAAGCCCTTCGGCCACGATCTCGAATCGGCGCGCGACCTCAATGAGGCGCTCGAGGTCGCGTTCCCCGCAGACGCGATCTTCCGCATCGACCACTACCTCGGCAAGGAGACGGTGCAGAACATCCTGGCGCTGCGCTTCGCGAACGAGCTGTACGAGCCGATCTGGAACCGCAATTACGTCGATCACGTGCAGATCACGATGGCCGAGGACATCGGCGTCGGCGGTCGTGCCGGGTACTACGACGGTGTCGGCGCTGCACGGGATGTCATCCAGAACCACCTGCTGCAACTTCTCGCGCTCACCGCGATGGAGGAGCCGATCAGCCTGAGCGCCGAGCACCTGCGCGCCGAGAAGGAGAAGGTGCTCGCAGCCGTCACCCTTCCCGACGATCTCTCCCTCGCCACAGCACGCGGCCAGTACGCGGGCGGATGGCAGGGTGGCGAACAGGTCACCGGGTTCCTCGACGAGGACGGGATGGACCCGCACTCCACCACGGAGACCTACGCGGCGATCAGGCTCGACATCAACACGCGACGCTGGGCCGATGTTCCGTTCTATCTGCGCACCGGCAAGCGTCTGGGTCGCCGCGTCACGGAGATCGCAGTGGTCTTCAAGCGCGCCCCGCAACATCTGTTCGGACGCTCGAACACGGCTGAACTCGGTCAGAACGCCCTCGTCATCCGGGTTCAGCCCGATGAGGGAGTGACGATCCGGTTCGGATCCAAGGTCCCGGGTGCGGGAAGCAACGTCCGCGATGTGACGATGGACTTCGGATACGGCCACGCCTTCACCGAGGCGAGCCCCGAGGCGTACGAGCGGCTCATCCTGGACGTGCTCCTCGGTGACCCGCCGCTGTTCCCACGCCACGAAGAGGTCGAACTGTCCTGGAAGATCCTCGACCCCGTCGAGAAGTACTGGGCATCGCAGAAGACACCGGTGGAGCAGTACGCCCCCGGTTCGTGGGGCCCGGCATCCGCCGATGCCCTTCTGGCCCGCGACGGACGAGTCTGGAGACGACCGTGATCATCGACCTTCCCGACACGACCGTCAGCCAGGTCGCCAAGCAGCTCGTCAAACTGCGTGAAGAGGGCGGCGCCGTGGCTCTCGGCCGCGTGCTTACGCTGGTCATCGCCGCCCGCGAAGAGGTCGCAGAAGAGGCGATCGAGGCGGCGAACGACGCATCCCGTGAGCATCCGATGCGCGTGATCGTCCTCACCGAACGCGACGGCGAAGCGCGTCTCGACGCCCAGATCCGTGTCGGCGGCGACGCCGGCGCGAGCGAGGTCGTCGTACTCCGTGCCGACGGTGAGGCGGCCAGCAATCAGGAGAGCCTGCTCACCGGTCTTCTGCTGCCGGATGCCCCGGTCGTCGCCTGGTGGCCGGACAACGCTCCGGAGGAGCCGTCAGCCACCCCGCTCGGACGCATCGCCCAGCGTCGTATCACCGACGCCGCCACCGCCAAGGACGTGCGTGCGCAGATCGAGTCGCTCGGGCGTTCCCACGCCCCCGGCGACACCGACCTCGCGTGGACCCGTCTCACGTACTGGCGCGAGCAGCTCGCGGCAGTGCTCGACCAGCCGCCGTTCGAAGAGGTCACGGCCGTGGAGGTGCGAGGTGCGGCCTCGTCGCCGTCCACGGCACTGCTCGCTGCATGGCTCCAGCTCGCCCTCGACGTTCCGGTGCGATGGGCGTACGAGAAGCGCGATGAATGGGACGAAGGCATCAAGTCGGTTCGTCTCAGCCGTGCGAGCGGGGACATCATGCTGGAGCGTCCTGTCCCCGGCGATGCCGTCCTGACACAGCCCGGTCAGCCGAACCACGATCTGCATCTGCCGCGCCGCACTCTGAGGGAGTGCCTGGCGGAGGAGTT
The DNA here is from genome assembly GCF_014635185.1 of Microbacterium murale. Classification (GTDB taxonomy): domain Bacteria; phylum Actinomycetota; class Actinomycetes; order Actinomycetales; family Microbacteriaceae; genus Microbacterium; species Microbacterium murale. The sequence continues at coordinate 42,556 of NZ_BMCM01000005.1, forward strand.
GCGCCGTCTTGATCCCGACGTCCTGTACGGTCGAGTGATCACCGAGGGCTGGGAGAAGCTGGGTCCGCCCGAGACCGGAGAGTGAACGACATGCAGGCATCATCCGCCGAGAAGCTGGTCGTCGTCGAGCCGACGCCGTCCGCTCTCGCCGACCGGGTCGCGCAGGCGTTCCTCACGCGGGTGAAGGCTCGGACGAAGAACGGCCGGACCGCGCATGTCGCCCTCACCGGCGGATCGATGGGCAGCACGGTTCTTCGCGCTGTCGCCGCACATCCGAAGGTGAACCGCATCGACTGGTCGCTGGTGCACTTCTGGTGGGGTGATGAGCGATTCGTCGCTCGCGACGATCGGGATCGAAACGCCCTGCAATCGCGTGAAGCGCTGCTGGATCACATCACGGTGCCTGCGGAGAACATCCATGAGGTCGCCGGCTCCGACAGCGGTCTCTCACTCGATGAGGCCGCCGAGGCGTACGCCGCGGAGCTCGCGAAGTTCGGCGACGAGGAACATGCCTGGCCGTCGTTCGCGGTGTGCTTCCTCGGCGTCGGTCCCGACGGTCACATCGCCTCGCTGTTCCCGGATCGCTCTGAGGTCACCGAGACGGATGCCGCGGTGCTGCCCGTTCGCGACTCTCCGAAGCCGCCGCCGGAGCGGGTCACGCTGACCCGCCCGGTGATCAACTCCTCCAAGCGCGTCTGGCTGGTTCTCACCGGTGCAGACAAAGCCTCAGCGCTCGGGCTCGCACTCGCGGGCGCGAGCTACACGAACGTGCCCGCAGCGGGCGCCAAGGGACGCAAGCGCACGATCTTCTTCGTCGATCAGGCTGCTGCGTCGGAGGTCTCCGAAGACCTCATCGAACAGGTCTACTGATCGCTGCTCTCCACCCCTGGGCCGTACTCGGTTCCTGGGCGCGTGGCGCCTGAGCCTTTGGATGTGTCCGAGGCGGACGTGTCAGAGTTGGACGGGCCAGAGGCGGACGTGTCAGAGGCGTCGCTCCCCCGGACGATGCCGAGTTCCTGGCTCTCGCTGAGCACCTGCGGGTGATACCTGGCGAGCCCGACCACTCCCCAGATCGCGATCGCCCCGGCGAGGCCGAAGCAGACCAGCACCCATGGCGGGGCGGCCGCGGCTTCGCCGAGCACGAGCATCCCGATCAGAACCGCGATCATCGGATCGACCACGGTCAATCCGGCGATCACGAGGTCGGGCGGGCCCGAGCTGTATGCGGTCTGGACGAAGTAGGCACCGACGGCGGATGCGGCCACCAGGGCGATCACGCACACCAGCGTCACCCAGTCGAATTCCCCGGCCTGCACGCGCTTGATGACGGCCTTGGCCAGCGTCGCGACGAAGCCGTAGAGGATGCCGGCGCCGACGACGTAGAAGAGAGCCCGCATCCGGTGGCGCAGGATCAGCCAGAATCCGCCGAGAACGATGATCACGACCAGCAGGATCGCGAGGATCACGAAGAGCTCGCGATCGGTGATCTCCTGCTCAACGGCGAACAGTGCCGCGAAGATGACGAAGATGAAGATGCCGCCCACGCACGCGCCTATGGCTATGAGCGACTTCCTGGTGGGCGTGTGCCCTGAGACACGGGCGTTGAGCAGGGTGGTGATCACGAGTGCGATCGCGCCGAGCGGCTGGACGACGATGAGCGGCGCAGCGGAGAGTGCCGCGAGCTGGCAGACGATCGCAAGGCCCAACATGAGCGTGCCGAGGATCCATGACGGCCTGGTCAACAGTCGTTTGAGCTGGTCGACGCTCAGACCGTTCGCTCCGTCTGCGCCGCTGAGGCGCTCGACCTTCTCGACGCCGCGGTGCTGGTACTGCGCTCCGAGCGACATGAACACCGCGCCCGCGAGCGCCAACGGAATGCCGAGCAGCAGCGCAGGGTTCTGGAAGACGCCGACGAGCTGGTTGCCGACATCCGTCTCTGCCATCCACACGCCCGCGCTCACACTGAAACACTACCTGGCACAAGGCGCACAGTAGGGTTGTGGCGTGGCTGTTCTACCGATTCGCATCATGGGCGACACCGTTCTGCATTCCCCCGCATCGCCCGTCGCAGAGATCGATGACGAGGTCCGCACTCTCGTCGCCGACATGTTCGAGACCATGGACACGGCCCCTGGGGTCGGCCTCGCCGCCCCCCAGGTCGGAGTGCCCCTTCGCATCTACACGTATTCGTATGTGGATGATGACGACCAGCCGTGGCGCGGCGTGCTCATCAACCCGGTGCTGTGGATGTCTCCCCCCGAGCCCGGAGCCCCCGACCCGGACGAGGAGTCCGAGGGCTGCTTGTCGTTTCCGGGTGAGCGGTTCCCGCTGCGTCGTGCCGACCGCGTGCTGGTGACCGGTCTCGATCTGGACGGCGCGGCAGTGCGCATCGAGGTGGACGGCTGGCGGGCCCGCATCATGCAGCACGAGTTCGATCATCTCGACGGCATCCTCTACATCGACCGGCTGTCCGACAGTGATTGGAAGACGGTCCAGAAGATCGCGCGCAAGCGCGGATGGGGCAAGCCCGGTGCGAGCTGGATGCCCGGAATCGACGATCTCGAGGCCTGAGCGCGTACAGCTTCTGCATAACCCATTCAAAGTTGCGTCTCAGGTTCAGTGTTAGTACCGTTCCGGTGGGGCGGGCCATCGGTGTCCGTTGAAGACAATTCCTCGGAGGGGAACTCACATGATGAAACTGCGCAACCGGCGCGCGCTCGCACTGGCAGGAACGGCCGTTGCGCTCAGCATCGCCCTCAGCGGCTGCAGCGCGCTCAACGACCTCATCGTGGGCGGCGCCAACGACGCTCAGCGCGATGAAGAGACCGGCGAGGTCACCGAGGGCTCGAACATCGACATCTTCTCCCTCAAGGTCGGCGACTGCATGCCGGCGAGCGACACCTCCGGCGAGATCACCGATGCCGATGTCGTTCCGTGCTCCGAGCCGCACGCGGACGAGGTCTTCTTCGAGTTCGAACTCGCCGAAGGCGACCTTCCGACCGATGACGAGATCACCGCAGAGGTCGAGGCGCAGTGCGTCCCCGCCTTCAGCGAATTCGTCGGCATCGACTACTACGACTCCACCCTCGACTTCTGGTGGCTCACCCCCACCGAGGACACCTGGACGCAGGCTGACGACCGTCTCGTGCAGTGCGTGATCTACGAGCCCGACCCCGCGGACCCGCAGGCTTCGCTCGAAGTCACCGGCACGCTCAAGGGCGCCGCGCGCTGATCAGCCGCTGATGCGCACGAGAGGCTTCGCCCGATCGGGCGAAGCCTCTTGTGCGTTGCGGAACGTCGCGATCGAAGTCGATGGGAGGTTCTCGCACGTTCCGAACATCGCACGCGTGCGAATAGCTCCCATCGGTCGCGGGATCGCCCGCAAAACGAAGAAGGCCCCGTGCAAGACGGGGCCTTCTGTGCTGGCTCCCCAAATTGGACTCGAACCAATAACCTGCCGATTAACAGTCGGCTGCTCTGCCAATTGAGCTATTGGGGATCAGGCGTCGTCGCCGAAGCAACTCCACAATCTTAGCAAACACCCGAGGGTGGTCGTGACACTCGCCGCTTCCCTCGGGCGTGTCGAACAGGGATCAGCGGCCGAGCGAATCCGCCTCGCCATTGGGCACCCAGAGCAGGTCCTTCCCCACCCCTCGCGCCACCACATGACCGGCACGCAGCATCAGGGTCTCGGCATTGAGCTCACGGATGAAAGCCGCATCGTTCGTGACGAGCAGCGCTCCCATCCCCTGCTCCTTGCGGCGCCGGGTGATCGCGTCGAACACCACCGGCCGCACTTCGAGATCGAGATTCGCGAGCGGTTCATCGGCGATGAGCACTCGAGGCTCGAGGACGAAGGCTCGTGCTATCGCGACTCGCTGACGCATCCCGGCGCTGAGTTCGTACGGGAACTTCGCCGCTGTGCCGAGCGGCAGGTGCAGTTCGTCCAGCAGCGTGGCGATGCGGATCGAGAGCGCCTTGCTGTTGACGCGCTTCTCGCGGATGAGGATCGGCTCAGCGATCACCTCGCTCACCGTGAGCGTCGGCGGAAGATCAGCGCCGGCCCCCTGCGGAATGAAGCCGGTGAGATATGTCAGCTCGCGGTGCCGGCGACCGGGCTTTCGCACGTTCACACCGCAGACCTCGGCGGTGCCGCCGACGATGCGCACCGATGGGTCCGTGGAACCCGCGAGCGCAGCGACCAGCGTGGATTTGCCGGATCCGGTGGGACCGGCGACGCAGATCAGGTCGCCGGGAGCGAGGGCGAACGTGACTCCGTCGACGGCGCGCGTGGGAGCTCCGTGCCCGATGCGATCTATGACCAGATCGAAGCAGTCGATCACGTTCGAGGAGTGTTGCCTTCGGGACATGGGTTCCATCCTCCCCCGAAACGGCGCGGTGGCCCGTTACGACTCGGTGAAGCGCTGGCGCTCGATGTCGAGATCGCGCAGTCTCATGCGTAATGCCCGACCGCCGTCCGAGTCCGCAGGCACTCTCTGCACCGCGCCGAGCAGCTCGTTCTTCTCCCGATCGAGGTTGCGCAGGATCATGCGCCGGAACAGATCCGCCGTCGATCTCGCCGCGCCCTCCTCATCTCGTGCCGGGAACGGCGACATGAGCAGCTCCCCGGCGAGTGAGCGATACGGCTCGCGGACCGCGTTGACAGCATCCATCGACCATCCGACGCGCGTGCGGTCAGGTGCGGCCACGACGACCTCGCGGATCGCCTCCAGCGCCGGGTGACGGAACGGCACCTCGAGCGCGCGCGCCAGCGTGGCCTCATCGATCTGATGCCCGTACTGCAGGGCTCCCATCATCGCGCCGCGCTCGAGTGCGACGTCTGCCGTGCGCGGCAGGCTCGCCAGCGTCACCGGCGCGACCGCCGCCGGATCCGAACTCGGCGGCGCGGCCTCTGCCGATTCGCGTCGTGCAGGAGCGTGGCTCGCTCCGCGCGCAGCACGCTCCACCTCCGCGCGCACCTCGGTCGGGTCCATACCCAGACGTCGTGCGAGTACCCGCTCGTACCCTGGGCGCAGCAGGCGATCGCGGATCTCGGCGACGATCGGGGCCGCGGCGCGCAGCGCGCCGACCTGCCCCTCGACGGTGGCGAGATCGAAACCGCCGAGCCTGCGGTCGATCGCGAATTCGAACATCGGCACCTTGGCTTCCATGAGCCCGCGCACCGCGGCGTCGCCGCGCTGGAGGCGCAGATCGCACGGGTCGAGACCATTCGGAGCAACGGCGACGAAAGTCTGGGCGTTGAAGCGGTCGTCCTCGGTGAAGGCGCGCAGCGCCGCCTTCTGGCCCGCCTCGTCGCCGTCGAACGTGAAGACGACCTCTCCCGAGGCGTTGTCGTCGCCCATCACACGTCGCAGAACCTTGATGTGCTCCGCGCCGAACGCCGTGCCACAGGTCGCGACAGCTGTCGTCAGACCCGCAAGGTGGCACGCCATGACGTCGGTGTACCCCTCGACGACCACGACGCGCCGCGGGTCACCACGAGAGATGTCGCGCTTGGCCAGGTCGAGCCCGTAGAGCACCTGGGCCTTCTTGTAGATGATCGTCTCGGGGGTGTTCAGATACTTCGGCCCCTGGTCGTCGTCATAGAGCTTGCGTGCGCCGAAGCCGATGGTCTGCCCGGTCACATCGCGGATCGGCCAGACCAGGCGGCCGCGGAATCTGTCGTACACCCCGCGCTGTCCCTGTGACACGAGTCCTGCGGCGAGCAGTTCGTCGCGGGTGAATCCCTGCGCGGTGAGGGCCTTCATCATCCCCTCCCATCCGCGCGGCGCATAGCCGACGCCGAAATGGGCTGCGGCCCCTGCATCGAAGCCGCGTTCTCCGAGGAACTTCCGCCCGGTCTCCGCTTCGGCGGACAGCAGTTGGCCGCGGAAGAACTCGGCAGCTGCGGTGTTCGCCGCATACAGGCGGCTGCGGCCGCTGTTCTCCGGTGCAGACCCGCCGTCCTCGTAGTGCAGGGTGTACCCGATGCGGCCCGCGAGACGCTCGACCGCTTCGGTGAAACTGACGTGATCCATCTCCCGCAGGAACGAGTACACGTCGCCGGATTCTCCGCAGCCGAAGCAGTGGTAATAACCCACCTGCGGGCGCACGTGGAAGCTGGGACTCTTCTCGTCGTGGAAGGGACACAGTCCCTTGAGGGAACCGACACCGGCGGACTTCAGCGCGACGCGTTCTCCGACGATGTCGCCGATGTTGGTACGCGATTTGACCTCGTCGACGTCTGCCTGTCGGATCCTCGGCATCAGTTCGCCCTTTCGGCGACGGCCCGTTCGTCCTCGTGCACCCCGGAGCGCTGCCGGACGTGGCGCGGAGACCAGATTCCGACCTCTGCGGGGTCGATGTGTCCGACAAGCCGGCTGTGCCAGTCCAGAGCCGTCTGATCCGTCAAGCTGGCGATCTGGTCGACGACCACCCGCGCGCGCTGCGCATCCGTCTCGGCGTCGTGGAAGTCCGCCGCGAAGGCGGGCTCGAGCACGTCTGCTCCCGCCGTCCACAGAGCATCGGTCGACCAGAGCGCATCGGCGAGGCGCTTGAGCACGCGTCGCTGTTCCTTGTAGACGCCCTTGCGTGCATCGATCGTCACGATCGCCTGCCCCATGATGCCCTTGAGCACGGCGATCTCCGCCTCCACCACCCGCGGCACGACGACGTGCGCGCTGTACCGGGCGAGCACCGGGCCTCGGTAGGTCTCACGCGTCGCGGCGACGGCGGCGCGCGCGAAGCGGCCGATCAGGTCGCTGGTGAGGTTCTTGAGGCCGGCGAGGTCGCGGCGAGAGCGATCGAAGGACTTCAGCCACATCGGCTGGCTCGTCAGACGGTACAGAGCGTCGGCGAGCTCTTCCCGAGTGAAGTCGTAGCCGACCCATTGCTGCACGCGCCCGACCAGCGCATCGTGCTCCTTCGGGTTCGAAAGCGTGGCCACATCGAGATATCCGTTGACGATCGCATCTTCGAAGTCGTGCACGGAATAGGCGATGTCATCGGAGAGATCCATGATCTCCGCCTCGATGCACCGCAGACGCCCCGGTGCGTCCTCGCGCATCCAGCGGAAGACGTCCTCATCCTCGGGATACACGCCGAACTTCAGACGTCCCCCTGGGTCGGGGATCGGGCTGTCGACCGTCCACGGATATTTGCAGGTCGCATCCAGGCTCGCCCGTGTGAGGTTCAGGCCGACGGAGTGGCCATCGTCGTCGAGGACCTTCGCCTCCAGTCGGGTGAGGATGCGCAGTGACTGCGCGTTGCCCTCGAACCCGCCGATCGGCTCCGCCCATTCGTTCAGGGCGCGTTCGCCGTTGTGCCCGAATGGCGGGTGCCCCAGATCGTGGCTGAGGCAGGCGGTGTCGACGACGTCGGCCGAGACGCCGAGCGCTCCGGCGAGTTCTCGGCCGACCTGCGCGACCTCGAGCGAGTGCGTCAGTCGGTTGCGGGCGAAGTCGGCAGTGCTCGCAGGGCTCAGCACCTGCGTCTTCGCCGCCAGACGACGCAGACCAGCCGAGTGCAGCACGCGGGCACGATCTCGGGCGAAGTCATCACGCTCTGAGCGATGCTGCTCGCTGACGAAGCGCGCGGTGTCGCGTGCTTCGTAGCCGTCGGTTCGCGCAGCCGCAGACGCTTCGACGGGCTCAGCGGACGAACGATCAACCACCGCTGTTCTCGATCTCCGCGCCGCGCAGCATCTCGCCGGTGTCGCCGGCGACATCACGTGAGTCCAACCACTTGTCGGGCAGAGCGGGGCGCTTCGGGCGACCGGCACGACCGCGCTGCCCCTCAGCATCCGCGCCGGGATACGGCGCATCACGGTCCAGCTGACCGAGCAGGTCATCGATGTGCGCGAGGCTCTGCGCGGTGGCGAGTCCTGTTCGGACGTCACTGCCGACGGGATAGCCCTTGAAGTACCAGGCGACGTGCTTGCGGATGTCGCGGCATCCGTGATCCTCGTCCTCGAGGAACTCCACGAGCAGCTGCGCGTGCCTGCGGAACGCGTCGGCGACGAAGCCCAGGGTGGCGTCGACCGGGCGCGACTCAGCGCCGAATGCTGCGGCGAGATCACCGAACAGCCACGGCCTGCCGAGGCATCCTCGTCCGACGACGACGCCGTCGCAGTCGGTCTCGGCCATCATCCGCACGGCGTCGTCGGCCGACCAGATGTCGCCGTTGCCGAGCACCGGAATGCTCGTGACGGCCTGCTTCAACTCGCCGATCGCGTTCCAGTCGGCGTGGCCGGAGTAGAACTCGCTCGCGGTGCGTGCATGCAGCGCGACGGCGGCGGCACCGGCATCCTCAGCGGCGCGGCCGGCGTCGAGGAACGTGAGGTGGTCGGCATCGATGCCCTTGCGCATCTTCACCGTCAGCGGGATGTCTCCGGCCGCCTTGACCGCCTGATCGACGATCTCGGCGAACAGACCGGTCTTCCACGGCAGCGCCGCTCCCCCGCCCTTGCGGGTGACCTTGGGAACGGGGCATCCGAAGTTCAAGTCGACATGGTCGGCGTGATCTTCCGCCACGATGATGCGCACGGCCTCGGCGATGGTCTTTGGGTCGACGCCATACAGCTGGATCGACCGCGGCGTCTCACTCTCATGGTGACGGATGAGCCGCATCGTCGTGTCGTTGCGCTCCACCAGGGCGCGAGACGTGATCATCTCGCTGACGTAGAGGCCGGCGCCGTACTCGCGGCACAGGAGGCGGAACGCGGTGTTGGTGATGCCCGCCATGGGTGCGAGCACGACCGGCACGTCGAGGTCGATCGGGCCGATGCGCAGGGCGCGAGCGGGGGCGGAAGCGAGAGTCATATCCCTTCCATTCTCCCATCCCCACGGCCCTCGGCGCCGCACCGCGTCTTAGGCTGTGGATATGACTGAAACCAGCGTGCGCCAGATCCCATTCACCGATGCCACGGGCGCTGAGAAGACGCTCGACGACCTGGGAGCCGACGTTCTGCTCGTCGTCAATGTGGCGTCGAAATGCGGCCTCACACCGCAGTACGAGCAGCTCGAGCAGCTGCAGCGCACCTACGGCGAACGCGGCTTCAGCGTCGTCGGGTTCCCGAGCAACCAGTTCATGGGTCAGGAGCCCGGTTCAGTGGAGCAGATACTGGAGTTCTGCTCCACCACGTACGGCGTGACCTTCCCCGTGAACGACAAGGTCAAGGTCAACGGCCGCAAGGCCGACGAACTCTACAAGGCGCTCAAGGAGACTCCGGATGCCGGCGGCAAGGCCGGCCGCGTCGAGTGGAACTTCGAGAAGTTCCTGGTGCTGCCTGACGGTTCGGTCAAGCGCTTCCGTCCGAAGCAGAAGCCGGACGCCCCCGAGATCGTCGAGGCGATCGAGGGCGCCCTGGTCCGCTAGACGGCAGACTCTGCGGTCTCGCCGCGCTTGGCCCAGAGGTCACGCAGCACGTTCTCGAACGTCTCCGGCGGCTGGGCCCCGCTGATGCCGTATTGACCGTCGATCACGAAGAACGGCACGCCCTGGATGCCGTATGCGCGAGCCTGCTCCTGGTCCTGGCGGACATCCGGGAGGTGCTTCTCGCTCTCGAGCGCTGCGCGCGCCTCATCGGCGTCCAGGCCGACCTCGACAGCCAGCTCGATCAGGTCGTCGATACGCCCGACATGCTTTCCCTCGGTGAAGTACGCCGACATCAGACGCTCTTCCATCTCGTGCTGCAGATCGTTCGCCTTGGCGTGGTGCAGCAGTTCGTGCGCCTTCACCGTGTTGGTGTGCTTCAGCAGATCGAAGCGGTACTCGAGACCGGCGTTCTTGGCGATGCCGGTCACGTTGTCGAGCATGCCCACCACCTGGTCACGAGGCATGCCCTTGTGGCCGGCGAGGAAGTCGATCTCGTCACCATCGAAGTCGACGGGAGTATCGGGCGAGAGCTCGAACGAATGGAAGGTCACGGTGACCTTCGGAGCGTCTTCGTCGTCGGCGACCGCCGCAAGACCTGTTTCGAGGTTGCGCTTGCCGATGTAGCACCAAGGGCAGGCGATGTCGGACCAGATGTCAATCGAGATAGGTTGGCTCACCTCAGTGGAAACCTCCTCGGACGCGCGAGTATTCCGTTGATAGCATCTTCGGATGCTCTCAGCCGACGATCCGCTCCCGTTCCGGCCCGAGCGCGTGCTGGTCGCCGGCGTCACCGGATCGGGCAAGACGACGCTTGCACGGCGGATCGCGGCCCGCTGGGATCTCACGCACCAGGAGCTCGACGCGCTCTACCACGGACCCGGCTGGACACCCCGACCGGAGTTCGTCGACGACGTGCGCGCATTCGCCGCAACGGACCGGTGGGTGACCGAGTGGCAGTACACGTCCAAGGGAACGAACACGGTCCTCCCGCGAAGTGCTGATCTGCTGGTGTGGATCGACTACCCGTACGGCGTCGCACGCCGACGGCTCATCCGTCGCACCTGGAAGCGTCGCATCCTACGCACGAAGCTCTGGAACGGGAACGTCGAGCCGAACCTGTGGCATGCGCTCACCGTGCGCAGCGACGAGAACATCCTCGACTGGCAGCGCCGCACTCGCCACAAGTGGAGCGAGCGGATGCCGCAGATCGAAGCAGAGCACCCGCATCTGACGATCGTCCGGCTCACGCATCCGCGCGAGACGGAGCGCTGGCTCGCACACCAACGGGGCGTTGAGCGAGCGAAGCGAGACGAAACGGGCTGAGCGAGCGAAGCGAGTCGAAGCCACGACCTCACCGAGCCGCATAGGCACCACCCCTCCGTTGATAGCATCTTCGGATGCTCTCAGCCGACGATCCGCTCCCGTTCCGGCCCGAGCGCGTGCTGATCGCCGGCGTCACCGGATCGGGCAAGACGTCCCTCGCCGGCCGCATCGCACGTCTCTGGTCGCTCGAACACATCGAGATCGACTCGCTCTTCCACGGCCCGAATTGGACGCCGCGACCTGAGTTCCTCGACGACGTGCGCGCATTCGCCGCAACGGACCGCTGGGTGACCGAGTGGCAGTACACCAGCAAGGGCACGGATGAGATCATGACGCCGCACGCGCAGCTCGCGCTCTGGCTGGACTATCCGTATCCGGTGGTGCGCTCGCGACTGATCCGTCGCACTCTCGGCCGCAGCATCCTGCGCACCGAGATGTACAACGGCAACGTCGAGAAGCCCTTGTGGAAGCTGCTGGCGACCCGCGATCCTGGCGAGAACATCCTCGCGTGGCAGACCAAGACGCTGGGGTTCTGGACGGCGAAGATGCCAGACGTCCGAGAGCGATTCCCCCATCTCACGATCGTGCGGCTTCGACACCCGCGCGAGACGGAGCGCTGGCTGCAATCTCAGGCGGACGGCGCATCCACCGCGCCGCCGAAGCGGCGATCGCGCGACACATAGATCTCGATCGCCCGCCAGAGCTCCTGGCGCGAGAAGTCGGGCCAGAGCGTGTCGAGGAACACCATCTCGGCGTACGCCGACTGCCAGAGCAGGAAGTTCGAGGTGCGCTGCTCACCCGAGCTGCGCAGGAACAGGTCGACGTCCGGCAGCTCTGGCACGTACAGCTGGCGGCCGATCATCTTCTCGGTGATCGCCTTCGGCTTCAGACGCCCGGCGGCCACCTCGCCCGCAAGTGAGCGCATCGCGTCGACCAGCTCGACCCGCCCGCCGTAGTTCACGCACATCGTGAGTGTCAGCACGTCGTTGTCCCTGGTCAGCTCCTCCGCGCGCTGCAGCTCCTTGATCACAGATCCCCACAGTCGAGGCTTTCTTCCCGCCCAGCGGATCCGCACGCCCCACTCGTTGAGCTGATCGCGCCGGCGATGCAGCACGTCGCGGTTGTAGCCCATCAGGAAGCGCACCTCTTCGGGCGAGCGAGCCCAGTTCTCGGTCGAGAACGCGTAGACCGAAAGATGCTTCACGCCAGCCTGGATGGCACCCGCGACGACGTCGAGCAGCACCTCCTCACCCGCCTTGTGACCCTCGATGCGAGTGAGGCCGCGCTTGTTGGCCCAGCGGCCGTTGCCGTCCATCACGATCGCCACGTGCTCGGGCACCTTCGCGAACGCCGGCGGATGCACGCCGGTCCAATCCAGCGGACGATACGCGACGGCATCCTTGTGCGTATAGGGCTTCGGCGTCAACGAAAGTCCTCTCGAGACGAGTCAAAGACGTGGGCGAGCGAGCGGATGCCGCGTTCCAGATGGAACTGCGCGTATGCCGACACGAGACCGGACGCGGCGGCGGTCTCGGCGTGCGGCGCCGCGTCCACGGCATCCCACTCCCCCTGCATGAGGGCGCGCAGCAGCTGCAGCGTCGACTGCGAGACCCGGGGGCTGCCTGCGGGCGCACAGTTCGCGCACACGAGTCCGCCGAGCTGACCGATGAAGTGCGTGTGCGGTCCCGGTGCTGCACACCGCGCGCAATCGCTCAGCGCAGGCGCCCAGCCCGACAGCGCCATCACACGCAGCAGATAGGAATCCAGGATGCTGCGAGGAGCGTGCTCGCCACGGGAAAGCGCGCGAAGGCCACCGACGAGCAGCAGATACTGCTCCGGCGTCGCCTCGGCGTCGCTCAGGCGGTCGGCGGTCTCGACCATGGCGTTCGCCGAGGTGAAGCGGTCGTAGTGCGCGGCGATCTCCGCGCCGTATGCGCCGAGAGACTCCGCCTGCTGCACGATGTCGAGTGATCGCCCCTGATACAACTGCAGATCAGCGACCATGAACGGCTCGAGTCTGGAGCCGAACTTCGACGAGGTGCGCCGCACGCCCTTGGCCACGGCACGGATCTTGCCGTTGCGGCGAGACAGCATGGTGACGATGCGATCTGCCTCACCGAGCTTGTGAGTGCGCAGGATCACCGCTTCATCTCGATAGGTGGGCACTGTCCGATTATCCTCCGTCCACGACACAATGGTCGTGTGACCGAACCGCTCTTCACCATTCCGCTCTGGGCGGACCTTCTCGGCGTCGGCCTCGGCGGTATCCAGGGCGCGATGTTCGCCTCTGGGTTCCAGGGCCAGCGCCGACTCGACCTGCTCGGGGTTGCGATCATCGGCATCCTGATCGGGATGGGCGGTGGCCTCATCCGCGATCTGTTGCTGGGGCAGCCACCGGCGACGCTGCAGAACAACTGGTATCTCATCGCCGCCGGTGGTGCTGCCATCATCGGCATGCTGCTTGCCGGTCTCCTGAACCGTGCGAACGCCGTCATCGTGGGTCTCGATGCCGTCGTGATCGGGATGTTCGGTGCTTTTGGCACCAGCAAGGCACTCGGTCTGGGTGTTCCGGCCGTGCCCGCGGTCTTCATCGGCGCGTGCGCCGCCGTGGGCGGCAGCATCCTGCGCGATGTCATCATGGGGTTGCCCGTCGCGATCATGCACGTCGGGTCGCTCTACGCGGTCGCCGCTCTTCTCGGCTGCAGCGTGATCGTCACGGTGCACGCATTCGGCGTGAGCATCACGATCGCCGGCGTCATCGGGCTGGTCGTGACGGCGGTGATCCGTGTGCTGGCCGTGATCTTCGACGTGTCGCTGCCGGAGCAGCGCCGTCTCTACCGCCGCAAGGTGGCGGCAGAGACCGGCGCCATCCCGATCGTGAAGCCGTAATCGCCCCGCGAGACTGCAAGACCACGCCGAGACGACCTCGAGTCGGCGCTGTCTCGGCGTGGTGTTGCTGTTTCGAGGTCAGACGGTAGCGAGCTCGCTCTGGCGGGTGCGGATCGAGCGGTTCACGCCCGACACGATCGCCTTCAGGCTCGCCGTGGAGATGTCGCCGTCTACCCCGACACCCCACAGACGCTGGTCGCCCACCTGCAGCTCGACGTAGGCAGCGGCCTGCGCGTCGCCACCCGAGCTGAGAGCGTGCTCGACGTAGTCGTAGACCGTGATGTCGAAGCCCTGCGCGCGCAGCACCTCGACGAACGCGGCGACCGGGCCGTTGCCCTGGCCGGAGACGGCGTACTCCCGCTCCTCGTCGCGGAGCGTGACATCGAGCACCACCTCGCCGGACATGTCGCTGCGGGTCTGCGTCGCGAGCAGCTCGAAGCGTCCCCACTTCGCCTCGGCGTCATCCGACGGGAGATACTCGTCGTTGAAGATCGACCAGATCTGATCGCTCGTGACCTCGCCGCCCTCGGCATCCGTCTTGGACTGCACGACACCGGAGAACTCGATCTGGAGCTTGCGCGGCAGGTCGATCGCGTGATCCGTCTTCAGCAGGTACGCGACGCCGCCCTTGCCGGACTGCGAGTTCACGCGGATGACGGCCTCGTAGGAGCGTCCGAGATCCTTCGGGTCGATAGGCAGGTACGGAACGGCCCACTCGATCTCGTCGACCGTGACGCCCTTCGCGTCGGCCTCGACAGCCATCGCTTCGAACCCCTTCTTGATGGCGTCCTGGTGCGAGCCGCTAAAGGCCGTGAAAACGAGGTCGCCTGCCCACGGGCTGCGCTCAGGCACCGGCAGCTGGTTGCAGTACTCGACCGTGCGCTTGACCTGGTCGATGTCGCTGAAGTCGATCTGCGGGTCGATGCCCTGTGTGAACAGGTTGATGCCCAGGGCCACGATGTCGACGTTGCCGGTGCGTTCGCCGTTTCCGAACAGGCATCCCTCGATGCGGTCGGCACCGGCCATGTAGCCGAGCTCCGCGGCCGCGATCGCCGTGCCACGGTCGTTGTGCGGGTGCAGCGACAGGATGATGTTCTCGCGGTGCGCGAGGCGACGGCTCATCCACTCGATCGAGTCGGCATACACGTTCGGAGAAGCCATCTCGACCGTGGCCGGCAGGTTGATGATGACCTTGCGCTCCGGCGTCGGTTCGAACACCTCGATCACCTGGTTGCAGATGTCGAGCGCGAACTCGAGCTCGGTGCCGGTGTAGCTCTCGGGCGAGTACTCGTAGAAGACCTGCGTCTCGGGGACGCGCTTCTCATACTCCCGGCACAACCGTGCGCCCTCGAGTGCGATGTCGATGATGCCCTGCTTGTCGGTGCGGAACACGACATCGCGCTGCAGGATGCTGGTGGAGTTGTACAGATGCACGATGGCCTGTTTGGCCCCTGCGATCGATTCGTATGTCCGCTCGATCAGGTGCTCACGCGCCTGCGTCAGCACCTGGATCGTGACGTCATCCGGGATGAGGTTCTCTTCGATGAGCTGGCGCACGAAGTCGAAGTCGGTCTGGCTCGCCGAGGGGAACCCGACCTCGATCTCCTTGTAGCCCATGTCGACGAGCAGTTGGAACATGACGCGCTTGCGTTCTGGCGACATCGGGTCGATGAGTGCCTGGTTGCCGTCGCGCAGATCGACCGCGCACCAGCGGGGTGCTTCGGTGATGCGCTTGGACGGCCAGGTGCGATCGGGAAGATCGACGGTGATCTGCTCGTGGAACGGCCGATACTTGTGGATCGGCATCGCGGACGGGCGCTGGGAGTTCTCCATTTTGGGCTTCTTCTCTTCGTCAGAATGATCGGGCCAACACAAGCGCCGCGACGAGGAAGGCCCTAGCTCTTAGGACTCGTCGCGGCAGCTAAGAAGAAGCAGACCGCCGAAAGGCATGTGGTCATGCTAGCAGGCTGCGAGGGTCCACCGCGCTCCGCGTGCTCACGGGATGAGGGCGATCTTGCCGCCGGGGTGCTCCCCTGCGAGGAATCGGGTCGCCTCGACCGCCTCGGACAGCGGATACGTGCGGGCGACCGGGACCTCCAGCATTCCGTGTGCGGCGAGGCTCACCAGTTCGCCACGGATGCTGTCACGGAAGCGTGCACTCGCCGGCGCAGAGCCGACGATCCAGCGGAAACCCTCCGTACGGGCGCGACCGGCTGCGGCGATCGTCACGATGCGGTCGCGGGCGGCGACGAGTTCGAGCGACGCATCGACTGCCTCGTCAGTACCGACGGCATCCAGCGCTGCCGCGATCGCTCCGCCGGCAGTATCGCTGGCGCGATCGGCGAGACCCTCGCCATAGGCGATCGGGATGCCGCCGAACCGCCGCACCTCGTCGAACCGAGCAGGGCTCGCGGTGCCGATGACACGGACACCGAGGCGAGCCGCCTGCTGCAGCACGCTGACTCCGACCGCTCCGGATGCGCCGTGCAGCAGGATGGTCTCGCCCGCCTTCGCATTCGTGACGGCGAGCATCTCCGCGGCGGTCGTGCCGACGAGCAGCAGGTTCGCGGCCTCAGGATGCGTGAGCGCGGCCGGTTTGGCGAACGCCTTCTCCGCCGGGATGGTGACGTCGGTCGCGTAACCACCGCTGACCCGGAAGGCGACTACTTCGTCGCCGATCGCGGCGGGCCCCGATCCGATCGAGGTGTCAGGACCGATCGCGGTGATCTCCCCGGAGATCTCGTAGCCGATCGGCACAGGCAGCGCTACGCCGTCGCGCGGGCCGGCCAGATGCTTGCGGTCGGCGGGGTTCATGCCCGCGGCGCGCACGCGGACGGTGATCTCGCCGTGAACGGGTGCTGGCACCTCGTATTCGACGAGCTCCCAGTGCTCGGGAGAGCCCCAGTCCTTCGCGACCCAGTGAGTGGCCATCTCAGAACCCGAGGCGTCCCAACTGCTTCGGGTCGCGCTGCCATTCCTTCGCGACCTTCACATGCAGTGCGAGGTAGACCCGCGTGCCGAGCAGCTCTTCGATTCCGACGCGGGCTCGTTTCCCGACATCCGCCAGTCGCTTGCCCTTATGACCGATGATGATCGCCTTCTGGCTGTCGCGCTCGACGACGATCTGCGCGTGCACGTCGGTGAGGTCGCTGTTCTCGCGCGGTGCCACGTCATCGATGACCACCGCGATCGAGTGCGGCAGTTCGTCGCGCACGCCCTCCAGCGCCGCCTCGCGGATCATCTCCGCGATCCGGTCCTCCTGCGACTCGTCTGTCGTGATCCCCTCGGGGTACAGGGCGGGGCCCTCCGGCATCATCGACAGCATCTCATCGGTGAGCACGTCGAGCTGCTCGCGGGTGAGCGCGGACAGCGGAATGACGGCGGCCCAGTCCTCTCTCAGAGCATCGACCTCGATGAGCCGCTCGGTGATCTGACTGTGGTCGGCGATATCGGTCTTGGTGACGATCGCGACCTTCTTCGCTCGCGCATAGCCGTCCAGCGACGCCGCGATGCGTCGATCGCCCGGCCCGACCTTCTCTGTGGCGGGGACGCAGAAGCCGATCACGTCGACGTCTCCCAGCACCTGCTCCACGAGATCGTTGAGGCGCTCCCCGAGCAGCGTACGAGGCTTGTGGATACCGGGGGTGTCGACGATCACGAGCTGACCGGCCGGACGGTTCAGGATGCCGCGGATGGCGCGTCTGGTCGTCTGCGGCTTCTCGCTGGTGATGGCGATCTTCTCGCCCACCAGAGCGTTCGTCAGCGTGGATTTTCCGACGTTGGGACGTCCGACGAACGTCGCGAATCCGCTGCGGAAGGTGTCAGTCATCGTGTGTCTCCATCGTGCATCTCTTCACGGGCGCCGGCGGCGCGTTCCACGAACACCGTGGCGATTCCCCGGCCCCGGCCGCGCGACGCGCCGCCGGTCAGAATCAGTCCGTCGATCGTGGCCGTCACGCCGGGCTGCGGGATCTGATCCACGGCCTTGCCGAGCAGGCCGCCGATCGAATCCACGTCCTCGTCTTCGAGTTCGATGCCGAACAGGTCGCCGACGTCGTCCAGCGACAACCGTGCGCTGACGCGATAGCGGCCGTCGCCCAGATCCACCACTTCCGCGGCGGCATGGTCGTATTCGTCGGAGATCTCGCCGACGAGCTCTTCGATCAGGTCTTCCAGTGTGACGAGTCCGGAGATACCGCCGTGCTCGTCGATCACGAGGCACACGTGCACCGCATCGCGCTTCATCTGCTGCAACAGCGTCTCTGCGCGCATCGATTCCGGCACGAAGGTGGCCGGCCTGGCGATCGGGCGGATGGATGCTGCGCGCCAGGCACTGTCGTCGCGATACGCGAACTGCACCAGGTCTTTGAGATAGAGCACGCCGACGACATCGTCCGCGTCATCGTCGACCACCGGCATCCGGGAGACGCCACGTTGCAGGAACAGCGCCATCGCCTCGCTGTTGGTGGCCTCGGCGTCCACCGTCACCATCTCGGTGCGAGGAACCATGACCGCGCGCACGAACTGGTCGGTGAAATCGAAGACCGAGTGGATGAGGTCACGGTCATCCTCTTCGATCAGGTCATTGGATGCCGCTTCGTCGACCATGCTGAGAAGCTGATCCTCATTGGCGAACGAGCTGCGTCCGGTGCCCGGCGTGACCTTGTTGCCCAGCACGACGAGTCCCTGGGCGAGTGGACCGAGAATGAGGCGCAGGGCCCGCACGATCGAAGCGGTGCCGCGGATCATGCTCTCGGAGCGCTGCCTGCCGAAGGTCCTCGGGCTCGCGCCGACGAGGACGAACGTGATCCCCGTCATGAGTATGGCGGCGGCGAGCATCGCCCACCAGATGTTCTCGAACATGATCGTGAACGCGACCGTGACGAGCACGGCCGCGGTCACCTCCACGAGAACACGGATGAACGCGATCGCGTTGACGTGCGCATCGAGGTCGGCGGCGATGCGGGACAGCGCCTGCGCCTTGCGCCCCTCGGTGGCCATCTCGGCGAGGTCGCCGCGGGAAGTGACGCTGTATGCGGCGTCGATGGCGGCCATCAGACCGCCGAACGCCACCAGCAGAACGGCGGCGAGGAGGAGGAGTATCTCGGTCATCGGCCGCGTTCGGCGCGCGCGAATCCCTGGATCAACTCCTTCTGCAGCCCGAACATCTCACGCTCCTCTTCGGGCTCGGCGTGGTCATATCCGAGAAGGTGCAGCAGGCCGTGCGTTGTGAGAAGGATGAGCTCGTCCATCAAGGTGTGACCGGCGGCCTGAGCCTGCGATTCGGCGACCTGGGGGCACAGCACGATGTCGCCGAGAAGCCCGGCGGGAGTGGGGCGGTCTTCAGTGCCCGGCCGCAGCTCGTCCATCGGGAAGCTGAGCACGTCGGTCGGGCCCGGCTCGTCCATCCACTGCACGTGGAGGGCTTCCATCGCGCCCTCGTCCACGAGCACGATCGCGACCTCGGCATCGGGGCTGACGTGCAGCTGTGCGAGGTTGAAGTCGGTGAGCCGCTGGAGCACCGTCTCGTCGACGTCGATGGCCGACTCGTTGTTGATCTCGATCATGATGAGTGTCCTCGTTTGGGCGAGCGATCCTTCGGGCCCGGACGCTGGCCCGCACGGCGTTCTGCACGGTTCGCGAATTCGTGCGCTTTCTCGCGTTCCGCGCGCTGCGCGGTGCGCTGCTCGTCGTACTCGCTGTATGCGTCGACGATCCGTCCGACGAGCGAGTGACGCACGACGTCGGCGCTGGTGAGTCGGGAGAAGTGGATGTCTTCGATGTCGTCCAGCACGCGGGTGACGAGGCGGAGCCCCGAGGCGCCCTGCGGCAGGTCGACCTGGGTGATGTCTCCGGTGACGACCATCTTCGTGCCGAACCCGAGACGGGTGAGGAACATCTTCATCTGCTCAGGTGTGGTGTTCTGCGCCTCGTCGAGCACGACGAACGAGTCGTTGAGCGTGCGGCCGCGCATGTACGCCAGGGGTGCCACCTCGATCGTCCCCGTGGCCATCAGGCGCGGGACGACGTCGGGATCCATCATCTCGTTGAGGGCGTCGTAGAGCGGGCGCAGATACGGGTCGATCTTGTCGTTCAACGTGCCGGGAAGGAACCCGAGTCGCTCCCCCGCCTCCACGGCGGGACGAGTGAGGATGATGCGCGTGACCTCTTTGCGCTGAAGGGCCTGCACGGCCTTCGCCATCGCGAGGTACGTCTTCCCGGTTCCCGCGGGGCCGATGCCGAACACGATCGTGTTCTCCTCGATCGCGTCGACGTACTCCTTCTGCCCCAGCGTCTTGGGCCGGATCACGCGACCCCTGGTCGACAGGATCGCTTCGCCGAGAACCTCGCTCGGTCGGGGACCGCCTTCCTGGCGGAGCATTCGTGCAGAACTCTCGACGTCGCTGGGAGCGAGGTCGTAGCCGTCTCTGGTCATCGTGAGCAGTTCCTCCACGAGGTTCTTGGCAGCGGCGACGGGTTCTCGGTCGCCGGTGAGGGTGATCTCATTGCCACGGACGAGCACCTGCACGTCAGGATGCTGTCTCTCGAGCATCTTCAGCAGGCGGTCCTGCGGCCCGAGCACTCTCACCATGGCGATACCGTCGACGTAGATCTGCTCGACGGTCGGGGCGGAGTCGGGGTCAGGCAACGAGGCTCGTCTCCGTCAGCCCGCCGGCGAGGACGTGCGCATGGACGTGGAACACGGTCTGTCCGGCGTTGGCGCCGGTGTTGAACACGAGTCGGAAGTCGCCGTCGGCGTGATCGCCGGCGAGTTCACCGGCGAAGGCGATCAGTTCGGCGAGCAGTTCAGGATCGCCCGCGGCGAGTTCGGTGACATCGCGATACTGCTCGGTCTTCGGGATCACGAGCAGGTGCACAGGTGCCTGGGGCGAGATGTCGCGGATCGCGAACAGCTTTCCCGTGGACGCGATGATCTCACCGGGAACGTCACCGTTGAGGATTCGGGTGAAGATCGAGGGTTCCGTCATATTCCCAGTCTACGGGGCGCGACCCATCGGGCGGATGGAATCCGCGCGGGGCCTGAGTGGTTCCCTGTTCGCGCGTCGTTGAGCGAGCGAAGCGAGACGAAACCGCCTCTCCCGAAGCGGGTCGTTGAGCGAGCGAAGCGAGACGAAACGGGGTGAGCGAGCGTCAGCGAGTCGAAGCCGCCTCTCCCGAAGCGGCCTGAGCGAGGAGCACAGCGACGAGTCGAAGGCGGCACTTATCCACAACCCGCGGATGCGGCATCCATGACGTCGTTATGGTGCCGTCATGGGACACGCGTACATGCTCCGATGCTGCGATGGCACGCTGTATATCGGCAGCACAATCGACTTGGATCAGCGACTGAAGCAGCACGAAGCCGGAATGGGCGCCGAGTACACCAAGCGCCGGCTCCCTGTGAGTCTCTTCTGGTGCGGCGAGTTCGACGGCGTCGATGAGGCGTTCGCATGGGAGAAGCGCCTCCAAGGGTGGAGCCATGCCAAGCGCGTCGCGTTCGCAGAGGGCGGACTAGACGCAGTGATCGGATGGCAGGCACGTCAACGACGTGAGAAGCAGCGTTCGGCTTCGACTCGCTGACGCTCGCTCACCCCGTTTCGTCTCGCTTCGCTCGCTCAACGACCCGCGGGAATGCCGCCGGAGGAGCGAAGCACCGCCCGGAGGAGCGGAGCACCGTCCGTCAGGGGGCAAGCAGCATC
Source organism: Microbacterium murale (assembly GCF_014635185.1). Classification (GTDB taxonomy): domain Bacteria; phylum Actinomycetota; class Actinomycetes; order Actinomycetales; family Microbacteriaceae; genus Microbacterium; species Microbacterium murale. The sequence goes on from NZ_BMCM01000005.1 coordinate 63,843, forward strand.
CGCGCTACCAGCGGCCGAGAGTCGCGGAGAGCACGGCGATCGCCGCAGGACCCGCGGTCGATGTGCGCAGCACGGTGTCGCCGAGGCGCACGCGCTCGGCGCCGGCGGCCTCGAACTTCTCGAGCTCCTCGGGCGTGATCCCACCCTCGGGGCCGACGACGAGCACCAGGTCACGGTCATCCGGCTCGATCGCCGACAGCCGCACGGTCGCTGTCGGATCGAGCACCAGCATCCGCTGTCCGTCCGCGTGCGCGATGAGTTGCCCGGTCGAAAGCGGCACCGACACTTCCGGTACCCACGCCCGATGGGCCTGTTTCGACGCCTCGCGCACGATCGTCGTCCACCGCTCGCGGCCCTTGACCGCCTTCGCGCCCTCCCAGCGGGAGATGCTCCGCGACGCCTGCCAGGGCACGACCCCGTCGACACCCAGCTCGCAGGCAGCCTGCACCGCGAGCTCGTCGCGGTCGCCCTTGGCGAGAGCCTGCACGAGAACCAGCCGTTTCGCCGGCGCCTCGATCGCAGCACGACCGGTGATCCGGACATCCACGCGCGACGCGGAGACATCCGTCACCTCGCCGTCCAGCCATATGCCGGTGCCGTCGCCGACCGTGACCGATTCGCCGACCCGCAGCCGGCGTACGACCGCGGCATGCTTCGCCTCGGCACCGGTCAGCGACACGATGTCACCGGTGGTCGCCGAGCCCGAGTCCTCCACGAGGAAGTGCAGCGCCATGAGGCCTCCAGATCAGTGGTGGAACTTCAGTGCCGGAACCGGTCGCGGAGCTTCGAGAACAGTCCCTGCTGGAACTGCGCGAGCTGTGGACCCGGTGCCTTCTGCTTCTTCGCGAAGTCCTCGATGAGCGAACGCTGCGCCGAATCGAGCTTCGTCGGAGTCACCACCTGCACACCAACCCGAAGGTCGCCGCGCTGGGTGCCGCGAAGCGGCGTGATGCCGCGTCCCTTGATCGTGAGGACATCTCCCGACTGCACGCCGGGACGGATCTCGAGGTCGACCTTGCCGTCGAGAGCGTCGATCGCGGTCTCAGTGCCGAGGATCGCGTCCGACATCGACACCTCGAGCGTCGCGAGCAGGTCATCGCCGTCGCGGCTGAACGAGGCGTGCGGCGAGACAGTGACCTCGACGTACAGATCGCCGTTCGGGCCGCCCGCCTTCCCGACCTCGCCCGAGCCCGGAAGCTGCAGACGCAGCCCGGTCTCCACACCCGAGGGGATGTCGAGCGAGACCGTACGACGAGAGCGCACGCGGCCCTGGCCGGCGCACGTGCCGCACGGATGCGGGATCGTCGTGCCGTAGCCCTCGCAGCTGCCGCACGGCTGAGACGTCACGACGTTGCCCAGCAGACTGCGCACCTGACGCTGCACGTGCCCGGTGCCTCCGCAGATGTCGCAGGTCACGGGCGACGTGCCCGCCTGTGTGCATGAGCCCTGACACGTCTCGCACAGCACGGCCGTGTCGACATCGATGTCACGGTGCGCACCGAAGACGACATCACCGAGGTCGAGCGTGACGCGTACGAGCGCGTCCTGTCCTCGTTCGCGACGTGAACGCGGACGACCGCCTCGGCCACCGCCCTGCGTCGCTCCGAAGAAGGTCTCGAAGATGTCGCCGAAACCTCCGAACCCGCCGAAGTCTCCGCCACTGGCGCTGTCGCCACCGCCCATGTCGTAGCGACGACGCGAGTCGTCGTCGCTGAGCACGTCGTAGGCGTGGGTCACGCTCTTGAAGCGCTCAGCCGCGTCCTCCCCTGGATTCACATCCGGGTGCAGCTGTCGAGCGAGCTTCCGGTACGCCTTCTTGATCTCGTCCGTCGTCGCGTCACGTGACACTCCGAGAACCTCATAGTGGTCCGCCACAATCACCTTTCTGCGTGTGCAAACTGTGGGAGCGATCCGCCTCAGCGGCTCGACTCGTCTTCATCGAGCATGCGCGACAGATAGCGGGCCACGGCCCGCGCCGCCGCGAGATTGCTCGGATAGTCCATTCGCGTCGGCCCCATGACGCCGACGCGCGCCGTGCCGCCGTGCGTCAGGTAGTTGCTCGCGACGATCGATGCCTCCGGCAGCCCGAACGGCTCGTTCTCCGCGCCGATGCTCGCGGCAAGCCCGTGCTCATCGGTCACCATCTCGCTCATCAGGCGCAACAGGGTCACCTGCTCCTCGATCGCGGCGAGAAGGGGATGGATGCTACCGCGGAAATCCTGCTCACGACGGGCCAGAGTCGCGGCTCCTGCCATCACCAATCGCTCCTGACGGAACTCCGCCAGTTCTTCGCCGATGATGCCGCCCAGCACCTGTACCGCCGCATCCGTGCGTGCGCTCTCCTGCGCCCCGGTGAGCATCTGCACGCGCTCTGATGCCTCGCGCACGGACTGCCCCGTGAGCAGCGCAGAGAGTCTCGCGCGCAGCACCGCGACATCCGCCTCATCCAGATCGATCGGCAATCCGGCGATGCGCTGCGACACGCCGCCCGCGTCCGTCACGAGAACCACGAGCAGACGATTCGGTGCCAGTGCGACCAGCTCGATGTGCGTCAGGTTCGCGCGAGCGAACGACGGATACTGCGCGAGCGCGACCTGACCGGTGAGCTGCGTCAGCACCCGCACCGTACGAGCCATCAGATCGTCGAGATCAGCGGGATCGGTCAGGAAGGACTCGATCGCGCTGCGCTGCGCCGTCGAAAGCGGGCGCAGCTGCGCAAGGTGATTGACGAAGACGCGATAGCCCTTGTCGGTCGGCACGCGGCCGGACGACGTGTGCGGTGCCGTGATCAGCTCTTCGTCCTCGAGCTGCGCCATGTCGTTGCGGATCGTCGCCGCCGAGACGCCGAAGGAGTGCCGGTCGACGATGGACTTGCTGCCGACGGGCTCGTGCGATTCGACGTAGTCCTGCACGATGGCTCGAAGAACCTGCAGGCCGCGTTCACTGACCATGTCGCCCCTTCCCGCCTGGCACTCGAATACTAGGAGTGCCAATTCTACCCCGCTCGGGCTGAGAGCCGGCGAGCATGAGGAGACGTGCCTCACCCGGTGAGGTCACGCACGACGGCGTCGGCGAGCAGCCGCCCACGCAGCGTCAGACGCACGCGTCCGCGCAGCGCGGCAGCCCCGTCGATCAGCCCGTCCGCGATGAGTCCGGCGACCCGATTGCGATTGGCCTCCGGGATGTCGGCGATCGCGAGGCCCTCCGACAGCCTGCTCTCCAGCAGCACACGCTCAAGGAGGTGCGCCTGGGCGTCGGGCCGCTCCGTGCCTGCGGCAGGCGATTCGGATGCCGCGAGCCGCTGCGCGTACGCGGCAGGATGCTTCACATTCCACCAGCGAAGACCCGCGACATGACTGTGCGCCCCTGGACCGAACCCCCACCAGTCGCTCCCCCGCCAGTACGCCAGATTGTGGCGCGACCGCTGATCGTCGCTGCGCGCCCAATTGCTCAGCTCGTACCAGTCGAACCCCGCGGCGGCGAGGCGCTTATCGGCGAGTTCATACATGTCGGCCTGCAGGTCATCGTCCGGTCTCGGCACCTCGCCGCGACGGATCTGACGCGCGAGCTTCGTGCCGTCCTCGATGATCAGCGCATACGCCGAGATGTGGTCCGACTCCAGCGCGAGCGCGGCATCCAGAGACGCCTCCCAGTCGCCGAGCGTCTCGCCCGGCGCACCGTAGATGAGGTCCACGCTGACGGCGAGTCCGGCATCCTTGGCCGCCTCGACAGCTGTCCGCACGTTCTCCGGCTGATGCGTGCGATCGAGCGCTGCGAGAACGCGCGGCACGGCTGACTGCATTCCGACCGACAGTCTCGTCACCCCGGCATCGGCGAGCGTCCGGGCGACCTCGGGCGTCACGGTGTCGGGATTCGCCTCGACGGTGACCTCGGCCCCCTCGGTCATGCCGAACGCATCGACGGCGGCACCCAGCATCCGTGCCAGATCGCCCGGCGGGAGCAGCGTCGGCGTCCCGCCGCCGAAGAACACGGTGTCCATCGGGCGAAGCGCGCCGGCTTCGGAGAGCACGCGGTGTGCGAGCGAGATCTCCGCGGAGAGCGTGTCGGCGTACTCATCCTGGCGCGCCCCCCGCAGTTCGCCCGAGGTGTAGGTGTTGAAATCGCAGTAGCCGCAGCGCACGCGGCAGAACGGCACGTGCAGATATGCCGAGAACGGCGTCGCGACGTCGATGGGAAGGTCGGAGGGAAGACGGCCGTCCGGCGGCGCCGGATCACCAAGCGGCAGGGGTCCGCCCATCAGAGGCCGGCCATCAGATTCGCGCCATCGGCTTCACGAATCACAGCGGCGTCGCGTAGAGCGGCGAGATCGCGCGGAGATAGCGCGCGAAGAGCTCCTTGCGGCGGCGTTTCACGAGCGCGCGGAACATCCGATACAACAGAGCATTCGGCGCATCGAACGCGCGCACGGTGAACCAGACCTCGTCGTCGTCGCGCCACTCGATCTCGAACAGCTCCTCGCCGCTGACGACAGAACCGCCGACGGTTCCGAGCACGAAGCCGATCCTGCGGCGCTCTTCGGTGACCGAGATGACGCGAAGCTCAGCGTCGGCGCGCATGCCTGCAATGCGTCCGCGCAGATGCAATGTCATGCCCGGCCCGACGAACGGCACGCCGTCGGCGTCGAAGCGCTGTTCGACCTCACGCGTGCTCGGCGCGATCGGGTTTCCGTCCGCGTCGAAACTGACGCCGGAATAGGCCGGACCTGCAGCGGGGCGCACATCCTCGATGCTGAGTCCGGCTGCTCGCTGCGCCGTCCACGACAGCAGCGCCTCGCCGGCGGATCGGAAACGATCCTCACCGCTGCCGAGCCGCCACGAATTCTCGGCCGGCACACTGCGCTCCGGCGGGAAGTGCATCAGGTCGGGGGCATGAGTAGCCCCGACGGCTGCATAGTCCACCGTGTCGTCTCGGAAAGTCCCGCGCCGCATGAGATCCAGCCTACTTCTGGTTACCTGAACAGACACCCCCGCACCGCGGGAGAGCGCTCGCTACTTCTTTTCCTTGCTGTCGACCTCGCCGCTCAGCGCCGCGATGAACGCCTCCTGAGGGACCTCGACGCGACCGACCATCTTCATCCGCTTCTTGCCCTCCTTCTGCTTCTCGAGCAGCTTGCGCTTGCGGCTGATGTCACCGCCGTAGCACTTGGCGAGCACGTCCTTGCGCAGGGCCCGGATCGTCTCACGTGCGATGATCCTGGCGCCGATGGCCGCCTGGATCGGCACTTCGAAGTTCTGACGAGGAATCAGCTTGCGCAGCCGCTCCGCCATCAGCGTGCCGTATGCGTACGCCTTGTCGCGGTGCACGATCGCGCTGAACGCGTCGACCTTGTCACCCTGCAGCAAGACGTCGACCTTGACCAGGTCGGCATCCTGCTGACCCGAGGGCTCGTAGTCGAGGCTCGCGTAGCCCTGGGTCTTCGACTTCAATTGATCGAAGAAGTCGAACACGATCTCGCCGAGCGGCATGTTGTACCGCAGCTCGACGCGCTCCTCGGAGAAGTACTCCATGCCGAGCAGCGAACCACGGCGCGACTGGCACAGCTCCATGACTGTGCCGACGTAGTCCTTGGGCAGCAGGATCGCGGCCTTCACCATCGGTTCGGCGACCGAAGCCACCCTGCCGTCGGGATACTCGCTCGGGTTGGTCACCGTGACCTTCTCACCCGTGTCCGTGGTGACCTCGTAGATCACGCTCGGTGCGGTGGTGATGAGGTCGAGATCGAACTCCCGGGTCAGGCGCTCCGTGATGATCTCCAGGTGCAGCAGACCGAGGAACCCGCAGCGGAAGCCGAAGCCGAGCGCAACAGAGGTCTCCGGCTCGTACACGAGGGACGCGTCGGACAGCTTCAGTTTGTCGAGCGCCTCACGAAGCTCGGAATAATCGCTGCCGTCGATCGGGTACAGCCCCGAATAGACCATCGGCTTGGGGTCGGTGTAGCCGGGCAGCGCCTTGGTCGCGCCGCCCCGACTGGTCGTGACGGTGTCTCCGACCTTCGACTGGCGAACGTCCTTCACGCCGGTGATGAGATAGCCGACCTCACCGACGCCGAGCCCGTCGGAGGGGATCGGCTCCGGGCTGGAGACGCCGATCTCGAGGAGCTCGTGGTTCGCGCGCGTCGACATCATCTGGATGCGCTCGCGCGGCGACAGGCTGCCGTCGATCATGCGCACGTAGGTCACGACGCCGCGGTAGGAGTCGTAGACGGAATCGAAGATCATCGCGCGGGCCGGAGCATCCGCATCGCCCGTCGGCGCCGGGATGTCCCTCACGATGCGGTCGAGCAGCTCTTCGACACCGACGCCCGTCTTGCCGGACACGCGAAGCACGTCCTCCGGCCTGCCGCCGATGAGATCGGCGAGCTCCTTGGCGAACTTGTCGGGATCCGCGGCTGGGAGATCGATCTTGTTGAGCACGGGGATGATGTGCAGGTCGTTCTCGAGCGCGAGATACAGGTTCGCGAGTGTCTGCGCCTCGATGCCCTGTGCCGCGTCGACGAGCAGGATCGCGCCCTCGCACGCTGCCAGCGAGCGAGACACCTCATAGGTGAAGTCGACGTGGCCCGGAGTGTCGATCATGTTCAGCGCGAACGTCTCGGTGTCGTCCTGCCACGGCATCCGCACCGCCTGGCTCTTGATCGTGATGCCGCGTTCGCGCTCGATGTCCATGCGGTCGAGATACTGCGCGCGCATGTCGCGGTCGGAGACGACGCCGGTGATCTGGAGCATGCGGTCGGCGAGGGTCGACTTGCCGTGGTCGATGTGGGCGATGATGCAGAAGTTGCGGATCTGCGAAGGCGGCGTCGCGGCAGGCGACAGCGGAGTGAGAGCGCGTGGGGACATGTTCTGACGATTCTACGTTCAGGGGGACCTAATCCCCGATTCGACTTGACGGGTGATAGTCTCCCGAGGTTGCCTTGGTTCAGATCTGTGAGACTGAGTGCCACGAGCGATCCTCCCGATTCAGCGCTGCATCGGACGATCCCGAGCGCGTCTGTAAAAGAGAAAGACAAAACCTTGATCAAGTATCTCCTCCGCCGTACCCTCGGCTGGTTGTTGATGATCGTGGTCGCGACCAACATCACGTATTTCCTGGCTTGGGGCTTCCTCAACCCGCGGAACAACTACGTCGGTCGCCGCCCACCGCTCAGCGAAGAGCAGATCAACAACCTCCTGCTTCCCCGCAATCTGGACTCCAACGTCCCGATCTGGGAGCGGTGGTGGAACTGGTTCAGCGGAGTGATCTTCCGCTGGGACTGGGGCGTGAGCCCGACCGGCGGCTCCGTCAACGAGCAGGTCGCCTATCGGATGTGGATCAGCGCGGAACTCGTGCTCGGCGCGACGATCATCATGACCGTCCTCGGCATCGCGCTCGGCGTCTACACCGCGTCACGGCAGTACAAGCTCGCCGACCGCATCGGCCAGGCCACCTCGATCATCACGATGAACATCAACGTCATCGTCGCGGCCCTCGGCCTCGTGCTGCTCGCGATCGCATTCAACGACTGGCTCGGCGTTCGTGTCTTCTATGTGACCGGCTCGTCCAGTAAGGGCGTGGAAGGGTTCTTCCCCGTCCTGATAGACGCGTTGCAGCATCTCGCGCTGCCGACCATCGGACTCGTGATCGTCGGCTACGCCGGAACGCACTTCCTGCAGCGCTCGTTGCTGCTCGACAACATCAACGCCGACTACGTGCGCACCGCCCGTGCGAAGGGGCTGACCAAGCAGCAGGCGATCCGCAAGCACGCCCTGCGGACTTCGCTCATCCCCGTGGCGACGCAGGTCGCGTTCAGCATCCCTGCCGTGTTCACCGGTGCGGTGCTCACCGAGACGATCTTCGCCTGGAACGGAATGGGCAAGTACTTCATCGAGACCATCGTGAAGAGCGACATCCACGGCGTCGTCGCCACCGCGGCCTTCGCCGGCCTCCTGACCGCGCTCGGGGCGATCCTCTCCGACGTCGTGGTCGTCGTTCTCGACCCGCGAGTGAGGGTGAACTGACCATGAGTGAAATGATCGACCCCACCGTCGATGCCCCGCCCGCACACGCACGCGTCGAGAAGATCGGCAACAAGGCGATGTCGAAATGGACGCTCTACACGCGGCGTTTCATGCGCAACAAGCCCGCCGTCGGCGGCATCATCATCTTCTTGTTGCTGGTGCTGTTCGCGATCTTCGCACCGCTCATCGCGAAGTACGACCATATCGAGCTCGACTTCCTGAACCTGGGCACGCCGCCGTCCGCCGAGCACTGGTTCGGCACCACCACGTCGGGCAACGACACGTTCGCTCAGGTCGCGATCGGTCTGCAGCGCTCGCTCATGATCGCCGTGACCGTGTCAGTGGGCACGACGATCATCTCGGCCCTGGTCGGCACCGCGGCGGCGTACTTCGGCGGCTGGACCGAGAAGATCACCCTCACCGTCATCCACTTCATGATGGTGATCCCGAGCTTCCTCATCCTCTCGCTGCTGTCGAACCGCTCCGGTGGTGACTGGCGCGTGATCGCGCTGATCATGATCTTCGTCGTCGGCTGGTACTTCCCCGCTCGCGTGATCTGGACGACCGCCCTCTCGCTGCGTGAGCGCGAGTACATCCACGCCGCCCGCTACATGGGCGTGCGCGGCATGACGATCGTCGTCCGTCACCTGCTGCCGAACATCGGCTCGCTGCTCGTGATCAACTTCACCCTCGGCATCGTCGGCGCGGTCATGGCCGAGACCGGGCTTTCGTTCATCGGGTTCGGCGTCAAGATCCCTGATGTGTCGCTCGGCTCGCTGATCGGCTCCGGCGCCAACACCATCACCAGCGCGCCGTGGCTGTTCTACTTCCCCGCAGCGGCGTTGACTCTGCTGACCGTATCGATGGCGCTCGTCGCCGACGGTCTGCGTGACGCACTCGATCCCACTTCAGCAGCAGGAGGCCGCGCATGAGCACTGTTCTCTCCGTCCGTGATCTCACGGTCAGCTTCCCCTCCGAAGCCGGGCGCGTCGACGCCGTCCGCGGTGTCTCCTTCGACCTCGAAGCGGGCAAGACGCTCGGCATCGTGGGCGAGTCCGGTTCGGGCAAGTCCGTCACCTCGCTCGCGATCATGGGCCTTCTCGACGAGAACGCCCGCGTCTCCGGCTCGATCATCTACGACGGCCAGGAGCTGCTCGGCAAGTCCGACAAGCAGATGTCGGTCATCCGCGGCAACGGCATCGCGATGATCTTCCAGGATCCGCTGACCTCGCTGACGCCGGTGTTCACGGTCGGCGACCAGCTGATCGAGGCGCTCACGGTGCACCGCAGCATGTCGAAGCAGGAGGCGTGGGATCGCTCGATCGAGCTGCTGCGTGTCGTCGGCATCACGCAGCCGGAGAAGCGCATGAAGGGCTTCCCTCATGAGTTCTCCGGCGGCATGCGCCAGCGCGTGGTCATCGCGATCGCGATGGCGAACAACCCGAAGCTGATCATCGCGGACGAGCCCACCACAGCTCTCGATGTGACGATCCAGGCGCAGATCCTCGACCTCATCGAGAAGGCGCAGGCCGAGACGGGCGCCGCGACCATCATGATCACCCATGACATGGGTGTCGTCGCCCGCCTGGCAGACGACGTCATGGTCATGTATGCCGGCAAGCCGATCGAGCACGCTGAAGTCGGCGAGCTGTTCCACAACACGCGGATGCCGTACTCCATCGGCCTGCTCGGCGCGATCCCCCGCGTCGACAAGGCCGAGAAGGAACCGCTGATCCCGATCAAGGGCAACCCGCCGCTGCTGATCAACCTGCCGGACGCGTGCCCGTTCGCCGACCGCTGCCCCATCGTGATGGATGCATGCCGTCAGCGCGAGCCCGACCTCGTCGACGTGCCTTCGCTCACCGGTGTCCCCCACCAGGCAGCGTGCATCCGTGCGCACGAGATCGACGAGAACGGGATGATCGGCGGCCTGCCCGTGTACCCGGTTCCGGAGATCCCCGAGAGCGACCTGACCCGCACGCCCCGCGAGCAGCGTCCGATCACGCTCGATGTGCGCAACATGAACAAGGTGTTCCCGCTCATGAAGGGTGCATTCTTCAAGCGCAAGGTCGGCGAGGTGCACGCGGTCAAGAACGTGAGCTTCGACGTGCGTGAGGGCGAGACGATGGCCATCGTCGGCGAGTCCGGCAGCGGCAAGACGACGACGCTGCTGCAGATCATGGATCTCGTCAAGCAGCACGACGGCGACATCATCATCAACGGCACGAGCGTCAACGACATCACCAGCCACGCGATCGAGCGCAAGGTCCGTCGCGACATCCAGATCGTCTTCCAGGATCCGATGGGTGCCCTCGACCCGCGCATGACCGTGGCCGACGTCATCGCCGAGCCGCTGCGCGCCATCGGCACGCCCAAGGACGAGGTGCACCGTCGCGTCACGGAGCTGATGGACGTGGTCGGGCTCAACCCCGCCCACATCGATCGCTTCCCCGGCGCGTTCTCCGGTGGCCAGCGTCAGCGCATCGGGATCGCCCGCGCTCTGTCGACGAATCCGAAGGTCATCGTCCTCGACGAGCCCGTCTCGGCCCTCGACGTGTCGATCCAGGCCGGTGTGATCAACCTGCTCGACGAGCTCAAGGTCAAACTCGGCGTCTCGTACCTGTTCGTCGCGCACGATCTCTCCGTCGTACGCCACATCGCCGACCGCGTCGCCGTGATGTATCTCGGCGACTTCGTGGAGCACGGCGATGTCGATGACATCTTCGAGAACCCGCAGCATCCGTACACCAAGGCGCTGCTCTCGGCTATCCCGGTGCCGGATCCGGACATCGAGCGCACTCGCGAACGCCTCACGTTCAACCCGGACACCATGCAGGCGGAGGCCACGACGGTCTGATCATGTTTCCGGCCGGTAACGGCTGGTCACCGTCCGATAACAGTTACGCGCTATTCACTGCGACCACGCGAATTCGGCGATCGTCCGAACTATTCTTCCCTGTATGACACGCCGAAAGGCGGAAGGAGAACCATGAAGCAGCACAAGCTGATGGGGGCGATCGCATTCAGCGGCGTCCTCGCACTTGCCCTCGCGGGCTGCGCGAGCGGCACCGGTGACGACGGTGGCGACGGCGGCGGAGAGCCCGTCGAGACCAAAGCCTCGGATTACAACCCGCAGGAACGCGACGCCCTTCAGACGGGCGGCGAAGCCCGTTTCCCGATCAACGAGATCCCCGAGCAGCTGAACGCGTTCAACGGCGACGCGTCGTCTGACACCGCTCGCGTCGCCGCGTGGTACACGCCGCAGATCCTCCTCCAGAAGGACGACGGCACTCCGTACAAGCACGACGCGTACCTCGATGAGTGGAAGATCGACACGGTCGACGGCAACACCCAGATCACCTTCACCTTCACGGATGAGGCGCACTGGAACGACGGCACCGACATGGACTGGACCGCCATCGACGCGACGTGGAAGGCCAACCGTTCGACCGAAGAGGGCTTCAACCCGAACGCGACCGACGGCTACAAGGCCATCAAGACCGTCGAGCAGGGTGACACCGCGAAGACCGCGATCGTCACCTTCGACGGCGAGTTCGCCTGGCCGGAGATGCCGTTCCTGACGGGCATCATCCACCCGGCGCTGGCCGACCCGACCACGTTCAACGAGGCCATGATCGACAACCCGCACGCCGAGTGGGGTGCAGGTCCGTACACGATCGACAAGTTCGACGCGAACGCGGACTACGTCTCGTTCGTTCCGAACCCCGAGTGGTGGGGCGAAGAGCCGCTGCTCGACACCGTCTCCTTCCAGGGTATGGACGCCGCAGCCTCGATCAACGCGTTCAAGGCCGACGAGATCGACTCCGTCGGTGTCGCGACCAAGGACCGCCTCGAGCAGGTCAAGGACATGGAAGACATCACGATCTACCGTTCCACGCAGACCGCCAACACCCTGCTCCAGGTCGACTCCACCAAGCCGCAGTTCGAGGACGTCAAGGTCCGCGAGGCGTTCTTCAAGGCCGTGAACATCGATCAGCAGAAGCAGATCGCCTGGAACGGTCTGGACTACGAGGAGGAGCCGGCCGGTTCCCTCACGCTGTTCCCCTTCCAGCCCGGCTACAGCAACGCGCTTGACGAGGCGGGCTGGGAGTACAACCCCGACGACTCCAAGGCTCTCCTCGAAGAGGCCGGCTGGACCGAGGGCGAAGACGGAATCCGCGAGAAGGACGGCGAGAAGCTGTCGGTCGTCTTCCCGGTGTGGAGCGACGACCCGACGCAGGAAGCGATCGCGAAGTCGCTTCAGGCGCAGATGAAGGAGGTCGGTATCGACCTTCAGATCGACATCCGTCCGTCGACCGACTTCTCGAACGACTACAACACGATGAACTGGGACGTCTCCTCGCTCCGGTTCACCTCGTCGGACCCGTTCGGTGCGGCCTGGTTCTGCCAGCTGTACTGCATGGACATGGGCCTGAACCTCTCCGGCGTCCAGTCGGAGGAGATGGACCAGCGCATCCACGATGAGGTCGAGTCCCTCCCGACTGCTGAAGAGCAGACGGCTGCCGCGATGAAGCTCGAGGCGGAGATCTTCCAGGACTGGGGCATCATCCCGCTCTACAACGGCCCGTCGATCTCGGCCGTCAAGACCGGTCTCGCGAACCTCACCCCTGAGCCCTACGTGGGCCTGGACGGCTTCGGCGTCCAGCCGGTGGAGAACGTGGGCTGGGAGAAGTAGGCACCACGCAACACATGAAGCGGGGTCGGTGGTTCATCCACCGGCCCCGCTTTTCCTATGCTGTAGCCATGAGCATCCAGGTCGTCTTCGTGCACGGCATCCGCACGTCCGCCACGATGTGGCGCGCCCAACTCGCGCATCTCGCCGACCGCGGAATCACAGCCACAGCGGTCGACCTGCCTGGTCACGGGACGCGCATGGCCGAGCCATTCGTGCTGGATTCGGCGATGACGACGATCGATCGCGCCGTGCGGGATGCCGCAGATCGAGGCCCTGTCCTGCTGGTCGGCCATTCGATGGGCGGGCTCCTCTCGATCGCCTACGCCGGCGCGGAGGATCCACCCCCGGTCGCCGGCTTCATCGGCGCATCGTGCACCGCCTTCCCCCGCGGTGCAGGGCTCGCCGCCTATCGGTTCCTCGCGCGCAGGTTCAATGCTCTTCCGGACAAGGGTCTGTGGCTCACCACCAAGATGCTCGCGGCGACGCTTCCCGACGAGACCAGAGGCGACTTCGCCGCGGGCGGTTACGCCTTCGACGCGCAGGACATCGCCCTCGCGAGCCTCGCCGCGCTCGACCTCGCCGCCGACGTGCATCGACTTCGAATGCCGCTGTGGTGGATCAACGGCCAGTTCGACCAGCTGCGTCCTCAGGAGCTGCTGTTCCGGCGGCTCACGCCGCACTCCGAACTCATCGTCGTACCGCGCACCTCGCACCTGATCACGGCGATGCGACCTCGCGTGTTCAACGCACTGCTGGATGTGGCTGTCGCGACACTCGAGCAGGGTGCACTGCAACCGTCATGACCGCGCCGATCACCGACAGGACGCCCGCGACGAGGAAGAGCAGCCAGAACCCGCCGACGAGCGCCACGAGCCCGGCTCCGAGCAGCGGCCCGAGAAGCTGACCGAGACTGGCGGACACGTTGACGATGCCGAGATCGCGCGCGTGATCTTCGACCCGCGGCAGCAGATCCGTGGCGAGAGCGAGGCTCACCGCCATGTACGCGCCGTATCCGACTCCCATGACGCCCGCGGCGATGGCGGTGCCGACGAAAGTCGGCGAGACGAGGATCATGACGGCGGACAGCGCCTGCACGAGGGCGGCGACGATGACGATCGGCTTGCGCCGTCCTGTGCGGTCGGAGAGCGAGCCGGCGACGAGGGATGCCGCGACCACGAAGATCGTGTAGATCACGATCAGCACGAGCAGATCGTCTTCTGCCGTGGCAGCCGGCGAGCCGACGCCGTAGAGCAGGAAGAACAGCAGCAGCGCCGTTCCCAGTGCATTGCCGATGTTCACCGTGAGACGGCTGGCGAGCACCCACATGAAATTGCGGTCGCGCAGGACTCCCAGACGCTCGCGCCAGTCCCTGTGCGTGGTCGCATGCTGTGGGCGTTCTGCGGGCGGATGCTCCCAGCTCGCCGGCGGATCCGGCAGCAGCACTGCAGTGCCGACCCCGACCACCAGGATGAAGACCGCCAGAACGGCATAGCTCGCACCTATCCCGAGTCCGAGCAGCACGACCGCGCCGACTCCGACGACGATTCCGACCGCCTGCGCCGAGCTCACGAAGGCGGATGCCGTGCCCCGCTGTGCGAACACCTGATCGGCGATCATCGCGGTCAGCGCCGCGGAGACGACGGCGATGCCGACGGATACGCCGATCCAGGCCGCCCCTACGGCCAGCGGCTCGGTCGCCGCACCGGTGAGCAGCAGGGACGCGGCCGTCAGCGCCGAACCGCCGATCGCCCATGGGCGACGTCTCCCCCAGCGAGAGCGCGTGCGATCCGAGAGCATGCCGGCGAGCGGCCCAGCGATCACTCCGGCGATGCCGCCGACCGACAGGATGAGCCCAGACCAGACGACGCCGGTGATCCAGTCGTTCTGACCGCCCGGCGTGTCCAGCTGCAGCGGAAGCAGAAGCTGCACCGGCGTGAGCTGCACGGTCCACACCGCCAGCCAGGCGACCGCGAACAGGGTGAGCCATCCGCCGCCGACACGACCGTCGCGCGGCATCAGCGACTTCATGCTCGCGCCTGCGCAGACTTCGTCTCGGCGATCAGCGCGCGATACCACTCGTAGGACGCCTTGGGTGTGCGCTTCGACATCCGCTGGTCCACATGCACGAGGCCGAAGCGCTGCGTGAAGCCGTCCGCCCATTCGAAGTTGTCGAGCAGGCTCCACACCGTGTACTCGTCGACGCGGACGCCCTGGGCGACAGCATCCGCCACGGCGCCGATATGAGACGCGAGATAGTCGATCCTCCGGCTGTCGTCCAGCGGCCCGCTGACCTCATCGGGCTCGGGGAAGGATGCACCGTTCTCGCCGATGACGATGGGAGGCAGACGATCGCCGTAGCGACGCGCGGCATCCGTGAGGAACGCGGTGAGCGCATGCGGCTGGATCCCCCACAGTTCCCCGAACCCGGTATGCGCGACACCGGGCGTCGGGACCTGCACGAATGGGACGGGCGCACCTTCCGGGGCTGCCGCGATCGTCGTGGGGTTGTAGAAGTTCACGCCGTAGAACTCGGATGCTGTCGAGATCAGTTCCATGTCGCCGTCCTGCACGGGCATCTCGATGCCGAGTGCCGCGACATCGGGGTACGCGCCGGTCAGCACAGGATCGGCGAACAGCCGGTTATGGATCAGGTCGTACACGTGGGCGGCGATCTGGTCGGCCTCAGAGTCTGTCGCAGGCTGCACCCACGTGTGGTTGTTCACGATCCCGACCGCTGTCGCGCCGTAGCCACGCAGGATCGCGGCCGCGCGCCCGTGCGCGAGCAGCTGATGGTGCACGGTGGGCAGCGAGTCGAACAGCAGTTGCCGACCTGGCGCGAGCTCGCCGATGGCGTAGCCCTGCAATGACGTCGAGACGGGCTCGTTGATCGTGTACCAGTTCTTCACGCGATCGCCGAGGGCTGCTCCCACGATCTCGGCGTACTCGGCGAACCGCAGGGCGGTGTCTCTCTCGAGCCACCCGCCACCGACTTCCAGCGGCGAGGGCAGATCCCAGTGATACAGCGTGGGAAACGGCACGATCCCCGCATCGAGAAGCCCGTCGACCAGCCGGTCGTAATAGGCCAGGCCGGCGGGCTGGGCGGCCCCTCGGCCGTCCGGCTGCACGCGCACCCACGAGATCGAGAAGCGGTATCTGTCGACGCCGAGGCCATGCAGCAGCGCGATGTCCTCGGCGCTGCGGTGGTAGCTGTCCGGCCCGGGCTCTGCTGTCGAGCGGTCCTTGACGAGCCGGCCGGTGTCGACGAAGTCATCCCAGATGGACCGCCCGCGTCCGTCTGCGCGGCGGGCTCCCTCGACCTGGAAAGCCGCAGTGGCCGCGGACCAGCGCAGTCCTGTCGGCACGGGGAAGGTTCGGGCCGTCGCATCCGCCATGGATGACTCCTTCGGGTCGATAGCGCTCAGCTTGCCGCATGCACAGGGCTCTGCGACAGTGCCGCGCGATGGATTCCTGCCAGACCTGGTAGAGTTGGTTCTTGGCTTGCGTGTGGGTTCTTCCCTCACGATCGCCTGACAGCAGCCCTCTTCCTGCTCACGGCACATCCCATCCATCCCTGAACGAAAGTTTCCACGCGTGGCAAACATCAAGTCGCAGATCAAGCGCAACAAGACCAACGAGAAGGCTACGGCGCGCAACAAGGCCGTCAAGAGCGAACTCAAGACCCTCGTCCGCGGTACCCGCGAGGCCATCGCCAAGGGCGACAAGGCCGCTGCTCAGGCAGCGCTGAAGGTCGCGTCGAAGAAGCTCGACAAGGCCGTCAGCAAGGGCGTGCTGCACGAGAACCAGGCAGCGAACCGCAAGTCGTCGATCGCCAAGCAGGTCGCCGCTCTCTGAGCTGAGAACTTCTGAAAGAACCCGTCCCGCTGGGGCGGGTTCTTTTGTTTGCTGGGTCCCTATTCCCCGAACGGCGCACGAGTGGCGATGACCGTCACCATGCGCTCCAGCGCGAAGATCGGATCGCGCGCAGCGCCCTTGACCTCGGCATCCGCCCGTGCGGTCGCCTGGATCGCGAGGCCCAATGAGCGCTCGTTCCACCCGTTGAGGTCACGTCTTGCCCGATCGACCTGCCAGTCCTTCATGCCCAGACGCTGGGCCAGGCTTCGGCTGGGCTCACGCTGACCGGCCACTCGTGCCATGGTCCGCAGCTTCATGGCGAACGCCGCGACCATCGGAACGGGGTCGGCTCCGGAGTCGAGTGCGTGCCGCAGTGCGATGAGAGCTTCGCCATAGCGGCCGGAGATCGCCGTGTCGGCGACGACGAACGCCGAGACCTCGACTCGGCCACCGTAGTACTTGGTCACCGTCTCTTCGGCGATGTCGCCGTCGACGTCGCGGATCAGCTGCTGGCACGCTGCCGCGAGTTCGGTGAGGTCATCGGCGAACGCCGAGACGAGAGCCCTGAGCGCCGCCGGGGCGATGCGCTTCTTCGCCGCTGCGAACTCCCCCGCCGCGAAATCGACACGATCGGCGTCGCGCTTCACCGCGAGGCAGGGGATCTCGATACCCCCGCCGGTTCCGGCCCGCAGCGCGTCGAGCAGCTTCTTGGCGCGCACGCTCGCGCCCGTGTGCCGCAGCAGCACGGTCGCACCCTCCTGCGGGTTGTTCAGGTACGACACGGCCTCGTTCAGGAAGGCATCGGAGCACTTCTCCACGCCGGAGACGCGGACGAGCCTCGGCTCACCGAACAGCGAGGGCGAGGTGAGTGAGAGCAGGGTTCCGGGGGCGTAGTCGTCCGCGCGCACATCGCTGATCTCGAGCGCAGGGTCTTCGGCGCGCAGATAGTCGCGGATACCGGCGATCGCACGCTCGGCGCAGACCTCTTCGGGGCCGAACACCAGTACGAGCGGCGCCGGCCGCGGGTCGCGCCACGACACCTGCGGGATCTTCGTCGCCTTGGTACCCGTACGAGCGGCGCCGCCACGGGCTGAGGAACGAGGAGCTGCCATGATCCGAGCTTACCGGGGGTCTTCGACACCGCCCGGGTCGTCAGGGGGTTCGATGGGACCGCCGGACTCGTCGGGCTCGCCGGAGTCGTCGGGCTCGCCGGCCGGCGCGGGCTCGGCAGCGCGCTCAGTCCACAGCACGAGCTCACCTGCGTCCATGCCGATCAGAATCCTGCCCTGCTGGTCGGTGCGCAGCGCGACGGCACCCGCAGCCTCCAGCAGCGCCAGCGTCTCCGCTCGAGGATGACCGTAGTCGTTGTCCACCCCGGCGCTGAAGATCGCCGCAGCAGGCCGCAGGAGGTCGTACAGCCCGGTGTCCTGATCGGCGCTGCCGTGATGCGCGACCTTCACCACCGCGTACGAGCCGCGCAGCTGGTCGCGCAGCATCCTCTGAGGCGTGGCCGAGAGGTCGCCGAGGAAGAGCGAGCGCGGCACGTCTCCCCCGTCGAACTCGAGCACCACGCTGGCGTCGTTGCCTGCCTGGAACGCGGCGGAGTCCTTCCGCGGCCAGAGCACCTTCCACGATGCCTCACCCAGCGTGCCGTGCATGCCCGTCGACGCATCGATGAGCACTGCGCCGCCGGCCTCCAGCTCACCCAGCAGACGGGTGTCCTCCGGCGAGCCGACCGGACCGTGCAGCACTGTGCCGACGCGCCCGACCACCGACGCCGCAGCACCCACATGATCCGCGTCGAAATGCGTCAGCACCAGGAGGTCGACCCTGTTGATTCCGAGTGCGCTCAGGCATGTCGACAGCGGTTCGGTCTCCATCCCGGTGTCGATCAGCGCCACCTGCTGCTCCGAGCGAACGACCAGCGCGTCTCCCTGGCCCACGTCGCAGGCAGCGATCGCCCAGGCTTCCGGCACCGTCGTGCCCACGAGTGGCCCAGTGAGCAGCATCCGCGCGCCGACGAGTGCGCCCGCGACGACGAGCACGACGACCGAGATGCCGCGCACGCCGCGTCGTGCGGCGATCCCGTCGACGCTGAGGACCACGCCGATCGAGGCGCTCAGCACCGCCACCAGCAGCGCCGCCGCAATGCCGGGGATCACAGCCACCTGCGCGCCCGGCAGGCCCGCCGACACCGTCGCGGTCGTCGAGATCCACGCCGCCGGCAGCCACGCGCATGCGGCGAGCAGATCCGCCAGCGGCGGGATCGGAGCGGCCAGGCACGCGAGCAGCCCGATCACAGTCGCGATGGGGGCCGCCGGATCGGCGATCATGTTCGCCACGATCGCGACGATCGACTGCTGCTCCGAGAACAGGGCGATGATCGGCCCGCAGACCAGTTGAGCGGAGAGCGGAATCGCGATGGCCAGCGCGAGCGGATGCGGCATCCACCTGGCGAGGCCGCGCGCGAGCGGCGGTGCGACCACGATGAGCGCTGCCGTGGCGGCCGCGGACAGGGCGAAGCCCGGCGTCGCGGACAGCCACGGGTCGGCGATGAGGATGCCGGCCACGGCGAGGCACAGCACGCCGACCCCTGCGCTGGGTCGGCCGCAGAGCACCGTCAGCATCGCGATGGCAGCCATCACCGCGGCTCTGATCACGCTCGGCTCCGGCGTGACGAGCACGACGAAGGCCGCGAGAGCGGTGAGCGCGATGACGACCCTGAGCGTCCGGCCGCCGCCGCAGAGTGCGACGAGCCAGAACACCGCACCGACCACGATCGCGCAGTTCGCCCCGCTGACCGCCGTGAGGTGGCTGAGGCCCGAGGCGAGCATGGCGTCGTCGAGTTCCTGCGTCACGGCGCGGGTGTCGCCGACCGCGAGTCCTGGCAGCAGCCCGGCACCCGGCTCCGGCAACCGAACGGCACGCTCGACGAAGTCCTCCCGCACCTGAGCCGCGACCGCGAACACTCCTTGCGCCGGAGCGACGATCTCCACCTCGGTTCCGAACATCACGAGCGCCGCGCGCTCTCCCGGATCCGTCACCATGACCTGTCCGGTGACCCGGATGACGGTGCCGAGGTCCAACCCGGCAACCCGCTCCACGCCGGTGCGGATCGGCACGTTCAGCGGATCGGGACGGCTCGGGATCCCGGCATGACTCGTCTGCGCATCGAACCACAGTCGCCCGTCGCTCCCGACAGTGGATGACGACGATATCTCCGCGTACACGTCGATCACGCGGCCGTCCAGTTCTGCCGCCGCCGTGCGTTGAGGCATCGCGAAGCCCGCCGTCATGGCGACCGCAGCCGCCGCAAGAGCCACGACCGCGAACAGGCCTCCTCGCGCCCTCGCTGCCCCATGTGATCGCGAGTCGTCGGCTGTCCGCTGCTGCGCATCTGCACGAACACGCCCGCGCACCAGCATCCCCACTGCCGCTGCACCGACCAGCCCGCCGCCGGCCGCGCACCACCACGCGACGCCGGGGAGGAATGCGCACAGCAGCGCCGCAGCCCATACGACGGCCGCGACCGGCACGAGACGCAGGTCGCGCGCACGGATGCCGGCGCTCACACCCGCACCAGTTCCGCGAGCCCGGCGAGCAGCTTCTCGCCGATGCCCGGAACGGCGAGCAGGTCGTCAACCGACTGGAAGCGGCCGTTCGTGTCGCGCCATTCGATGATCCGCTGCGCCAATGCCGGTCCGATGCGCGGGAGGGTCTCGAGGGCCGCCTGATCGGCGTTGTTCAAGTCGATCAGGCCGTCGCCCTGGGGCGTCGTCGCGCTGTCGTCCCCGGCCGCGCCGACCACTGGCACGATCAGCTGTTCGCCGTCACTGAGCGGCCGCGCGAGGTTGACGGACTGAAGATCGGCATCGTCGAGGGTCCCCCCTGCCGCAGCGAGGGCGTCGACGACACGTGCATCGACCTCCAGCATGTAGAGCCCGGGGTGCTCGACCTGGCCGAGCACATGCACATACAGTTCGCCGGCGACCGCGACGTCGTCCGATGTCTCCGCCAGTGGCACGGTCTGCACCGGCTGCGCCTGTCCGCGCATGATGCCGAGTCCGACCGCGGCGGACAGCACGACGAGTCCGAGCACGACGGCCGCGCCGACGCTCAGTCGTAGCCGGGAGCGCGCCGCGGGCGCAGAGGCCTTCGAGGGCGCGGACTCCTTCTCAGTCGCTGGCACCCGCCCACGCTAGGCGGCTGGGTGCACGCGCGGATGCCGGAATCCCGATATCCGTGGACAAGTCACGCCGGTCCACGCCGGTGCAGAGAGACTGCACACACGACTGGCGACGTCGTCGGAGTGACGAAAGGAGCTTTCCGCCGGTTATGAGCGCCCATAACCGACAAAAAGCTCCTTTCAGCGTCTCGAACGAGCACCGCCGTGACGAAATCGGCGCCTCAGCCCTTGACGGCGAAGCTCACGATCTTGGGAGCACGCACGATGACCCGCACGATCTCCTTGTCGCCGAGTGCACGGATGACGCGTTCGTCAGCGCGCGCGAGCGCCTCGAGGTCGGCCTCGCTGATGCGGGCCGGCACCTCGAGCTGCGCGCGCACCTTGCCGCCGATCTGCACGACCGCGGTGACCGAGTCCTCCACGAGCAGCGCCGGATCTGCCTGACGCCAGGCGACCAGTCCGACAGAGGGCTCGTGCCCGAGGATCTCCCACATCTCCTCCGCGGTGTGCGGAGCGATGAGATCGAGCATCACCGCGATCGTCTCGGTGGCCTCGCGCACGGCAGGATCCGCAGCGCCGGCACCGGAATCGATCGTCTTGCGGGTGAGGTTCACAAGCTCCATGAGACGCGCGACGAGCACGTTGAACTTGGTGTGCTCGACGAGCGACGGAGCGTCGGCGAGCAGGCGGTGCGTACCGCGACGCAACGCGGCATCCCCACCCTTGAACAGCACATCGACGGGGCTCGCGACGTCGTGGCTCAGGCGCAGCGCACGCGCGAGGAACTTCTGGGCGCCTGTCATCGAGACGTCGGCCCAGTCCTTGTCGTCCTCCACAGGACCGGCGAATGCGAGACCAACGCGCAGTGCGTCGGCGCCGAACTTGTCGAGCTCCTCCTGGAAGAGCACGAGGTTGCCCTTGCTCTTCGACATCTTCGCGCCGTCGAGGATGACCATGCCCTGGTTGATCAGGCTGCTGAACGGCTCGGTGAAGTCGATCAGGCCGATGTCGAAGAGCACCTTGGTGATGAAACGCGCGTACAGCAGGTGCAGGATCGCGTGTTCGACCCCGCCGATGTACGAGTCGACCGGTGCCCAGCGGGCGGCTTCCTTCGGGTCGAACGCGAACTGATCGCTGTTCGGCGAGAGGAAACGCAGGAAGTACCAGGAGCTGTCCACGAACGTGTCCATGGTGTCCGGGTCGCGCAGCACCGGGTCTCCGCTCGCGGGGTCGACCGTGCGCACCCACGACTCGGCGGCGCCGAGCGGCGACGCGCCCTTCGGGGAGAGATCGAGACCCTCGACGCTCGGCAGCTTCACTGGCAGCTGGTCCTCGGCGACGGGGATGATCCTGCCGTCTTCGGCGTGCAGCATCGGGATCGGCGTGCCCCAGAACCGCTGGCGCGAGATCAGCCAGTCGCGCAGGCGATAGTTCTTCGCGGCACGCCCGGTGCCATTCGCGGTCAGCTGCTCAATCGCACGTGCGACGGCGTTGCGCTTGGAGAGACCGTTCAGGTCGCCCGAGTTGATCATGCGTCCGTCGCCACCCAGAGCGATTCCGGTCACGGACGGATGATGGTCGTCGAGGCTGGGCAGCGTGTCGATCGGCACGCCCTCCTCATCGACCTCGATCACAGGCATGGCGCCGGTGATCGGCGCCGTCGTGTCGACGACGACCTTGACCGGCAGGTCGAAGGCGCGCGCGAAGTCGAGGTCGCGCTGATCGTGGGCGGGAACCGCCATCACGGCCCCGTGACCGTAGTCGGCCAGCACGTAGTCGGCAGCCCAGATCGGCAGCTTCTCGCCGTTGACGGGGTTGATCGCGTAGCGCTCCAGGAACACGCCGGTCTTCGGCCGGTCAGTGGCCTGCCGATCGATGTCGGTGGTCTTCTGCACCTTCGCCAGATACTCCGCGAAGCGCTCGCGCACATCGGCCGGAGCATCCGCCACCAGCTCTGAGGCGAGCTCGGCATCCGGCGCCACGACGAAGAACGTCGCACCGTGCAGAGTGTCGGGGCGCGTGGAGAACACCGTCACCGGCTCTTCGCGGCCCTCGATCGCGAAGTCGACGTCCGCACCGATGGATCGGCCGATCCAGTTGCGCTGCATCTGCAGCACCTTGTGCGGCCACGATCCCTCGAGCTGGTTCAGATCATCCAGCAGACGATCTGCGTAGTCGGTGATCTTGAAGTACCACTGCGTCAGCTTCTTCTTGATGACCTCGGCGCCGCAGCGCTCACAGCGTCCGTCGACGACCTGCTCGTTCGCGAGCACGGTCTGGTCGTTCGGGCACCAGTTGACCGGGCTCTTCTTGCGGTACGCCAGGCCCCGCTCGTGCAGCTTGAGGAACAGCCACTGGTTCCACTGGTAGTACTCGGGGTCGGAGGTGTGCAGCTCGCGCGTCCAGTCGAACGAGACGCCGTAGGCCTTGAAGCCCTCCTTCTGCTGGGCGATGTTCTGGTACGTCCACTCCCGCGGGTCGGCACCGCGGCGGATGGCGGCGTTCTCGGCCGGCAGTCCGAACGAATCCCAGCCGATCGGGTTGAGCACGTTGTGCCCACGGTGACGCCAGAAGCGCGCCACGATGTCGGAGTAGAGGTAGTTCTCGGCGTGCCCCATGTGCAGGTCGCCGGAGGGATACGGGAACATCGCCAGCACGTACTTGCGCGGCCGGCTGTCTGCCGCGCCTCCTGCGAGGAACGTCTCGTCATCCGCCCAGTACTTCTGCCATTTGGCTTGGATGGCGTGCGCCGACGACGACTCGTCGACGGGCTCGGTGGAGGACGACAGATATTCAGACAACGAACGGCCAATCTCAGGAAGCGGACTGCGCAGATTCATTCGAACCGCACAAGTCAAGAACTTCCAGGATATCGGATCCCTACGAGCGCCAGGCTTCCGGGATATCCGCGCCCAGCGCAGCCAGCGGCGCCCTCGCCTTGGTCGCCACCTCCTCGACTTCGGCCGCTGCCACGGAGCCCCACGTGATTCCGCCTCCGGCGCCGATCACGGCGTGTTCGCCGTCGATCAGGATGCTGCGGATCACCATCGCCAGGTCCAGTGCGCCGTCCACTCCGACGTAGCCGAAGCAGCCGCTGTACACGCCGCGGGCCGCGCCGCCCTCCAGCTCGTGCAGCAGCGTCATCGCGGAGAGCTTGGGAGCGCCGGTCATGCTGCCGGCCGGGAAGGCGGCGTCCCACAGTCGCCGAACGGTGAGGCCGGAGGCGGCCTGCCCGCTCACGGTGCTGACGAGCTGGTGCACGGCCGGGTACGACTCGATCTCCCAAAGTCCGTCGACACGGATACTCCCGGGCACGCACACGCGCGAGAGGTCGTTGCGCATGAGGTCGACGATCATGACGTTCTCGGCGCGCTCCTTGTTGCTGGCGAGCAGCTCCGCGGCGAGCGCGGCATCGGAGGCCGGATCGGCGCCGCGCGGACGTGTGCCCTTGATGGGCCGGGTGCGGATGCGACCGCCGGATGCGTGCAGGAGCGTCTCTGGACTCGCACTGAGGAGGGCTCTGCCCGCGATCCGCACGAATCCGCCGTGGTGCGCGGGCGTCGCCGACCGCAACCGCAGGTACGTCTCGATCTCGTCGTGCGGTCCGTCGACCTCGAACCGGGTGGTGAGGCACAGCTGATACGCGGTCCCCGCACGGATGGCGTCACGGCAGCGCTGGATGAGGGTGGCGTACTCGTCTGGGGTGTGGCGGGCGGATGCTGTGCGGTGGAGGGTCGCTTCGACTCGCGGAGACCCGTGCTGAGCGAGCGACAGCGAGTCGAAGTGTCGCTCAACGCGTTTCGTCTCGCTCCGCTCGCTCAACGACCCGCGGGGGTTCCTCCGCTCGCTCAACGACCCGCGGGGGGCACTCCGCTCGCTCAACGACCCGAGAGGGGCCGCCAGGCTCTCTCCCAGCTCCCAGACCGCGCCAGTCGCGTGATCGATGGCCACGGCTGAGGTCACTCGCAGCCAGGCCGGCCCGCCCTCCGAGGGCGCGGCAGGCGCCCCGGCCACGGTCGCACCCGACTCGTAGTCCAACCACCCGACCCAGCCACCTCTGAAGGGCGGCTCGCCCGCAACGGCATCGGCGACGGAGTCGAGCCGCACATCCCCCGGGCCGCGAGCGTCGCGCTCCCCCACCCCGAGCACGCTCCAGCCCTGTGCAGCCTCGGCTCCGGCATCCAACCAGAAGACGTCCTCGTACCCCGCCGCGAGCGTCCGGAACAGCGCCTCGGCGTCCACGGATGCGGCCGTACGGCGAAGCTCGAGCGGAGGGTGGCGCGTCACCCTCACAGCGTACGGCGCGCCGGAGCACGTATTCTCGTGTGCGTGGACGACATCCTGCTGTGGATCCTCGACGCCGTGCAGGCGGTGGATCCGATCGCCCGCACGCTCATCGCCGGTCTCGCGGTGATGCTGGAAACCAGCATCCTGATCGGCCTCATCGTCCCCGGCGACACGATCGTCATCATCGCCTCCATGGGAGTCGAGGGCCTGGTCGAGACGATCGCCATGGTGATCGCGGTCGTGGTGGGCGCACTGATCGGCGAGAGCATCGGGTTCTGGCTCGGCCGCTGGCTCGGCCCGCGCATCCGCCGATCCTGGATCGGCCGCCGAATCGGCGAGGCGCACTGGGAACGCGCCGAGCGGTATCTGCAGCGCCGAGGCGGAGTCGCGATCTTCCTCTCCCGGTTCCTGCCGGTCCTGCATTCGCTCGTGCCCCTCACGGTGGGGATGAGCGCGTACTCCTACCGGCGCTTCCTGGCGTGGACCGCACCCGCGTGCCTCATCTGGGCGACCGCCTACGTCAGCGTCACATCCCTCGCGGCAGGCAGCTTCCGCGACCTCGTCGACCGGGTGCACTTCGCCGGTTACATCTTCGTCGGCATCATCGTGGCGTTCCTGCTTCTGATCTTCATCGGCAAGAAGCTGCTCACGCGGTGGGAGAGCCGTCACATGCACGTCATCGTCGACGAGGCAGATGAGGACGCCGCTTCGGGCATGAAAGACTGAGGTGATGTCCGAAGACAGCGCCCACAACGCCAGGATCCACTGGTTCGCACGTTTGGAGCACCGCCTGCACGTCTGGCGTGAGAGCCGAGCGCGTCGTCGTGGACGCACCGCGACCGTACTGCCCTTCGCCGGATACGGCGGCACCGGCTGGGTTCGTGTCGTCGGCAGGGTGCTGATCGTGCCGCCGCAACGCCGTACCGAGAGCGGCGAGTACGCCAGTGTGCGCGGTTGGCGCAGCTTCGTCGGCATCCCCGTCAGCTTCGCGAGCGTGCGGATCACGATCGCCGGTCGTGTGCACGAGGTCGTCGCCGATCGCGGCGGCGTGGTCGACACCGTGATCGACGCCGAACTCCCCTCCGGATGGCAGAAGTTCACGATGTCGGTGGAGGGTCAGGAGCCGGTCGAAGCCACCGCCTTCATCGTCGGCGACGAGGTGGACTTCGGAGTGCTGTCCGACATCGACGACACCGTGATGGTGACCGCTCTCCCTCGCCCGTTCATCGCCGCGTGGAACTCGTTCGTCGTCGACGAGCATGCGCGTCTGCCCGTTCCCGGTATGGCCGTGCTGCTCGAGCAGCTGATGCGACAGCATCCCGGCGCCCCGATGATCTACCTCTCCACCGGAGCGTGGAACGTGGCGCCCACGCTCAGCCGTTTCATGAGCCGGCACCTGTTCCCGACCGGATCCATGCTCCTCACCGACTGGGGACCGACGCATGACCGCTGGTTCCGCAGCGGTCGTGAGCACAAGCTCACCAACCTGCGCCGCCTCGCTGCCGAGTTCCCGCACGTACGGTGGCTTCTGATCGGCGATGACGGACAGCACGACGAATCCATCTACACCGAGTTCATGCAGGAGCACCCCGATTCCGTCGCAGGGGTCGCGATCCGCCAGCTGTCCCCCGCAGAGGCGATCCTCGCCGGTGGGCGCTCCGAATCCGACGACCACTCCGACGACGCCGCACCGTGGGTCGCGGCATCGGACGGCGCAGGGCTCCGCGAGCGCCTCACCGACACGGGCATCCTGCACTGACGACATGACTGCTCCAGTCCTTGATCGCGCGACGTGGTCCGATCGCGAACGCCTGCACCACGAGCGCGCGGATGCGCTGACCGCCGCGCACCGCGAACGTGCGGCACGGGGCGAGAAGCATCCGGTCTGGGATTTCCTCTTCACCTACTACTCGTATTCGCCCTCGCAGCTGCGCCGTTGGCACCCAGGAGCCGGAGCTCAGCTCGAGGACGCCGCAGAACGCCTCGACTGGCGCTGGTACGCCGCCGGATCGACCCCCGGCTCCGCCGTGCCGGACGCTGCCCCCTTCGCACGCGAGAAGGCCGCACTCGCGGATCTCATCGAGCGGATGCTGCGCCGCACCGCCGCCCGCCCCGGTCAGTTCGGCTGCTTCGGCCTGCACGAATGGGCCATGGTCTATCGAGAGCGCGAGCACCGCCACACCGCCCCGCTGCGGCTCGGACAGGACGGCACGGATGCCGTCGTGGAGGCGCACGACCTGCGCTGCACGCACTTCGACGCGTTCCGCTTCTTCACGCCGGACGCCGTGCCGCGCAATCGCCGGCCACTCAGCCGCGAGGATCAGCCGTCGCTCGAGCAGCCGGGGTGTCTGCACGCCGGCATGGACCTTTACAAGTGGGCCATGAAGCTCGGCCCGCTCGTGCCGGGCGAGTTGCTGCTCGACGCGTTCGAGCTGGCCCGCGACATTCGCCTGCTCGATATGGAGGCCGCGCCCTACGACCTGTCCGCGTGGGGCGTCGTGCCCGTCCCCATCGAGCAGGCCGACGGCAAGGCCGAGTACGTACGTCGCCAGCGCGAGTTCGCCGAACGCGGCAATGATCTGCGCAGGCAGCTGCTGACGGCGTGGCTCGGTGCGGGTCAGGGCGCGGGCGTGCAGTCCGCGCAGGGCGCCCAGACGGCGCCGGATGCCGCGCGCTCCAGTCGCAGCGCCATGACCCGCTCCGCCGCGTCCTGAAGACGATCGGCCGGCAGCGTGCCGGCCTCGACGGCCGCGGCGATACCGGCCGCGAGCTGCCCGGCTGTCTCGGGCGTGGAGTGGGCGATGGTCATCACCAGGTCGTTGCCGGCCGCGATCGCAGCCACAGCGTTGCCGACCGGATCGGCATATTCGGGGATGCCGGTGGACTGCAGCATGCCCAGGTCGTCCGTGACCATCACTCCGTCGAAGCCCAGGTCTTCACGGGCGATCTCGTGCCAGCGGGCCGAGAGGGAAGCGGGTTGCGCGTCGACCGCCGCGTAGTCGAGGTGGCCGAACATGAGCATTGAGGCCCCGGCGTCGATGCCGGCGACGAACGGCAGGGCGTCGCTCCGCTGCCACTCCTCCAGCGACTTGTCGGTACGCGGGATCAACGAATGCGAATCGCCGGGCGCGGCTCCGTGACCGGGGAAGTGCTTCAGTGTCGACGCGACGAACGGCTCTTCGGCGGTGACGGCCGCCGCAACCCGATCCGCTGCCGCTGTCGGGTCGGCGCCGAGCGAGCGCCCGTAGATGAATGATGACGTGTCCGCCGTCGTGTCGGCGATGACGCCGAAGTTCACATTCGCACCGCCTCGTGCCACGAGCGAGGCTCGGGCGGCGAATGCGGCTGCCGTGTCGGCGGCCGGTCGGTCCTTCAGCACCGACGATGCGGGGAACTGATCCCATGGCAGCCGCGAGACGTATCCGCCCTCCTGATCGATCGCGACCAGCGGGGGCAGCGCGGGATCCACCGTCAGAGAGGCCGTCACGGCCCGGAGTGCGGCCTCATCGGCCGGGATGTTCGCTCCCATCAGGATGAAGCCGCCGAGCGCGCTCTCGGCCATGTACGAGGAAAGCACCGCCGGGTCAGTGGACGGGATGTGTCCCATGACGACGTTGGATGCCTGCTGCGCGGTGCTCATATCTGACACGATCTTCACCGCACGCGCGGCCGGGCCACCGGCATCCGATGGTTCGACCACGGTGGGACGCGGGCCTGCCGAGCCCGGGGCCGCCGAAGCCGCTCCCGTCGAGATGAGCAGGACGGAGATGGCGAGTGCACTCACCGAAGCCGCGGCAACCCGCACCGGGAGATGACGGCGCATGCCTCCACCCTACGTCCTGGCTCTGACTCCCGACATGCTTGAATATCTGCGGAGAGGACCCACATGTCGACACCGCACGTCCAGCCCGCGAACTGGTATCCGGATCCGTCTGGAGCACAGTTCCTGCGTTACTGGGACGGTGCCGCGTGGACCGGGCACACCCGGCCGGCACCGAATTCGGTGGTCCCCGCACCTGCCCCGATGCTGCTCTACCCCCAGCAGAGCTCGGCCGTCATCCCCGTCGGGGTGTGGCGCGGGCCGGCGGATTCCCGACCGCTCGTGCGCAACATGTTCGACGCCGTGCGCGTCTGCGTGCAGAAGTATGCGCGCTTCGACGGCCGTGCGAGCCGCCCGGCGTTCTGGTACGCCGAGCTCGCCTCGCTGATCGTCGCGTTCGCCGCGATCCTCGTGGTCTGGATCCCGATCGTCGGCTGGCTGGCGCTGTTCGCGCTATGGGTGTTCGCGATGGCGTCGATCGTGCCACTGCTCGCCGTGACGGTCAGGCGTCTGCGTGATGCGGGCTTCCACTGGGCGTGGATCTTCATCTGCTTCGCCCCGTTCGGCAGCATCGCGCTGCTGATCATGTGCGCGCAGCCGTCGAAGCATCCCTAGCCGGCGCCATCGCGCGGCTCAGCGCGCCAACGCCACCTCGATGGGTTCTGCGGTCTCAGCGGTCCCGTTGCCGAAGCGGATCGTGCGGCCGATCGTCAGCGGCTCGTTGAGAGCCGCGACGATCACAGCTGCCACGTCGGCGCGCGACACCGCTCCGCGATCCTCCGGATCCAACTCGATGCGGCCGGTCGGCTCGTCGAGTGTGAGCGCGCCTGGCCCGAGGATCGTGCCATCGAGTTGCGTGCCGCGCAGATGCTCGTCGGCTGCCCACTTCGCATCGGCGTAGGCGAAGAACGAGTCGTCCTTCGGCACGCCATGGTCGGCCTTCGAACCGAGCCAGGAGACCATCAGGTAGCGGCGCACACCGGCGAGCGGGGCGGCGTACATCGTACGTATCGCCGCGTCGCGATCCACCGCGTACGTGCGCTCAGGATCCCCGCCGCCCGCGCCGGCCGACCACACGATGGCGTCGTGGCCACGGATGATCTCAGCGAGTGATGCGGCATCCATCGTCTCGACGTCGCCGACCAGCGCAGTCGCGCCCGCGGTCTCGACATCGGCGATGTGCTGCGGGTTACGGATGACGGCGGTCACCTCGTCGCCGTTCGCGACGAGCAGCGGCGCGAGGAGGCGGGCGATGCGGCCGTGGCCGCCGAAGACGATGATGCGGGACATGAGGATCTCCTGTCAGACGGCTCGGACTCCAGGCTATCCGCCCGAGGTCACTGACGGGCGGATCCTGCACCATAGAATCTGGGAAGCGCGCGCACGCTGCGATCAGCGTGTTGCGGGTTGGATCAGGAGAGCACATGATCGAGCGGGAGATCACCACGCCGGTGTCACTCACCGGGGCCGACGGCGAGCTGAATCCTGCAGCGCTCGGATGGACGCGCACGCCGCTGCACGACACATCGGGCATTCCTGG
The DNA here is from genome assembly GCF_014635185.1 of Microbacterium murale. Classification (GTDB taxonomy): domain Bacteria; phylum Actinomycetota; class Actinomycetes; order Actinomycetales; family Microbacteriaceae; genus Microbacterium; species Microbacterium murale. Next base: position 94,242 of record NZ_BMCM01000005.1, read on the forward strand.
CCGCGGGCATCGGGGGCGCAACAAGCGCTGGGAGTACTGGGCAGTGATGACGCCCACGCACGTCGTCGCACTGACCGTGTCGTGCATCGACTATCTCTCCCTGCATTCCGTGTGGGTGCTCGATCGCACCACCCGAGAGGCGATCGACACCACCGTCCTCTCCCCCGGCGGACGCAGCGCGACGCTGCCGGCCTCACTCGGAGACGGCCCCGCCAGAGCGCGCACTCGCAAGGTCACGCTCGATATCGACGAGGTCGACGAAGGCACGAGGCTGCGGGGCGTCGCCCCGCGTGTCCGCTTCGACATCACCGCGACACGACCCGCCGGTCACGAGTCGCTGGGCGTCGTCGTGCCGTGGCGGCGCAGCGGACGCACCGGACGCTCCCAGTACCGGGGCTTCCAGTACACGGTCAAGGATGTCGCGCGCCCGGCGCACGGCACGCTCACGCTCGATGGAACGCCCGTCGACGTGCCGACGGGCAGTTGGGCGGTGCTCGACCACGGCCGCGGCCGCTGGCCGTATCAGGTGTGGTGGAACTGGGCGGCAGGCAGCGGCGTCGTCAACGGCCGCACGATCGGGCTGCAGCTCGGGTCGAAGTGGACCGACGGCTCAGGCGCAACCGAGAACGCCGTCGTCGTCGACGGGCATCTGTCGAAGATCAGCGAAGAGCTCGTCTGGGACTACGATCCGTCCGACTGGATGAGGCCATGGCGCGTACGCGGTGATCATGCCGATCTGACGTTCACCCCGTTCCACAACAAGCACTCGCGCACGAACGCCCTCGTGATCGCGACCCGCACGGACCAGCTGTTCGGCACCTGGACGGGATGGGTTCTCGACTCCGCGGGTGAGCGTGTGTCCGTCGATGGCATCGAGGGATGGGCTGAGGACGTGCTCAACCGCTGGTGACGTCTGCGGTCAGTTCAGGGTCGCGCGACGCCGCGCCCATCGCCGTGGAGAGAGCGCGCTGCACCCCCTTCGCAGCGCTGCGGCCGGCGCGGTTCGCGCCGATCGTGCTCGCCGAAGGTCCGTATCCGACCAGCTGAACGCGCGGATCCTCGACCGCCGCGGTTCCCCGACCGTTGCGGTCGAGCTGGATGCCGCCCGCCGCGCTACGCAGATGCAGGGGTGCGAGATGAGCGATCGCCGGACGGAAGCCGGTCGCCCACAGGATCGCGTCGACCTGTTCGAATGAGCCGTCCGACCAGCGCACGCCGTCGGGCTCGATCCGTGCGAACATCGCTCGGCGGTCGGCGTATGCGCCGAGTCGCTCGGCCTCGCGCTCCTGGGCACGCAGCATGAGGCCGGTGACGCCGACCACGCTCTGCGGCGGGAGGCCCTGGGCGACTCGCTGCTCGACGAGCGCCACAGCAGCGGCGCCGGCCTCGGGCGTGAAGTCATCGTCGCGCCAGATCGGCTCGCGGCGGGTCGCCCACAGCGTCTCGGTGATCGGCGCGAGCGCGCCGAGGAACTGCACGGCGGATGCTCCGCCGCCGACGACCAGCACCCGCTTGCCGCGGAAGTGCTCCGGACCCGGGTAGTCGACGGTGTGCAGCTGCTCTCCGACGAATGTCTCCATCCCCGGATAGTGCGGCAGGAACGGCTGCGTCCAGGTTCCGGTGGCATTGACGATGGTGCGGGTGCGCCATTCGCGGTCGCCCGCGTGGACCACGAGAATCCCGTCGTCATCGGTGACCGAGTCGACGTGGACGGGTCGGATGATGGGGAGATCGTGCGTGCGCTCGTAATCTGCGAAGGATGCCGGAACCACGGCGTTCGCGCGCTTCGTGTCGCGGGCCGGGGGTGTGGATCCCGGCAGCTCGGCGACACCATGCACGTCGTTCATCGTCAACGCATCCCAGCGATGCTGCCATGCACCACCCGGCGTCGTGTTCGCATCGAGCACGACATGATCGATGCCGAGGCGCGTGAGATGAAAGGAGGTGGAGAGACCGGCCTGTCCTGCACCGATCACGATGCTCTCCAAGATCTGCATATCCATGACAACGCATACATCGACGAGAGTGTTCCCGTCTTCCCCTGTTCCCGGGCACGAGTTCCGCCTCGATTGGCGGTGGCCGCTTCGCGTGTTGTATTCTTTTCAAGTTGCCCCGCTCACCCGGGGTGCGAAGATGGGCCTGTGGCGCAGCTGGTAGCGCACCTGCATGGCATGCAGGGGGTCAGGGGTTCGAGTCCCCTCAGGTCCACCAGAAGAAGCCCTCGGGAAACCGAGGGCTTCTTGCGTTGCTGGCCCGTGTTCCGCCTGAAATCGGCAGCTCCCTGGGAACTTGCTATGGTGGAAAGGATGCTCGTGCATGCATGAGCAGGGAGCGCACTGTGTGCTCTCACGCGACGCGCGCCTGACTGCGCGCCCACCGCGATCATTCGAATCCCGCTGAGGATGCGCCGACGTTCGGCGTGCCCGGAACGCGGACGACCGGAAAGGAGCCGCACCCCGGGCCTCTCGTCTGTGCGCTGCCATGCGCCTCAGTGGTCCAGGTTCGTTCGCCATGCTGACAGCACCAGATCGCTCGACGTCCATTCAACCACTGACCTCCCTCTCCCCTACTTAGCGGGCACTTTCTCCTTCGACCAGCGGCTCTGCCGCATCAAAGACGAGAAAGTGAGAACACCCGGTGGGAGACCTCCAAACACTCTCAGGACCGATCGTGGTCCTGCTCATGCTGCTGTTCTTCGGCGGCAGCCTCTACATGTCGATCCGCATCTCCCGCAAGAAGGAGAACGCCGACGGCTACATGACGGGCGGCGGCAAGATCGGATTCGGCATCTCCGCCGCATCCATGACCGCGACCTGGATATGGGCGTCATCGATGTACGCCTCAGCCACGTCCGGTTACACCTACGGCATCTCCGGCCCCATCCACTACGGGCTCTGGGGTGCGCTGATGATCCTGCTCATCTACCCCTTCGGCCGTCGCATCCGCAAGGTCGCTCCCAAGGCGCACACGATCGCCGAGGTCATGTTCGCGCGGCACGGCCGCTCCAGCCAGCTCATGCTCGCCGGCTCCAACGTGCTCGGCAGCCTGATCAGCCTCACATCGAACCTGATCGCCGGCGGTGCGCTGATCGCGATGCTGTCGCCGTTCACCTTCACGCAGGGAATCGTCGCGATCGCGATCGGCGTTCTGGCGTACACGCTGTGGTCCGGCTTCCGCGCATCGGTGCTGACCGACTTCGCGCAGGTACTGGCGATGCTCGGCGCGGTGGCCATCATCATCCCGGTGATCTTCTTCGCCGCCGGCGGGCCCGACCTGTTCGTCACCGGAGCATCCAACCTGACACCGCAGCAGGGCGACTTCTTCTCGTCCGACGCGTTCTTCAACCAGGGCGCACCGTACATCGCCGCTGTGCTCGCCTACGCGATCGGCAACCAGACCATCGCGCAGCGACTGTTCGCCGTGCGTGAGGACCTGATCAAGAAGACCTTCATCACCGCGACCGTCGGCTACGGCGCCACCATCATCGGCGTCGGAATGCTGGGCGTCATCGCCCTCTACGCCGGCATCCAGCCGATGGACGGCGACGTCAACAACCTGATCCCGCAGATGGCCGCGACCTACCTCAGCCCGCTCCTGATCTGCGTGTTCTTCGTCATGATCATCGGCTCGCTGTCGTCGACGGCGGATGCCGACATGACGGCGCTCTCGTCGATCATGATGGCCGACATCTACGGCCAGAACATCGCGGGCAAGAAGAACGCCAACCCGAAGACGATGCTGCTCGTGGGGCGACTGACCATGGTCGGTGCGACAGCGGCGGCACTCGGCTTCGCGTCGATGCAGTTCAACATCCTCGACCTGCTGGTGTTCGTCGGCGCGATGTGGGGCGCACTCGTCTTCCCGGTGATCGCGAGCTTCTACTGGAACCGCGTCACCAACGTGGCCTTCAGCGTCGCAGTGGTCGCTGCCCTCGCCGCGTTCCTCCCTGTGCGCTTCGAGTGGGTCGATCTGTCGGGCGGGCTCGGCATCGTCAGCGACGTGCTGTCGGTGATCGGCATCGGGGTGGTGCTGGCACTCATGTCGTTCGGGTTCTTCGGGCTCAGAGTCGCCATCGGCGTCGGAGCAGTCTCGATCGTGGCATCCGCTCCGTTCGCGATCGGCTTCCTGCACACCTACCCGGTGCTGTCGGGATCGCTCGTGGCCTACGCGGTCAGCACGATCGTGTGCGTCGCGATCACGATGCTGAACAAGACCAGACGGTTCGACTTCGAACTCATCAAGCAGCGCACCGGTGAGTTCGACACCGCGGACACCGAGATCCTGATCGCGACCGAGAGCGCGATCAACGACGCGGAACCGGCCGGAGACGGCGCACTCGCAGGAAAGGACGCATGATGGAACTCATTCTCATGACCGCGTACGTGCTCGTGTGGCCAGTGATCGTCATCGGCGCACTCGCCGTGATCATCCGCGCCTTCGTGAAGGACGCCCGTGAAGCGAAGCGGGAAGGCCGTCAGATCATCTGATGGCCCCGAGGATGGGCGGCATCGGGGCGACCTGCTGTCGCCCATCCATCGTTCAGTGCCCACCCGCCGTTCGGTGCGATGATCAGATGGATCCCTATTAGAAAGGATGCTCCGCGGATGACTGCCCCAGAACTGACACCCAACCCGACGAACCTCCCATCATTGCAGGAGCGTCTGCTGACGAAGGCGCGCGGGACCAACGCCCGTCGCGCCGCCGAGACTCTCTACGGTGGTCGGGATGCGATCCTGCGTCAGACCGCGATGGCGCTGCTCTCCGGTGCTGAGCTTCCCGAGCACGAGAGTCCGCCCGAGGCGACTCTGCAGTTGCTGACCGGTCGCGTGAGGCTGCGCGGCCTGAATCGGGAATGGCTGCTCGAGACGGGCGATCTCATCCCCATCCCGCCCGAGCGCCACAGCGTGACCGCAGTCGAGGACAGCGTACTCCTGCTGACCGTGCGACGAGCAGCGGCGGCGCAGGCCGGCTGACCGACGCCGCCGCTGGTCGCATCGCTCAGCGATCGCGCAGCTGCTGCGCGATCTCCTCGTCCACGGTGCGGATCGTGGCGGTGTCGATATCCGACAGTGCCGCCTCGAACCGCGCCTGACGGTGCTTGAGCCAGATGCCCAGCACGATGATCAGCACCATCGCGGAGTAGATCACGATCGAGATCGGGCTGTGCACCAGGTACAGCGCGTCACCCTGACTGATCGCCATGGCTTTGCGCAGCTGTTCCTCCGCCATCGGGCCGAGGATCGCTCCGACGACCATCGGCGAAACCGGGTATCCGTGGCGACGCATGAAGAACCCGATCACGCCGAGCAGCAGCAGCACGCCGATGTCGAAGATCGTGAAGTTCGCCGCGTACGCACCGAGCCCCGCGAACACCAGGATCCCCGCGTACAGGTACGGCCTCGGGATCTGCAGCACCTTGGCCCACATGCCCACCAGAGGCAGGTTGAGGATGATCAGCACCACGTTGCCGATGTACAGGCTCGCGATCAATGCCCACACCAGCGCAGGCTGGCTGTCGAACAGCAGCGGGCCAGGGCGGATGCCGTAGGTCTGGAACGCCGAGATGATGATCGCGGCGGTCGCGGTGGTCGGCAGCCCCAGCGTCAGCAGCGGCACGAGCACACCAGCCGCGGCCGCGTTGTTCGCGGCCTCCGGTCCTGCCACTCCCTCGATCGCGCCCTTGCCGAACTGCTTCCGGTAGGGATCCTTCGCGAGCCGCTTCTCGGTCGCGTACGACAGGAACGTCGCGACGTCCGCGCCGCCGGCAGGGATCGCTCCGATGGGGAATCCGATCGCGGTGCCGCGCAGCCACGGCTTCCACGAGCGCTTCCAGTCGCTCTTCTTCATCCAGGAGCGCCAGTTGCCGGAGACGGGGATGATCGGCAGAGCCCCGCTGCGCAGCCGCGAGCCCACATAGAGCGCCTCGCCTACCGCGAACAGGCCGACCGCGACGATCACGACATCGATCCCGTCACCCAGATTCGGGATGCTGAAGGTGAAGCGCGCCTGCCCGGTCAGGGTGTCTGTGCCGACCAGCCCGAGGAACAGGCCGATCGAGAGCGACACGATGCCACGGATCGGACTCGCCCCGAGCAGGGCGCCCACGGTGAGGAACGCCACGATCATCAACGCGAAGTAGTCGGCAGGTCCCAACGTCACCGCGAAGTCGGCGATGAACGGTGCGAACAGCGTGAGCAGCGCGGTCGCGATCGTGCCGGCGATGAACGATCCGATCGCCGCTGTGGCCAGCGCGGCCGTGGCACGGCCCATCCTCGCCATCTTGTTGCCCTCGAGCGCCGTGACGATGGATGCCGATTCCCCTGGTGTGTTCAGCAGGATCGACGTCGTCGACCCGCCGTACATGCCGCCGTAGTAGATGCCGGCGAACATGATGATCGCGCTCGTGACGTCCAGCGTGTACGTGAGCGGCAGCAGCAGCGCCACAGTCATCGCCGGCCCGATGCCGGGGAGCACGCCCACCGCGGTGCCGAGGAGCACGCCGATGAATGCGAACATCAGGTACTGCGGCTGCAGCGCTGTCGCGAAGCCGTCCATAAGCAGTTGCAGGCTATCCACCGAGCACCCCCGAACTCTGGATCAGGTTCGGCAGGATCGTGCCGAACGGCGGCAGGGAAAGTCCGAGCAGATTGCCGAACAGCAGCTGCGTCAGCACTCCGAGTCCGAGTCCGAGCAGGAGCGCCTTCCACCAGCTCGATGAGCCCAGCGCCATCGATGCACCGGTGAAGAGCACGACCACTGCGGCCGGCCACCCGGCGATCGGGATCACGATCATGAGGGACGCGAACGCCAGAGCGAGGAAGATCACCGTCTTCCAGGACGTCCGCGCCTCGGTGTCGACATCCTCGCCCTCATCCGGCGCGCCCACGTCGCCACGCAGCACCGCGACGAACGCCGCGAGCGACGACAGCAGCATGAGACCGGTGACCGCGTACGGCACCACACGCGCGCCGAGCACGTTCGAGGATCCGACCGGCTCGCGGATGAAGCCCGTCATCACGAGCGCGACCACCGAGAACACGATGATCACACCGATGAAGACGAGCTCCCCGAGCCTGCGCGACCGAGGAGCGCCGGCGATCGCCGACGCTCCCGTCGTGATCTGATTCGTCATTCGATCAGGCCGATCGTCTTGAGCGTCTCCTTCGTCGTGGAGATGTCGCCTTCCAGGAACGTGGAGAACTCATCGCCCACGAGGAACGCATCGGTCCAGCCGTTGGTCTCGAGGATCTCGGTCCACGCAGCGCTGTCGTGCACCGACGTCACCAGCTCCTCCAGCGCCTTCTTCTCGTCGTCCGAGATGTCGCCGGGTGCGATGAGCCCCCGCCAGTTGGTGACGACCAGATCGACGCCCTCGTCGATGAGGGTCGGGACCTCCGGCAGCAGCAGCGCCGGTTCGCCCGACGACACGGCCAGCGCCTTCAGGTCGCCTGCCTCGACCTGCTGCGAGAACTCGCCCACGCCCGAGATGCCCGCCTGCACCTGACCGCCCAGCAGCATCGTGAGCGCCTCGCCACCACCCGAGTTGGCGATGTAGTTGAGGGTGCTCGGCACATCCGCAGCATCCACGCCGGCGTCGGTGAGCAGCAGCGCCGCGAGGATGTGGTCGATGCCGCCGGCCGAGCCGCCGGTGACGGCCATGCCGGCGCCTTCGTCCACCCAGGCGTCGATGAAGTCCTCCAGGGTGTCGTGCGGGCTGTCCTTCGGCACGACGATCACCAGCGGTTCTTCCGTGAGCTTCGCGATCGGAGTCATGTCCTCGATCCGCACGTCCGATGCGTTCGTCTCGACCGCACCGACCATCACGCTGCCTGTGATCATGAGCGTGTTCGGGTCCCCCTCCGTGGCAAGCGACGCGAGTCCTACGGTGCCGCCGGCTCCGCCGATGTTCGACACCGGCGCCGACGAGACCAGCGACTCGTCGCTGAGCGCCTGGCCGAAGGCACGCGCGGTCTGGTCCCATCCACCGCCAGGGTCGGCCGGCGCGATCACCGCGACGCTGTCGATGCTCGACCCGCCGCCGTCACCACCGGAGCCTCCGCCTCCCGCAGTCGGTGTTCCAGTGCATGCGGCCAGTCCCAGTGCGACGACGCCGACGACCGCGCCGAGCGCCAGCCGAGTACGCGTGCGAGTGTGCTGTGTCATGAACTCCTCCTCGAGTCCTTCCGCCCGACGCCGATGCCGGGAGCAGGTGACGCGAGCCTAGAACCGCGGGCATCGCCGGTTCGGCTTGTGTTCAGAACCGTGAATTCTGGTCATTTCGTAACCGACATCGGTCCGCCACCGCTCGCTTAGCATGGGTACGTGGTGAAGGCGATGACGCTCCGCACGCAGCTCGTGCTGCTGCAGGTCGTCATCGTGCTCGCGATCGTTCTCACGGCTGGACTCGCCGCGATGCTGATGCAGGAGCGACAGATCCGCGAGGCGTCGCAGGAGCGCATGGTCGCGGTGGCGCAGTCCGTCGCCCAACTGCCGACGATCGTCGAGGCCTACCGGTCGCCCGACCCGGCCGCGGTGATCCAGCCGATCGCCGAGCTGATCCGCGATTCGTCGAACGTGGCGTACGTCGTGGTGACCGACGACGAGGGCATCCGCTACTCGCATCCGAACCCGGATCGCATCGGCGAGCCCGTCTCGACCGACCCGAGCGTCGCGCTGTCCGGCGAGACGTACGTCGGCACCCAGACCGGCACCCTCGGCGAATCGTGGCGTGTGAAGGTTCCGGTGTTCGACGCCGACAGGATCGTGATCGGTCAGGTCTCCGTCGGAATTCTGGAATCCGACATCCGCGCAGACTTCCTCGGCGACATCACCGGGTTCCTCCTCGCGCTCGGCGTCGCCACGGTGATCGGAGTGATCGCGGCGACCGGAGTCGCCCGGATGGTGCGCCGCCGCATCTACGGACTCGAACCTGAAGACATCCGTGGTCTGCTCGAGACGAGAGAGGCCACGCTGCACGGCATCCGCGAGGGCATGCTCGCCCTCGACGAGCACGGAGTGGTCTCCCTGTGCAATGACGCTGCCGCCCGGCTGCTGGGGCTCTCCGGCCCCGCAGAGGCCATCGGCCGTCCGGCGCCGGAGCTGCTGGACGGACTGGCCGCCCTGATCGCCGAGACCGAGGTCGAAGACGATGCCGCCCCGCAGCGCCTCGTGCTGTCCGGAGAGCGCGTGCTGGTCGCGAGAGCCGCCCCCGTGCGCGTGCAGGACAGGCGCGTCGGCACCGTGGTGACCCTGATGGACCGGACAGAGCTCGATCGTGCGCTGCGGGAGCTCGCCGGCGCGCAGAGCCTCGCGGAGGGTCTGCGCGCGCAGCAGCATGAGTTCTCGAACACGCTGCACACGATCAGCGGCCTGATCGAGCTGGGTGAGTTCGAAGCCGCCCGCCGCGTGGTCGATCGTGCCGGCGACGGCGGCGCGCTGAGCCGCCTGGATGCGCCGGACGGCGTGCAGGACATCGAGCTGGCCGCGATCCTGCTGGCCAAGCGCGCACGGGCGCGCGAACTGGGCGTGGCGCTCTCGATCTCGGACGACAGTCACCTCCCCGCCCGGCCCGGCGACGGCGATCTGGGTACGGTGGTTGGCAATCTTCTGGACAATGCTCTGGATGCCGCGGGTCGCGGCGGTCACGTCGTCATCTCGATCGCGCAGACCGAGGACGGCGGCATCCGCATCTGCGTCGAGGACGACGGGCCGGGCGTGCCGATGGAACGGCGCGGCGACGTGTTCCGCCTCGGTTACTCGACCAAGAGCGATGACCGACAGCGCGGGTACGGGCTGACGCTGGTGGCTCGTGTCGTCGAGCGTCTCGGCGGTTCGATCGAGCTCTCCCCCGCCGACAACGGCGGTGCGCGCTTCACCGTGCGGATCCAGGCGGCTGCGCTCATGGAGGCACGGGCATGAGCCGGTTGCGCACGCTCATCGTCGAAGACGACTTCGCCGTGGCGCACGTCACTCGGGGCTTCGTGGAACGGCATCCGCACTTCGAGGTCGTCGGCGTCGCGCCGACCGGAGCGGATGCCCTGCGTGCACTCGACGAGCTCGAACCGGACGTCATGCTTCTGGACGTGTATCTGCCCGACATGTCGGGCATCACCGTACTTCGGCGCGCCCGCGCCGCAGGTGCGCACGTCGAGGTCGTCGCCGTCACGGCAGCGCGCGATCTTGAGACGGTGCGCCGCGCCCGCGCCCACGGTGTGCATCACTACGTCGTGAAGCCCTTTCCCATGCGGACGCTGCACGAGCGGCTGGACGACGTGTGGCGCGTGCTCGCACGTGATGCCGAGTACACCGACACCGGGGAACTCGATCAGGCGAGCGTCGATGCACTCATGCGACGCGATGCGATCGCCATGGCGGGTCAGCGCAAGGGCGTCTCGCCCGTCACCCTCCAGCGCGTCGTTCAGGCGATGCAGGAGGGGCAAGAGCAGCTGTCCGCCAGTGAGCTCGCCGAGGTGCTCGGGATGTCACGGGTCAGCGCACGACGTTATCTCGAACGCCTGGTCGAGTCCGGGCTCGCCGTGAGTTCTCCGACGTACGGCGGGGTGGGCAGGCCGGAACTGCGGTATGCGCTTCGCGGGTGACCGCGCGTCTCAACTGCCCGGCCGCACCGAGAGGTCGACGATCTGCGCATCACGCGGCAGATCGAGAGCGGTCAGGATCGTGGTCGCCACTGAGTCAGGATCGATGAAGAGCTCGGGGTCGTAGTCGCGGCCCTCCTGCTGATGCACGCGTGCCTGCATCGGCGTCGACGTGCGACCGGGGAAGATCGACGTCACCCGCACGCCGCTGTCCGCCTCTTCTGCACGCAACGCGTCAGCGAGCGCCTTGAGTCCGTGCTTCGAGGCGGCGTAGGCAGACCAGTTCGCGTGAGCGCGCAGTCCGGCACCGGAGTTGACGAACACCACCTGACCGCGCGAGACACGCAGCACGGGAAGGAGCAGTCGCGTCAATTCGGCGGGTGCGACCAGGTTGACGGCCAGTTGCCGTTCCCACAGCGTCGGTGAGAGGTCTGCGACGCCGCCCAGGTCGACGACGCCCGCGACATGCACGAGCGAATCGATGCGCTCAGGGAGGTTCTGCTTCGACAGCGCCCATGACAGACGACCGGGCTGGGCGAGATCGCCGACCAGAGTCGATGCGCCGGGGAACTGCGCCGCGATCTCACGCGCACGCCCGGCATCCCTGGCGAAGAGCACGAGCTCGTCGCCGCGATCCAGCAGCCGGCGGGCGAGAGCCGCACCGATGCCGGATCCGGCGCCGGTGATCAGATGCACGCTCATGTCAGTTGCACGGGCAGGTCGCGACGGCCGTCATTTCAGACGCTGTCGGTCGTGGCGGTCTCGGCGACGTCGATCGGGACGACTGGGCAGTCCTTCCAGAGCCGCTCCAGGCCGTAGTAGACCCGCTCTTCACCGTGGAAGACGTGCACGATCAGGTCGCCGAAGTCCAGCAGCACCCAACGTGCCTCCTGACGGCCTTCGCGACGGACGCGCTTGTGACCGGCTTCCAGGAGCGTGTCCTCGATCTCATCGGCGATCGCGGCGACGTTGCGCTCGCTGTTGCCGGTGACGATGAGGAATATGTCCACGAGCGGCAGCGGCTCCGACACGTTCAACGCGACGAGATCCTCTCCGCCCTTGGAGATGGCGGCTGCCGCAGCGAGCTGCAGCATTTCTTCGGCATTTTCAGGTGATTGCATCAGAATATATTCGTTGTGAATGCGACGATCAGCGCCACGGCGAGGGCGAGCGCAAGGCCGCCCGCCGTGATCGCCAGCGTCAGCATGAGTTTGTTGCCCTTTTCAGGCGCCGGTGGTCGGATGACCTCGCCGGCAGGTTTGATCGTGCTGATCGCGGAGCTTGCCGCGATCGGTGTGGGAGACGACGACGGAGGCAGTTCTCCGTCGATGAGGACGGCATCCGTCTCCTTGCCGTCAGCAGCTCCGTGGGCATGCCCCTGCGAGCCGATCCCTCGCGGAAGCTCGTAGCTGCCCGTGACGAGAATCTCGCCAGTGGACGCGACAGGCCCCGAAAGCGAGCCCCCACCCGGTGAAGGGTTGAAGATCAGTGTGTTCGGAGCAAGGTGCTGCGATCCGCCGGAATCTGCGGTGATCAACTCGTCGAACGACGGTGCGAACGACGGCACTTCACTCTTGTCTGCAAGCAGACCGTTGCCGAAGGTCGGGCTGACGACGTGGTTCTCGCCCGTCTCGACCGGCTCGGCGACGGGCAGCTCGTCGGCCTCCGGTTCTTCGTCTGTCTCAGCTGCTTCGCCGGCAGCATCGACGCCCAACGCGCTGAGCGGATCGGCGTCGTGCTCCTCGATGGACGATTCGTCCGCCGCGGCGGCGGCCGGCTCATCGGCATCGAGCGATACTTCACCGGTGGAGTCCACTGCGACAGCCGCGCTCACAGGCGCGATGCCGACGGCCACTCCATCGAGATCTTCGTCATCATCGTCGCCGGCATCGCTGGCGGCTGGCTGCTCTCGCGGCTGCTCTTCGGCGGCGGCTGCCTTCGCGGAGTCGGCGGGCTTCGCGAAGGAGGGCACGCCGGAGACGAGTTCGTCAGCGGCGGCATCATCAGTTGCCGCGTCCGCCTCGGGCTCCTCGGCGGGGACCACGGGAACGGATGCTGTACGGATGCGCTCCTTCTCGCGCGCCTGACGACGCGTGAGCGGTGTGCCCTCAGAGGCGGCGTCGGCCAGGGGCGTCGGCGGGATTGCGATCGGTTCAGCGGGGCGGGGCACCGGAACCGCCGGTGCGGGCTGCGCTTCGGCAGCGGCGGCAGCCGCCTCTTCTTCACTGATCACCGGTGTGGTGCCGGTGAGACGAATCTCCCGCAGCTGTTTGCGGGTCAGCGGCGAGTTCCCCTGCTGATCCGATGTACTCATGCCTTGCTCCGATACAGATGATGCTTCGCTATGTACTGAACGACTCCGTCGGGGACGAGATACCAGACCGGCTGATCATCGCCCACACGCTCTCGACAAGCTGTCGATGAGATCGACAGGGCCGGAACCTCCAGTTGGCTGACGTTCTCGCTCGGCAGTCCATCTGTGCTCAATACATGTCCTGGACGGGATACCGCGACGAAGTGGGCCAACTCCCACAACTCATCATGGTCCCTCCAACTGAGAATTTGCGCTACGGCATCCGCTCCGGTGATGAAGAAGAGCTCGGCATCAGGGCGGTCCTGCTTCAGATCACGCAGGGTGTCGATCGTGTAGGTGGGCCCCTCGCGGTTGATGTCGACCCTGCTCACAGTGAACTGCGGGTTCGAGGCCGTGGCGATCACGGTCATCAGATACCGGTGCTCGCTGGGCGTGACGTTCGATTTCTGCCACGGGTGACCGGTCGGAACGAAGACAACCTCATCGAGGTCGAAGGAGTGCGCGACCTCGCTCGCCGCGACCAGGTGCCCGTGGTGAATCGGGTCGAACGTTCCGCCCATCACTCCGATTCGCGGGGCGCGCGTGGTCGTGGTCTCCATACGCCCTAGTGGCCGTGCCCTGCCCCGTGGCCGTCCTTGCCGTGCTTCTCAGCCCAGGCTTCTGCCTTGGCGGAGTGACGGTTCGCGACGTTGCGATAGGAGAACGTCACGAGACCGAGCAGCGCGAACAGCCCCGCTGCGATGACGCCGAAGATGAGCGTGTCCATCGCCACGTTCCCGTGGTGCTCCGTTTCGGCCGCAGCCATCGCAATCTGTGCGACGAGGTTCATCCTGACTCCGTTTCGTGACCGGTTGCGAGAAGACGCTCGTCCATCCTATCGCTCAGGCGCGTGTCTGACCTGACCCACGCGCCAGCCACTTCGTGCTCGTCAGCTCGGCGAGTCCCATCGGTCCGCGGGTGTGCAGTTTCTGCGTCGAGATCCCCACTTCCGCGCCGAATCCGAACTCACCGCCGTCGGTGAACCTGGTCGATGCGTTCGCCATGACCACCGCGGAGTCCACCTCGGCGAGGAAGCGCTCGGCGTTGCGGGTGTCGGTGGTCACGATCGACTCGGTGTGACCGGTGCTGTACCGGCGGATATGCGCGAGCGCGTCATCCAGGGTGTCGACGACCTTCATCGCGATGTCGAGGCTGAGGTACTCGGTCGCCCAGTCCTCCTCGGTGGCGGGGATCACGCCTGCGACCATGCCGGCGACCATGTCGTCGCCGTGGATCGCGACGCCTTCGCTCTGGAGCGCGCTGGCGATCATGGGCACGAGACGAGGGGCCGCCTGTCGCAGCACCAGCACCGTCTCCACGGCATTGCAGACGCTGGGCCGCTGCACCTTGGCGTTCACGACGATCTCACGCGCCCAGTCGTCGGGCGCGGACTCGTCGAGGACGATGTGCACATTCCCTGCGCCGGTCTCGATCACGGGCACTATCGATTCCGTGACGACGGTCTCGATCAGTGATGCGCTTCCGCGCGGCACGAGCACATCGACGAATCCGCGGCCACGCATGAGCGCCTTCGCACCGTCACGGCCGAAGTCGTCGACGGTCTGGATCGCTTCCGGTGTGACACCTGCACCTTCGAGCGCATCGCGCATGACGCGCACCAGCACGGTGTTGGATTCGCGGGCGGCGCTGCCTCCGCGCAGCACGCTGGCATTGCCCGAACGCAGCGCGAGGGCAGCGATGTCGACGGTCACGTTGGGCCGAGCCTCGTAGATCACCCCGACCACTCCGAAGGGAACACGCACCTGCTCGAGCGTCACGCCGTTCGGCATCCGGTGTCCGCCGACGACCTGGCCGACGGGGTCGGCGAGTCCGGCGACATCGCGCACGGCAGAGGCGAGGGCGGCGACGCGCTTCTCGTCGAGGCGCAGCCGATCGATCAGACCTTCGCCGATGCCGCTCTCGCGACCGCGCTCGATGTCGAGGGCGTTCGCCGCGATGATCACAGCGGCGTTCGCCTCGAGCGCCTGTGCGATGGCCTCCAGTGCGTGCGCCTTGTCGTGGCTCGTCAGCCGCGCAGTGGCACGGGAGGCTTCCTTGGCCCGCGCGAGACGATCCTGCGGGGTCTCAGCCGTCTCGGTCGCGGCAGGCGCGTGCACCGACGCATGCGCGTCGGTCGGAGCAGCGGTCTCGGAGGCAGCGTCGATCATCCGGTCATTCTATCGAGCGCGTTCCGCACAGGCACGCCGGATGACGCGTCAGCGTGCGGTCGCCTGTGCGGGCTCGAACCACGTGCCGATGTCGCGGCCGGTCAACGCGTCGGCGACGAGATCGGCGCTCGTGACGAGGACGCCGATTCCGGATGCCGCGGCGAGCCGCGCCGCTGACACCTTGGTCGCCGCCCCCCCGGTTCCGACGCTGTTCACGACCGTCGCTCCGAATTCGAGGCCGGAGAGGTCCTGATCCGCCGCGATCAGCTCGATCGGCTCGGCATCCGGTTCGGTCGGCGGCTTCGTGTAGAGCGCCTCGATGTCGCTGAGAAGCACCAGTGCATCGGCTTGGATGAGCTGCGCCACGAGAGCTGCGAGGCGGTCGTTGTCGCCGAAGCGGATCTCCTGCGTGGCGACGGTGTCGTTCTCGTTCACGATCGGGAGGATCCGCAGTCCGAGCAGTCGCTCCATCGCCCGACGGGCGTTGCTGCGCGACATCGAGTTCTCGAGATCGCCCGTGGTGAGCAGCACCTGACCGGCGACGACCTTGAACGGTCGCAGCGCCTCCTGGTAGCGATAGACGAGGATGTTCTGCCCCACCGCGGCGGCAGCCTGCTGCGTCGCGAGGTCGGTGGGCCTGGCATCCAGATCCAGGAACGGGATGCCGGTGGCGATGGCGCCCGATGAGACCAGGACCACCTCGCATCCGCGCGCGTGCGCCGCCGCCAGCGCGTGCACGATCATCGGGATGCGCCACGAGGACTCACCGCTGATCGACGAGGAGCCGACCTTCACGACGATGCGCTCGGCTGTCGCCAGCTCCGCACGCGTACGTGCGGTCATGCGTCTTCCCCGTCGTAGTCCTCCTCGACCGTGACGCGACGCTTCAGGTCCTGCTCGGCGCGGATCGCAGCTTTCTCGTCCATCCGCTCGTAGTACTTCTCGCGACGCTCGCTCGTGGTGCGACGGGAGTTCGGCGCAAGACGCGGGTCGGTGCCCCGAGGTGCGGTCATGAGTTCCGCGGCCGATGCCATCGCCGGCTCCCAGTCGAACACCAGGCCCTCGCCCTCGCCGATGACGACGGTGGCTCCCGGTGCCGCACCGAGACGGAACAGCTCGGTCTCGACCCCGAGACGCTCGAGGCGATCGGCGAGGTAGCCGACAGCCTCTTCGTTCTGAAAATCGGTCTGCTGCACCCAGCGCACCGGCTTCTCTCCGAGGATGCGGTAGTACGTGCCGTACGAACCGCCCTCGACACGGATGGTGAACGGCTTCTCCGACCCCCTGGGACGGATGACGACACGTTCCGCCGGAACCGCGACAGCGGCTTCAGCACGGTGCTTCTCGACGATCTCGCCGAGTGCGAAGGTCAGCGGGCGCAGACCTTCGTGAGACACGGTCGAGATGTCGAACACGCGGAAACCGCGCGCCTCGAGCTCGGGACGCACGAGGTCGGCGAGATCGCGCGCCTCAGGAACGTCGATCTTGTTCAGAGCGACGAGCTGCGGGCGCTCCAGAAGAGGCGTCTGCCCTTCTGGCACCTCATAGGCGGCGAGCTCGCCGAGAATGACGTCGAGATCGGAGATCGGGTCGCGGCCCGGTTCAAGCGTCGCGCAGTCGAGGACGTGCAGAAGTGCGGAGCATCGCTCGACGTGGCGGAGGAATTCGAGTCCGAGACCGCGTCCTTCACTCGCACCCTCGATGAGCCCGGGAACGTCGGCGACGGTGTAGCGCGACTCGCCGGCCTGCACCACGCCGAGGTTCGGATGCAGGGTGGTGAACGGGTAGTCCGCTATCTTCGGACGGGCCGCAGACACCGCGGCGATCAGGCTCGACTTGCCCGCCGACGGGTAACCGACGAGTGCGACATCCGCGACGGTCTTGAGTTCGAGGGTGACCTCTCCCTCAAAACCGGGGGTGCCGAGCAACGCGAACCCCGGCGCCTTGCGCTTCGTCGTCGCCAGCGCCGCGTTGCCGAGACCGCCACGTCCGCCCTGAGCGACGACGATGCGATCGCCGGAGGCCAGGAGGTCTGCGAGCACTTCGCCGTCGGTGTTCTTCACCACGGTGCCTACAGGCACGAGAAGTTCGAGCGACTCGCCATCGAAGCCGGAGCGATGATCGCCCATGCCGAAGCCGCCGTTGGCGGACTTGCGGTGCGGTGAGTGGTGATACGACAGCAGCGTGCCGGTCTGGGAATCGGCCACGAGCACGATGTCGCCGCCGTTGCCGCCATTACCGCCGTCGGGACCACCGAGCGGCTTGAACTTCTCGCGGTGAACGGAGACACAGCCGTTGCCGCCCTTGCCGGCGCGCAATTGCAGCGTCACCGTGTCGACGAACGTGACCATGTCTGGAACAACCCCTTAGATACGCGGACGGGGCGAGCCGAAGCCCGCCCCGAACCGGATGTGTGCTGTGCTGCGATTACTCGGCAGCAGCGGCGACGATGTTGACGACCTTGCGGCCGCCCTTCGCGCCGAATGCGACCGCGCCCGCTTCAAGAGCGAACAGCGTGTCGTCACCGCCACGGCCGACGTTGACGCCGGGGTGGAAGTGGGTGCCGCGCTGACGGACGATGATCTCGCCTGCGCTGACCTGCTGGCCGCCGAAGCGCTTCACGCCAAGTCGCTGGGCGTTGGAGTCACGACCGTTGCGGGTGGAGCTTGCGCCCTTTTTATGTGCCATGTCCTGAGCCTCTTCTGTGCTTACTTGATGCCGGTGATCTTGACGCGCGTGAGGTCCTGACGGTGGCCCTGGCGCTTCTTGTAGCCGGTCTTGTTCTTGAACTTCTGGATGATGATCTTCGGGCCGCGGAGGTTGCCGATGACCTCAGCGGTCACCTTGACCTTGGCGAGCTTGTCGGCGTCGGTGGTCACCGTGGCGCCGTCGACGAGGAGCACTGCTGCCAGCTCGATCTTCTCGCCCTGAGCCGCCTTGACACGGTCGAGCTGAACGATCGTGCCGACCTCGACCTTCTCCTGCCGTCCACCGGCGCGCACTACTGCGTAAACCACTTCATACCTGTTTCGTTGGGGAGCTCACGGCTCCGTAAATCTCACGGGAAGACTGTGCCTGCGTTCGTCGCAAGTCCGACGGGTGCGAGCACAAGGCTGTACCGCGCCGACCCGTGGGGACGACTCAGCTCACGCACCAAAGGACAACTTTACCGGATAGATGGCTGAGTCGCAAAGCGAGCCGCCCCGTGTGTTCGGCGCCGTAGGATCGCGGAGTGACCGTTCTGATCGATGACCCCATCTGGCCGGCGCACGGACGGCTCTGGGCACACCTGGTCAGCGAGGACAGCCTCGACGAACTGCACGCGTTCGCGCTGTCGAACGGCGTTCCGGCGCGGGCCTTCGACCTCGATCACTACGACGTCCCTGCCGACGCACTCCCCCGGCTCATCGCCTCCGGCGCTGTCCACGTCGGTGGCAAGGAGCTCACGAGAAGGCTGATCGCCTCAGGACTCCGTATCCCCGCCCGCGACCGACGTCGCTGACGAGTTCACAGAAACCGGGGTTCCGGTGAGCGCCGCCGTGCTCACACGCCGACGGCCTCGTCCCTGCCCGGGCGCCTTCGGCTCGGGAAGAGCGTCCAGCACAGAGTCGAGAAGCTGTTCGGCCTGAGTCTTCGGTGCTGACTTGACTCGATCCGACGAACGCTTCTTGCGAGGCTTCTTCGGCCGTTCGGATGCCACCGGCTGCTCGGCATCGGCGGTCACACGGGTCTCGGCGACGGCATCTGCTTCCGGCTCCGCGCTCGGCGCGCGCGTCGAGGCGGCGATCTGTGCGAGCGCGGACTTGGCGCCTTCAGGGATGCTGTGCGTCGCAGTGCTGGAAGGCTGAGCGCTCTGACTCTGCTGGCCGTTCCCGCCACGCTGACGACGGTTGTTCGAGGAGCCGCCGTTGGTGGAGCTCGTACGGTGCTTGCTCACGGGATCGTGGTGCACGACGACACCACGACCTGCGCAGACCTCACAGGGCTCGCTGAAGGTCTCCAGCAGACCGAGGCCGAGCTTCTTGCGCGTCATCTGCACGAGGCCCAGCGAGGTGACCTCGGCGACCTGGTGCTTCGTGCGGTCGCGGCTCAGGCATTCGATCAGACGGCGCAGCACGAGATCGCGGTTGGACTCGAGAACCATGTCGATGAAGTCGACGACGATGATGCCGCCGATGTCGCGCAGTCGCAGCTGGCGGACGATCTCCTCCGCTGCCTCGAGGTTGTTCTTGGTGACCGTCTCCTCGAGGTTTCCGCCGGATCCCACGAACTTGCCGGTGTTGACGTCGACGACCGTCATCGCCTCGGTGCGGTCGATCACGAGGGAACCGCCGGAGGGCAGCCACACCTTGCGGTCCAGCGCCTTCTCGATCTGCTCCGTGATGCGGAACGCATCGAACGGATCGCTCTCGTCCTCGTACGGCTCGACGCGCTCGAGGAGGTCGGGGGCGACGCTCTCCAGGTATGCGCGGATGGTCTGCTGAGCATCCTCGCCCTGGATCAGCATCTTCGTGAAGTCCTCGTTGAAGACGTCACGGACGATCTTGACGAGAAGATCGGGCTCGGCGTGCAGCAGCGACGGGGCCGACTGGTTCTCGACCTGCTTGCGGATGTGCTCCCACTGAGTTGTGAGCCGCTGCACGTCGCGGGTCAGCTGATCCTCGGTCGCGCCCTCCGCGGCGGTGCGCACGATGACACCGGAGGACTCCGGCAGCACCTCCTTGAGGATGCGCTTGAGGCGAGCCCGCTCGTTGTCGGGAAGCTTGCGCGAGATGCCGTTCATCGACCCGTTGGGCACGTACACGAGGTAACGGCCGGGGAGGGAGATCTGGCTGGTGAGACGAGCGCCCTTGTGGCCCACCGGGTCCTTCGTGACCTGCACGAGGACACGGTCGCCCGGCTTCAGCGCCAGCTCGATGCGACGAGGCTGGTTGCCGGTCTCGACGCCGTCCCAGTCGACCTCGCCGGAGTAGAGCACGGCGTTGCGACCGCGACCGATGTCGACGAAGGCCGCTTCCATGCTCGGGAGCACGTTCTGCACGCGACCGAGGTAGACGTTGCCGATCAGCGACGCGTCCTGGTTGCGGGCGACATAGTGCTCGACGAGCACGCCGTCCTCCAGGACGCCGATCTGGGTGCGCGAGTTCTTCGAGCGCACGACCATCTTGCGGTCGACCGATTCACGACGCGCGAGGAACTCGGCCTCGGTCACTACAGGGCGACGGCGTCCGGCATCCCGGCCGTCGCGACGACGCTGCTTCTTGGCCTCGAGGCGGGTCGAGCCCTTGATGGCCTTCGGCTCGGTGATGTACTCGACGGCGCGCTGGCGCTGGCGCGGCTCTTCGCGCTGCTCGTCCGCATCGCTGCCGCCGCCGCGGCGACGACGGCCACGACGGGCCGACGGCGATTCATCCTCATCGTTGTCGCGGAGATCGCGATCGCGACCGCCGCGGGAGTCATTGCGCGAATCGCTGTCGCGGCGGCCGGGCAGTGCCGGCAGCGGAACGATCTCGGGGGCGTAGAAGCGCAGCTGGGTCGAGACCTGCGAGACGAACACCTCGGGGATGAGTCCGAGCGCTACCGCGGTGACCGGTTCCGGCTTCGTCGGTGCGGCCGGTGCTTCCTCAGCGACCGGCTCGGCCACGTCAGCGACTGGCTCGACCGCCTCAGCGACCGGCTCGGCCACGTCAGCAACCGGCTCGGCTGCGTCAGAGACGGGCTCGACCGCGTCAGAGACGGGCTCGACCGAGTCGGTCTCGACGACCTGATCCGGTGCGGGTACGTTCTCCTCCGGTGTTACCGGAGCCTCCGTGTCCGCGTCGAGGGTAGGGGCGTTGTTGTCATTGTTCTCATCGGCCATCTCTGGCTAACTCCCTGCGCGGGGCAACAGGTGCTCCGCGAAATCTCATGCGGCACCCGCGGGTGCCGCGAACTCACTCGGTTTGCGACCGGCTCATGGCTCTGATCGCGAGGGGCATTGGACCCCGAAGTCTGCGTCGATGCGTTTTCCCGGCGGCGCCGTTCGATGCATCAGATGTCATTATCGCACCTTGTGGGCCAGTTCGCGGCATCCGACGCATCCGCGCCGTCGCCGCGACACGGTTCGCGCCACTCGAGTGCGCCGGGATCCATAGGATCCGCTGAGATAATCACACACATGAGCGAGCAGCGCACCCGCCCCGTCGGCTTCGGAATCTGGTTGATCGTCGCCAGCGTGATCGGCTGGTGGGCGGCCTTCCAGCTCACGGTCGAGAAGTTCGCACTGCTCGAGAACCCGCAGGATGCGCTGGCCTGCGATCTCAGCCCGTTCATCCAGTGCAGCACCAACCTGCAGTCATGGCAGGGATCCGTCTTCGGTTTCCCGAACCCGCTGATCGGCCTCACCGGATGGATGGCGCCGCTCGTCGTCGGCGTGGCTGTTCTCGCCGGCGCGCGCTTCCCCCGATGGTTCTGGGCCGTCTTCGGCGCCGGCATCACCTTCGCGTTCGGACTCGTCTGCTGGCTGATCGCGCAGAGCCTCTACGATCTCTTCGTGCTGTGCCCCTGGTGCATGGTCACGTGGGCCGTGACGATCCCCACCTTCTTCGCGACGGTCGTGCATCTGTTCCGCAACGGAACCTTCAGCGGTTCCGAGAAGGTGCGCGCGAGCGCCGGACGACTGATGCCATGGGTACCGCTCGCGACGATCCTCGCCTTCGCGCTCATCATTCTGCTGGCACAGCTGCAGGGCCTCGATTTCCTCGGCGAGATGGCGAAGATCCTGTTCTGATGCGAGTCGAATCCGAACACGACGAAGCCCGCCGGCTGCTGCGCAGGAACCGGCGGGCTTCGTGGTGTTCAGCTCAGGCGAACCAGATTCCGAGCTCGCGCGCGGCCGACTCGGGGCTGTCCGATCCGTGCACGAGGTTCTGCTGCACGGCGAGTCCCCAATCGCGGCCGAAGTCGCCGCGGATCGTGCCGGGGGCCGCACTGGTCGGGTCTGTGGTGCCGGCGAGCGAGCGGAACCCCTCGATCACGCGGTTGCCGGTGAGGCGGATCGCCACGGACGGGCCGGACATCATGAACTCGAGCAACGGCTCGTAGAAGGGCTTGCCCTCGTGCTCTGCGTAGTGCTCGGCGAGCACGTCACGGTCGGGCTCGACCAGGCGGATGTCGACGAGCGCGTAGCCCTTCGCCTCGATGCGCGCGAGGATCGTGCCGGTGAGACCGCGGGCGACGCCGTCGGGCTTGACGAGGACGAGTGTTTCTTCGGTGGCCATGTCAATCGCTCTCTGTGTGAGTGTCGGTGGTTTCTTCAGTGAGTCGGCTCTGGTCGACAGGACGTCGTGCGTCCAGACGGGCCCCCATGATCGTCGCATACGCCCACATGCCACCGAAAACCAGCACGACGAGCAGGATGGCAGGCACGAAGAACGCCGACAGCGCGACGAGCACCTGCAGCACCCACCCCGCTGTGATCGCCCACGGCTTCGTGATCATTCCGGCGACAGCCACCATGGCGAGCGCCACGACGACGCCTGCGACGATCGCCCACCACTGCGGCAGCCCCCAGGGCAGCGAGTTCAGGCCGAAGATCGTGAGGCCCACGAGCAGCACGACGATCGCCTCGAAACCGAGGACGATCGGGGCGAGTTTCTGCACGAGGGTTCGCGGAGCGCGGACCCGGCGCGGCGCGGATGCGGCGTCGCTCATGCGCGCCACCCCGACTTCCAGTCCTCTTCATCCGCAAGCGCGATCGCCTCTCCCGCCAGCACGATGGATCCGGCGATCACGACGGCCCGGCGATCCGATGACGCGGCCCATTCGCGTGCCGCATCTGCGGCGTCGGAGAGCGATGGATGCACCGTGGCGCGGTGCCCCGCGGCTTCGACGAGATCCGCGATGGTGTCTGCGTCGCTCGCGCGCTCCGTCCCCGGCGCGGTCGCGAACACGTGGGAGGCTGCGGGTGCGAGCTCGGCGATGATGCCGGCCGCGTCCTTGTCGGCGAGAATTCCGAGCACAAGACCCCACTCGTCGAAGTCGAAGCTGTCGTCGAGCGACTGTGCGAGTGCCTTGGCGCCGTGCGGGTTGTGAGCGGCGTCGACGACTACGGTCGGCGCGATGCCGAGCAGCTGGAGCCGCCCTGGAGAGGTTGTCCCCTGCAGGCCGTCGGTGATGATGTCGCCGGCGATGTGCTGGCTGCCGGCGCCGATCAACGACTCCACGGCAGCCACCGCGAGAGCCGCGTTGTGCCCCTGGTGTGCGCCGTACAGCGGCAGGTATTCCTCGACGTAGGCGCCGGCGAGGCCACGGATGGTCAGCAGCTGACCGCCGACCGCAAGCTTCTGCTCGGTGAGTCCGAACTCATCGCCCTCGAACGCGATGGTCGCGTTCTTCTCTGCGGCGACGCGGCGCAGCACCTGGGAGGCCTCTTCGGGCTGCTGGGCGGACACCACTGCGGCACCCTCCTTGATGATGCCGGCCTTGACCTCGGCGATCGCCGCGATCGTGTCGCCCAGTCGATCGGCGTGGTCGATCGCGATCGGCGTGAACACCGCGACGTCGCCATCTGCGGTGTTCGTGGAATCCCACGAGCCACCCATGCCGACTTCGAGCACGAGCACATCGACCGGAGCATCCGACGCCGCGACGAACGCCAGCACGGTGAGCAGCTCGAAGAACGTCAGCGGAGCATCGCCGGTCTTCTCGAACTCGGCATCGACGATCGCAGCGAAGGGCTCGATCTCGTCCCAGGCGTCGGCGATCGCGCCGTCGTCGATGGGCTCGCCGTCGATCATGATCCGCTCGGTGAAGCGCTCGAGGTGCGGGCTCGTGAACAGGCCGGTACGCAGGCCGTGGGCCCGCAGCAGGCTCTCGATCATGCGGGCCGTCGACGTCTTGCCGTTGGTGCCGGTGATATGCACGACACGGTAGGTGCGCTGCGGGTCGTCCAGGAGTTCGAGGATGCGCGCCGTGCGCTCCTTGCGGGGCTGCACCCAGCGCTCCCCCGCCCTGCTCAGCAGTGCGTCGTAGACGGCGTCTGCGCGTTTGCGGTCGTCGCTCATGCTGAGGCCTCGCTCTCCTGGTAGTCGTGTCGTGCGATGCTCACACGGATGCTGCCGACGTTGGCGTAAGTGCCCGGCTCGACCGTGGTCTCATGCTCGAAGCCGCCCTCCTGATACCCCCAGGAACCGCCGCCGAGTTCCAGCACG
Source organism: Microbacterium murale (assembly GCF_014635185.1). Classification (GTDB taxonomy): domain Bacteria; phylum Actinomycetota; class Actinomycetes; order Actinomycetales; family Microbacteriaceae; genus Microbacterium; species Microbacterium murale. The sequence goes on from NZ_BMCM01000005.1 coordinate 118,549, forward strand.
ACCTCGTCCTTCGCGCCGAGCGAGTAGGAGACCGCGAGGGTCTCTTCCGCGACTCTGGCCACCGCGAATGCTCTCTTGACCGCGAACAGATCCTTCGAGTCGCTGAACCACAGCTGGAGCCGGATCCGGTCGCTGACGTCGAACCCGGCGGCCTTGCGGCTGTCCTGCACGGCGCGGATCACGTCCCGCGCAAGGCCCTCTGCCGCCAACTCCCCGGTGACCGCGGTGTCGAGCAGCACGAAGCCGCCGCTCGGCACGATCGCAAGAGCCTCGCCCTCCGGCCGGCCCGTCGTCTCGAGCGCGAGCTCGTACTCGGCGGGCTCGAGCGCGATCCCATCGACGATGACGGTGCCGTCCTTGTCCTCCCAGAGCCCTGCCCTTGCGCCCGCGATCACATGCTGCACCTGCTTGCCCAGGCGCGGGCCCGCCGCACGAGCGTTCACGCTCAGGCGATGGCTGATGCCGTACTCGGCTGCCGCGGTGTCCGTGAGCTGCACGAGCTCGACCGACTTCACGTTGAGCTCGTCTCGGAGGATGTCCTCGAACTGGCCCAGCGTGTTCGCCAGCGGCGAGACGACGGTGAAGCGCGACAGCGGCAGACGCACGCGCAGCTTCTCCTTCTTGCGCAGGGCGTTGCCGACGCTGGAGAGCTCGCGCACGGCATCCATCGCGTTTCGGATGTCATCCGCTGCGGGGAATGCGTCAGCATCCGGCCAATCGGTCAGGTGCACGCTGCGTCCGCCGGTGAGTCCCTGCCAGACGCGCTCGCTGACGAGTGGCACGAGGGGTGCCGCGACGCGCGTCAGCGTCTCGAGCACCGTGTAGAGCGTGTCGAACGCCTCACGGCTCTTCGGGTCGTCCGTGACGCCCGTCCAGAAGCGATCGCGCGAACGACGGATGTACCAGTTCGTCAGAACCTCGGCGAAGTCGCGAAGACGAGCGGATGCCGTGGTCGAGTCGAGCCCTTCGAGATCGGCCCGGACCTCTCGGACGAGGTCGCCCAGGCGCGCCAGGATGTACCGGTCGAGCACGTCGGTGGAGTCGGTGCGCCATGCGGCTTCATAGCCGCCGTCGGAAGCGTTCGCGTACGTCGAGAAGAAGTACCACGAGCTCCACAGCGGCAGCAGGAATTCGCGCACGCCGGCGCGGATGCCCTCTTCCGTGACGGCGAGGTTGCCGCCGCGCAGCACCGAACTCGACATGAGGAACCAGCGCATCGCGTCGGAGCCGTCGCGGTCGAGCACCTCGGACACATCGGGGTAGTTGCGCAGGGACTTCGACATCTTGAGTCCGTCATTGCCGAGCACGATGCCGTGGCAGCTGACGCCGGTGAACGCCGGGCGGTCGAACAGTGCGGTCGACAGCACGTGCATCAGGTAGAACCAGCCGCGGGTCTGCCCGATGTACTCGACGATGAAGTCCGCCGGCGAGTGCGAGTCGAACCACTCCTGGTTCTCGAACGGGTAGTGCACCTGCGCGTACGGCATGGATCCGGAGTCGAACCAGACGTCGAAGACGTCCTCGATGCGGCGCATGGTCGACTTCCCGGTCGGGTCGTCGGGGTTCGGGCGGGTCAGGTCGTCGATGTACGGCCGGTGCAGGTCGACCTCGCCCTCGGGGTTGCGCGGCAGCGTGCCGAAGTCGCGCTCCAGGTCTGCCAGCGACCCGTAGGAGTCCACGCGCGGGTGCTCCGGGTCATCGCTCTTCCAGATCGGGATGGGCGAGCCCCAGTAGCGATTGCGGCTGATCGACCAGTCGCGCGCGCCCTCGAGCCACTTGCCGAACTGGCCGTGCTTGACGTTCTCGGGCACCCAGGTGATCTGCTCGTTGTTGGCGAGCATCTTGTCCTTGATGTCCGTCACGCGGACGAACCAACTCGACACGGCCTTGTAGATCAGGGGGTTCCTGCAGCGCCAGCAGTGCGGATAGGAGTGCTCGTAGCTGGCCTCGCGGACGAGTCGTCCGGCGTCCTTGAGCACCCGGATGAGTGGACGGTTGGCGTCCATCCACAGCTCTCCGGCGACGTCCGTGACGTTCGGGAGGAAGCGTCCTCCGTCGTCAAGCGAGATGATCGTCGGGATACCGGCCGCACCGGCCACGCGCTGGTCGTCCTCGCCGTAGGCGGGAGCCTGGTGGACGATGCCGGTGCCGTCGGTGGTGGTGACGTAGTCATCGGCGAGGATGCGCCAGGCGTTCTCGGTGCCGTAGGTCTCGGCATCCGCGTAGTAGTCGAACAGGTGGTCGTACGTGACGTCCTGCAGTTGTTCGCCCTTGACCGTCGCGTCGACGGCCGCGACGGCATCCGCTGCGGACTCGTAGCCGAGATCCTTGGCGTATCCGGCGAGCAGATCGCGTGCGAGCAGGTAACGGTGGGCGGATGCCTCGACCGGCTCATCCGCATTGTGCACATCGGCAGCGCCATTCGGCCCCGCCGGGAGCACCACGTACTCGATGTCGGGCCCCACGGCGAGCGCGAGGTTCGTCGGAAGGGTCCACGGGGTCGTCGTCCACGCGAGCGCGCGCACGCCCGTGAGGCCGAGCGACTCGGCCTTGACGCCGGTGAGCGGGAATGTGACGGTCACGGACGGATCCTGACGCATCTTGTACACGTCGTCGTCCATGCGCAGCTCGTGCGCGCTGAGCGGCGTCTCGTCACGCCAGCAGTACGGCAGCACGCGATAGCCCTCGTAGGCGAGACCCTTGTCGTAGAGGGTGTTGAACGCCCAGAGCACACTCTCCATGTAGTTCGTGTCGAGGGTCTTGTAGCCGCGCTCGAAGTCGACCCAGCGCGCCTGGCGGGTGACGTAGTCCTGCCACTGGTCGGTGTATGCCAGCACCGACTCGCGCGCTTTGGCGTTGAAGACGTCGATGCCCATGGCTTCGATCTCGCTCTTCTCGGTGATGCCGAGCTGCTTCATGGCTTCGAGCTCTGCGGGCAGGCCGTGGGTGTCCCAGCCGAAGACGCGATCGACCTTCTTGCCGATCATGGTCTGGAAGCGCGGGAAGAGATCCTTGGCGTATCCCGTGAGCAGGTGGCCGTAGTGCGGCAGTCCGTTGGCGAACGGCGGGCCGTCGTAGAACACCCACTCCTCTGCACCCTCGCGCTGCGCGATGGACGCGCGGAACGTGTCGTCCTGTTTCCAGAAGTCGAGCACCTCGCGCTCGATCTGGGGAAACTTCGGGCTGGGTGCGACGTCGGCGGCGGGGCCGAAGGCGGAGGTTCGTGGGTAGGTCATGTGTGCTCGCAGTGCTCGTGGCGGATGTGCGAGGACGATCCTCACGGACCGCGGTACCACCTCACGTGCTGCGCCTCACGGCACTGCCACTCTCACTGCGGCGATGACGGGCCTGCCCCGCTCGGTTCTAGTGGGCCTCGCGGCTGTTCTTCCGAGAGCTCCCCGGTGATGGCCGGATCAAAGCGTGTGCTGTCTATTGTACGCGGCCGTGCGCGGCGTGGTGCGCGGCGTGTGGTGCGTGCACTTCGTTCGGAGAAAGCACGTTCTTCGGAGCCATTCACGGTCCCGGCTCCGAAGAAGCTGCACTTCTCCGGAGTTCATGCTCAGCCTTCATGCCGCGAGGTGCAGGCCCTGCGCCACCGTTCGCATGATCAGATCCTGCACAGCGGGCCAATCGTGCATCAGCTGCTGATAGCTGACCCGAATCACGTGATAGCCCATGAGGCGGAGTTCGGCGTCGTGGCGGATGTCCTCACTTCGCTGGGCACCGACATGATGCTTGCCATCGATCTGCAGCACGAGGCGCTCACCGATGAGCACGTCGACCCTGTGCCCCGCTATCCACGTCTGGATCAGCAGTCTGAGATTCAACCACCTCAAGCGTTCTCGTACGTAGGTCTCGCTACCTGCATCCGCGAATGGGTTGGCCCGGTCGAGCAGATCGCGTGCCGCATCCTTCCACGGATACTCGGCGAGGCCAGGAATCGTCACCAGACCCCTGTTGAGTGCTGACTCCCATGTCGCCAGCGCCTGTTCAAACGGTTCGCAGCCCGCCACGAGCGCGAGCACGTTCTCGATCGGGTCGACCAGGGCATCAGGCTGCCGCGGCAGCAACGGTATCGACCAGTGAACGTGTGCGCGTTCCGTCTTACCGCCGGCGCTATGCGGATCCGCACCGACATGAAACTTCTCCGGCATCTCGTGGACCCACAGCCCGAGCCGGGCAGCCTGCGAGATGCAGGTGACGACGACGCCTGCACGAGCCGCGGCGACCAGCACCGGGTCCGCGTCCTTCGTCGCCACCCACCCTCGGCGAACCCGCACGAGCTGTCCCGACGCCACGGCGCGTTCCAGAGCCGTACGACTCACTCCTTGTGTCTTCAGACGCTGCGTGCGCACGACGCCGCCCAGCTCGACGACGAGCTCGACGGGGTCCGAGACGGCTGGGTACAGCATCCCGCGATTCTGCTCCAAAGCCGTACGAGCGCCGGCTGCGATTCCAGGAGCAGTGGACAGATCTCATGATTCGACGGATGTGAAGAACGAGTGAGGTAGGCGCCTCGCTCGGAGAAATGCACGTTCTTCGGAGCCACCCGAGACTTGATCTCCGAAGAAGCTGCACTTCTCCGAAGAACGTGCGTAGCGGGGGAAGCTGTGGTGCTCCGCAGTGTCCTGCCCAGGACATACGCTCAAGGAGTGGCCCGCTCCTCTGATTCCCCCGTTGCTCCCCGCGTCTCCGATCCCGACATCCCGCCCCACCTCGCAGATGCCGCCGCCGCACGCAGCGCAGACCTGCTGGCCGCGCGGCTCGACCTCTCCGGCACAGTCGACCTCGCCTACGCATCACTCGAGCAGTGCGTGATCGCCGCTGACGCCGACGGAGTGGACCTGGTCGGCTCCACGATCCTCGATGTCGAGATGACGGGCATCCGCGTCGCCTCCCTCAGCCTGCGAAACGCCGGCATCCGCCGACTGCGCATCACCGGCGGACGCATCGGCACGCTCGATCTCAGCGGCGCCCGCATCGACGAGCTCGAACTGCGCGATCTGCGGATCGACTACCTGAACCTCGGCGGGGCGAAGGGCACCGACCTGCTGTTCACCGGATGCACGATCCGCACCCTCGATATGCCGCAGGCCGAACTCAATCGGGTGCGCTTCGACGACTGCCGCAGCGATGAGGTCGATCCGCGCGGCCTTCGGGCGACCGACGTCGATCTGCGCGGACTCGACGCGGTCGGGTTCGTCGACACGAACGGCCTTCGCGGCACCACGCTCACGACTTTCCAGGTGCAGCAGCTCGCAGCGACCTTAGCCGCGGGCGTCGGTATCCAAGTCAAGGACTGAGACCAGACCCGACGCTCAACGCCCCGCGGCCAGCAGCTCCTGAGTGAACGGATGCTGCGGAGCAGCGAACACCGCGGCAACCGGGCCCTGCTCCACCACGACACCGTCCTGCATCACGAGCACATCGCCGGACACCGCGGCGACGACATCGAGGTCGTGCGAGATGAAGATCATGGTCAGCTCGCGATCGCGCTGCAGACGCCCGAGCAGCTGCAGCACCTTCTCGCGCACAGACGGGTCAAGAGCGGAGACCGGCTCGTCGAGCACCAGCACGTCGGGATCGGCGGCGAGCGCCCGAGCGATCGCGGCACGCTGCCGCTGACCACCTGACAGCTCAGCAGGTCGGCGTCGAGCCAGAGCCGGATCGAGGTCCACCTCCGCCATCAACGCCGCTACTCGTGCGGCCCGCGCTGCCCACGGCACATCACCCGCCTCGAGCGCCTCGCGCAGCGATCGCCCGATCGTCCAACGCGGATCGAACGCACCGAGCGGATTCTGGTGCACGAGCTGCACCCGATGCGCACCGGGATCGCCCGCCCAACGCAACTCTCCCGAGTCCGGCTTCTCCACGCCGACGATCATGCGCGCGAGCGTCGTCTTGCCCGAACCGGACTCCCCCACGACTCCCAGCGTCTGTCCCTGCAAGAGCGTGAACGACGCGCCGTCGACGGCCGGAACGCTGGAGAACGCCTTGGACACCTCGACCCCCGTGAGCACCGCGTCCCCGAGCCCGAACCGATCCGAACGCGGCTCGTGCATGGTCGCGGCGATCAGTTCGCGGGTGTACTCCTCCTGCGGTGCATCCAGCACATCGACGACCGCGCCGTGTTCGATGACCCGACCCGCTCGCATCACGAGCACGCGATCCGCGACTCTGCGCACCGCGGCGATGTCGTGACTGATGAACACGACGGCGGTACCCGCATCCGCGATCGATCGCAGCAGAGCGAGCACCCGCGCCTGCACGGTGGCATCCAGCGCAGTGGTCGGCTCGTCGGCGACGAGCACTGCAGGCTGACCCGCGAGCGCCGATGCGATCAGGGCGCGCTGCCGCAGCCCACCGGAGAGCTCGTGCGGGTACTGGGCTGCGCGACGCGCGGCATCCGTCATCGACACCGACTCCAGCAGCTCGATCGCACGAACCCGGCGCGCACGTCGCGACAGTCGCGTGTGGATCGCGAGCGGCTCAGCTACCTCTGCACCGACACGCCTCAGCGGGTCGAGCGACACCAGCGCATCCTGCGAGACCAGTCCCACACGACTGCCTCGCAGCTCACGCCACTCACTCTCCGAGAAGCCCCGAGCGTCGACACCGTCGATGCTCAGCACATCCGCGGTGACCCGCGCAGCGTCCGGCGTCAGCCCGAGCAGTGCGGATGCCGTGAGCGACTTCCCCGCACCCGACTCCCCGACGATCGCCAGACACTCCCCCGGGGCGACGTCGAACGAGACGCCGTCCACGAGCAGCATTCCCCGTATCGCGACCGACAGGTTCTGCACGACGAGCGCGCTCATCACGCCCTCCCCTCTGCACGTGCCCGCAGACTGCGACCGACGATGGTCGCCGACACCACGGTCAGCGTGATCGCCACGCCGGGGAACACCGCGATCCACCAGGCCGTGCCGAGTACGTTCCGCCCGCCCGAGAGCATGAGGCCCCACTCGGGCGACGGTTCGATCGGTCCGAGTCCGAGGAAGCTGAGGCCCGCGGCCGCGAGGATGCTGGAACCGATCCCGATCGTCGCCAGCACGCTGAGCGAGCCGAGCACCCCTGGCACGACGTGACGGACGAACGCCCGCATCGCAGGGACGCCGAGGATGCGGGCGGCCTCCACATGCTCGGCGAGCGCGAGAGACCGAGTCTGCACCCGCGCGAGTCGCACGTACACCGGAACGGCGGCGATCGTCACGGCGATCGCGACATTCGTCGGTCCTGGTCCGAGAACCGCCACCACCACGAGCGCCACGAGGAACTCCGGGAATGCGAGCAGCACGTCCGTGATGCGCATGACCGTGGCATCCACGGCGCGCGGGGCGATGCCCGACAGCGCACCGACCACGAGCCCGATCACCAGCGCCAGAGCAGTCGCGAGCAGTCCGATTCCCACCGAACGTCCCGCACCGAAGACGACGCGCGAGAACACGTCGCGTCCGCTCTGGTCCGTGCCGAACAGGTGCGCCGCGCTGGGCGCCTCCAACGCGGCACGCACATCCGTGCGCAACGGGTCGTGCGTCGCGATCAGTTGCGGGAACAGCGCCATCACCGCCACCACGGCGAGAACGACGAGCGCCACCCACAGCAGCACGCGCCGCGGAATGCCCTGCGGTGACGCGCGCATACGCCAAGCGATATCGGGACGAGCAGACACGCTCATGCGCCCACCTCCCGCACGCGTACGTCAACCGGACGCAGCCGCGGGTCGAGCACCGGATACAGCAGCTCCACGATGAGGTTGACCACGACGAACACCAGAGCGCTGAACAGGATGATCCCGGTGATCACCGGCAGATCGCGATCCGTGATCGCCGACAGCGTCACACGTCCGATTCCGGGCCTCGCGAACACCGTCTCCACGAGCACGGCACCGCCGAGCAGCGACCCGACCAGGTAGGCGGCGAGAGTCAACGCCCCCGCCGCACCGTGCCGCAGGGTGTGATGGGCGGTGAGTCGCACCTGCCCCGCACCGCGGGCCCGCACGGTGGTCGCCCACGGCTGACGCTCCGCTGCCTCGACGCCGTCACGCAGCACCTGGCCGAGCAACGCAGCCACAGGGAGAGCGAGAGTGATCGCCGGCAGCACGATCGTGGCTGGATTGCGCGTGCCGGACACCGGGAACCAACCCAGGCCGAACGCGAAGACGCTGAGCAGCAGGATACCGATCCAGAACACCGGCGAGGACAGCACGACCAGCTCGAACCCGGCGACGATGCCCCGCGACACCCTGCCCCGGGCCAACAGCGCCACGGCGAGCGCGAGCACCACCGCGATCACGAGAGCGAGCGCCGTCAGCTGCACGGTGGCGCCGAGCTGACGACCGATCACCTCGGTCACCGGCATCCTCAGCTGATACGACTCCCCCAGGTTTCCCTGCAGCAGCTGCCAGAGGTACGAGAAGTACTGCTCCAGCGGTGGACGATCCAGCCCCAGCTCGGCCCGGATGCCGTCCTTGACCGCTTCGCTCACCTGGGCCTGAGGCCCCAGCATCACTGAGACGGGGTCACCCGGGATCACCCTGAACGCGAGGAACGCGAGCGTCGCCGCGCCCCAGAGGACGATGACGACGGATGCTGCGAGTCCCGCGATCCGGATGAGCAGAGGCTTCACGACCGGATCAGCTGACCGTGACCTCGTAGAACAGCGGACGGCCGTACAGGTCGTATTCGAGACCGGAGACGGTGTCGTTCACGGCGGTGATGAGAGACGGGCTGTAGAGCGGCACGATCGCAGTGTAGTCAGCATTCCACTGCTGCAGCTGCTGGTAGATCGCCGCTCGCGCGTCGACATCGCTGGTCGCGATGCCCTCTTCGAGCAGGCTGTCGATCTCGGGATCGGTGACCTGCGAGGCGTTCTGGAAGCCGTCGGTGTGCAGGTGGCTGCGCAGCAGATCGCCGTCGACACCCGAGAAGCCCCAGTCGGTGAGGTCGAAGGTCTTGGGGCCGTACTGCTCGTTGTAGGCACCGGGTTCCAGCACTTCGCGCACGACCTCGAAGCCGATGTCGGCGAGATCGGACTGGATGGCGTTCGCGAGGGCCGCGTTGTCGTCGGACACCGGCGTGTAGGCGATCCATCGCACCGAGAGCCGCGTGCCGTCCTTCATGCGGATGCCGTCGCTGTCGCGCTCGGTCCATCCGGCCTCATCCAGAAGACTGTTCGCCTCATCCTGGTCGAACGGCCGGCTGCCCTCGAGCGAGGCGTCGTAACCCGGCGTCGTCGATCCGAGGATGCTCCAGGCGCGAGGGAACTGGCCGAAGAAGATCTCCTCGACGGCCGCATCGACATCGATGCCGCGGGCGAACGCCTGCCGCACCTTCTCGTCGGCGAAGACGCCGTACTTCTCGTTCAAGTACAGCGAGTACGGAAGGCCGGGGTACTCGTTCGAGGCGACCGTGAGCGTGTCGGGCAGCTCCACGGCGAGGTTCGGCGGAATGTTGCTGGCCAGGTCGGCCTCTCCGCTCTCCACGACTCCGGCACGCACAGAGGCCTCCGGCAGGATCTCGACGCGCAACGTCTCGAACTGCGCGGCTTCCGCTCCGTCAGGGCCCCACGCATAGTCAGGGTTGCGGGTATAGACGATCTCCTGGTCGGGCGTGTACTCGGTGAGCTCGAACGGACCGGTTCCCACCGTGACGTCCGGGCCACCGGCCTTGAGCTGATCGGCCGAACTCTCCAGCACCGCCGGCGAGTAGAAGCCGAGCAGCGGAGTGCTGGCGGCCTGCAGGAACGGGGCATACGGCTGACTGAAGCTGACCTCGACGGTGTACTCGTCGATCACCTCGGTACCGGCGTAGAAGTCGCCGCCGAGCATGCTCGCGGCCTGGGCGGATGCCGTCTCGGGGTCTGCGATGCGGTCGAAGTTCGCCTTCACCGCATCCGCATTGAACGGCTCGCCGTCGTGAAAGGTGACATCTTCACGCAGATCGAACGTGTAGGTCGTGCTGTCCTCCGATACCGTCCAATCGCTGGCGAGCCACGGCGAGAACGATCCATCGGACTCCTGGAACACCAGCGAGTCGAGGACTGTGCGCTGCACCATGCTCGACACGTCGAGCTGGCTGGTCTGCGGATCCATGTGCCCGGCCGAGAGATTCGCGCCCTCGATGGCCCAGACCACCTCTCCACCGCCATCGCCGTCCGACGAGCCTCCGGGGCCGGCGCAGGCGCTGAGCGCCAGGGTAGCGGCCGCGGCGAGCGCGGTGATGGGCAGAATACGACGCACGAGCAGGCTGGGCATGCGAGTCCTCAGAAAGAGCGGAAGGGGTCGGTCAATTCTAGCCGGGGTTTTTGGACGGGGTCGATCTAACCGTGGCGCGCTTCCGCTCGGCAGCATCCACCGCCGGCACGATGGCCGCAGCGGCCGGCGCACCGGCGCGACCTGCAAGGAACGCCTCGTAATCGGCATCCGACACCTCGAGCACCCGCAGGACGTTCCCATGTGCTGCCGCTTCGAGATCATCCTCCGACCATCCACGCGCTCGCAACTCGGCGAACAGCGCGGGGTATGAGGAGACGTCGTCCAGGCCTTCGGGTATCTCGTCCGTGCCGTCGTAGTCAGCACCGATACCCACAGCGTGCACGCCCGCGACATCTCGGATGTGCTCGAGATGATCCGCCGCGTCGGCGACGCTGACCACGGGAGCTGTGCCTTGCGCACCGGCCGCCCACCAGTCCCGCCGTGACTGCGACAGGAACGTCGGCACGAACGCGAGCATGACGACGCCGCGCTGGGCTCCGATTGCGGCCAGCACGTCGTCCGGCACGTTCCTCGGATGATCGCACAGGGCGAGCGCTGCCGAATGGCTGACGATGACCGGGCGCTCCGTCTCCTGGAGCGCATCGCGCATGGTGCTCGGCGCGACGTGGGCGAGATCGACGAGGACTCCGATCCGGTTCATCTCCCGGACGGCCTCGCGACCGAAACTCGTCAGGCCGCCGTGGCGGGGCTCATCCGTGGCCGAGTCGGCCAGCGTGGACGTCCGCGACCACGAGAGCGTCATGTAGCGCGCGCCCGCACGGGCGAACTGCCGCAGGACGGCCAGGGAGCCGCCGAGCTGATCGCCGCCCTCGACTCCGATGAGAGACGCGATGCGCCCATCAGTCATGGCCGCTCTCACATCCGCCGCGGTGCATGCGAAGGCGAGGCGTGTCGGATGGGCGTCGATCAGGCGATGCACGAAGTCGATCTGCTCCAGAGTGGCGACGACCTGCTCCGCTCCCTCCAGCACCGGATCGACCCATACCGACCAGAACTGTCCGGCGACGCCGCCCTCCGCCAGCCGCGGAAGGTCGGTGTGGAGGGTCGCGACGGATCGATCGAGCTCGTGAACCGCGTAGCCGAGTGATGTGCGGCTCGCCCACGCGAGATCGTTGTGTCCGTCGATGACTGCAGGGGATCTCCTGCTCATGTCTGTCACCCCTCGATCATTTCAGCGCCGCGCCCTCATCACGCACACCGCGCCGTTCCTTCACCGTCATCCGATCGCTTCGGTAGGATGGGAGGCACACCCACACTCAGGCACGCTCACACAGTGCCGCATACATCGCGCAAGGAGACCTCCATGTCGGCACCCGCCCAGAACCAGATCCCCGACAAGCCCGTCCTCGAAGGTCTCGAAGCGAAGTGGGATGGTGTCTGGTCCGAGCAGGGCACCTATCTGTTCGACCGCGTGCGTGCCGCCGAGCTCGGCCGTGAGGGCGTCTACTCGATCGACACACCCCCGCCGACGGCATCCGGTTCTCTGCACATCGGTCACGTGTTCTCGTACACGCACACCGATGTCAAGGCGCGCTACGAGCGCATGCGTGGCAAGAACGTCTTCTACCCGATCGGCTGGGACGACAACGGCCTGCCGACTGAGCGCCGCGTGCAGAACTTCTACGGCGTGCGCGTCGACCCGACACTCCCCTACGACGCCGACTTCGTTCCTCCCTTCGAGGGCAATGCGAAGAGCCTGAAGGCCGCCGACCAGCAGCCGATCAGCCGGCGCAACTTCATCGAGCTGTGCGAACGCCTCACCGTCGAGGACGAGAAGCAGTTCGAAGACGTCTTCCGCCAGATGGGTCTCAGCGTCGACTGGACTCAGACCTACCGCACGATCTCCGACGAGACGATCCGGCAGAGCCAGCTCGGGTTCATCCGCAACCACGAGCGCGGCGAGGCGTACCAGGCTCTCGCGCCGACGCTGTGGGACGTCGACTTCCGCTCGGCGATCGCGCAGGCCGAGCTCGAGGATCGCGACCAGCAGGCCTCGTACCACCGCATCGCGTTCCACAAGACCGACGGCTCCGGCGACATCCACATCGAGACGACGCGTCCCGAACTGCTCGCGGCCTGTGTGGCTCTCGTGGCGCACCCCGACGACGAGCGCTACCAGTCGTACTTCGGCCAGACAGTGCGCACGCCGCTGTTCGACGTCGAGGTACCAGTGCTGGCGCACCACCTCGCCCAGCAGGACAAGGGCTCCGGCATCGCGATGGTCTGCACGTTCGGCGATGTCACCGACATGATCTGGTGGCGTGAGCTCGACCTGCCGATCCGCACCATCCTGGGTCTGGACGGTCGCGTGATCGCGGACGCCCCTGAGGCGATCGCCTCGGATGCCGGCACCGCTGCCTATGCGGAGCTCGCAGGCAAGACCGTCTTCAGCGCCAAGAAGCGCGTCGTCGAGCTGCTGGAGGAGTCGGGCGAGCTGCTCGAGGTTTCGAAGCCCTTCAACCACGCAGTGAAGTTCTTCGAGAAGGGCGACCGCCCGCTCGAGATCGTCTCGACGCGCCAGTGGTACGTCCGCAACGGCGCCCGCGACGAGGCGCTGCGCGATCAGCTCATCGCGCACGGCAAGCAGCTGCAGTGGCACCCCGACTTCATGCGCGTGCGCTACGAGAACTGGGTCGGCGGTCTGACCGGCGATTGGCTCGTCTCGCGTCAGCGCTTCTTCGGCGTGCCGCTGCCGGTCTGGTACGGCCTGGATGAGAACGGCGATCGCGACTACGACCGCGTGCTGATGGCGTCACCAGAGCAGCTGCCGATCGATCCGACCAGCGATGTGCCGACCGGCTACACCGAGGACCAGCGCGGCGTCGCGGGTGGCTTCGAGGCCGAGACCGACATCCTCGACACCTGGGCCACCTCGTCGCTGACCCCGCAGCTGGCCGGCGGCTGGCAGCGCGATGAGGAGCTGTGGAACCTCGTCGCCCCGTTCGACGTGCGTCCCCAGGCACAGGACATCATCCGCACCTGGCTGTTCTCGACCATGCTCCGCTCGACGCTCGAAGACGGCCGTTCACCGTGGAAGCACGCCTCGATCTCGGGCTTCATCGTCGATCCAGACCGCAAGAAGATGTCGAAGTCCAAGGGCAACGTCGTGACGCCCGCCGACATCCTCGAGAAGCATGGTTCGGATGCTGTGCGCTACTGGGCGGCTTCCAGCCGCCTCGGAGTGGATGCCGCGTTCGACCCGCAGAATCCGACGCAGATGAAGATCGGCCGCCGCCTGGCGATCAAGGTGCTCAACGCCGCGAAGTTCGTGCTCTCATTCCCGGTGCCAGAGGGCGCGCAGGTGACGCACGCGCTGGACGCATCCATGCTCAAGGCGCTCGACGAGGTCGTCCAGGAGACCACCAAGGCGTTCGACGCGTTCGATCACGCTCGCGCGCTCGAGATCACCGAATCGTTCTTCTGGGCGTTCTGCGACGACTACCTCGAGCTCGTCAAGGAGCGCGCGTACGACCAGACCGATGTCGGCCAGCCGTCTGCCGCGCTCGCACTGCGGATCGCGCTGTCGACGCTGCTGCGTCTTCTTGCACCGGTCGTGTCGTTCGCCACTGAGGAGTCGTGGAGCTGGTTCGAAGAGGGTTCGATCCACACCGCCGCCTGGCCGGAGCCTCTCGGCGCCGAAGGCGATCCTGCCGTGCTGGCCGCGGCGAGTGCCGCGTTGATCGGCATCCGCCGTGCCAAGACCGAGGCGAAGGCCTCGCAGAAGACGCCAGTGTCCCGTGCCGTGATCGTCGCTCCCGCTGAGACGCTTGAGTCCGTGCGTGCCGCTGCGGACGATCTGCGAGCCGTCGGCCGGATCGCGGTGCTCGAGTTCGCGGTGGGCGACGAGCTCGCCGTGACCGAGATCGAGCTGGCTCCCGTGGAGGCGAGCTGATGCAGCTCGGCACGCGGTGGGCGACGGGCTCGGCTGCTCCGGCATCCGTTCCCGCCGCTCTGCGGCCCGCCATCGCCGAGGTCGAGGCACGAGGCGTCACCGGCATGTGGACGCTCACATGGCTGGAAGGTCGTCCGATCGCCGAGCTGGATGCCGGATGGGAAGTGCTGGTCACGGCATCCGGCGAGGTCATCGCCCGCCCCTTCCAGGACTGAGCGCTTCTAGCGCCTGATCACTCCGACCTGCGCGAGCATGTGGTCTGCGGCCCGCGGATCCGCCTTCCGCGTCTGCTCGGCTTGCACCGCCGCGAGCATCGCATCGCGGCGCTCCTGCCGCAGCTCTGCACGCCGCATCGCCCACCGGGTGACGGCATCCGCGAGCCGGATCGACGCACGCTCGAGTGCTGTCGCACCGCGCGGTACGGCGTGCGTACGGGTTATGGCCACTGCGCTCATGATGCGGTCTCCTTCTTGGTCGTGAGGTTCTTCAGCGGGAAGACGTCGGCGCGAACGCTGACTCTGCGAACCCCCTCCCCCTTCTGTCCGCGATAGGTGTCTGCCGCCTCGTCGATGATGGCTTCGAGCTTCTTGATGAGGTCGATCGTCTGTTCTGCGGTCATGCTGATGCCGCTGGTCATCGACGAGCTCGCGTCGACCCACTCGGCCGGCTCCTTGTCGATGCGGCCGCTGAAGAACTCCATGAGCTCTTCGTGTCGACGGCGATGCACTTCGGCGACGGCGACCTGGAGCGCGGCTTCACCCGCCGGTGATCCCTGCACTGCTCGCGAGTCGTACACGATGCCGCCGGCCGGGCGCTCCCACCAGCGCTCGCGTCCGCCGTGCTCTCCGACGACTTCGCGGATGAGATCGTGTCGCGCGAGTGCCCGCAGGTGGTAGCTGGTCGCGCCGGACGACTCTCCCAGGATCTCGGCCACAGTGCTCGCCGTCTGGGGGCCCTCCTGGGCGAGGATGTCGAAGATCCGCACGCGCAGCGGGTGCGACAGGGCACGCAGTGCACCGGCATCCAGCACTCGGCGGGCTGGTGCGGCGGGGTTCTTCTCGTTCTCGGCCATAATGCAAAGATACCTTTGCAACGTATTCTTTGCAAGCATTTCTTTGCGTGGCGTTCGGCGTTGGCCATAGGCTCGTGGGATGACCGATGCCGCGAACCCGCTCCTGACGCCATCCGCTCTCCCCTACGCGCTCCCCGACTACGCCGCGATCCGGCCCGAGCACTACCTGCCGGCGTTCCACGCGGCATTCGACCAGCATCTCGCCGAGATCAGGCGCATCACGATGGTGCGATCGATGCCGACGTTCGAGAACACGATGGTGCCGCTCGAGCACGCCGGAGCCGCGCTCGACCGCGTCGCGCATGCCTTCTACACGGTGAGCTCGGCAGATGCCACCGACGACATCCAGGCGATCGATGAGGAGCTCGCTCCCCTGATGGCTGCACATGAGGACGCCATCCGCCTGGACGCGCAGCTGTACTGGCGGGTGAAGACGCTGCACGAGCAGCTCGGCGAACTGGAGCTCGACGGCGAGAGCCGCTACCTGGTTCAGCGGCACTTCCGCGAGATGACGCACGCAGGAGCCGCGCTCGACGACGATGCGAAGTCGCAGCTCACCGCCCTCAACCAGCAGCTGTCCACCCTCACCACGACATTCGAGAAGAACCTGCTCGCCGACACCAACGACCTCGCCGTGCTGTTCGACAGCGCCGAAGAGCTCGATGGGCTCGCCGAAGGCGAGCTCTCGGCAGCTGCACGCGCGGCGAGCGAGCGCGGTCACGACGGCTTCCTCATCTCGCTCCCCCTCTTCACGGGGCATCCGTACCTCGCATCGCTGTCCAACCGCGAGAGCCGTCGCCGGATCATGGAAGCATCCCGCTCCCGAGGGGCACGCGGCAATGCGCACGACAACCGCGCTGTACTGACTGAGATCGCCGCTCTCCGCGCCGAGCGCGCCGCGCTGCTCGGCTACCCGTCGCACGCCGCCTACGTGACGGCCGACGAGACCGCCGGCACGCCGGAGGCCGTGTCCGATCTGTTGCACCGGCTGGCCCCCGCCGTCGCATCCAACGCCCGTGCGGAGCAGGAGGCGCTTCAGGCGATCATCGATGAGACCGAGAACGTGCCCTTCGCGCTGGAGGCGCACGACTGGGCGTACTACACCGAGAAGGTGCGCACGGCGACGTACGACATCGACACGGCAGCGCTGCGGCCATGGTTCGAAGCAGAGCGCGTGCTGCAGGACGGCGTCTTCCACGCGGCGACGCAGTTGTACGGTGTGACGTTCACCGAGCGCGCGGATCTGGTCGCGTATCACCCCGGTGCACGGGTGTTCGAGGTGCACAACGCCGGTGGCAGCGCGCTCGGCCTGTACGTGCTCGACCTCTACACGCGCGACTCCAAGCGCGGTGGGGCGTGGATGAACCCGATCGTCAGCCAGTCCGCGCTGCGCGGCACCGCCCCGGTCGTCGTGAACAATCTGAACGTGTCACGGCCGGGCGACGGGCAGCCGACGCTGTTGACGCTGGATGAGGTCACGACGCTTTTCCACGAGTTCGGACACGCGCTGCACGGGCTGTTCGCGACGGTCAACTATCCCCACTTCGCCGGGACCAACGTCTTTCGCGACTTCGTGGAGTTCCCCAGCCAGGTGAACGAGATGTGGATCCTCTGGCCGGAGGTGCTCGACAACTATGCCCGTCATCACGAGACGGGCGAGGCGCTGGATGCTGCGATCGTCGAGCGTCTGCGCGCGACCGAGACCTTCAACCAGGGGCACGACACGAGCGAGTACTTGGCCGCCGCGTGGCTCGATCAGGCCTGGCATCGGGTGGGCACTGACGCGCAGATCGACGACGTCGCCGCGTTCGAGACAGCGGCACTCGCGGAGATCGGTCTGGACAACCCTTCGGTGCCGACGCGCTACTCCTCCACGTACTTCGCGCATGTGTTCTCGGGCGGCTACAGCGCCGGGTACTACTCGTACATCTGGAGCGAGGTGCTCGACGCCGACACCGTGGAGTGGTTCCGCGACAACGGCGGCCTGACCCGCGAGAACGGCGACCGCTTCCGGGCACGGCTTCTGGGCGTCGGCGGATCGAAGGATCCGCTGGAGGCCTATCGCGACTTCCGCGGCCGCGACGCCGAGATCGCCCCGCTGCTCAAGCGCCGCGGGCTGGACGGGTGACAAGAACGCCTGGCTCGGGTCCGGCGGGCCTTAGACGGACGCGCGGCGAGACTACTCGATCATCATCGCGGCGCCTCTGCCTCTGGACCGTGTGCCAGTGGAACGGGCACACTATGCGTTCAAGTCGGAGACCAGACCGAGCCCGAAGGCGAATTCGCGCATGCGCGTGGCCATCGCCTGCGGCACCTCTGCAACGGCGAAATGTCCGCCCTCCGGCATCCGATCGAACGACCGCAGGTCACGGTAGAAGCTCCGGGCCACGCTCTCCGGGTAATCGTGTTCGTGTCGCTGTATCGCCACCGCTGCCGGCACCTCGACCGGCGGTATGCGCTCATCGTCTTCGGAGTCGAAGTATCGCCTGAATGACGTGGCGATGCTCTGTGTCGACCAATAGATCATCGCCTCGGTGAGGATGCGGTCACGAGAGATCTTTCGCTCAAGCATCTCGGGCCGTCCCGTCGGTGTATCGCTCCACTCCACGAGCTTCTCCACGAGCCACGCAAGCAACCCGGCCGGAGAATCATTCAGCGCCGCAGCGAGCGTATCGGGACGCGTCCCTTGCACGTGACCGTAGGCACCGTCCGGCCCGCCACTCGCCGAGAGCCGATCGAAGAACGCGCGAGCCGCCGGGTCTTCCACGCCGGCACGCTCCTCGTCGGTGCCGAAGTGGGCGTGTGTAGCGAGGATGCCGTGCACGTGACCGGGGTACGTCGCCGCGATCAGATCGCTCACGTTCGCGGAGATGTCCTCCCCGTAGGTGAAGTAGCGCTCGTAGCCGAGCGCATCGGTCATCAGCGTGTGCATCAATCGGGCCATCACGTTCTCGGTCATGGTGCCGTCGTATGGGGCCGAGAACGCGAACCCGGGCATGCTCGGAACGACGACGTGGAAGTCCGGCAGCAACCGGGCGAAATCGAGCTGCAGCGCGAACGTGTGCGGCCATCCGTGCATCACCAGGAGCGCCGGAGCGTCCGGCCGTTCTGATCGCAGATGTGCGAAATGCACGTCGGTGCCCTCGATGTCCACGATGAACTGCGGGTGCCGGTTGAGCCACTCCTCGCGGGCACGCCAGTCGAACGCGCTCCACGAATCGACCAGGTCGTGAAGGTATGCCGCATTCATCCCCGTCTCGGGGCGTCGGGGTGAATCGGGCAGCAGCCGTGAGCGTGACAGTCGCTCTCGCAGATCGACGACCACGTCATCGGGAACGGAGACTCGAAAGCTTCGCATGCGCTCACCCTAGAACGCACATCGGACATCGGCGTCAGAGGTGCGGCAGCGCCTTGTACCAGGTCAGCTGATGATAGCTCTGCTGCAGGCGCTCCCCCAGTCCGGCGACCGGCAGAACGCGAACGGTGATCAGCTCACCGTCGTCCAACGTCTGATCCGCGACGCGCGTGCAGCCGACGGCGAGGAAGTGGTGGACGCGGTTCGTCTGATTGCCGAAGTTCGCCCAGGTCGCGCCGAGATCGATGACCTCCGCAGCGACGTACCCGGTCTCCTCGAGGAGTTCCCTCGTCGCCGCATCACGCGGCTCCTCGCCGGTGTCGACGGCACCGCCGATCGTGCCCAGCGCGATGACCCCCGCGCCGTGGCGGTATTCCTCCACGAGGATCGCGTTGCCATCGACGTCGACAGCGAGCAGTGAGATCCACTCACTCGGCTCCAACACGTAGTAGGGCGAGATCGTGCGCCCCGCAGCATCCACGCATTCGTCGGCGCGCAACCTGATCCAGCGATCCGCGACGATCATCCTGCTGGATGTCGTCTGCCACGGTTCGGGGCTGCGCCCCGCCTCACTCACGCGCTCTTGCGCTTGCGTTCCATCACGATGGTCGGCGGCGCGCCGTCATCGACAGCGGCACGCGTGACGACGACCTTCTTCACGTCTTCGGCCGACGGGATCTCGAACATGATCGGTCCGAGCACGTCTTCGAGGATCGCACGGAGACCGCGCGCGCCGGTCTTGCGCTCGACCGCCAGGTTGGCGATCGACCGCAGAGCGTCGTCGTCGAACTCGAGCTCGACGCCGTCGATCTCGAACATGCGCTGATACTGCTTGACGAGTGCGTTGCGCGGTCCGGTGAGGATGTCGATCAAGGCGTCCTGATCGAGCGGCGACACCGAGGCGATGATGGGCAGACGCCCGATGAACTCAGGAATGAGACCGAACTTGTGCAGGTCTTCCGGAAGCACCTCGCTGTAGAGATCGAGGTCCTTGCTCTTGTCGTGCAGCGGAGCGCCGAAACCGACACCGTGCTTGCCGATGCGCGAGGAGACGATGTCTTCCAGCCCGGCGAATGCACCGGCGACGATGAACAGCACGTTCGACGTGTCGATCTGCAGGAACTCCTGGTGCGGGTGCTTGCGACCGCCCTGGGGCGGCACGGACGCGACCGTGCCCTCGATGATCTTCAGCAGCGCCTGCTGCACACCCTCGCCGGAGACATCACGCGTGATCGACGGATTCTCCGACTTTCGGGCGATCTTGTCGATCTCGTCGATGTAGATGATCCCCTGCTCGGCGCGCTTCACGTCGTAATCAGCGGCCTGGATCAGCTTGAGGAGGATGTTCTCGACATCTTCACCGACGTAGCCGGCCTCGGTGAGCGCCGTGGCATCCGCGACGGCGAACGGCACGTTGAGGCGCTTCGCGAGCGTCTGTGCGAGATACGTCTTGCCGCAACCGGTCGGTCCGATCATCAGGATGTTGCTCTTGGCGATCTCGACCTCGTCGGCCTTCTGCTCGGCGAGCTGAAGCGTGCCGTGGGCGCGAACGCGCTTGTAGTGGTTGTAGACGGCGACGGACAACGACCGCTTCGCGGCCTCCTGACCGACGACGTACTCCTCGAGGAACGAGAAGATCTCACGTGGCTTGGGCAGCTCGAAATCGGCGACGCCGTCGGCGGAGGATTCCGCCATGCGCTCTTCGATGATCTCGTTGCACAGCTCGACGCATTCGTCGCAGATGTACACACCGGGGCCAGCGATCAGCTGCTGGACCTGCTTCTGGCTCTTTCCGCAGAACGAGCACTTGAACAGGTCAGCGCTTTCACCGATTCGGGCCATGCGCATCCTCCTTGGAGAGCCTGAGAGACATCTTCGAGCCTAACCTCTCCCTCGGACACTGGGCCGCATTGGCGCGGTCTGACTCAGATCATGCTCTTCGGGTGCCACACGGTCTTCGTCTCGGTGAACGCCGCGATCCTCTCCGGCGACGCCGTCACCTCGCCGGGCGTCAGCACGCGCTTGAGCGTGTCAGCCGCAGCGATCTGCAGGTCGACCCAGTCGAGCGCGTCTGCACCGGCGAGGTCGAGTGCGTTGACGTCGGCGTGCGACGCGAGCCACGGGGCGATCTCGGCGGGCGATCCGGTGAGCACGTTCACGACTCCCCCAGGCACGTCGCTCGTCGCGAGCACCTCGGCGAAGCTGATGGCCGAGAGCGGATGCCGCTCGCTCGCGACCACGACGACCGAGTTGCCGGCGACCAACGCGGGGGCGACCACCGAGACGAGTCCGAGCAGTGCGGAGTCCTGGGGCGCGACGATCGCCACGATGCCGGTCGGCTCCGGCACCGAGATGTTGAAATAGGGACCGGAGACCGGGTTCGCGTTGCCGGCGACCTGGGCGTACTTGTCACACCAGCCCGCGTACCAGACCCACAGATCCACGGCCTCGTCGACCTGTGCACCAGCGGCTGCCGCCGATACGCCTTCCTGCGCGACGATCTCGTCGACGAACTGCGCACGACGCCCCTCGAGCACCTCGGCGACCCGGTAGAGCACCTGGCCCCGGTTGTACGCCGTCGCCCCGGACCATCCCTTGACCGCCGCACGAGCGGCGACCACGGCATCCCGAGCATCCTTGCGAGAGCCCTTGGACGCGTTCGCGAGGAACGCACCCTTCGCCGAGAGCACCTCGTAGGTGCGGCCGGACTCGCTGCGCGGGAACTTTCCACCGATCGCGAGCTTGTACGTCTTCGGAACAGTCAGTCGCTTGCTCATGCCGAAGCTCCCTTCAGGTATGCGGTGAGACCGTGCCGGCCGCCTTCGCGGCCGTATCCGGATTCCTTGTACCCGCCGAACGGACTGGCGGGGTCGAACCGATTGAAGGTGTTCGCCCAGACGACTCCCGCGCGCAGCTGGTCGGCGACGGCGAGGATGCGCGAGCCCTTGTCCGTCCAGATGCCTGCCGACAGCCCGTAAGGGGTGTTGTTCGCCTTGGCGATCGCTTCGGCAGGTGTGCGGAACGTGAGCACCGAGAGCACGGGTCCGAAGACCTCGTCACGCGCGATGCGGTGAGAGGCCTCGACACCCGTGAAGATCGTCGGGGCGAACCAGAAGCCCTTGTCGGGGATGGCGCAGTCGGCGGTCCAGCGCTCTGCGCCCTCGGCCTCGCCGATGTCGCTGAGCTCGCGGATGCGCGAGAGCTGGGCGGAGGAGTTGATGGCTCCGATGTCGGTGTTCTTGTCGAGCGGGTCACCGAGGCGCAGAGTCGACAGGCGCGTCTTCAGCCGGTCGATGACCTCGTCGTGGATCGACTCCTGCACGAGCAGGCGGCTGCCCGCGCAGCAGACGTGACCCTGGTTGAAGAAGATGCCGTTGACGATGCCCTCGACGGCCTGATCGATCGGTGCGTCGTCGAACACGATGTTCGCGGCCTTTCCACCGAGTTCGAGCGTGACCTTCTTACCGGTGCCGGCGACAGCACGGGCGATGTCGCGTCCGACGCCGGTCGAGCCGGTGAACGCGACCTTGTCGACGTCGGGGTGACGCACGAGGGTCGCACCGGCAGATCCGGCGCCGGTGACGATGTTGACGACACCGGCCGGGAGATCGGCCTGCTGCAGGATCTCCGCGAAGATGAGCGCCGTCAGCGGTGTCGTCTCTGCGGGCTTGAGCACCACGGTGTTTCCGGCCGCAAGCGCCGGCGCGATCTTCCACGCCAGCATCAGCAGCGGGAAGTTCCACGGGATGATCTGACCCGCCACACCGAGCGCGCGCGGGTTCGCACCGAGGCCGGCATGATCGAGTTTGTCGGCCCAGCCGGCGTAGTAGAAGAACCAGGATGCGACGAGCGGTACGTCGACGTCGCGGCTCTCCTTGATGGGCTTGCCGTTGTCGAGGCTCTCGGCGACCGCGAGTTCCCGAGCACGCTCCTGCACGAGGCGCGCGATTCGGAAGAGGTACTTGCCGCGGTCGCGGCCGCTCATCTTCGACCACACCTTGTCGTAGGCGCGGCGTGCCGCGGTGACCGCACGATCGATGTCCTCGTCGGAAGCGCCGGCGATCTCGGCGATGTGCGACTCATCGGCCGGTGAGATGGTCGTGAAGCTCTTGCCCGAGCCGTCGACGAACTCGCCGTCGATGAACAGGCCGTAGCTGTCACGCAGGTTCAGGATCGCCTTCGATTCGGGCGCCGGAGCATATTCCAGGAATGACATATCTGGTCCTCAGTCGATCGTGACGTAGTCGGGGCCGGAGTAGTGGCCGGTGGTCATCTTCTGACGCTGGAGTAGCACGTCGTTGAGCAGGCTGGAGGCGCCGAAGCGGAACAGGTGCGGCTGCAGCCATTCCTCGCCTGCCGTCTCGGCGACCGTGACGATGTACTTGATGGCGTCCTTGGACGTGCGGATGCCACCTGCGGGTTTCACGCCGATCTTCTCGCCGGTGCCGCGGTACCAGTCGCGCACGGTCTCGAGCATGAGCAACGTGGTGGGCAGGGTCGCTGCGGGCTGCACCTTGCCGGTGGACGTCTTGATGAAGTCGCCGCCCGCGAGGATGCCGAGCCACGACGCCCGCTTGATGTTGTCGTACGTGTTGAGTTCCCCGGTCTCGAGGATCACCTTCATCGATGCATAGCTGCCGTCTTCGCGGCGGCACGCTTCCTTCACCGCCGCGATCTGGTCGAACACGAGACCGTAGCGACCGGAGAGGAACGCCCCACGATCGATCACCATGTCGATCTCATCGGCGCCGGCCGCGACCGCCTCAGCGGTGTCGGCGAGCTTGATGGCGAGCGAGGAGCGGCCACTCGGGAACGCGGTGGCGACCGCAGCGACAGAGATCTTGCCGTCGTCTGGGTCGCCGTGACGTGCGCCGAGCGCCTCGACGGCGTGGCCGACCATGTCGCCATAGACGCAGACGGCTGCGACGAGCGGCGTCGTCGGGTCACCGGCATCCGGTGTCTTCGCCTTCGCGACGAGCGAGCGCACCTTGCCGGGGGTATCGGCGCCCTCGAGGGTGGTGAGGTCGATCAGCGAGATGATCTTGTCGATCGCCCATGCCTTCGACGTCGTCTTGATCGAGCGGGTGCCCAGGCCGGCAGCGCGCTGCTCGAGGCCGGTCGCGTCCACACCGGGGAGTCCGTGCAGGAAGCGACGCAGCGTGGCATCGTCGGGCTCTCCGCCCAGCACATCCACCGCAGAGCGGCGGGTGAGGTCTTTGGTCGTCATCGTTCCTCCAACAATGCTCGGGCTGTGTTCTCATCGGTCACCAGAACGCTGCACAGTCCGCTGGTCACGACTGTACGCGCGATGTCATGTTTCGGGGCGCCGGCGGTGACGAAGATCGCCTGCTTCGCCGCTCGCAGGCGATCAAGGCTGACGCCGACCGTGCGTGCGTCGAGCTGCGAGTCGACGATGTTGCCGTCCGCGTCGATGTAGCGCCCCAGCACGTCGCCGACGGCTCCGCGACGAGCGAGTTCTTCGACATCTGCCGGTGTCAGATAGCCGTTCTCGACGTGCGCCGAGGATGCGTCGGCGGGGCCGGCAGAGTACAGATAGGTCTGCGCTTCGGCGGCCTGCTCCAAGATGGCGGAGACTGTCCGATCCGCTTCGATCGCCTGCTTCGTCTCGACGCGTTCCAGAATCGCGGGGCTGGGCAGCAGAGTCGTCTGTCCTCCGGCGCGCTGAGCGATGGTCATGGCGAGGTTCGCCGCTCCACCCGAACGCCGATTGAGACTCACGCCACCGTTGAGCTGGACGACGGTCACGCCGTTCGCCCACCCCTCCGGCAATGCTTCTGCGACGGCCGTGAGCGTGCGGCCCCAACTCACGCCGAGCGTGCGCGGTACCGGGCGAAGAGCGGTCAGGTGATCTGCGACGGCCTGGGCGACACGATCAAGGGTTGTGCTCTCGTCATCCGGCATCGGGACGACCACTGCGTCGGCGAGGCCGAAACGCTCGGCGATCTCACGTTCGAGAGCGAGCTTGCGGGCACGCGGATGCACGATCTCGATCCGCACGATGCCCTTCTCCCTGGCGTGCGTGAGGAGGCGCCCCACCTTCCACCGCGAGATCTTCAGGAGAGCGCCGATCTCGTCCTGCGTCTTCGCCTCGTCGTAGTAGAGCTCGGCGACTCGTACGGTGAGCAGATCTTCGTCCACGGCATCCTCCCTTCCATGAACCAGCGTACGCGTGAGCACGCACGCGCGCATCTGCGTGCTCATATGCGCAGGAGGGCGGCTGTCGGCGCGCATTCGCTGGCGCCACCGCATCCTCGACGCGAAGAGACCACCCCTCGGGACACGACAAGGGGCTGCAGTCCGAAGACTGCAGCCCCTTGAAGAACCGGGTTATGAGGAGGTGCGCTTGCGCGTCGTCAGAACCTGATCGACGATGCCGTACTCGAGAGCCTCGGCTGCCGACAGGATGTTGTCGCGGTCGATGTCGCGGTTGACCTGCTCGACCGGCTTGCCCGTGTGCTTCGCCATGGTCTCCTCGAGCCAGGTGCGCATGCGGAGGATCTCCGCGGCCTGGATCTCGATGTCGGATGCCTGCCCCTGCCCAGCTTCGCCCATGGCGGGCTGGTGGATCAGAATGCGCGCGTTGGGCAGCGCAAGGCGCTTGCCTGGTGCACCGGCAGCCAACAGCACTGAGGCAGCCGAGGCCGCCTGACCGAGCACGACTGTCTGGATGTGCGGG
Source organism: Microbacterium murale (assembly GCF_014635185.1). Lineage (GTDB taxonomy): Bacteria > Actinomycetota > Actinomycetes > Actinomycetales > Microbacteriaceae > Microbacterium > Microbacterium murale. The sequence continues at coordinate 143,841 of NZ_BMCM01000005.1, forward strand.
GCGACGTACTGCATCGTGTCGTAGATCGCCGTCATCGCGGTGAAGGAGCCACCGGGCGAGTTGATGTACATCGTGATGTCGCGCTCGGCGTCCTGGCTCTCCAGAACGAGGAGCTGAGCCATCACGTCATCTGCTGACGCGTCGTCGACCTGCACGCCCAGGAAGATCACGCGGTCTTCGAAGAGCTTGTTGTACGGGTCCTGCCGCTTGAAGCCGTATGCCGTGCGCTCCTCGAACTGCGGGAGCACGTAACGGCTGGAGGGCAGGTTGCCGGCGGATTGGAAAGTAGGGGTGTACATAGGAGTCCTCTCGAATCCGCTTAGTTGGCGTCCTGGTCGGTTCCGCCGCCGCCGATGACGTCGGCGGCCGATTCGCGGATGTGGTCGACGAAGCCGTACTCGAGGGCCTCGTCTGCGGTGAACCAGCGGTCGCGGTCACCGTCGGCGTTGATCTGCTCGACCGTCTTGCCGGTCTGACCCGCCGTGATCTCGGCGAGACGCTTCTTCATCGAAAGGATCAACTGCGCCTGCGTCTGGATGTCACTGGACGTTCCGCCGAAGCCGCCGTGCGGCTGGTGCAGCAGCACGCGCGCGTTCGGCGTGATGTAGCGCTTGCCCTTCGTGCCGGCGGTCAGCAGCAGCTGTCCCATGGATGCCGCCATGCCGATACCGACGGTCACGATGTCGTTCGGCACGAACTGCATCGTGTCGTAGATCGCCATGCCCGCGGTGATCGAGCCACCGGGTGAGTTGATGTAGAGGAAGATGTCCTTGTCCGAGTCTTCTGCTGCGAGAAGAAGGATCTTCGCGCAGATCTCGTTGGCGTTCTCGTCACGCACCTCGGATCCAAGCCAGATGATGCGATCCTTCAGCAGTCTGTCGAAGACGCTCGTCGCGACTAGGGGTTCAGCCATTTCAGCTCCAGTTTCCGTGTTCGGTTCTTCGAATCTACCGGCGACCACACGGCACGAAGGCCCTGTTCGCCGTCGGCATATCAGGCGTCGTGCTCACCGATCTCCCGCGCGTAGGCGGTCATCGAGCGGTGATAGCGCGGCAGGTGCGGCACGAGCGCGAGCAGCGCCACAGAAAGGGCTCTGTACGGTGCACCCGAGCTCGCGAGAGTCAGGGCATGGAACGCGGCGATGGCATCGCCGTGCGGCGAGCCCGCGGCATCCTGCTTTGCCTTCTCGAGCAGCGCAAGCGCCTGGGCGGTCTCGCCCACGTTCCGCAGCGAACTCGCGAGTTGGATGATCGCCTGCGGCTCGTGCTCAGCATCGAGGCCGAGATCCAGCGCTCTGCGGTAGAGCGCGATCGCCTCGAGTGGACGGCCTGCCGAGTCTCTTGCACCGGCGCGCTCGAACTCCGCTCTCGCGTCGTCAGCACCGCGCTCGGCCGCGATCGCATCGATGCGCGAGATCACCTCGTCATCGACGAGCTCGTTCGCCGCGTCCTCCCAGACCTCGGCGATGCGGTCTTCCCATGTCTTCATACCTGCTCCTCATACGCGAAAGGACGGATGCCGCAGCATCCGTCCTTTCGTCACGATCGGGGTGCGATCACTCGGCCTTGTCGGCAGCCTTCTTGGCCGGAGCCTTCTTGGCGGCCGGCTTCTTGGCGGCGGGCTTCTCAGCGTCGTCGTCCTTCTTGGCCGGGGCCTTCTTCGCAGGCGCCTTCTTCGCAGCGGGCTTCTCAGCACCCTCGGCGTCGTCGGCCTTCTTCGCGGCAGCCTTCTTCGCCGGGGCCTTCTTCGCCGGCTTCTCGTCGGCGACAGCTTCGGTCTCATCCTCGTCATCAACGGCGACGAAGCCCGACAGGTCAACGGTCTTGCCGTTGGAGTCGACGACCTTCACCTTGCCGAGCGCGACCGCGAGAGCCTTGTTGCGGGCGACCTCGCCGGCGAGCGCCGGGAGCTGGTTCGAGGACTGCAGCGCCTCGACGAACTCCTGGGGCGCCATGCCGTACTGGGCCGCGGACTGGATGATGTACTGGCTGAGCTCCTCCTGCGAGACCTGCACGTCGGCCTGCTCGGCGATCGTGTCGAGGAGAACCTGCGTGCGGAACTGCTTCTCGCTCGCCTCGGTGACCTCGGCGCGGTGCTCGTCGTCCTCGAGACGGTTCTCGGACTCGAGGTGGTTGTGCACCTCGTCCTCGATGAGCTTCGGCGGAACCGGGATGTCGATCTTCTCGAGCAGCGTCTCGATGAGCTGGTCGCGAGCAGCCGAGCCCTGACCGAAGACAGCCTGCTCGCTCACGCGCTCAGCGAGGCTCGCACGCAGCTCTGCGATCGTGTCGAACTCGCTCGCGATCTGAGCGAAGTCGTCGTCGGCCTCTGGGAGCTCGCGCTCCTTGACGGCCTTGACGGAGACGGAGACCTCGGCCTCGGAGCCGGCGTGGTCGCCGCCCACGAGCTTGGAGTTGAAAGTGGTGTCCTCGCCGGCGGTGAGGGACTCGATCGCGTCGTCGATGCCCTCGAGCAGCTCGCCGGAGCCGACCTCGTACGAGACGCCCTCGGCGCGGTCGATCTCGGCGCCGTCGATCGTGGCGACCAGATCGAGCTCGACGAAGTCGCCCTTCGCGGCCGGGCGGTCGACCGGGATGAGGGTGCCGAAGCGTGCGCGCAGGGTGTCGAGCTCGGCGTCGAGTGCTGCCTCGTCGGCCTCGACGGCGTCGACCGTCAACGTGATGTCGTCGAACGAGGGAACCTCGATCTCGGGACGGACGTCGACCTCGACCTCGACGATCAGATCGCCGGAGAAGTCCTTCTCGTTCGGCCACTGGGTGATGTCGGCCGAGGGCTTGCCCACGACGCGCAGGTTCTGCTCGTTGGCAGCTTCGCGGAAGAACTTGTCGAGGCCCTCGTTGACGGCGTGCTCGATGACAGCGCCGCGACCGATGCGCTGATCGATGATCGGAGCCGGGACCTTGCCCTTGCGGAAGCCGGGGATCTGGACGTCCTGAGCGATGTGCTCGTACGCGTGTGCAACGCTCGGCTTGAGGTCGTCCGGGGTGACCGTGATGGTGAGCTTGGCCCGGGTCGGGGTCAGCTTCTCAACGGTGCTGTTCGCCATGCTTGTGTGTTCTCCTTGTGATTTCCGCGTGATGATGCGGTCGTGAGGTATGGAGGGCCGTGGTCGGGGCGACAGGATTTGAACCTGCGACTTCCCGCTCCCAAAGCGGGCGCTCTACCAAGCTGAGCTACGCCCCGTGACCCCGCGCGCGGGAACGGCCTTGTCGAGTCTAACGGACAGGAGCTCTCTCATCGTCCGCTATGATTGTCAGGTCGGCATCCACGCCCCTCAAAGGGCCGGATTCCGGGGCTGTAGCTTAGTGGTAAAGCCTCTGTCTTCCAAACAGATGATGCGAGTTCGATTCTCGTCAGCCCCTCCACTTTCCTCAGGAGGATTCGTGACCGGACCGACTGTTCCTCCTCCGTCAGGCGGTCACGACCTCGGTGCGAGCTTCGGCGCACCGGTCGCCGCGGTGCAGCCATCCGCACCGAGATCGCACAGACGGCGCAACTCTCTGATCTGGGTCGCTATCGGCATCGTGGCGATCGCGGGCGCGTGCACTGCTGTGCAGATCGGTGCGAACCTCGGCTACGACGACGCCCTCATCGGCTTCGAAGACGCGATCGATGACGCTGAGGACAGCGCCCTGCTTCTTGACGATGAACTGGCTGCGCTCGGAGGCACTCTCGCCGTGGCATCCGGCATCGCGGACCATGACGCCGGAGTTCTCATGGATGCCGCCTCGAAGGAGGCGTTGATCGCAACAGTCGGCGAAGCGGAGACGGTCGTCTCGGACGGCACGGCGGTCCGTGAGCAGCAGTTCCCGGCGGCGGACGAGAAACCGACCTGGGCGTGGGAACTGTTCGGCGAGACGACGCAGTTGAACGCCGACCGCGATGCGGCCGACGACCTCTTCGATGAATTCGACACCGCCGGCCGGTCGGCTGAAGATGCGGCACGCACCCTCGAAGAGGCAGGGGTCACCGCGATCACGTCGGCCGCGGATGCTGCCGCGGGATTCGAGGCCGCACACGTGTCGGCGCGAAACCTCGATGTCATCGCGCTGCGGTCGGCGGCGGAGCGGCTGCAGCAGACAGAGGGATCCCTCGATGAGACCGCCGCGGCGGCGTACACCGATCTCGAGGCGGCGGCATCGCAGATGCTGGTGTCTGAGCAGGCAGAGCTCGCAGAGAAGAGCGGACCGCTCTACGACGCACGCCTGGAGATCGAGGCCTTCGCACGTTCCCTCGCCCCCGGCGTGCTGCTCGACTTCGACTGGTCCGAGTTCGTGAACGGTTACGGCTACGCCGACAGCATGGGCGGCTACGCCACCTGGTGGTATGCCGACCCGGGCTACGCGACGATCGAACTGTCGAACTCGGTCGCCGCGTACTGGCCTGGTGCGCGCAGCGAAGCGCTCGTCGCTCACGAGGTCGGCCACGCCATCAGCGTCAAGTGCGACGGCATGTACGACGACTCCGATCAGAGCAACATCGAGGCGTGGGCGACGGCCTGGGCCATCAGCATGGGCTTCACCGACGCCGCCAACGGCACCTCGGCCTACGGCCCTCCGCCGCAGTCGCTGATCGACGCCGCGGCCGGGTGCCGCTGAACGGATCAGCCCCAACGACGAAACCGCCGCGACTGATGAGTCGCAGCGGTTTCGGCAGAATTCAGATGGAGCGGATCACGCCTGCCCGCGACGCTCGCGCAGCTGCGTGAGGGCGTCATCGAGAAGCTGCGACGCCTCGTCATCCGTGCGACGTTCCTTCACGTAGGCGAGGTGCGTCTTGTACGGCTCGTTCTTCGCCAGCGACGGCGGGTTCGCCTTGTCGCGACCGGCAGGAAGCCCGGACTGCGGGTGATCGATCGTCTCCGGGATCTCCTCTTCGGGGAGCCCTGCGGCGAAGTAGCGGACAGTCTCGTTGCCGAGCGCATCCCAGTACGACACGGCGGTACGGTCGGCGTGGTAGCCGTGGTCCTGCTCCCCCATCGGGCCGGAGCCCACACGGGTTCCGCGGATCGCGTTTCCTCCACTGGCCATGGTCAGATCACCTCGAGCTTCGTGATGAGTCCGAGCGCGACGATGGAGATGAACCACACGAGCGCAAGGACGATGGTGAAACGGTTGAGGTTTCGCTCCGCGAGACCGGACGAGCCGACCGCAGAGGTCATCCCACCGCCGAACATGTCGGACAGACCGCCACCGCGGCCCTTGTGGAGAAGGATGAGGAGTGTCAGCAGGACGCTGGTGATGCCCAGCAGGACCTGAAGGACGAACTCAAGAATTGCCACGAAGAAGAGCCTTTCGAAGGGGCTGTTGTGTGCCCGTAAGGGTCAAGTATACGCAGTGACGGGGCCGCAGCCCCGTCACCGTTTACACTCCGACGTGCTTTTCGAACCGGATGATCGCGGCGAAGTCGTCGACGACGAGGCTCGCGCCGCCGACCAGCGCGCCGTCCACGTCGGGCTCACGCATGAAGCTGGCGATGTTCGCCGCCTTCACCGATCCGCCGTAGAGGATGCGGGTGCGCGCAGCGGCATCCTCATCGAGCGACTTCGCGAGAACTGCGCGGAGGGCAGCACAGACATCCTGCGCCTGCTGCGGAGTCGCGGCCTGGCCTGATCCGATCGCCCACACGGGCTCATAGGCGACGACGATGTCAGCGGAAGCCGGAACACCCTTCAACGCCGCCTCCAGCTGGCCCGCGGGCACAGCGCTCGCGCCGAACTTCTCCAGATCCTCCGCAGTCTCGCCCACGCAGATCACCGGCACGAGGCCGTGCTTGAGCGCCGCCTGCACCTTGCCTGCCACGACGTCGTCCGACTCGGCGTGGTACTCGCGACGCTCGGAGTGGCCGATGATGACGTATTTGGCGTCGAGCTTCGCGAGGAATGCGCCCGAGACCTCACCGGTGTATGCACCGGAATCGTGCGCCGAGACATCCTGCGCACCGAGCGCGAACGGGATCTTGTCCGCGTCGATCAGCGTCTGCACGCTGCGGATGTCGGTGAACGGCGGGAAGACCGCCACCTCGACAGAGCCGTCCTCGTGCTTGGCGTCCTTGAGCGCCCAGTGCAGCTTCTGCACGAACGCGACCGCCTGCAGGTGGTCGAGATTCATCTTCCAGTTGCCCGCGATCAGCGGGGTACGGGTCGCTATGCCCATCCGAGCACCTCCAGGCCTGGTAGCTTCTTGCCCTCGAGGAACTCGAGGCTTGCGCCTCCGCCCGTCGAGATGTGACCGAACTGGTCGTCAGCGAAGCCGAGCTGGCGCACGGCGGCCGCTGAGTCACCGCCGCCGACGACTCCGAGGCCGTCGACCTCGGTGAGCGCCTGTGCGACGGCCTTGGTTCCTGCGGCGAACGCCGGGAACTCGAACACACCCATCGGGCCGTTCCAGAACACGGTCTTCGAGTCGCGGATCGCGTCGGCGAACGCCTTGGCGGTCTCCGGCCCGATGTCGAGTCCGATGCCGGATGCTCCGAACGCGGTCTGCTCGATGGCATCCGCCGCCGTCACCTCCTGCGCAGCATCCGCCGAGAAGGACTCAGCCACGACGACGTCGGCGGGCAGCACGATCTCGACGCCGCGCTCGGCGGCCTCGGCGATGTAGCCGCGCACTGTGTCGAGCTGGTCCTCTTCGAGGAGGCTAGCGCCCACAGCATGCCCCTGCGCCTTCAGGAATGTGAACAGCATCCCTCCGCCGACGAGGATACGATCCACGCGCGGCAGCAGGTGCGAGATCACACCGAGCTTGTCACTCACCTTCGAACCACCGAGGACGACCGTGTACGGACGCTCGGGGTTCTCGGTGAGACGGTCGAGCACATCCAACTCGGTCGCGATGAGCAAGCCGGCCGCGGACGGCAGCAGCTCGGCGAGCTCGTACACGCTCGCCTGCTTGCGGTGCACGACACCGAAGCCGTCGGAGACCAGAGCATCACCCAGTTCCGCGAGTTCCGATGCGAACGACTTGCGCACCGCGTCATCCTTCGCGGTCTCCCCCGCGTTGAAACGCAGGTTCTCGAGCACGACGACGCCGCCGTCCTCAAGGGAGGCCACAGCCTCCATCGCCGACTCGCCGACGGTGTCGCGCGCGAACGCGACCGGCTTGCCGAGCAGCTCGGACAGTCGCTGTGCGACCGGCCCGAGACTGTACTGCGGGTCTGGCGCCCCGTCAGGGCGACCGAGGTGCGAGCACACGATCACGCGTGCACCGGCGTTGATGAGGGCGTTCAGAGTCGGCAGCGAAGCGCGCACACGCCCATCGTCCGTTATGACGCCGTCCTTCAGGGGGACGTTCAGGTCACAACGGACGATGACGCGCTTGCCTTCGAGCGAACCCAGCGAATCCAGGGTGCGCAGAGTCATGACGAGCTCAGATGCGTTCTGCGACGTACTCGGTGAGGTCGACGAGACGGTTCGAGTAGCCCCACTCGTTGTCGTACCAGCTGGAGACCTTCACCAGGTTGCCGCTGACGTTGGTCAGAGTGGAGTCGAAGACCGATGAGTGCGCGTTGTGCTGGATGTCGCTGGAGACGATCGGATCCGCGTTGAACTGCAGATAGCCGACGAGGCTTCCCTCGGCTGCCGCCTTGCGGTAGGCCTCGTTGATCTCATCGACAGTGATGTCGGTGCGCTCGGTGACGAGCGTCAGGTCGACGATGGAGCCGGTCGGAACCGGAACGCGGTAGGAGGAGCCGCTCAGCTTGCCTTCCAGCTCCGGGAGGACCAGGCCGATGGCCTTCGCCGCACCGGTGGACGCGGGGACGATGTTGATCGCCGCAGCGCGAGCGCGGTGCAGGTCGCTGTGCGGGCCGTCCTGAAGGTTCTGGTCGGCGGTGTACGCATGCGCGGTCATCATGAAGCCGCGCTCGATGCCGAAGGCGTCATTGAACACCTTGGCGAGCGGGGCGAGCGCGTTCGTCGTGCAGGAAGCGTTGGAGATGATGTGGTGGTTGGCCGCGTCGTATGTCTCCTCGTTCACGCCCATGACGAACGTGCCGTCAGCACCGGTGGCCGGAGCCGAGATGAGAACCTTCTTGGCACCTGCATCGATGTGCTTCTTGGCGAGCTCGGCCTTGGTGAAGAATCCGGTGGACTCGATGACGATATCGACGCCCAACTCGCCCCACGGAAGGTTGGCGGGGTCGCGCTCGGCGAAAGCCTTGATCTGCTTGCCGTTGACCGTGATGCTGTCGTCGTCGAAGCTGATGTCGGCATCCAGAACGCCGCCCACAGAGTCGTACTTCAGCAGGTGCGCAAGCGACTTGTTGTCGGTGAGGTCGTTGACCGCGACGATCTCGAGGTCTGCTCCCTGCGCGAGTGCTGCGCGGAAGTAGTTGCGTCCGATACGGCCGAAGCCGTTGATGCCGATCTTTACAGACACTCAGGTCTCCTGTGTTTCTCGTGCGCTCTTGCGCGTTATCAATAGAGAATTCGTGGACGACGGCGTCCCGACGGGTTGTTGTCCGTCGGGACGCCCGTCTTGATTACGACAGTACCAGCAGGCCGTTCGTCTGCTTGCGGGCGACGTCGAGACGCTGTGCCACGTTCTGCCAGTCGGCGATGTTCCACACTGCCTTGACGTAGTCGGCCTTGACGTTGAGGTAGTCGAGGTAGAAGGCGTGCTCCCACATGTCGAGCTGGAAGATCGGGATCGTGCCCTGTGCGGTGTTGGACTGCTGGTCGAACAGCTGCTGGATGATCAGGCGCTGGCCGATCGAGTCCCAGCTCAGCACTGCCCATCCGGATCCCTGGATACCGGTGGCCGCCGCGGTGAAGTGCGCCTGGAACTTCTCGAACGAGCCGAAGTACTCGTCGATGGCAGCCTGCAACTCGCCCTCGGGCTGACCGCCGCCGTTCGGCGAGAGGTTGGTCCAGAAGATCGAGTGGTTGACGTGGCCGCCGAGGTTGAACGCGAGGTCCTTCTCGAGCTTGTTCACGTTCGCGAGGTTGCCACTGTCGCGGGCCTCGGCGAGACCCTCGAGCGCGGCGTTCGCGCCGGTGACATATGCCTGGTGATGCTTGTCATGGTGCAGTTCCATGATCTTTCCGCTGATGTGCGGCTCGAGCGCTGCGAAGTCGTAGGGAAGGTCGGGGAGCGTGTAGATCGCCATGTCGATATCATCCAATCCGCGCCGCGCCGCGGCGCTTGTCGGTCCCTCGCACCACCCGTATGCGGTGCGGAGCAGACTTTTTCATCCTACTGACGTCAACGGTGCAGCGGTGCGGATCCTTCCTCGGATGACGAGAAAAGACGCCGTCGTCAGACGTCGAGGCCTGCGGGCACGGCATCCTCGGTGCTGGGAATGCCGTCCTGCTGCGCGCGCTTGTCCGCCATCGCCAGAAGACGACGGATGCGTCCTGCGACAGCATCCTTCGTGAGAGGCGGATCGGCATGGTGACCGAGCTCGTCGAGGCTCGCGTCGCGGTGCGCGAGACGCAGCTCGCCCGCGACGCGCAGGTGGTCGGGCACATCCTCGGCGAGGATCTCGAGCGCACGCTCGACCCTGGCGCACGCGGCGACGGCCGCCTGCGCTGACCGACGCAGATTCGCGTCGTCGAAGTTCACGAGTCGGTTGACGCCGGCGCGCACCTCGCGGCGCTGGCGCATCTCCTCCCAGGCGGCTGCGGTCTTCTGAGCACCCATCTGACTGAGGATCGATCGGATCGCCTCGCCCTCGCGCACGACGACGCGCGGCAGACCACGCACCTCCCGCGCCTTGGCCGCGACGCCGAGCCGGTGCGCTGCGCCGACCAGGGCCATCGCGGCCTCGGAGGTCGGGCAGGAGACCTCGAGCATCGCCGAGCGGCCAGGCTCCGAGAGCGAACCGGCGGCGAGGAACGCACCGCGCCAGAGGCCGGCGATCTCTTCGCGGGATCCGGTCGTCAGCCGGTTGGGGAGCCCGCGCACGGGTCGACGGCGCTGATCGAGCAGTCCGGTCTGGCGTGCGAGCGTCTCGCCTGCGGCGATCACGCGCACGGCGTAGCGCGCCCCATCGTGCGAGCTCGCGGACTGCACCTGGGCGATCTCCGGGCGAACCCCGTAGATCTCGGCGAGATCGCGGGCGACGCGACGAGCCAGGAGATCAGCGTCGACCTCAGCCTCGACAGCGACACGACCGGCGATCGAGTGGAGCCCACCGGCGAACCGGAGGATTGCGGTGACTTCCGCTACGCGCACCGTCGGGGGTGCGTTGCGGATGCTGACGAGCTCAGCCTTGACGTCGGTGGTTAGTGCCACGGGACTCCTTGTAAAGCGTCATGCGCCGGATCGCGACGCAAAGGAACAGTTTACCGGGCGCCGCGCCGTTCTATTCGCGGCCGAGGTCTCGGTGACGGACATTGATCGCGACACCGGGAATCGAGGCGAGGCGCTTCGCGAGTTCCTCCGCCGTCGCCACGGAGCGATGCTTGCCCCCGGTGCAGCCGACCGCGACGGTCGAATGCCCCTTGTTCTCGCGCTGATAGCCCTCCAGCACCGGAACCAGCGCCGCGGCGTATGCATCCAGGAACTCCGTGGCGCCTTCACGGGAGAGCACGTAGTCGCGCACCGGCGCATCCTGGCCGGTGAGACCACGCAGGTCGTCGTTCCAGAACGGGTTCGGCAGGAAGCGCATGTCGGCGACGAGGTCGACATCCGTCGGCAGACCGTACTTGAACCCGAAGCTCAGGATCGTCAGGCGGTGCCGCGCCGCTCCCTCATCGGAGAAGGCTTCGAACACCTGCGTCGCCAGTTGGTGGATGTTCAGTTCCGACGTGTCGATGACGATGTCGGCCGCCTCGCGCACCAGCGTCAGACGCGATCGCTCCAGCCGGATGCCGTCGAGCAGCGTGCCGTCCTCCTGCAGGGGGTGCGGTCGCCTCACCGACTCGAACCGTCGCACGAGCACGTCATCTGATGCGTCGAGGAACACGACGCGAACACTGCCGCGAGAGCGGAGCGCGCGCGCCACCTCGGGGAAGTCATTGAACAGGTTGCGACCCCGCACATCGACGACCGCCGCGACCTTGGGCAGGGCTCCCCCGCCGAGATCAGTGAGATCGAGCAGCGGGCGCAGCATCTGCGGCGGGAGGTTGTCGACGACATACCAGCCGAGGTCCTCAAGGGCATTCGCCACGGTGGAGCGCCCTGCACCGGACATGCCGGTGACGATGAGGAACTCGTTCTTCTCCTCGGCAGTCATCGACGGTTCCTCTCGCTGTGAAGATCAGCTTTCGCTGTGAAGACCAGCCTATCGAGTCGCGAGGTGCGTGTGGATGCTCTGGGCGAGGGCCGGACCGATGCCTTGCACCTGCAGGATCTCCTCAAAGCTCGCTTCGCGCAGCGCCGTCACCGATCCGAAGTGCTTCAGCAGGACTTTGATGCGCGACGCACCGAGCCCCGGCACCTCTTCCAGCACCGTCGTGATGCCGCGCTTGCGACGCTTGCGCTGATGAATGATCGCGAATCGGTGCGCCTCGTCGCGCAGGCGCTGCAAAAGGTAGAGCGCCTCGCTGGTGCGGGGCAGGATGACCGGGAAGTCCTCGCCAGGCAGCCACACCTCTTCCAGCCGCTTGGCGATACCGCACAGACCGATCTCGGTGTGCCCGGCATCGCGAAGGGCACGCGCCGCCGCCTCGACCTGAGGCTTGCCGCCATCGACCAGCAGCAGCTGAGGCGGATACGAGAAGCGCGGTTTCTTGCGGGCGGGGGCCACGACCTCCTCGCTGTCGGAGAGCGAGTCAGGGAGAAGGTCCACAACCGGGTCCTCTTCCGGCCGGTCAAGGTAGGCCAGGCGCCGCATGAGTACCTGGTACATCGAATCCGTGTCGTCGGTGGTCTCAGCGATGTTGAAGGAGCGGTATTGGTCCTTGCGCGGCAGCCCGTCTTCGAACACGACCATGGAGGCGACGACATTCGTGCCGCCGAGATGCGAGATGTCGAAGCACTCGATGCGCAGCGGTGCCGTCTCGAGGCCGAGTGCATCCTGCAGATCGGTGAGGGCCTGCGTGCGGGCGACGTAGTCGCTCGTGCGACGCGTCTTGTGACGGATGAGGGCCTGCGTCGCATTGAGGGTCGCGTTTCGCATGAGCTCAGCGCGCTGACCACGCTGGGCGACGGCGATCTCGACCTTGCGTCCACGCCTCTCACGCAGCCACAACTCGAGCTCCGCGGCGTCGTCGGGCAGCGAGGGCACCAGGATGCGGCGGGGCACATCCACGCCGTCACCATAGGTGCGCTGCAGCACCTGCTCGACGAGGTCGGCTCCGGAGATGTCGATCTCCTTCTCGATCGTCGTGGCGCGCACGCCGCGCACGCGGCCTCCGCGGATCACGAAATGCTGCACAGTCGCCGCCAGCTCGTCTTCGGCGATGCCGAACAGGTCGGCATCCTCGTCGGATGGAAGCACCAGCGAGCTCTTGCCCAGCACGGCCTCGATCGATGCGAGCTGGTCACGGTATTTCGCGGCCGCCTCGTAGTCCATAGCGGCGGATGCTGACAGCATCCGCTTCGTGAGCTCCTTCGTGAAGCGCTCGTCGCCGCCGGCCATGAACGCGATGAAATCGTCGACCATCGCGCGATGCTCTTCGATCGTCACCTTCATCGAGCACGGCCCGCCGCACTTGCCGATCTGGCCGGGGAAGCACGGCCGCCCCGTCGCCATCGCACGCTTGTAGCTCGCATCGCTGCAGGTGCGGATCGGGAAGGCCTTGATCATCAGATCGATGGTCTCGTGCACCGCCCACACCTTCGGATACGGGCCGAAGTACCGCGCTCGGGGGATCTTGTGATTCCGAGTGACGATCACGCGCGGCGCCTCATCACCCAGCGTCACAGCCATGAACGGGTACGACTTGTCGTCCTTGTAGCGCACGTTGAACGGCGGATCGTATTCCTTGATCCACATGTACTCCAGCTGCAGCGAATCGACGTCGGTCGGGACGACGGTCCACTCCACGGACGACGCGGTCGTGACCATCCGCCTGGTGCGCTCGTGAAGGGTGCGCAGCGGCGCGAAGTAGTTCGAGAGCCGCTGGCGCAGGTTCTTCGCCTTGCCGACGTACAGCACGCGCCCCTCGGCATCCCGGAAGCGATACACACCGGGATCTGTCGGGATCTCGCCCTGCGAGGGCTTGTACGGAAGGACGTCGGCCATCAACTGGCCTTCCGCGCCCCGCGTCCTGCGCCGAGGATCTCACCGAGGAACATGCCGGTGTGGCTCTCCTCCACGCGCGCGATCTGCTCGGGCGTGCCGGTTGCGAGGATCTCCCCGCCGCCGGAGCCGCCCTCAGGTCCGAGGTCGATCACCCAGTCCGCCGACTTGATGACGTCGAGGTTGTGCTCGATCACGATCACGGTGTTGCCCTTGTCGACGAGACCGTTGAGCACTTCCAGAAGCTTGCGAACATCTTCGAAGTGCAGACCAGTGGTCGGCTCGTCGAGCACGTAGATGCTGCGACCGTTGCTGCGGCGCTGGAGTTCTGTCGCGAGCTTGACGCGCTGCGCCTCGCCACCGGAGAGCGTCGTGGCAGACTGGCCGAGTCGCACGTAGCCGAGGCCGACATCGACCAGCGTCTTCATGTACCGGTGGATCGCCTGGATCGGCTCGAAGAACTCGGCGGCCTCGACGATCGGCATCTCGAGCACCTCGGCGATGTTCTTGCCCTTGTAGTGCACCGCGAGCGTGTCGCGGTTGTACCGCTTGCCGTGGCAGACCTCGCAGTCGACGTACACGTCGGGCAGGAAGTTCATCTCGATCTTGATCGTGCCGTCGCCGGAGCATGCGTCGCAACGGCCGCCCTTGACGTTGAAGCTGAATCGGCCGGGCTGGTAACCGCGCACCTTCGCCTCAGGGGTCTCACTGAACAGCGTGCGGATGCGGTCGAACACGCCGGTATAGGTCGCCGGGTTCGAGCGTGGAGTGCGGCCGATCGGCGCCTGGTCGACGTGCACCACCTTGTCGAGGTTGTCGAGCCCGGTGACGCGGGTGTGCTTTCCCGCGAGTGTGCGTGCGCCGTTGAGCTTGGATGCGAGCACCCGGTAGAGGATGTCGTTGACCAGCGACGACTTGCCAGAGCCGCTCACGCCGGTGACGGCGGTGAGCACGCCGAGCGGGAACTCCGCCGTGACGTTGCGCAGGTTGTTCGCCTTCGCGCCGACCACGCTCAACATCCGCTTCTTGTCGATCTTGCGGCGCTTCTTCGGCATCGGGATCTCACGGCGGCCCGTGAGATAGTCGGCGGTCATCGACTCGGTCTCCGTGAGCAGCGCCGAGTACGGGCCGGAGTGCACGACGGAACCACCGTTGACACCGGCACCTGGTCCGATGTCGACGACCCAGTCGGCGGCCTCGATCGTCTCCTCATCGTGCTCGACGACGATCAACGTGTTACCGAGGTCGCGCAACGTCTGCAGCGTCTCGATGAGGCGCCGGTTGTCGCGCTGGTGCAGACCGATCGACGGCTCGTCGAGCACGTAGAGCACGCCGGTGAGCCCCGATCCGATCTGAGTCGCGAGCCGAATACGCTGCGCCTCACCGCCGGAGAGCGAGCCGGCCGAGCGGCTGAGGTTCAGGTAGTTCAAACCCACCTGCAGCAGGAAGTCGAGTCGCAGGCGGATCTCACGCAGCACCTGCGCCGCGATCTTCGCCTCGCGCTCGGTGAGCGTCAGCGTCTCCATGAAGCCACGGGCGTCGGCGAGACTCAGGTGGGAGACCTCGGCGATCGAGTGCCCGTGCACCTTGACCGCGAGCACCTCGGGCTTGAGGCGGTTGCCGTCGCACGTCGGGCACGGGATCTCACGCAGGTACTCGGCCCAGCGGGCGCGCTGATTGTCGCTCTCGGCCTGAGCGTACTGGCGCTCGATGTAGGGCACCACGCCCTCGAAGCCAGAGGCGTAGCGCATCTCACGGCCGTAGCGGTTCTTCCATTTGACCGTGACCTTGTAGTTGTCGCCGCGCAGGATGGCGTCCTGCACGTCGACGCGCAGGTCCTTCCACGGGGTGTCGAGGTCGAACTTGAGGTCGCGAGCGAGGCCCTCGAGCAGTCGCTCGTAGTACTGGAAGAGTCCCTTGCCCTGCGTGGTCCACGGGATGATGGCGCCCTCGCGGATCGAGAGCTCCTCGTCGTCGAGCATCAGGTCGACGTCGACCGACATGCGCGTGCCGAGGCCCGAGCACGTCGGGCATGCGCCGAACGGCGCGTTGAACGAGAACGTGCGGGGTTCGATCTCGGTCAGCGTGATCGCGTGCCCGTTGGGGCACGCCAGCCTCTCGGAGTACGACTGCCATGCGTCGTCGCCGTCTTCGTCCACGAAATTGACCTGCACGACGCCGCCGGCGAGGCCGAGGGCCGTCTCGACCGAGTCGGTGACACGACTGAGGATGTCGTCGGATGCGACGAGCCGGTCGACCACGACCGCGATGTCGTGCTTGTAGCTCTTCTTGAGCGTCGGCGGCTCTGCCAGCTGGATGAGGTCTCCGTCGACGATGGCGCGCGAGTACCCCTTGGCGCCGAGTTCGCGGAACAGATCGACGAATTCGCCCTTCTTCTGCGAGACGATCGGAGCAACGATCTGATACCGGGTGCGCTCCGGCAGCTCCATGAGCTGATCGGCGATCTGCTGCACGGTCTGCCGCTGGATCTTCTCACCGCACTCTGGGCAGTGCGGAATGCCGATGCGTGCCCACAGCAGACGCATGTAGTCGTAGATCTCGGTGATCGTGCCGACGGTCGAGCGCGGATTGCGGTTGGTCGACTTCTGGTCGATCGAGACCGCGGGGCTCAGTCCCTCGATGAAGTCGACGTCAGGACGATCCACCTGACCGAGGAACTGCCGCGCGTACGCACTCAGCGACTCGACGTAGCGACGCTGGCCTTCGGCGAAGATCGTGTCGAACGCGAGGCTCGACTTCCCCGACCCGGACAGGCCGGTGAACACGACCATCGAGTCGCGAGGGATGTCGATGTCGACGTTCTTGAGATTGTGTACGCGGGCACCGCGAACACTGAGTTTGCTGGGGGTGGCAACGGGGACAATGGGCACCGGACAAGTCTACGAGGGGCCACGGACATCGGCTCTGTATCGATGCTCAGGAACGGATTCCGCCGCGCCTCGCTCGAGTCCGCTCGGGCTCGGGTCGCATCTCACACGCGTTTCACCCGCATCAGGAACAGCACCGCGAGTGCGGCGAGCGCGACGGCGCCCGCGATCGCCGCGCCTTCGACGGTGATGCCGCCGGATGAGGTTCTGCCGGACAGGAAGATCAGCATCACGAGCAGGGTGAGCGGCTGCGCGACGAGCTGGACCAGCAGCAGACGTCGAAGCGTCGGCCGGAGAGCTGCGAGCACGACGCGGCCGCGCCACGGTATGACGAGCATGAGCGAGGAGACGACGTGGATGATGTGCACGACGAGCACGGCGACCAGCGCACGCCAGATGCTCGGTTCGTGCATCACCATCCCGACGGCCAGACATGCGATGGCCATCCATCCGCCGAACGTCTGCGGCAGGACGACTCCGAGCACGACTGCTGCGACGGCGGCGATCTGCCACCCGAGCACCGGGATCAGCAGCGCCGCGGCGACCGCGACGACCGCGACGAGTCCGAGTCGCAGGATCACCGCGGGAACGGCCGCACCGGTGCGGATCCAGTCGTTCCTCCGCAGGAGTGACTTCATCGTCTGGACCTCGCCGTCTCTCGCATGACGGCGGCGGCATCGTCCCGCCAGGCGACCGTGTCGACCCCCGCGCCGCGGAGGTCGTGCAGCACATCCTCCCGCTCGGCGAGCACTGTGCGCAGCGCCACCTGCTGCTCCGTGCTCAATCGCGTGCGATCGAGTTCGGGGAGGATGTCGACGGCGATCACGCGGTGTCCCGATGCCCGCCATGTCAGGGCGATGTCGGATGCTGCGCCGTCGAAGAACGTGGACAGTACGAAGATGACGGATCCGTGCGGGACCGGAGGCGTGCGTCGGAAGCGCACATCCTCACCAGCCTGTCCGGTGGCTGCGATCGCGGCATCGATCCGCGCGAGATGGCGGGCTCCTGCCCCGCTGCGGATGGAGCGTCCGCCGTGCACGAGGACATGCAGCGCGATCCGGTCACCGGCGTCGACCGCGGCCGCCGCGATCGAACGGGCAGCCTGACGGGCGAGATCGAGTGAGGTCACACCGCTGCGCTCCAGATCACCGCTCCCCCACGTCGCCACGACGGCTCCGAGCTCGTCCGCGGTGTCCATGGCGACGACCACGGAGGCGTCGCTCAAGGTGTTCGTGCGCCGCACGAGCAGGTCACCAGGGCGACGCGCCATGCGTGCGGTGGCCCGCCAGTCCACGCGCCGCAGCTCGTCGCCTGGGACGAACTGGTGGATGTCGCGGAAGTCGCCGCCCTGCCCCTGTCGTCGCCCCTCGTGATTGCCGTGCAAGCCGGCGAGACGTGGTGACAGCGGCAGCTGGGGCAGAGGCTGGCCGATCGCGGCGATGTTACGCACCACCTGGACCGGAGGTGCGGCCCTGCCGAGGAGGGTCGCGTCAGCGGAGACTCCCCGGGCGGACGCCTTCACCGCAGTCACCGGACCGGAATGCAGCGTGCGGCTGATCGATACGATCTCAGCGCCGTTCACCGGAACGAGCAGCCGGCGCGTCCGCCGCCCGGACTGCACGATCACGAGTTCCGCCGCCTCGGCATCGCCGGTGACCGCGACCGTCGTGTGGACGGTACCCTCCTCTGCAGCAGGGACCGGTGTCAGTTCGATGGCCACCGCGTCGTCGTTCGGGCGGCGAAACATCGTCGCGGCGGTGAGTATCGCCAACGGAAGTCCCATCGCGACGATGTCCGGTCGCGAGCCGATCAGACCGAGGGCCGCGAGCGCGACAGCACCGACGAAGCCGAGGACCAGGCCAGGACCCGCACGACGCCCCGCTGGGTCGACCGTCACGCCGCGGCACCCACCGTTGGCGGCACCGGCACCTGACTGACGACGCCGGAGACCACCAGCGCGGAGTCGACGCCCTGCGCCCACGCCTGCGGCGTCAAGGTCAGGCGGTGCGCGAGCACGGGCACCGCGATCCGCTTGATGTCGTCGGGGCGTACGAACTCCCGACCATCGAGCGCGGCCAGGGCGCGTCCGAGCAGCATGAGGGCGAGCGAACCGCGCGGGGAGGCTCCGACTGCGACGTGCTGGGCGTTGCGAGTCGCGCGCGTGATCTCGACGCAGTACCTGACGATGTCGGCATCGACGTGGATCGCCTCGACGGCCTGCTGCACCTCGACGAGACGCGCAGCATCCAGAACCGGGGCGACGTGTGTCGCCTCCTGCCTGCGCAGCACACGGTTGAGGAGGATCTGCGCCTCGCCCGCGGCCTCCGGATATCCCACCGAGAGTCGCACCATGAAGCGATCGAGTTGCGCCTCCGGCAGTGCGTAGGTGCCCTCGTACTCGATGGGATTGGAGGTGGCGATGACGTGGAAGGGTGCGGCGAGCGGGAAGCTGTTGCCCTCGACCGTGACCTGCCGCTCCGCCATCGCCTCGAGCATCGCCGACTGGGTCTTCGGAGTGGTGCGGTTGATCTCGTCGGCGAGGAGCAGCCCGGTGAAGATCGGGCCGGGACGGAACACGAATTCTCCCGAGTCGGGCGCGTACACATATGATCCGGTCACGTCTCCCGGCAGCATGTCCGGCGTGCACTGCAGGCGACGGAAGTCCAGCCCCAGGGCGGAAGCGAGGCTGCGCGCGGCGAGGGTCTTCCCGAGGCCAGGCACATCCTCGAAGAGCACGTGACCGCCGGCGAGGATCGTCGCGAGCGCGATCTCGACGGGATCGTCCATTCCCACCACGGCCGTGCGAACCGCGGCGAGGATCCGCGCTCCCGTCTCGGCTATCGAGGTCGCGTCTGTCTCCTGCGTGGTCATGGCTTCTCCTTGTTCGGCGAAGGGCTGGTCGGGTTCGGCGAAGGGCTGGTCGGGTTCGGCGAAGGGCTGGTCGGCGCAAGCCTGTCGATGGCGTCCAGGGCACGCTCGAGGTCGCTGCGTGTGGTGCCACGTCCCACCAGGCGCGCCCAGACGCCTGAGCCCGCGAGCGCATCGATCCGGCCCATGTCTGCGGGATCTGTCACGTCGAGTCCGTGGCGCTGCAGCCGGTGTGCGAGGATCGCACGCACCCGGCGCGTGATGAGCTCGCCCGCCATGCCCGTGCTCGGATTCAGCGACCACGCCATTCGGGAGATCTCCGTACCCCGACGATCCGATTCGGGTGCGATCTCCGGGGCGTCCGCACGGGGATCATCCGGCATGACCAGCTGGGTGCACAGCACCAGGATGCCGACGAGCACAGCCCATGCGATCGCGAAGGCGAGTTCGACGCCGAGCAGACTGAAGGCGAGCATCGCGCAAGCGGCGACGACGAGCGAGATGATGACGCGCGCGCGGGTCATCGCCATCCCTCCTCGATCTGCTGCAGCGCGGTCCGCGCGGACGTGCGATCGCTCTCCTCGGCGGTGTATCCGCCGAATCGCACGCGTTCGTAGAGGCGAAGCAGCTCCCCCGCAGCCTTCGATATCCCCGACCGCCGCGTGATGATGCGCAACGCGAACTCCGACGGCGTTTCACTCGCTCCGCGGATGATCCCGGCATCCGTCGCGCTCTCCTCGAGCCCGATCCACGCCGCGATGATCGCGTCGGTGGGGACGGGACGCTCATCGAGCGTGCGCAGCGCGCCTTGGATGCCGCGGTGAATCACCGGCGCCTCGACGTCCGGCTCGGCGTCGGCGACCTGCTCCTGCAGATCGAAGGTCGTCTCCGCCCCCTCCTGGGTGCGCAGCGGACGATCTCGCCATGCCCGCGCCAACGCCCGCAGGACGATCAGCAGGACGAGGATCACTGCGACGACGGCGAGTGCGAGGAACACGAAGCCGATGATCGCCCCGACGATGTCGGAGGCCGGATTCTCCGGGATCGGCGTCATGGTCGGCATCGAGGATTCCTGGACGACCGGCGGGGCCGTCACGCCGTCGCGCGGTTCAGACGGCGCGAGATCGATTGACGGAGTGCCCTGAACCGCCGTGGCGACCATGACGATGAGGAACAGTCCGACGACGACGACAGCTGCGAGTCTCCTCATCCGGCGCACCGAATCAGAATCGGCGCCGCGGAGTTCATGCCTTCACACTAGAGCGTGCTCACGCCCTCCATCGAAGTGCGACCCGCGAATGGGGACAACCCGTCGCGCAACGACGTCACCTGCGCGATGTCCATGTGCACGGCCGCCATCACCTGGCGCGGAACGTCGAGCGCCCGCTGCCGCAGTTCGAGACCGGCCTGCGTCAGCCGGATGTCGAGACGGCGCTCGTCTACGCTGCTGCGCTCTCGCGCGATCAGCCCTTCCTTCTCGAGGCGCTTGACCAACGGTGACGCGGTCGCCGGCTCCATTGCGAGGTCTGCGGCGAGATCGTTGAGCGCGCGAGGCGATCTCTCCCAGAGCGCGAGCATGACGAGATACTGCGGATGCGTGAGCCCGAGCGGCTCGAGGATCGGGCGGTAGATCGCCACGACGTTACGCGCCGCGGTCACCAGGGCGAAGCAGAGCTGATTCTCGAGCTTGAGGAGGTCGTCCGAATCGGTCACAGCTCCAACTATACATATGGACTAATCATTAGTACACTAAGGAACATGGCGAACAGTTCAGACCGAGTTCCGCTCCGCACCCGCATCCGCGAGGCCGGCGGGCTGTATCGCTGGTTCAACACGAACCTGATCCGACTCGCAGGTCCCGCCGCGGTCGGACCTTACGAAGCCACTCCTCCACCGACTGCCTCCCAGCGGGCCGAGCGGGCATGTCCGCTGTGCGGCCGACCGATGACCGAGCATGAGATCGACCGTTCCGGTCCGAAACCGCTCATGCACTGCCCCTGACAGGCGTCCCCTCTGCGCAGACGCGTCCGTGGGACGCTATGCGCCTGCGCTCTCCCGTGCAGCGTCGATCCATGACATCAGCGCGTCATCGTTCTCGATCGCGGTCGGGGCCACGTCCAACCAGCTCGGCCCCATCGTCTTCGCACCCATCACCGCAATCGAGACGCCCGGCTCGGTCAGCAGCGCAGCGCCCTTCTCTTCTGTGACACGCACGAGGAGCACACCCTCTTTGCGCGTGCCGACGAGGATACGGCCGTGCAGCAGGAACGCGCGCGTGCCGAACATCCGCTTCTCTTCGAGCCCGGGCTCAGACATCAGCAGTGCTCTGACCCGATCGGCGAGTTCAGTGGCGGCAGCATCCATGCTCGACGTCACCACCCCTACGCGTGCCCTGCGCGCTCCATGGCGCGCAGCTCCTTCTTGAGATCCTGCACCTCATCGCGAAGCCGACCGGCGAGCTCGAACTTCAGTTCTGCCGCCGCGGCGAGCATCTGATCGGACAGATCCTTGATCATGTCCTCCAACTGCTCGGCGCCCTCGGCCGCGATGCCCTCGCGGCGCAACTGCGGCGTCGGGCTCTTGCCGCGACCGGACTTCGTCCTGTTCTTGCTGCGCAGCATGTCTTCGGTGTCGGACGCCTCACGCGCGAGCACGTCGGTGATGTCGGCGATCCTCTTGCGCAGTGGTTGCGGGTCGATGCCGCGTTCCTTGTTGTACGCGACCTGCTTCTCACGACGACGATCGGTCTCATCGATCGCCTTCGCCATCGAGTCGGTCATCCTGTCGGCGTACATGTGCACCTGGCCGGAGACGTTTCGAGCGGCACGACCGATGGTCTGGATGAGGGACGTGCCCGAACGCAGGAAGCCCTCCTTGTCGGCATCCAGGATCGCGACCAGCGAAACCTCCGGAAGGTCGAGGCCCTCGCGCAGCAGGTTGATGCCGACCAGCACGTCGTAGACGCCGGAGCGCAGTTCGCTGAGCAGCTCGACCCTTCGAAGCGTGTCGACGTCGGAGTGCAGGTATCGCACCCGAACGCCGTGCTCCCCGAGGAAGTCGGTGAGCTCTTCTGCCATCTTCTTCGTCAGGGTCGTGACGAGCACGCGCTCATCGCGGCCGGCACGCACGCGGATCTCTTCCAGCAGGTCATCGATCTGGCCCTTGGACGGCTTGACGATGATCTCGGGGTCGACCAGTCCGGTCGGGCGGATGATCTGCTCGACCACGCCGTCGGCGATGCCCATCTCGTACTTGCCAGGGGTGGCCGAGAGATACACGGTCTGACCGATGCGGTTCTTGAACTCGTCGAATCGCAGCGGGCGGTTGTCCATCGCGCTGGGCAGGCGGAACCCATGATCGACCAGGGTGCGCTTGCGAGACGCATCGCCCTCGTACATGGCACCGATCTGCGGCACAGTGACGTGCGACTCGTCGATCACCATCAGGAAGTCGTCGGGGAAGAAGTCGAGCAGCGTGTGCGGCGGCTCGCCAGGAGCGCGGCCGTCCATATGGCGGGAGTAGTTCTCGATGCCGGAGCAGAACCCGAGCTGCTGCAGCATCTCGAGGTCGAACGTGGTGCGCATGCGCAGCCGCTGCGCCTCGAGCAGCTTGCCCTGGCGCTCGAACTCCTTCAGCCGCTCCTCGAGTTCGTGCTCGATCGTGCCGATCGCGCGCTGGACGACATCGGTGCCCGCGACATAGTGCGATGCGGGGAAGATCGGCACCGCGTCGAGCTTCTCGATGACGTCGCCGGTGAGCGGATGCAGCGTGTAGAGCGCTTCGATCTCATCGCCGAACAACTCGATGCGGATCGCGTGCTCCTCGTAGACCGGGATGATCTCGATGGTGTCGCCTCGGACGCGGAAGTTGCCGCGGGAGAAGTCGACGTCGTTGCGGTTGTACTGCATGGCGATGAACTGGCGGATCAGCGCATCGCGGTCGTAACGCTCCCCCACCTGCAGCGCGACCATCGCGCGCAGATACTCCTCCGGCGCGCCGAGGCCGTAGATGCACGAAACGGTCGACACCACGATCACGTCGCGTCGCGACAGCAGCGAATTGGTCGTGGAGTGGCGCAGCCGTTCGACCTCGGCGTTGACCGAGGAGTCCTTCTCGATGAAGGTGTCGGTCTGCGGCACGTAGGCCTCTGGCTGGTAGTAGTCGTAGTACGAGACGAAGTACTCCACCGCGTTGTTCGGCATGAGCTCTCTGAACTCGTTCGCCAGCTGCGCGGCGAGGGTCTTGTTGTGAGCGAGCACCAGCGTCGGCCGCTGCACCTGCTCGACCAACCAGGCCGTCGTCGCCGACTTTCCGGTACCCGTCGCGCCGAGCAGCACGACGTCGGTCTCGCCGGCGTTGATGCGCGACGCGAGCGCGGCGATCGCCTGCGGCTGGTCACCAGCCGGCTCGTACTCGCTGATCACCTCGAAGGGACGGACGCTGCGCGTGGGTTGCATCCCTCAAGCGTATGCGGAGCCTCAGACATCGGGGTCGCCGGCCGCACACGCAGAGCGGTGACGTCGAAGGCACAACCTATAGTGGGGCCGTGATCGAGTTCCTGATCGGCTCCAGCCTCGCGGCATCGGCCGGGCTCAACGCCTGGATGCCGCTCTTCCTGCTTGGCCTCGCCGACCGCTTCCTCCCTGCGGTGAATCTTCCCTCCGGCTGGTCGTGGATCTCCAGCGACATCGCCCTGTGGATCCTCGGCGTCCTGCTGGTCCTCGAGATCGTCGCAGACAAGATCCCCGCACTCGATTCGATCAACGACGTCGTCCAGAGCGTGCTGCGCCCGGCATCAGGCGGCATCGTGTTCGGTGCGGGAGCGAGCTCCGAGACGGTCGCCGTCGACGACCCGTCGTCGTTCTTCTCGGAGAACACGTGGGTGCCGATCGTCACGGGCATCGTGATCGCCCTGATCGTGCACGTCGTCAAGGCCACCACGCGCCTGACGGCGAACACAGTCACCGGCGGCCTGGCCGCTCCGGTGCTGAGCACAGCCGAGGACGGAGCGTCGTTCCTGCTCGCCGCGCTCGCGATCATCGTTCCCGTGCTCGCCGCCCTGTTGTTGATCGGCCTCATCGTCGCGGTCGTGCTGTACTTCCGACGGCGTCGTCGCAGGCGGGAAGCGGTCAGCGGCGATGTGGCGAACGGGTCGGATGCAGCGCCACCGCCGCGATGACTGCGGCGACCACCCCCATGAAGATCACGGCACCGAGGAACCACCCCCAGCCGGCGCTGCCGAAGACGACGCCCAGCGCCCATCCGAACAGGCTCGAACCGGCGTAGTACGCGAAATAGTACAGCGACGGCGCCTGCGCACGACTGTCCGCATCGGCGAGGACGGGCGCCCAACTCGATGCGATCGCGTGCGCTCCGAAGAAGCCGCCTGTGAAGACGACGAGACCGATGAGGATGACGATCGGCGACGGCACGTACATCAGGGCAGCCCCGACGACGAAGAGCCCGATCGCGCCGAGCAACACGATGCGACGTCCATGCCTCACAGCCAGAGACCCCGCCCACGGCGATGACACCGTTCCGGCCAGATATGCGAGGAACAGTAGCGTCACCAACCAGACCGGCAGCAGGAACGGCGGCGCGATGAGATGGAAGCCGAGGTAGTTGTATACCGCGACGAACGCGCCCATGAGCAGGAAGCCCTGCGCGTACAGCGCAAGCAGACGCGGTGAACGCAGGGCGCGGATGAGTCGTGCGAGCTTGCCCGGTCCCGCATCCGCTCGCATCCGCCCTGGCACGAATCTCCGCGCGCGAGGTACGAGCCAGAGGAAGAGCACGGCAGCGGCCGTGCACAGCAGCGTGACGCTCCAGACTCCGATGCGCCAGTCGAACGCCTCCCCGATCGGGCCGGCGACCAGGCGCCCCGTGAGACCGCCGACGGTCGTCCCTGCCGTGTAACTGCCGGCAGCGGCTGCGACGTGCCGCGCGTGCACCTCCTCACTGAGGTACGCGAGCGCCACGGCAGGTACAGCCCCGAGAGCGAGTCCCTCACCGAGACGCAGCACAAGCAGCACGGCGATCTCTGTACTCAGCGGCGCCGCGAGCCCGAAGGCGGTAGCAGCGATGATGCCGATCGCCATCGCGGGGATCCTTCCGATCCGATCGGCGACCAGAGACCATGGGATCACGGCGACCGCGATCCCGAGTGTCGCGGCGGAGACCGTCAACGCAGCCGTCGACGCCGGCACCTCGAGGTCCACCGCGACCTGCGGCAGCACCGCCTGCAGGGAGTACAGCTGCGCGAACGTCGCGACGCCGGCGAAGAAGAGTCCTGCGATCAGCCGTCGATACGACCGGGTCCGGGGAATGTGACCCGCGAAGAAGTCGTCCGCGCTCACTCTTCCGTCAGACGCCGCCACAGCGCGTCCACCTGCTGCTCGGTCTGCTCCAGCGACCCGCCGGTGTCGATCACGACATCGGCGATCGCGAGCCGCTTCTCATCCGAAACCTGGGCGTCGATCCGGTTCTGCGCCTCCTGCGGCTGCATTCCGCGCAGCTCGATCAGGCGGCGCAGCCGCTCCTCTGCCGGTGCATGCGCGACGAGGATGGTGTCCCAGGGATCGTCGACGCGGGCCTCGACGAGCAGCGGCACGTCGTACACGACCACGGCGTGCGGGTCGTCCGCGAATGCCGCTTCGAACCGGCGCTGCGACTCCCGTCGCACGGCAGGGTGCACGATGCCGTTCAGCCGCGCAAGCGCGTCAGGGTCCGAGAACACCCGGGCGCCGAGAGCCGCACGGTCCAGCGCACCGGCCTGGTCGATCAACTCGTCCCCGAACGCCGCGGCGATCTCACTGAGCACCGGCGTCCCCGGCGCCTGCACATCGCGCACGATCTGATCCGCGTCCACGACCACTGCCCCGTGCGCTCCGAGTCGACGGGCGATCGTGGACTTTCCCGAGGCGATTCCCCCGGTCAGCGCGATGAGAGGCATGCCGCCAGTCTATGGTTCGAGCAGCCCACGGCTCAGCGTGCAAGCACCTGTCGCTTGGAGCTGATCACTCCGGTGTCGAAGCCCGCGAGATGCAGCCCGCCATGGAATCTCGCGTGCTCGATCTTGATGCAGCGATCCATGACCACCGAGAGGCCCGCGGATTCCGCGAGGGCAGCCGCCTCCTCGTTCCACGATCCCAACTGCAGCCACAGCGCTTTCGCGCCCACATCGATGGCCTCCTGCGCGACGCCGGGAAGATCGTCGTGCTTGCGGAACACGTCCACGACGTCCGGCACGACCGGCAGATCGGCGAGCGACGCGTACACCGGCTGACCGAGGATCTCGGTCTCCCGCGGGTTGACGAGATACACGTCGTACGGCGAACTGGACAGCAGGTACGTCGTCACGAAATACGAGGCGCGCGCGGGGTTGTTGGATGCCCCGACGATGGCGATCGACTTCGATCGGCGCAGAAGTGCGAAGCGCTCCTGCTGGTTAGGGCCGACCCAGGTACGTCCCGATGTGGCGGCATCTGTCGCTCCTGGCAGCGCGCACGCGACAGCATCCGTCGGCGCCGGAAGGGCGCAGGAGTCCGCGGGGATCGAAGTACTCATCGGGTCGCTCCTGTCGCTGCGGTGAGAGCCTGATCGAGATCCCAGATGATGTCGTCCGCATCCTCCAGGCCGACCGAGATGCGGATCAGGTCGGGGCGCACACCGGCGGCGTCGAGCTGCGGCGCCAACAGTTGACGGTGGGTCGTGGATGCCGGATGGATGACGAGCGTGCGCGCATCTCCGATGTTCGCCAGATGCGACGCGAGCTGCAGGTTCTCGATGACAGCCTCCCCCGCCGCGCGCCCGTCGTCAGCGGCGACGCCGAAGGCGAACACCGATCCGGGCCCGAGCGGAAGGTACTTCGCTGCTCGCTCACGGTGCGGATGCGCTTCCAGCCCCGCCCACGTGACGTACGACACCCGAGGGTCAGCATCCAGCCACTCCGCGACGATGCGCGCGTTCGCGAGATGCGCGTCGATGCGCTGCGGAAGCGTCTCGACGCCCTGCAAGAGGTTGAACGCCGATTGCGGGCTCAGTGCGGGGCCGATGTCGCGCAACTGCTCAGAGCGAAGCTTGGTGAGGAATCCGTACTCACCGAAGTTGTCCCACCATTTGATGCCGCCGTACGACTCGACGGGCTCGGTCATCTGCGGGAACTTGCCATTTCCCCAGTCGAACGTCCCCTTCTCGATCACGATGCCGCCGAGGGTCGTGCCGTGCCCGCCGAGGAATTTCGTGACCGAATGGATCACGATATCGGCGCCGTGCTCGAGCGGCCGTGCGAGATACGGCGTGGCGAGCGTCGCGTCGACGACGAGCGGAACGCCTGCCTCGTGCGCGACAGCCGCGAGACCCTCGATGTCGGCGATCTCCCCGGAGGGATTCCCGATCATCTCGACGTAGACGACCTTTGTCTCGGGACGGATCGCGGCGGCGAAGTCGGCGGGGTCGCTCGACGGAACGAAGGTCGTCTCGACCCCGAATCGGCGCAGCGTCACATCCAGCTGGGTGACGGTTCCGCCATAGAGCTGCGCGGAGGCGACGACATGGTCACCGGCGCCGACGAGGGCGGCGAACGTGATGAACTCGGCGCTCATGCCTGATGCCGTGGCGACGGCGCCGATTCCGCCTTCGAGCGATGCGAGCCGCTCTTCGAGCGCGGCGACCGTGGGGTTGCCGATGCGCGAGTAGATGTTGCCGTACTTCTGCAGCGCGAAGAGGTTGCCCGCATCCGTCGCGTCATCGAAGACGAACGATGTCGTCTGGTAGATCGGCACGGCGCGTGCGCCGGTGGATGCGTCGGGCGTGCCGCCCGCGTGGAGTGCGCGGGTGCGGAACCCGAAGCGGTGCTCTTCCGTCATGATGTCCTCGGTTAGGTCGCGGCCAGCACGTCGGCGATGCCGTCGACGGCCCACGGGTTCTGCAGTGATGTCGTGTCTCCGAGCGCCTTCGGCTCCCGGCCGGCGCGTCGATCCTGTTCAGCCTCCCACAGCTGCGCGAGCAGCCGGCGCATGATCTTGCCCGAGCGCGTCTTGGGCAAGTCGGGAACGACGATGATGTGCTTCGGCTTGGCGACCGGCCCGATCGCCTGCGCGACCTGATCGCGAAGAGCGGATGCCGTCACCTCTGCCGCACCGGACGGCGTCACGAACGCGACCACCGCCTGGCCAGTGACCGGATCGGACACTCCGGCGGTGCCGGCCTCTCCCACGCTCTCGTGCGCGACGAGGGCGGATTCGATCTCGATCGTGGAGAGCCGATGGCCGGAGACGTTCACGACGTCGTCGAGGCGTCCGAGGAGCCAGATGTGGCCGTCGGCGTCCTTCGTCGCGCCATCGCCGGCGACGTAATAGCCCCCGAGGTCGCCGTGGCCGGCGAAGGTCGCCCAGTACGAGTCGCGGTAGCGCTGCGGGTTGCCCCAGACCGTGCGTGCCATGCCGGGCCACGGACGGCGCACGACCAGCGTTCCTGAACGCCCTGGTGCGACCTCGTCGCCGTTCTCGTCGACGACGGTGGCGTCGATGCCCGGCAGCGGCACTGTTGCGGATCCGGGCTTGAGCGTCGTCACGCCGGGGAGCGGCACGATCATCGCGGCGCCCGTCTCGGACTGCCACCAGGTGTCGACGATCGGCAACTCATCGCGGCCGAAGTTGCGACGGAACCAGATCCACGCCTCCGGATTGATCGCCTCACCCACCGTGCCGAGCAGGCGCAGGCTCGAGAGATCATGCCCGGCGGGGAGATCCGAGCCGAACCATGTCATGAACGTGCGGATCAGAGTGGGCGCCGTGTAGTAGACCGTGACGCCGTAGCGTTCGATGATCTCGAGATGCCGTTCTTTGTTCGGGGTGTCTGGCGTGCCCTCGTAGATGACCTGCGTGAGCCCGTTCGAGAGAGGCCCGTAGATCTCGTAGGTGTGCGCGGTGACCCAGGCCAGGTCTGCCGTGCACCAGTGCACGTCGTCCGGCTTGGCATCGAAGTGCGCCCAGTGCGCCCAGCTCGTGTGTGTCAGGTAGCCGCCGGAGGTGTGGACCAAGCCCTTCGGCTTACCCGTGGTGCCCGACGTGTAGATGATGAAGAGCGGATGCTCGGCGTCGAACGGCTGCGCCTCATGCTCGTCGGAGGCGGTGTCGACGACATCGTGCCACCAGACGTCGCGCCCTTCGGCCCATGGCACATCCTGCCCGGTGCGGCGCAGCACGAGCACGTGCTCGAGGTCGGGCAGGCCGGCGGCCGCGGCATCCGCGCTCGACTTGACCTCGGTCGCCGCTCCCCTGCGGAACTGGCCGTCACTGGTGACGAGCAGCTTCGCACCGGTGTCCTCCAGCCGGAAGCGCACGGCCTCTGCGGAGAATCCACCGAACACGAGCGAGTGCACGGCGCCTATGCGCGCGCAGGCGAGCGTGATGACGATCGTCTCGACGAGCACAGGGAGGTAGATCACGACGCGGTCGCCCGGCTCGATGCCGAGCGAAGTCAGGGCGTTGGCAGCCTGAGAGACGCGCCGCTGCAGATCCGCGTACGTCACCGTGGTGCGGTCGCCGGGCTCGCCCTCGAAATGCAGCGCGACTTTGTCGCCCCGCCCGGCTTCGACGTGACGGTCGACGCAGTTGTACGCGACGTTGAGCTTTCCACCGACGAACCAGCGTGCCGCGGGGATCGCCCCGTCTGTGGGCGGCTCCCATTCATGAGCGGTGTGCCACGGCTCGACCCAGTCGAGTCGCCGGGCCGCCTGCTCCCAGAAAGCAGTGGGATCGGCATCCGCCTCGGCATAGATCTCTGCCGTGACGTTCGCCTGCGCGGTGAATGCGGCCGGAGGTGCGTACTCGCGCGTCTCCAGCAGTCGTGCTTCCGTCACTCTCAGGCCCACTTCTTGAGCAGGTACTTCTCGACAAGCGCGAGAATCCCGTTCGTGATCGTTCCGAGCAGCGCGAGCAGCACGATCGACAGCAGGATGCGGTCGACACGGCCGCTGTTCTGCGAGTCGGTGAGCAGGAACCCGAGCCCCATCGACGAGGCGATGAGCTCGGCGGCGACGAGGAACAGCCATGCCTGAGCGAGTGCGAGCCGCAGACCAGAGACGACCGAGGGCACGACGGCCGGGAGCTGCACGGTGCGGAACAGCGACCAGCCGCGCAGGCTGAACGAGCGCCCCGCTTCGACCAGCTGCGGGTCGACGTGACGCAGCGCCGAGGCGACTGTCGTGTACACGGGGAAGAAGGCACCGATCGCGATCAGCGTGACCTTGGATTCCTCGCCGATCTGCAGCCAGAGGATGAGCAGCGGCACCCAGGCGAGCGACGGCACGGCGCGGAGTGCGGCGAGCGTCGGGCTGAGAAGCACATCACCGAGGCGAGACAGACCGACGAAGCCGGCGAAGGCGAGGCCGATCACGGATCCGATCGCGAAGCCCAGCAGCACGCGCTGCACCGAGATCGCGATGTGCGTCCACAGCTGGCCGGCCTCGGCCAGCTCGACTCCCGCGGTGAACACGGATGCCGGCGTGGGCAGGCGGTACGGCGGCACCAGACCGCTCGTGGTGACGACCTGCCACGCGACGAGGATGATGACGGGCAGGATCAGACCTGCCGCGACACGGACACCGGTGCGATCCCAGATGCCTCGCGTACCGGCATCCGCTCGTCGGCCCGCGGACGCGCCGGGAAGCTCAAGAGCGCGTTTGGCACCCTCGAGCGCCGCAGCGTCAGCGAAGTCCGTCATTCGCCCTTGGCCGCCTTCTCGGCGAACGTGGCGTTGATGATCGTCTCGAGCGCCTTGTCGACCGACTCCTGGCCGCCCTGCACGTCACCGGAGTCGACGAGCACGGGAGCGATCTTCTCGAGAACCTCGAGCTGCGCGTCGCCCGGGATGCCGTTCACGTCGAGGTTGGAGCGCTCTTCGATCACGGTCGTCGCGACCTCGATGTCGATGCCCGCGACCTCGGCGAGCAGCTCGGCTGTCTCTTCCGGGTTCTCGAGAGCCCAGACGCGTGCCTGCTCGTAGGCATCGACGACGGCCTGTGCGAGGTCGGCGTGGTTGTTGATGAAGTCCTCGGTGGCGTTGAGGAAGCCGTAGGTGTTGAAGTCGACGTTGCGGTAGATGAGCTGATCGCCCGATTCCACCTCGGCTGCTGCCATGATCGGGTCGAGCCCTGCCCAGGCGTCCACGGAGCCGCCGTCGAGGGCCGCGCGCCCATCGGCGTGCTGCAGGTTCTGCACCTCGACGTCGTCGAGCGACAGTCCACCCTCTTCGAGCGCCTGCAGCAGGAAGAAGTACGGGTCGGTGCCCTTGGTGGCGGCGATCGAGGTGCCGGCGAGGTCTTCGAGCGACGTGATGCCGCTGTCCGGGCCGACGACGATGGCCGACCACTCGGGCTGGGAGTAGATGTCGATGACCTGGATGGGCGAGCCGTTGGCGCGGGCGAGCAGCGCCGCTGATCCGGCCGTCGATCCGACATCGACCGATCCCGAGCGCAGCAGCTCGTTGGCCTTGTTCGAGCCGGCGGACTGCACCCATTCGACGTCGACATCGTCACCGACGATGTCTTCGAGGATGCCCTGGTCCTTGATGACGAGGCTGAGCGGGTTGTAGGTCGCGAAGTCGACCGTGAGCGTGTCCGAGGACCACTCGCCGGTTGCGGCGGCGTCGTCGGACTCGGATGCTCCGGCATTCTCTCCGGCGACGCAGCCAGTGGCGACGAGCATCATCGTCCCGGCGATGGCGATCGCAGGGACGATTCGGCGGGTGATGGTGCTCATCGGGTCTCCTCGGTGGAAATGCGGTGGTGGGTGTCGACGCCGAGTCCTTCGAGAAGGTCGGCGCGAAGGTCCGCGAGGCCGCGATCGGCGCGGTCACGCGGGCGTACGCCTGGCACGGTGATGGTGCGCGCGACGGATGTCGCGCCCGTGCCGGATTCGCCGACGAGCGAGCGCAGCAGCAGCACACGGTCGGCGAGGTAGAGGGCCTCCTCGACGTCATGGGTGACGAGGAGGATGGTGGTGGGCTCGGCTACCTGGATGTCGAGCAGAAGGTCCTGCATCCGGAGCCTCGTGAGCGCATCGAGGGCGCCGAACGGCTCGTCGAGCAGGAGCACGCCGGGGTTTCGCGCCAGGGCTCTGGCGAGTGAGGCGCGCTGCGCCATCCCTCCGGACACCTCACGGGGATGCTGGTCGGCGGCGTGGTCGAGACCGACCAGGTGCAGCAGTTCGCGCACGCGCTCGCGCCCGTCGCGGCGGCGAGTGCCGCGAGGCAGGCCGAGCTCGACGTTCTGCGCGAGCGTGCGCCACGGGAGCAGCCGGGGTTCCTGGAACGCGATGGCAGTGCGCTCATCGGTGTCGGTGACGCCGGTGCCGTCGAGGCTGATGCCTCCACTCGTCGGCGTGTCCAGCCCTCCGACCAGGCGGAGAAGCGTCGACTTGCCGCAGCCGGACGGACCGACCACTGCGACGATCTCGCCGGCCGCCAGTTCGACGTCGACACCGCGCAGAACTTCACGACGGCCGTCCGGCATCGGGAACGAGCGCTCGATGTTCTCGAGACGGACGGCGTTCGCCGCACCCAGCGCGACCGGCGCGTTGGCGCTGCGCGGGGCAAGGAGTGCGGAGGTCATACTCCTATCGTCCCGGAGGTGCACCCATGTTACGAAAGCGAGCGTAATCTTCCGTCACGTAACAGCATTCGGCGGTATACGCGAAACGGGCCGCCACCCGAAGGTGACGGCCCGTTCCTGAAAAGCGTGCTTACGCGTTGCCGCCAGAGAGCTTCTCGCGCAGAGCCGCGAGAGCCTCGTCGTCAGCAAGCGTTCCGGCACCGGAGTCGCTCGTGAAGGTCTGTGCTGCAGCGAAGTCGTCGCCTGCAGCGGCTTCTGCCTCGGCTGCCTTGGCAACCGCGACCTTGTGAGCCTCCCAGCGGGTCTGGGCTGCAGCGTACTCCTGCTCCCATGCCTCGCGAGCGGTGTCGAAGCCTTCCTTCCATGCACCGGTCTCGGGGTCGAAGCCCTCCGGGTACTTGTACTCGCCGTTCTCGTCGTACTCGGCGAGCATGCCGTACAGTGCCGGGTCGAACTCGGTGCCGTTGGGGTCGACCGACTCGTTGGCCTGCTTGAGCGACAGCGAGATGCGACGACGCTCGAGGTCGATGTCGATGACCTTGACGAAGACCTCTTCGCCGACGGACACGACCTGCTCAGCCAGCTCGACGTGCTTGCTGGAGAGCTCCGAGATGTGCACGAGGCCCTCGATGCCGTCTGCGACGCGAACGAACGCACCGAACGGAACGAGCTTGGTGACCTTGCCCGGTGCGATCTGGCCGATCGCGTGGGTGCGGGCGAAGACCTGCCACGGGTCCTCCTGCGTCGCCTTGAGCGACAGGGAGACGCGCTCGCGCTCCAGGTCCACCTCGAGGATCTCGACGGTGACCTCCTGGCCGACCTCGACGACCTCGGATGCGTGCTCGATGTGCTTCCACGACAGTTCGGAGACGTGCACGAGGCCGTCAACGCCGCCCAGGTCGACGAACGCACCGAAGTTGACGATCGAGGAGACCTGACCCTTGCGGACCTGGCCCTTGTGCAGGTTGTTGAGGAAGTTCGAGCGCGACTCGGACTGCGTCTGCTCGAGCAGCGCGCGGCGGCTCAGGACGACGTTGTTGCGGTTCTTGTCGAGCTCGAGGATCTTCGCCTCGATCTCCTGGCCCAGGTACGGGGTCAGGTCGCGGACGCGACGCAGCTCGATGAGCGATGCCGGCAGGAAGCCACGGAGGCCGATGTCGACGATGAGTCCACCCTTGACGACCTCGATGACCGTACCGGTGACGACGCCGTCGTCTTCCTTGATCTTCTCGACGTCGCCCCACGCACGCTCGTACTGCGCGCGCTTCTTGGACAGGATCAGACGGCCTTCCTTGTCCTCCTTCTGGAGAACAAGAGCCTCGACCTCATCGCCGACCTTGACGACCTCGTTGGGGTCGACGTCGTGCTTGATGGAGAGTTCGCGGGAGGGGATGACACCCTCGGTCTTGTATCCGACGTCGAGCAGAACCTCATCGCGGTCGATCTTGACGATCGTTCCTTCGATGATGTCGCCGTCGTTGAAGAACTTCAGAGTCTTCTCGACCGCGGCCAGGAAGTCCTCAGCAGATCCGATGTCGTTGATGGCGACCTGCTTGGTGGCCGGGGCGGTCGTTGCGGTAGTCATGTAGTGGGTTGTCCTTGTGGGTGGGTACTCGGGCCACAGACGCTCATGCACGCATGAGTGATCGCCTGAAAGCGAATGGATTTGGATTTTCAATCCCCCGGGCATGCGAGTGCACGCCACGAGTGACACTTCAGATTATCAGAGAATCGTCGCGAACGCTGCTGTGGATAACTCCGGCGGATGCTGGCGCTTCGCGTTACCGTGAATGGGTGACTCTCCCCCGATCGAAGACGAGCCGGTTCCGGATGCTGGCACTGCTCGCACTCGCGGCGTCAGCGTTGAGCGCCTGCACACCGGCTCCCGAGCCTACGCCGACGCCGACAGCCGCGTTCGCATCGGAAGAGGAAGCATTCGCCGCGGCGGAGGAGGTCTACCGGGCTTACAACGATGCCCTAAATGCCCACCGCACTGGCGATGATGATGCGGATCCGTACGACTATTTGACCGGCAAAATACTCGACTCCGAGCTCAAGACTGCACAAGAGCTTGAGGCTACCGGAATCCACATCGTGGGCCCGACAAAGGTGGTTGGCTTCGAAGGTCGGGTGAGTGATCACAGTCAGAGCGTTGCTCGGGTCGTGGCGAATGTGTGCCTCGACATCACGGAAGCACGCGCCATCGACGATCAGGGTACGGACGTCACTGCGGCTGACCGAAGCGATACGTACACGATCTCTGTTGAACTAACGGGCGCCGCGGATCACCTCTTGATTAGCGAGTATGAGGTTGCTCCAGGTGAGACATGCTGACCGCCATCCTCTTTGCCGGGCTGCTTTTGGCCCCTACGGTTACCAGTTCCGCTAGCTCAGGCACGAGTTGCAGCGACACGGACCTAGTAATTGGCGGGTGTGGCGTACGAAACGACGGCAACGAGATCATCATCGACGGAAGTCACAACAATCCTGGCGAGCCCGGCACCTCCCCGATCGGCGACTGGGATTCCGACACCGACGGGGACTGGACGCCGCCCGCAGATTGGACGCCACCGCCGGACTTCGACTTCGCGCAGTGCCTGCACAACTGGGATTCGTATATCCACTGCTTCCGGGCGACTGAAGAGGCCGAAGAAGAGACGCCGGAGGAAGCCGCTGAACCGGCGATCCCGGCCATCACGATCAATGATGTCGCCCGATTCGCCCCGGCTGGCTCCGCCATCACCGGAGAACCTGACAACGTCGGCGTCGTCGGCCTGCCGACGAACTTCGTGGCGACGGCATCTGTCCATACCGTGAACGACTCGCTCTTCGGCTTCCCGGTCGCCGTGCGCTTCACTCCGTCCGGTTACGACTTCAGTTTCGGTGACGGCACGACCGCGACCACCACCTCAGGCGGTCGGTCATGGGCCGACCTCGGCCAAGCCCAGTTCACCCCCACTCCGACGAGCCACACCTACACCGAGCGCGGCACCTACTCCGCACAGGTCGATCTGCGCTACACGGCAGAAGTCGACTTCGGCATCGGCTGGTTCCCCATCTCCGGCGAGGTCACCTCTGCCGGGCCGCCGCAGCAGATCCGCATCTTCGAGGCGCACACCGCGCTGGTCGCGCACACCTGCCAGCAGGCACCGGACTCCCCCGGCTGCTGACACCGGCGCCATCGGAGAACCGACGTCGTCTGTGCCCTGTGCCATGCTGAATCCATGAGCGACAGGCTGATGCTGCTGGACACCGCTTCCCTCTATTTCAGGGCGTTCTACGGCGTACCCGACAAGGTGAAGGCTCCCGACGGCTCCCCGGTCAACGCGGTGCGCGGTCTGCTCGACATCGTCGCCAAGCTCGTCACCCTGTACGAACCGACTCACATCGTCGCCTGCTGGGATGACGACTGGCGTCCGCAGTGGCGCGTCGACCTCATCCCCAGCTACAAGGCCCATCGTGTCGTCGAGATCGTGCCCGCCGGTCCCGACGTCGAAGAGGTGCCCGATCCGCTCGAGGCGCAGATCCCGCTGATCCGCGAATCGCTGACGGCACTCGGCATCCCGATCATCGGTGTCGCAGCGCACGAGGCCGACGATGTGATCGGCACCCTCGCCACCCTCGCGTCGATGCCCGTCGACATCGTCACAGGCGACCGCGACCTGTTCCAGCTCATCGACGACGAGCGCGGCATCCGTGTCATCTACACCGCCCGAGGAATGAGCAATCTCGACACTCTCACCGAGACGAGCGTCGTCGCCAAGTACAGCGTGCTCCCGTCGCAGTATGCCGACTTCGCGACCATGCGCGGCGACGCCTCCGACGGACTTCCCGGGGTGCCGGGCGTCGGCGAGAAGACCGCAGCCACTCTCCTGCAGACGCACGGCGACCTCGCCGGCATCCGCTCCGCCGCCGAGGCAGGCGAGGGCATGAGCGCCGGTCTGCGCGCGAAGATCCTCGCGGCATCCCTCTACCTCGACGTCGCGCCGACCGTTGTCGAGGTCGCGCGCTCTCTCGACATCGCACCGCCGACAGACCCGGTGCGTGCGCTCGATCCATCAGAGGCCGACGTCGCCGTCGCGCTCGCGCAGAAGTGGAATCTCGGCTCGTCGATGGATCGGGCGATCGCGTCCCTCGGCCGCTGAACACGACTGAGCCGTCACCGGCGACGCAGAGCGACGAACATCGCTGACACGAGTGCCGTCGAATAGACAGCCGTCGCACCGATCACCACGAACATCGGCACCTGCCACCCTCCGCTGATCTCATTCAGCGCGCCCAGGAGTGGAGCGCCGAGCGCAGCGAGCAGGTATCCACCGCCCTGCACGAGCGCGGACATCGTCGCAGCCTCGGCGTCCGAGCGCGACACTCGAACCAGCGCTGTGAAGATCAGCACGAACCCACTCGAGTGCGCGATCGCACCGAACGAGGCCCACACGGCGGCGAGCCAGGGCGCGAACAGCATCCCGAGCACCATGACGGCGAAGCATGCTCCCATCAGCACGCCGGCCGGCACGGCTCCGAGGTATCTCAGCAGCACCGGAGCGAGTAACGCCCCGATGATCGCCACGCCCTGGAACAGCGAGGCCAGCGCGCCTGCGGTCGCGGCATCCGCACCTGTGGTGTCGATCAGCATCGTCGGCAGCCAAGTCGACATGCCGTAGTAGATCGCCGACTGCATGCCGAACGCGGCGAACAGCATCCAGACGATCGGGCGACGCACGATCGCTGCGACACGATTGTCGACGATGACGGGCAACGGACCCGTGATCGTCTCACCGGTGTCGGTCCGCTGCTGCGGCCCCGTCTCCCCCGATGCGCGCTCGGCAGTGCGCCACGATCGCGAGCGGATGATGTGGAACACCCACAGCACGAGACCCACGACCGTCACAGTGCTCCACAGCAGCAGAGCGAGCGGCCACCCCGTGAGTTCGGCGAGCGGCACGGTCCCCAAGGCGGTGACGAGCGAGCCGACGTTCAGCGTCGCCGAGTACGCAGCGGTTGCGACCGCGGTGCGTTCGGGCGGAAGTTCGCGCCGGATGATCACCGGAACGACGACGTTCCCGATCGTGATCGCCGCGCCGATGATGAACATTCCGGTGAGCATCGCGCCGTAGCCGGGCACCGCGCGCACGAACGTGCCGAGCAGCACACCGCTCAGCGACAACAGCAGCGCGAGCTCGGCACCGGCCCGTCGGATCAGAAGCGCAGCGATGGGCGTGATCGCCGCGAACATGATGACGGGTGCCGTCGTCAGCAGGCCGGCGAATGCCGCGCCGATGCCGAGGTCGCGGACGATGTCCGGCAGCACCGGCGTGACCGCGATGATGGGCGCCCGCAGGCTGAGCGCCGCGACGAGCACCCCCGCGACGACAAGCCACGGGATAGATCGGCGACTCACTCCGCCCACGCCCTCAGACGTTCAAGTCCCCATGTGGTCACGATCCGCTCGCCCGGCACTCCGGCCTTCTCGGCCCGCTCCGCGCCGTAATCGAGTAGCGACAGCTGCCCCGGCGCATGCGCATCCGAGTCGAGCGAGAACAGGCAGCCGGCATCCAGCGCTATCGCGATCAGCTCGTCCGGCGGGTCCTGCCGCTCGGGTCGGGCATTGATCTCGACGGCGACTCCGTTCTCAGCGCACGCGTCGAACACGGCACGCGCATCGAACTGCGAGGGCGGCCGCGTGCCGCGCTCACCCTGCACGAGTCGCCCGGTGCAGTGCCCGAGCACGTTGACATGAGGACTCCTCACCGCGGCGATCATGCGGGCGGTCATCGGTCGCGGTTCCATGCGCAATTTGGAATGCACGGATGCCACCACGATGTCGAGCGCACTCAACAGCTCGGCTTCCTGATCGAGCGCGCCGTCTTCGAGGATGTCGACCTCGATCCCGGCGAACATCGTGAAGCCGTCTGTCGATTCGCCGCGCACGAGCGGCATCTGCTCACGCAGCCGTTCGGCGGACAGCCCTCGAGCGACGCGGAGCCGAGGAGAATGGTCGGTGATCGCAAGGTAGTCGTGCCCGAGAGCGCGTGCCGCCGCGGCCATCGTGCCGATGGAGGTCGTTCCGTCTGACCAGTCCGTGTGCGCGTGGAGGTCGCCTCGCAGCTTTCCGCGGAGCACGGACGCGCGTTCCGGCTCGACCTCGCCGCGCAACTCCACGAGATACTCCGGTGTCTCTCCGGCCTGAGCCTGACGGATCACCGCGAAGGTCGACTCGCCGATGCCCTTCGTGGCGCGAAGGCGAGTCGGATCGTTCAGCACATCGTCCGGCAGGTCCTGCACGGTCGACGCAGCCTGCCGGAACGCCTTCGCCCGGTACCGTGACGCACGTTCCCGCTCGAGAAGGGTCGCGATCTCCAGCAGCGCGGCAACAGGATCCATGATCGTTCAGGCAGAGGCGAGCTCGCGCGTCGCGCCCACCCATGCCTCCAGCTTGGCCGCAGCGCTGCCGTCATCGACCGCTGCTTCCGCTCGCGCGTAGCCCTCGCGAAGACGGTCGAGGATCGGGCGCTGCACCTGCGTCGAATCCTGAGAGAGCTCGAACGCGACGATTCCGGCCGCGGCGTTCAGCAGGACGATGTCACGCACGGGACCCTTGGTGCCCGCCAGCGTGTCGCGCAGCACTCCCGCATTGTGCTCGGGAGATCCGCCGATGAGGTCGGCGAGATCCGCTGTGGGGATGCCGAGATCGCGAGGGTCGAGGTCGTGCTCGTGGATGTCACCGAGAGTGACCTCCCAGATACGGCTGTGGCCGGTGGTCGTCAGCTCGTCGAGGCCGTCGTCGCCGCGGAACACGAGCGCCGTCGCACCGCGGGTGCGGAACACGCCGGTGATGAGGGGTACGCGCTCGAGCTGCGCCACACCCACGGCGTTCGCCTCCGCTCGCGCAGGGTTGCAGAGCGGGCCGAGCATGTTGAACACCGTCGGAACCCCGAGTTCACCACGCGCGCCCCCTGCATGCTTGAAGCCGGGATGGAACGCTGCCGCCCACGCGAACGTGATGCCGGTGCGGTCCAGCACCGCCGCGACCTGGTCAGGGGCGAGCGAGAGCTGCAGGCCGAGCGCGCCCAGCACGTCGGACGAACCGGATGCCGAACTGGCAGCGCGGTTGCCGTGCTTGACGACAGGGATGCCGGTCGCTCCGATGATGATCGCCGCCGTCGTCGAGACGTTCACCGTGCCGACGCGGTCACCGCCAGTGCCGACGATGTCGAGCACGTTGGACGAGACGGGCAATGGGACTGCCGCCTCGAGGATGGCGTCACGGAACCCGACGATCTCGTCGATCGTCTCGCCTTTGGCGCGCAACGCGATCAGAAAACCGGCGAGCTTGGCATCGGAGACCTTGCCTTGCATGACCTGACGCATGGCCCAGGTCGACTCCCAGACGCTGAGATCGCGTCGCTCCAGGAGAGTCGTGAGCACATCGGGCCATGTCAGGGAATCAGGCATGTCTGTGATCCTATCGGCGCGAATAAATTACTTGCGCAGAGTGCGCAGGCGTGCATCCTTGATTTCCCTTGAATTCACCGAGGATTCGCAGTGTCTTCTTAGGGTTCCCTAAGTCAGAGAACAGCGAATCGGGTGCCGTGGATGCAAGAATCGCGCTCGCGGATCGGCCATAATGGAGGGGTGACCACCTCAGCGACCTATGCCCCGGCGGCAAGAACGATCAAGCGCCCGAATTCGGTAGCTGTCGGCACCATCGTGTGGCTCGGCAGCGAGGTGATGTTCTTCGCGGGACTGTTCGCGATCTACTTCACCCTCCGCAGCACGTCTCCCGAACTCTGGGCAGACCGTACGGAACTGCTCAACGTGACCTTCGCCGGCATCAACACGGCGATCCTCGTGCTCTCCTCCGTCACCTGCCAGATGGGCGTGTTCGCGGCTGAGGACCTGCAGCCCTATCGGCTCGCGAAGGGCCAGCTCAACCTTGCCGGTCGCCGCCGCCTCTTCGGCTGGGGAATGATCGAGTGGTTCTGGCTGACGTTCGCGCTCGGCGCGATCTTCGTCTCCGGCCAGGTCTGGGAGTACGCGCAGCTCGTCACCGAGGGCATGCCGATCCAGGCAGATTCGTACGCCTCGGCCTTCTACCTGACGACGGGCTTCCACGCTCTCCACGTCACCGGCGGACTCATCGCGTTCCTGCTCATCATGGGCCGCGCGTTCGCAGTGAAGAACTTCACGCACAAAGAGGCGACCTCCTCGATCGTCGTGTCCTATTACTGGCACTTCGTCGACGTCGTCTGGATCGTGCTGTTCTTCGTCATCTACTTCCTGAAATAAGAGCGGAGCTGACCTGCGAAATGGCACGAGAGAAGAAGCGTCGCTCGAACGGACGCCGCAGCCCACTGGCGGCCGCGGCTCTGATCGGTGCAGGACTCCTCATCACAGGAGGCATCTACGCCGGAGCGTCGGCGGCGATCGCCGCCACTGACACCCAGACGAGCGCGAGCACCACCCTGAGCGTCGAAGACGGCGAGAAGCTGTTCCAGTCGAACTGCGCCACCTGCCACGGTCTCGACTTGCAGGGCACCGACACCGGCCCCAGCCTCTACGGCGTCGGCGAGCTGTCCGTCGAGTTCCAGCTGGCGACCGGACGCATGCCCCTGCAGGCGCAGGGACCGCAGGCTCCGCAGAAGAGCCCCCAGTTCACGCAGCCGCAGATCGACGCCATGGCCGCATACGTGCAGTCCGAGGCGCCCGGCCCGACGTTCCCCTCCGACGAGATCCTCGACGGTGAAGGCGATGTCGCACACGGAGCCGAACTGTTCAGGGTCAACTGCGCGATGTGCCACAACGTGTCGGCCGCCGGCGGTGCGCTCACCGAGGGCAAGTACGCCCCGGCCCTGACCTCGACCAGCGCGCTGCACATCTACGCGGCGATGGTCACCGGCCCGCAGAACATGCCGGTGTTCGGAGACATGAACCTCTCCGACGACGACAAGCGTGACATCATCTCCGCACTGCTCTTCCAGCAGGAGTCGGTTTCGGTCGGCGGATTCTCGCTCGGCAACCTCGGGCCCGTCTCCGAGGGACTGTTCGTCTGGATCTTCGGAATCGGTGGCCTCGTCGCCATCACCGTGTGGATCACGGCGAAGTCCAACTGACGCTTATTCATCGAAGAGGAACGTACGAGGAGCACCATGGCAAACGACGACGACTCGAAGGCCCTTGAGCGGGCCTACCAGCCCTCTCCGGGGCTGGGTGTCGCAGTCAGCGATCCCGTGCAGAACCCGGGGCTGCCGCCACACCGTGAGCGGATGACCGACAAGGACCCCAAGGCTGAGAAGCGCGCGGTCCGCACGGTCTACACGCTGTTCTACCTGTCGCTGGCCGGCAGCATCTGGGCTGTCGCGGCGTACATGCTGTTCCCGATCGAAGACGGCTCCCTGGGAGCGATCCGCTACAACAACCTCTTCATCGGTCTCGGCATCGCTCTGGCGCTGCTGTCGCTCGGCATCGGCGCCATCCACTGGTCCAAGGCCCTGATGTCCGACAAGGAGTTCATCGAGCACCGTCACCCCACCCGGGGCAAGGACTCGACGCGCGAAGCGGCAGTCCAGGCGTTCGCAGACGCGAACGAGGAGTCCGGCTTCGGCCGACGCACGATGATCCGCAACTCGCTGTTCGCAGCGGTCATCGCATCGATCATTCCCGGTGTGGCGCTCTTCCGCGGTCTTGCACCGCACAGCACTCCTGAGGACCCCACAGCCGGTGACCCCGTCGTGCTGCTGAAGCAGACCATGTGGGCAGAGGGACAGCGTCTCGTGCGCGACCCTGACGGCACGCCGATCCGCGCGGCAGACGTCACCCTCGGCTCCGCCTTCCATGTGATCCCTGAGGATCTCGCGGAGCTGAGCCACCACGACGGCTACCTCGAGGAGAAGGCCAAGGCGATCGTGCTGATGATGCGCCTCCGCCCCGAGCAGCTCATCGAAGCGGAAGACCGCAAGGACTGGTCGTACGACGGCATCGTCGCGTACTCCAAGGTCTGCACGCACGTCGGCTGCCCCGTCGCCCTGTACGAGCAGCAGACGCACCACCTGCTGTGCCCGTGCCACCAGTCGCAGTTCGACGTGACCGACCACGCGAAGGTCATCTTCGGCCCGGCCGCCCGTCCACTGCCTCAGCTGCCGATCACCGTCGACGATGAGGGCTACCTCGTCGCACGCAGCGATTTCACCGAGCCTGTCGGCCCGAGCTTCTGGGAGCGCCA
Source organism: Microbacterium murale (assembly GCF_014635185.1). Classification (GTDB taxonomy): domain Bacteria; phylum Actinomycetota; class Actinomycetes; order Actinomycetales; family Microbacteriaceae; genus Microbacterium; species Microbacterium murale. The sequence goes on from NZ_BMCM01000005.1 coordinate 186,583, forward strand.
TTGAGTACCGCAACGCTGTCCAAAGAGGACAAGGACACCAAGGCGCCCCTCGGCGGCCGATTCGTCGGTGGAGCGGCGAACTACATCGACGAGCGCACCAGCCTCTCGGGCTTCGTCAAGGAGCTCGGTCGCAAGATCTTCCCCGACCACTGGTCGTTCATGCTCGGCGAGATCGCGCTGTGGAGCTTCGTCGTCGTCTTCATCTCCGGCTCGTTCCTGACGTTCTTCTTCCAGGCGTCGATGGTCGAGACGCACTACACCGGCGCCTACGCCCCCATGCGCGGCATCGAGATGTCCGCGGCACTCGAATCGACGCTGCACATCTCGTTCGACCTGCGCGGTGGTCTGCTGGTCCGCCAGATCCACCACTGGGCAGCTCTCGTGTTCGTCGCCGGCATCGGCATCCACATGCTGCGCATCTTCTTCACCGGCGCGTTCCGCAAGCCGCGTGAGCTGAACTGGGTCATCGGCTTCGTGCTGTTCATCCTGGCGCTGGCCGAGGGCTTCACCGGCTACTCGCTGCCTGACGACCTGCTCTCGGGCAACGGCCTGCGCATCATCGACGGCATGGTCAAGGGACTCCCCCTGATCGGCACGTGGACTTCGTTCCTGATCTTCGGTGGAGAGTTCCCCGGTACCGACATCGTCGGTCGCCTGTACTCGCTGCACATCCTGCTGCTTCCGATGCTGGTCATCGCCCTCATCGTCGTGCACCTGATGCTGATGGTGATCAACAAGCACACCCAGTTCGCCGGCCCCGGTCGCACGAACGACAACGTCGTCGGCTACCCGATGATGCCGGTGTACATGTCGAAGATGGGCGGCTACCTGTTCATCGTCTTCGGCTCGATCGTGCTGATAGCGACGTTCTTCCAGATCAACCCGATCTGGGCGTACGGACCATACGACCCGTCCCCGGTTTCGGCCGGTACCCAGCCGGACTGGTACATCGGATTCGCGGACGGCGCGCTGCGGCTCGCGCCATCGAACTGGGACCTCGTTTTCCTCGACCGCACCTGGTCGTTCGGAATCATCGTTCCCGTGCTCGTCCTCGGCCTGTTCATCGTCGCCGTCGCGATCTATCCCTTCCTCGAGGCGTGGATCACCGGAGACAAGCGTGAGCACCACATCGCGCAGCGTCCCCGCAACGCCGCCACGCGCACCGCGATCGGCGCCGCCGGCGTCATCTTCTACGCGGTCCTGTGGGCGGCAGCATCCTCCGACCTCATCGCGACGCACTTCATGCTCACGATGGAGGGCGTGATCCACACGCTTCAGGCGCTGCTGTTCCTCGGCCCGATCCTCGGTTACTTCATCACCAAGCGCATCTGCATCGCGCTTCAGAAGAAGGACCGCGAGATCGTGCTGCACGGCTACGAGTCCGGTCGCATCGTCCGCCTTCCCGGCGGCGAGTACATCGAGGTGCACCAGCCCGTCGACACCTACGACCGCTGGAAGCTCATCGACGTCGACGGCTACGAGCCTCTGGTGGTGCGCCCGAACGACAAGGGCCGCATCCCGTGGACCGAGAACCTGCGCTCCTCCATCTCGCGCTGGTTCTTCGAGGACCGTCTCGCGCCGCTCACACACGCCGAGGTCGCGGCCGCTGATGCGCACCAGCATCACGTCACGACTCACATGGACGAGACTGAGGCTGCGGAGATCCAGGGCGCTCACGAACGTGCCGGCGTCCCGGACGCACCGCTGAGTCCTCCCGTCGAGACGCACATCGACGAGACCGCCAACACGCCGAGCTCTGTGATCGCCACCGAACCGGTGAAGAAGCCCAAGAAGGGTTCTGCGAACGGCGAGGTCGAGACGCCAGAGAAGAAGTCGGAGGACGGCGAGTAACACCGCCGCTCCCCTGGCCCTGCCCGCCGCTCTTCGGAGCGCGGTCAGGGCCTTCTTCGTTCCGGCGCACGGCTTCTTCCGGTACAGGGATGATGGCGGGAATCGGATGCTGTGCGACAGACACAACGCGATGCCTCTGCGGCGAGATCTCTAAGCTGGAGGCATGATCGATCGCGCTGACCACTTCGCCGCCAAACTCGCATACGAGACGGACGCGAGCGACCTGTACGCACGCCAGAAGGCCGCTGATGGCGTCATGGTCATCGATGTGCGCTCCGACGAGGCGTGGGCGCAGGGGCGCATCGCAGGCGCCGCGCACATGCACTACAGCGAGATCGCGACTCGTGCGCCCGTGGAGATTCCGGTCGGAACAGAGGTCGTCGTCTACTGCTGGAGCCCCGGATGCAACGCCGGCGCCAAGGGCGCGCTGGAGTTCGCGAAGCTCGGCTACACCGTTCGCGAACTGATCGGCGGTTTCGAGTACTGGGTCCGCGAGGGATACCCGATCGAAGACGCCGACGGCGTGCATCGGCGCCCGGTCGATCCGCTCACGGGCGTCGCCCGAATCCGCACGCGGGCCTGACTTATCCATAGGTCGCCCACGCGGCCCGACTGCACTCCCCTACCATCGAGCCGTCGCGGTCCGTGACGTCCCGATGCGAAGGGGAACGAGCATACGAGCGCAGGTCCGCCTGACTGTGGCCATCACACTCGCCGCCGCGATGGAGTTATCGACGGGCTACGCGCCGCACGAGGACTGGACGACTCCGGTCGAGGCCGTGGAGCGTCGAAGCGCGACTGCTCAGCGCCCCGCTTCGCGCGGGAGACGTCGTGCTCGCCTACGTGGTCGGCTCGGAAGGCGCCGTGGAGATCGTCGCGTGGGACGCCGACGACGGACAGGAGTTGTGGCGACGGACGGCGCTGCCTGGCACAACACCACGCGGCGTCGCTCAAGTCGTCGCGGCCGGGCATGACCGCGACGAGACAGCTCTGATCACCACTCCGACGGGGCTGAGCGCCTACCGGCTCAGCAGATGATCGTCCTTGCAAGAGAATGATCGCCCCTGCAACGCTGAAGGCCCCTGGATCGAGATCCAGGGGCCTTCAGGACGACACGCGCTCAGCGAGCGAAGTGACCGCGGTAGTACTCGTACACCCAGCCGACGATTGCGACGGCGAAGATGGCCACGCCGATCGGCAGCAGGAAGTGTCCGACGGCCATTCCGATCAGGAACACGGCAGCAGAAGCGGCCAGCACGATCGGCCACCAGGACCAGGGGCTGAACTCGCCCAGCTCGGGGTCTCCGTCATCGATGTCGGCAGTCAGGATGTCTTCGGGCAGCTCGCCGCCCTGCGCCTTGTGCGTGCGTGCCAAGTACACCGCGATCATGGCGGACATGCAGGCGCCGAAGAGCAGCGCGACAGAACCGACCCACTCGACCTTGGCTGCACCGACCAGCTCGGGGTACTCCAGGATGTGCCACACCGTGTACACGGCAGCGACCACGGAGAAGAAACCGGCGAGAATCCACCACAGGATGATGTTTGAACGCATGGCTTACTTGGCCTCTCCGCTCGCACCGGCGACTGCGGGCTCCGGTGCGGCCACAGGGTGCTCCGCCGCTTCGGGGTGGTTCAGATCAAACGCGGGGCGCTCGCTGCGGATGCGCGGAATCGAGGTGAAGTTGTGTCGCGGCGGCGGGCAGCTGGTCGCCCACTCGAGCGATCCACCGTAGCCCCACGGGTCGTTGACCATGACCTTGGGCGCCTTGCGTGCCGTAATCCACACGTTCAGGAAGAACGGCAGCATCGAGGCGCCGAGGATGATCGCGCCGATCGTCGACACCTGGTTGCCCCAGGTCCAGCCGTCGGCCGCCGAGTAGTCAGCGTAGCGACGCACCATGCCGTCCACGCCGAGCCAGTGCTGGATGAGGAACGTCATGTGGAAGCCGACGAACAGCATCCAGAAGTGCACGTAGCCGAGGCGTTCATTCAGCATGCGCCCTGTCCACTTGGGCCACCAGAAGTAGAAGCCGGCGAACATCGCGAACACGACGGTACCGAAGACGACGTAATGGAAGTGGGCGACGACGAAGTACGAGTCGCTGAGGTGGAAGTCCAGCGGCGGAGCCGCGAGGATCACGCCGGTCAGACCACCGAAGACGAACGACACGAGGAAACCGAGCGCGAACACCATCGGCGTCTCGAAGGTCACCGACCCTCGCCAGAGCGTTCCGATCCAGTTGAAGATCTTCACACCGGTCGGCACGGCGATGAGCATGGTCATCAACGCGAAGAACGGCAGCAGCACGGATCCGGTGACGTACATGTGGTGGGCCCACACAGCCACCGACAGAGCCGCGATCGCGATCGTCGCGTAGACAAGGGTCTTGTAGCCGAAGATCGGTTTACGGCTGAACACCGGGAAGACCTCAGAGACGATACCGAAGAACGGCAGCGCGATGATGTACACCTCGGGGTGACCGAAGAACCAGAAAAGGTGCTGCCAGAGGAGCACACCGCCGTTCGCCGGATCGTAGATGTGCGCACCGAGGATGCGGTCGGCAGCTGCGGCGAAGATCGCTGCCGCGAGCACCGGGAACGCCATCAGGATAAGAAGGCTCGTGATCAACGTGTTCCAGCTGAAGATCGGCATACGCCACATCGTCATGCCGGGCGCACGCATCGTGATGATCGTGGTGATGAAGTTCACGGCTCCGAGGATGGTTCCGAAGCCGGACATGCCGAGCCCCACCATCCAGAGGTTTCCACCTGCACCAGGCGTGAACGTCGCACTCGCCAGAGGTTGATAGGCGAACCAGCCGAACGAGGCCGCACCCTGCGGGGTGAGGAAGCCGGCGACCGCGATGATCGAGCCGAAGAGGAAGAGCCAGAACGCGAACGCGTTCAGACGGGGGAACGCCACATCGGGCGCGCCGAGCTGCAGCGGCAGCACCGCGTTCGCGAACCCGGCGAACAGCGGCGTCGCGAACATGAGCAGCATGATCGTGCCGTGCATGGTGAACAGCTGGTTGTACTGCTCCTTGGTGGGAACGATCTGCATGCCAGGAGCGAACAGCTCAGCGCGGATGACGAGCGCCATCACTCCGCCGAGGAGGAAGAAGAGCACCGAGGCGATCAGGTACATGTACCCGATGGTCTTGTGGTCAGTGGACGTGATCCACTTGACGACGATGTTGCCCTTCTGCTCGACGCGCGAGGAGCTCATCAGAGCGGCCTGGCGTGCCGGAATGGCTGTGGGGCGAGCGCCAGCAGGCTGGCTCGGGGCCTCAGTAGTGGTCATGAGGTTACTCTCCCTCTTCTTCAGAGTCCGTCTCGGACGTCGTACCTGTGGTGCCGGGGAGGTTGTTGAGACGGTCGTAGGCATCGGTGATGTCGCCCGTGTTCCCCTCCTCGCGAAGCGACTCGACGTATGCGTCGTACTCGTCCTGCTCGACGACCTTGACGTTGAACAGCATCATCGAGTGGTACTCGCCACAGAGCTCAGCGCACTTGCCGGCGTATTCGCCGACGCGCGTCGGGATGAAGGACCAGGAGTTGTCCTTCCCGATGTACATGTCCTTCTTGTAGAGGAAGTCGATGATCCAGAACGAGTGGATGACGTCACGCGACTGAAGGCTGATGTGCACCTTCTGGTCAACCGGAAGCACCAGGGTCGGCAGCTTCTCGGTGTCGATGTTGCCTTCGGCGTCCGGCTGCGCCTGCACGCCCATGGTCCAGACGGCATCGGACAGATCGTCGTCTTCGCCGGCGTACATGAAGTCGAACGCCCACTGCTTGCCGATCGCGGTGATCTCGACGTCTGCGTCGTCGCCCCACTGCGTCTCGATCGAGGCCTGGTCCTTCACCGTGAAGAAGAACATGCCCATGACGAGGATCAGCGGGATCACCGTGTAGAAGATCTCGATCGGCATGTTGTAGCGCATCTGCACCGGCAGGCCGGTCTGGCCCTTGCGGCGGCGGTACGCGACAGCGGCCCACCCCATGAGTGCCCAGGTGATCATGCCGACCGCGAGAAGGACGATCCAGGAGTTGACCCAGAGTCCTGCGACCCGGTCGGTCTGGTTCGTGGCGGCAGTGCCGTCTTCTACGAAGCCCGGGAGGAATCCGTGGAGTTCGGTGGGAGAGCATCCCGCCAGAGCCACGGCTGCCGCGATTCCCAGAGGAATGGCGGCCCAACGAAGGCGGCGTTTCGAGGGCACGATGCACCTTTCAAGATGACGGACAAGGCACGTTCAAGTCTAGGGCAACCTCACACCTGATTCATGCCAACCACGCAGGTCGGGCACGGCCGACTCTCAGTGGAAGCTGTCTCCGCAGGCGCAGCTTCCCGCTGCATTCGGGTTGTCGATGGTGAATCCCTGCTCGGAGATCGTGTCCTTGAAATCGATCGCCGCACCGTCGAGGTACGGGACGCTCATGTTGTCGACGATGACCTCGACACCGTCGAAATCAACGGTCTCGTCACCGTCGAGGTAGCGCTCGTCGAAGTAGAGCTGGTAGATCAGGCCGGAGCATCCGCCGGGCTGCACGGCGACACGCAGACGCAGGTCGTCGCGCCCCTCCTGCTCGAGGAGGTTCTTCACCTTGGTCGCTGCCGCATCGGTCAGCGTGACGCCGTGTGCGGTCGAGGTCTCTGTGGTCAGTGTGGTGTCGCTCATGTCGCTCCTTGTGACAGGCCGCGCGTGCAGGCGGCGGTTCGTTCTGATTCTACCTTCGAGCACCCGGATGGGCGCTGATCAGGTCATGAACGTGATCAGCGGGTGATCTCGTTCATCCGGGTCAGCAGCAGCGCCTCGGTCGCGACGGCATGACGGAACGTGTCGAGGTGCAGCGACTCGTTGGGGCTGTGGGCACGTGCGTGCGGATCCTCCACTCCGGTGACGAGGATCTGCGCCGCAGGGAACTCCCGCACGAGGTCGGCGATGAACGGGATGGATCCTCCGACCCCGAGATCGACCGGGTCGGCGCCGTAGCCGTCCGCCATCGCCTGACGCGCGAGGCTCACCGCCCACCCGCTGGTGTCGACGAGGAACCCGTCGCCGAGATCGACGTCCGAGAAGGTCAGCTCGGCGCCGAAGGGCACGTGGGCGCGCAGGTGCGCCTCGAGCGCCTCGTACGCGTCCTGACCCGACTGCCCCGGCGCGACGCGTGCGCTGATGACGACGGTCACCTCCGGAAGCAGCGTGTTGGATGCTGACGCCACACTGGTCGCATCGATACCGATGACGGTGATGGCGGGTTTGTTCCAGATCCGGCTCAGGACGGTGCCCCGCCCGATCGGCGAGGTGCCGGGAAGGAGCCCAGCCTCGTCCCGCAGCGTTTCCTCGGTGTAGTCGGGCGTCGGGGTGTCGGTCTCGGAGAGCCCATCGACGGCGACCGCCCCGTCTTCGTCCCAGAGTGTGGAGAGCAGACGGACCGTCGCCATCATGGCGTCGGGCACCGCTCCCCCGAACATGCCGGAGTGCGAGGCGTGATCGAGCGTGCGCACCTTCAGGGTGAAGCGTGCGTTCCCGCGCAGCGACACGGTGAGGCCGGGCGTCGTGGAGTCCCAGTTGCCGGAATCGGCGACCACGATCGCATCGGCACGAAGCGCTTCGGCGTTGTCGCTCAGGAACTGCGCGAACGAGCGCGAGCCGTATTCCTCCTCACCCTCGATGAACAACGAGACGCCGAGTTCGAGGTCGTCCCCGAGCACCTCGGCGACCGCACGCAGTGACGCGATGTGCGCCATGATGCCGGCCTTGTCATCGGCGGCGCCGCGGCCGTACAGCCGCCCGTCACGGACCGTCGGCTCGAATGGCGGCGTCTCCCACAGCTCGTCGGCGCCTGGAGGCTGCACGTCGTGGTGTGCGTAGAGCAGGATCGTCGGTTTGCCGTTGCGCGCGGCCCGCGTCGCGAGCACGGCGGGCTGACCGTGCTCGTCAGTGCCGGGGATCGCGGCACGCAGCACCCTGACCTCGTCGAAGACGCCGGTGCCGGTCGCAAGCGATGCCACGCGCTCGGCGCTGCGCTCGAGCTGCGTCTGATCGAACGACGGCCAGGCGATGCCGGGGATCCGGACGAGGTCGCCAAGGTCGGACAGCGCGGAGGGGATACCGATGGCCACCGCTTCTGTGACTGCTGATTCGATCGCGGGGTCGACGTTCTGCGTCTGTGAAGTCATGCGAGTAATCTTAAGGCTGAACACCGATTTCTATCCGAGGAGCCTCGTGGCCACTTCCACCCCACCGACGAACGACGACGCGGCCGACACGCCCGTCGCCGGCAAGGGACGCCCGACGCCGAGCCGCGCCGAGCAGGAAGCCGCACGTCGACGACCGCTGGTGGCCGACACCAAGGAGGCCCGCGCCGCAGCGAAGCTGCAGATGCGGGAGCAGCGCGAGCGTGCGCAGGCCGGCATGGCCGCCGGTGAGGACAAGTACCTCCCGCCGCGCGACAAGGGCCCGCAGCGCCGTTGGGTGCGCGACTACGTCGACGCCGGCTGGCACCTCTCCGAATGGGTCATGGCACTGATGGTGGTCGTCATCCTGGTCTCGCTCATCCCCGACCCGACGTTCTCGTTCTTCGCGTTCATCGGCCTGTGGGCGTTCATCGTCATCGCCGTGATCGACATGGTGCTGCTCGGCATCCGCGTCAAGCGCAAGGTCGCCGCGAAGTTCGGCAAGGACCGCATGGAGAAGGGTCTCGGCTGGTACGCCGCGATGCGCGCGCTGCAGATGCGTTTCATGCGCCTTCCCAAGCCGCAGGTCAAGCGCGGCCAGTACCCCGCCTGAGGCCCCTGCTGATCTGACGCGCCCAGAGCGGTCCTCGGTAGAGGAACGCCGTGTAGCCCTGCACGAGCGTCGCGCCGGCATCCAGTCGCTCCTGCACGTCTGTCGCCGTCTCCACTCCGCCGACCGAGATCACACAGAAATCGCTCGGAACGGCCGCGCGAACCACGTGCAGCACCTCCATCGACCGTGCGCGCAGCGGTGCGCCAGAGAGCCCGCCCGCACCGGCCGCCTCGACGATCGCAGCATCCGTCTTGAGGCCCTCGCGGCTGATCGTGGTGTTATGCGCGATGATGCCGTCGAGCCCCTCGGCGACGGCGAGCTGCGCGATCGCCGAGATCTCGTCGTCTGGCAGATCCGGCGCGATCTTCACCAGCAGGGGTGTCGCACCGGCGGCCGCCTTGACCGCGCGCAGCAGCGGTGCGAGCGTCTCGACCGCCTGGAGCCCGCGCAGCCCCGGCGTGTTCGGGGAGGACACGTTGACGGCCAGGTAATCGGCGAACGATGCGAGTCGCTTCGTGCTGGCGACGTAGTCGGAGGTCGCGTCCGCGACGTCGACGACGCGGCTCTTGCCGATGTTCACGCCGATGACGGTCTTCGGGCGGCGCCGACGGAGCTTCTCAAGGCGGCGTGACGCAGCATCCGCTCCGGCGTTGTTGAAGCCCATCCGGTTGATCACGGCGCGATCGGGCACCAGACGGAACAGGCGCGGCCGGGGGTTGCCGTCCTGCGCGATGGCCGTGATCGTCCCGATCTCGACGTGACCGAATCCGAGGGCGGCCAGCCCGCGCACACCGACGGCATTCTTGTCGAACCCGGCGGCGACGCCGAACGGCGAGTCGAAGGTGAGGCCGAGCGCCTGAACCTGCAGCTGCGGGTCTGGCGATGCGATCGCGCGCGTGATCCACGAGAACGGCGGAACACCGAGCACGCGGATCACCGCCATGGCGGCGTGGTGGGCGAACTCGGGGTCGAAGCGCGACAGGACGACGCGGAAGAGCAGCGGATACATCCCTGCCAGATTACCGGTCGACGGACTCCGGTTCGGACGGCGCGTGCTCGGCGCGGAGGTCGCTGATCGCGCTCTCGAAGTCCTCCAGCGAATCGAACGCCTGATAGACGCTCGCGAAGCGCAGGTATGCCACCTCGTCCAGATCGCGGAGGGGACCGAGGATGGCGAGGCCGATCTCGTTGGCGTCGAGCTGCGAGACGCCGGTCTGGCGCACCGCCTCCTCCACACGCTGCGCGAGGATCGCGAAGTCGGCTTCGGTCACCGGCCGCCCCTGACAGGCCTTGCGCACACCGGAAATGACCTTCTCCCGGCTGAACGGCTCCATGACCCCTGAGCGCTTGATCACGTTGAGGCTGGCCGTCTCGGTGGTGGTGAATCGTCCCCCGCACTCCGGACACTGGCGACGCCTGCGGATCGAGAGCCCGTCGTCGCTCGTTCGGGAGTCGATGACACGGGAATCCGGATGACGGCAGAAGGGGCAGTGCATGGTGTTACAGCGTAGTCGCTCCCCCGGCCGCTCCCTGGAAGCGTGCCTCGATCGCCTCGCCGTGAGCGGGCAGCACCTCGGCATTCGCGAGCGCGACGACGCCCGCGCGCACTGCGGCGAGGGCGGCGTGGTCGTACGAGATCACCTGCTGCGGACGCAGGAACGTGTACGCGCCGAGCCCCGGCGCATAGCGCGCCTGACCGCCCGTGGGCAGTACGTGGTTGCTGCCGGCCATGTAGTCGCCAAGACTCACCGGCGTCTGATCGCCGACGAAGACGGCACCGGCGCTGGTGAAGGCGGATGCCGCGGCCTCGGCATCTGACAGGTGCAGTTCGAGGTGCTCGGGGGCGTACGCGTTGCTGAAGGACGTCGCCATCGCGCGGTCATCGACCAGGACGATCGCCGACTGCGGTCCGGCGAGTGAGACGCCGACGCGCTCGCTGTGTTTCGTGCCTGCGGCGATCTGCTCGACCTCGGCGGCGACGCGCTCCGCCAGCGCCGGGTCATCGGTCACGAGAACGGCAGAGGCCTGCTCGTCGTGCTCGGCCTGACTCACGAGGTCTGCGGCGATCAGGCGTGCATCGGCCACGGCGTCTGCGACGATCAGTATCTCGGTCGCGCCTGCCTCCGAGTCCGTGCCGACGACGCCGGCGACGGCGCGCTTCGCCGAGGCGACATAGTTGTTACCTGGTCCTGAGACGACGTCGACGGGGTCGAGGCCGATCGCGGCCACTCCCCAGGCGAGGGCGCCGATCGCCCCGGCTCCGCCGATCGCATACACCTCTGAGATGCCGAGGAGGCCGGCGGCGGCGAGGATCGTCGGGTGCACCCGCCCGTCGGGCTGCGGCGGGGATGCGAGTGCGATGCTCGTGACACCCGCGACCTGGGCGGGGACGACGTTCATGACGACGCTCGATGCGAGCGGGGCCTTGCCGCCCGGAATGTAGACGCCCGCCCTGGTGACAGGCTGCCAGCGCTGGACGATCTGCGCGCCGGGGCCGATGGCCGTGGTCCGAGAAGCTGGCACCTGCGCCGCGGAGCCCTGGCGCACACGGAGGATCGCTTCCTCCAACGCCGCGCGCACGACGGGATCGACGGAAGCGAGCGCCTCGGCGATGTGCTCGGCCGGGACGCGGATCGCGTGGTCGGTGACCCTGTCGAACCGCTCGGCCTGTTCCCGCAGAGCATCCTCACCGCGTCCGCGGACGTCGTCGACGATCCGCGCCGCGGTCTCGAGCGCTTCGGCTCTGGCCTGGGCGGCCCTGGGCACAGCCGCGAGCATGGCTGCCGGCGAGAGCTTCTGCCCTCGCAGATCGATCGTTCGCACTTCAGCCCTTCGTGATGTCTGCGATGTCGTGCAGGTAGCCGATCCGGCCGTCGTCGTGTCGGATCACGAACGCTCCGCCCCGGTCTTCGATCACCAGCGCCCATGCGGTCGGACCGACGCGGAACAGCGGCTCACCGCGCTCATCCACGACGTCGCGCTCGGTCGGGGCGAGCGCCCAGAACGGCTGCGAAGATGCGGGCTCGACTGTTTCCTCGACGGGTGCTTCCGTCGAGGTCGCCGCCGGAGCCGCGACCTCACGCGGTGCCGTCGCGTCGAGGTCTTCGATGACACCCGTCCGGTCATCGACCGGTGCGGGCTCGGCAACCTCTGAGCGAGTCGACTCGGATTCTTCCGCAAGGTCTGCGGCGACGGCATCCTGCTCGTGGTCAGGGTTGAACTGCCGTCGCGACGTCCGCGCATAGGCGGGAAGGTAGTCGCTGTCGTCGGCGCCGACGGTGGTTCCGAGACCGATCTCGGCTCCGGCCCCCGGCGTGGCGCCGAGGTCGCGACTTGACGCGTGCGCCGTGGACGACACGCGGTCGCCCAGCCCGAGATCCGCGATCTCGTCGGTCGTGTGCTCACCGGACAGTTCGGGATCGGTGACCGGCGACTCCTGCGGCGCGGGAGCGGGCTTCTCGGGGCGCGGGCGGGCGATCACGGGGCGGACCGGGTTGGCGTTGCGGTGCGCGAGCGTGACCAGACGTCCGTGGAAGTCATCGCGCAGTCCGGGGATGAGCGGTGCGAAGACCGTGATCACGACGAGTGCGAGCGCAGCGACGAACTGAACGATCGTGAGCCATGTCAACGCGAACTCGTCTGTGGCCGCCGAGACCGCGGCGAGGTCCCAGTTGACGGTCGCCCAGTAGAGAGCGCTGACCGAGAAAGCGACGGACGCGAACTGGTCGATCCCGAGCGAGCCGACCCTGCGAATGCCGTCCGGTGAGAAGCGGCGGAGAACGATCAGGAAGACGGCCGCGGTGGGCAGCCCCAGCGCGAGAACCCACTGGATTCCCTGTCCCCACAGCGAAGCGCCGCCGGCATGGGCGTACACGGGGAAGAACGACGTCACGAACGCGACGAGCCATACGCCGACGATGAGCAGCTCCCGCAATGTGAACCCGAGGATGCCGGGTTGCGGTGCGACCTCATCGTCGTAGAGCACACCGTCGTCTTCTGCCAACGGCGCCGCGTCGGCGAGACTCTCCGGGTCGCTGAACGGCTCCGGGTCGCCGGGAAGGGGGGATTCCGTGCTCATGAAGCGTGGTCCTTTCAACGTGGCGCACTCGGGCTGATCGTGTGCGCCCAACGCGTCCCGATACTACCTGCTGCATCGGGGCGGCGCATGGTGCAGATCTGCCCATTCAGCCCAGGCAGGCGGGGCCGAGAAGCGACTTCAGGTCACCGAACAGATCGGCGGAGACCTTCACCGGCATCGGCACTTCGAACACCTTCGCCGTGGTTCCTCGATGCACCCTCAACAGCACCTCGGTCTCACCGTTATGGCGACGCAGCACCTCGGCGAGGTCGTTCATCACCCGTTCGGTCGCGCGCTGCTCTGCGAGCACCAGAGCGAGAGGCCCTGCGGTGTCGAACGACCCGACGTCGGGCGAGAACGCCGACTGCGCGTGCAGGTTGAGTCCGTCATCGCGACGCGACACCCGCCCGCGCACGGCGAGGATCGCATCCTGCTGCAGAGTGTGCTGGAACTCGGTGTAGGTCTTGCCCATGAACATCACGGTGACCTCGCCGTTGAAGTCCTCGACCGTGATCATGCCGTACGGATTGCCGCTGGCCTTCGCCACACGATGCTGCACGCTGGTCACGAGGCCCGCCACCGTGACCTGGTCGCCGTCCTGCAGGTCTTCCGACGCGAGCAGGTTGCTGATCGAGATCGAGGCGTGCTTCGCGAGCGGCACCTCGAGCCCGGCGAGCGGATGGTCGGACACGTACAGGCCGAGCATCTCGCGTTCGAAGGCGAGCTTGTCCTTCTTGACCCATTCCGGGCGACCTGGAACCTTCGCGGGAACGGTCTCTTCCACCGCATCGTACAGACTGTCGAAATCGAATCCGATGGCGCCCTGCGCCTCGTTCCGCTTCTGACCGACGGCTGCTTCCACGGCATCCTCGTGGATCTCCATGAGCGCACGACGGGTGTCGCCCATCGAGTCGAACGCGCCCGCCTTGATCAGCGATTCGACGGTCCGCTTGTTCGAGACGTGCAGCGGAACCTTCTTGAGGAAGTCGTGGAAGGAATCGAAGCTCTCCTTCTCGCGCGCCTGGACGATGCCGTCGACGACATTGCTGCCGACGTTGCGGACGGCGCCGAGGCCGAACCGGATGTCGTCGCCGACGGCCGCGAAGAAGTTGATCGACTCTCGGACGTCGGGCGGCAGCACCTGGATGCCCATGCGGCGGCACTCATTGAGGTAGATCGCCATCTTGTCCTTGGAGTCGCCGACGCTGGTGAGCAGCGCCGCCATGTACTCGGCCGGATAGTGCGCCTTGAGATAGGCGGTCCAGTATGAGACCACGCCGTACGCGGCGGAGTGCGCCTTGTTGAAGGCGTAGTCGGAGAACGGCAGCAGGATCTCCCAGATCGCGTTCACCGCGCCGTCCGAGTATCCGTTGGCATGCATACCCGACTGGAAGCCCTCGAACTGCTTGTCCAGCTCCGACTTCTTCTTCTTTCCCATCGCGCGGCGGAGGATGTCTGCCTGTCCGAGGGAGAATCCGGCGACCTTCTGCGCGATCGCCATCACCTGCTCCTGGTAGATGATGAGGCCGTACGACTCTTCGAGGATCTCGGCGAGTGACTCAGTGAACTCCGAATGGATCGGGGTGATCGGCTGCAGCCCGTTCTTGCGCAGCGCGTAGTTCGTGTGCGAGTTCGCGCCCATGGGACCCGGACGGTACAGCGCGATGAGCGCCGAGATGTCACCGAAGTTGTCGGGCTTCATCAGGCGCATCAGTGAGCGCATCGGACCGCCGTCGAGCTGGAACACACCGAGGGAGTCTCCGCGGGCGAGCAGATCGTAGGCGCCCTGATCGTCGAGCTCGAGATGCTCGAGATCGACCTCCTCGCCACGGTTGGTGCGGATGTTGTCGAGGGCGTCCGAGATGATCGTGAGGTTGCGCAACCCCAGGAAGTCCATCTTGATCAGGCCGAGGCTCTCGCACGACGGGTAGTCGAACTGCGTGACGATCTGGCCGTCCTGCTCACGGCGCATGATCGGCACGATGTCGAGCAGCGGCTCGCTCGACATGATCACGCCTGCGGCGTGCACGCCCCACTGGCGCTTCAGCCCTTCCAGCCCGACGGCGCGGTCGAAGACCGTCTTCGCCTCCGGGTCGGTCTCGATCAGAGTGCGGAACTCGCTGGCTTCCTTGAATCGCGGATGCTTCGCGTCGAACATGCCGTCCAGCGGCATGTCCTTTCCCATCACGGGCGGCGGCATCGCCTTGGTCAGGCGCTCCCCCATGCTGAACGGGAAACCGAGCACGCGCCCGGCATCCTTCAACGCCTGCTTGGACTTGATCGTGCCGTACGTGACGATCTGCGCGACGCGCTCCGAGCCGTACTTCTCGGTGACGTAGTCGATGACCTCGCCGCGACGACGATCATCGAAGTCGACGTCGAAGTCGGGCATCGAGACGCGGTCTGGGTTGAGGAACCGCTCGAAGATGAGGCCGTGCTCGATCGGATCGAGGTCGGTGATCTTCATCGCGTAGGCGACCATGGATCCGGCACCGGAACCACGGCCTGGTCCGACGCGGATGCCGTTGTCCTTGGCCCAGTTGATGAAGTCGGCGACCACGAGGAAGTAGCCGGGGAAACCCATCTGCAGGATGATGCCGGTCTCGTACTCGGCGCGCTTGCGCACATTGTCGGGGATGCCGGACGGGTAGCGGTAGTGCAGCCCCGCCTCGACCTCTTTGATGAGCCAGCTGTCCTCGGTCTCGCCGTCCGGGACGGGGAAGCGCGGCATGTAGTTGGCGGACGTGTTGAAGTCGACCTGGCAGCGCTCGGCGATCAGCAGGGTGTTGTCGCACGCCTCAGGGTTGTCGCGGAAGAGCTGGCGCATCTCCTGCGCGGTCTTGATGTAGTACCCGTCGCCGTCGAACTTGAAACGGTTGGGGTCGTCCATGGTCGACCCGGACTGCACGCACAGCAGTGCAGCGTGGGCATCGGCCTCGTGCTGGTGCGTGTAGTGCGAGTCGTTCGTTCCGACCAGGGGGATGCCGAGATCTTTGGCCAGCCGCAGCAGGTCGGTCATGATCCGGCGCTCGATCGAGAGGCCATGATCCATGATCTCGGCGAAGTAGTTCTCCTTGCCGAAGATGTCCTGGAACTCGGCTGCGGCCGCGCGCGCGGCATCGTACTGTCCGAGGCGCAGGCGTGTCTGGATCTCGCCGGACGGGCACCCCGTCGTGGCGATGAGCCCCCTGCCGTACGTCTGCAGCAGCTCGCGGTCCATGCGGGGCTTGAAGTACTGGCCTTCGAGGCTGGACAGCGAGCTCAGTCGGAAGAGGTTGTGCATGCCCTCGGTGCTCTGGCTCCACATGGTCATGTGGGTGTACGCACCGGAGCCTGAGACGTCGTCGCGCTTCTGATCCGGAGACCCCCACGCCACGCGCGACTTGTCGCTGCGGTGCGTTCCAGGGGTGACGTAGGCCTCGAGGCCGATGATCGGTTTCACGCCAGCGTTGTTGGCCGCGTTGTAGAACTCGAAGGCCGCGAAGGTGTTGCCGTGATCGGTGACGGCGATGGCCGGCATACCGTAATCGGCAGCCGCCTGCGTCATCGAGTTGATCTTGGCAGCACCATCCAGCATCGAGTACTCGCTGTGCACGTGCAGGTGTACGAAGGAGTCGGATGCCACGTGTTCGAGTCTACGTCGGGGCGCCGACGTCGGCATTTTGATATGGCGTTCTCCGCTCCCGCTGCACCATCGATCACGTCAGGGCGAGCCGCATCAGAACGCGCGGGAATCCGTTCAGAACGGATGACGTCTCGGATGCCTGGACGAAGCCCGCCTTCTCGAACAGCGCCTTCGTCCCTACGTACGCCATCGTCAGGTCGACCTTCTCACCCCCGTTGTCGACGGGATACGCCTCGACGGCCGGGGCACCGCGCTCTCTGGCGTAGGAGACGGCACCGTCCACAAGGGCGTGCATGATCCCCTGCTTGCGGTACCCCGGTCGTACCCGGACGCACCACAGGGACCAGACGTCGAGATCGTCGACATGCGGGATCCGTCTGTTCGTCGCGAAACTCGTGTCGCGACGCGGATGCACCGCCGCCCATCCGACAGGCTCGTCATCGAGATAGGCGATGACGCCTGGGGCTGGGTCCTGTCGGCAGAGCTCCTTCACGCGATTCGCGCGCTCCGGCCCCTTCAGCTCGTTGTTCTCCTTCGAGCCCAGTCGGTAGCTCAGGCAGAAGCACACGTTCGATGTCGGTTTCTTCGGGCCGACGATCGTCGCGACGTCGTCGAAGACCGTCGCCGGCCGCACCTCGATGCTCATGCCGACAGTGTGGCGGATGCCGCCGACATCCGCCACGGGCAGCGGCCGCCGGTGCTATTCGGCCGCGACGATCCGCTGGTCGGTGTTCGTGTAGTGGATCGAGTCCGCTGTGCTGCCGACGAGACCCATCGTCACGTCCAGCAGACCGGGAGCCACGTCATCCAGCGGCGGCGGCGTGTCCGTTCCGATCGTCAGCGGTGCTCCGCCCATCGAAGACGCCGACACCGAGCCGAGATACACGGACACGTCGCCTGCGAGCTCCATGGTGTCGGCGTTCGTGACGAGCCCGTCGTGGTCCGGTGGGCGAACGGTCAGCGAGAAGCCGGTGATGGTGATGGAGTCCGCACTGATCTTGAGCGCGCGCACGGATCCGCCGTCCACTGTGGGGACGCTGACGATGCTGATCCCCTTCAGCCCGGTGAAGGACAGCCCGCCTGCGCGCATGGCCGCCGGCGTGCCGGTGAAGATCGGAGCCGCGTCATCGACTGGCGCAGGCACCGGCTCGGTCGATGCGGGCGGCGTCGCGGGATCCTCCGGGAGCACGGCATCCGGATCGACCGGATCCGGTGCCGACGGATCGGGGACGGCCGGATCGACCGGCGCCGTCGGATCGACAGGCGCTGCCGGCTCTGTCGGGGTCGGCTTCGGACACAGGAACGACATGAATGAGTCGCAGAACCCCGTGTGACGCGGCGAGGGCGCAGCACCCGCGACGAGCGGCGCGGCGACCGCGAGAGCGGCGAGCATTCCGACCACTCGCAGTCGGCGAGAGATCACGCGCTCTCCCCCGATGCGGATTCCGCATTCTGCACGTCGTCCTCGCTCAGTCGCTGAGCCCTTTCCTTCGCTCGCGCTCGCGCATCCGGCGTCATCCACGCCACCACGAGCACTCCGCCGATGCACGCGAGGATCGTGCCGATCAGGAAGCCACCCAGATTGACGCCGATGATCGCATAGATCCCGACCGCGAGCGCGATCACTCCGTAGAAGATGTGGTGCGCCGGCATCACGATGGCCAGAACTCCGAGAAGCACCAGCATCACGGGGATCACCGTGGCCTGCAGCCCCTCGATGCCCAGCTGCACGTGCAGGTGCCCGATGTCGAGCTGCCCGGAGAAGAACATCTCGACGCCGGCGATCGCGATCAGAACACCGCCCACGAACGGACGCTCCTGCCGCCACACCCGGAAGCGTCGGCTCTTCGGCCGCGCGGCCGCACTCTTGCGTGTGCGCTCGGGCTCGTTGCCGCGGGTCTCGTCCTGTCGCTTCACGCTCAGAAGCATGCCTCGGATCCGTCCGTCAACTCAAGCGTCATGCCGGTCAAGGTGAACACCGAAGCCTGTGTGCTCCATGCCGTCTGCTGCAGATTGCTGATCGACACTGTGTCTGAGTCCTGGGCGAAGTCGCCCGCCGAGCCCTTGGCATCGGTGTTCACCGTCGAGGCATCCACACCGATGCGGATGTTGCCGAAGGTGGCGTCGCCCTTGAGACCCGTCATGCCGATCTGCAGATCGGAGGCAGACGCGGGATTGCCGCCGCCACCGGCCTTGATCAGCACACCGACCGTACCGAGGGGAGTCTCGGTGATCACCGACTGGCACAGATCCGACAGCGTCGCGCTCTTGATGTTCGCGATGGCGACGGTGTGCTCGCCGCCTTCGGAATCGGTCGCGACGCCCGCGTACTGGGAGAACCCGGTGCCCTCGAGCTGACTGGCGCCGATCTGGAACTGACTGCCAGACACGGCGAACGAGACCGGAACCGCTCCTTGCGCGACGCCGCCGAGCAGCAGCGCAGCGACGACTCCGACAGGAACCGCTGCGAGAGTGACGCGGCCGGCGTGGGACTTGGTGAGAGATGGGAACTTCATCGATCCTCCAGATTCGGAGCCGTCACCTTCGACGACATCTGTTCGAGCATAACCACCATTGACTCAGAGTCAATACCGATCGCGCCGTATCACCGACGGATAGGCTGGCCCCATGCCCGACGATCGCCGCAGCCGACTGACGCCAGACGAACGCCGGGCTCAGCTGATCGCCCTCGGCGTGAACTTCCTCGCCGACCATCCGCTCGACGAACTCACGATCGATGAACTTGCACGTCGGGCCGGCGTGTCGCGTGCGCTGCTCTTCCACTACTTCGACACCCGCCAGGGCATGCATCGCGCCGTCGTGCTGACCGCGCGAGACGCCATGCTGCAGGCCACGGCGCCTCGACCCGAACTGCCCCCGCGAGAGCGCATCGAGGACACTCTGCTGCGATTCGCCGCTTTCGTGCGCGAGCATCGTGGAACATTCATCTCGCTCGTCCGCGGCATCGCCAGCGGTGATCAGACGGTGCGAGAGCTCGTCGACGAATCTCGCGAGATCAACGCCGAGCACCTCCATGACGCACTCTCCGAGCTCGGCATCCCCGACACGCGAGCGCTCACGATCGCGCTGCGTGCCTGGGTGTCGTTCACGGAAGAGGTGCTCGTCACCCTCGCCACACAGGAGAGCGTGGACGACACCGAACTCGTCGTGTTCCTCAGCCGCACGCTCGACGCCGTGGTCGAGGCCGCTCGGGCGAGCACGCTCTGACCTGACTAAACCGGCCTGTCAGGACGATCCAGAATCAGTCCCCGCGCAGAATATCCAGTGCGTGCACGAAATCGGCGGGGTACGGCGATTCGAACTGCACCCACTCCCCCGTCGCCGGGTGCGTGAACCCGAGCCGGTGCGCGTGCAGCCATTGCCGGGTGAGTCCCAGCCGTGCGGAGATCGTCGGGTCCGCCCCATAGAGAGGATCGCCGACGCACGGATGCCGGTGCGCGGCCATGTGCACGCGGATCTGATGCGTGCGCCCAGTCTCGAGATGAATCTCGAGCAACGAGGCCCCTGGAAACGCCTCGAGCGTCTCGTAGTGCGTGACCGAATCCTTGCCTGTCGGCGTGACGGCGAACTTCCACGAGTGATTCGGATGCCGCCCGATCGGTGCATCGATCGTCCCTGCGAGCGGGTCGGGATGCCCCTGCACGACGGCATGGTAGACCTTCTCGACGGTTCGCTCCTTGAAGGCATGCTTCAGCGCCGTGTAGGCGGACTCGGTCTTCGCGACCACCATCAGGCCGCTCGTGCCGACATCCAGACGATGAACTATGCCGGCGCGTTCCGCCGCGCCGCTGGTGGCGATCCGGAATCCGGCACCCGCGAGTGCTCCGAGCACAGTCGGACCGTCCCACCCCTGTGACGGGTGAGCAGCGACGCCTGACGGCTTGTCCACCACGACGATGTCGTCATCGTCGTGGATGATCCCCAGATCGGGCACCACGACCGGAACAATCTTCGGCTCCTCTTTGGGCTGCCAGTCCACGCTGAGCCACCCGCCGGCATGAAGCCGATCGGATTTCCCCAGCGTCACGCCGTCGAGGCTCACCCCACCCGCTTCAGCGACCTCCGCAGCGAAAGTGCGCGAGAACCCGAGCATCTTCGCGAGTGCGGCATCGACGCGAGCGCCCTCGAGGCCGTCTGGCACCGGCAACGACCGGGACTGCATCCTCAGTTGGCCTGTTCGGGCTCGGCGTCGATCGGTGCGGACGTCTTCGCGGCGTCGGCACCGACGTCTGAATCGGTCGCGTCCGCGTCAGCATCCGGTGCGACGTCGTCCTTCTCGCGCGTGCCGTCGAAACGCAGACCGAGCACGACGAGCAGCGCGACGGCGATCATGCCGCACACGATGAAGATGTCGGCGACGTTGAAGATCGCCGGCATCATCCACGGCATCGAGATCATGTCGACGACGTGTCCGACGGCGAAGCCGGGTTCGCGCAGCAGCCGGTCGGTGAGGTTGCCGAGCACGCCACCGAGGAGCAGACCGAGCACCACTGCCCACAGCCGTGAACGCAGGCCGAACGACTTCCAGATGATGATGCCGGCGACGACGGTGAGCGCGATCGTGAAGATCCACGTCACTTCACTGCCGAGCGAGAACGCGGCACCAGAGTTACGGATGTAGTACAGCTGCAGGAACTCGCCGAGAACCGGGACCACCTCGTGCAGAGGAAGGTTCTCGATCGTGAGGTGCTTCACAAACTGATCGGCGGCCAGCACCAGGGCCGCGAGAATCGCGACGATGATGCCGGCCGCCGACCGACTGAGTGGACGACGTCCTGGCAAAGGGACGACCTAGAGCCCGATCGCGGAGACCGGGGTCGAGTCCGTCGATGCCGACTTCTCGTCGAGATCGCGGAGCTGACCCTCGATGTAGCCGCGCAGCTGAGTGCGGTAGTCGCGCTCGAAGTTGCGCAGTTCGGTGATGCGCGCTTCGAGAGTGTTGCGCTCGCGCTCGAGGCGGGCGGACTCTTCGCGTTCCTTCGCCTGAGCGTCGGCACGGATGCGGTCGACCTCGGTCTGCGCCTCCGAGATCAGCTGGCTCTTCTTGGCCTCGCCCTCGGCGACGTGCTCGTCGTGCAGGCGCTGGGCCAGCTCGATGATGCCCGCGGTAGCCGTGGTCGAACCCGCGGCGACTGCGGCGGTCTCCGGCACCTCGATGGCGGGAGCGGGGGTTGCAGCCACGGGGGCGGGAACCTCTTCGACGACAGCGGGAGCCTCTTCAGCTGCCGGAGCAGCCGGGGTCTCGCCGGACTCGTAGGCCGCGAGCTTCGTCTTCAGCTCTGCATTCTCTTCGAGGGCCTTGCGCCACTCGACGACGATCTCGTCGAGGAAGTCATCGACCTCGTCCGGGTCGAAGCCGTCCTTGAAACGGACGTGCTGGAACTGCTTGGTGACGACGTCATCCGGGGTCAGTGCCATTTTCTCGGCTCCTCTTTCGATGAGTTCTGTTGCCAGGGACTGAAGTGTGGCTCGGTATTGATCCGGCGCGTACCCGGGGCGCGCACCTCGAGCAAGCATAGTCCTCGCTCGCAGGTGATGCGATATGAGGGGTGGGCAGCGGTGCCCACGGTCGGGTGCACGACTCAGATGAACGCGCGCACGATCGCCATCAGGATCAGGACGGCGAGCATGGTGAACGTGAAGCCGAAATCCAACGAGAGCGTCCCGATGCGCAGCGGAGGGATGAAGCGCCGGAACAGTCGGATCGGAGGGTCGGTGACCGTGTACACGAGTTCCGCTGCGATCAGACCGCCGCCCTTGGGGCGCCACTCACGATTGAACAGCGGAATGTAATCGAGGATCAGCCGTGCGAAGAGCACGAAGATGTAGATCAGCAGGACCAGGTGAATGATCGATGCGACCACCGAGACCAGTGCGGTCACGGCTCAGGACTGATCGAAGCCCGCAGACTCCGGATCTGCGCTCGCGATACCACCATGACCCGACACCGCGATGTTCTCCGGCGACAGCAGGAACACCTTGCTGGTGACGCGCTCGATACGGCCGTACAGGCCGAGGGAGAGGCCACTGGCGAAGTCGATCAGACGACGTGCATCGGCATCACTCATCTGCGACAGGTTGATGATGACCGGCACGCCCTCGCGGAAGTTCTCGGCGATCAGCTGCGCGTCCCGGTACTGCTTGGGGTGCACGGTGAGGATCTCGTTGACCGTGCCGGCTGCAGGCTGACGCACTGCCACCGGACGACGCAGCGGCGTCACCGGTGCTGGTGCGGCTTCTTCATGGTCGCGGTCGCGATCACGCTCACGATGTGCGCGAGCAGGCGCCGGGGCGAGCTGCTCTTCGTAGGCCTCTTCCTCATCGGCGAGTCCCAGGTACACCATGGTCTTCTTGAGCGGGTTTCCCATCGTGTCCTCCGTGTTCGACGTGGGCTGATCTGTTTCGAGGTTAACCCCGGTCGGGCCGGGGTCCTGTGATTGCGGAGCCGATCCGCAGGTGTGTCGCACCTGCAGCGATCGCCTCGGCGAAGTCGCCGGTCATGCCGGCGGAGATCCATGTGGCACTCGCGTCGAGCGAGCGGATGCCGTCTGCGACGCCGTGCAGCCGCGCGAACGCGGACGCGGGTGCCTCATCGAGCGGGGCGACGCCCATGACGCCGCGCAACCGCAGAGACGGCAGGGTGAGGATGTGCTCTGCGAGCCGCTGCGCCTCGTCGGGGGCGACACCGCCACGTCCGGGGTCGTCGGTCAGGTTGACCTGCACGAGCACGTCGAGGACGTCCTGTTGCGCGTCCCCAGCGACTCTGTGCAGTGAATCGGCGAGCTTGATGCGGTCGACCGAGTGCACGGCATCCGCGTTCCGCCGGATGGAGGCGGCCTTGTTCGTCTGCGCCTGCCCGATGAAGTGCCAGCGCAGGCCGTCGAGCGCCGGCGCATCCTGCGACGAGTCGGTCTCCAGCTCCGCTCTCTTCGCCTCGAGCTCCTGCTGACGGTTCTCGCCGACGTCACGCACACCGAGCGCATGCAGCTCACGCACGAGGGACGCCGGATGGAACTTCGTCACCACGATTCGGGTGATGTCCGCCGCATCCCGGCCTGCGGTGCGCGCGGCGTCCGCGATCTGCGAATCGATCGCGGACAGCCGCGCAGCGAGGTCGGACAAGAGGGCCTTACTTCAGGAACTCGGGGATGTCGATGTCATCGTCGGCGAACGCCGGCTCCAGGCTCGTCGCCGCGATGCGCGGTGCGGGCTGCTGGGGGGCCTCGTTCTGCTTCTGCTCGGCGACAGGGGCTTCCGAGTCATCCGAGAGCGACACCTCGGGCAGTGTCTCCGCCGCGGGGCGCGAGACCACCATCGGGTCGAGTCGCAGCGACGGCTCTCCGCCGTCGAAGCCGGCGGCGATGACCGTGACGCGCACCTCGTCGCCGAGGGTGTCGTCGATGACCGTACCGAAGATGATGTTCGCCTCGGGGTGCGCAGCCTCCTTGACGAGGTCGGCGGCGTCGTGGATCTCGAAGATGCCGAGGTTCGACCCGCCCTGGATCGACAGCAGCACACCGTGGGCGCCCTCGATCGACGCTTCGAGCAGCGGGGATTCGACCGCGAGTTCAGCAGCCTTGATCGCGCGGTCGGCGCCACGCGCCGAGCCGATGCCCATCAGCGCGGAGCCGGCGCCCTGCATGACCGACTTGACGTCGGCGAAGTCGAGGTTGATGAGACCCGGCGTGGTGATGAGGTCGGTGATGCCCTGCACACCGGCGAGGAGCACCTGATCGGCCGTGGCGAACGCCTCGATCATCGAGATGCCACGGTCGCTGATCTCCAGCAGTCGGTCGTTCGGCACGACGATGAGGGTGTCGACCTCTTCCTTCAGCTTGGAGACGCCGGCCTCTGCCTGGCTCTGACGACGGCGGCCTTCGAACGAGAACGGCTTGGTGACGACACCGATGGTCAGTGCACCGATCGACTTCGCGATGCGCGCGACGACCGGAGCACCACCGGTGCCGGTGCCGCCGCCCTCGCCTGCGGTGACGAAGACCATGTCGGCGCCTGTGAGGGCCTGTTCGATCTCCTCTGCGTGATCCTCGGCGGCACGACGACCGACCTCGGGATCGGCACCGGCGCCCAGACCACGGGTGAGCTCACGGCCCACGTCGAGCTTGACGTCGGCGTCGCTCATGAGCAGCGCCTGTGCGTCGGTGTTGACAGCGATGAACTCGACCCCGCGCAGGCCGAGATCGATCATGCGGTTCACGGCGTTGACGCCGCCACCGCCGACGCCGACGACCTTGATCACGGCGAGGTAGTTCTGGTTCTGGCTCATGGCCGGCCTCCGATGTGTTGAGCCTGGAAACGAATGTGAACCTTAAACCTCAACTAGAGGTGTAAAGTATTTCCCGGTATTGCGTTCTCTTGATCGAAGGTATGCGCCGTAGCGCCGCGCGCGCGCAACGACACGGGCGTGTCGCTGCTTTGGCGTGCAGAACAGAGCGCAGGCGCGACGCGCGCGGCTCAACCAGCGACGACGACGTCGGGAGAGGACACATCGATCTCGCGAGCGGCGGGGTTGGCCACCATCGTCGACGCCAGCACTCTGGCCTTGTACGCCGACTGATCCGCGCTCCCCCACACCACTGTGAGACCGCTTGCGAGGGTCAACGTCACGTCATCGAGCGTGGTGGCCGAGACATCGGTGACGACGGCGCGCACGTCGGCGGGCAGTGACCTCATGACGAGTCCGACCGACTCGAACGCATCGGATTCGATGCCGCCGTCGACGGCGATCACCGGCTGTCCGTCGGGACGGTCCTCCGTCGTCGAGAGCGCCACCCCCGCGGCATCCACGAGAGTGAACCCGGCGCCCGATTCGATCACGCCGATCGGTGTGCGCTCCACGATCCTCACCACGAGATCATGGGGCGGCCTGGCCTCCAGCGCATACGTCTCGATCAGCGGGAAGGCGATGAGCGCCGCCTTGACATCGCTCTCGCTGACGAGAGCCAGCGGTGTGCCGAGTTGATCGCCAAGCGCCGCCTCGACGGCTGCGGCGTCCAGCGTCGACGCGCCGGCGACCGTGATCTTCTCGACGGCGAACAGCGGACTGTATGCGGCGGCGACGCTGCTCCCGATCAGCAGCACCACGGCCCCCAGGGCGCAGAGCCAGATCAGTCGTCTGCGCCGCGAACGCTGGGTGAAGCGGCGGATCTCCGCACGCAGTGCCTTGCGGCGGGCGCGCGCGGCGCGCCAGACATCGCCAGCGGTGAGTGCCTCCGACGACTCGGGCTGCTCATCCACGGCATCCGCTCGTGCGTCCCCTGAACGGGTGACCGACACGATCGGTCGTCCCGTGTCAGCCGGGTCGACCTCCTCGCGTCCGCGACGGGAGGAGCGTGCGGTTGCGGGCTTCGTCTCCTGCTCCGGCGGAGTCGGGAGCGGGGGCGGGCGACGCATCGATCAGGCTCCGGTCGTCCGCCGCAGCGATTCGAGCACCTGCGGGATGATCAGATACACGTTTCCGCACCCGAGCGTGATGACGTAGTCGCCCTCGCGCGCCACGGTCGCCGTGTAGTCGGCGGCCTGCTGCCAGTCGATAACGTAGTGCACGTGCTCCTGGTCGCGGAATGCGTCGCTGACGAGCTCCCCGGTGACCCCGGGCACGGGGTCTTCCCGCGCGCCGTAGACATCGAGCATCACGGTGTGGTCGGCGTAGGTCTCGAGCACCTCTGCGAACTCGCGATACATGTGCTGAGTACGAGAATACGTGTGCGGCTGCTGAATGGCGATGATCCGCCCGTCGCCGACGACGCTGCGTGCTGCCTCGAGCGCGGCCTTGACCTCGGTGGGGTGATGCGCGTAGTCGTCGAACACGCTCACACCGCGTTCGACGCCGTGCAGCTCGAATCGGCGCACCGTTCCGGCGAAGCCCTCGACGGCGCGCACCGCGTCGGCGAGATCATGACCGAGCGTCAGGAGCACGGCGACGGCTCCCGCCGCGTTGATCACGTTGTGCTCGCCGGGCACCGCGAGCTGCATGCGCTCGCTGCGTCCGTCGTGTGTGATGGTCGCGGCCACTGGTCCCGCGGTGGAGATGTCGGTCAGGCGGACGTCGGCATCGGGCGCGACGCCGAAACTGATCACATTCCGATGCGAGAGCCCGGCCCTCACACGGAGCGCGCCCGGATCGTCACTGGAGATCACGACCGCTTCGCTCGCACGGTCGGCGAAGCGGACGAATGCGTCGTGGAACGCGTCGTCCGACCCGTAATGGTCGAGGTGGTCGGGGTCGACGTTCGTGATCAGGGCGATCGCGGTGTCGTAGAGCAGGAAGGTGCCGTCGGACTCATCGGCCTCGACGACGAAGAGGTCATCAGCGCCAGACGCGCTGGATGTGCCCAGCTGCTCGATCACGCCGCCGTTGACGAAGTTCGGATCCGTGCCGAGCGCCTGCAGCGCGGTGACGATCATCCCGGTCGAGGTCGTCTTGCCGTGCGCGCCGGCGACCGATACCAACCGGCGGCCGCCGATGAGCCAGTGCAGCGCCTGCGAACGATGGATGACGTGCAGACCACGCTCTTTGGCTGTGACGAACTCGGGGTTCTCCGGCCAGATCGCACCGGTGTGCACGACCGTGTCGGCATCACCGAGGTGCGCAGCGTCGTGGCCGACGTGCACCGTGGCTCCGGCGGCGGCGAGCGAGCGCAGCGCGTCGCTGTCGGCCCGATCGGATCCGGACACCGTGATGCCGGCATCCAGGAACATCTTCGCGAGTCCGCTCATCCCGGACCCGCCGATCCCGATGAAGTGGGCGGCGGTGATGTTCTCCGGGATCGGGAGGGAGAGGTCAGGTCTGATCATGTCCTGTCCATCCTAATTCGCGGCCCTGAGCGCGCGGTCGATCATCGCGATGACGTTCTCGGTGCCGGTGCGCGTGCCGACGTGCTCTGCCGCGCGCGCCATCCGGTCGATGCGCTCACGATCCGCCAGCAGCGGCACGACGGTGTCGCGGACTGTGTCACCCGTGAAGCTGCCGTCCTCGAGCAGGATCGCGGCGCCCGCGGCGACCGCGGACGCGGCGTTCAGCCGCTGCTCTCCGTTTCCGACCGCGTACGGCACATACACAGCGGGGATGCCGAGAGCGCTGATCTCGCTCACAGTGGCTGAGCCGGCGCGGGAGACGATCAGATCGGCCAGGGCGAACGCCAGATCCATGCGGTCGATATACCGGCGCATGACGTAGCCGGGCGCTTCAGGGTCGACGAGATCGCTGCGCTCCCCCGTCACATGCAGCAACTGCCACCCCGCTGCGAGCACGTCGCGCCAGGAGCCGGCGAAGGCCTCGTTCAGGCGGAGCGCGCCGAGCGAGCCGCCGAACACTAGAAGCACGGGCTGTGCCGCATCCATTCCGAAATGATCCGCGGCTTCCGCGCGCGTCGCTGCACGGTCGAGGTCCACGATCTCGTGACGCAGCGGCATGCCGACCACCTCGCTGCGCTTCAGCGGGGTGCCTTCGAATGCGACGCCGATTCCCGCCGCCCAGCGCGCGCCGAGCACGTTCGCAAGTCCGGGCTTGGCATTGGCCTCGTGCACGACGAACGGCACCTTCTCACGGCGGGCCGCGATGTACGCGGGCGCCGAGGCGTAGCCGCCGAAGCCCACGACGACCTCGGCACGGTGTTCGCGGATGTGCACGCGCACCTGAGCGATCGCCTTCCGGAACCGCGCGGGGAACGCTGCAGCCTGCCTGTTCGGACGACGCGGGAACGGCACCTTGTCGACGATCAGCAGTTCATAGCCGCGTTCCGGAACAAGTCGCGCCTCCAGACCCTCCTTCGTGCCGAGCACGAGCACGGTCGATTCCGGGTCACGCTCACGCAGCGAATCGGCGACGGCAAGCAGCGGATTGACGTGGCCGGCGGTGCCGCCGCCGGCGAGGAGGTACGTGGTCACCTGGTGACTTTACCCCGCGAGGATGCGGGGATCGTGCGAGCGAACGCGAGCAGCACACCGCAGGCCAGCAGCACCGCGAGCAGCGCAGTGCCGCCCTGCGACATGAACGGGAGAGGCACGCCCATGACGGGGAAGATGCCGATCACGACGCCGATGTTGATGAGCGCCTGACCGAGCACCCAGACCGTGATGCCGCCCGCTGCGACGCGGATGAACGGGTCGGTCGTCTTGCGGATGATGTGGAACGCGCCGACCGCGAAGAACGTGAACAGTCCGAGGACGACAAGGCACCCGATGAGTCCGAGTTCTTCTCCGACGATCGCGAAGATGAAGTCGTTCGCGGCCGCCGGAAGCCATCCGTACTTCTCCTGCGAGTTGCCGAGGCCGAGGCCGAAAATCCCCCCGTTCGCCATGCCCCAGACGGCATGGATCGACTGGTAGCAGTCGTTCTCGTAGTTGCTCATGTCGGTGCACACCGCGGTGATGCGTCGCATGCGGTCAGGGCTCAGGACAGCCAGCGCGATGACGCCGACGATGCCGAGCAGTACGGGGATGATGAACAGGCGCAGCTTGACGCCTGCGAAGAACAGGCAGCCCAGCAGGATGAGCACGAGCACCATCCCGGTGCCGAGGTCACGCCCCGCGAGAACCGTGCCGATCACGAGCACGGCGACCGGGATCACGGGGATGAAGACGTGTTGCCAGATGCCGAGCAGCGCACGTTTGCGCAGCAGCACGTACGCGACCCACAGTGCGAGCGCGAATTTGAGGAACTCCGAGGGCTGCATCGAGAATCCGGCGATGCGGATCCAGTTCTGGTTGCCGTCGCTGTTCACGCCGATGCCGGGGATGAACACCAGCAGCTGCACCATGGTGGCGAGGATGAGCGCCGGCCAGGCCATCCGCTTGAGAAAACGGATCGGGAGGCGGCTGACCAGGAACATCAGCGGGATGCCGACGGCGGCGAACATGGCCTGCTTGATGGCCGTGTCCATGACGCCGGTCTCTGTCGCGCTCGTGGCCGAGATCACCATGATGATCCCGAACACCGTCAGCAGGAGCGCCGTGGATGCGATGAGGAGGAACTCATTCGACGGCGGTGTGAAGATGCGCCCGAGGGAGACACGCGCCGCGAGTCCCCTGCTGGGCTGCCCCGCGTCAGTGCGCGGCGGGCGGGCCACCTGCGTCATCGGCGCTCCCCCGATCGATCCACTTGCGCACCGCGTCGGCGAAACGGTGTCCACGATCCCCGTAGCTCGTGAACTGGTCGAAGGACGCCGCGGCGGGAGCCAGTAGTACCGTTCCCCCGTCATCGGCGATCCCTGCGGCGAGTTCCACCACACGGGTCATGACATCTTCAGTCTCGCCAGTGACCACCTCGATCACCGGCACCGCGGGCGCGTGTCGCGCGAATGCCGCGACGACCTCACCGCGCTCGACGCCGATCACCAGTGCAGCGCCGGCGGTTCTGCCGGCATCCGCGACGAGCTCCGACAGGTCCACGCCCTTGAGATCGCCGCCGACGACCCAGATCGCGCCGGGGTATGCGCGCAGCGAAGAGGCCGCCGCGTGCGGGTTG
This sequence comes from Microbacterium murale, assembly GCF_014635185.1. Taxonomy (GTDB): domain Bacteria; phylum Actinomycetota; class Actinomycetes; order Actinomycetales; family Microbacteriaceae; genus Microbacterium; species Microbacterium murale. Next base: position 216,441 of record NZ_BMCM01000005.1, read on the forward strand.
GTCGCCTTGGAGTCGTCGACCCAGGTGATGCCGGCGTGCCGGGCGATGACCTGGATGCGATGCTCGTCGAGGCGGAACGTCTGCAGGGCGCGCTTGATCGCCTCCGGAGCGGTGCCGAGTGAGCGAGCCAGCGCGCTGGCCGCCAGGATGTTCTGCACGATGTGGGGGGCCGCCAGCCCCGCCTCGGCGAGGTCTTCGACGGTGGTGAGTTCGAGGGCGCTGTGAGCGCGGTCGTCGTGAAATGCGCGGTCGGCGAGGATGCCGTCGACGACCCCGAGATCGCTCGGTCCTGGCACGCCGAGGTCGAATCCGATCGCCCTCGCCCCTTCGATGACTTCGGCGTCCTCGACCATGATGCGCGTCGCCTCATCGGCCTTGTTGTACACGCAGGCGACGCGGGTGTTCCGGTAGACGTGGGCCTTCGCGTCGCGGTAGGCCGCTGCGCTGCCGTGCCAGACGAGATGGTCGTCGGCGAGGTTCAGGCAGACGGATGCGTACGGCACGAGGGCGCCTGCACTGCTGCTCAGACCGATGTACCAGAGCTGGTGGCTGGAGAGCTCGACGACGAGCACGTCGAAGCCTGCCGGGTCGCGGACGGCATCCAGCACAGGGATGCCGATGTTGCCGCACGGAGCGGCCCGCAGGCCGCCCTCGACGAGCAGCGTCGCGGTGAGCTGGGTGGTCGTGGTCTTGCCGTTCGTGCCGGTGATCAGCACCCACTCGGCCGGGGTTCCGTCGGCGCGCACGACCTTGTCGCGTACCCGCCAGGCGAGTTCGATGTCTCCCCACAGAGCGATCCCGGCATCCTGAGCCCAGCGGATGATCGGATGCGACGGCGAGAAGCCGGGAGAGGCGACGATGACCTCGGGGTCGAAGTCACGCAGCGACTGCGGCACCTCGTCGAGTGCGCCGAGGTCGAGGCGCGCACCGATGACGGGAATGAGGCGCTCGTACTCCTCCGCGGCGGATTCCGAGAGCACGAGCACATCGGCGCCGAGCTCGGCGAGGGTGTCGGCTGCCGAGAAGCCCGTCACCGACAGGCCGAGCACCGCGACGCGAAGCCCTTTCCAGTCGGCGTGCCAGCTGGTCAGAGCGTCAAGACGAACGCTGCTCATCCGTCCACTCCGGTGAGCCACTCGACGTAGAACAGACCGACAGCGGAGACCGCGAGCAGACCCGCGATGATCCACAGACGCACGACGATCGTCATCTCCGACCAGCCGCGCATCTCCAGGTGGTGGTGGAACGGGCTCATCAGGAACAGGCGCTTGCCGCGGGTGATCTTGAAGTACAGCCGCTGGAGGATGACGGATCCGGACGACAGCACGAACACGCCGGCGATCACGAAGAGCAGCAGTTCGGTGCGGGTGAGGATCGCCATCGCCGTGATGACGCCGCCGATCGCCATCGAGCCGACGTCACCCATGAACACCTTGGCCTTGGGCGCATTCCACCAGAGGAATCCGATGAGCCCGGCGGCGAACGATGCGGAGACGATCGCGAGGCTGAACGGATCTCGCACCTCATAGCAGGCGTCGAGGGTGCCGGGATCGACCCCTGCGCTCGCACAGGACTGCTTGAACTGCCAGAAGGCGATCAGGCTGTACGCGCCGACGACGAAGACTCCGGCACCGGATGCGAGCCCGTCGAGACCGTCGGTGAGGTTCACGCTGTTGGAGGTGGCGATGCCGATCACGGCGATCCAGATCAGATACGCGATCCAGCCGAGGATCAAACCGAAGCCGAACAGGTTGAGCCAGGTGATGTCGCGGAACAGCGAGACGTAGCCGCTTGCGGGCGTCTGGCCGAACTGGTTCCGGAAGTTCAGTGCGACGACCCCGAACGGGATCATCACGACGAGCTGGCCGATCACCTTGCGCCAGCCCGAGAGGCCGAGACTGCGCTGGGACTTCACCTTCATGTAATCGTCGATGAAGCCCACGGCTCCGAACCCGATCATGAGCCAGAGGACGAGGAGCGCGGAAAGTGCGGGCTCGCTGCCACCAGCGTAGACGCCGACGAAGTAGCCGACGATCGTGCCCACGATGAAGATGAGACCGCCCATGGTCGGCGTGCCGCGTTTGGCGCTGTGGCTCGGATTCGCGATGTCTTCGGGGGTGCGGATCACCTGTCCCCAGCCCCACCGGCGGAACAGCCGGAGGAAGACGGGAGTCAGGAACAGAGTGAAGGCGAGCGAAATCGCAGCCGCCATGAGGAGTGATCTCACGAGAACAATTCTCCCAGACGATCGCCGAGATGCCGAAGGCCCACGGAATTGGATGATTTCACGAGCACACGGTCTCCGTCGCGGAGCTCCGTGCGCAGGTATTCGTAGGCGGCATCCTGGTCGGGCAGGTGCACGGCTTCGCTGTCCCAGGACCCCTCGCCGACGACGGAGAGGTAGAGGCGACGCGCCTCAGGACCGACGACGACGATGCGCCGAATGTTCAGGCGCACCGCGAGCAGTCCGATCCTGTCGTGCTCCTCCCCTGCGCTCTCGCCGAGTTCGCTCATCGCTCCGAGCACGGCGACGGTGCGCTCGTCAGGACCGGTGATCTGGGCGAGTGTGCGCAGGGCGGCGGCCATGGAATCGGGGCTGGCGTTGTAGGCATCGTTGATGATGCGCACACGGTCGTTGCCGAGCGGCTGCATGCGCCAGCGCTCCGCGACCTGAACGGTCTCGACCCTGGCGATCGCATCGGCGAGGGGTACCCCGAGAACGCCCGCGGCGGCGATCGCAGCGAGGGCGTTGGTGATGTGGTGCGCGCCGAGCACCTTCAGGTGCAGCGGCAGACTCGCCTCGGCCGTGGTGATCACCGCTCTGGTGCCGTCGGCGGCGACCTGCACGTCACTCGCGCGCACGTCGGCCGAGCCGTCCTGCCCGAAGCCGACGATGTTCATCTCGTGCGCCGTGGCCGCATCGCGCATGGCGGCGACTCGGGAGTCGTCGATGTTCAGCACGGCAGTGCCGCCGGGGCGCGAGGCTGCGATGAGTTCGGCCTTGGCCTTGGCCGTCTCCTCGATGCCGCCGAAACCGCCGGCGTGCGCCATGCCGACCATGAGGACGACGGCGATGTCAGGCTCGACGAGACCCGCGAGGTGGGCGATGCTGCCCGGGCCTGCGGCGCCGAACTCGCTGACGAGGTAGCGGGTGCTGTCCGTGACGCGGAGCATCGTGACCGGGGCGCCGACCTCGTTGTTGTACGAGTTGATCGGAGCGATCGTCTCGCCTTCATCCTCGAGGATGCGGGCGAGCAGGTTCTTGGTGGTCGTCTTGCCGTTCGATCCGGTGATGCCGACGATCTTCAGCTGCCCTTCGGCGCGCACGCGCGCGACGACAGCGCGTGCGAGGTCGGCGAGAGCGGCGACGGCATCCGCCACGACCACCTGCGACACCGGGGCGTCCACGATGTGCTCGACGATCGCCACCGACGCTCCGCCAGTCACCGCTGCCGCGACGAATCGGTGCCCGTCGGTCTCCGCTCCGGGCTTGGCGACGAAGACGCCGCCCGCGGTCATGTTCCTCGAGTCGGTGTCGACGACACCGGACACAACGGTCTCCGAAGTGTCGGGGTCTACGAGACGCAAGTCGCCACCGGTGATTGCGGCGATCTCGGCAAGCGTCAGGGCGATCATGAAATCTCCATGCGCGGCTCAGTGCCGGCTATTTGAATTTGGGAAGCAGCTCGTCCATCGGGACGGTCGAGGGCGAGACACGGTAGGTCTTCAGCACCTGCGTCATCGCCTGCTGGAAGGCGGATGCCGTGGCGGTGGACGATACAACCTTAGTCGGCTGGTCGAGAGTGACCACCACGACGTACTGCGGATCGTCCACAGGGGCGAAGCCGACCATGCTCGTGAAATACACGCCCTGCTTGTATCCGCCGCTGCCGTCCGGTACCTCACCGGTACCCGTCTTGATCGCGACGCGGTAGCCGGGAACGTCGACCATCTTGGAGAGACCGCCCTGCACGGCGACGTTCTCGAGCATCCTGGCCACTGTGTCGGCGGTCGATTCCGAGACGATCTGCTCGTGCTCGGGAGCATCGGGCTTCACGACCTCGCCGTCCTCCTTGGTGCAGGACTCGATCAGCGACAGGTCGATCTTCTCGCCACCGTTCGCGATCGCCTGATAGGCGCCGGCGAGCTGGGGCGCGGTGATGGTGAAGTGCTGCCCGAACGTCGTGGTGTACAGCGACTGGGCGTCCCACCCGGAGGCGGGGGGCAAGTCGCCGGGCTCCTCGCGGGGGAAGTCGATCGTCCGCTCTCCTACGCCGAACTTCTGCAGGTAGTCGAAGCGCACCTGCGGGTCGACCATGGTGCCGAACTTCGACAGGGTGACGTTGGACGAGTCGATGAGTCCGCCGGCGAGCGTGTAGTTCTCGGCGCCGTGCACGAACGCGTCGTTGATGACGGCCCCGTTGGGGAACGTCTCCCGGCTCGCCGCCGAGACGGTCGTGTTGAGGTCGGCCGCACCGGTGTCCAGCACGGTGGATGCCGTGATCGCCTTGAACGTCGACCCCGGCTCGAACGTGTGGGTGAACAGTCGCGTGCCCCAGTCGTTGGGCGATGAGGCATTGAGGTCGTTGGGGTCGAGCGACGGCCATTCCGCAGCAGCGCGGATCTTGCCCGTGTCGACCTCCACTACGGTCACTGTGCCGGACTGGGCGCCCATCCGCTGGGATTCCTCAGAGATCATCTGCGTCAGATACCACTGCAGGTCGCTGTTGATCGTCAGCTGCACCGATCCGCCGTTCTCCGCCGCGACCGTCCGATCACTGCCGGGGATGATGTTGCCGTCCTTGCCGCGAAGATATGTGCGCTCGCCGTTCACCGGCGAGAGGCACTGCTTCTCGAGCTGTTCCACGCCCGACTGGCCGACACCTGCGCTGTCGACGTAGCCGATCACGTTGCCGGCGACCGCGCCGTTCGGATACACGCGCGTCTCGCGCGGCAGCATGTCGAGGTACACCAGGTCGAGATCGCGCAGCTCGAGGAACTTCTCGGTGCTGAGCCCCTTCTTCAGCGGCAGGTAGCGCGATGCAGGGTCGCTCTCGAGCGTGGCGGCGACACCGGCGCGCAGATCGTCTGCATCCTGCCCCGTGATCGCCGCGATCTTGTCGGCGGCGTCGCTCCAGGACGTCTTCGGCGGGTTCTCCTCATCGTCCTCGAGCTTCGCGATCAGCATCGGGTCCAGCTGCGCGTCGTAGACGGTGACACTGGATGCGAGCACCGTGCCGTTCGCGTCGACGATGGAGCCGCGATTGCCGGGCAGCGTCACGGTCGAGCCGAGCTGTCCGACATGCAGAGAGTCTTCGACGTGATCGTTCGCGCTGACGACCTGGATGTCTACGAGGCGTACGACGAATGCCGAAAGCACCGCGAGGATGACCGCCAGGGCGACGACGGTGCGGCGCCGTGGGCCGCGGGTGGATCGTGTCGTCATGTCGCTCTCTCCGTCTGTGATCAGCGGGTCGTGGGGCTCGGAAGTCCGTCGGTGATGGCTGGGGGAAGGTTCGCATCGACGGCGTCGGAGGTGGCGTCGGCCGAGGTCTCTGCGTCATCTGCCGCAGCCGCCGAGAGCGCCTTCTGGTTCAACAGCGCGTTGTGCACCGCGCCGTTCCCGTTCGGATCGATCGTCGACCTGCCGTCGGCGCCGGTGTTCGCACCGAGCACGGCCGAATCGCTCAAACGCAGGTAGGAGGCGGATCCGGCGACGACCATCCCCAGCTCGGAGGCCTTGGTCGCGAGCAGTTGAGGTGAGCTCGTCCCCGCGAGCTCATCCTGAAGCGCACTCGTCTGCAGGTCGAGTTCACGCTGCTGCGAGGTGAGGTCTGCGAGGGTGAAGGAGTCCTGGGTGATCGCCAGCGACAGGCCGATCTGGGCGATCCCGATCGCCGCTGCCCCACCGAGCGCGATGAGCGCGTAGGCCAGCTTCGGCTTGGCACGCCGAGCGGGCGCCGTGACGGGCTTAAGCCGACGGGGCGTGCGCGGCGCGGGTGCGATCGGCTCGGGCAGCAGTGCTGCGGCTGTCGCCGCCTGACGGCTCATGCGGCCTCCCTGATCCGTTCGGCTGCACGCAGACGCACCGGAATGGCGCGCGGATTTCGTGCCTTCTCGTCTTCGCCCGCTATTTCTGCGCCCTTCGTGATGGTGCGAAAGCGCGGTGCATGTTGTGGCAATTCGACGGGAAGCCCCGCAGGGGCCGTGGAGGCGGATGCCGCCGCGAAGGCCTGCTTCACGAGGCGGTCCTCCAGCGACTGGTAGCTCATGACGACGATGCGTCCGCCGACGGTCAATGCGTCCATCGCGGCGGGGATCGCGTCGGCGAGCACACTGAGTTCGGAGTTCACCTCGATGCGCAGCGCCTGGAACACCCGCTTGGCCGGGTGACCTGCGCGCTGTGCGGCGGCCGGAGTCGCCGCCTGCAGCAGGTCGACGAGGTCCTGCGACCGTACGAGCGGCTTCTCATCACGGGAGCGCACGATGAAACGGGCGTAGCGTGCAGCGAGCTTCTCCTCGCCGTAGCGCTCGAAGATGCGACGGAGGTTTCCTTCGCTGTACGTCGCGAGGACATCGGCGGCGGTCGTGCCCTTCGTCTGGTCCATGCGCATGTCCAGCGGAGCATCCTTCGAATACGCGAAGCCGCGCTCGGCCTCATCGAGCTGCAGCGACGAAACGCCCAGATCCATGAGGATGCCGGAGGCGCCGTGTGCGTGGAGTCCGATCTCGTCGTAGACCGTGTGCACGAGCGTGACGCGATCGGCGAAGCGTTCGAGTCGCTGACCTGCGATGCGCAGCGCATCGGTGTCGCGGTCGAGCCCGATCAGACGGATGTTGCCGAAACGCTCGAGCAGGGCCTCGGAGTGCCCGCCCATGCCGAGCGTGGCGTCGACCAGCACTGCGCCGTCATGCTGCAGCGCAGGCGCGAGCAGCTCGACGCAGCGTTCGAGGAGGACCGGGGTGTGGATGTCGCGAAGATTCATGATCGTTTCGGGTGACCTTCGACTCTGATCCCCCTCCGCTTCTCGACCCGGCACCGGGGAAGTGTGTCGGGGCGGGAGCGGCGGGGCATCACAGTCGAGGTCAGAACAGTCCCGGAATCACCTCCTGTTCGAGTTCTGAGTAGTTGTCCTCGCCGGCGGCGAGGTAGTCGTTCCAGGCCGCCGCATCCCAGATCTCGGCGTGCGCGCCGACGCCGGTGACGACGAGCTCCTTCTCGAGCCCCGCGTACTGACGGAGGTGCGCGGGGATCGTGATGCGGTTCTGGCTGTCCGGCATCTCCGCGCTCGCCCCTGAAAGGAACATGCGCAGGAAGTCGCGTGCCTGCTTGTTGCTGAGCGGTGCTTGCCGGATCCGCTCGTGCATCGCCTCGAATTCGACCGTGCTGAACACGTACAGGCATCGTTCTTGACCGCGGGTGACGACGATGCCGCCACCGAGGTCCTCACGGAACTTCGCAGGCAGGATGACCCGACCTTTGTCGTCGAGCTTCGGTGAATGCGTTCCCAGCAACATCGGCCATCACCCCCTCTGTGTCCGGCCAACTTCGAGGTGTCCCCCACTTTACTCCACTTTGCTCCACTTTCATATGAGCAAACCAGGACAGCATGGCAGATTCGGCGATATCGGGTCACGCCTCCCCCGGGATTCCGCGCCAGAATGCGGAACAGCGTGCAGTGGAGGAGCGTGGAGGGAAAGTGGAGGAGATCAACGCATCGAGGCGTTCAGAAGCCGCGCAATCCCCGTGGACGCAGAAAAGCCCGGATGCTCAATGCATCCGGGCTCTGGTGAGTGGAGAGGTCAGCGACCGTCTTGGCGACGATCCCAGCGGTCGTTCATCCGGTCCATGAAGGAGGCCGAAGTCTGCGGCGGCTTGGACGCCGCGCCGTTTCGGACCCGAGGCGTGCCGCCCACGCGGCGCACGGGAGTCGCCGCCAGGATGACGCCGGCGACCATCGCGGCGAATCCGATCACGCCGACGATGATGCTGGCGACAGCGCCGAGCTGGCCACCGAGTGCGACGCCCGCGACGAGCGCGCCGATTCCGACGAGAAGAAGAACGGCACCGTACACGAGATTGCGGTAGCTGAGCGTTCGATCGCCGGAGGGCGCGGTTACGATGTCTGCGTCGTTGTGCAGGAGATGGCGTTCCATCTCGTCGAGCAGACGCTGCTCCTGTTCAGACAGTGGCATGACGCCCCCCTTGGTTCAGTGTCTTTCATTCTACGCTCGCGGAACCGCCGAGGCTAGTTATCGGCTGAGAACCTAAGCTGATTATCGTGCCCTCCTCCACACCTGTCCAGGATGCCGTCTCCGACCGCCTGGATCTCTTCATGACCGCGCTCGGATCCGAGACGCAATCGTACGGACCGGATGCTGCGATGTTCATCGCATCCGCGGCAGCCACGCTGCGGGGCGGCAAGCGTCTGCGCGCACGGTTCTGCCACGCCGGATGGCGCTCCGTCGCGCGCTTCTCCGCACGCGACGCCGTCGAGACGGATGCACTGTGGGATCTCTGCGCCGCACTGGAGATCTTCCAATCGGCCGCGCTCGTGCACGACGACCTGATCGACAACTCGGACACGCGACGGGGCGTTCCGGCAGCGCACCGTTCCCTCGAGCATCAGTACCGAGCGCTGTCGTGGTCTGGAGACGCCGAGCCGTTCGGACGCGCAGCCGCGATCCTTCTCGGCGATCTGCTCGTCGCCTGGAGCGATGATCTGCTCGAGCAGGCTCTGACCGGGCTCGCACAGGCGCCCCACGTGCGTCGGGAGTACGCCCGGATGCGTCGCGATGTCACCACGGGCCAGTTCCTCGACATCGCCGAGGAATCAGCCTGGCGGGTCAATCCCATCTCGGAGCACGCCGATCGCGCGCTGCGCGTGATCTCGCTGAAGTCGGCGCGGTACAGCATCGAGCAGCCGCTGCTGCTGGGCGCCCTGCTCGCCGGAGCCGACGAGTCGCAGCAGAACGCGCTGCGCCGGTTCGGCCATCCGATCGGCATGGCGTTCCAGCTGCGCGACGATGTGCTCGGTGTGTTCGGCGATCAGTCGGTCACCGGCAAACCGGCCGGAGACGATCTTCGTGAGGGCAAGCGCACCGTGCTGATCGCGTTCACGCGTGAGCAGCTGGATGCATCGGCCAGGCGACTGCTCGATGAGCTGCTGGGCGATCCGACGCTCACCGCTGATCAGGTGTCGGCGCTTCAGGCCACGATCGCCCAATCCGGCGCACTGGCGCGGGTGGAGGAACTCATCGTCTCGTACGCGCAAGAGGCCGATCGCGCCCTCTCGGGTGCGCGACTGGACAACGCCGCCGTCGGCGAGCTGCGAGACCTCGCGCGCGCTGCGACCGTGCGTTCCGCCTGAAGCGGGTCAGGCGAGTGTGCGCGCGACGCGGCGCACGGCGCTCTTGTGACCGTCCAGAAGTGCGGCGATCGGCGTGCGACCGAGCTCGTCGTCCTCGCTGAACAGCCAGTCGATCACCTCGTCGTCGGTGAATCCGGCGTCGGTGAGGACGATGATCGTGCCGCGCAGGGAAGAGAGCGGATGCCCGTCGACGATGAACTGCGCCGGCACGCCGAAGACACCGTTCCGGTTCGATCCGACCAGGTACTGCTCGGAGATCATCCGACGCACGCGGCCGAGCGGCTCGTCGAGCCTCTCGACGAGATCGGGCATCGTCAGCCATTCGATGGCAGTGGGTTCGGGGGAAGTCTCAGACACATTTCGACTATCTCATCTTCAGCGCGGCACCGCATATCGACACTTCTTTCACACAGATCACTTCCGTCACTCTGGTTGACATCCATATACATACGTGTCAGCGTTTCAGGGTCAGCAAAGGGGGGAAACCTTGACAGCGAACACCCTGAGCCTTCGTGCCAGATATGTCCAGCTCGGCGTTCCAGCGGCCGTTCTGGGCGTGCTGGCGAGTGCGATGAGCGCCGCTCCAGCGAGCGCCGCAGCACCGATCGAGCAGAAGTCGGAGAATCGGCTCACGGCGTTGCCTCGCATCCTGCCCGCGACGACGAATCCCACCAGTTACACCGTTCAAGACGGGGACACCGTCTTCTCGATCGCGCAGCGCTTCGGGCTGCGCACCGTCGACGTTCTCACCTGGAACGGACTCGGCTGGCGCTCTGTGATCTATCCGGGTCAGACCCTCATCGTTGCTGCGCCCGCTTCGACCCCGGCTCCTGCCGCGTCGGCTCCGGTGGCACCGGCCGCTCCGGCCGCCACAAGCACGCACGCCGTGGTCGCCGGCGACACGGTCTTCGCGATCGCCCAGAAGTACGGGACGACCGTCGACGCCGTCCTCGCGGCCAACGGCCTGAGCCCGGATTCGGTCATCTATCCGGGTCAGACCCTCGCGGTCTCCGGCACGGCAGCACCCGCCCCTGCCCCCGCGGCAGCTCCCGCAGCTTCCACGCCGGCCCCGGCGGCCGCCAGCGGCACAGCACACACCGTGGTCGCCGGCGACACGATCTTCGCGATCGCGCAGAAGCACGGCACGTCCGTGGACGCGATCTACGCCGCGAACGGTCTGAGCGCTGCATCGATCATCTATCCGGGACAGGCCATCGTCATCGCACCGCCCGCTCCCGCAGCGCCCGCTCCCGCAGTATCCGCTCCCGCAGCATCCGCTCCCGCGCCCGCCCAGACGGCTGTGCTCGACGCACCGCAGGCGGAGAACGCTGCCATGATCATCCGGATCGGACGCGAGCTCGGTGTCCCCGATCGCGGCATCGCGATCGCGCTGGCCACCTCGATGGTCGAATCCTGGCTGCGCAACCTCGACTGGGGTGACCGCGATTCGCTGGGTCTGTTCCAGCAGCGACCGAGCACCGGGTGGGGCACGGTGGATCAGATCATGGACCGTGATCGCAGCATCCGCGTCTTCTACGGTGGCACGTCCGACCCGAACGGCACGACATCGCGAGGGCTCCTCGACGTCTCCGGCTGGGAAGGCATGGCGTTCAAGGATGCCGCGCAGGCCGTGCAGATCTCGGCGTACCCGGATCGTTACGCCCAGTGGGAGGCTCAGGCCTACCAGTGGATCGCCCTGTATGGCTGATTCTCAGCCAATCCGGTCCCCGAAAGGGGTGAGCCGCTCCGCGGTCTGCCAGCCAGTTCTTCATAGACTCTGTACGTGACGACCAATCAGCAGGCTGATCCCCTCATCGGGCGGCTTGTCGACGGCCGCTACCGCGTGCGCGCTCGGATCGCGCGCGGCGGGATGGCGACCGTGTACGTCGCGACTGACCTTCGCCTGGAGCGCAGGATCGCTCTCAAGGTGATGCACGGGCACCTCAGCGATGACTCGGTGTTCCAGAGCCGATTCATCCAGGAGGCCCGAGCCGCTGCCCGCCTCGCCGATCCGCACGTCGTCAATGTGTTCGATCAGGGCCAGGACGGCGAGCTCGCCTACCTCGTGATGGAGTACCTGCCCGGCATCACGCTGCGCGAGCTGATGCGCGAACAGCGCCGTCTCACGATCCCGCAGACGATCACGATCATGGATGCGATCCTCGCCGGCCTCGCAGCAGCCCACAAGGCCGGCATCGTGCACCGTGACGTGAAGCCCGAGAACGTGCTGCTCGCCGAGGACGGCCGTATCAAGATCGGCGACTTCGGGCTCGCCAGGGCGACGACGGCGAACACCGCCACCGGGCAGCAGCTGCTCGGCACCATCGCCTACCTCGCCCCAGAACTCGTCACCCGCGGCACCGCCGACGCTCGCAGCGACATCTACGCACTCGGCATCATGCTCTACGAGATGCTCGTCGGCGAGCAGCCGTACAAGGGCGAGCAGCCGATGCAGATCGCCTTCCAGCACGCGACAGAGTCAGTGCCCCGACCGAGCGTGCGCAACCCAGGAGTCCCGGAACAGCTCGACGAGCTCGTGCTGTGGTCGACCGAGAAGTCCCCGGATGAGCGCCCGAACAACGCACAGGAGATGCTCGACCGCCTCCGCGAGATCGAACGCTCGCTCGGCGTCGCGCCCACGGCCGTCGCTGCGACGACCACGCCGATCCGTTCACAGAGCGATTCGGGCGATCTGACGAAGGTCATGCCGTCGACGATGGTGATCGAGGATGTCGCGGCCCCGGCGGCACAACCCGTCGACAACGCGACGCTGCTCAGGCGGCGCACGTCGAAACGCCGCGCCCGCGGCGCGTTCCTGCTGTCTCTCGTACTTCTGCTGGCCGTGGTCGCAGGAGGCGTCGGCTGGTGGTTCGGGTCAGGTCCTGGCTCACTCATCGCGGTGCCGGCGGTCGCGGGAAAGAGCTATGACGAGGCGGCGGCGGCGCTGTCCGACGAGGGCTTTGTCCCTGTCGCCGCCGAGGAGAGTTCGGTCGATATCGACCCCGGTGTCGTCATCCGCACCGATCCCGCAGGCGGCGAGCGACTGGACAGCGGCACAGAGGTGAGCGTTTTCGTCTCCACAGGTCCGGCGCCGCGCGCGGTCGAGTCGTTGAACGGCAAGACCGCCGACGAAGCGCGCAGCTATCTGGCGGAACTCGGACTCACCGTCTCCGACGACGATCTCCTGTTGTACTCGCGCGCGGACGAAGGCGTCGTGATCAATGCGAGCGTTACCCCGCGTGCCGGTGGCGACGATGTCGCATGCGGAGAGGGATGCAACGTCTTCGAGGCCGACACCGCACATCTGATCGTCTCGCTGGGCGGTCTGCCCGACGTCGTGGGTATGACGGCCTCCGAGGCGTCGTCGGCCATGGGCGAGAAGGACATCATGACGACCACCGTCGAGGAGTTCAGCAACGACGTCGAACAGGGACGCGTCATCAGCGTTCCCGAACGCGACGGTGGAGCCAACTGGCGCCCCGGCGACACCATGACCCTCGTCGTCTCCAAGGGACCACAGCTGTTCGAAGTGCCTGACGTGACCGGTCAGAACCGCGACACCGCCGCGAAGACGCTACGCGATGCCGGATTCGAACCCACATGGAACCCGCTGTGGACACCGTTCCCGAACGGGCTGACCGAGGTCACCGGCACCGATCCGGCCGCGGGAGCCATGCGCCGAGCGGGCAGCGAGGTCACACTCCTGATCCGCAGCGCCCTTTAGCTACGGCATCCGCTAGGCACGGCATCCGCTACATGAAGTGACATCCGCGCCATCGATCGATGCCGCGGATGTCACGAAGTGGCGCGCAACCGCGAAGCGGCGCGCCAGCGTCGCCGAGTCAGGGCCAGGCCTCAGCGCTTCTCGAGCTCCTCGGCGACGAGGAATGCGAGTTCCAGGCTCTGCATGTGGTTCAGTCGCGGGTCGCAGAGCGACTCGTAGCGCGTCGCCAGAGCGGCCTCGTCGATGTGCTCCGAGCCGCCGAGGCACTCGGTGACGTCATCGCCGGTGAGCTCGACGTGGATGCCACCGGGGAACGTGCCGACTGCGCGGTGCGCTTCGAAGAAGCCGCGCACCTCGTCGACCACATCGTCGAAGCGACGCGTCTTGTATCCGGTCGGCGTGGTGATGCCGTTGCCGTGCATCGGATCCGTGACCCACAGCGGCTGGGCGCCCGATTCCCGAACGGCCTCGAGCAGCGGCGGCAGTGCGTCGCGGATCTTGCCAGCGCCCATGCGCGTGATGAAGGTGAGGCGTCCCGGCTCGCGGTTCGGGTCGAGCTTGTCGATCAGCGCCAGCGCCGTCTCAGGCGTGGTGGTGGGACCGAGCTTCACGCCGATGGGGTTTCGGATCTTCGAGAAGTAGTCGACATGCGCACCGTCGAGATCACGCGTGCGCTCCCCTATCCAGAGGAAGTGCGCCGAGGTGTTGTACGGCGTGTCCGTGCGCGAGTCGATCCGCGTCATCGGGCTCTCGTAGTCCATCAGCAGGCCCTCGTGGCCGGTGAAGAACTCGACGCGCTTGAGCTCGTCGAAGTCTGCCCCAGCGGCCTCCATGAACTTGATCGCACGGTCGATCTCGGATGCCATGCGCTCGTACCGCTGGTTGGCGGGGTTCGATGCGAAGCCCTTGTTCCAGGAGTGCACCTCACGGAGGTCGGCGAAGCCACCCTGCGTGAACGCACGGATCAGGTTCAGCGTGGACGCGGCCGTGTGATACCCCTGAAGCAGACGCCCGGGATCGGCCTGGCGGGAGCCTTCAGTGAAGTCGTAGCCATTGACGATGTCGCCGCGGTAGGCCGGCAGCGTGACGTCGCCGCGCGTCTCCGAGTCGCTCGAGCGAGGCTTCGCGAACTGCCCTGCCATGCGACCCATCTTGACGATCGGCATCGACGCGCCGTACGTGAGCACGACGGCCATCTGCAGCACGGTCTTGATGCGGTTGCGGATCTGCTCCGCGGTCGCGCCGGCGAACGTCTCGGCGCAGTCACCGCCCTGCAGCAGGAAAGCCTGACCGGATGCCGCGCGCGCGAGGCGATCGCGGAGGTTGTCGACCTCACCGGCGAACACCAGCGGCGGAAGCCCGGCGATCTGTGCCGACACGTCAGCGACGCGATCCGCATCGGGCCAGGTCGGCTGTTGCTTGATGGGAAGTGTGCGCCAAGCGTCCAGGGCGGCGTCGAGCTGCTGAGGCATCTCCCCAGCTTACTGGCCGTGAGCGCGCCGCCTCGCCGTCAGAACCCCGCAGTCACGACCGCGGCCGGTCACGAACGCTGCGGCATCCGATCCCGCACCGAGGAGGCGTAGACGTCGTCGTATTGCTGCTCCCCCAGACGCTGCAGGGCGACCATGATCTCGTCCGTGACGGAGCGCAGGATGTAGCGGTCGTTCTCCATGCCCTCGTACCGGGAGAAGTCCAGCGGTTCGCCGATGACGATCCCCACGCGGACGATCCGTGGCACGGTGCGGCCGATGGGCATGGCGGTGTCGGTGTCGACCATGACCACGGGGATCACCGGAACCCTGGCCTCGAGCGCCATCCGCGCGATGCCGGTGCGCCCGCGATACAGCTTGCCGTCGGGACTGCGCGTTCCCTCGGGATAGATACCGAGAACGTCACCTCGTCCGAGCACCTGAAGACCCGTGTTCAGCGAGGCCTCTGAGGCCTTTCCGCCGGAGCGATCGATGGGGATCTGCCCGGTGGCCTTCATGAAGTACTTCGTCGCCCACCCCTTGAGACCGCGCCCGGTGAAGTAGTCGCTCTTCGCGAGGAACGACATCGGCCGATCGATCAGCAATGGGAGGAACACCGAGTCGGACACCGAAAGGTGATTGCTCGCCAGGATGGCGGCACCGTGCTTGGGCACGTTGCTGCGCCCCACGATCCAAGGACGGAAGATCGCCTTGACCACGGGGCCGATCACGACGTACTTCATCAGCCAGTAGAACATCGTCACGAAGTCTATCCCCGGCCCTGCCACCGCCCGTCATGACACCCACGAACCATTGCCGCGGGCCGCGCGACTGAGTGTCACTGAGTGCGTGACTGAATTCCAGAGTTGCCCGGGTCCGAGACCGGTTGTGCCCTAGACTCAGGGGAAACCCGTGCCCGACCGGTACCGAAGGAGTTGCCGTGGTTCAATTCGAAGTTCCCGCGATCGTCCCTGCTGATCCAGACGCGAACGTCTCCGATCTGCTGGCCAAACGAGTCGAAGCCACTCCCGACAAGGCCTTGTTCTCGGTCCCGAACGGCGACGGATGGAACGACATCAGCGCCGCCGACTTCCAGACGGCCGTGATCGCGCTGGCCAAGGGCCTCGTCGCCGCGGGCATCCAGCCCGGCGAGAAGGTCGGATTCCTCGCTCGCACCACGTACGAATGGACCCTGGTCGACTTCGCGCTCTTCTACGCCGGTGCGGTGATGGTGCCGATCTACGAGACCAGCTCGCCGTCGCAGATCCAGTGGATCCTCGAAGACTCCGGCGCCACGGCGCTCATCGTGGAATCCGCCGACCACTTCGCGAAATTCGACGAGGTGCGCGGCGACCTTCCACTGATCCGCGATGTCTGGCAGCTGCACGTCGGCGCCATCGATACGCTCACCGCCGCCGGCGTCGCCGTCGAGGACGCGGAGATCGAGCGCCGCCGCAACATCGCCGTGGGCTCCGACATCGCGACCCTCATCTACACGTCCGGTTCGACCGGACGCCCCAAGGGCTGCGTCCTGACGCACAGCAACTTCGTCGAGCTGTGCCGCAACTCGGCCAAGGCCCTCAACGCCGTCGTGGAGACCCCAGGAGCGTCCACGCTCCTGTTCATCACCACTGCGCACATCTTCGCCCGATTCATCTCGCACCTCAACATCCACGCCGGGGTGCGCACCGGACACCAGCCGGACACGAAGCAGCTGCTTCCGGCATTGGGTTCGTTCAAGCCGACCTTCCTCCTGGCGGTGCCGCGGGTGTTCGAGAAGGTCTACAACTCTGCGGAGCAGAAGGCTGAAGCCGGCGGGAAGGGCAAGATCTTCCGCGCCGCTGCGGCCGCGGCGATCGAGCACTCGCGCCTTCTCGAAGAGGGCAAGAAGATCCCGTTCGGGCTGAAGATCAAGTTCGCCCTGTTCGACAAGCTCGTCTACAGCAAGCTGCGGGCGGCCATGGGCGGCAACATCGTCTACGCCGTCTCCGGTTCCGCTCCGCTGGGGCCGCGCCTCGGTCACTTCTTCCACAGCCTCGGCGTCGTGATCCTGGAAGGCTACGGCCTCACTGAGACCACCGCCCCCGCGACCGTGAACCTCGCCGACAAGTCGAAGATCGGCACAGTCGGTCCGGCCCTTCCCGGCGTCGGGGTCCGCCTCGCTGAGGACGGCGAGATCGAGGTCAAGGGCATCAACGTCTTCAAGGAATACTGGAACAACCCCGAAGCGACGGCGGAATCCTTCCACGACGGCTGGTTCCGCACCGGCGACATCGGCAGCTTCGACTCGGAGGGCTTCCTCACGGTCACCGGCCGCAAGAAGGAGATCATCGTCACGGCCGGCGGCAAGAACGTCGCGCCGGCTGCGCTCGAGGATCCCATCCGCGCGAACCCGATCGTCGGTCAGGTCGTGGTCGTCGGTGATCAGAAGCCGTTCATCTCCGCCCTGATCACGCTCGACCCCGAGATGCTTCCGACGTGGCTCGGCAACAACGGCCTCTCGGCCGGGATGTCACTCGCCGAGGCGTCGAAGAACGAAGCGGTGCGGGCCGAGATCCAGCGCGCCGTCGACGTCGCCAACGGCAACGTGTCCCGCGCGGAGTCGATCCGCAAGTTCACGATCCTCGACTCGGAGTGGACAGAGGACAGCGGCCACCTCACGCCGAAGATGTCGATCAAGCGCAACGTGATCATGAAGGATTTCGCAGCTGAGGTCGCGGCGATCTACGACGAGCCGGTCAACACGACCAACGTTCCGATCGGCGGCTGAGCTTACCGAGACCCCGCCTTACCACCGAGACCCCGCCTTGCGTACGCCAGCAAGGCGGGGTCTCGGCGCGAAGATGGGGTCTCGGCGGTGAAGGTGTTAAAACCAGTCGCTCTCGCGGACCTCGCGCATCGCGATCTTGCGGTCCTCCGGGGCGAGTCTGGTGAGGTACAGCTTGCCGTCGAGATGGTCGGTCTCGTGCTGCAGCGCCTGCGCGAGCAGGCCCTCGCCCTCGAGCGCCACCGGTTCGCCGTCGAGATCGATCCCTTCGACGCGCGCCCAGGGGTGGCGGAGGGCATCGTGCCAGAGCCCGGGAACCGAGAGGCAGCCTTCGCCGGTCGGCACCGCTTCGCCGCGTACCTCGGTCAGCACCGGGTTGAGCACGTAGCCGATGTCGCCGTCGATGTTGTAGCTGAAGGCCCGTGCCGCCACGCCGATCTGCGGGGCAGCCACGCCGGCCCTGCCGGGCAGCTCGACGGTTTCGATGAGGTCGGCGACGAGGGCTCGCACGCCATCATCGATCTCTCCGATCGGCGCACACACGGTGCGCAGCACCGGGTCGCCGAAGATGCGGATCTCGCGAACCGCCATCAGGCCGCGCTCGCGCGAAGACCCTCGACGAGGGATGCTGCCAGCTCACGAGCCGCCTGGCGCGTCTCCGGCTGCAGGTTGGCGTACACGATGGCGCCTCCGCCGGCGATCTGCGAGTCGTACGGCATGCGCACCACGCTCTTCGCACGCGTGGCGAAGTGCGCCTCGAGTTCGTTCAGACGCACGAGCGGGCTGCCGGGCGTGGACTGGTTCAGGACGACGATCGATCGTCGCGCCAGCTCGGCATAGCCGTTCGTCTCGAGCCATGTCAGGGTCTCAGAGGCGAGACGCGCCTCGTCGACGCTGAGGCCGGAGACGATGATGAGCTGATCCGCCAGGTCGAGAGTCGCCCCCATGACGGAGTGCACGATGCCGGTGCCGGTGTCGGTCAGTACGAGCGAGTAATAGTGGGCCGCGACGTTCGCGACGTCGCGGTAGTCGTCGTCACTGAATGCCTCCGCGATGCGCGGATCAGCATCGGATGCGAGCACGTCCAGTCGTGTGGAGTCGCGCGCGACGATCGACGAGACATCGTGATATCCCTTGATCTCCTCGTGAACGCGCACGAGGTCGCGCACCGACTTGCTGTGCGTGCGTACGATGCGATCAGCCAGGGTGCCGCGATCGGGATTCGCATCCACGGCGATCACCCGGTCATCACGGGCATCCGCCAGTGCCATCCCGAGCAGCGCGGTGATCGTCGTCTTGCCGACACCGCCCTTGCGTGAGAGCACCGGCACGAACCGCGCGCCGCCCGCGAGAGGTGCGGCGATACGCGAGGTGAGAGCCTTGCGCGCGCGGGCACGCTTGCCGTCGCCGATGTTGATGCGTCGACCGGACGCCGCATACAGGAAGTGGCTCCACGCGCCCTCCGGCTCGGGCTTCGTCACCTGGTGAGGATCGAGCAGCCGGTCGGCCGTGAGCAGATCCGCCGACTCACGCGTCGCCTGACCCAGCTGATCACCGAGCCGCTTCGAAGTCAGTGCGACCTCGGGTCGTGCTGCGGCCGGCCGCTGGGAAATCGCCGTCTCCGCGGGCTTCCTGGCCGGCTTCGGAGTCTCTTCGGGGTTCGTCACAGTTTCGCTCTTCGCTTTCTCTGCCGGCACGGATGCCGCGGACGCAGACGTCGCGGATGCAGCAGCGTCCTGCTTGAGCGCGGCGGCGATCCACGCAGCTGTCGCACTCTCGGCTCGTGGTGGCGTGGCCGCTCTGGCCGCCGGTGTCAGCGGGGGCTCAGGTGCCGGTGCAGGCTCAGCCGCCGGCGCGGGCTCGGATGCTGGGCGGGACCCAGTCTCCGGTGCGGATTCGGCCGCGGTCTTCGAATCGGCCGCGGGCGCGGAGGCTGCCGCCACCCGTGCAGATGGCTTCTTCTTCGTCTTGGGCTTAGTTTTCGACGCTGCTCGTGCGGGTGCAGCGGCGACGGAGGCGTCCACCGCCTCGTCAGCGGACGCCTGCGAGCGCTCACCCTGCTCTTCGGCGCCAGCTTCCTCGGCCTGCTCGCCGTCGTGAACCGACACGATCTCAGGAGCCGACTCGTTCTCGGGCGCAGGCTCCGTCTCGTTCTCGGGAGCCGTCTCGGATGCCGAATCCGTCTGCGCGGCGGCCTCCGTGACCGGATCCGGCTCGACGACGGCCTCCACAATCACCTCGTCCGACTCGTCTGCCGGCGTCGGCTCCTCGTCGACGGCTCCGACATCCTCCGCCGGCAGTTCGATGACGATGCCGATCCTGTCCTCGTGGATGCGACCGATGTCGCTCGCGGCCACCGCGGCGGCCTCGACGGGCGGGTCGATGATGAGTTCCGAATGGATCTCACCGTCCAGCACCGCGTCGTCGACGAGGTCGTCGTCCTCGTCCTGCGGAAGGGAGACGCTCACCTGAGCGGTCTGTCCGAGAATGCCGATGGCCGTCGTATCCAACGACGCGGCGTCGTCTAGTACGCCGCGGGTTTCGTCCTCCGCGGAGTCGGATGAGTTCTTCGGTGTCACTGTGTCACTCCAAGCTTGTGCGAGCGTATCGCTCGCACAAGATTACTGGGCAGGACGTATGACGACCAAAAGGTCACCGGCATCCACCTGCTGGGTGGCGCCGATCGCGAGCCGATCGATGACGCCGTCCACGGGTGCGGTGATGGCCGCCTCCATCTTCATCGCCTCGATGGATGCCACCGGTTCACCGGCGTGCACGGTGGCGCCGACTTCGACCTTGAGCGAGACCACGCCGGAGAACGGCGCCGCCACCTGGCCGGGTTTCGACGTATCGGCCTTCTCGACCTCGTGGGCGTCGACCGCGATCGAACGATCCCGCACGAACACCGGACGCAGCTGTCCGTTCAGCGTCGTCATGACGGTGCGCATGCCCCGCTCGTCGGCTTCGCCGATGGCCTCGAGCCCGACGTACAGCTGCACGCCGCGGTCGATCTCGACGAGGTGCTCCTGGCCCTGCACGAGCCCGTACAGGTAGTCGCTGGTGTCGAGCACGGACAGGTCTCCGAACAGCTCGCGACGCTGCGCGAACTCACGGGTCGGCGCCGGGAACAGCAGCATGTTCAGCCGATCGCGCCGCTCCTGGCTGGTACCGGCCAGCGCCTTCTCGTCGTCGGCGGAGATCTCCGTGAGACCAGTGCGAACCTCACGCCCGGCGAGCACTTTCGTGCGGAAGGGCTCGGGCCATCCGCCTGGCAGTTCGCCCAGCTCTCCGGCCATGAATCCGACCACCGAGTCGGGGATGTCGTACTTCTCCGGGTTCGCCTCGAAGTCCGCCGGATCGGCGCGCACCGCCGCGAGGTGCAGGGCGAGGTCGCCGACGACCTTCGACGAGGGCGTCACCTTGGGAACGCGTCCGAGGATGCGGTCGGCTGCGGCGTACATGTCCTCGATGAGCTCGAAGTGCTCGGCGAGGCCCAGCGCCTTGGCCTGCTGGCGCAGGTTCGACAGCTGACCGCCTGGGATCTCGTGGTGGTACACGCGACCGGTGGGGCCGGGCAGCCCCGACTCGAACGGCGCGTACTGGTTGCGCACCGCCTCCCAATAGGGCTCGAGATCGGAGACGGCGTCCAGGTCGATCCCGCTGTCGCGGTCGGTGTGCACCAGCGCCGCGACGAGCGAAGACAGCGAGGGCTGGCTCGTCGTGCCGGACAGCGGGGCGGATGCCGCGTCGACCGCGTCGACGCCGGCGTTGCTGGCCGCGAGCAGGGTGGCGAGCTGTCCGCCCGGTGTGTCGTGGGTATGCAGATGCACCGGCAGGTCGAACCGCTCGCGCAGCGCCGTGACGAGCTTCGCCGCGGCAGCGGGACGCAGCAGTCCTGCCATGTCCTTGATGGCGAGCACATGCGCCCCGGCATCCACGATCTGCTCGGCGAGGCCGAGGTAGTAGTCCAGCGTGTACAGGTCTTCGGCCGGGTTCAGCAGATCTCCGGTGTAGCAGAGCGCGACCTCGGCGATCGAGGTACCGGTGGCGCGCACGGCATCGATGGCCGGACGCATCTGGGAGACGTCGTTGAGCGCGTCGAAGATGCGGAAGATGTCGACACCGCTGGCTGCGGCCTCGGCGACGAATGCCTCGGTGACCGCAGTCGGGTACGGCGTGTATCCGACGGTGTTGCGTCCGCGCAGCAGCATCTGGATGTTGATGTTCGGCAGAGCCGTACGCAGCTTGTCGAGTCGCTCCCACGGGTCCTCACCGAGGAAGCGGAGCGCGACGTCATATGTCGCGCCTCCCCAGGCCTCGACCGACAGCAGCCCTGGCGTGAGCCGCGCAAGATACGGGGCGGCCGCGACGAGATCGCGCGTGCGCACGCGGGTCGCGAGCAGCGACTGGTGCGCATCGCGGAACGTCGTGTCGGTGATCGCGAGCGCGCTCTGCTCGCGCAGGCTCTTCGCGAAGGCGTCCGGTCCGAGCTCGAGCAGACGTTGGCGAGAGCCGGGCACCGGCTCGGCGTTCAAGTCGATGCTCGGCAGCTTCGTCACGGGGTCTGCCACGCCCGGGTGGGCGCCGTTCGGCTTGTTGACCGTGACATCGACGAGCCAGTTCAGCAGTCTCGTGCCGCGGTCTTTCGAAGCGCGACCGCGCAGCAGCTCAGGACGCTCGTCGATGAACGACGTGCTGACATCGCCGGCGATGAAGTCCTCATCCTCGAGCAGCGCCTGGAGGAACGGGATGTTCGTGGAGACGCCGCGGATGCGGAACTCCGCCAGCGCGCGGCGCGCGCGACCGACAGCGGCTTCGAAGTCACGTCCGCGGCAGGTGAGCTTGGAGAGCATCGAATCGAAGTGGGGGCTGATCTGCGCGCCCTGGTGCACCGTGCCGCCATCGAGGCGGATGCCGGCCCCGCCGGGCGAGCGGTAGGTCGTGATCTTGCCCGTGTCTGGGCGGAAGCCCTGAGTGGGATCCTCAGTCGTGATGCGGCATTGCAGCGCTGCGCCGCGCAGGCGGATGTCGCCCTGCTGCAGGCCGAGCTCGGCGAGCGTCTCACCGGCGGCGATGCGCATCTGCGACTGAACGAGGTCGACATCGGTGACTTCCTCGGTCACCGTGTGCTCCACCTGGATGCGCGGGTTCATCTCGATGAAGACGACTTCACCGGTGCGCTCCCCCGCAGTCTCGAGCAGGAACTCCACGGTGCCGGCGTTCTCGTAGCCGATCGAACGGGCGAAGGCGATCGCGTAGCCGTGCAGAGCGGTGCGGATGCTGTCATCCAGGTTCGGCGCAGGGGCGATCTCCACGACCTTCTGATGACGGCGCTGCACGGAGCAGTCCCGCTCGAACAGATGCACCGTCTCGCCGGTCTTGTCGGCGAGGATCTGGACCTCGATGTGGCGGGGTCGCACGACGGCCTGCTCGAGGAACATCCGGGCGTCGCCGAAGGCGCTCTCCGCCTCGCGCATCGCCTCGGAGAGCGCCGGGGCGAGGTCTCCCTTGGTCTCGACGCGGCGCATACCGCGGCCGCCGCCGCCGGCGACGGCTTTGGCGAAGAGCGGGAAGCCGATGTCGTCGGCCTGGGCGAGGAGTTCGTCGACATCGGATGATGCCTCGGTGGACTTCAGGACCGGAACACCGGCCTCGATCGCGTGATGCTTCGCCTCGACCTTGTTGCCCGCCATCTCGAGCACCTTCGAGGGCGGACCGATGAAGACGATGCCGTTCTCTGCGGCGCGCTCCGCGAGATCAGGATTCTCGGACAGGAAGCCGTAACCGGGATAGATCGCGTCAGCGCCGGACTCGAGTGCGACACGGATGATCTCGTCGACGTCGAGGTACGCACGCACTGGGTGGCCGCGCTCGCCGATCTCATAGGCCTCATCAGCCTTGAGCCGGTGCTGAGAGCCGCGGTCCTCATACGGGAACACCGCGACGGTGCGTGCCCCCACCTCGAACGCAGCTCTGAACGCGCGGATCGCGATCTCACCGCGGTTGGCCACAAGAATCTTCTGGAACATGCACACCTCTGATGGCTCGTTGTACGCCGTATTCGACGTTCACGGGGCGGGGCTGAGTGTCTTCCAAGCCTAGGGGAAGGTAACGTGGTGTCCGTGCACGTACTCAGCGTCAGCTCTCTCAAGGGAGGCGTCGGCAAGACGACCGTGACTCTCGGACTGGCCTCAGCGGCCTTCGCCCGAGGCGTCCGGACACTCGTCGTCGACCTCGACCCGCAATCCGACGTGTCCACCGGCATGGACATCCAGGTCGCCGGCCGACTCAACATCGCCGACGTCCTGGCGAACCCCAAGGAGAAGGTCGTCCGCCAGGCGATCACCTCCAGCGGCTGGGCGAAGGTGCACCCCGGCACGATCGACGTGCTCATCGGCAGCCCGTCCGCCATCAACTTCGACGGTCCGCACCCGAGCGTGCGCGACGTCTGGAAGCTCGAAGAGGCGCTTGCCTCCGTCGAGAGCGACTACGACCTCGTCCTCGTGGACTGCGCGCCGTCGCTGAACGCGCTCACGCGCACAGCCTGGGCCGCCAGCGATCGTGTCATCGTCGTCACCGAACCCGGTCTGTTCTCGGTCGCCGCCGCCGACCGCGCTCTGCGCGCGATCGAGGAGATCCGTCGCGGCCTCTCCCCTCGTCTTCAGCCGCTCGGCATCGTCGTGAACCGCGTGCGCCCTCAGTCGATCGAGCACCAGTTCCGCATCAAGGAGCTGCGTGACATGTTCGGCCCGCTGGTGCTCTCGCCTCAGTTGCCCGAGCGCACATCGCTGCAGCAGGCCCAGGGTGCGGCCAAGCCGCTGCACATCTGGCCGGGAGACTCCGCTCAGGAGCTCGCCGCCGACTTCGACCTGCTGCTGGATCGGATCATCCGCACCGGCCGCGTGCCCGTCCCGGAGACCGGCGCTCAGGCCTGAACGAACGACACCGCATACGAAGAACGCGCCCGGCATCGCCGGGCGCGTTCTTCGTATGCGAGGTATCAGGCGGTGCGCTTGGTGCGACGCGCACCGAGCTCGTCGACGGGGTCGGGAGCAGTGGGGTCGAACTCGACGAGCGTCGACTCGACCTCGCGCAGGACTTTGCCGACGGCGATGCCGAAGACGCCCTGTCCGCGGCTGACGAGGTCGATGACCTCGTCGTTCGATGTGCACAGGTAGACGGATGCACCGTCGCTCATGAGAGTGGTTCCGGCGAGATCGCGGATGCCGGCGGCACGCAGCTGCTCGACCGCGATGCGGATCTGCTGCAAGGAGATGCCGGTGTCGAGCAGACGCTTGACGAGCTTGAGCACGAGGATGTCGCGGAAGCCGTACATGCGCTGAGACCCTGAGCCGCTGGCGCCGCGAACGGTGGGCTCGACGAGTTCGGTGCGTGCCCAGTAGTCCAGTTGACGATAGGTGATGCCGGCTGCACGAGCGGCGACCGCACCGCGGTAGCCGACCTCGTCATCCATCGCAGGCAGACCGTCCGTGAAGAGGAGTTCCGTCACGAACTGCGGGTCGCCTGCACGCTCATCCGCGTTCATTTGAATTCCTCCCTGAAGCATTTGTCTCCACGCTAGAGCAGTGCCCCGGCACCGGCAATGACATCCGCCCATCGGCGAAGGTGTGTCGCAACCAGTTCGTTACGAAAGCACTCGGGTGAGCGCTTCCTTGACGAAGAGCGAACGCACTTCGTCGATCTTCGTGGCAAGTTCCGGAGCCATCTCACGCGCTTTGCCACGTGACGTGGCATCCGTCCGTCGGAGCAGCGCAGACATCGCCGATTCGATCAGCGAGACCTCGCGCTCCGCACTCTGGCGCAGAGTGCGCAGGTGCCGCGGCTCGATTCCATGGCGATCCAGCGCGACGAGACCGCGCAGCAGCGTGACCGTCGTCTCCGGATAGCTCTCCGCCGCCACGATGATGCCGGTGCTGATGGCGTCGTTCAGGATCTGAGGCCCTGCGCCCGCCGCCGAGAGCAGTTCGTCGCGTCGGTAGCGCCGAGGCGCGGGAGCGATGGAGGGCGGCGGAGTGAACGCCGTCGCCACGTCGCCGTTGGCCTCTGCCTCATCCAGTTGCTCTCGGATGACGCTCAGGGGCAGGTAGTGGTCGCGCTGCAGCGTGAGACCCAGCCGGAGGCGATCGATGTCCGCCTGCGAGAACTTGCGATAGCCCGACTCCGTGCGCGACGGGCTGACGATGCCCTGCACCTCGAGGAAGCGCAGCTTGCTGGAGGAGAGATCGGGGAACTCCGGCGTGAGTCTGGCGAGTACCTGACCGATACTCAGAAGACCCGCGGACGCAGAGCGATCGCGGGCGTGGAGTGCCGCCATCAGTCGTTCGCCGCGAGATCGGCGGTCGAGGCGAAGAAGTTCAGCCGGAACTTGCCGACTCGCAGTTCGTAGCCGTTCGCGAGCGGACTGCGGTCGACGCGCTCGCCGTTGACGTAAGTCCCGTTGAGGGAGCGCTGATCGATGATCTCGAAGTCGTTGCCGGATCGAGTGATCTCCGCGTGACGACGTGAGACCGTGACGTCGTCGAAGAAGATGTCGGCCTCCGGATGCCGTCCGATCGTCGTGACGTCGGTGTCGAGGAGGTAGCGCGCCCCTGCCAGCGCACCCGAGCGGACCAGCAGCAGCGCTGACCCGGCGGGAAGTGCGGCGATCGCGGCCTGCTCGACGTCGGTGAGCTCTGCGCCGAAGGGCACGAAGGACAGGTCGGAGTCGTGTCCGAATGTCTGTGTGGCGTCGTGCCTCTGCTCGCCGTCGCGGTGAATGGCGGCGTCGCCTGCCGATCGGCTGTCGTTATCTGTCACGGTGGCCCTCCTCGCTGTCCAGACTAACTGATCCGACGCCGCCGCCGGGAGGGTCTGTACGAGTCAGCGCCCGCACAACGAAGTTTCCTATGCTGAGAATGTGCGCACCCTCACAGTTCGACGTTCCTCTGCCCCGCTCGCGCTGGCGTCGACGCTTCTCGTCGCCTTCGTCCTGCTCTTCGCCTGGCCGCAGTCTGCAGCGGCCCACGATGCGCTCGTCGACTCGGACCCGGCCGCCGACTCGACCGTCGACACGCTCCCGCCCGAGCTCACCCTGACCTTCAGCGCCGCGTTGATCGGCGGCGAGGGATCGACAGAAGTCGTCGTGCTGGATGCCGACGGGAACAACGTCGCAGACGGCGAGCCCGAGCTCGACGGTGCGATGGTCGTCCAGCCACTCGCATCCGAGGCCGCCGCCGGCCAGTACCACGTGATCTGGAAGGTCGTCTCCAGCGACGGTCACCCGACCTCCGGAGAGTTCGGGTTCGCCGTGAGCAGCGGCACCGCAGGCGACACGATTCCGAGCGCGGAGCCGACGACGGCTCCGGATGAATCATCCGCAGAGCCGACGGCGGCGCCCACGACAGCGGAGGATCCGGACATGTCCTCTGGATTCTCGATCTCGGCGCCCTGGCTCATCGGAGGTGCTGTGGTGCTGCTGATCGCCGCGTTCATCATTTTCATGGCCGTGCGCAGCAGGCGCGGATCGGCCCCTCGTTCCGATTCCGATGAGTCCGCAGAGGGATAGGCTTTAGGCATGCCACATTTCGACGTCGTCATCCTCGGCGCGGGCCCCGGCGGGTACGTCGCCGCAGTCCGCAGCGCACAGCTCGGTCTGAAGACCGCGGTCATCGAAGAGAAGTACTGGGGCGGTGTCTGCCTCAACGTCGGCTGCATCCCCTCCAAGGCTCTCCTGAAGAACGCGGAGCTCGCCCACACGCTGAACCACAAGGCCGAGTTCTTCGGCATCTCCGGTGAGTTCACCATCGACTTCGGCAAGGCGTTCGATCGCTCGCGCGAGGTCGCCAACGGCCGGGTCAAGGGCATCCACTTCCTCATGAAGAAGAACAAGGTGACCGAGTACGACGGCCGCGGCACCTTCACCGGCCCGAAGGCCATCTCGGTGGCCAAGACCGACGGCAGCACCGAAGAGGTCACCTTCGACAACGTCATCATCGCGACCGGTTCCAAGGTCCGTCTGCTGCCCGGCGTCGAGCTCAGCGAGAACGTCGTCACCTATGAGGAGCAGATCCTCAGCCGCGAACTTCCCGAGTCGATCGTCATCGTCGGCGCCGGCGCCATCGGCATGGAGTTCGCGTACGTGCTGACGAACTATGGCGTCAAGGTCACGATCATCGAGTTCCTCGACCGCGCACTCCCCAATGAGGATGCCGATGTGTCGAAGGAGATCACGAAGCAGTACAAGAACTACGGCGTCGACATCCTCACCTCCACCAAGGTCGAGAAGGTCGTCGACAACGGATCGTCCGTCACGGTCACCTACACCGGCAAGGACGGCAACCAGGCCTCGATCGAAGCCGCCAAGGTGCTCATGTCGGTCGGCTTCGCTCCGAACGTCGAGGGCTTCGGCCTCGACAAGACCGGTGTGAAGCTCACCGAGCGCGGCGCCATCGACATCGATGACCACATGAAGACGAACGTCGACGGCATCTACGCGATCGGCGACGTCACCATGAAGCTGCAGCTCGCACACGTCGCCGAGGCACAGGGCGTCGTCGCGGCCGAGACCATCGGCGGAGCCGAGACGCAGACGCTGGGCGATTACCGCATGATGCCGCGCGCGACGTTCTGCTCGCCGCAGGTCGCCTCGTTCGGGCTCACCGAGCAGCAGGCCAAGGACGAGGGCCGCGAGATCAAGGTCTCGACGTTCCCGTTCATGGCCAACGGCAAGGCGCACGGACTCGGCGAGCCGGTTGGTTTCGTCAAGCTGATCGCGGATGCCGAGCACCTCGAGCTCATCGGCGCGCACATGATCGGGCCCGACGTCTCCGAGCTCCTCCCCGAGCTGACGCTCGCGCAGAAGTGGGACCTGACGGCTCTCGAGCTGGCGCGCAACGTGCACACGCACCCGACGCTGTCGGAGGCACTGCAGGAGGGCTTCCACGGCCTCGCGGGCCACATGATCAACTTCTGAGTCGAGGGGACTCAATGCTGCGAAGCAGCGTTGAGTCCCCTTCGGCTCAAGATTGAGCGAGCCCGCCGAAGGCGCGCGAGTCGAAATCCCTACTGAGGTCGCAGAGCTGCGAGCGTCTCCGCGACGACTTCCGAGACGACTCCGGACGCGGCTGCCCGGTCCTCGGGGACCAACCCGATGCGGGTGCGGCGGTCGAGGACGTCGTCCGCATCGAGCGCCCCCTCCGCGCGCACGGCGAACATCACCTCTGCACGGATGACGTCGATGCCCTCCGCCACACGTTCGGCGCCGCCGGAGCCACCGGCTGCGAGAACTGCTGCCGCCTCCGCGCCATAGCGCGAGCGAAGCGTGGCCGATGAACGGCGCGAGGCGACGGGATCCGCGATCGGCACCGGCGAGCCGGCGGCTCCGACGAGCGGAAGACGATCGGTACGGCATCCGGGGTCGACGAGTCCCGCGTGCCGACAGGCGAGGTCGACGGCATCCTTCGCCATGGCGCGATACGTCGTCAGCTTGCCGCCGAGGATGCCGACGGTGCCGTTCGATGACACCTCGACGCGATGGCGGCGGGAGATGTCGGCGGTCGAGTCCCCGGAACCGGACTCGACGAGTGGGCGCAGCCCGGCGAAGGAGCCGCGGACGTCGCTGCGACTCAAGGGGCGCTCCAGCGCCCGCGACAGCGTGGTCAGCAGGAAGTCGATCTCGTCACCGGTGGGAGACGGCACATCCGGAATCGAACCGGGGGCATCGACGTCGGTGAGGCCGACGATGACGCGTCCGAGCTGGGTGGGCAACGCGAACACGTAACGGCTGATCGATCCGGGGTGCGGCACGGCGAGTGCGGCCGTGGGATTGCCCAGCGCCGCCGCATCGAGGACGATGTGCGTTCCCCTGCTGGGTCGGAGGCGGATGTCGGGGTCGAGCTGACCGGCCCACACACCAGCGGCGTTCACGACGGCACGGGCGCGCACGCGTATCGAGCCGCCGCCGAGCCCGTCCTCCAATGTCGCACCGTCTGCGCCGACATCCTTCACGCGCGTGCGGGTGAGGATCGTCGCACCGTGAGCGGCCGCAGTCCGGGCGATCGCCGTGACGAGCCGCGCGTCGTCGACCAACTGACCGTCGGTGCTGACCATCCCGCCGCGCAGGCCCGTCCGACTCACGGCGGGAAACATGGCGACGGCCTCCGCCACGGACGCTCGATGCGGACGAGGCAGAACGGCACCGGGCGTCCCTGCGATGCGGCGGAGGCCGTCGCCGAGCCAGAAGCCGATGCTCCCGATCGTGCGCTGTGTGAACGAGACGCCCTCCACGAAGGGAAGCAGCTGCGGCAGCGGGCGGATGAGATGCGGTGCGATGCGCGTCATGAGCAGGTGGCGCTCGACCGCGCTCTCGCGGGCGACCGCCAGATCACCGGAGGCGAGGTATCGCAGTCCGCCGTGCACCAGCTTCGAGCTCCAGCGACTCGTCCCGAAGGCGAGATCGTGCGCCTCGGCGAGAACCACGGAGAGTCCGCGGCTCGCGGCATCCAGTGCCACCCCCGCACCGGTCACGCCACCGCCGATCACCAGCAGGTCGACCTCACGCCCCTCTGCGAGCGTCTCCAGCTCACGCGTCCGTCTGGCCGCGTTGAGCATCGACGATGCTCTGATGCCGGTCGCTGCGGCCGCATTCGATCTGGACGTCATGGCAGCAGGTACCCCTCCACGGCGCGAGTGAGCTCACGATGCCATTCCGATGCGCCGATCAGCGAGGAGACAGCCTGGCGGGAGAGGACCGCGGACTGCACGATGAGCAGCAGCATGACCGACATGTCGCCCGCAGCGCCCTCTCGAACCGTGCCGCCGGCCTGTCCGCGTGCGATCGCGACTTCGAGCCAGCGCAGCATGGCACGCTGACTCGAGCCGATCCGCTCGAGGCTGTACTGCGTGAACACCTCCGGTTCCCGATCCAGCAGCCGCCCGAAGACACGATCGTCGCGGAAGAGTTCGGAGAAGCGCATCACTTCTGCGACGAGCTCGTGGCCGGTGCGCACATCGGGCGCCATCCTCGCGATGATCGACACCGTCTGCCTGAGCAGCGCGGCGCGCACCACCTCATCGGTCCCCGGCCAGCGGCGGTAGATCGTCGGCCTGCTCACTCGCGCGTCGCGGGCGAGTTCCGCGATCGTGAATCCTCCGGTTCCGCGCGACGCGATGAGATCGGATGCGACGTCGAGCAGGCGCGCGTCGACCTCATCCCAGACGGGGAGTGCGGATGCGCTCGATGACACCGTGAGTGCTTGACGATCTTCCATGATGTGTCACACTGTAACGCATGACGACGGAGACTACACCGGCATCGACGACGAGCTGGAACGGCTGGGGCGACCCTGGCTTGGCAAAGGACCTTCCCCTGGCCGTGCGCGCTCTGCTTCCCACGATCCTCGGGCGCATCCGCCGCCCGGAACCGCCCGTGGCGCTCTCCGACGTGATCGCGGCAGCGTCCTCGCTCACCGAGGAGGATCGCGCGGACCTCGTCGCGATCGTCGGTGCGGATGCCGTCCGCACGGATGACGGGAGCCGCATCCGGCATTCAGGGGGCCGGTCCACGCCCGACCTCCTGCGCCTTCGTGCTGCTCATCAGGCCGCCCCCGACGCAGTCGTCTCGCCACGCGATCACGATGAGGTCGTCCGGGTGCTCGGTTTCGCGTCAGAGCACGACATCGCCGTCATCCCCTTCGGCGGCGGGACGAGCGTCGTCGGCGCTCTCGCGCCGCAACGCGGTGCGCACCGGACTGTCATATCCCTGGACGTGCGGCGCCTGAGCGGCCTGCTGCACTTCGACGAGGTCAGTGGCGAAGCCCGCTTCCTCGCGGGGACCACGGGGCCGGAGGCCGAGCGTCTGCTCACGGCACACGGGTTCGAACTCGGACATTTCCCGCAGAGCTTCCTCTACGCGACCCTCGGCGGCTTCGCCTCGGCCCGCTCCTCCGGCCAGAACTCCGCCGGCAACGGTCGCTTCGACGCGATGGTCACGGCGCTGCGCGTCGCGACGCCAACCGGCGAGGTCGTACTCGGCGGAGCGCCCGGATCCGCGGCCGGCCCCGATCTGATGCGCCTCTTCCTCGGAGCGGAGGGCACGCTCGGCGTCATCACCGAGTTGAGCGTGCGCGTGCATCCGCTGCCCGAAGCGCGTCGATACGAAGGGTGGACGTTCCCCGATTTCGAGACCGGTGCCGATGCGCTCCGCCGCGTCGCGCAACTCGGCACAGGGCCGACCGTCATCCGACTCTCGGATGAGGCCGAGACGGGTATCGGGCTCGCGCAGCACGGACGCGTGGGCAAGGCGCTGGCGAAGGGATGCAGCGCGATCACCGTGTTCGAGGGCGATGCTGCGGTCGTCGCCGAGCGACAGGAGCTCACCGCACGGGTGCTCGCCGCGGCCGGCGGACGCTCGACCGGTCCGGCGCCCGCCGAGGAATGGGCTCGAGGGCGGTTCGGCGCCCCCTACCTGCGCGACGCGCTGCTCGATCATGGCGCCTTCTGCGAGACGCTGGAGACCGCGACGACCTGGGCCGATCTCCCCCGGCTGAAGACCGCCGTCACCGACGCCATCCGCTCCGGCTTCGCCGAGCAGAACTCGAAGTCACTGATCCTGTGCCACATCTCCCACATCTATCCCACGGGCGCCGCGCTGTACTTCACGATCATCGGCAACCTGCGCGGCGACGTACTCGAAGAATGGAGCCTGATCAAGGCGGGCGTGAACGACGCGATCCTCGCCAACGGCGGCACGATCAGCCACCATCATGGCGTCGGGCGGGATCACGCGCCGTGGTTCGCACGTGAGGTCGGCGAGGGCGGCATCCGCATCCTGCGCGCGGTGAAGGACCAGCTCGACCCGTCAGGGATCATGAACCCCGGCGCACTGCTGCCTGCATCGGCTTCCGCCGAGAGGAGCTGACGTGCGGCACGTCTTCGTTCTCGCCAACCCCGAAGCGGGACGCGGAAAGGGCGCCAAGGCCCGCGATGCCGCGATCGCCCGACTAAGGGGCTTCGATCTCAATCTGTCGGTGCGTACCGGTTCGTCGATCGCCGAGACTCGACAGTTCGCGATCGAGGCGGTCGCAGCGCGGCCGGACGTTCTCGTCATCGTCGGCGGCGACGGCACACTCGCGATCGTGCTCGATGTGCTCGTCGGCTCCGGGATCCCCATCGTGCTGGTGCCGGCCGGCACAGGCAATGACCTCGCGCGCGCACTCGGCATCCCCTTCGGATCGGCCGAGTCCGCAGCCGCAGCAGTCTCAGCCGCCGCGCATGGAGTGCCCAGAGCCCTCGACGTCGGAGAGGCGGTCTGCCCGGACGGCACCGCGCTGTTCCTCACCGTCGCCGCCCTCGGCTTCGACGCCAAGGTCAGCGAACGCACCAACACGCTCCGCTGGCCGCGCGGGCGTGCCCGCTACTACCTGGCGATGATCATCGAGCTGATCCGCCTGAAACCCATGACGTTCACTCTGCGCGCCGACGGCATCGAGAGCCCGCTCTCGCACGGCACGCTGATCGCCGTCGGCAACACCCGCAGTTACGGTGGCGGGATGCCCGTCTGTCCGCAGGCAGACCCGCACGACGGCGTGTTCGATGTCGTCCACATCGCGCCAGTGGGCAGGGCGAAGCTGATCCGTCTCCTCCCGCGGCTGCTGCGCGGCACGCACGTGCAGCTGCCAGAGGTGACGACGCTGCGTGCCACCGAAATCGAAGTGGCCGCACCCGGACTCGTCGTGTATGCCGACGGCGAGCGCGTCGGCTCAGAGAGCGTACGCATCCGTACGCTTCCAGGAGCTCTGCAGATCCTGCTGCCCTCGATCGACGGCGATCATGCGGACTTCGATATGAGAAGGGCGCATCGATGAACGGACGGTTCGATCACGACGTGGTAGTCATCGGCTCCGGTTTCGGGGGTTCGGTGGCGGCCCTGCGCTCGGTCGAGAAGGGGTATCGGGTGCACGTGTACGAAGCGGGGCGCCGCTTCGCCGACGACGACTTCGCGAAGACGTCGTGGGACGTCAGGCGCTATCTGTGGGCTCCCGCGCTCGGATGCTTCGGCGTGCAGCGCATCCACAAGCTGCCGCACGTCGTGATCCTCGCCGGGGCGGGCGTCGGCGGCGGATCGCTCAACTACGCCAACACGCTCTACCGGCCTGGCGAGGAGTTCTTCGTCGATGGGCACTGGCCCGGCGGGTTCGATTGGGAGCAGGAACTCGATCCGCACTATGCGACGGCTCGGCGGATGCTGGGCGTCGTCGAGCGCTACCCGCACACGGGACCGGTCGAGCGGATCATGGCCGGGGCGGCCGAGGATCTAGGTGTGGGCGATACGTTCCGGCACGCGCCGGTCGGCGTGTACTTCGGCAAGCCGGGCGTGACCGCTCCCGACCCTTTCTTCTCCGGCGATGGGCCGGCCCGCACCGGCTGCACGCTCTG
Organism: Microbacterium murale; assembly: GCF_014635185.1. Classification (GTDB taxonomy): domain Bacteria; phylum Actinomycetota; class Actinomycetes; order Actinomycetales; family Microbacteriaceae; genus Microbacterium; species Microbacterium murale. The sequence continues at coordinate 250,206 of NZ_BMCM01000005.1, forward strand.
CGGCAACTGCATGGTGGGCTGCCGGGTGGGCGCGAAGAACACGCTCGCGAAGAACTATCTCGCGCTCGCCGAGAAGCGCGGCGTCGTGATCGAGCCGCTGCGCACGGTCGTCGATGTGAAGCCCCTCGACGGCGGCGGCTACGCCGTGACGACGGTGCGCAGCGGATCGTGGATCCGGCGTCCGAGAACAGTGACCGCCGAGCAGGTCGTGTTCGCCGGCGGCACCTGGGGCACGCAGTCCCTTCTGCATCGGATGAAGGCGACCGGCTCGCTCCCCCGACTGTCCGAGTCCCTCGGTCACCTCACGCGGACGAACTCCGAAGCGCTGGACGGCGCCATCTCGGTCGCCGTCCCAGAGAAGGTCGGCCTCGCTCACGGTGTCGCGATCACGACCTCGTTCCACGTCGACGAGCGCACTCACGTCGAGAACGTGCGCTACGGCCCCGGTTCGAACCTGATGGGGATGCTGGCCACCGGACTCGTCGACGGTGGTCGTCCCCTCGTCTCGCGGATCGGGGCGCTCATCGTGCAGCTGCTCCGGGCTCCCCTCACCACCCTCCGACTCGGCTCGCTGCGACGCTGGAGCGAGCGGGGCATCATCGCGCTCGTCATGCAGACCGCAGACAACTCGCTCACGCTCTCGGTGAAGCGGCGCTTCGGCCGATATCGCCTGACGAGCGCACAGGGCGAGGGAGAGCCGAACCCGTCCTACCTGCCAGGGGCCCACCGCGCCGCTCGTGCGATCGCGGCACGGCTCGAGGATGAGGGCGGCGTGCGCACCGAAGCCCGCGGCTCATGGCCGGAGGTGTTCGGCATCCCGCTGACTGCGCACTTCCTCGGCGGCGCGATCGTCTCCGCCTCCCCAGAGCGGGGCGTCGTCGACCCGTACCACCGCATCTGGGGATACCCGGGGCTGCACGTCGTCGACGGCGCCGCCGTGCCGGCCAATCCCGGTGTGAATCCCTCCTTGACAATCACCGCGATGGCTGAGCGGGCGATGGCACGCTGGCCGCAGCGCGGCGAGCAGGATTCTCGGCCGCCGCAATCGAACTGATCAGCCGTGGTGCCACTGCGACCGGTGGATCACGAGGCGACGGCCGCTCATAGGCCGCGCATCGTGATCAGATCAGCCGCGCCGCTGCGCAGCGGCGGCAAGCCGAGCGCCCTGATCACCGTGTTGCGAACCCCCAGACCGACGCCATGCGCGGGGCGCCCCATCGTCATGTAGAACGATGAACGTCGCTGAGCCCGCGCGGCGGAACGCAGCACGCGTCGTTCGTATGCGCTGAAGTCGGGGGCCGCCCCGCGCAGCGACATCTCGATGGCTGCGGCGAGTTGTCGTGCACCGTTCCAGCCGAGGTTCATGCCCTGCCCTCCGATCGGACTGGTCTCATGCAGGGCATCGCCGACGAGCACCACGCGGCCCACGGCCGCGTGCATCGCCCTATGCTGCTGCGCTCGAAACGCCGTGGGCACGATCTCCGTCGTCTGATCGAGTCGGATGCCGGTGCGCTCCTCGATCGCCTGCGCGAAGGCGGCTCCATCGTGCAGTCGGTCCTGCGGATCCGCCACGACCCACCGCCTCCTCCCCTCCGGCAGCGGGAAGGACTCCACGATTCCGCCCGGCTCGCAGTACAGGTGCACTCTCGTGCTCGGCTCCTCATCGGCAATATCCGTCATCGAGTACGACCCGCTTCCTGACCGTTCACGCCAACGGATGCCCAGGCGGCGACGGATCGCGCTGCGCACTCCATCCGCCGCGACGACGATGGACGCGGTGACCTCACGGACCACCCCACCGGCTTCGACATCCAGGCGCACCACGTCCCCCTCATCGAGGACATCGCGTACGACGTGGCCGAGGTGCACAGCATCCGTTCGCAACTCCGCGAGCCGTTTGACGAGCAGCGCATGCGTGCGGTGCTGCGGAAGGATCAGCACCTGCTGGCGCGTCGTGAACGAGACCGAGGCGAGCACTCGACCGCCGCAGAGAACGTCGCCCCCGTCCAGCGCCAGCGCCTGACGTCTGGCGTCCTCACCCACACCCACCGCGTCGAGGGCCGCTCGGCCCGGTGGATGGATGCCGATCGCCCGGGAGCGGTCATCTCCTGCCTCCCGTCGCTCGTACACGGCGACATCGATCCCGTCCTGCGCCAGCAGGCACGCCAGCAGCAGGCCGACGGGGCCCCCGCCCACGATCGCGACGTCATGATCCGGCATCTGCCACCTCGTACCGCAGCTCGATCCGCGCGGGAAGAGCGGTCCGCACCCGCCATCCGCTGGGGACGACGGCGGAGAGCTCGGCGGGCGTGTAGGCGCGCCGGATGCTGGTGAGCCCGTCCGCGCGGATGAAGGAGCCGGCGAGCAGATTCCTCGCGAACGGCAGCGTGCCGACCGCGAAGCCCAGGTATGCGAACCGGCTGCGTGCGATGTCGCGATGCATGACGAGACCGCCGGCCGAGGTGAGTGCGACGGAGTCCCGCAGCACCGCAGACAACTCCTCGCCGCTCAGATGGTGCAGCAGGTGGTTGGAGATCACGATGTCGAAGGTCTCGCCGGCATCCACGAGCTCACTCGTGTACGCGCACCGGTACTGCACTCCGCCGCCGCGGCCGCGTGCCCACCCGATGGCTCGCGCGTCGGCATCCAGCGCCGTGACCTCGACCGCCAGCCCGTCTCTGCGCGACCAGTCGGCGAGCGCCCGCGACACATCCCCGCCCCCGGCGCCGACGTCGAGGATCCGGATCGGCCGCTTTCGCGCCAGGGGACGGATGTCCTGTCGGTACACGGCTCTCCACCGCGACACGACCGCATTGATCAGTGGGAAGCGCTCGTAGGTGCGCTCGAGCATCCGAAGGTCCGCATCCGGATCGTCCATCAGCTCACGGGCATCGACAGCACGCGCCGAGAGATCAGCTCTCATGACTCCCCGGTGCGACGACGGTCATCAGCGCGCATTCGGCCGTGAGCCCCGGCCCGAATGCCATCGCCGCGACACGTTCCCCGTTCTGCGCCCCCTCGTCCAGGATCCGACGCATGACGAACAGCACCGTCGCGCTGGACATGTTGCCGTACTCCCGCAGCACTTCTCTGGCCGGCACCATCTGCGCATCTGAGAGGAGAAGCTTCTCCTGCACCCGATCCACGATGCTGCGTCCGCCGGGATGGATCGCCCAGTGCGCGATGCGCTCGCCGATCGAGTCGTTCTCGAATGCCTCGGCCAACGGCCCCTCCGGCGCGTACAGCGGCCTGAGTGCATCGTGGATGTGATCGCCGATGAGCTGCGGGACAGCCGTCGACAGGACCATCTCGAATCCGTGGTCGCCGATCGTCCACGCCATGTCCTCTTTGCCCTCCGGGATGATGCCCGTGTGGAATCGATCGAGCGCGAGACCAGCCACCGCGGAGTCGAAGGTCCGAGACGTGACGAGTCCGGCCGCCGCGCCGTCCGCGAACAGCGAGGTCGCGACGATCATGTCCGGGTCATCGGTGGAGCGCAGGTGCAGCGTGCAGAGTTCGACGCTGACCACCAGCACCACGGCATCCGGATCTCCCGCGCAGAACTCGCTCGCCGCTCGCAGCGCGGGCATCGAGGCGTAGCAGCCCATGAAGCCGAAATGCTGACGGCGCACGCCGTCTCGCAGTCCGAGCGCACGGACGATCTCGTAGTCGGGACCGGGTGCATAGAACCCCGTGCACGAGACGGTGATGACGTGGGTGACATCGGCGGCGGTGATGTCGGGGTCGGCATCGAGCGTGCGTCTGGCCGCCTCGACGAACAGCCGCCCCGCCTCGCGGATGTACACCTCGTTGCGCGCCTTCGTGCCCGGCTCAAGCAGGAGGCCGGTGTCTCGGTCGAAGAACTGCGGCTCGGCGATGTCAGCGGTGAAGGACAGCTCCTCCAACACGGTATGCCGGGTGTCGATACCGGATCCGTTGAACGATGCCGAGACGATGCGCTTGGCGAGGCGGCTGAGCTCCGGCTGCGCGGCGAAGACGTCTCGCACCTGCTCCTGCTCCAGCACCGTCTCCGGCACGATCGTCTGGATGGAGCGCAGCAGAGCAGATGGCGTCATATGTGTCACTCAAGCACGACACGGCCTTCTCAGGGAAGGGGGTTGCTCTCAGACGCCGAGTGCGCGAGCGAGCTTGGATCCGGATGCCGCGTGCCTGCCGCCGGCGGCGAAGACGGCGGCCTCGACCGCGGTGAAGAACGCCTCACGTCCTGCGGCGTCCGCGGGTGCGGCAGGGCCGAGTTCCATCTCCCATTCGCGCCATTCGCGCTCGATTCCCGAACGGAGATCCGTGGCGCGTACGTGATCGTCGACGAACTCCGCGACGACGCCGGCCGGTCCCGTCAGCAGATACGCCGTGCGGTCGTTGCGGATGCGAGCGAGCGGGGTGAGCTGGCCGGTCGTCCATCGCGAGACCGCGGTGGTCACGGCATCCGGCACGCTATCGGACTCGCCCAGCGGCCAGCCGAGTTCGAGACGTCCGTCGCCCTCGCGCGGACCCTTGATGTGCCAGCCCTCGTCCGGCCCACCGGTGCGGCGGCGCAGCGCCACTCCGGAGCGCGACAGGGCGGCGTCCACCGTGTCGAAGTAGCGGGCATCGAGGGCTCGATGCTCGCCGGAGGTCACGGCGTCCACACCGGGGACAGCATCCCAGGCCGGCAGGGGCGTCGCGGTGTCGACGTCGTACTTGCGCTCGACCTCGACTGTGCGAGAGGGCTCAGTCGTCACTGCTTTCAGTCGTCACTGGGCGTGATGTCGTCGCTGGACTCGACGAACCAGAATCCCACCTCTGTCGGCCCGTCGCTCGCGCCGGTGTTGGCGGCTGCGGCGCCTCGCCGGTAGATGACCTGGGTCGCGCCGTACGGTGCGATCAGTCTGTCCTGCTCGATGTCTTCGAGAGGAAGGATCTGCCCGTCGAGCGGGCCGTCGTGAAGTCGTGCGATTGCCATGTGCTCACCATAGTCCTGAGTGCACGACCTGGTGCTCAAGCCACGACGACACCGAGCACCGCGCCGACGATCATCCAGGGGCCGAAAGCGATGCGAGTGGAGCGGTTCGCCCGGCGCAGCGCCATGAGGGCGAGGGCGTAGAGCGCACCGAGAACGAAGGCGGATGCCGCGCCGACGGCGAGCGCCTGCCACCCGTGCCAGCCCAGCACCAGGCCGATCACGGCGGCGAGCTTCACGTCTCCTCCGCCGATGCCGCCTCTGCTCGTGGCGCGCAGCACGGCGTATATGCCGCCCAGCACCAGCATGCCGATCACCGCACCGATCAGCGGGCCGCTGCGGCCCGTCACGAGGACGTCGATCCCCACCAGCGCCAGCAGCGCTGCGAGCGTCGGCAGCACGATCCGGTTGGGCAGCCGGTGTGTGCGCACGTCGATCACGAGCAGCCAGATACCGATGCCGACCAGCCCGATGTGCACGAGTACGACGACCACGTCGTACGGCGTCACTGCGGAAGGCATGCTCGAAGGCTACGAGAACGGTGGATGCCGTGGGTGGGGCCTGTGGATAACCCGCGTCCCTGCAGTGCGGTGTGACGCTTCAGAGATCGATGATGTCGAGATCGACGGTGAGCATGTCGCCCTCTTCGATGCCCTGCGCATCGCGGATCGCCTTCTTCAGCGGCAGCACGAAGGCGTTGTCGCTGAAGAAGATCGAGGTCCGCCAGATGGAGGCGCCGATCCTGGCCTGCACGCGAAGCGAACCGAAGCCTCGCTTCGGCGCGGGCAGTTCACGAAGCTCCAGCGAGAGCTCCTCGGGCAGGGTCGCGAAGTACCACGCCTCCGTGCGCTTGTCCCAGCGCGTGACCGGACTCTCGAACTCGATCTGCATGCGTCAACGCTATCCCTTAGTCGATTGTCGGATGTGCGAATTAGCATGAGAGCCTCACTTGCTTTATTCGTATATAAGTTCGAGGATGGATGCATGGGCACAGCACTCTTCGCCCCCTCCGCTCTCCCCCGCGAGGGCGACGACTCTCGCGAGAGCACGGCCTCCCGCGCGCAGGAGGTGCACCGCCTGCGCGGCGAGATCGCCCGCATGCAGCGGCGGCGCAGCGATGTGCCCTTCCTCCCCCTCGATCCTGCCCTGGAGGGTCTCCTGCCCGATCCTGGCCTGCGGGTCGGCTCCTCCTACTCCCTCTCCCCTTCGCCGAGTCTTCTGGGTGCTCTGCTCGCCGCTCCTTCGCAGAAGGGGTCGTGGTGCGCGATCATCGGCATGCCCACGATCGGCGTCGAGGCGATGGCCGGCTTCGGCGTCGAGCTGGAGCGTCTCGTCCTCGTGCCGGATCCCGGTCCGCGTTGGCTCACGGTCGCCACTGCGCTCTCCGAGGTGATCCCTCTCATCGCGGTGCATCCGCGCAGCAGGGTCGCCGATGCCGACATCGCCCGGCTGAACGCGCGCCTGCGTGATCGCGGCTGCACACTGCTGGTCACGGCGCCCTGGCCACAGAGCGAGGCGACGATCCGCGTGGAGGAGACCGAGTGGCACGGCCTGGGGGCCGGCTGGGGGCTCCTCGCCGATCGCACCGTGACTCTGCGTGCATCGGGGCGGCGGCATGAGGCTCCGAGTCGGGTGCGGGTGCGGATGCCCACTTCCCTCGGCCGTGTGGATGCCGCGCCGGCACCCCTGCGTCCGGTGGCGCCGCTGCCGATGCCCGCCCCTCAGACGGTCAATGCCGAATCCGACCGGTGGGCGGTGGCCGGATGAGCATGCCCCCTCGTCATCTCGTGCTGTGGCTGCCGGACTGGCCGGTGCGCGCGGCGCTCGGAGCACCGCCCGCAGACGAGCCGGTCGCCGTCGTGCAGGCGAACATCGTGATCGCGTGCTCGGCATCAGCCAGGGCGCAGGGTGTGCGGCGCGGCCAGCGTCGCCGACTCGCGCAGACCCGCTCCCCTGCGCTGCGTCTCATCCCCGCCGACCCCCGTCGCGATGAGCGGGCCTTCCTGCCCGTGCTGCGGCTGCTGGAAGAGCTGGTGCCCGGCGTCCAGCCGCTGCGCCCTGGCCTTGCCGCGCTGCGTGCCCGTGGAGCGGCCCGTTACTACGGCGGAGAGGAGCAGGCGGCTCTGCGCCTCATCGAAGCCCTCGCCGAGCATGACCACCCAGGCACCCGTGCAGCCATCGCAGACGGGCTCTTCACCGCCGAGCAGGCTGCACGCCTGGCGGCACCGGCCCTCATCGTCGCGCCAGGCGGCTCGCAGGAGTTCCTCGCCCCTCTCCCCGTGCAGGCGCTGGGAGACGAAGAGATCACAGCGCTGCTCGAACGGTTGGGCATCCGCACCCTTGCGGAGTTCGCCGCCCTTGCCGAGAACGACATCCGTGACCGGCTGGGCGAACGCGGAGCACGGCTGCACGCCCTGGCTTCCGGTGCCGATTCCAGGCCACTGGTGCCGCAGCATCCCGAGCCCGAACTCGCCCGAGAGGTCGTCTTCGAGACGCCCCTCGAGCAGGCAGATCAGGTGGCGTTCGCAGTGCGGCAGACGGCGGATGCCGTCACCGCAGCTCTCGCCGAGCTCTCGCAGGTGTGCACCGAGGTGCGGATCGACCTGACCGATGATGACGGAGCGATCTCGTCACGGATGTGGCTGCATCCCACGTCCTTCGAGGCGAGCGATCTGGTCGATCGGGTGCGATGGCAGCTGGAGTCGCTCTCCACCCCAGCGAAATCCGACTCTGCAGGATCCGACCCTGCAAAATCCGATCGCGCACCGGCCGGCATCGCCGAGGTGCGGATCGTGCCGACCAGGGTCGATGACAGCGCCCATCACCAGCCCGGCCTCTTCGGGCAGGGGCCGCAGCAGCGGCTGCACCACGCCGTCTCTCGCGTACAGGCGATGCTGGGACATCGCGGCGTGGTCACCCCCGTCGTCGTCGGCGGGCGTCGCCTGTCCGATCGGCAGCTGCTCCAGCCGTGGGGCGACAAGGTGCCGCCGGAGCGCGATGCCGCCCTGCCCTGGCCGGGCAGCCTGCCTCCGCCGTATCCGTCCGAGGTGTTCAACCCGCCGTTGCCGGCACGGGTGACCGCGGCAGACGGCACGCCGCCGCGGGTGGACGAGCGTGGCACGCTCTCCGCCGCCCCCGCATGGATCGAAGAGACGGCGGTATCGAGCTGGGCGGGCCCATGGCCGCTGCGCGAGCGCACCTGGGACAAGGATCAAGCCCGCCTCGCGCAGCGCCTTCAGATCGTCGACGAGTCGCAGCGCGCCTGGCTGGTGCTCTGGGAAGACGACTCCTGGTGGGTCGAAGGACGGTACCGCTGATGGGCTGGCACAACCCTCCGCTGACGTGGAAGGAGCTCGAGCAGACCCTCAGCGGGCGCGCGCCGTCTGAGCCGGCCGACCCTCGACCACGGCCGGATCCGGGGCCGATCAGCCGTCGACGGGTCACGTCACCTCCGCCGACGGTAGAGCCGCCCGAAGACGCTGTCCCCTACGCCGAGCTGCACGCCCACACGTCGTATTCGTTCCTCGACGGTGCCTCATCCGCCGAGGATCTGCTCGCCGAGGCGACGCGGCTCGGACTCACGGCTCTCGCGATCACCGACCACGACGGCTTCTACGGCGCCGCCAGGTTCGCCGAGGTCGCTGATCTGATGAATACCAGGGCGCAGGCCGAAGGGCAGCGCGGAGCGCAGAACCAGCTGCAGACCGTCTTCGGCGCCGAGCTGTCGCTCGGACTCCCCGCTCCGCAGGGCGGCGTTCCCGACCCGATGGGCGAGCATCTGCTCGTCCTGGCGCGCGGGCTCGAGGGATATCACCGTCTCTCCGGAGCGATCACGAGGGCGCAGCTGCGCGGCGGCGAGAAGGGGCGCCCGGTCTACGACCTCGATGACCTGGCGGCGAGCGCGGACGGGAACTGGACGATCCTCACCGGATGCCGCAAGGGCGGCGTGCGCCAGGGGCTCGCGGCCGGCGATGCCGCGACGCCGCTGCGCCGCCTCGTCGACCTGTTCGGCGGGGACAGCATCGCCGTCGAGCTCTTCGACCACGGCGATCCGCAGGACTCGCGCCGCAACGACGCCCTCGCCGATCTCGCCGCCACCCATCGCCTCCCCGTGGTGGCGACGAACAACGTGCACTACGCGAGCCCCGAGCGCGCGGGGCTCGCCGAGGCCATGGCCGCGGTGCGGGCGGTGCGCAGCATGGACGACCTGGACGGCTGGCTGCCCTCTCACGGCGCAGCGCATCTGCGCAGCGGCGCGGAGATGACCGCACGGTTCCAGCGCTACCCTGGCGCGATCTCACACGGACTCCTCATCGCCGAGGAGTCCGCCTTCCCGCTGCGCCGCGCCCGCCCTGATCTGCCGAGGCAAAAGGTGCCTGAAGGCCACACCCCGATGAGCTGGCTGCGCCGGCTGGTGTGGGATGCCGTACCCGCCAGGTATCCCCGCCTCGACGACGACGGGCGAGCCAGGATCGAGCGCGAACTGAACGTGATCGAGGAGAAGGACTTCCCCGGCTACTTCCTGATCGTGCACAGCATCGTCACCGAAGCGAAGCACCGCGGCATCCTGTGCCAGGGTCGCGGCTCTGCGGCGGCGAGCGCCGTCTGCTATCTGCTGGGCATCACCGCCGTCGACCCGATCCTCTACGGACTGCCGTTCGAGCGTTTCCTCGCCAGCACCCGCACGGAAGAGCCCGACATCGATGTGGACTTCGACTCCGGGCGGCGCGAGGAGATCATCCAGTGGGTCTACGAGCAGTACGGGCGCGAACGCGCGGCGCAGGTGGCGAACGTCATCCAGTACCGTCCGAAGAACGCCGTGCGCGACATGGCGCGGGCGCTCGGCTACTCCCCCGGCCAGCAGGATGCCTGGTCGCGTCAGGTCGACGGCTGGGGCGCCGATCTCATGCCGGTGGACGGCCATGACATCCCCGAGACGGTGCTGGAGTACGCCGGCGAGGTGCTGAAGGCACCGCGGCATCTCGGCATCCACTCCGGCGGAATGGTGCTCACCGCACGTCCGGTAGGAGAGGTCGTACCCGTCGAGCACGCTCGGATGGAGAATCGCACGGTCATCCAGTGGGACAAGGACGACGCCGCCTGGATGGGGCTGGTGAAGTTCGATCTGCTGGGGCTGGGCATGCTCGCAGCCCTGCAGAACTGCTTCGAGCTCATCGCCGCCGCCACCGGGGAGAGCTGGACGCTGGAGACCATCCCCAAGGAGGAGCCGGCGGTCTACGACATGCTTTGCCGTGCCGATTCGATCGGGGTGTTCCAGGTGGAATCGCGTGCGCAGATCGGGCTGCTCCCCCGGCTGCAGCCCCGCTGCTTCTACGATCTCGCCATCCAGATCGCCCTCATCCGCCCCGGCCCCATCCAGGGCGGTGCCGTGCACCCGTTCGTCCGGCGCAAGATGGAGAAGGACCGCATCGATGAGGAGAATCGTCAGCGAGCAGCCCGCGGCGAGGCTCCGACGCCCCCGATGGAGATCCCCTACCCGCATCGTGTCCTGAAGCCGGCACTGGAGCGCACCCTGGGCATCCCCATCTTCCAGGAGCAGCTCATCCAGATGGCCACGACGATCGGCGACTGCACGGCCGACGAGGCCGACACCCTCCGGCGTGCCATGGGATCCAAGCGCGGCCTGGAGCGGATCGACAGCATCCGCGACAAGCTGTACGCCGGCATGACGCGGCACGGTCTTTCCGACGAGCAGTCCGATCGCATCTACGAGCAGATCCAGGCGTTCTCGAACTTCGGCTTCGCCGAGTCGCACTCACTGTCGTTCGCGCTGCTCGTCTACGCCAGTTCCTGGCTGAAGCTGCACTACCCCGCCGCCTTCCTCGCCGGACTCCTGCGCTCGCAGCCGATGGGCTTCTACTCGGCGTCGACACTCACCGCCGATGCCAGACGGCACGGCGTGGAGGTGCGCCGGCCGGACCTGCACGCTTCGGCTGCCACCGACTCCCTGGAGCTCCTGACGGATTCCCCCGCGCCGACCGGCCTGGACTCCTGCCGCACGTACGAGCAGCCGGCTGCGCCTCGTTTCGACAGGGACGCACCGGATGAGTCGGAAGCGCACCGTCGTGACGGCGCCTTCGCCGTGCGTCTGGGACTGAGTGAGGTGCGCGGGATCGGCAAGCCGATGGCCGAGCGCATCGTCGCCGAACGCGATGCGAACGGTCACTATCGCGATCTGCACGATCTGGTGCGGCGCACGGATGCCACATCCGCTCAGCTGGAGGCACTGGCCACGGCGGGCGCCTTCGAGTGCCTCGGGCTGAAACGACGCGAGGCGATCTGGCTCGCAGGTGCCGCCGCCGAGGATCGCGCCCGCTTCCTGCCTGGCACGACCGTGTCCGTGCAGCCCCCGCTGTTCACCGACCAGACGAGCTACGAGCAGCTGTCCGCCGATCTCTCCGCCACCGGCGTCTCCACGGACGACCACCCGATGGCGCATTTCCGCTCCGCTCTGGGCGAGCGGGGAGTGCTCACCGCCGCGCAGCTGCGCGAACACGAGGTCGGCCGGCGCATCGAGGTCGCCGGTCTCGTCACCCACCGGCAGCGTCCGGCGACGGCAGCAGGGGTCACGTTCCTCAACCTCGAGGACGAGCACGGTCTCGTCAACGTGGTCTGCTCGACCGGAGTCTGGAACCGCTATCGACGGGTCGCCAGGGACTCACCGGCGCTGATCGTACGGGGAATGCTGGAGCGCTCCCCCGAGGGCGTCATCAACGTGCTGGCAGATGGATTCCAGGATCTGCGCACCGGTATCGAACATCGATCCCGCGACTTCCGCTGAGTCCGCGTCTCAGCGGCCCAACGACTGCGTCTGCTATTTTCAGAAAATGGTGAAATTAGATCGGATGCTGTCTCAGCCCGGCTGCGACCTGCGATTCTCTGACAGCGGAGGAGGCGGCCACGCCGTCGTCTTCACGCACGGCGCCGGTGTCGATCATGCGATGTTCGACGCTCAGGCGCACGCAGCACGGGAGGCCGGCTTCCGCGTCATCTACGGGGATCTGCGTGGGCACGGCGCATCCGCCCTCCATGACGGACTCCGCTTCCACGCCGCAGATGCCATTGACGACCTTGTCTCGCTCGTCACGCATCTCGAGCTGGAGCGTCCGACACTGGTCGGTCATTCCCTCGGCGGCAACCTGTCGCAGACCGTCGTCAAGCGCCATCCCGATCTCGCGGGCGGACTCATCGTCATCGACTCCACTTGGAACGCCGGCCCGCTGACGAGGATGGAACGCTTCGGTCTGCGGGTGGCCGCACCGCTTCTCGCGATGATTCCCGCCACTCGACTCCCCGATCTCATGGCGAAGGCCTCCGCGACGACCCCCGTCGGCATCGCCTACGCCCGCGACTGCTTCGCACGGATGACGAAACCGGTGTTCCTCGACGTGTGGCGCGCCACACTCTCCCTGGTCGACCCAGACCCCGGCGCGCGAACGCCCGTGCCGCTCACACTCATCCGCGGCGCGGAGGATCGCACGGGGAACATCCGCACGGCGATGCCGCGATGGGCGAGGACCGAGAGCATCGCTGAGCACGTCATCCCCGCGGCCGGCCACATCTCACCGCTGGATGCGCCGGATGAGGTCACCGCCGTGCTCCTGCAGGCTCTCGCCGCCCAGCAGAGGAGTGCAGAACATGGATGACGAACGCCGGAGATTCATCGACATGGTGGGAGATCTCCTCTCGTCCTGGAATCTCTCCCGCGCCACCGGCCGCGTGTACGGCTATCTGCTCGTGTGCGCGGAGCCGGCGTCGTCGGAGCAGATTCGGGCCGCATTGTCGCTGAGCACCGGTGCGGTGAGTGCGTCCATCCGCGAACTCGCCTCGTGGGGACTCGCGCGGACCATCCCGCAATCGGGCAGCAGGCGGCTCCTCGTCGAAGCTTCGGGCGGGTTCGAACAACTGCTCGCCGCAAGTCACGAGCGGGCGCGCGCGTTCGTGCGCACTCTGCGCGCCGGCGAGGACGTGGTCGAGGGCGATCACGCCGTCGCGCGCCTGCGCGATGTCACCGATCTCTTCGAGGCGTACGTCGACTCAGGAGATCGGATGCTGCGCGAGCGCACCTGAGCGTCGCCGGCGTCCGTGGCCACCAGAAGCCGTGGTGGCTCACCAGAAGCGCGGCGGCTCCGGTTCAGGGACGGTGTCGCCTCCACCCCAGCGGAGCGCCTCGACGCTCGCGGCGCCGGCGGCAGCATCCGCCCCGCGCAACGCGACGTCGGCCTCCGCCGAGCCGGGTCCGGTCGGGTCGACGAGAAGCATCGTCTTCACCCCGACCCTCGACCGAGCGATCACGCATTCGATGACCCTGCCGGTCCAGGTCGAGGCATCCGATGTCGGGTGCCCTTCCTGTCGGTAGCGCACTCGGGTCTCCAGATCGGTCAACTCGACCACCGCGCGCGACCCGCTGTCGTCGACCCGCTCGACCACCTCGATGCGATGCCCGTGGGGAATCGGTGCCGCCACCGCGATCGTGATCGTCCTGTCCATGGCTCCAGCCTATGAACTTCCGGCCGGTGGGCAAGAGCAATATCACGCATGCCATTCCTTCCAGACGATGAACATCCCGTGACTCAGCGGAGATCCTCAGGCACCGCCTCCTAGCCTGGAGAGCATGGATGCCGGAGCCGAGAACCTGAACGCGATCGCCGCATGGGCGGTCACCCTCATGGAGACTCTCGGTGGTCTCGGCGCAGGGCTCGCCATCGCCCTCGAGAATCTGTTCCCGCCGCTGCCGAGCGAGGTGATTCTGCCGCTCGCGGGTTTCGCCGCAGCGCAGGGCACACTGGGTCTCGTCGAGGTGCTGATCTGGACCACGGCGGGTTCGGTCGTCGGCGCGCTCGCCCTGTACGGCATCGGCGCATGGCTCGGCCGGCGTCGCATGTACGCGATCGTCGAGCGGATGCCGCTGATCAAGACAGCGGATGTCGAACGCACGGAGGCGTGGTTCGGTCGACACGGATCGAAGGCCGTCTTCTTCGGCCGCATGATCCCGATCTTCCGCAGCCTGATCTCGATACCTGCGGGCATCGAGCGGATGCCGTTGCTGCGGTTCACGCTGCTCACGACCGCGGGCAGCGCGATCTGGAACACGATCTTCGTCCTCGCCGGATACTTCCTCGGCGCGAACTGGCACATCGTCGAGGACTACGCCGGCGTGTTCCAGAAGGTCGTCATCGCCGTCGTCGTGGTGGCTGTCGCGGTGTGGATCACCATGCGGGTCCGGCAGTTGCGACGGAACAGGCTCGCTGTCGACTGACGCGCCGCGGCGGCTTAGGCTTCCTCCATGAGACGCCTCGGCGTGGAATCTTCAGCCATCCGGTCGGTCGGATACGACGCCGGCCTTGCCACCCTGGAGATCGAGTTCACCAGCGGCGACGTCTACCGCTATCACGCGGTACCTCCGTCAGTGCACCGCGCGCTGATGGATGCCGAGAGCAAGGGCCGCTATTTCGTGGCGCACATTCGTGACGTGTACCCGACCGTCCGTGTGGCGTGAGGCCCCGAGGCGTTCACGCGTCCTCCGGCGCGAGATCGCCCTCACCTTCGTCACCCAGGTCGGCGATCACAGGGTCTTCGCCCTGAGACTCCGGTTGCGAGTTCGACCCGTGCAGGTCTTCCGCGGGGATCTCGTCATCCGCCGCAGAGATCTCGTCGGGATCGCGCCCGGTCGCCGTCGCCATGTCAACGTCTTCCGACGCGCCTTCGTCGAGGGCCTCGGTCCGGTCCCATTCGGCCTGAGCCGGGTCGTCTGCGGAATCTTCCGGTGCCGTGGCGTCGCGATCGCGCAGCGGCTGCATGTTGTCAGGATCGTCGGTGGATCCCCCGTTCGGTGTCGATGGCATGTCAACTCCTTCATCCGGGAAGCAAGCGATGCGCCGATCCCGCTGCGATCAGTCTCCCCGCCCCGGCGAGAGGCGCTCAAGGGGTTGAAGATGTGGGGACCGAGAGTTACAGTCGCGCCCCCAGCCTCCGGGAGAGGGGGCCTCGCATCGAGGGCCGTACGATGACAACGTGGAGAGCGATGCGCGCAGAATCCGGACCGTCGGCATCATCGGCGCCGGTCGCCTCGGTACTGTACTCGCCCGGCTCGCGGCATCCGCCGGCTATCACGTCATCGTCGCAGGCTCCGGCGCTCCCGCTCTCATCGCTCCGGCGATGAGAGCGATCGGCGCGACCGCAGGGACGATCCCTATGGTCGCCGCCGAGGCGGATGCCGTGATCCTGGCACTGCCTCTCGGCCGGTATCGGATGCTGCCGGCGGAGCCGCTGGACGGGACCCTGGTGATAGACGCCATGAACTACTGGTGGGGCTCCGACGGCATCCGCGACGATCTGAATGATCCGCGCACGTCGACCAGCGAACTCGTACAGACGCACCTCGCCGGCGCGCACGTCGTCAAGGCACTGAGCCACATGGGCTACCAGGACCTCGAAGATGAAGCGCGCCCTGCCGGGAGCGCCGGCCGCAAGGCGATCGCGATCGCAGGCGACGATGCGGCGGATGTCTCGCTCGTCGCGGCTCTCGTGAACGACCTCGGGTTCGACCCGGTGATGGCCGGGCCGCTTTCGGCGGGCATCATGCTGGAACCAGGGGCCGAAGCGTTCGGAGCCGACGTCGACGAAACGCAACTGCGGGAGATGCTCGAACGCTTCCCGACCTCGCAGCGCGGCATCATCGTCGCGCGAGCGCGCGGCGAGCTGCCACTCTGACCTGTTCAGCCGGCGTCCGGTGAACGCAGCAGGATGCGCCCGTCGTCCACGCTGACGGCCCAGATCGGCTCCGGCACACTCGCGGGTCCGCGTTCGATGCCACCGTCCTCGAGACGGAAACGACTGCCGTGCCACGGGCACGTGACGCAGCCGTCCGCATCCACAGTTCCTTCATCCAGCGGACCGCCCGCGTGGGTGCACACCGCAGAGATCGCGCGCAGCCGGCCTGCCTGTCGAGTGAGCAGCACCGGCACACCATCGACGACGACCCGCGTGAGAGTGCCGTCGAGGATCTCGCTGTCGGAGGCGACGTCCGTCCAGGATGACTTCTGCCTCTGGAACGCCGTGCGATTGACGCCGATGCCGCGCACGAAGGACAGATGACCGCCGAGATACGCCGAGGACAGCGTGAAACCGAGACCGAGTGCACTGAGGACGATGCCCACGCGGCGGTGACCGCTGCGACGGGCGAGCCACGATCCCGCCTGCAGCGTCGAGGCGGACGCATTCATGAGCGCGTGGACGAACCCGACCCGCTTGTCGGCGCCCCGGGTGCTCGACCAGTCCGATGCGCCGGACACCGCTGCCGGGGCGGAGACGATGATGCCGAGTCCGACGAGGCGTCGTGCGGCGTCGGCACTCTGTTCCCCACCTGTGAGGTCGAGTGCGACGGCGGCTCCCCACGCGCCGATCGGAAGGTCGGTCAGAACGGGGTGCAGTTGGTGGCCGAGCCACGACCCCGACAGCGCGTTCTTGATCCACGTGGGATGCGTCACGGCATCCACCCAGCCGCTGACGGTGTTCGCCGAAGCGTCCAGCGACTTCGTCCGACCGATACTGCGGATGACTGAGTTCGTCAGGCTTGTCGAATCGCTCATCGGTGCCACTCCTCACGACCATGGCGGCGCTCTGCCGGTCGTTTCTGTCTACTCCGGGGATGCACCCGGGTCAACGGCTTGAAGTTGTGCTCGGGGCACGTGGGATACGGGTGGCACATTGATTCCGAGGATGCGCGCGCGTCCCGGCCAGCCCGACTCGCCCTTGTAGGGGAAGTCGAGCTCGAGCAACGCCGAGTTGTCGAGCGCGGGGAAGATGTCGCGATACCAGTCCGGGTCGAGTCCGACCAGCTCGCAGAGCAGGAGGCGCATCAACGTGGCGTGCCCGACCACGAGCACTCGGCCGTCGGGGAACTCGGCTGCGAGTTCATCGAGTACCGGCATGGCACGTGCGATACCGGCACGTCCGGCTTCTCCGCCAGGGAACGGATGCTGCGCCGGCTGCCGCTCGAACCCGGCCCAGTCTTCGGGAAATGCCGCCGCGAGTTCTGCCGGCGACATGCCCTCGCCACGTCCGAAGTCGATCTCCACCAGACGCGGGTCGATGCGCAGCGGCAGTCCTGACGCTTCTGCGGCGGGTTCCGCCGTCAGCCGAGCCCGGCTCAGAGGCGAGGCGATTATCGCGGCAAGGCCTGCGGTGCTCGCCCACGTCGCGAGCCCGGCCGCCTGCGCGATCGCGTCGGGCACGAGAGCCACGTCGGACGAGCCTGCGTAACGATGCTCGGCATGCCACTCGGTCTCGCCATGTCGGGCGAAGTACAGCGTCGTCATATGCGCTCCGATCGGTTTCTCCGATCGTAGGTGCAAGGCTCTGACTCCGGGCGCGCATGCCCACGTGAGGCAGGGCTATTCTTGGCCGCACGCCGTCCGATCAAGGAGCACTCCGTGTCCGATGCCCTGCACGATCTCCTCACCCGTCACGTCGAAGCCGGCACGATTCCCGGAGCGGTCGGCACGATCGGAGAGGGATTCGAGCCGGTCGCTGTCGGCCTCGACGCCCCTGGAGGGTCGCCGTTGCGGGCCGACGCGATCTTGCGCATCCAGTCGATGACGAAGGCGGTCACCGCAGTCGCTGCGCTGCGTCTGGTGCAGGACGGCACGATCGCGCTGGACGATCCGATCGCGACGTGGATGCCGGAACTGGCCGAGCCGCGGGTGCTCCCCCACCCAGACGCTCCCCTCGAGGACGCGAGACCTGCGCGCCGGCCGATCACGGTGCACCATCTGCTCACCAACCAGTCGGGTTACGGCATGATGACCACCGATTCTCCGTTGCGGCAGGCGATGATCGACGCAGGAGTCGAAGCCGACGCCGAGCCGGTGGGTCTCGGTGCGCAGGACTGGCTCGGTGCGCTCGCGGCGCTGCCGCTCGCGTTCGAGCCCGGCGAAGCCTGGCGCTACCACCATTCGTTCGGCATCCTGGGCATCCTGCTCGGCCGCGTGACCGACCGGAGCGCTCGGGAGGTTCTGGATGCCACGGTGTTCGCGCCCGCAGGGATGCGGGACACCGGATTCATGGTGCCCGCGGATCATGCACATCGGCTGCCTCCGGCTTTCAGACACGCGGCGGAGGGACTCGAGCAGACGGAGCCCGCCGGTGCGGGCTTCTACGTCGCGCCGGCGCCGTTCGACGTGAGTCACGCGGAGCTGGTGTCGACTCTTTCGGACTATCACGCGTTCCTCCGGGCGCTGCTCGACGGTCGATTGATCGACGCCGACCTGCGGGCGAGCCTGAGCGGCGACCAGGTGGATGCTGCGGCCAAGAGGCCGGACAGCTTCTTCCCCGGCTTCTGGGAGAACACCGGCTGGGGCTACGGTGTCTCCGTCGTCACAGGCGGACCGCGCCGCGGCC
Source organism: Microbacterium murale (assembly GCF_014635185.1). GTDB lineage: Bacteria > Actinomycetota > Actinomycetes > Actinomycetales > Microbacteriaceae > Microbacterium > Microbacterium murale. The sequence goes on from NZ_BMCM01000005.1 coordinate 268,588, forward strand.
GGTTCGGCTGGTCGGGCGGCCTCGGCACTGATTTCTTCGTGGATCCCGACGGCACGATCTGCATCGTCATGACGCAGGTCGAGATGGGCGAAAGCGTGTTCGGCTTGATCGGCGAGCTGCAGGAGCTGCGCGAAGGCTAGGGTGCTGGCCATCACCTCCGTTGGAGCCACGGTGACGTCTGTCATGCCTCCCGATGACACCACGACACTTCACGAAGGGTGGAACCTGAAGTGCGATGGGAGCATGACAACCGAATCTGCTCACGTGAAGCGCCCGCCGCACGTCTCGCTCTGGCGTCGTCCCTTCCGGATCATCCGCGACAACAGGCGCACGTACCTGATCATCAACGTGGCCGCGTACGGCCTCGCCCTCATCGGGTTCGTCATCGGAATCCTCTTCCCCGACCTCAACGCGGCACAGGCCGCGGGGCTGGAAGAGGACGGCACCGGTGAGCTGGTGCGCTGGCTGGTGAACGTTCCCCCGCTGTTCGCGCTCACGATTCTGGGCGTGAACGTCTTCCGTCTCAGTCTGCTCACCATCGTGCTGCCGTCGCTCATCGTGCCCTTCGCGGGCCTCGCGCTCTTCGGATACTGGGCGGTCGAGACCGGCATCACCCTCGTCCCGGCATCCGCCGAGGGATGGGTGGCTCTCATCCCCCACTCGCTGACGTTCGTCATCGAGCTCCAGGCCTACATCCTGCTCCTCCTCGGCGCCTACCTGCTGGGCAAGTACTGGCTGTTCCCCCGCACCATCGGTGCGAAGAACCGTCGTCAGGGCTATCTCCGAGGCCTGCAGCGGATCGGTCTGCTCGCGCTGCCCGCGCTGGCGCTGCTCATCGTCGGTGCGATCTGGGAGGCGTACTCGCTGCGTTACTTCGTATACCCGCTAAGTCAGTTGCTCCTGTAGTTGCATTTGCCTTGACTTATATAAGTACAAGCGCAAATATGGATCTATGCACGCGTTCGATGTTCTGAGTGATCCGGTCCGGCGACGGATTCTCGAGCTTCTCGTCGATGGCGAAGAGGCGGCAGGTCGCATCTCCACTGTCATCGAGCAGGAGTTCGGCATCTCCCAGCCGGCCGTCTCCCAGCATCTGCGGGTGCTGCGGGAACAGGGATTCGCAACGGTCCGACCCGTGGGCGCCAGGCGACTGTATGCGGTCGACCCGCAAGGGCTCCAGCAGGTGAGCGAGTGGCTGAGTCCGTTCGAGCGCTTCTGGAGCGGCCCGCTTGCCGCATTGGGCACGGAACTCGCCCGCGGCAGACGGACACGCAGGATGAGGGCCGAAGATCCCGCGCCCGAAGAGGTATCGCTTTCACAACCGCAAGAGAAGGAGTGACCATGGTCGACGTCAACGAGCAGATCGACGCGGTGAATCGCGCACTGCGCACGGACGAGGTGGATGGAGCGCTTTCGCGCATCCAGACGATCGCTCAGGACTATCCCGCCGGCATCGACGATGTGTGGGATGCCGCGACGAACGCCGAACGCATCGCACGCTGGTTCATGCCGGTCTCCGGCGCCCTCCGCGTCGGCGGCCGGTACCAGCTGACCGGGAATGCGAGCGGGGAGATCCTCTCCTGCACGCCGCCGGCCGATGGCGGCGCCGAGCACCGCGCGACGTGGGAGTTCGCGGGCGGCGTCTCTTGGATCAGGGTCCGGCTGACCGCCCTCGGTTCCGAGCAGACGCGTTTCGAACTCGAGCACACCGCTCGCGTCGCGGATGTGCCGGCGGAGATGTGGGACACCTTCGGACCCGGCGCCACCGGTGTGGGCTGGGACCAGAGCCTGCTCGGCCTCGCGTTGCACCTCGGCGCGCAGGACGGCCGCATCTCTCCGGAAGAAGCCGAGCAATGGGCGCTCTCCAACGAAGGCAAGGCATTCAGCCGTGCGGCCTCTGATCGATGGGCCGACGCGAACGTGGCGGCGGGCGCAGATCGCGAGACGGCGATCCGCATGGCCGATGCGACGTATGGCTTCTACACGGGGCAGATGCCCGATCAGTGATCGGCATCGAGTCGATGAGCCCGCTGCGCGTGAGATGCGGACCCAGCCGGCTCAGATCCTTCTGCGCGATCGCCGTGAAGAGTACCTTGTGAGCGTGTCGACAGATTCGAGGAGCGAGCGCACGTCGGTCCCCCCGGCCGTGCTCGATGCTGCGCTCCGCGACGTCGAGTGGACGACACCGCCGGCCGGATCGACGGTGTCACGGTTCCGCGCCCCCAGCGGCGAGTTGGCGGTGGTGTCGTTGGGCGACCCGGGGCAGCCGCGCGTCGTACTGGTGCCGGGCGCGACGGGCTCCAAGGAGGATTTCGCGCTGATGCTGCCGATCCTCGCGCACGCTGGCTACTTCGTGCAGTCGTTCGACCTGGCCGGTCAGTATCAGTCCCATACGGCAGGCGCCGATTCGACGTACACGTACCAGCTCTTCGTCGACGATCTGATCGCCTTCCTCGAGTCGGGCGGGCCGGCGCACCTTCTGGGCTATTCGTTCGCCGGAACGATCGCTCAGCTCGTGGCGGTCCACCGCCCTGACCTTCTCCTCTCCCTCGCGCTCCTGACCACGCCCCCTGGTGCCGGCAACGTCTTCGCCACGATGCGATGGCTGGGCCCCCTCGCACCGATAGCCAGTGCGCGCCGCGGTGCCGCACTCATGGTGTGGGGCATCATGACGAACAAGAACCGCGTCCCGCCTCGACGGCTCGCTTTCGTTCGGTCGCGATTCGCTCTCACGAGTCGACGCAGCGTCGAGGAGATCGTCGGATTGATGATGGCCTCTCCGGATCTGCGCAGCCGCGTTCGGGATCTGCCTCTGGCGAAGCTCGTCGCCGCCGGTTCGCGCGACCTGTGGCCGCTCTCGGCGCACGAACGGTTCGCGCACGACGTCGGGGCGGAGTTCCGCGCCTACGCGACAGGACACAGCCCCAGCGAGACCACTCCGCATCAGCTCAGCGCCGACCTGCTCGATCTGTACGCCAGAGCCGGCCGCTGAGTCACCGGGCCGACGAATCACCGGGCCGAGGGCGACCCGGCGCGTGCGCGGCGACGGGCCTGTCGCCGCCGAAGCGGCGCCTGCTGCGGCAGGTGAAGCCTCACGGTGGGCAGCACGAAGCTGAGCCGCCTTCGCAGGGACGCCCAGTCCTGGAACGGTCTCGCCGACACGTCGACGACGATGCCTCGGTCGCGCAGCACGGTCATGCCAGGGCGCACGTGGAACGACAGATCGAAGTCGTCGTGGATGTTCTGCTCATCCCGATGAACCTCTCCGCTCAGCATCCGCCAGACGTCGGTTCGCATCGCCATGTTCGATCCGAACAGCGGTGCATGCCCGAGGAACGGCGTGAGCACGGCATACATGCCGCCGATGTAGAGGTGCTCCCCCATCCACCGCACCAAGGGAGTCGACCCGTAGAAGCGCGGGTCGCCCGTGAGGAAGTCGAGTCCGGGGTGATTCTGGAACCTCTGCACGATCCTCTCGATCCAGTCCGGGCCGGGGCGGGAATCGGCATCGAGACGCGCGATGATGTCTCCCGATACCGAGTCGTAGCCGGCCGACGCGGCCTGCGGTATCCCAGGGACGGGCTCGAGCACGACTCGGGCTCCGTACCGCTGCGCGACAGCCGCGGTGTCGTCGGTACTGCCGTTGTCGACCACGATGATCTCGTCCGCTCGGCGGGTCTGCTCACCGAGGGCCTGGAGGCACTCCTCCAGCAGGCACGCATCGTTGCGCACCGGTATGACCACGGAGACGGAGAAGAGGTCGGTCGTCATCGTCTTCCTATTGTGCGCGTCCGGCCGTCGCGACGGGCGATTCCGTGGCGCGCGCCTCGCTCGCCAGCACCGCGGCCACCCCTGCACCGCAGAGTGCGAACCCGAGCAGGGTCACAATCGTGAGCGGCTCGCCGAAAAGCAGCGCTCCTGCTGCCGCTGTCGTCGGAGCGACGAGGAAGAGGAGGGCGTTCAGCGCGGTGATGCCGATCCGCCGCAGCAGCCACCAGTACAGGCCATACGCGACGAGCGCCGGGAAGACGGCAGCGAATCCGGATGCGAGCCAGAATGAGGCGGATGCCGGTGGCACCAGCGCACCGAAGATCGCGGCGACCGGCACGAGGATCACGGCGGTGACGGTCACGTGGATGGTCAGCGTGACGAGTGTTCCCGTCCGCGGGTCGGAACGTCGCTGGAGGAAGGTGCCGATGATCAGACAGGCCATCGCGAGCACCGGCCAGAGATAAGCGGCCGGGTGTGCGGTGGAGTCGTCGAGTTGGGAGCGCACGACCAGGAGGACCCCGGCAGCGCCGACGAGCAGTCCCGCCCATTGCATCCCCCTGACTCGCAGCCCCAGCAACGGGCCGACGAGCATCGCGACCACGAGCGGCTGAACGGCGTCGATCAGCGCCGTGGTGCCGGTGGCGACGCCTTCCGCGATGGCTGCGTACACCGCGGTGCAGTAGCCGAACTGCGCGAAGAGGCCGACGAGCGCCTGGTGCCGTACGTCCGCGCGCGTCACACGTCTGCCGGCGCCCGTGAAAGCGACGACTAAGAGCAGCACCCCCGCGAGTGGGACGAACCGCCACACGAGCAGTGTCAAGGGCGACACGTCGACGGTGGCGATCGCCGGCACGAGGAATCCGGAGCTCCAGCTCAGGACGAAGGCCGCACCTGCCACCACGGTCACTCCGGCGCTGACTATACCGACCTGTTTACTCATGTGTTCGACTATACAGATTGGTATAGTCGATGTCATGGCCGTCTCAGTTCCCGAACTCGCTCCACTCACCCCGGGCGCCACCCGCGTGCTCGATGCCGCCTCGCGGCTGTTCTACGAGCACGGCATCCACGCCATCGGCGTCGACACGATCGCCGAAGCCGCCGGCGTCACGAAGAAGACGCTCTACGACAGGTTCGGCTCGAAGGAGGCACTGGTCGTCTCGTACCTGCAGCACAGGGATGCGCGCTGGCGCGCGCACGTCGCCGACCATCTCGCACGCGTGCCAGACGCGGGAACGGCTCGGATCCTCGCCGTGTTCGACGCGGCGATCAGCTGGTCGGACGAGAACAGCCCGAAGGGATGCAGCGCGATCAACGCGCGCGCCGAGATCGGCGACGGACACGACGGACACCCCGTGTTCCCCGAGGTCTCCCGACAGAAGGCGTGGTTGTTCGAGCTGTTCGAAGAGCTGTGCCGCGAGGCCGGCGCCTCAGACCCGGAGTCGACGGCGCAGGCCATGATGCTGCTCTACGAAGGGGCGATCGTCACGGTCGGCATGGAGACGTTCGCGCAGCCCTTCGGGGTCGCCCGGCGCCTGGCGGGCCGGATGCTGGATCAGGAGCTTGCCTGACCTCTTGATCCCCCGATGCGACGTCAGCCGCAGAAGGCCGAGGTCGATTCCTTGAGCTGATCGATCGCCTCGATCGTCTCCGGGGCCTGCAGGTCGGTCATCCCGCCGATCTGCTGCGCACCCGAGCTGATGAGGTCGCCGAGCTGTCCGTCGACATCCGCCGCCAGCGTGTCCAATGTCGTGACGAGCTCGTCGCGAGCGGCGTCGACCTGCTCCGCGGAAGCCCCGCCCTGATCGAGCAGCGTCTGATACTGCGCGTAGGCGTCGTCGATCGTCGTACAGGTCGCTTCGACGTCGACGCCCAGGGCATCACCGGCGACCTGTGCCACTTGCGAGCATCCCGCCAGGAGGATGCCGGCAGCGAGAACGAGGGGAACGATGACGAAGCGACGCATGCTTCGAGGGTAACGACCCGACCTGTGGGGAGACCCGCCGCTGGAGGCGTATTCCACTGTGAGTGCGTCAGACGGCCGGCGAAGCCGTGTCTCGATATGTTGTAGGACGAATCCATCGGGTGAGGAGAAGACATGGTCGAGGTCGAACGCGGAAGCGGATGGACGCGGTACTGGAATCACGGGAACTGGTGGAAAGCGCTGATACTCGTGGCCGTCTACTGGGGCGTGTACCAACTCGTCAGTCTGGGCACCTCGACGCTCTTCGGCCCATTCATCGACGCCGACAACGTGCTGTCGAGCCCGCTCAGCATCCTCCTCGCCGTCGCACTCCCGATCCTCATCATGGGTGGACTGCTGCTGCTTCTGGCGTTCTCTCTCGGATGGTCGCGCGAACTGTTCGCGCGTCAGCCGCTCCGAGGAAGACCATGGATGTGGATCGCCGTCGTACTCGTGATCATCCCGATCATCCTGCGACTGATCGCGACGAACTGGTCCGCCTATTCGGTGGCGACCGTTTTCTCGCTGCTGTTCCTCGGGCTCTGCGTCGGTTTCGCCGAAGAGGTCCTGACCCGTGGATTCGTGGTCAACATGCTTCGCAAAGGCGGCGCCGGAGAGAAAGTCGTGTTCCTGCTGTCGTCGGTGTACTTCGCCGCCCTGCACTCCGGGAACATCGTTTCAGGCCAGGCACCCTTGAGCGTCCTTCTGATCGTGATCTACACGTTCGGATTCGGGGCGATGATGTACCTCTCGCTGCGAGCGACAGGCAGTATCGTCTGGGTGATCTTGCTCCATGCAGCCACCGATCCCATCACCATCCTCGCCACCGGCGGGATCGACGCGCATTCCGCCACAACCGCCGGCTCCGACGGACTCATCGGCATCGCCGGGATCTTCAATTTCGTCTATATCGCACTGGGACTCCTGGCGATCATTCTCGTGAAGAACCGACACGAGGGATCGACGCCGGTTCCTCACGACGCAGGGCAGAAGAGTCGATCTAGATACTGGTCGATGGCCGTGAGCGCCGCTTCCGGTTCGATGACGTCGAGTTCGAGAAGCGGTGCGAGACCGGTCAAGGCAAGAATGAGGTCTGTTTCGACGGCCGGATCGCGGTTCGCGGGTATCTGCCCCTGGCTCATCGCCTGTCGGATCAGGCGTTCGACCATTGCCCGCCCGTCGCGCAGTCCGACGGCGACTTGCTGGCGCAGCGCCGGATCGTGCATCGCTTCGACGACGTAGGCCGCGTTCATACGACTCGTCGCTCGAGCGTCGGGCCGAAGCGGGAGAAATTCGACGAGAACCACTCGCAGCACGTCGCGAGGATGCGGAGGCTGATGGAGCACGGCTATGCCCTGCGTCACACGCCGGGCCGTCTGATCGGCGGCGAACTCGATTGCGAAGTTCAGCATCTCCGCACGGGACGAGAAGTAGTGCTGCAGCTGTCCCAGCGACACCCCCGCCTCGCGGGCGACTTCGCGCATTGTCGTCCGTGCCCAGCCCTGCTGGTCGACGATCGTCCACAGCGCATGGGCGATGGACTCGCGTCGCTCGCGATGATCGACCTGTTTGGGCACGCCGCCTCCTTATTCCAATACACTTGACATAATACAGCTGACCGAGAAACGTCGTGGATGTGAGGCCGATGACATCACCCGAGTCGATCCCGCCCCTCCCTTTCTACAACCCGGCCGCCTTCGCGTTCGACACCGAGGTGGCGATCGCGCTGATCGCGGACATGCAGATACGCAAGGCGATCGAGCGCGGCGAGTTCGATGATCTGCCCGGCAGCGGTGAGCCGCGCGACCTGCCTGACCACCATGACCCGGACTGGTGGCTCAAGAGCCTCATGAAGCGGGAGCGGATCATGATGCTGCCACCCTCCATCCAGCTCCGCAAGGACGACGCCGCACTGGATGCGGAACTCGATCAGCTCTCGAACGATGCGGCCGTCCGCCATGAGGTGGAGCAGTTCAATGAGCGAGTCATCCGTGCGCGATATCAACTCCCCGCGGGGCCGCCTCTGGTCACCATGCCGCGTGACGTCGAAGCCACCGTCGCTGCGTGGGCTGATCGCAGAGCGACCCGAGCTGAAGAGGCACACAAGAAGGCGGACGAAGAATCCCAGGCACGCGAAGGAGCGAAGAGAAATGACCGCAATCGCCGACGACTCTTCCGCAAGCGAACGAGTCGATCCACGCGTCGCGGCACTGAGAAGTAGTCAGGATGCTAAGCCAGCCGCATCACTGCGACCATGTCATGCGGGCGCGATGAGCAAGGCCCCGCCCTTACAAGAGTCCGGCGCAGGTCAGGGGCGGATTCGACCTGACCCGTAACGGCTCGGAGGCTGCCCGAAGATCGTCGAGAACACCCTCGAGAAGTACAGCGGATCCTGGAACCCGACTGCCCTGGCGACCTCACTCACGCGTAGACCGCTGGAGGTGAGGAGCCACACTGCGCGGTCCATCCGTCGGTCACGCACCCACGTGGACACAGAGGTTCTCGCCCAACGGACGAAGAGCCGCTCGGCCGTCGACGAGCTGCAGTCTCCGGCGCGCGCAACGTCGGCGACACTGAGTCGCTCGTGCAGGTTCTGCTCGACGTAGTCGCACATCCGTTGGAAAGCGAGCGGGGGCTGAGGGCCGGATACAGCGTGTCCTGCCGCCGCTCGTAGGTACTCTTCGTGCAACAGAGTTCCGAGGGAACGGAGCAACTCCTCGTCCATGGAGCCCCGAGCGAACCTGTCGATCGCATAGCCACCGAGCGCCGAGACGGTATCAGCAACGGCGTTCGGCGGAGTCAGGACGATCGGCTCACCGGACTCGCCTCGACGAAAGTCGACCCCCATGAGCGCGTCGTCACCGAAAGGCGCGCGCGCGACCACCGCGTGCTTCGCGCTGTGCCACGGCACGATGTGCACTGTCCCGACAGTGAAGGGATGCCGAGTATCGGCCTCCCAGCGCACGCCGTGCCGCCAAGGCAGCCAGAGCGCCGATCCCTTCCCGACTTCAACGTTCAACGAGCCGGTGCGCACCATTCCTCGGCCGCTCACCACCCACGCGTAGCACACCGTCGCGACGACGTCGTTGCGGATTCGCTCTGCGGAGCGGAAATCGTACGTGTTGGCACCGACGAGAACCGGACCTCCATCGCGCGCGAAGGCGCCAAGCGAGGATTCGGCACCGCCGGGCGCGGAGGCGGATGTTTCGTCGACCGTCACGAACCCAACGTAGGGCATTGTGACTGAAACATCCATGAAATGGATTGTCCTACCCCGTTGATCACTGAGCTGTTGCGTCTAGCTTTGATGTACTTGACCGCGCACGAACGTGCATGGGAGGACGGGAACTATGAAGATCGACGTGTCACGAACCGCCTGTGTTGGAGCCGGACAGTGCGTCCTCGTCGCCGAAGAGCTCTTCGACCAGGACGATGAGGGCCTCGTCATCCTCCTTGACGACTCACCTGCCGCCGCGGATCAGGCCGCCGCGCACAAGGCAGCAGCCCTCTGCCCCGCTAGGGCGATCCGTGTCGACGGGTGACGGTCACGCGGGAGCACCCTCGCGCATCGTCGTCGTCGGTGCGCAGACAGCAGGCTTCGCGACCGTCGATGCCCTTCGCGCGGAGGGATACGACCGCGAACTGGTCCTGATCGGCGCAGAGCGGCATCTGCCATACAACCGGCCTTCCTTGTCGAAGCAGGTGCTCTCCGGGATGTGGCAGCCGGCAGAGGCATCCATCGCCGACGAACGACTAATCGAGGCACTTGAGCTCGACCTGCGACTCGGCACGCGGGCGACCGGCCTCGACCAATCCACTCGCACCTTATCGACGGATCGCGGACCGGTCGCATACGACGCTCTCGTGGTCGCGACGGGCTCGGACGCAATCCGTCCGCAGTGGGCGGATGCTGCACCCGGCCGGGTCTTCTTCCTGCGATCGCTCGACGATGCCGTCGCGCTCGAACGCGCGCTGACGGGCGCCGCCTCCGGGCTGCGCGTCGCGGTTGTCGGCACCGGCCTCCTCGGCTCCGAGATCGCCGCAACGCTGCGAAAGCGTGGGGCCGAGGTGACACTTGTCGGACGATCCGGAGGATTCCGTCTCGGAGCCGTCGGCACCGGCTTTTCCGATCGAATCCATGCTCTTCACCAGGCACACGGCGTACGCGTCGTGCTGGGCTTGGATGTCGCCGGCGTAGAGCCGACGTCTGATGCTGTCCGCATGGTTCTCTCCGACGGCACGCACATCGAAGTGGACATCATCGTCGCGGCTGTAGGCTCACGGCCGGCAATCGGATGGCTCGCGCACGCGGGACTCTCCGCCGAACCTGCCCTGCTCGCCAGTTCTAGGGGGGTTGTCGCGCCGGGCGTGTACGCAGTGGGCGACGCCGCCGCGTGGCTCGACCCCGTCACCGGCCGTCACACGCGCAGCGAACATCAGCAGACTGCCATCGAGCAGGCCCACGTGGTGGCGCACCTTCTCTACCCCGGCGAGACGAGCCCCTACCCTCTGCCCTTCTTCTGGACAGAATTATACGGAGAACGGGTACAGGTGCACGGCCGCTTCGAGGATGTCTCGGATGTCGTCGAGCTCGGCGGAGACTCAGCTCTCGGCCGCGCTGTCTGGGGCTATCGCCACGACGGCCGAGTCAGGGGCATCGTCGGCTGGAAGGCCTCCAAAGAATTCCGTCTCCAGCGCGCCGCCCTCATGAAAGCATCGCCCGTTCTCGAACCCGACGGAGGAACCCCGTGACCGATCCGGAATCACCATCAACCGGCGCCCAGCCGACGGCAGCAGTCTGCCCGTTCTCCGGGCATACGCTGCCCTCCGACGGCCGCCCCCTCGCGCCGTCGCCCTTCTTCGCCGAGCTGCGAACCGAAGGCGGCGCGCACCCGCTGCGCTTCGCCGACGGGCACGAGGGGCTTCTCGTCACCAACCACGAACTCGCCCGTTCGGTCCTCTCCGACTCGCGCTTCAGCCAGCGCCCCCAGCGCTTCCCCCTCGGCCGCGGCCAGATCGTCGAGCCCGACCTGGCGAACCCCGACGCACGCGCGCTTGCGAGCGCCGATCTGCTGTCGCTCGATGGCAGCGCGCACGAGCGCCTGCGCAAGATGGTCACGGGTCGGTTCTCGGTCAAGGCAGTTCGCGCTCACCGCGAGACGATCGAACGCATCGTGACCGAGCAGCTCGAGCACTTGCTCGCTCAGCCGACCCCTGCAGACCTCACGCTGCATTTCGCCGAGCCGATCTCCGCTCGTATCCACGCGCACGTGCTCGGTATCATTCCCGAGCTCGTCGACGACTTCGTCACGACAGTCGTGTACGGAACTGATGGACATGCGAAGCACGAGTTCGGCCGACGTGCGATCAAGGCACGGAGGCAGAGCCCAGGCGATGACGTGCTGTCTGACCTGATCGCGTCAGACCTCACCGATGACGAGGTGCTCGGTCTCATGATGGTGCTCATGGTGTCCGGCCGGGACTCGGTCGCCTACATGATCGCCACGTCGACGGTCGCGCTCTTCACGCACCCCGATCAGCTAGCCACGTTGCGTGAGAAGTCTGACCTGATGCCAACGGCGGTGGAGGAGTTCCTCCGCTTCGGCGCGATGTTCGTCGGCTTGTTCCCCCGCACTGCGACAGAGGATCTCGAGATCGACGGTGTCAAGATCGCCGCGGGGCAGACGATATCGGTCTCGCCGGTAGCAGCGAACCGCGACCCGCAGCGCTTCGACGATCCCGAGGTCTTCGATGTCGAGCGAGACGCCTTCGGTCACCTCGGGTTCGGGTTCGGTCCCCACGGTTGCATCGGTCAGCAGCTCGCGCGCGTCGAGATCCGCGCGGCGATCTCGGCGCTGATCACGCGCATTCCCACGCTCGAACTCATCGATGCCGATCAGTTGCGTGTCCAGCCGTTCCAGCACGAAGTGCCCACATACCGGGCGGGCAAGGTACTCGTGAGCTGGTAGCACCGGCTCTCAGATCCAGGGGCCGCTCAAACCGAACACCTGGATCTGAGTGAGTCGGGCCGGCCCCTCGGCGATGATCCGGAGCGCGTGAGACACGACGCCGGAGTCCCGACCCGGCGCACGGAGCACACGGGTCTCGCCCGGCCACTCGAACCCGGGCTCCCCGATGTGACGTGATGCGTGTACGCGACCGTCGCGATCAAGCAGCTCGATGCGCAGGGCGGCAACGTCCGGCGTCGCGGCCGTGACCGTGAGAAACGAGACCACGGCTGGCGCGGTGAGAGAGATCTCGGCATCGTCGTCCGCCGCGAATGTCACAGCCTCGGCTCCGAGATCGTCCGTGAGCAGTTCGGGACGACGGATGCTGCCACGAGTGCCCGTCGACTCGGCGAGGTCTCTCATCGGCTCGCGATTGCCGTGCCCATCGCTCGCGGAGTACGGGCGGGAGTCGGCCGCCCATCCGGTCGCCGTCGACGAGAGATCGAACTCGATCACGCAACCCCGTGCGAGGGTCGCGTGATCGATCGAGATCGAGTTCCACTCGACCCCGTCCACTCGCACGCGCCGGATGAATCGGTCGCCGATCTGTCCCCCGCAGACCACGATCTCGATCGGCTGGCCGCCACTCGGAGCGAGCTTCGTCCGTTGAACCGAGGGCGGCACGAGGACATACGTTCCCGACGCCGGTACGAGTGGATACAGCCCGATGGTCGCGAAGATGTACCACGCACTCATCTCGCCGTTGTCCTCGTCCCCGGGGTAGCCCTGCCCGAAGTCCGAACCGACGAAGAGTCGTGAGAGGGCGTCATGGACGAGGGCGTGTGCATCGTCGTGGCGGCCGGAGAACATGTACATGAAGGGGATGTGATGCGCCGGCTGGTTCGACAGAGCCAGCATGCCCGACCGGACATCGCGCGCCTCCCGCATCTCATGGATGACGTACGGGTAGTGCCCGTGGAGTGCGGCGGAGGCAGTTTCAGGCTCGCGGAGCATCTGGTCGAGCGCGCGACCGAGCGCTTCCTCGCCGCCATGCAGTCGCGCGAGCCCCGCGCCGTCGTGCGGAGCGGTGAAGGCCGTACCCCAGGCCGTCGTCTCGGTGTAGTCGTGACCCCACTCGCGCGGGTCGAAGTCACCTCGCCACGAGCCGTCGGCGTTACGTCCGATGAAGAATCCGCGCTCACGATCGAAGACCTCCGCGTAACCCATCGAGCGTTGCGCGAAGTACTCCGCCTCCGCTTCCAGGTCGGGGTCGGCTTTGCGCCCGTGCCGATGTCGCTCTTCGGCGAGGAGAAGTGCGATGCGGGAGATCCCGGCATCGTTCAAAGCACTGTCGAGCGTCCAGGAGAGGCCCTCAAGCACCTCCGTCGAGACGAAGCCGCGGAAGATCGCGGGCACGAGTCCTTTCCGACCGACCCGCGGGTCTTCCGCGGGAACGAGCGCGTTCTTGCGGGCCGCGGCGTAGCCACGCTCGAGGTCGAGACCGCGGACGGACTTCACGACGAGGTCGGCGAAGACCAGGTCGAACGTCGTACCCGTCATGCAGTCCTCGGCCGCGGGCGCGCTCCAGCGCGGCGTCCACCCCGACGCATCAACGTGTGCGAGGAATCCCTCGGCGTGTTCTGCCACTGCATCCGGCTGGAGCAGCGTGAGCAACGGCCACGCGGTGCGATAGGTGTCCCAGAATCCGTTCGACGCCGAGACGATTCCCTTCACGAGTGCCCCGTCGTACGGCGAGCGCGAGACCAGTCCGGCTCGGTCCAGCGCCGGCTCGCCGTACTTGGTTGGGTAGAGCAGAGCGCGATAGAGCCCCGACATGACGGATACACGCTGATCCTGCGTCGCGCCGTCAAGGACGATCATGTCGAGCGCCTCCTGCCACCGCCGAGCGGATTCCTCGAGCATCGCGTCGAATCCGCCGGGGTGGAGCGCGTTCGCTCGTGCATGCGCGACGTCCACGCTCGAGTGCCCGACGATCGCGTCGACCGGCACCCTGCCTGCGTGCACCGTCACGAAGCCATTCAGGCGCCCGGCTTCGACGCGGACGTCAGTCGTCGCCACGTCTGCGATGCGCACGTGGACAAAGGTGCGTGGCTTCTCCCCCTCCGATTCCAGCGCCGCGTCCAGCATCCAGACATCTCCGTCTTGCTGGATGTCGACGTCCGACAGGACACCGGCGTGGTCGAGCACGATCGATCCGTCGTCGCCCGGGAAGGTCGTCCGCAGAGCGACAGCGAAGTCGGAGGCGGTGAGTTCGGCGACAATACCACCGTCGAACTCGACACGGTAGCGGTGCGCACCGGCGTCCTCACGAAAGCGATCGAAGGTCAGCGCCCGCGCCTCACGTCCTGTGTCGGGGCGACGCAAGGCGCTGGGCATGAGTTGGAATACGCCGTAGTCCTTCATCCACGGACTGGAGATGTGCGAGGTCGCGAACGCCTGCAACGCGGGTCTTCGATCGACGCCGGACGCGGCGTACGTGTAGGCCCAGTCGACGGCAGATGCATCCGTCATGGGAAGGCCGAAGACGCCACCGTGCGGCAGCCCGACGAGTGGCGCCGTGTTGCCGCGTGAAAAGGCGGGTGACGAGTGGGTGCCGCGCCTAGTATCGACCTGCTGGAGCGACTCAGCCGACGAGCGATGCTGGCTGAGACTCACCCCGTCGACGTACGCGGTCACGGCGCGGTGCTGCGATCCGCGCAGCACCGCGACCGTCTCGACGACGCGCTTTCCCGCCAGCGAGTCGATGCTGATTCGCCGGAGATTCCATTGATCAGGCCACAGGCGACGGGCTTCGCCCTGCTCACGGGCGCCGGAGCCGCCACCATACTGGTCTGCCAGGCCGGTTTCGCTCAGCCATCGGCCGTCGTCGAACAGCACATCCACCGCGACTGCCGTGGCTTCGAAGCGCGTCTCGGTATCTTCGGTTCCGACCGGCAGCACGATCCAAGCCAGCTCATCGCCGGGGCTGACGATGCTTCCCGCGAGAACACCGGGCAGCCGACGCACGACCCGATCCTCACCACGCGCCGCGTCGATCCGCCACGGCTCGCAGTCCGAGAACCCGGTTCCGTCGGCACCGGTGAGCACCGATGCGGGAGCACCGCGATCCGCATCCCGTTGCAACCTCACTGAACCAGGTTATGCGAGTCGTCTTCCGATCCGCAGGCAGACGCGTCTCAATACATAGACGATTCGATCACGTCGAAACGCGTAGCATCCCTCTATGACCGACACGCGTCCTGAGCACACACCGCGCGAACTTCGTGACGACGACGGCGGCCCTGTCGTCGCGATCGCCAACTGGTACCGCTTTCGTCCCGGTGAACGCATCGTCAACCCCGATGTGCAGAGCGTCTTCTTCATCTGGGCCGTTGACGGCGAAGGAACGGTGTCCTGCCAAGGCAAGCGCTTCGACCTTTCGCCGGGAACCCTGCTGCGTCTGCCCTGGCGGCATCGCGTCGAGTACACAGCTGACCGGCACCACCCGTTCCACGTCGGAACCGTCCATGTCGTCCCCTGGCACGCATTCGGCGTCACGGTCGTGCCGCACGTGCCACATGACGCAGGCGATCCGCTGGGCGAAGACTCGCATCGCCGCGGTGATGCGATCCAAGGCCCCGCGGCCTTCCGGCTCAATCAGAACGCCCCGGCGCGCTCCCTCGTGGAACTCGGGTCTTACGCGGTCGAGACCCTCATCATGGCACCGTTCGATGAGACCGTCGCGAGAGCGCTCGGAGTACTGATCCTGCGAGAGGACGAGCGGATGCGCGGGGGCGGGAGCGTGCTCCCGAGTCCGCCCTCTCGGCTGGGAACGATGGTGGACTACATTGCGGAGAACCTGGACAGACCGCTCACGCTCACCGAGATCGTCCGCATCGGTGACTGCAGTATCGCTACCGCCGAGCGTCTGTTTCGCGAACACAAGGGCAGTTCTCTCGGCGCATGGGTCCGCGCGGAACGCATGCGTGCCGCCGCCCTCCTGCTTCGCACGACGGGACTCAACGTGCGAGAGGTGGCGAGCCGTGTCGGGTACGAGGATCCGCTGTACTTCTCACGCGTCTTCCGCAATGTGTACGACGTACCGCCGAGCCGCTACGCGACCCCCACGATCAGGCCGTGACCGCCTCGTCGAGGCGGACCTCGCGTCCCTCGCTCGCAGACCGGTAGATCGCGTCGATCACCCGTGTGCGCGCAAGCGCCTCGCTGCCGTCGTGCCGTGCCCACCTCGAATCGCCGGCGCGCACTTTCGCTACGAAATCGGAGACGACTCGCTCGTGTCCGCCGTGCGCGCCGAACTCGAGGAGATCGTCCGCAGCCGCTCCTTCTGCATCGTCGCGATAGATTGTGATCGAGCCCGGTTCGCCCGGTTGGCGGAGGACGACATCTGCACCGGCCTCCGTGCCGTAGAGAACGAGCCGCAGTTCGTCCTCCTCCTCACGAAGAAGCGCCCAGCTCGCCTCGACCAAGGCGGTCCCGCCTCCCTCGAGCCGGAGCATTGCCACCGCGTAGTCCTCGACCTCGAAGTCTCCGGCCCGCGAGAGATCCTTCATCCCGCCGCGTCCGCGTGTTCCGAACTCTGCGTAGGTATTCGCATTCACAGCAAGTACCTCTGGCTCGCCGAGCACATGCAACGTGTAGTCGAGCACATGCACGCCGATGTCGATCATAGGACCGCCGCCGGCGCGTTCGGGATCCGTGAACCACGTGCCCAGCCCGGGGATTCCACTTCGCCGAAGCCACGAGGCCTTGACCGTGTACAGCCTCCCGAAGAGCCCGTCGTCGACCGCGCGACGCAGCGCGGCGATCTCACCGCGTCGACGGAAGTTGAAGGCGACGTCGAGTACGCGCCCGTTCGCTCGGGCCGCATCGACCATGCTCTGCGCGGCCGCGGCGTTGTTGGCCATCGGCTTCTCGGTGAGCACGTGGATGCCCGCTTCAAGGGCGGCGATGGCGACAGGAGCGTGCATCGCGGTCGGCAGAGCGATACTCAACACATCCAGCCCGCCCTCACGGATGAGGTCGGCCCAGTCGGCATAAGTCCGCGTCACCCGGTACTGCTCGGCGAGTTGTCCGAGCAAGGCGGTCTCCATCCCGGCAAGCGCGACGACTTCGACACCGTCGATCGAGTCGTAGAACTGGATGTGCTGCTGGCCGGCCCAGCCGATCCCCACGACCGCAGCGCGCAGGGGTGCCGATGAGACTGAGGGGGGGAGGGGACGATGTCATGGAGCGGTCCTATCAGATGGTCGATCAAGTGCGGACGAGTCGACGGGCCGACGGTGAGCGGACTCGCGCACGCCGCGTGCCCCGTCTGGTGTGGCCCATCGCACCGCATTGGCGAGTACGTCCCCGATCTCGGGCTGGTGATAGACCGGGTAGTCCTGATCGCCGGGCGAGAAGTAGAAGATCCGCCCGCGACCGCGGCGAAAAGTGACGCCCGATCTAAAGGCCTCGCCTCCGGAGAAACTGCTGATGAATACGACGTCGTCTGGCGCAGGAATGTCGAACGGCTCGCCATATACCTCCTGATCGTCGATGACGATGGGATGCGGAATACCCGCGGCGATCGGATGAGCGGGGCTCGCCGTCCACACGAGCTCCCGATCGCCGTCGTTGCGCCATTCCAGAGCACCGGTGGATCCGATGAGCGCTCGGAAGGGCTTGGAGATGTGGGCAGAGTGCAGCAGGAGCAGGCCCATCCCTCCGTGCACAGCATCCACGACTCGCGCGACTACCTGATCGTCCACCTCGTGGTGACGCATGTGGGCCCACCAAAGCAGGACATCGGTCTGCCCGAGCACTTCGGCGCTCAAGCCGTGTTCGGGCTGCTCCATCGTCGCTGTGCGAACCTCGGCAGTGGGCCCCAGCCTCGCCTCGAGCGCCTCGGCTATCACGGCGTGGATGCCCGCGGGATACCATCGCACGGCGGGCTCCTCTCCCCGGGACTCGTGGAAGTTCTCATTCCAGACAGTCACCCTCATGACGACAGGTTCCCAACTCGATCTGCCACACCGATGGGCTCGGCCGGATCGCCCCGCGCATCGACGATCGTCCAGCTGTGTCTCCCCGATCCGACGGCGAATTCGTCCGCCCCCGGAAGGTCGACGACGGCCGTCGTGTTGGCAGGCACTTCGGCCTCGACACGGAGCGAACCATCGGGAGTCTCCGCCCAGCCGACGCTCGCACTGCCGTAGGGAGTGTCGATCACCGAGGTCGCCCGATGTAACCCCGCCAGCGGTCGCGGTGCGACCCGAATACGCGAGTATCCCGGCGCATCCGCGCTCAGACCTGCGACGACGCGGTGTAGCCAGTCGGCAACGGCGCCGAGCGCATAATGGTTGAACGAGGTCATCTCCCCCGGGTTGATCGTGCCGTCCGGAAGCATGGAGTCCCAGCGCTCCCAGACCGTCGTGGCTCCCATGCGCACGGGATACAACCAGGATGGGCACTCCGTCTGCAGAAGCAGGCGAGCCGCTGCATCGTCGTGGCCTGTCGACGTCAGGGCATCGGCGAGCAGGGGTGTGCCGACGAATCCGGTGAGGACACGGTAGTCGCTTTCGTCCAGAAGCTCGACGAGCCGCTGAGCGAGAGCGACGCGCTCATCGCCCTGGACGAGGTCGAAAACGATCGCCAGGGCGTAGGCCGTCGCCGCATCCGACCTCACGCGGCCTGCGGCCGCGTCGACATACTCATCCGTCCAGGCGCTGCGCACCTCCTCGGCCAGCGCGGCGTAGTGGCGTTCCGATGCCTCGTCGCCGAGGGTTCGCGCCGCACGTGCGACGAGTCCGGCCGACTTGGCATAGTAAGCGGTCGCGACGATCTCGGCAGGTACTTTCGCGGCGCTGGGATCGTCGGGTGGGGAATCCGGATCGAGCCAGTCACCGAACTGGAATCCCCCGCGCCACAGCCGACTCTCGCCCGCCGCTGCGCGGATCTGCTCGACCCACCCCTTCATGCTCTCGAACTGGTCGGCGAGCACGCCCGCATCACCCAGCCGCTCGTAGAGCACTGACGGCACGACAGTTGCTGCATCACCCCATGCGGCCGCGGGCGGTCTCGGCCGCTTCACGATGTCAGGGACGATGAACGACACGGTGCCGCGCTCCTCCTGCTCGAGGCGAAGGTCGGTCAGCCATGACGCGAGAAAACCGCCGACATCGAACAGAGTCGCCGCCGTCGGGGCGAAGACCTGGATGTCGCCGGTCCATCCCTGGCGCTCGTCGCGCTGCGGACAGTCGGTGGGCAGATGCAGAAAGTTGTCCCGCATCGACCACACGACGTTCTCGTGGAGCTTCGTGACGAGGGGTT
The DNA here is from genome assembly GCF_014635185.1 of Microbacterium murale. Taxonomy (GTDB): domain Bacteria; phylum Actinomycetota; class Actinomycetes; order Actinomycetales; family Microbacteriaceae; genus Microbacterium; species Microbacterium murale. Next base: position 287,599 of record NZ_BMCM01000005.1, read on the forward strand.
CGCTGCAGTCGAACCATCCGGTGCGGGTCATCTCGCTGTGCAGCACGACAGCAGTCACGTCCGCCGGGTTCGTACCGCCCGGTAGCCCGTCGATGCTCGCGTAACGGAAGCCGTGGAACGTGAACTCGGGCTCCCAGACGCGGTCGACGCCGTCGTGCACGTACGTGTCGGTCGCGGTCGCCGCTCGCAGCGGCCGCAGAGCGAGTTCGCCGTGCTCGAGCACCTCGGCATGCTGGAGGGTCAGAACAGTATCGCGCGGCGCGCGCACGCGAACGCGGAGTCGACCGGCGATGTTCTGCCCGAAATCGAGGATCGTCGCACCGGCGGGAGAGACATGCGCCGAGACGGCAGGCAGCTCCTCGATGGCCCGCACGGGAGGTCCGATGCGTGGGGTCGGGGTCGCCTGCCATTCAGTCTCGACCGCAAAGATCCAATCTGCATCATCGAATCCAGGGGACGGCCAGCCGTGCGGCTCGAGTCGCGCGTCGACCGACTCGCCGACGTAGATCCCCGTGTGGACGATCTCGCCGTGAGATGTGCGCCAAGATCCGTCGGTGACGATGTCCTCGGACGTACCGTCCTCGTACTCGACCACCAGCAGGCAGGCGACGGATGGTGTGTCCCCCCACGTCGGCTCGTCGTGCGCGTGCCGGTTGTAGCGCTCGCTGTACCACCCCCCGGCGAGACGGATTCCGATGACGTTGGCTCCCGCTGCCATCAGGGGCGTCACGTCAGTGGTCTCGTATGGCAGGCGCAGATCGTACGAACTCCACCCCGGCTTGAGGACATGGTCATCGACATCGACGCCGTTGATGCTGACCTGGTAGACGCCCTGCGCCGCCGCATAGAGCGTCGCTCGTCGCACCGGTCCACGAAGCGCGAGTTCACGACGGAAGATCCCCGCGCCTGTGCCCGACGCGATCGGATTCGCCTGCCAACGTCCCAGTTCCAGAGCGGCGCTGCGCGCTTCGAGTGGCACGCTCCAGTCGCTCCAGATACCGTCGGCGTCGGCGGTACGAACCTGGATCCATCGCGCCTCGCGTTCCGGGAGAGCATGGGCGAACGGCCACGCCACGAAGATGCTCGCTGGGCCTTCCAATCGCACCGTCTCGATCACCGCATCGTCTCCGACGAGCCGGACATCGGCCGCGCTCTGGGTCCAGTCCGACCCTGTCGCGACGCTCCGCCAGCTCACACGCGGACGGGACGTCGCCACCCAGCACGTCGGATCGGCGTGCTCGGTGCGGACACCCGTGACCGCATGGGTCGACGGAATGCGTGCCTGAGACACGCTGGGGGTGACGGACATGCTCACTCTTCACTTCCTTCGCCGCGGAGGGCGAGAACGGGCAGCTCGGTGATGCGCAGACGCGCCGAGCCATAAGGGACGAGCCGGTTGGGCTCGACGACGACCCAGGATGGATCCGGACTTTGCGGCGGCGGCGAGGCATCGGCTCCGTCGTCCGCCCACGAGGGGATCTGGCCGGCCATCACGTCGATGGAGACCGGCGGTGCGGATCGGTGGAACGGCAGTGCGCCGACCGCTCCGCGACCTGTTCGCCACGACTCGCGACCGCGTGGTCCGTCGACGACCAGACCCAGGTTCCAGTTGGTGCGGCGAGTCACGTGCCATTCGCCGATGCCGGGAGCAGCCGGGACAGACAGCCAGTTCTCTCCTGGAGACAAGGACATGACGAGAGGTCCGAGGCGCACAGCCACCGCTCCACGCGGGCGGTCGATGGTGCGGATTCGTTGTGGCAGGCGTAGGACGAGCTCATCCCCGTCGCTCCATTCGCGGTGGACGTCGGCGAAGCCCTCACGCGGTCGAAGTTCGAAGGGCTCCCCTGCCGCTGTGAGCGATGGGTCATCGCACCAGGCGGGGATGCGCAGGGCGAGCGCTCCGTCAACAGTCCCGGACGCCCCGGTCCGTATTCGCAGGCGGACCTCCTCTTCGAACGGATAATCGGTCTCCACATCGACCCGAATCTCACGGCCGCCCCATGTCGCCGCCACGGTGCATGGCGCGTACGAGACAGCCACGAGCCGGTCGCCATCGGCGAGCCAGAGTGAGCGCACGAACTTCGGCCATCCTTGGTGAAGATTGGCCGTGCAGCATCCGAAATGCGGCTCGAGGCCGAAGATGTTGGCGTCGTCAGTGGAGTACGACCATCCGCGCCGAGCGACCGTCGCGGCGATCTGGTTCGGTTGCTGGAGGTACTGGTGACCGCGCATCTCGGGATCAGAACACGCCGGGAGGTGGTTGAACGCGAGCAGCTCGAGTTCGTCCCCCCACGTGGCGTCGCCGAAGACGCGGAGATTGGTGGCTGCAGAGAACATCGACTCCACCACCTGACACGTCTCGATCCCCTGCGTGGCCTCGGTCCCCCCGAGCCACTCGTCGCCCGAGAACCACCCGTGCGCCTGGCCGTGCAGCAGACGCAGTTGCTCGATCTGCTCGATCGGCCGGACTGCGCGGGCCGCATCGCCGTCGCTCAGATACCATGCCGCTTCGGCGCGCAGGCCCATCGCGACGTTGGGGCCATGCGTCACGTGCTGAAAGCGGTGGACCTTTCCCTCTGGCAGATCGGTCGTGAGCGCGCGATGCCAATCGACGGTCTGCTCCTCGAGGAGGAGCGCCAGGCGACGGAGCTCGTCGCTCGGGCGCCGATCGTGCAGCCACCAGATCGACAACGCATTGTCAGCGCCACGGACTGCACCCCAGCTGATGAGCGGCCGGGCGGGAAGGTTCTCGAGCTGATAGCGGGCGTATCGTTCGATGAAGCCTTCGACGCGCTCGTCGCCCGTAGCGTCCGCATACTGGGTGAGCGCCTTGAGCGCCACCATCCGCGGCCACCAGTCGTCGCTGGTCGATGGTCCGAACTGGCCGTCGCCAGTCTGCGACGACAGCATCCATTCGATCCAGGGCATCGCGCGGCTCTTCAGATCGGAGTCGTCGAGCACCCACGCGAGCGGGACCAGACCGTCGAGATAATACGGTCCACGCTCCCAGTCCTCGCCGTCGCCGCCCTTCCAGGCGCTCGTTACGCCGACATCCGGCCAGATGTCCTCGAGGCGACCGGTGATGTTGTCCGCCTGAAGCCGCAACTGGCGTACGAGCCAACCAGACGGGCGCACCGCACCGAGGGGCAGCTCGGCGAGGGCCGCCGAAGGTCGGTCGCTCATCCCTTGACCGCCCCGTTCACCATGCCGTCGACGATCTGGCGGTTGAAGAAGATGTACAGCACGAGCGGCGGAATCGTGATCAGCAGGACGTCGGCGAACAACAGATTCCATTGACTCAGCGTTTGGCTCTGGAAGTTGAAGAGGGTCGCCTGCACGGTCACGTTCTCGCTCCCTGGGAGGAAATAGAGAGGCCCGGTGAAGTCATTGAAGACGCCGACCGACTGCACCACGATCATCGTCACGATGACGGGCTTGAGCAGAGGAAGCACGATAGTGAAGAAGACTCGCAGTGGACCGGCGCCATCCACCACGGCGGCTTCGTCGAGCTCACGAGGGATCGTCGCCACGAAGGCGGATGCCAGCAGCACGCAGAAGGGCAGGCCGCCGACTACCTCGATGAGGATCATGCCGAACATCGTGCGATACAGCCCGACGCTCTGCATCACCCAGATCGTCGGCACAATGGCCGTCGGCACGATGAGCGCGGCGAGGATGAGCAGTTGCGTGGCGTTGGTCCATAATCCGGCACGGCGCTGGATGACGTAACCCATCGCGGCGGCGAGGACGACCATGATCGTCACGCTCGTCACGGTCAGCGTCGTGCTGTTGATGAACGCTCGGACGATGACGTAGTCCCTGGCTTGAAAGACCTCGGCGATGTTCTCGAGAAGCACGAACTTCGTGGGCCACGTGAACTCGAAGCGTGAGGCGTCAGCTGCCGTCTTGGAAGCCGTGAGGAAGATGAACACGAACGGCACGAGGAAGACGACGGCCGAGATCGCGATCGCTATGATCCCTCGGACGCGCGGAGCGGACGATTTCATTGCTGAACCTCACGTCGCCGGAACCGTATCTGCATGGGGACCGTGATGAGCGCCACCACGAGGAAGAGCACGACGTTGCCTGCCGTGGACAGCCCGTAGAAGCCGGCCGCATACTGCTTGTATATGACCGATCCCAGAACATCGCTCGTGAATCCCGGTCCCCCGCCTGTCATGGTCCAGATCAGCTCGAACGAGCGCAGACCGGCGATGACGTTGAGGAGGACCACGGTGGTCATTGCAGGACGCACGAGCGGGAGCGTGATCGATCGGAAGAGCCGCCAGCTGCTCGCACCATCGATTCGTGCGGCCTCGTAGTAGTCCCGAGGGATCGCGACCAGGCCTGCCATGAAGATGAGGGTCGACACGCCGACGCCCTTCCAGACATCGACGAGCGCGACCGAGATGAGGGCGAGCGACGGATCGGTGAGCCAACCCGGCCCCGGCAACCCGAAGAATCCGAGCGTTGTGTTGACCAGACCATCGATCGGATTCAGCAGCACCTTGAAGGTGATGCCGATGCCCACGGCGGAGACGAGGACCGGGAAGAACATCACGGCGCGGAGATAGCCGCGGCCGAGAATCGGTCCGGTGAGCAGGACGGCCAGGGCCAGCCCCGTGACGACCTTCCCGACGCTCGTGATGATGGCGTACACGAAGGTGTTCCGGAAGCTGCCGAGCAGCTGCGGGTCGCGGAAAAAGGTGACGAAGTTGTCCAGCCCGATGAAGTCCGCTTCGAAAAGCGTCCACCGCGTGAGACTGAAGTAGAAGGACGACAGCGTGGGGACGACGAACACCACGATCATCAGCAGTCCTCCGGGCAGGAGGAACCACAGGGGGTACCGAGACTTCATCAGCCGCTTTGACGACGAGAGTCGTTTGGGCGCCCCCGCGTCTGTAGTGAGCATTGTCTCTGTCGTGGTCACTGTCATCGCGTCTCTCCGTCAAGCGGCCACCCGCCGTATCTTCTGGCGGGTGGCCGATCAGATTCCTGTTACCAGCCCTCGAGGCCGAGTTGTTGAGCCTGCTTCGCGACATCCTGGTCGTACAGCTCGGCTCCGCTCTTCGCATCGCGGATGCCGGAGCCGACCTCGACTGCAAGCTGCGGCAGGTTCGGACCCTTGAGGGGGCTGACGAACTCCAGACCTGGGCCGGTGTCACCGGCATCCACATAGGCCTGCAGCTCCTTGATGGCGTCAGGAACGTCATCGGGCACGGCGCAACGGTCGTTGGCGAACGGCCCGGTGTCGCCTGCGTCGATGAGCGCTTGGCAGCCCGCCTCGGACTGCGTGTAGGCGACGAATTTCTTCGCAGCTTCGAGCTTCGCGCCCTCTGCCGACTTCGGGATGAAGAAGCCGCCCGGCAGGAAGAGCGTGAGACGAGTGTTCTCCGGATCCTGTGCAGGCATCGCGAACATGCCGATGTCGTCGATCTTGTCGGGGTAGTTCTGTTCCACCGCACCGATGACTCCCGCGAGCATCGGGTAGTGCACCGCGGTGCCCTCGGCGACGGCTCGCACGCCGTCGTCGTAGAGCGCGGATGCGTAGTCGGCGCTCAGGAAGCCATCGTCGTACACCTGCTGAGCGTTCTTCCAGCTGCTGAGAGCCGGCTCGTCGGCGTACCCCACCTTGTTGGCGGTGTAATCCGCCGCCCAATCCGGGTCCTCGGCGGCGATGTTCGCGAAGTCGGCGAGGAGGATCAGTTGCGCCGTCCAGCTGTCGCCGAACGTCTGCTGCACTGGCGCGGCGACGCCGCTGTCGAGAATCGCCTGGTTGTTCGCGCGGAACTCGTCCCATGACGTCGGGACTTCGAGTCCCAGCTCCTCGTAGATGCGCTTGTTGTAGATGACGCCGCCTGGGGTCGTCCCGCCCGACGGAGCGCCGTAGACGCCCGCATCGGTGCTCACGGCGGGGAGATAGGAGTCGCTGATGTGCGAGAGCCACTCCTCGTCATCCAGCGGCACGAGGAAGTCATCTGGCCGGATGGCCTGCAGCAGCGATCCGGAGTTGTACGCGAAGACTTCGGTCATGTCGCCCGAGCTCAGTCGGGTCTTGATGACGTTGTCTCCCTCAGATCCGGACGGGATGGTGTCCAACTCGACTGTGATTCCCGGGTTCTCGGCTTCGAATCCTTCGATCAATAAGTTCGAGTACTCGACGGCGTCTTCGGTGTTGAAGTTCGTCAGACGGATCGTGACGCCCTCTTCGTCACCTCCTCCGATCGAGCCGACTGAGCAGGCGGAGACGGCAAGGGCCGTGACTGCCAGACCAGCCAGCGCGATGATACCCCTGGTGCGGGATGCTCTTCTCATGTGACACTTCCTCGTGATCGACATTGTGTTTTCGGTGCATGCGCGGACCGTTTCCGCATGGATGGCATGGCACCAGGACCCTCAGACTACGAAGCAGACAGAGCCGACCGGCACCCAATCCATTCTCAATATATGGACAAACCGATCACCGCGGCGGCGCGTCGCCGAAGTGCACCCACTCGATCTCGTCGATCTCGTCTGTTGACATGACCGCGACGGCGAGAGGGATGACGGCACCATCTTTGACGAAGACCGGGATCTGGCTGATCGACGGCGAGACAACGAGTCTCGTGCCGCCTGTGAGAAGCTCACCGGTCCAAAAATCCCTCCATCGCCCGTGCGGCAGATAGACGGAGCGCTCCGTCTGCTGAGCTGTCATCGGTGCGACGAGGATATCCGCACCGACCATGAACTCGTCGCTGATGGTGTGAGTCTCGATGTCATCGGGGTGATCGAGCACCAGGGCACGGAACGGTGGCAGGCCCGTCCGGCGATAGTCGGCGAACGCTGCGTCCAGGTAGGGAACGAATCGCATCCGAAGGCGGATGAGCTGTCGGCAGACTTCCTCGATCTCTTCCGCGTCCGCCGCGCGCTCCCCCGCGAGATTCGCCGTGGTATCGGTGTGAATCCACGGCGGCTGTGCGAGATACCACGCGTTCACCATCGCGATCGGAGAGAACACGGCGGTCTGCAGGCGCCGGATCAGATCGACGCTGTCTGTGGCGTGGCGAACTTCAGGGGCCCACAGCAGCCCGCTGAACGAGGATTGGGCGATCGCGTGGATGAACTCGGCGTGATCGTAAAGATCGCTGTACAGCACGAAGGGGTAAGGCGCTGCAAGGGCGTGCGAGTTCCTTGTGAGGCCGTAAGTGTCCTCGCCGGATGCGGCGAACGCTTTCAGAGTCGCGTCCTGGTACCGGATTCCGAACAGGCTGTGCATCTGCTCGCCGTCCGCGCCGGATGGAAAGGAGGACAGTTCGGGAAAGGACCAACCGCCGGTGAAATCGGAGTTGTCGCACTCGTCGAGCTTGAACCCCGCGATGCCGGCATCCACCAGCGGTACGTGCGCCGAGGCGAATACCTCCTGCGCTCGCGACTCCACGAAGTCGGGGACGAGGCCGTCCCACACACGGAAGTCACCACTCAGCGGAAGGAGTTCGTCATGGATCGTGGCGGAGCGATGAACGAAGCCGTGCTCCCACAGGTTCACCCGCATCCCCAATTGAGCGAGATCGTCGACCATGCGTTCCGGGTGAGGGAAGCGATCGCTCCATCCGTAGGAGCACGAGTACGCGGCGCTCTGCCATCCCGGCTCAATGCCGATGACATCGCACGGGATGCCGCGAGCACGCAGCTCCGTCGCCTGCCGAGTGACGTCTTCCTGGGTGAAATCCGTGGCTGTGCGGTACCAGAACCCCAGTCCCCAGCGCGGCGGATGTGCGCCGCCACCCGCAAACAGGTTGTACCGCTGAACGGCCTCGCGGATGTTCGGGCCGGCGAAGATGTAGACGTCGACTCCGCCGGCATGCGGCACCTCTGTCAGTACTTCGGACCCGATTGCAGAGTCACGCGTGTAGGCGACGGGCAGCGAATCAGTTCCGACGGATGCTCCCCCGCTCATCGAGCGAGGAGAATGCTCGCTTCGCCGCGCGGCCGATCCGACATAGACGGTGCCGTATCGCGCTGTGTCGACGAGCACCCCGTACCCGCCGGTCGACGCGTAAAAAGGCACTGGAGCATGCGAGTCGCCGGAATCGTTCTGCGGGTCGGCGTTCACTCGCAAATGCACTTTCCGCCCATTGAGCCGGAAGTTGCGAAGCTGCAGCCCGAGGCCGTAGATGCTCTCGGAGTCGTCCAGTTGATGGCGGACTTCAATCCCGCGGCTCGTGCGCCGGTACTCCACTCTGACGGGACACACATCGACATGCGGAAGCGAAGACAATCCGTCCTCGTCTGCACCGAAGCTGCGCGTACTGACCGGAGTAACTTCTTCCGGTTGCAGAATGCGCACCCGCCAGACGCCGGGATAAACCTGTTCGTACGTATTCGCCGCGGAGAATGCTCCGGACCGGGCCACTGGCTCTTCGACTGAAATATCGATCACCCATCGAATCTGCCGTTTCGGTCACCATCAGCACAGGGTGTGCGTGTGCATTCCATGGACGATTCCCGCACTGCTCCTCAGCCTGGGCGATGGCTCGGGACTAACGGTGTCGAGTGGCAGTCACGCCGAATCCACACCGAACAGCCATGGAATTATTTGGCAGCGCGGTGTGTTGTATCCGGTGGTGCCTGAAGTGACGTTCGCGCCCGGGTCCACCCGCCTTCTCGCGCTTCGGCGCCTGTAGCTCCTGTCGCGTCACGAAAGAGGTATCGATGCCAACACTCACACTCGTCCCTGAACAACCGCATCCGTGGTCTGCTCTGCTTGATCGCGATGACGTCGTCCTTGACGGGGGTGTGTTGCACATCGTCCATGACTCAGTAACACCGGAACAGGCGCGTATCGATGACCTGTTCTTGGTCGCGGCCGCTTTGGAGGGCGCCGGGATCGAGGTCGTCTTGATCCGAAACGATCACTCGGTCCCTGCGCTCGTGGTCGACGTCAATGCTCATGCTGCAGTCATGGCTGCGCTGGCGAAAGTGTGCGATGGCGAACCCCTGTACATCAAAGCAAAGCAGCAGCCGCCCGTGCTCGCGAGCGAAGCATCCGCGCCGCTCGCTGAGCAGGCTGCCGGCCCACGGGCCGTGCGCGTGTATCGCCCACGCATCACGACGAATCGCTCGCTGCGCTACGGCGCCTCGCTCGGGGTGCGCGTGGAGTTCTGGCGCCTACAGGACGATCTCGTCGAGGCTCCGAACGACAATGCGCTCACGCGTCGCACCATCCCTCGCGACGATCTCTCCTTCGCCACCATCGAACGCTATGGGCGCCAGTGGCGCACGATCGCGGGCATGTTCGATCCGCAGCCGCACGAGTTCATCGACGAAGTTGACATGGTCTTCTCATGGGTCGACGGATCCACGAGTGAGTTCCAGCGCCAGCGGGCAGCACACATGGCGGAGTACGTCGTCGGCGAGGGCGATGACAGTCCTGCCCGGTACCGTCATGTCGACGAACTGCGCTACGCGCTGCGGAGCGTTCATATGTACGCCCCCTGGGTACGGCGCATCTTCATAGCGACCGACTCCCCCGCCCCCGCCTGGCTGATCGATCACCCAAAGGTGACGCTCATGCGCAGCGAGGACTTCTTCGCCGATCCCTCAGTCCTGCCCACCCACAACTCGCACGCCGTCGAGGCGCAGCTGCACCGGATCCCTGGCATCGCCGAACACTTCCTGTATGCGAACGATGACATGTTCTTCGGTCGAGTGGTCTCCCCGGAGCTGTTCTTCACGGCGGCCGGGGTGACGAAGTTCGTCGAGTCCGAGGTGCGCATCGGCACCGGATCCCCCGCGCCGCATCGCAGCGGCCACGACAATGGCCTTCGAGTGAACCGGGAACTCCTGAGAGCCCGATTCGGCCGCACGATCACGCGCGACCTCTCACACTGCGCCACTCCGCTGCGCAAGAGCGTCATGGCCGAGCTCGAACATGAGTTTCCGGAGGATTTCGAGCGCACCGCGGCATCTCGATTCCGCTCCGCCGCCGACATCTCAGTGACCAACAGCCTCTTCCATTACTACGCGCTCATGACCGGGCGGGCAGTCGCCACCAGCGAACCTCGAGTGCGCTACGTGCACACGACGCTCTTGACCGCACTGCGACGCATGGAGCGGCTCGCTGAAAGAACTGATGTCGATATGTTCTGCCTCAACGATGGCGGCGAGACAGAACTCCCCGAAGAAATCAGAATCCGCGCTATTCGCGGGGCGCTGGAGCGGATGTTCCCGGTGCTGCCACCGTGGGAGCGTGCCGACGTCAGCGATGCCGGGCGATCGGCTCAGTCGGAGCATCCGCCGATCGTGCGCTGAACGGGCCGATACCGTCGGCGGAGAGCCGCCGACGGACCTCGGCCGCGTCGATGTGTTCAAGTGTCCGCGGCACGTCGATCGGCACTACCGAGTGCACCACCGTGTCATCGAATACATGCACGAGGTTGAAGGCCTGTGCGCCGTCCTGCGGACGCGTGCCACCGGTCGGCACTGTGAGGTCTTGCGAATAGCAGGTCGACGATGCGACCGAGACGGGAATGCCCGCGAATGTCGCGAAGGTCGAGTAATGCAGATGACCGGCGATGATCGCCCGCACGTCGGTGCCGCGCAGCACCTCGGCGAGCCGCAACTGATCGCGCAGTTCGACGCTCACAGCCAACGGCAGCACGCTTGGCACGGGAGGGTGATGCATCGCGAGGATCGACCCCAGCGGTGCCGGCGTTGCCAGTTCATCCCGAAGCCACTCAAGTTGCTCGTCGCGCAACTCGCCATAGTGCTCGCCCGGAACGGTCGAGTCGAGAGTGATCACGCGCAGCCCGTTGATCTCGTCCACCCGATCTATCGGCCGCAGGTCGGCCGCTTCATCCAATAGCCGTTCGCGGAACGCCCCACGGTCATCATGATTGCCCATGACCCACAGCACGCGCGCACCCAATCGCTCGGCAAACGGCTCAACAAGGCCACGAAGGGTTGAGTAGGCGGCAGGCTCACCCAGGTCGGCGAGGTCGCCGGTGAAGACGATCGCGTCGGGCGTGATACCGGATGCTTCAAAGACCGTTAGCGCGCGGGCCAGCCGTTCGGTGCCATCCACCAGATCGAACAGACGTGCGCCCTCCGCAGTCAGGTGGGTGTCACTCAAGTGCAGAAGGGTCTGCCCAGGGAGGGGATACTCAGCGCTGCGCATCGTTCGGCTCCTCGCCTCGGCCGCCGTTTCCCGGAACGCTACCGGTGAGAGATGACCACGACCTGGCGACACGGTGAACGGGGCGCGAATCAGTTCAGGTACGCGGCGCCCGGCGCGGTGGCGGAGGGGGCACGGCCTTGGCCAAGTGGACCTGGTCCAAGGAAACGGTGACCAGACCACGACGCGTTTCGAGGATGCACTCGTCATTATCACGCTCGCGCAGGTAGCCGACCGCATCGGTGAAGCCCCCATCGATGCGTGTGCGTACCGTCATCCGAGTGCCGAACGGGGCCGTCCGGATGAACTCGACCGGGTCTGACATGCCCCCACTCTACGGTCCTGTCGTGCGTCGCTTCAGCCCGGATTCAGCGTCGAGCGGCCACACTGGAGGAATGCGGATCCTGGTGGTGGACGACGAGGTGCGCCTGGCCGAGGGTGTGCGACGCGGTCTCGAGGCCGAGGGGTTCGCCGTCGATGTCGCGCACAACGGCGTCGACGGCCTGTGGCGGGCACGGGAGACGCGCTACGACGCGATCGTGCTCGATCTGATGATGCCCGGCATGAGCGGGTGGAAGGTGTGCGAGGCGCTTCGCGCCGAGGAGAACTGGACGCCCGTGCTGATGCTCACCGCGAAGGACGGCGAGTGGGATCAGGTCGAGGCGCTGGAGACCGGGGCCGACGACTACGTCACCAAGCCGTTCTCGTTCGCGATCCTGGTGGCCCGCCTGCGCGCGCTCGTCCGCCGCGGGGCCGTCGCCCGCCCGGCGATCCTGGAAGCGGGCGATCTGCGGCTCGACCCCGCTGCGCACCGCGTCTGGCGCGGCGAGACCGCCGTCACTCTGACCGCGCGGGAGTTCTCCGTGCTGGAGTATCTGATGCGCCATCGCGGGCAGGTTCTGTCGAAGCGCACCCTCATCGACGGCGTCTGGGACGACGACTTCGACGGCGATCCGAACATCGTCGAGGTTTACGTCGGGCATCTGCGCCGCAAGCTCGACAAGCCGTTCGACCGCGAGGCGATCGAGACCATCCGCGGTGCGGGCTATCGGCTGGCGGCGGACGGTGGCTAGCCGCAGCTGGCGCCCGGTGCGAGGCTGGCGTTCGGTGCGCGGCAGGACGACGCTTGGGGCGACTGTAGTGGTCGCGGTCGCCTTGCTTATCGGCGCATTCTCTTTCTATGGCGTTCTCAGCGCCAGCATCCACGACAGCACCGAGCGCGCGGCGGAGCAGCGACTCGACGAACTCGCCGGACGTCTTGACGGCTCCGGCGCAGACGCGATCGACGCAGCCGACGAGATCGTGCAGCTCATCGGGCCGGACGGATCCGTCCGTGCCGCCAGTGAGGACGCCCGCGAAGCGCTGGGATCGAACGCGCTCCCCGTCTCCGACGACGCTCAGACCCTCATCGTCGACGAGGAGTGGATGCTTGTCATCTCGGACGACCTCGACGGTGACCGGACTCTCGTGCTCGCCATCTCGATGGAGGACGACGCGGAGACCCTGGCGACGGTATCGGCCCTGCTGTTCATCGCCGTGCCGCTGCTCCTGCTTCTCGTCGCGGTGACCACCTGGCTCGTCGTCGGTCGCGCGCTCCGCCCTGTCGAGCGCATCCGCGAGCACGTCGACGACATCACCGCTGAGCGGCTCCACCAGCGTGTGCCGGTGCCGGAGACGGCCGATGAGATCGCCGCGCTCGCGACCACCATGAACGGAATGCTCGATCGACTTGATGCTGCCGCCACCGCGCAGCGGCGGTTCGTGTCGGACGCGTCACACGAATTGCGCTCCCCGCTCGCGACCATCCGCCAGCATGCGGAACTCGCACAGGCCCACCCCGACGTGACGAGCATCGGCGAGCTCTCCGAGGTCGTTTCGGAGGAAGGGCTGCGCCTGCAGGGCATCGTCGAATCGCTACTGCTGCTCGCCCGACTCGACGAGGGCGCGAGCACGCACGATGAGGCAGCGGACCTCGACGACATCGCGCTCGGTGAGGTACGGCGGTTGCGTGCCGCGGGGCTCGAAGTCGACGGCTCCGGCATACGTGCCGCCCGGGTGCACGGCGACCCGCGCCTGCTGGGTCAGCTGGTGCGCAACCTCGCCGACAATGCCGCCCGCCACAGCCGCGGCCGAGTCTCGATCGGCGTGACCCCATCGGATCGGTACGCGTTCGTCACGGTCGAGGACGACGGCTCTGGCGTGCCGGCCGAGGAGCGGGAGCGGATCTTCGAACGCTTCGTACGGCTCGACGAGGCGCGCAGCCGTGACGCAGGGGGCAGCGGACTCGGCCTCGCGATCGCACGCAGCATCGCAGCATCCGCCCGCGGCACACTCGTGGTCGACGACTCCCGCTGGGGTGGCGCCCGCTTCGTGCTCACGCTCCCCCTCGGCGACTGATCGACCGGAACATCGGTTCCTGAAGAAGGCTTCAGGACGCTTCAGGGTGGCTTCAGCGCCCGCGCGAGACGATCATCACATGGACGACAAGACACCCACTCCCGACCAGACTCCCGACCACACGTCTCATCACACGCCGGAGCCCGGGCCCGACGCTCAGACGGTTCCTGTGACGCCGACATCCGGCCAGGCGGAGCACCCGGCGGCTCCCGCGGCGACTCCAGCGCCCGCTCCCGCAGAGTCGAAGCCCCGCCGCAAGCGAGCGCTCCTCATCGGCGGCGGCATCGCGGCAGCCGTGGTGCTCGCCGGCGGCGGCATCGCGGTCGGCGCGGCGATCGGAGACGAATTCGGGGACGATGATGATTCATCGATATCCGACGAGCGCCACCACGATGATGCACACGACGATGACGCGTCTCAGGCCGATAGCGACGACAGCCTTGACGACGCGAGTGCGTCCTCGGACGGCGGCGCCCCAACCGCCGGCATCGGAACGGCCTCGGCCGACGAGCTGATCGATATCGCGGATGCCGCGCGCGGCGTAGCCGACGGCGATGTGACGTCGATCGACGCGAAACGCGACGGCACCTGGGAGGTGCATTTGGCGAACGCCGCAGGCGACGAGACCGAGGTCCGCGTCGACGAAGGGCTCGAAGCTTCGGTCATCTCGACCGACCCGGCCGACGGCGACGACACGGCCGCCAGCCTGAGCTTGGACGACGAGACGATCCGCTCGCTGGTCACCGCCGCACTCGCCGAGGCCGACGGGACGATCACGGAGCTCGACGTCGACGGCGACGACGTGAGCCCGTACGACGCCTCGGTCCTCACGTCAGAGAACCGCTCGATCGACATCGACTTCAGCGCGGACTTCGCCGTCGTCGGCACCGACATCGACGATTGAGCGGGACGCGTCCCGCCCATCGATAGTTCGGGTGGTCAGTGACTCCCGGTCGTGAGCTCTTCGCGAAGGATGTCGGCACCAGCACTGAGCGCACGCAACTTCGCGCGCGCGACGTCACGAGGCAGCGGTGCCAGGCCGCAGTTCGTGCTCGGGACGAGCTTGTCGGCGTCGACGAAACGAAGCGCATTCCGAAGCGTGTCCGCGACTTCATCCGGGGTTTCGATCGAGTGGCTGGCCACGTCGATGGCTCCGAGCATGATCTTCTTGCCCCGGATGAGCTCGATGAGGTCCAGCGGGACGTGCGAATGGTGGCTCTCCAGCGAAATGGTGTCGATGCTCGATCGCTGCAGAAGCGGGAACGACTTCTCGTACTGGCGCCACTCCTCCCCGAGAGTCGCCTTCCAGTCCGTGTTCGCCTTGATCCCGTAGCCGTAGCAGATGTGCACCACGATCTCCGCGCGCAGCCCTTCGGCGGCCCTCTCCAGTGCTGCCACACCCCAGTCCTGCACGTCATCGAAAAAGACGTTGAAAGACGGCTCGTCGAACTGGATGATGTCGACTCCGGCCGCCTCGAGTTCCCTCGCCTCTTGGTTGAGGATCGTCGCGAACTCCCAGGCCAGTTTCTCGCGGCTCTTGTAGTGGCGGTCGTAGAGCGTGTCGATCATCGTCATCGGGCCGGGTAGTGCCCACTTGATCGGCTGATCGGTCTGCTGACGAAGGAACTTCGCGTCCTCGACGAACACGGGCTCCTCGCGGCTCACGGCGCCGACGACCGTCGGCACGCTCGCGTCGTACCTGTCGCGGATCCGGACCGTCTCGCGCTGTTCGAAATCGACACCGGAGAGATGCTCGATGAACGTCGTGACGAAGTGCTGGCGCGTCTGCTCCCCGTCGCTGATGATGTCGATGCCCGCGTGCCGCTGCTCCTGGACGGCGATGCGCAGCGCATCCTGCGTGCCTTCGACCAGCGCGTCACCCTCCAACTTCCAGGGGGACCAGAGGGTCTCGGGCTGGGCGAGCCAGGAAGGCTTCGGCAGGCTGCCGACGATGGAGGTGGGAAGCAGCGTGTTCATGGTCGGTGATTCTCCGTTCGTCATCCGACAGGAACGAGGGAGTTGGCCGCCCACTGCTCGAGAAGGTCGCCGTGCGGCTTCATGAGGTGTTCGTGCGCATAATTCCCCTGCTCGGCCGCGAGCCTGCTGCGCTCGTCGCGATCGTAGGCGATCTTCGTCACCGAGTAATCCTGCTGCTCGAGGCTCGGCTGATAGACCTTCGCTGCAGCCGAGTTCGCGTTGTAGATCTCCGGTCGGTAGATCTTCTGGAACGTCTCCATCGTGCTGATGGTGCCGATGAGCTGGAGGTTCGTGTAGTCGCCGAGCAGATCACCGCGGAAGTAGAACGCGAGCGGTGCGACGCTTCCGCGCGGCATGAAGTACCGGACCGAGAGCCCCATCTTGCCGAAGTACTCGTCGGTCAGCGAGGGATCCTTCTGCTCGTACTCGACGCCGAGGATCGGATGGTGATTCTCGGTGCGACGGTACGTCTTGCTCGTCGAGACGCTGATGCAGATAACCGGCGACCCAGTGAAGCGATCCCGGTAGGCCGCCGAGTCGAGGAAGTGCTGGAAGAGCTTGCCGTGCAGATCACCGAAGTCGGCGGGAACGGTGAAACCGCCCGCAGCCTCACTGGCCGCCGGCAGCCGCACACTGAAGTCGAAGTCGCGGACGTAGGACGAGAAGTTGTTCCCCACGATCCCCTGACGGCGCTTTCCAGTGAGACGGTCGAGGATCCGGATGTCCAGGACCTCGAGCAGCGGGAACTCCTGATCCTCACCCTCTGCGGCGAACTGCACCGCGACGGACACGATCTCGAGTTCGACGGTGTAGCGGTCGCGATTCGGGTTGTCCCAGTCCGCGAGATCGTTGAACCGACGGTCGATCATTGTCAGGGCGTTGCGGAGATTCTGCTGACGATGCTCGCCCCGCGCCAAATTGGCGAAGTTCGTGGTGATCCGCGAATCGTCCGACGGAGAGTAGTCCTCGTCGAAACGGGTCTTCGTGATGCGGAACGTGAATTCGTGCGCCATGGAGGTGCCAATCGGTGGGCTGATCGGCCGGGCTCGGCCTCGCAAAAAGGGGTCTCTCCATGGTGGCGGCTGTGCGGCCCATCGAGAAATGTGCTGCGGCTATGCCGTGACATAGTCTGAGGCTATGGCTAAGCGCTCGAGCGGCATCACTCTGCAGCAACTCACCTACTACATCGAGGTCGCCGCGGAGGGCTCGATCAGCGCCGCCGCCGATCTGCTCTACGTCGCCCAGCCCACCATGTCGGCGGCGATGAAGGATCTGGAGAACAGAGTGGGGCGCGTCCTTCTCCTCCGCTCGGCCCGCGGCGTGACGCTCACCACCGACGGCGTGGAGTTCCTGGGGTACGCCAGGCAGGTCGTCGAGCAGGTGGCGCTCCTCGAACAGCGATACCTCGGGCGGCCTCCGTCACGGCGCCTGCTCGGGGTGTCGACACAGCACTACTCGTTCGCCGTCGACGCGCTGGTACGGATGGTGAAGGCGAACGCAGCGGCCGAGTATGAGTTCTCGCTGCGGGAGACGCGCACGTGGGACATCATCGAAGACGTCCGCACCCTCCGCAGCGCTTGAGTTCCAGCCATCGTCGCAACACTCCGATCGAGGAGTGAGTGTGATGGCTATACGAGC
>NZ_BMCM01000006.1 GCF_014635185.1 Microbacterium murale
AACCAAGGCGTCGGCGTGACGATGCTCACCGGAGACAACGCCCGCACCGCTCGTGCACTGGCGGTACAGGCTGGGATCAGTGACGTGCGAGCGGAGCTGCGTCCCGAGGATAAGGCGAGCGCGATCGGGGAGCTGTCGAAGGCGGGGCCGGTCGCGATGATCGGCGACGGCATCAACGATGCCCCGGCCCTCGCTGGCGCAGACATCGGTGTCGCGATGGGAGCGACCGGCTCCGACGCGGCAATCGAATCCGCCGACGTGGCCTTCACCGGCCATGATCTGCGCCTCATTCCGCGGGCGTTCGATCACGCACGCCACGGTCGACGGATCATCAACCAGAACATCATCCTGTCGCTGCTGATCATCACTGCACTGCTCCCGCTCGCGCTCTTCGGCGTCCTGGGGCTCGCGGCCGTCGTCCTGGTCCACGAGGTCGCGGAGGTCATCGTGATCCTCAACGGTCTGCGCGCCGCACGCACCCGCACGCCACGACTGGAAAGCTGATGCTCGCAACTATCGGTTCAGCGATCGGCCTGTTCGCGGCAACCAACATCGACGACATTGTCGTGCTCACCGTGCTGTTCCTGGCTTCCAGTCGAGGGAAGCCCCGGCCGTGGCAGATCGTCGCGGGCCAGTATCTCGGGTTCATCACCCTCGTCGTGATCAGCGTGATCGCCGCTCTCGGCCTCACCATCGTCCCGGACGAATGGGTCGGGTTCCTCGGCCTGATTCCGCTCGGCATCGGCATCTGGACGCTCGTCCGAGGTCTGCGTCGTAACGGCGATGACGATGATGATGACGACAAGATCACTGCGGTCGGACTGTGGGGGGTCGCAGGGATCACGATCGCCAACGGGGCCGACAACATCTCCCTGTACACGCCGATCTTCCGCACCAGCGCTCCCGGCGACGTCGCGATCATGATCGTCGTGTTCCTCATCCTCGTCGCCGTCTGGTGCGCGGCCGGGCGGCTGATCGGCACCCACACGGCCGTTACCGAAACGCTCGAACGCGTCGAGCACTGGCTCGTCCCGGTCGTGTTCATCGGTCTGGGCCTGTTCATCCTGATCGAATCTGGGGTCATCGTCCGTCTGATCGAGGTCCTCGCCTGACCTCCTCCGAGGCAGAGATCCACCCATCCGTTGTGCGAAAACTATCGTCGGCGCGGCGGTGGCAGCTCGCTGGTGGAGCGCTCCCGATCGCCGTGGTCGTCGTGGTGATCGATCAGGGAACGAAGGTGTGGGCCGAAGCCATCGCCATCGTGATCACAATCATCGGAATCGCACTCGCTTGCCGCACACCACCTGGCAGCGCCTCCGATGCATGAGACGACCATCGCCCTCAATGCCGGCTACCCGCGGCGAATCGCGGGCGTGTCTGGTTCTGACACTCTCTACTTTCGTGAGAATCCGCCACCTCTCATGAGGCAGGCCAACCGTCCAGTCTCATGCAGTGAGCGACGGCAGGCGTTCATACCCGACTCGGTTATCCTTGAGTGTGATGCGTTAGTTAAGTGCCGTGATCCGAAGGGAGTGCTATGCGGACGTTGATGCTGAAGATCGCAACCGCTGCGCTGCTGGTGCTTGTTTCGGTTATAGGCGCCTTCGCTCTGCCGCACGCGGGTTCAGCCCCCGGCGCAGAGAGTGCCGTCACGAGCACACTGGCAATGAGCCCACCCTCTTTTAGCGCAGATACCGCGGATGCGGCGTCCGGTCCCACAAAGATGATTGTCGGTCAGGCAGTTGAGGGCTCTGCGACTGTCATTGCATCACCTGCTTTGATCACGGCTGGCGTGTGTGCGGCGTTGATCGGGTGCTGCATTCTGGGATTGATTCTCCTCCGCCGCTATCTTCAGGGCGGGCAGAGATCTTCATGGGTCGCAACTCTGCGTCGTATGTCACCCGTCGCATCTGCTCCCATGCCGCTGGCTTGGCCGATCCGCCCGTCACTGGTTTTTCTCTCCATCAGCCGAACCTGATTCCTGAGCTGACGCGCTTCCATGTCTGCTCAATCGAGCGATGTGCATATCTAGCGCGTTCCCGTACTGGGCTGCGTAGCGCAGCTCTTTGGTGACGGCCACGCCGTGCACCGCACATTAGCTCCCAAGAATCATCGTTCACGCTGGAGAGACATTGAGAATCGTTCCCGTTTCTATCGCAACGGTTTTGGCGGCCACGTTGTTGCTATCGGGCTGCGCCGCCGACCCACTTTCCGAACAGTACGCGGAGATCGGCGACCCAGGGTACGCGTCTGCGGATGGCACCATCTCCGAATTCGCGCCAGGTGATCGCGGTGAAATCGTTGTGTTCGATGGCACCACAGATGAGGGCAACACGGTGTCCAGCAGTGATTATGCCGACGAGGTGCTGGTGGTCAACTTTTGGTACGCGGCGTGTGCTCCCTGCCGAGTTGAAGCTCCGGATCTTGCTGCCCTGTCGACCAAATATCAGGATGCCGGCGCCAGCTTCCTGGGTGTCAACGTCTACGACCAAGCAGAGACATCGCTCGCTTTCGCGAGAAATTTCGACATCGAGTATCCCTCGATCCTCGATGCCAACTCGGGGGCTGTCCGGCTCGCGTTCGCCGGTCACGCTCCACCCAGTGCGGTGCCGACGACGTTGGTGCTTGACAAGCAGGGCCGTGTTGCCGCACGATTCATCGGTCTTATCGACGAACCTTCGATACTTGACACCATAATCAGCGACCTCATTGCAGAGGAACCGTAGTGGGTACGATCGACCAGATCGTGGTGTCGGGGAGTCTGCTGATCGCCATCCCGTTGGCACTTCTCGCCGGGCTCGTGTCATTTGCCTCGCCGTGCGTATTGCCTCTGATCCCCGGATATCTCGGGTACGTCGGCGGTCTGAGCGACAACGGCAGCCGCGCAGACCGCCGGAGGATGCTGCTGGGCGTGCTCCTTTTCATCCTCGGTTTCAGCGCGATCTTCGTGACGCTGGGGCTCCTCTTCGGGACAGCGGGATTGTTGTTGGTGCCGTGGATGGACATGATCACGCGCATCGCAGGTGTGATCATTATCCTGATGGGGCTTGTCTTCATCGGAATGTTCACGTCGATGCAGCGAATGATTAAACCCCGCTGGAAGGTAGCGACCGGCCTAGCCGGTGCCCCCTTCTTAGGTATTGTCTTCGGCCTGGGTTGGGCTCCATGTATCGGTCCGACCCTGGCGGCTGTTCTCGCACTCAGCTTGAACGGTGGCTCTCCCGCCCGCGGTGCGCTGCTCGGCGCCATCTACTGCCTCGGCCTCGGCATACCATTCCTCCTAGTCGCCCTAGGGCTGAACTGGGTGACCGGATCAGTGAGCTGGCTCAAACGCCACATACGCATCATCAACATCATCGGTGGTGCACTGCTGATCCTCGTCGGCATTGTCATGGTCTCCGGGCTATGGACTGCGTTGATGTCAAGCCTGGGAGGGGTGATCAGCGGTTTTGTCCCGGCCATCTGACCACATCGACACACCCAACGTCGACGAGATATCGCAACCGGCACTCGGTGTGAGCGGGTACCTACGGTTCTTCTGGCGTCAACTGACGAGCATGCGAACAGCGCTGTTGCTGCTGTTGTTGCTGGCTCTCGCCGCCGTCCCCGGCTCATTGGTGCCACAGCGAAGTTCGAATCCCAACGGAGTCATCCAGTACTTCAAGGACAATCCTGATCTCGCTCCGATCCTCGACGCCCTACAGCTGTTCGATGTTTTCACCTCGATGTGGTTCTCCAGCATCTACTTGCTGCTGTTCCTGTCCCTGATCGGGTGCGTGATCCCGCGCACCGCACATCACCTCAGAGCACTGCGCACACCCCCGCCGAAGACACCGGCGCGGCTGGAACGTCTGCCCGGGTTCAGCACGGTGGAAACGACGGACACGGATGCAGCCGTCGCTATCGAGTCCGCGCGCACCCTTCTGCGCAAGAGCGGCTACCGCGTCCGCGTGTTCGACGGAGCGAACCTTTCCGTATCGGCCGAACGAGGCTACCTGCGAGAAACCGGCAACCTCGTGTTCCATACCGCGTTGATCGGCGTGCTCTTCGCAGTGGGAATCGGTGGAGGCTTCACATACACCGGACAGCGAGTCATCGTCGAAGGACAACCTTTCGTGAACATCCTGAGCGACTATTCAAGCTTCACCCCTGGGCGGTTTTTCGATGAGAGCATGCTGCCACCGTTTCGGATGGTGCTGGATGATTTCTCCGTCGAGTATGAGCAGGAAAACGTCAACGCGTTAGGGTTCCCCATCGACTACACCGCAGATGTCTCCGTCACTATCCCAGGAGAACCGGTCTCCCGCGGCACCGTCAAAGTCAATCAGCCTCTGCCTCTGCTCGGCTCAGACGTCTTCCTGCTCGGGAATGGCTACGCACCGCGGATCACGGTGACGGACGGTGAAGGGAATGTGGCCTTCACCGACATCGTTCCCTTCCTGCCCCAGGATGCCAATCTCACATCAATGGGGTTCATCAAAGCCCCCGACGCACTGCCAGAACAGATCGGCATGATCGGGTTTTTCTATCCCACTGCGGGAGAACTCTCCACCGGCGCACTGACCTCGATCCACGCCGACCTTCTCAACCCACTGTTGACACTCAATGTGTACACGGGCGACCTGGGCATCGACGATGGCATTCCCCGCAACGTGTATCAGCTCGACGTCGACGGGATGACCCAGGTTGCTGGAGGGGACACCGGCATCGAGGCGATCAAGCTCCGTCCCGGTGAGACCGCACCACTCCCCAACGGGCTGGGAACGGTCACCTTCGAGGACGCGAACCCCGCCCCATCGATGGCGAAAGACTATGCAGACAGCGTCCTGCGGTTCGCCACTTTCGACATCACCCATGACCCATCGCGAGGGTGGGTCCTCGCATTCGCTCTGCTATCCCTCAGCGGGCTCCTGATCGCCTTGTTCATCCCTCGCCGCCGGGTATGGGTGAAGGCCATCGAGACGTCGGGCGCCGTGCGGCTGGAGTACGCCGGTCTTGCACGCGGGTATGACCCGGGGCTTGAACCTGCCGTCAACGACCTCCAGCAACGGCACCGCCAACAGCTCAACATCAAGGACACATAATGACCCTCATACTCGATGAATACTCACTCCTCACGGTGTACACCGCGATGGGCATCTACACGCTCGCGTTCGTGATGTTCGCGATTGACATGGCGAAGCGATCCACCAGCAAACCGGTACCAGTCAGCGTAGGCTCGCAGCGTCGGCAGAGCGACGCTCAAGGAGCCGTCGCCACCCTCCAAGAAACCGAGCCTCCGCGACAGCCGTCACGCTACAAGTTCGAGCGGATCGCATTCTCGCTTGTCGTGCTCGGTTGGGTGTTCCACGCCGCGGGAGTTGCACTGCGCGGGATGGCACAGAGCTTCGTGCCCTGGGCGAACATGTACGAATTCGCGCTGATCTCGTCCGCCCTTATCGTCGGCGTCTTCATCGTCATACAGTGGTGGCAGAACCTGAAGTTCCTGGGGGTATACATCACCGGGTTCACCCTGATCACATTGGGTGTCGGTACCGTTAACTTCTACGTTCCAGTGAAGCCGTTACCGCCCGCACTGGACTCCTATTGGCTCATCATCCACGTCATCGTCGCGTCCCTGGGAACCGCGCTTTTCGCCATCGGAGCCGGTCTCGCAATTATCCAGCTGCTGCAAGCCAGACGCGAAGCAGGTAAGAAGTCGCTTGCGCTGTTGAAGACACTGCCCGACGCCATGAAACTGGAGAATCTCACCTATTTCACAACCGTGATCGGTTTCGTCTTCTGGACCTTTACTCTCATTGCCGGATCCATCTGGGCGGAGCGATCCTGGGGCCGGTACTGGGGCTGGGACACGAAAGAAGTTTGGACATTCATCATCTGGGTCATCTATGCCGGATACATTCATGCACGGGCTACCCGAGGATGGCGCGGAACACGTTCCGCGTGGTTGGCGATCATCGGGTTCCTCGCCGTCATCTTCAATTACGCCATCGTGAACGTCTTCATCCCCGGCCTGCACTCGTACTCAGGGCTCTGAAGATCTCGCGAAAGCTCCCTTTCCCAGCACCACCGTCAGCGTGGCCAGGTGACAACCATCATCCGATTCAAGAAAGATAGACCGATGGCGACTCGCGCAGAGAGGATGCTGAACAAACCACCGAGCATCACGATCACCATGCACGCGCATCTCACGGGAACTCGACCCCCGAGCTCAGTGCGCACACCCGGCGAGCCAAGGAGACTGTGTGTTGACTGACGTGATGCTTCCCTCCTTCCCTGACTGGTTCCGTTTCGACCCCACAGGCGCCTCTCCCATCGTCGCGGTGGCGGCATTGCTCCTATGCGGGTGGTATGTGTACGGTGCGATCTGGATGTGGACGCACGGCAGAAGGTGGGCCATACCAAGGACGATCGCGTTCATCCTCGGCTGTGCGCTGATGTTCGTGATCGCGACGTTCGGCGTGAACCGTTACGCGAGCGTCTCGCTCACCGCGTTGATGTTCCAGCAGATCACGGCGATGACCGTCATCCCACCACTGCTCATCGCTGGTTCCCCCGGTCGACTCCTGCTTCGCAGTACCCCGCACCATGGAGCAGGACGGCTCGTCCTGCGGGCGGCTCACGCCGGACTCCGATCGCGGTGGGCGCGTGCGCTGCTGCATCCCCTCATGCCCATCGCGATCGCGCTCGCGATGTTCCCCGCCCTCTACCTGACGGATCTCATCAGCTTGGTGATGGCGACTCGGGTCGGAGCAGACCTCCTCCTCGCCTTCTTTTTGGTTGCGGGCATCGTCGCAGCAGTGCCGCTGTGGTCCTCGGACCCGCTTCCGCGGGCACCCTCGTTTCCGGCGCGGCTGGTCGACATCTTCGTGGAGATACAGATTCACGCCGTTCTCGGGCTCGTCCTGATCCGAGCGGGCACCCCGCTGTTCGCCGCATACGCAACCCCGCAGCAAGGGTCGGATCCAGGTTACGACCAAGCCATTGCCGGGATGCTGTTGTGGACCTACGCCGAGCTGCCGCTGCTCATCGTGCTCATCGTCTGCCTATCCCGTTGGCGTTCGCGCGATCGGCGCCGTGCCCGTGTGAACGAGTCCCATGAAGACGCCGAGCTGGTGGCGTACAACGCCTACCTCGAACAGATCGATCAGAAGAGTCGGCCCCGATGACGCGAGGTCGGACCAGATGATGCGACTGCCAAGGTATTGGCGTCAGTGAAGCTCGGTGAATATCGAGCATCGAGGCGAGCCGACGTCGTGCCGCTGGAATTCCAAGGCACGATAGACACGTCAGCATGGGCTGAACAGATCTCCACTCCCACCCATGTCTGTGAGACCGGTCGTTATTGCGAAACCTGTGGGGCCGACAGAGGGGCTGTGTGAACGAGAAGACGAAGGCTGCTGCTGCAGCAGCAGCAGCCGAGGAGTGCGGCTGTGCACCTACACTCGCCGAACGCGACTCCCTCTGGAAGAAGGACGTGACCCGGCGCGGAGTGTTCGGGCTCGGAGTCCTCAGCGTCGCCGCCCTCGCCGCATTCGGCGTCAGCTCCGGTGTCTCCGCCGCGTATGCCGCGTCGTATCCCAGCTGGGACGACGTGCAACGCGCCAAGAACAGCGAAGCCGCCAAGACCGCTGAGATCACCCGTATCCGGGGGCTGATCCAGTCCCTAGCGCAGAAGGTCGTCGAGACGCAAGCTGCCGCCAAAACGGCATCCGATGGGTTCTACACCGCACAGCAGGAGTATTTCGCCGCGATCGCCGAGGCTGAGAGCCTGCAGTCGCAGGCCGACGAGCAGGCCGAGATTGCGAATGCTTCAGCGCGCAAGGCGGGTCAGGTCGCAGCACAGATCTACCGCAACGGCGGTGACGACACTGTTCTCAAACTCTTCTTTGCCGGCTCCGCGGCCAATGCCGACGAATTGCTCTCGCGTTTGGGCACGATGGACAAGTTTCTTGACTACAACCAGTCCGTCTACGATGAGGCGATCTCCGCACGCAACGCCGCTCAATTGTTGACTGACCAAGCGAAAGTTGCCCGCGACGAGCGCGACCGCCTGCAGCAGGTCGCTGAACAGAAAATGGTTGCAGCACAGGACGCAGCGGCGGCAGCACAGGTTGCGCTCGACGAGCAGGCTGCGAACCTCGAAACGATGAAGGCTCAGCTCGCCGCACTCAAAGACACCACCACCCAGACAGTGTCTGACTACCAGGCCGGTGTTGCCGCCCGCGCCGCAGAGGAGAAGGCGCGCCGCGCACGCGAAGCCGCCGCAGCCGCGGCCAACGGCGGCGGAAACAGCGGAGGCGGCGGGGCAGGAGGATCCGCCGGTTGGGTGCGCCCTCACGGCGGCGCCCGCAGTTCGAGTTACGGTCCACGTACTCCGGCGTGTGGCTCTCAGGGCTGCTCGTCGAGCTACCACTACGGGGCGGACCTCGCCAACGGGTGCGGCGCAGCGATCTACGCCGCGAACTCCGGCACTGTCGACTACGCCGGCCCGAACGGTAACTATGGCAATTACATCCGGATCCAGCACGGTGGAGGCGTCAGCACCGGGTATGCGCACATCAAGCCCGGCGGCATCATCGTTCGCAGCGGTCAATGGGTGAGCTCCGGTCAGGTCATCGCGTACGCCGGTGATACCGGGCGTTCCTTCGGCTGCCACCTGCACTTCGAGGTCTACATCAACGGCGGGTACACCAACCCGATCCGGTTCATGGCGGCCCGAGGCGTCTATGTCTGAGTTTTCCTAGAAGAAGCCGCGAAGCGTCGCTACGTATCTGCGGCGACTCTCGGATCGCGACGGGCGCTCACCTTCTATCGCCCGCCTGCATCGAGGTGGTGACTGCCGCGAGTCACAAAAGCTGGTTGTAGTTCGTCTCGAGGTGACTCGCTCTGTTCATCCAAAGTTGATTTCATGCACCCCAATAGAGTTCGCGCGCGCTTTCACCCAGAGTCCACTGTGAGCCACGACGCCATCACCACTTCACGAGCCGTCCCACGCGGGAGGTGTCTTCCATGACCGGTGGCATCCTCAAGCTCAATCTCGGGCCCGTCGTTTTCGGATCTGGCTCACGATGAGCGCAATTGACACGATTCCCACGCCCACAATGACCGCTCCGATGATGATGGGGATCACGATGCCTGCGGATTCTTCTCCCTGATCTGGGAGTGCCGAAGGCGAAGCTTCGGGGCTTGCTGTGACATCTGTATCTGTCGTCGGATCGGGAGTCAATGCTCCGGGCTGTGCGCGGCTGTCTTCGTTCCCACACGCCGGTAGATCCCAGCCGAGAGCCGGCTCAACCTCGTCCAACGGCGCGTACGTGAACTCGTATCCCTCGGATATGGGATGCCCATCACTGGACACGGCGTTCCATACCACCGAGTAGACGCCCGGTTCGCCGAGCTTCACCGCGGTAGAGAGGACGTTGCGGTCGATCGTGGAGCAAGTGGACTCGTAAAACAGCCCATCGGGCCCCTGAATTTGCGCGAAGCTTGCCTGGCTGAAATCGACAAGCTCACCGCTGAAGGTGAGGACCACTTCGTCGAGCTGTGTGACGGTGTCATCGGCTGCTGGTGAGGCGTCCTGAAGGGTGTCATGTGCGACGGCTGCTGGGGCGGGGCCGCTGATGGCCGCCAGCGCAGCTAGGGCGATGATGGCACCAGCGAACCAGGGGGATTTTCGTGCAGTCATGCGTGAATGTCCTTTCGTTGTGAGACCAGGGTGTTGGCGTGCGGATTACTGTGCTTCCAGCGGATAACCACTACGACGGTCAATGCCGCAAGCGTTCCTCCGATGGACAGGGCAATGGCTCCGCCAACGGCCTGGTCCTGCAGCGGGGTGCGTCCCCAGGTGCGGCCCATCGCCCCAAACCACTCCGACACCATGAGATCGGATCGGGTGATGATGTTAATGGCGAACAGCGCCGACACCAGGGTCACCGCGATGAGCGTGCTGAGCAGCCATGGGCGCGAGAGCTGAGGTGTTGACTGATTTGGGCGGAAAAAAGCGGCGACAAGCAAGCACCCCGTCAAGAGCAGATGTGTGAGCAGCCATTGGTAGCCGAGTTGGTCGTACAGCGACCACCGCAATAGGTCGGTGTAATGGACCAACCACAGCGAGCCGGCGAACAACGTCGCGGCGAAGACAGGGCCTGTCGTCACTCGCGCTATCGGGCTATCGGCTGCCTTCAATACCCACTCCCGGATGCCTCGGGTTTCATCCTCGCGCGGACGGATGGCAGCGATCGCCAGAGTGAGCGGGGCGGCAGATACGAGGAGAAGAGGTATGACAAGGCTCAATAAGACAAGCGACAGAAGACGCATGCTGATCAGATATGTCCCGTAGACGGCGATCGGCCCGCTGGTCGTCCAGAACAGCAATCCCATGGCACTGATCCAGTACACCGTGCGTCGCACGGGCCAACGTTGCTGTTCTCGTCGGAGACGTTGGACGCCCGCGATGTAGAAGAACACTCCGAACGCGGCCACAAATACCCACAGAAGATCGGGGCTCCATGCGGTGAACCAGCGCTCTATGGTGAGGTTGGGCGGCACGGGCGCTTCAGTGAGGATCTCCGCGGCCGTCGTTTTCGCTAGGGGCGCCGTTTCGGACGGCGCCGCCGTCCGCGCAAGCGCGGCGGCCGCCCCACTCGCGATGCCCAAGAAGGCCAGTTCAATACACACGAACACCCAGAACATGCCTCGTCCGGAGCCAGCTTTCGCGATGAGGCGACCACGGTAGAGGGCCCCAAGGATCCCTGTGGCCAGCAGAGCGATGATCTTGGCGAGCAGGATCAGCCCATACGGAGTTGCCAGGTCTTCCCATCGTCCGAGTGCAGTGAGCGCACGTGCGTATCCCGATACGGCGACGATGATGAAAGCGACCAGCGCGAGCGTCGAGTATCTGCGGAGGAGATCCTCGAGTGCGGATTGCGGCACGACGGGGCGAACAACGGCAAGAAGCGTCAAACCACCAAGCCAAACTGCGGCTGAGACGACGTGCAGGACGAGAGACATGACGGCTGCGTCGTGATTGGCGAGTTCGCCTGAGTGTCCTTGCGTTGCCATCGGCACCAGGCTGATAAGTGCTAGCAGCGCGGTGATGAGCACGGCGCCGTATCCGCGCACGGCAAATGTGAGCACGGTGACGGCGGACGCAAGGACGGTGGTGATGAGCCATGCTCGCCCCAGCTCGGTGTCCAGAAGGAACCGTCCCAGTTGCGCGCCGAACTCTGATCCGAGGCTGACTTCCGGGTTGAATGATGATAGGAACGTGAGGAACGCGACCGTTCCGCTTGCCACGGTGAGCACCGCAGCACCCGTGGAAGCGACGTCGAGCGCAATGTTGAAGGGCTTCGTACCGGTTGCGAGTCCGAACAGTGCGAGTACGAGCGCTCCGGCCATTACCGCGCCAAAAAGGTTCACGAACAACTTGGCAAACGGAAGACCCCAGCGCACCAGAGCACCCGGATCATTGGTGAAGCGGGGGTCCGCGCCGCCGCCGATCATCAGTGCGATGGCGGCCGCGATGATTGCGGCGAGGATCAGGATCGTCGGCCCGGTTAGACGGAGGAAAGTCGGGCTCACGGTGTGCTTCCCTCGCCCTGCTCGCCGTCCTCCTGAGTGGCCGGCGCTGTGCACTCGCTAGTCTTCGGCAGTTGCTGGACGGCTCCGGCCAGCGATTGAAGGACACTGTCTGCAGACAGGATCGTCGTGTCCACGTACACCTGCACGGCAGGCGCCCGTCCGTACGTTGTCAAGCGCAGCTTGGGTGTCTCGGATTCGTCGACGATCCAATCCACGCCGCTCAGACTGACACACTGCTGCGTTGTCGGGGCAGGTGGCTCCAGGCCGCAGGTGACGAGTACGCTGCTCGGCGTTCCCCACGCGGCTGTCGCCTGCGCGTCGGTCCAGACGCGGCTTTGATCGCCGACTGAGTCCGGAAGGCGTACCGTGACCTCAGCGCACAGCGGATCATTCGCGTCCACTGCCGGTTCCATGTGGATCGTGGATGTGCAGCCGCTGAGCCCCAGGCTCATTCCCACCGCGGCGGAGAGTACGAGAAGTTGAGTCGTCATTTTCATAGGTTGTTCCGTTCGCGGCGTGCACCGCCGGTATAGCGCGTGTGACGCAGGGCGAAAGTGGCAACGAGCAGCGCCAACACACTTGCGCCGCCGAGCACGGGACCGATCCAAGGCATCAGTGCCACTGCCGGGGTGATGCCGGTGTAGCGGGACACTTCGCTGATCTGGGCGCCGGTTGTGTCCACGGATAATTCTGAGAGCACCGTTCCATCCTTCCGGATGATCTGGCTGGTGCCCGTGGTGGAGACGTTCACAACTGTCCGACCGGTTTCGATGGCACGCATGCGTGCTGTGGCCAGTTGCTGCAGGTTCTCGTCCGTTCCTCGGAAGTCGGCGTTGTTCGTCTGGAACACGTACATTTGCGCACCAGCCATCGCACTTTCTCGAATGACGTTGTCGTAGATCACGTCGAAGCAGATCGCCAATCCGATGCGCGCGCCTGCGACGTCCATGGCAGGTGCGTTCGAACCGGGGGCGTACTCCCGCTGGATCAGACCAATGAGGTCGGGAGCGACGGCTTCGTAGAACCATCGATCTGGGACGTATTCACCGAACGGCACCGGGTTGGCTTTGTCGTGGAGCTGCGCCGCCCCGTCCTCGCCCCACAACAGCGAGGTGTTAAATATGCCCCCCTCGCGCACTGTTGCCGCGTTCACCAACGCGGGGGCCCCCATGTCGCGGACGAGCCGGTCAAGCCGAGCGGCGGCTTCCGCGTCGCGGAGAGGGTCAGCATCGACGGACCCCTCAGGCCAGACGAGAAGATCCATCGGGCGTCCGGCTAGCGGCGTGCTCGCCGCTTCCTGCGCGTCCAGGATGTCCCCAGCGGATTTCGCGTCGAAATAGCCACTCGGACCATTGCCTTGCACCCACCCGACTTTCAAGGTCCCGACTTGCTCGGTCGGAAACAGCGGGATGAGCACGGTGAGGAGAACAACCAGCCCGGCGGGAATCAACCGTCGCCCTCGTCGCTGACCCAATGCTTGTAGGACACTGGCGCAGATGAAGACCATCAGGAAGGACAGCCCTGTCGTACCTACCCATGAGGCGGCGGCTGCGAAGGGGCTGTCAACGAGAGTGAGGCCTGTCCGCGCCCAGGGGAAGCCACCGTATGGCCAGCTGCCCATTACCGTTTCACGCAGCACCCATACGCCGGCCACCACTGCGGGCACGACCGTTGAGAGACCTCGCGTGGAATGAGCGAGCCGGTATGCGAGCGCAATCAACACGCCACCGGCACCGAACAGTATCGATTCCAGGCCTGCCAGCGCCACCCAAGGCACCGGCCCCAGGAACTTCGACACCCACACGAGGTGTGTGAAATAGAAAGACGCCCCGTACACGAGAGAAACGAGGAAAGCGGACGGGAGCGAACGCCCGCGCAACGTCCAGAGACTGACCGTCACGCTCACGAAAGCAACGGGCCACCAGCCGATTTCGGGGTAGGCGAGGTCCAGGGATGCACCGGCGAGAAGCGCCGCGACCACCGCGAAGCGCAGTGGCAATGCTGGCGGGATCGTTCTCGGCGCAACCCCAGGTTGGGAGGGTCGCCACTCTCGCTGCGCAGGATGAAGCATCGAAGAGTCAGCGTTCAACGTCACGGGAACTCAGCGTGTTCAGGGATTGGTTGTAGGCGTCGAGCTGTGCATTGCCGTGGGCGTCGACATCACGATTGGTGGCGGCAGGTGCGGAACCGGTGAGCAGGTCTCGTTTCATTTCCGTTTCACCTTGATGGTCGCACCGGCAACAATAAACACGACGGCCGCCGCGGGTTGAGCTGTTGTCCAAACAGACCCGGAGAACGGGAAGGGCGCCACAGGGTTCCAGATCACCGCGATGGCTACGAACACCGGAATCCACCACCAGTGCCGTGCCTGCATGGCGAACCAGCCCACGATCAGAGCAAAGATCGAGGCGACAAACTGGACCAGGGGCTCCCAGTCCGCAAGGATCAGTGCCGGGGCGAGGAACAAGATGGCTGCCGCGATGAGGCTGGGCGCGAGAGCGTTTCGCTGATATCGCGAAGGGGTTGGTGTTTTCCGGTTCATGGTCAGCTCACCGTCTCCTCTACTGTTGGGCGCCCGACTACAGTCGGGCCTGGTTGTGTGGTGCGTCGGTCGTTCCCTCGAAGGCTGCCGACAACGAGGAGGACAGCGCCGATAGCGAGGGCGACGTCGGCGAGATTGCCGATGAAGAGGTCCGCATACGCCAGAAAATCTGTGACGTGGCCTCTGCCGAATGCGGGCGGCGCGAAGAGCCGGTCGATGAGGTTGCCGACCGCGCCCCCGAAGATGAACCCGATTCCGATGGCCGATCCTCTATTTCGAGTTCGCGCAGCTGCAACGAACAAGAGGGCCGTCGCGGCAACTCCGATTACTGTGATGAGTCCTGTGGCGCTGGAGCCTAATGAGAAGATTGCGCCGGGATTGAATGCCAGTTGAAGCCCCAGAAGGTCACCAAGAAGAGGTATACGTCGGTGTTGACTCAGTTCGCTGACAGCCAGGATCTTCGACCCCTGGTCTACCAGGACGACGCCCGCGGCGACGATAAGCGCCGTGGCGAATCGGCGCAGACGGTTACGCGTCATCGCGGGCATCCGCTGCAGCTTCAGCACGGTCTCTTTGCCGGCGTTGATGCCCCATCAGGAGTACTCCAATGACGCTGCCACCGAGGATAACGCCACCGCCAATGAGCGCGATAATGGGCAGGAACTCCAGTCCGCCGGAGGGCACACCGCCGTATTCCTTCGTCGTTTCAGCGGAGGACGCAGAGGCCGCGGGCGTCGGCTCTTCCGTGGCCCCTTCGGGCGCTGAAGGACTGGGGCTGGCACCTTCCGGTTCGTTGACGTCGGAGCTCGCGGTCAGAGGCTCCACGGCATAGGTGTACTCGCCATTGACTGGATGCCCATCGGCGGATACGACTTTCCAGCGCACGATGAACACGCCCGTGGCGGTCTCCGGCAAGAGGTGCTGAGTAATCGAAGCGTTACTGATACTGGGAGCATCGATTGCGACATTGGACCCCCGCTCATCGAGCACTTCGATGTCCGACGCACCTTCCGTATCCGTGAGCTCCCCGCTGAACGACAGTGTGATCTCATCCGGAGAGCTGTTAATGGTGGAGTCCGCTTGTGGATAGGACGAGATGAAATCGTCGTGAGCTGCAGCGGGGGAAGATATGCCGAACACGCTGGCGAGCGCGATAAGAAGAGTGACCAGGGCGGCGCAGGGGGCTGAGTGCTTCTTACGCATGAGTGACGTGTTCTCCGGGGTGCGATTCGGGTTCGATCTGGAATGTGGAGTGTTCGACGCTGACGGTGAAATGCTCGGTGACGCATTGCTGGAGCTTTGTCAGCAGCGCAGCGGAGTCCTCCATGGTCGCCGCGGTGTCGACGACGACATGAGCGCTCAGCGTGGGGAGATCTGTCGATACCTGCGTAGCGTGCAGGTCGTGCACGGCAACGACGTGCGGGAGCTCGAGGATATGTCGGCGGACCTCGTCAAGGTCGAGACCCCGCGGGGTAGATTCCAGCAGCACCCGACCGGAAGCCCGCAGCAGGATGATTGTGCGCGGGATGATAAGCAGTGCGATAAGAACGCCGGCTACAGCGTCTGCTTGATACCAGCCGAAGAGCACGATGAGGATCGCACTTGCGATGACGGCGACGGATCCGAGGGCGTCGTTGACGACTTCGAGGAACGCGGCACGCATGTTGAGGTTCTGCTTGCGTCCGCCCACGAGGACAAGCAGGGATACGACATTGGCGACCAACCCCACGATGCCAAAGAACAGCAGGCTCCCTGACGCGATCTCCGGAGGCTCGAACAGTCGCCTGACCCCTTCGACGAGTGCGAAGAGGCCGACGCCAAGCAGCAGTGTGGCTTGCGCGAGCGCGCCGAGTACTTCCGTGCGTCGCAGTCCAAAGGTGTAGCGGGGAGTCGGTGGCCGGTTCATCAGATGCGCGGCGGTGACGGCCATCGCGAGCCCGATGACATCGGTGAGCATGTGCGCCGCGTCCACAAGCAGCGCGAGGCTGCCGGTGATAACCGCGCCGATTACTTCGACGACGAAGAATGATGCGGTAATCGAGAACGCGATAATCAGGCGTTTGCGGGGGGTGGCGTTTCCGGTCCCGTGATTGTGACCCATTTCCGTCATGATTGGCCTTCCTTTCAGGGACGGTCGGTGATCTGGTGGGCGATGGTGAGCGCGTCTCGCCAGGCTCCGGGGATCGTGTCGGCACCCCGCAGGCTGTGGCTAGGTATCCCAGCGACGAACAGGCCAGGAACGCTGGTTTTCGTACGCAATGGTCGGCCCGAATGCTGTTCAGGGAGCCAAGAAACACCGGGGGCGTAGCCAGTGGCGAGGATCACTGATACTGGTTGCATCTGTGATCCGTCGGCAAACGTCACTGTCGCGCCACCCGCACCCACGACGGCCGACGCCCGCGTGATCTCCGGAGAAAGGTGAGCCTGGTCACTGAAAACTGGCTCAGGGCGTCGCACGCGTGACAGCCACGACAGCGTCGACCCGGCAGCCGATGCGTAGTGTTCCCGTGCCCGATACCGACGTCGTGTCCGCGACGAGAGAGTGACGTCATGTGAGCCGCGGAGCTCCTCAGCGAGCCGGACACCGCTGTTTCCCCCGCCGACGACCAATACGCTGCCAGGCGGGAGCTGCGCCGGATACTGGTATTCGCTGGAGTGCAACACGATGCCAGGCACCGTCAACGCCTGAGACCATTCCGGGACCTGCGGCACTGTGGCGGCACCAGTCGCACAGACGACGTTGCGCGTTTGGATATCCCCGCTGGAGGTCGATAGTTGCAGCGTGAAGCCAGCGCCAATCTGCGTCACCTTCTGGGCTCGCACTCCCCACACGGTTCTCACACCGAGCTCGGCTTCCACCGATGCCAGATAATCGAGCATCTCATCGGGTCTCGGATAGCGGCTCTGCTCTCCCGGAAATGGGAACTGAGGAAGCGCACTGCGACGTGCATCACTGAGGAGCACCATGGAATGCCATCGATTCGCCCAGCTACGTTGCCCTTCAGGTGCGGCGTCGATAACCGCGAAGTCCTTCTGCGGCTCCATGCCCTGATTTCTCAGCGCGGCTGCAACAGCCAAGCCGGATTGTCCGGACCCCACGATAATGACCCGTCGGTGCGATAATGCCCGCGCCTTCATCGATCGCCGTTCACCGCTGACTCGATGCTTTTCTCAAGGTCATCCCACTTCTGGAGGGTGACCGGTTCACCGTCGATGAAGAACGTGGGAGTGCTGCTGACCCCGAGCCGCTCGCCTTCATTGAGATCCAGCTCGACCCGGTCCGCCGTTGCAGGGTCAGCGACAGATTCATCGAACACCGCCATATCCAACCCGATCTCCTCAGCGAAGCTTCGGAAGAGCTCGGCGCGTGACTCCTGCGCCTCACCCCACTGCGTCTGAGTTTCGAACAGCCGATGGTACATGTCCTCAAACCGGTTCTGCTGCGCGGCCGCCTCGGCGGCGATCGCAGCGTTCTTGGAGTTGAAGTGACCAGGCAAGGGGAAGTACCGGACCACGTAGGTGATCTCTCCGTCGTACTTTTCACGGAGATCCTCGACAACTGGGTAGAACGCGCCGCAAGCTTCACACTCGAAGTCCAAGAACTCGACCACGGTCACCGAGCCCTCACCTCCATCATCAAGGACATGCGACCCTTCTCGCATCACCTGCGGGCCGTCACCGCTCTCAGCGACGGACGCAGCATTATTTTGGTTGACGAGGATATAGATCAGCGCACCAACAAACAGCACGATCACAAGCGCCACGGCCGCGATGGCCGCCTTCACAGAATTTTTCACAGACACTCCAAACACAGACACAAAGGACACACGGATCCCAGCTACAGCCGGGTGGACGCCATCACACGCAGATGGCGCGCGTGCGGCGTGTGTGTCAGGTGCGTGAAATGGAGAGCTGCGTCAAATACAGAGGAGCAGTGAAAGGTCGGCCCGTCGCCCGAGCGAGCGCAAGCATGCGCGGCAGACGAAACAGGATGCGTGGAGCCGCTCGCACGGAGAGAACGCGCGCGACAACAAGGACAAGTACGCAGCAGATGATGCCCAGCAAACATCCAGCGACGCCGAGCATTAGCGAGTCGTCGGATCCTTCGCCGATCACAGTGCCAGCGGTAGCGGCTTCTGCGCTATCGACAGAGGATAAGTCGTGTGTCGTAACCGGCACACCCGCGAACGAGGCAGTCGAGATGGACGCCTCAGACTCGTGAATCTCTCCCGACCATGCCCCAACGATCAGAAGCAGCGCCAGCCCGAGCCCGGTAATGATCTTCGTTATCAGCGAAGTTTCGGCCAGCAACGTCTTCATGCGTTTGCTAGCCGTCGGTTTCATTTCTCCACCATGATATCAGTCGAATACGGGCAAACTTCTGGACAAAAGCTCCGACCACATGTGAGGCCTTCAGGTCTCCCCACGCGTGCGCCCACCCCGTCGCGGATCGGCAGGCAAAAGCCCCTGCGGCCTCCAGTTCTCCGAGATAAGGAACGAAAGTCGAGTGCGGCACCTGTAAAAAAGATCGTAAGCGTCTTGGGCGCACTGCGCGAGCGACGTTCCGACATCGCCGACGGCCTTGAGAGGGATCCGGCCAGGTGAGGCGAGCGCAGCACAGTCAGTTGGATGAGCGAGATCACGCTCCGCCAACGCAATGTGGAGCGTTCCCACTCTGATCGCTATTCCGAGAAGGATCCGAAGTCGTGGCGAGGCGCGAGGTCCATATCGCTTTCACCACATCCCGGCAACTTCGGGCCAGACAGCCTCGCAAACGACTCAAATCCAGATTTGAAATGCCTTCGGAATCTAGCTTCTGATCAGGCATTTAATGGCGGAGACGGAGGGATTTGAACTCTCGGTCCCCTTGCGAGGACTCCACCTTAGCAGGGTGGTGTGCGCCCTCACGCTGCCCTTGGACCGTTCGCAGATAGTGCGCTTGGAACCGCCGAGAAGCCTGAGTTTCTGTGGGTTCTCGGCTTCGTGAGCTCTCGCACCTTGCACACGAGAGACACTCGAATACTCGTCAGAATCGCTTCACTCGGGACGCTCCGGACACTTTTCGGACACCTGACCGCTCACAACTAACGGTCTGGATTTTGAATCCATCGCCACTCAGTCTCGGCGGGCCGAAGCTCTGAAGATCCCGGAAACTCGCAAAGCCTCTGTCCGATCTCACGAGAGTTGTCGATCGGTGAGACAGCTCGTCCACGAAAAGACGGGTGAGTGGTGCGCTGCCGAGACTGCCGGTTAGTCTCACGAAAAAAGTCGGCAATCGCGTTTCGCCCTCACGCTGCCTAAAAGGTCGGGTGGACAGTTTCGGCGCAGCAGGTTCCGGCAGGGGGTTTCGGCAGGTGCGCAACCGGCGTGCCGTGCGGTCGGCCGGCGACCTTGGTGCGCTCGCCAGAAACGATAGTTTCTGGCGAGCTGGTGATTGAGTGACCGTCCGGTGCTTACTGAGAGCCGTCAGCATGGCGGCAAGTACTCGCGCCGTGTGTCGGCGGAGAGAAGTGTTCCCGAGAGAACTATTCGCAGCCCGTAGGCCATGCCCAAGTTAGATGAGTTCGCCCACCAGCTGTTCGATGCGTGCACGGATGTCGTCGCGGATGGGGCGCACCGAGTCGATACCTTGACCTGCCGGGTCGTCGAGCTCCCAGTCCTCGTAGCGCTTGCCGGGGAAGAATGGGCAGGCGTCGCCGCAGCCCATTGTGATGACGACATCGGAGGCCTGGACCGCTTCGGTGGTGAGTACCTTCGGGGCTTCGGCAGTGATGTCGATGCCAAGTTCGGCCATGGCGTCGACGGCGATGGGGTTGATCTGATCGGCCGGCATGGATCCGGCGGAGCGCACCTCGATGCGGTCGCCGGCGATATCGCGGAGGAATCCCGCGGCCATTTGAGAGCGGCCAGCGTTGTGCACGCATACGAAGAGGACGGAGGGCTTTACGGTGGTGTCGGTCATCGTGACTCCAGTTTTGAGAAAGTGGTCAGTTGAGAAGGTTGTCGACGAGGGTACGGACGCGGGCGGCGATGTCATCGCGGATGGCTTCGACGCCTTCGCGGGACGCGAGGGCTGGGTCGCCGACGGCCCAGTCGTCGTAGCGGACCCCGGGGATGATCGGGCAGACATCGCCGCATCCCATAGTGATGACGACATCCGCGGCGCGGACGGCGTCGTCGGTCAGAGGCTTCGGGAACCTGTCGGTGGCGCCGTCGCCTTCGATCTCTGCGAGCAGTGAGCGCACGTGCGGGTGGATGACGTCGGCGGGGCTGGAGCCTGCCGACCGCGCGATGACTCTGCCACCCGCGAGCTGATTGACCAGTGCGGCGGCGAGCTGCGAGCGACCGGCATTGGCGACGCAGACGAACAGCACCTGCGGGACGGCCGTGTCACGGTCTCGAGTGAGGTCGCTCAGCCGCTGCCTGGCGAACCGCTCCGTGAGCGGAATCAGCGCTGAGGTCACCCGGGCGGTGCGGGCGAGAGCGCTGTATGACTCTCGCACGATGGTCAAGACGGTCGCTGAGTCGAGCTCCGGGATCTCTGCAGCCAGCTCGTCGGCGAGGTGAGTGACGCGGGCGTCGAAGTCTGGTCGGCGCGCCTCATCGACTGCGTCTTCTGTCCAGGGTCCTGCGACTGTCGCGGGCGCGAATGAATCCAGCAGGGTGGTGACGGCGCGGCGGCGGTTCGGGTTGATCTTGTACCAGACCCAGGTGCCGCGACGCTCGGACGTCAGCACATCGACGTCCTTGAGAACCTTAAGGTGATGCGACACCGTCGGCTGTGACACCTCGGCGAGCTCAGCGAGGTCGCAGACGCAGGATTCGCCGCGCGGGTCGGAGGCGATCGCGGACAACATCCGCAGGCGCAGCGGGTCGG
Organism: Microbacterium murale; assembly: GCF_014635185.1. Lineage (GTDB taxonomy): Bacteria > Actinomycetota > Actinomycetes > Actinomycetales > Microbacteriaceae > Microbacterium > Microbacterium murale. Next base: position 21,003 of record NZ_BMCM01000006.1, read on the forward strand.
AGAGCGCCTTCAATGTGGCTGCGACGGATGACGCCGCGTCCTGCCCTATCGCGTGCGAGGCGACCGGACTGCAGGTATCTTCAGCGGTCAAAGTGACATTCATCATGGCGTCCTTACCTCGGTGTATGGAGCTGCGGTGTATGGGTCAGTGTGGAACCAGCGCCTGGCTGCCCAGAGCGAGACATAGACGAGCCCGACAAGCACGGGCACTTCGATTAGCGGACCAACGACGCCCGCGAGGGCCTGACCCGACGTCGCCCCGAACGTGCCGATGGCCACGGCAATCGCGAGTTCGAAGTTGTTGCCGGCTGCAGTGAACGCCAACGTCGATGAGCGGGCATAGCCCAGCCCGAGCGCTTTGCCGGTGAAGAGTCCGATGAACCACATCACTGCGAAATACACCAGCAGCGGCAGTGCGATCCGCGCCACGTCGAGCGGGCGGGACGTCACCTGCTCGCCTTGCAGGGCGAACAGCAGCACGATGGTGAACAGCAGCCCGTAGAGGGCCCACGGGCCGATCTTCGGCAGGAACTTCTCCTCGTACCAGTCGCGGCCCTTGCGGCGTTCGCCGATGAAGCGGGATGCGAATCCTGCCAACAGCGGGATGCCGAGGAAGATGAGCACGTTGAGGGCGATCGCCCCGACAGAGAAGTTCAGCCCCTGGGTATCCAGGCCCAGCCATCCGGGGAGGACGGTGAGGTAGAACCAGCCGAGCAGCGAGAACGCCACGACCTGGAACACCGAGTTGATCGCGACGAGTACTGCGGCGGCTTCGCGGTCGCCGCAGGCGAGGTCGTTCCAGATGACGACCATCGCGATGCATCGGGCGAGCCCGACGATGATGAGGCCGGTCCGGTACTCCGGCAGGTCGGGGAGGAACATCCAGGCAAGGGCGAACATCAGCGCGGGACCGATCAGCCAGTTCAGCACGAGCGAGGAGATGAGCAGCTTCTTGTCGCCGGTGACAGCTGCGACCTTGTCGTAGCGGACCTTCGCGAGCACCGGGTACATCATCACCAGTAGGCCGAGGGCGATGGGGATCGAGATCCCGCCCACTTCGAGGCTTGCGAGCAGCGGCGATACGCCGGGGACGAAGCGTCCGAGGAGGATGCCGGCGACCATGGCGAGCCCGATCCACAGCGGCAGCCAGCGGTCCAGGGTGGACAGGCGTCGCGTCGTTGACGTCGGTGCGGGAACGGTTGCAGCACTCATGCGAGCAGCGCCTCCATTTTCTCGGCGATGACGGGCTTCGGGTGTGCGCCGATGAGGATGTCGGTGCGGACACCGTTCTTGTAGAAACCCAGTGTGGGGATCGAGGTGACGCCGGCGGCCATCACTGTCTCCGGGTTCTGGTCGGCATCGAGCTTGACGACCTTGATCCGGCCGTCGTACTCCGCTGCGAGCTGATCCAGCAGAGGTGCGACCTGCTTACAGGGGCCGCACCAGGTGGCCCAGATGTCCACGACGACGGGGAGATCCGCATCGAGGACTTCGGTCTGGAATGTGGCGTCGGTGACAGGTGTGGGGGCGCTCATGCGAACACTTCCTCGGTTTCGAGTTCGATCGTGGTGCTCTCGTCAAGAGCGGACAGATAGTGCTGTGCGTCCTGCGCTGCCGCGCATCCGGTGCCGGCGGCGGTGATGGCCTGCCGGTAGGTGTGGTCGACGAGGTCGCCCGCTGCGAACACTCCGGGAAGGTTCGTGCGGGTGGAAGGATGTTCGACGAGCACATATCCGTCGGCGTCCGTGTCGATGATCCCGGTCACGAGTTCGGAGCGCGGGTCATGGCCGATGGCCACGAAGACGCCGGTTGCCGAAAGCTCGCGTTCTGCTCCGGCAACGGTGTCGCGGAGGGTGACCGCGTGTACCTTCTCGGCGCCGATGATCTCGGCGACCTCGCTGTTCCATGTGACGTCGATCTTCGGGTGGTCGAGCACCCGCTGCGCCATGATCTTCGAGGCGCGGAACTCTTCGCGGCGGTGCACGACGGTGACCTTCGAGGCGAAGCGCGTCAGAAACAGTGCTTCCTCCATCGCGGAGTCGCCACCGCCGACGACGACGATCTCCTGCTCGCGGAAGAAAAACCCATCACACGTCGCACACCACGAGAGACCGTGGCCGGTCAGCCGTTCTTCTTCGGGCAGTCCGAGTTTGCGGTAAGCGGACCCCATCGTGAGGATGACGGCGCGGGCGTGGATGGTCTCGCCGGCGCCGGTCTCGATGACTTTGATCGGACGGTCGAGGTCGACCCGGATGGCATCGTCGAGCAGGATGCGCGCGCCGAAACGTTCGGCCTGGGCGCGCATCGACTCCATCAGTTCTGGCCCCTGCACTCCGTCGACGAACCCGGGGAAGTTCTCCACCTCGGTCGTCGTCATCAGCGCGCCGCCCGCGGCGACGGAACCTGCGAGAACGACCGGCTCGAGGCCCGCGCGAGCAGCGTAGACCGCGGCGGTGTACCCGGCGGGTCCGGAACCGATGATGACCAGCTCAACCTCTTGAATCGACATGTGTCTATATTGACATCCATCGATGCCGAATGCAATCATGCTGAAAAGAGTTCACCTGCCCGTCACCCGGCAAGCAGATCATGCCAGTGCAGTACCCCCTTCTTCCCTCCTCCAAGAAAGTCGCGAAAATGATGCCCCAGCCTAAGACCGTCCTCTTCATCTGCACTCACAACGCGGGGCGTTCGCAGCTGGGCGCCCACCTGCTCACCCACGTCGGAAACGAGCACCTGGTAGCTACGAGCGCGGGCATCAACCCGGCCGAGGCAATCAACCCGGCGGTCGCGGCATCACTGCAAGAACTCGGCATCGACACAAGCGGCGCAAATCCGCGTGCGGTGACGGCCGAAGATCTCGACACCGCTGATGTCGTGGTTCTGATGAAGCCGGGCCTGTCGCTACCAGGCCCGGTGCGCGGAGAACTCGTCGAGTGGTCATTCCCTGATCCATCGAACTGGGAAGCCGACGGAGTGCGCGAGCTGCGCGATGCTGTCAATGAGAGCGTGCGCGGGCTCGCCGCGCGTCTCGCGGACTGAGGACACGAAGGGCAGGGTCCTCCTCGCCGGGGACTCCGGCCCTTCGTGACGTGACGGTCAGCCGACGGTGACGGGGCGCAAACCGATCTGCACCAAGGCCGGAGCCGGGGCTGCACAGCAGCTTCCCGCGTTGTTATCGAAGTCGCCGGATCCACCGCACACGCCAGTGTCGGGAAGGACGAGTTCATTGCGTGCGGCGGCCTCGTGATCTCCCGCGATGTGCGCGGTGACGCTTCGTACCTGCTCGTACCCCGTCATCGCGAGGAACGTCGGCGCGCGGCCGTATGACTTCACACCGACGATGAAGAAGCCCTGCTCCGGCTGCGCGAGTTCCCTGACGCCGGTGGCCCCCACTGATCCGCACGAGTGGATGTTCGGGTCGATCTCCGCGGCGATCCCGGCGACGGCATCGAGAGCGGGGTCAAGGCTGATACGCAGCTCGCGCAGCATCTCCGTGTCAGGCCGGAACCCGGTCAGAGCGAACACATGAGCGACGCCCACGACCTCACGTCCGTCCTCGGCGATGATCGTCAACGCCTCATCCTCTTGACGGATTTCCGCGACCCGGAATCCGGTGACCAGGTTCACCAGACCCTCATCGATCATCTTGCGGGCGCGAGAGCCGAGCGCGGCGCGCTCCGGGAGCTCATCGCCGAGCCCACCACCGAAGACATTTGTGGCGCTCCCCCGACGCAGAAGCCACGTGACCTGGGTGCCGGGCGATCGCCTGACCAGTTCGCTCAGGCGCAGCACGGCATGCGTGGCGGAGTGCCCGGCGCCCACGACGACGACATGCGACCCGGCGAGCTCGGACACGTCGTCAGGGATGCGGTACGAGATCGAAGCCGAGGCCCTTGCTTCGCCGAGCGCCGGGAACCCATCGCTGCCCGCCGGATTCGGAAGACCCCACGTGCCGCTTGCGTCAATGACGGACCGGGCGCCCAGGCGGGATTCATGCCCGTCTGAGTCGACCACGTGCACGATGAAGGGCTGGCTCTTTCGTCCGCCGTCGACGACCTTGTCGCGCCCCTGGCGAGAGATGCCGGTCACGGTTGTGGCGTATTTCACCCGCTGCCCCAGAACATCCGCGAGCGGGGCGAGGTAGTCGCTCACCCATTCCGCCCCGGTCGGGTATCCCGAGACGGGTGCGCTCCAGCCTGTGGGTTCGAGAAGTCGTCGTGCGGCGGTGTCCGTCAGCTCCGGCCATGACGAGAAGAGACGCACGTGGCCCCATTCCAATACTGCTGCTGCAGGCCCCTCACCACGCTCGAGGACAACGACGTCCACATCGCGTTCGGCAAGGTGCGCCGCGGCGGCAAGACCCTGCGGACCCGCTCCGATCACGACAACAGGAAGTTCATCCATCACATCTCCTCAAATCGAAGTTCTTCAATACGAAAACTGTTTCGCATCTGTTGAAGATTGTCAATACGTGTCAGACTAGCCTCGTGAGCTTGCCAACGATCATTGAAGCGAGCGCCTGTTGCGTGCCGCGCATCACTTCCTCGCTCACGGCTGAGGATGCGGAGCGGGTGTCACGCGTGTTCAAGGCGCTCGGCGATCCCACGCGAGTCAGGCTGCTGTCGTTGATCGCGGCCGGCGAGGGTGGTGAGGCATGCATCTGCGACCTCACGGAGCCGGTCGGACTCTCGCAGGGCACGGTTTCGCATCACATGAAGCTCCTCACCGATGCGGGGCTGGTGACGCGGGAGCAACGAGGCAAGTGGGCATACTTCGCTGTCAACAACGGCGCACTGGACGCGGCCGCCGACGCGATCCGCTCCGTATAACTGCGGTCGCAGACCACTAGGGTACCCACAATTACGGCGCCATCAACGGTGTCTTCGCCGCTCCGATCACCCTCGTCGGCGCGGTCGACCCTGCCATCGGACCGCTCTTCGCCGTCGCGACCGGTTCCCATTCAGCGATGGCGGTCGTCACCGTCGCACCGACTGCGCTCTCGCTCACCTTCGCCCGATTCTCCTGACGCGGTAATTCAAGAGAGTTCTTCCACGTTCGTTCACCTCACGTTCACATAGATGACCTTCTATGAATACGTCAAATAGACAAGCATCTATTTGAGGCGGTCCACTGGCTGCCTGACACGTATCTGAGATGAAGGAAGCAATCGTGCGAAAGACCACAGCAAAGATTCTCGCGTCGACGGCGCTGGTCGTCATCGGCGCGCTCACGCTGAGCGCTTGCGGCGGACAATCCGCGGAAGGCGACTCCAACGGATCGGGCGACTCCGCAAGCGGATTGTCTGGTGCGGTGACCACCGACGGTTCGTCGACCGTTGCCCCGCTCACCGAGGCAGCGGCCGACCTGTTCGGCGACGAAGAGTCCGGTGTGAACGTCTCCGTCGCCACGTCCGGCACCGGCGGCGGGTTCAAGTCCTTTTGCGCCGACGAGACCGACATCTCCAACGCGTCCCGTCCGATCAAGGACGAAGAGGCCGCGGAGTGCGAAGCTGCGGGTGTCGAGTACACCGAGATCGTCGCAGCCAACGACGGGCTCTCGGTCATCATCAACCCGGAGAACGACTGGGCTGAGGACCTCACCGTCGAGCAGCTCAACACCATCTGGAGCCCGGAAGCCGAGGGTGAGATCACCAACTGGAACCAGGTCGACTCAAGCTTCCCCGATCAGGCCATTACCCTCTTCGGTGCAGGCACGGACTCTGGCACGTTCGACTACTTCACCGACGCGATCAACGGCGAAGAAGGCGCGATCCGCACCGACTACAGCCCTTCGGAAGACGACAACATCACTGTCCAGGGCGTCTCGGGCGACGTCGGCGCGATCGGCTTCCTCGGCCTGAGCTACGTCGAAGAGAACGAGGGTGTCATCAAGGCCGCCATGATCGATGGTGTGTTGCCGAGCACGGAGACCGTCCAGGACGGCACGTACACGCCTCTGGGGCGTCCGCTGTTCATCTACGTCAACAACGCCGCCTACGTTGAGAAGGAACAGGTGAAAGCGTTCGTCGACTTCTACGTCGCGAACTCGCTCGACATCGCCGAGCGTGCCCTGTTCGTCCCCCTCACCGAGGAGCAGGTCACCACGGCCTCGGACGAGCTCGCCTCACTCGGCTGATCCGCCCGCTCACGACGCCTCCCATGACCACCGTCACTGAGCGGACAGGGGGTCCGGCCACTGGTCGGGCCCCCGCCCCCGCCACTTCGTTCGCCGGACGCCGCCGGCCTGGTGAGTTCCTCATCAAGCTCGGGCTGCGCGCGGCCGCCGCCATCACCGTCGTCACGACGGTCGGCATCCTCATCGCGCTGCTGATTCCCTCGCTGAGCTTCTTCGCCGAAGTGCCCGTGATTGAGTTCCTCTTCGGCACACGCTGGGCACCCCGATTCGCCGACGCGTCCTTCGGCGTCCTGCCCCTGGTGACCGCCACGTTGTGGACGACCGTGATCGCGCTCCTCGTCGCCGTGCCATTCGGTCTCGGCGCCGCGATCCTCCTCGCGGAATATGCCAAACCCCGCGTCCGAAAGATCCTCAAGCCGCTGCTGGAGATCCTCGCCGGCATCCCTACCGTCGTCTACGGGTTCTTCGCCCTTCAGTTCGTACAGGGCACGGTACTGCGGGACTGGCTCCAACTGCCCACCGGCGCATTCAGCGTCCTCGCCGCAGGCCTCGTGATGGGCGTCATGATCATCCCCACCATCGCCTCAATCGCCGAGGACGCCATGTCCGCCGTTCCCAGCGCCCTCCGCCAAGGAAGCGCCGCCCTCGGCGCCAACCGCATGCAGACCACCCTGCGCGTCGTCTTCCCCGCAGCACTGTCAGGCATCGTCGCCGCCGTCGTCCTGGGGATCTCCCGCGCGGTCGGAGAGACGATGATCGTCGCGATCGCCGCGGGCAGCCAGGCGCAACTGGTGAGCAACCCTCTTGAGCAGGGACAGACAATGACTGGCTTCATCGCGAACGCCGCCCTCGGCGACTCCCGCGTCGGGAGCCTGGAGTACAACACGCTCTTCGCCGTCGGACTGCTGCTGTTCCTCATCACGCTGCTCATCAACTTCATCAGCATCCGCTTCGTGCGCCGATTCCGGGAGGCCTACTGATGTCCGCGCCCACGACCACGCGACCCCGCACGCTCCGCGCGACCCGCCCACTCGCTACCGGGCGCAACGGCGAGATGCGCCCCACCGCACTTCTGTTCCTGCTGCTGCTGTGGTTCTCACTGTTCGTCGCGTTCGCGGTGCTCATCACTCTGCTGGTGACCATCTTCCTCACCGGACAGAACAAGCTCTCCTGGAACCTCATAACGAACTTCCCGTCCGCCGATCCAGAAGAAGCCGGAGCTCGCCCCGCGATCCTCGGCTCCGTCTGGGCGATCGGCACGACCGCTGTGCTGACCCTGCCCCTGGGTATCGCCGCCGCCGTGCACCTGGAGGAGTTCGCCGACCGGAAACGCTGGTTCAACAAGTTCGTCGAACTCAACGTGCAGAACCTCGCCGCCGTCCCATCGATCGTCTACGGCCTGCTCGCCCTCGCGTTCTTGTCGATGCTGGGTGTTGCCAACAAGAACATCGTGATCGGCGGCGCACTCGCACTGACCCTGCTCATCCTCCCGGTCATCATCATCGCCACCAGGGAGGCTCTTCGCGCCGTGCCCCGAGAGATCCGGGACGGGTCGCTGGCGCTCGGCGCGACGCCGTGGCAAACGACATGGCGGCAGGTGCTCCCCGCATCCGTCCCCGGCATCGCCACCGGCTCAATCCTCGCCCTGTCCCGAGCCCTCGGCGAAGCCGCACCGCTACTCGTCCTCGGCGCCCTTGTGTATATCACCTTCGACCCGAACGGACTCCTCAGCGGGTACACCACGCTGCCGATCCAGATCTTCAACTGGACCGGCCGCCCGCAGGAAGGCTTCCACGAGCTCGCAGGCGCGACCAGCGTGCTGCTCCTCGCCGTCCTCGTCCTGATGAACGCCCTCGCCATCTTCATCCGCAACAAGTTCCAGAAACGGTGGTAACCATGAGCACCCCCACAGACGCTGCCGCAGCGCACACCCACTTCCGCGCCGCCGAATCACGACGCCTGGCCGACACCCCCAGCGGACTCATCCGCTGCGAAGACGTCAACGTCTACTACAACGACTTCCGCGCCGTCACTGGCGTCAACCTCGAGTTCGGACGCAACGAGATCACCGCCCTGATCGGCCCTTCCGGATGCGGCAAATCCACCCTCCTGCGCTCGCTGAACCGGATGAACGATCTCGTCGACGGCGCCCGCGTCGAAGGCAACGTCCTCTTCCAAGAGGAAGACATCTACGCGAAAGGCGTCGACCCGATCGAGGTTCGTCGGCGCATCGGCATGGTGTTCCAGAAGCCAAACCCGTTCCCGAAATCCATCTACGACAACATCGCCTACGGCCCCCGCGTCACCGGCATGAAAGTCGACAACATGGATGACCTCGTCGAAGAAGCCCTCACCCGCTCGGCCCTGTGGAACGAAGTGAAGGACAAACTCAAGCAGTCCGCGTTCGGGCTCTCCGGAGGTCAGCAGCAGCGACTGTGCATCGCACGAACCATCGCCGTACGGCCGGACGTGATCCTCATGGACGAGCCCTGCTCGGCCCTTGACCCCATCGCGACATCCCGGATCGAGGATCTGATGTACAACCTGCGCCAGGACTACACGATCATCATCGTTACCCACAACATGCAGCAGGCGGCGCGTGTGGCCGACCGGACAGCATTCTTCACGGCCCTCGCCGATGACACCACCGGCGACCGCACCGGCGTCCTCGTCGAGTACGACCTCACTAAGAACATCTTCGAGCAGCCTCAGGATCAGCGCACCGAGGACTACATCAGCGGACGGTTCGGATGAACGACATCCCCCGGACCGGCAATGCCCGCTTCGTCGTACACGGCAACAGCACCGATATCCTCCGGGGTAGCTTCGCCGAGTTCCGACACGCGGGAGTACCGATCACGATGCATGCAGAAGTCGTCGGCGCTCTCGCCGATCTCGCCCACGATGACGACGCGTCACTCATCCTCGCCGGCGGCGAAGCCTTCGAGCAGCTCAGCGCCATCCTCCAGATCGCTCAGCCCGTATGCGGCGGCTCCATCTTCCTTGGCGTATCCGACACCACCTCGACGGCGACGATAGCCGCCGCGATGACAGCAGGAGTGCGCGGCACTGTACGTCTGCCCATGACCCCACAGCGACTGCGTGACGTCGCACGCCTGCACCCGCGAACCGGCCCAATAGAGCGGATCCTCACCATCGGCGAGTTGACTCTCGACATCCCACACCGCAGCCTTCGATGGCAAGATCAGTCGCTGCTCCTGCCCGCGCGGGAGTTCGAGCTCCTGCACCAGATCATTCGTGCATACCCGGAGAGCGTGAGCATTGACACCCTCGCACTCGCCTTCGGCTCCGACCTCGAAGACCCCCATGCCTCGGTGCGGGTCGCCATGACGAAACTGCGTGCACGGTTGGCGGCGTTCGCCCCCGCACAAGCACTCATCGAAACGGTGCGGGTAGCGGGCTACCGGCTCGCGTCCTGAGGCTCGACCCCGAGTTCAACCAGCAGGTCCAGAACGCGCGAGCGAATGTCGTCACGCACATCCCGGAGACCAACATCATCAAGCTCCAGCGGATCCGGAAGATCCCACTCCATGTAGCGACGCCCCGGAAACACCGGACAGGCGTCACCGCACCCCATCGTGATCACATAGTCGGCGGCCCGGACGACGTCATCGGTCAGCGGCTTCGGGAACTCGCCCCATAACTCCACCCCCGCTTCCAACAACGCCGCAGCCACACGGGGATGCGCGACCTCGGCCGGTGATGAACCTGCCGTCCGAACGTGCACCTTCCCGCCGGAGAGGTGACGCAAGAAGGCTCCAGCTATCTGCGAGCGGCCCGCGTTCTGCACGCAGACGAACAGCACCTCCGGTGTATCGCGGAGCAGCAACCCCTGCGCGGTGGCCAGAGCCTCTAACCGGTCGGCGGCATAACGTTCAGTCATCGTCAGAAGGTGTTCTCGGACACGTGCGCGCTGACTCAACAGCAAATAGCTCTGCGCAACATAGCTCGCCACGGTCTCGGGGCTGAACGTGGAGCTGAACCGATACGCGAGATCCGCGACGATCGTCATCACTCCCTGCGGGAGATCCGCGACCGCCGGAGCAGCCGGCACAGTCTGCAGCGACTCACTCGACAGCAATCGCCCAAACCGCACCCACGCATCGACCGTTGGGGTCACGCGGCCCTCGTCGTTGCGGACCAGCGCCGTCATCAGCAGAGACTGCAGCGCCGCATCGACCACTGCCTGATCTAACCCCAACTCCGCGGGGATCGACGCTACCGCGACGTCTGACGCGAGAGCGCTGAGGACGCGCAGAATATCGGGATTGCCCAGGACCGAAACCTGCGCTGCGCGATCCCGCGCGGATCGCTCGTCGAGCGGCTTACCTACACGATGGCGCGCGTCATTTCTCACTGCAGGAAGTCCTCGATCGCACCGCGTCGAGCGGGATCCACCGATAGCCACCCGAGCTTCCCGTCTTGCTGACGTGTGATGAACCCGTCGTCGAGCAGTATCCGGACGTGATGAGTCACAGTCGGCTGCCGCAACCCCAGAGCATCAGCCAGCTGACTCACGGTGGCGCGCTCTTCAAGGGAGCCCAGGATGATGCTCAGGATCTGAAGCCGCGTCGGATCAGCTACCGCCCGCAGCGTACGCGCCAGCTCCTCGGCGGCACCACGATCCAGGGCACCACCTAGTTGGGCCTTGGGTTTCGGAAGCGACGACATCAAGCCGAGTCTACGTCCAACGCGCTGTCACAAAGCAGCGCACATCTCCCACCCCCGGGCGCATTCGACTCGACCATCAGTCTGCTTCCCTCTGACCGATCTTCCACAGGGTTGAGCTCTCAATCCTTCGAACACCGCCGCGTCCTGCACATATCGGTGACCGTTCTCCATACAGGTCCACCGCGACCGGAACAGGTTCGTTCCACGCTGTTGCAGGTACGCGGCAATTTGCGTATATGTCGGTTCGAGCCCCCACTCGATCAACCCCGGCCAGCTGACGATGTTCACACCGACGTCTCTTAGCTGGTCCACGCTAACGTCAGATCTCCCCAATCTCCTGCCCCAGCCTCAAATAGATGTCCGTAACAGCCTCATCGTTGACGCGGTACACAACCCACTCCCCACGCTTCCGCTCACCCCGCGGCGGATCGGCAAGTAACAGCCCTGCGGCCTCCAGCTCTCCGAGGTACGGAACAAGCGTCGAGTGCGGCACCTGCAGTGCATCGGCGACCGCCTTCCGCCCGACGTTCGGCGTTTTTCGTAGCTGACGAATGATGCCAGCCATCACACGATTACCGAGGATCGCGAGGGGCCCCTCGGCTCCGTCACCGTCGGCTGGACGCGCATATTTCGGCATCTTTCTATTGTGCTCGCCCTGTCGTTGTGCGTCCAGACAAAGCGCACCAATTACCCGTTTACTTCTAAAGTGAACGGGTGTAACGTTCACTCCATGATCAGTGCAGCGCAGCCAAATCTGCTCCGTTTCGGGAGCGGTCTTGCGTGCTTGTCCCCCAAATGGCCTACAGACACGGTGAACCGAACTGGAGTAATGTCCACTTCGTCACTGCGGCGGTTGCCGGGGCAGTGCAGACCGGGCATCGTCGCCATCCTGAAACTTCGGGAGGGCTGACCATCGTGGTCAGGGAGCGGAAGCAAGGACGACGTCTGCTGTGGGCGTGGGTCGGCGGCGGCATCCTGATCGCTGGAATCGTCGCGATCACCGTCAGTTCAATCTTGAACTCGCAGAACCCAACAGCTGGGCGGTCGCACACGATGACGCCATCGGTGCCCGCATCCGATCCGCCGACGGCCGCCTCGTCCGTGGTCGTTGATCCGTCGGTGGCGGATCGTGGCTGGGTTCCAGAACCGATCACCACGGACGCGAACGTCTACATCCGCAGCGCGCTCGAGGCAGCAGCGACTTTCGATACGCAGCGCAGCGAACGAGACGCATGGCTGACCTACCTCGACAGCTGGTTCACTCCCGATACCCGTTATGCATCTGAAGCTGACCAGCAGGATGCCATGTCAACTGCACAACTCGAATTGCGCCAATCTGTTGTGCTTCCCGAAAACGATTGGACCTCGCTCGCGGGCGAGGACGGACGGGTCACTGCCGCTGTTCACGGCGACATCGATTACACCCAGGTCCCTGAAGACAAGACCGGACTGATGGAAATCGGGACCGCCGACGTTGTCCTTACGTTCACCCGCGTCGATAGCGACGGTGCGGAGCACGCGTACGACGAGCAGGTGCGGGTGAGCGTGCAGGTTCTATGCGACGGAGAGTCGGTGCCCACTCCCGATAGCGACCAGCAGCCGGGCGATTGCAAGATCGTCCGCTATTTCCCGGAGCCGATGGAGCCCTGACATGGGCGCACCCTTGCTGTCCATTCCGGCCCTCGCGACGTCGAGGACCGGACGCCGGGTAGTGCTGGGGTTCTTCTCCACCGTCGCGCTTGTCGCGCTGATCGTGTTCGCACCGCTGATAGCGGTCCCCCTTGCGCTGGCTGGCTACGCGTTACCGACGGTGCCGCCGCCAGGCACCAACTCCGGGCCCGTCGCCAGCGGTGAATGGGGTTACCCGCTTGCTGGCGAATATTCCAAGGGACGCGGGTACGGCTACAACCCCGTCAATGGATGCAGCTACTGCTCGACCGATCACAAAGGCTACGACATGGCCCAGGGGTGCGGAAACACTGTTCATGCCGCAGGAGCCGGCGTTGTGATCGTCGCCGGCTCGCACTATGGGTGGGGCAACACCGTGCTCATTGACCACGGAAGCGGTGTCGAGACTCTCTATGGCCACATGCAATGGGGGTCCATCCGCGTCTCAGTCGGGCAACACGTCACCGCTGGAACCCCCCTCGGCGCCGAAGGCAACACTGGCCGATCGTTCGGCTGCCATTTGCACTATGAAGTCCGCGAGGACGGCGTCGCGATCGATCCGCAACCGTTCATGGCCGCTCTGGGCCTGCCATTGAAGTGATACAGAAGGAGAATCATTGTGAATCTGCCGTTCGACGTCACCATCCCGGACATCAGCCCGGACTTCTCAGCCCCGTTCTTTCAGGGGTTCCAGGTCATCGCGTCCTACATTCTCGCTGGCGCGATGCTCGTCGTGTTGATCATGCTGATCATCGCGGGCGCGGCGCTCGCGTTTCGCGGGCTGGCCTCTGATCGCGTTCGAACGTGGGCTGGGGAGAACATCCTTTGGATCTTCATCGCCGCCGCCATCCTTGGTGCAGCGAGCGGATTGTTCGCATGGTTCGTGAACTTCGACTTCGGCTTCTGATGCGCACTGGTCGCACGGTATTGGCAGGCGTCCTCCTCGGACTCCTCGCCGCACTGTGCGCGATCACACCTGCAGACGCGACCGGTCAGCCGTCATCGACCACGACCGCCGTCGTGCAGCCACGCACTCAGCTGAACCCGGTGAACGGCGAGTCTTGGTCCGCACCGGCGTTCCCAGTGATCTGCAACGAAGCCTCGGGTCAAGTCTCGTGCACGCCCACGACCGCGAGCGAAGTCAAGCCCCAGGTGTGTTTCAGAGAAGTGCTCATGAATGGCGCCAATACAACGGTGTGCACGACGTACGAGGGTCACGTCGCGGCGATTCAGTCCGCCGGCGGCAAACAACTCTTCGTCGATTACGACTGCAGCGTTGGTGACGTCGTATGTGTAACTTTTGAGAATGCGGGACGTGGTATGGCGATCACCGCCACCGCGGTGATGATGCTGGTGGCATCGAGCATGCGGTTCGACACGAGCACCGTCTTGTGGACAGCTGCCGTGAGCGAATGGTCGTTTTGGCAATGGGCTGTCTTGGTGGTGTTGTTCGGCGCCATGGTCTGGGCGATCGCTTCCGCGGTCGTCTCTGGCGACCGAGAAGAGCTTGTCGGGGCGATCATCCGCAGCTTCCTCGCGGTTCCTGCCGTCCCACTCACCCTGTGGATGCTGGGACACCTCCTCAATGCAGTGGATGATCTCACTTGGTACATCCTGAACCGTGATGGCCCAATAACATTGCTCACCACGCTCCAGAAGGTCATGTGGGCGGGAGGCAACGCGAACTACTTCTTCGCCTTCCTCATCCACGGACTGCTACTGCTTTCGATGCTGCTGCTGATGCTCGTTTTCACCTTCCGCAACATCGCGCTGGCCGCGCTGATCACTGTCGGGCCGGTCGCCTGGATGCTGTTTCCCGCCAAGAGCGTCGGGCCGCAGTGGGTCGTGCGCTATGTGTCCGCCACCGTTGCTCTGCTGCTGGCCGGGCCATTGACGATCGGCTTCGTGACTCTGATCATCAACGGGCTCGCTGAAGTCGACACGATCTGGGATCCGCAATCATGGCCGTTGATGATCGGTCTCGCTCTCGCCGCCTTCGCGCCGTTCGCGGTCTTCGGTCTTTTCAGCTTCGTTGGAGCATCCGCCTCGGATGCTCTCGGATCACGTCTGGGTGCTGGCGCCGGTCGCGTCGCATCCAACGCCGCACGCTCCGCGACGCGGCTGCCTTCCCGACTTGGCTCCTTACCGTCCGGAATTGCCAGGACCGCAGGCCCCGGCCGCGTTGCCGCACATTCCGCGACGAGCTCGATTCGTCGAGGAACTGCGCGGCCCGCCGGAGTGAGTGCTTCTGCCTCGCGCACAACGGCGGCGACAGCATCCGCTACGTCCGCCTCAAATCGATCGACGGCAGGTCGGGGATCGGCACCGGCAGCAACATCAGCAACCACGACACTGGCGCCACCATCACCATCACCGTCACCGTCTCCTGGAGGAAAGCCGTCATGACATCCGCATCCGACAGCACCCGACCCGTCCGGCTGCCAGGACGGTCCCGCCAGGGAATCGTCCTGGGCATGGATGGCTGGCAACTCACCTTCATCGCGGCCGCCGCAGTTGTCGTTCTCGTTTTCGTGAATCGGTTCGGTCCCGTGGGTCTTCTGTACGCATCACCGATCTACCTCGGCCTGGGGATTTCTGCCGTGGTCACGCTCCACGGCATGTCAGCTCCGAAGATGGCGGGCCTGTGGCTGTTGAAGCAGGTCCGTCACACGACAGGAGCTACCACGCAGGCCTACCGACCGGAGCGGCCGCAGCTCGTCGGCACATTGAACCTTCCGGGTATCCGGGCGTCCGTGCAGCTGTGGGAGGTCGAGGGGATCGCTTGCGTCTATGATCCGCACAATCGCACTGTCTCGGTCACCGCAGAGCTTGAGGTTCAGGGTTTCCTCATGCACGACGAATCTGAGCGGCTGGATCTTGCCCAGCAGTGGTCCCGTGTCCTCGCATCGTTCACTCAACGCCCCGGTATCAAGCGCGTCACACTGCAGGAGCGCACGCTGCCGACTACGATCCGCAGCGCCCGCGAACACTACGACACCGTAGCCCAGCGGAGTGAGGTAGACCGCGAATCAGTTCTCCTGGAGAATTACGAGCGTGTGATGAACGACTCGGAGCGGTTCGCCGTCGCCCACAAAAACTACCTCACCTTCACCCTGGACCTCGTCGCATTGAGCGCGCAGGTGAAAGCGCTCGGCGGCGGCCAGGAAGGTGCCCAGGCACTGGCATTCATCGAGACCCGAACCCTTTCGGATGCTCTGAGCGTCGCGAAGATCAATGTCCGGAGCTGGCTGTCGCCACGCGAGATTTCGGCTCTCACGCGAATCACCTTCGACCCGGAGTTCGCATCAACGGTTCAGAACCGTACCGATGACAATGCGGGTGTCGACCTCGCGGCGATTGGGCCGATGTATCTGGAAGAACCACGGGGCGTGAACCATCTCGTGCGCACTGACTCGGGTGTGCACACGACGATGTGGATCCACGAATGGCCACGATCGGACGCGCACGTCGGGTTTGTATCGCCGATCGTGTTCGCCCGGCATCCGCACACCGGTGACGCTGTGACCCACATCCTCTCCCTGGTCCTCACTCCGGTCCCGCTGAAGCGAGCACTCAAGCGCGTCCGCGATGAGAAGAAGGTGTGGCGCGGCAACGAGCGGCTGCGCGCCAAGCGCGGGGTGGACGGATCGGCGGCGGATGCCGCGGACTGGACGGCCCTTGAGAAGGAGGAGCAGGAGCTGATCGCCGGGCACGGCGAATTCCGGTACGGCGGATACCTCACCGTCACTGCGCCGGATGAAGAGCAGCTCGATCAAGCCATCGCCGGGATGCGGAATGCGCTCGCGCAGGCAGAGATGGAAGCCCAGATCCTGTATTGCCAGCAGGCCGAAGCGCTCATGGTCAACGCGCTCCCGATGGGCTTGGGGATGAAGTGATGACGCGCCAACGGATCGACTTCGAGCCCGGCGGCCTTTCCGGGAAGGAGCGGCGACAGGGACGCCGGGAACGTGCGAGTGATCAGCGCCACCACGACGCACCCCGCACGCAACCTCGCGAGAGGGCCCTCCCGGAGCCCGCAGTTTCCGGCCCCTTCGGTCCGGGATTGGCAGAGTCAGGGTATTGGAATCTCGCCCCCGTGAATGTTCCGCCGCACCAGGCGACATCCCAGCACGTCGCCGGCATCTACCCCTTCGTTGCTGATGCCGGCCTCGGACATCGCGGCCCGATCCTCGGTGTCGACCTCAACGCGGACGCCCTCTGGCATTTCTCCCCCTGGGAGACCTATGCCGACAGCACCGACCGCGGCTCGTTCTCAACGAACGTCCTCGTTCTCGGCGCCTACCGTGCAGGCAAAAGCGCGGTGATCAAGACACTCGTCAGCAGGTCCATGGCCTTCGGCCACCAGGCCGTGGTCCCCTCCGACCCCAAGGGCGAATGGCGGGCTGTCGCCGAGGCAATCCCGGGTGGAAACGTCATCCGGCTGGGCGGCGCATTCGACACCCGCCTGAACCCCCTCGATCGCGGACCACGACGCACCGGAGTGTCTGATGAGCAGCACGAGCAGATGGTGAAGCAGCGTCGCATCACCGTCCTTACCTCTCTGGTCCAGGCCGCGCTCCCCGGCGCCCACCTCAGCGCTGTCGAGCACGCGGCGCTTCTTGAGGCGCTGGAGCGATGCATCACCCACACTGGTGATCGCCCCACGCTCCGCACAGTATTCACGGAGCTGTCTCAGATCACCTCGGAGACCGATCGCGATCGACATCTTGCTCACGGAGCAATACAGCCAAGCTTTGTTCTGCGGCGGTTCGTGAACGGCGATCTCTCGGGGCTGTTCGAAGACCATTCCACGGTGAGCTTCGATGACGACGCCCCAATCGTGGTGGTCGATACGTCCGAGTTATTCGCACGCGGCGACCTTGTCGCGCAGCTGTCGCAGATCTGCACGACGGCGTGGAACCAGGCCGTGATCTCGGACCGGGACGCGCACAAGACCCGATACGTCATCCGTGAGGAGGGCTGGCGGGATATGACGTCGCTGGCGTCATTGCAGATGTATCAGCAGTGGTTGAAGTTGTCCCGCCACTACGGGATCAGCAACATCGTCATCCTGCACAAAATGGGCGACCTGGATGCTGTCGGAGAAGCCGACTCGCAAGAACGCAACCTCGCCTACTCGATCGCCGGAGACATCGAGAACAAGTTCATCTTCCGCATCAATCAGCAAGAGAGCGCCAGCATCCAGCAACGCCTCAATGTACCGCCAGCGCACGCCGATATGGCCCGCCAGCTACGCAAAGGTGAGTTCCTGGCATATGTCGGGCAGTACTCCTATCTGGTCGATGCGTTTGCTACGTCCACGGACTGGGAGTACGAACTCTTCAAGACGGACGACGCCATGGAACTCCCCGGCGGCAGCCCCGGTGAACTGCAGTACTTCGAACCCCACGACCTCGATTCTGTCTGGCCGGTGGATAGCGATGTGGACGGCTGGCTGACTTCAAGCAAGGAGCTGAAATGACCCTCGACGCCCTCCCCCGCGCCTACGCAACCGTCACAGGCACTGACGCCACATTCATCACGCCTGACGGGCACCATGAACCTATCTCCGCATCGCCCGACGAAGACATCCGTCGCGTCGTCGTGCAACGCGCGACTGCCGAGGCTCGACGGACGGGCACCGCACTCGAACTCGTCACCTCCGGCGACCGCGGCGAGCACCGTCTGATGGTCAGCGGCACCGGTGAACTGACGACCGTGCCCACGACACCGACAGCGGCGTCGACAGTTAAACGGCACCGCGAAGCCTCCGATTGGTCAGCGCCTGTCCCCTCGCACGCAGTCGAGTCCGACTCCATCCCGAAGCTAACTGATATGGCGAACAAGGAATTTTCCGAGGATCCGCAGCGCGCCTCTTTCATCGTCGCGGACGATTCACTCGACGACTGGCATCCGATGGGATGGCGGGCAGCTGTATCGTCGATTGGCATTCGCGTTCCTGAGAGCGCGAGCACGCGTCGGCGTCGCGTCGCGGAGATGAACGTCTCGCGGCACTGGGCCGGGTACCGGGCGATCGCAGTCGCGAACGGCAAGGGCGGGGTTGGAAAGACGATGACAACGGCGATGCTCGCGGCGATGTTCGCGCGTATCGGCGGTGGCAACGTCCTCGCTTGGGACAATAACGACACTCGTGGCACGCTCGGATGGAGAACCGAGCAAGGCTCCTACGACACGACGGTCCGCGATCTGCTGACGGCAACGAACGACCTCCTTGCCCCGACTGCCACCGTCTCCGACATCTCCCGGTTCGTGCATCATCAGTCAGCGGACCGCTACGACGTGCTGCGGTCGAATCCCGAGCTCCTCGCCACGCACCAGCGCATCGAATCCGCGCAGTTCGACGAATTGATGCGGGTTGCGACCCGGTACTACCGTCTTGTTGTCTTCGATTCCGGCAACGACGAGTCCGCCGACCGTTGGCTGAGGATGATCGACGGATCGCATCAGCTCGTCGTCCCCACGCTCCCCTCCCCGGAATCCGCTGAGTCCGCCGCGCTGCTACTCGAAGCACTGCGGGAGCGGGATGAACACTCCGCTCGACTCGCTGAGAATGCCGTCATGGTCGTCACGCAGCCAGAGACCGGAGCCCGACGAGTATCGGAGCGAATCGCTGCAGGGTTCAACCATCAGGTGCGTGTCGTAGATACCGTCCCGTTCGACCCAGCACTCAAGAGCGGTCCGTTGCGGTTCGACGCACTTCGCCCGCACACACGAGACGCCTGGCTCCAGGTTGCGAGCGCTGTCAGCGCCGGAATGGAGTGAGGGGAGCATACTCATGAACACCGGGTGGGCAGGAAAAGCCGTAGCGGTTGTCATCGCCACGGGGTTCATGCTGAGTCTCGGCGCGGCCTTCATCGCGGAGTCGGTCTCGACCCTCGTTTGCGGCGAGCGCCCCCGACCCGACAGCCTGTTCGCTGGTCTTCTGCTCGCGATTACCGGCGACCCGTCTCCGTACACCTCGGCGTGCCCAATGCCCGTTTGGGAAATCCGTGCGCTCGATCTCCTCTTGTTGCTCATACTGATCTCCGCCGCAATCATGATCCTGGTGTTCTACCGGCGATACCTATCCTCCGACCGTGCGTTCATCGTAGATCTGCGCAACCGTCCAGGATTCGCAACAAACTCTGAGGTGCGTCAGCATCTGTCTGCCCGGGCTGTACTTCGTCGCGCGCGTCAACTCCGCCCAGATGTTGACAAGCCACAGCCGACGGATGTCGGGTGGCGGGTGGGACGATCCCGTGGCCGCGACGTTTATGTATCGATCGAGGACTCCGTCGCTCTCGAAGGTCCGCCCCGCTCAGGCAAGGGATATCGCGTCCTCATCTCCGCGATCCTTGACTGGTCCGGTCCGCTCATCACCACGTCCACCACGAACGACAACCTGACGGCAACGATGAGGTTGAGGCAAGAGCGCGGCGAGGTTCATGTGTTCGACCCGCAGGGGCTGTCCGGTGTGCGGCATCCGTTACGGGTGAGTCCGCTCGCCGGGTGCGAGGACCCACTAGTCGCGATGCAACGCGGCAACGCCATCATCACGGGAACCGCGCTCGGATCGTCTACGACGAACGGAGAGTGGGCCCAAGCATCCGGTGTGGTTCTCGGCAGGCTCCTGCACGCCGCAGCCATAGGCGACCGCACGATCGCGGACGTGTATGACTGGGGATCTAGTCCGGCGTTCGCCCGCACGGCCGTGGACGTACTGCGCTCCGACGGAGCACCAGGGTGGGGCGACAACCTCGAGGCGACGATCAGTGGAGATGAGAAACTTGTCTCGTCGATCTGGTTCGGCGTTCAAGGGGCTGTCGCCCCACTCGCTGTTCCCCAGATCCGTGACTCACTGATGCCCCGGCGCGGCGACTCGATCCTCGACCCCCGTGAGTTTCTGGACGGGGCGAACTCGTTGTATTTGATCGGGTCCTCATCC
Source organism: Microbacterium murale (assembly GCF_014635185.1). Lineage (GTDB taxonomy): Bacteria > Actinomycetota > Actinomycetes > Actinomycetales > Microbacteriaceae > Microbacterium > Microbacterium murale. Next base: position 41,446 of record NZ_BMCM01000006.1, read on the forward strand.
GGGGCTTCCGCGATGGGTGGATTCCTCGGCGCCCTCCTCGACGACATCGTCGACGTCGCAAGGGACCGCGCCCTCGCCTCCCCAGGCTCCCGGCTGACGCACCCGCTCGGGCTGATCCTCGACGAGATCGCGAACATCTTCCGCTGGGATGCGCTACCGCGGACGATGGCCGACGGTGGTGGCCGCGGGATCTGCACTTTCGTCGTCCTGCAGGCACTCTCCCAAGCAGAGACGGCCTGGTCCCGTGCCGAAGCCGACACCATCTGGGCCGCCGCCACTGCAAAAGTTCTCCTCGGCGGCGCATCCCACGTCGCGCACCTTCGCGACGTCGAAGCGCTGCTTGGCACGCGCGACGCCCGCCGCACCGAACGCTCCTGGAACACTGCGCAGCACGGTTACCACACCAGTGAACGGCAAGACCGGCTGCCGCTCATGTCCGTCGACGAAATCCGCCGCATGCCCGAAACCCTCGGCCTACTGGCATACCGCAACCGCCGCGGCGTGCTTCTGGACCTCGCCGGCTGGGACGCGCGACGAGATGCGAAAACGATTCAACACGGCAAATTCAGCACCGAAGCTGAGCAACGTACCGTCTTCGACGCTGCGAAGCGACACACATCACCGCCACCGCCGCTTGATGTCGAGGACACGGAGCTTTCCGCTGAGGTGGTGAATGACGAATGACCAATACGCGCCGCACCGGCCTGAAAAACCTGTATAGGGAAGAGTTCCTCCGCTCTCCAGCCTGGTTCGCTCGCCGGGATCGTTGGTTCCGCGCTCACAGTGCGAATGGCACAGTCCCGTGCGCGGCATGCGGAGTGATGACCCCGAAGGCCAAGCTTGAGCTGCACCATCGCGACTACCGCGGCGTCCGCATTATCCAGGGCACTTGGCAGGCGTGGGAAGACGACGCCGACCTCGTCCCGCTGCATCGCCACTGCCACGAACTCCTTCACCGCCTCATCGATCGCGACGTCGTCCTCGCGCTGCACCGCACCCGACCCGACGCATCCGACCACGCGCTACGGATGCTGCAGCTCAAGCTCCGCAACATGGATGCCGCATCATGACCAGATTCGACCCCGAGGATGTCGACGCGCTGCTCGCGCAGGAGCTCAGCGGCTTCGACCCAAACTCGCGCACGGGCGACTCAGGGATCATCGGGGGCCCGGTCACCAACTGGCGAGAGCTCTCGGATGCCGAAGCCACAGAGCACTGGCGTGCGTTGCGCGCCTGGGTCGAATGGCTCACCGTCCGTTACAACATTGCGATCAGCGTCGTGCCGGATTGCTGGTGGCAACACGGTCCACTCGTCGAAGAACTCTCTGCCCTGCACGCCGCCCATCTTGCCGCGTTCGATCCCAGCGACAGCGGTTTCGGCCCGATCGGCTGGCACGAACGACTCGCGATCGCGATTCCCCGATTGAACCGCTCCTACGGAGGCGGATGCAACAACGGGCATAAACCCACAAGGCCCCGCTCATGGGCCCAAGCGACCGATGAGCAGGAATGGGAGGCATGGGCTAACAAGGCCCACGCTCAATAAGGACGCGCCCGCGTCCGCGACGAAAGGAACAAATGATGACTACCAAAATTCCAGTGACGCTGGAGGGAAACCTCACTGCCGACCCCGAACACGGCGCAGGCGAATCAGGCAACGAGTACGCCCGATTCAACCTGGCCGTCAACGACAGGAAGCTCAACGAGAGCACGGGTCGATGGGAAGACGCCGGCACGGTTTTCCACCGCGTCGTCGTGTTCAACCAGCAGTCCCGACACGTCACCGACTCGCTCCACAAGGGCGACTCCGCGATCGTGGTCGGCGAGCTTCGGTTCGGCAGCTACACGGATAAGGAAACCGGTCAGACCCGCGAAACCCGCGATGTCGTCGCTGACAACGTTGGCGCCTCGCTTAAGTTCGCAGGTGCAACCGTGAACCGCGTCCCAAAAGCTAGCGGCCCCGCAGCAGATGCTTCGGGGCCGGTAGCAGCACCGGCCTCTTACGCCGGAGCAGGTGTCGCGCGCTGAGAATCCATACAGAAGCGGACGGGAGCGATACTACTCCCGTCCGCTTCATCGTGCGAGAGTCGATCCGTTTACCGTATCCCCCGGTACGGATCTGAGCCAACGGCTGGCGCTCTGTGCGGCGCAGCAGCATCACGTTCCGCGTCGCGTCGCTGGGCGATTGCTTTGGCGCGCTCAACGGTGTGGTCGCGCAGCGCGGTCAAGCGGCGGTTGATGACGGATGAGACCTCGTCATCGAGTCGGGCCTTGACCTCGGCATCCATCTCGTACGCCGGCAAGCCCCTCGCTGTTCGGGCGATCGAGTCCATCCGGATCTCCTCACGCAGTCGCGCTTCACGCCGTCCACGGTGATGCGCGAAAATCTGCGGCCGCTCCGCATTGATCTTCTCCACCAGCCGCTCGTGCGATTCCTTCAACGCATGCAAGTCCCGCGCGCGACGCCACTGGAACACTTCCGGGGGAAGAGTTCCATCGGGGTCGCCCACGAGTGGGTCACCTTCCGCGGTTTCGAGCGGAGTTGACTGCATCCTCAGCACAACCCGCCGACGTACGGCTACGATCTGGGGAAGGTTCAACCGGCGTTCGTCCACCCCTTCGGCTGCGATAGCGCCCCGCTCGGCGACCGTTCGGCGACGAGCAAAATACTGTCCCGCCGCTGCGTCGTGTGCCCGACGCTCGTTCGCGTAGACCCGATGGATCCGTCGCGGAGGCAACCCGAGCCTCTTTAGTCGGCTTCGCAACTTCGATGCTTCACGGCCTCGCGCGCGTTGTTCCTCGATGTTCTTCTCGTACCACTGCTTGAACGCGTCGGGGTTCTGACTACGGCGCGCGGCAGCGGCCGACCGCTGACGTTCTCGGGTCTCATCAGCATGCGCATCGCGGTAGCGTTGCGCGCCCGTCCGGCTTTGGTTTCGCGACCGCTGGGGGTGTCGTTCCTTATACCGGCGCTGGTATTCGCGAACTTTCTCCGGATGCTCCGCCCGAAATCGACGGGACCTCTCAACTGCAATGTCTCTGTTCTCGGCGTACCACTGTCGGCTGTGCGCATTGCGCTTCAGCCGCTGCCGGCGTCGATGAGCCTGTCGTCTTGCGGACTCACGGTTCAGTTCGCGGGTCCGTTCGGGGTTCCGTTCTCGCCATGCCCGATGTAGTGCCGCGATCTCCTCGGGGTGCGCTTCACGGTACCGTCGCCGATATTCCGCTGCCGCTTCTGGATTTTTCTGATTCCACGTAAGTCGACTGCGCGAGTTCCTTGGCTCTCCCGCATTCTCTGTCGGGCACATGCGATCATTCCGCGGGCGAGGTACCCGCCACGGTGCCGTAGACGAACGCTGTCAAGGCTTCCCTGTGACGTGTGGGATCAACCACGGTTCGTCCGATCAGATCCCGCAGTTCAGCGCTCACGTGCTCTGCGGCGAGATCATCCAGGCACCAGTCGATGTCTTCATTGAGCTGATACCCCGGGGAGTCTGCAGGCAGTGCCGGGTAGTACATAATCGCGATCGTTCCGACCCGCTGCAGCAACGCATCGGCATCGTCGAGTTTCATCGGATTCCTCCTTGGTGAGATGCTGGCGCCTGGACGACCAGCTCGCGGTGGTGGGTTCGTTCGTCAATTGGTTCAAGACGTGACATCCGGTCATCAGCGAGAAATGGCGCCAAGCCGCGCGCTTCGATTGCCAGGGCCGCGTGTAGCCGTTCCTCCAATTGTGCCCGCGCGGTGCCGTCGAGTGCAGCACGTTCTTCGTCGCCGAACCGACGGGCCCGGCCGTGGTGCCGCGCCTCGCGGTCTGCCGCATCAGCATCCGCGGTGAGCAACACGGTTCGAGCAGCACAGAGCCAGTCCGTGAGATCGGGCGAGTCGGGCGACGTGGAGATGCCAGGTGCGACCTCTGGTCTGGCGAGTGCAGCGGTCTCGTCGCGTGCCGACCTGCGCAAGTCGCGGTGCGCTTCTCGGATGGCGTCCTCCACATCAGGTTCGGGGAGTCCCCGCATCATCGCTCCTGCGAGTTCTTCGGTCGCCCCAGCGTCGGAGGGGGCAACGACGACGACTTCGTTGTGCCGTCTACCGCGGGTCAAGCCCACGTACAGCCCCGATGCATCGACGTCCGGGCCGACGAGCGAGATGTCGGTCGTCTCCCCCTGGATGCCGTGCACAGTCGTGGCATACGCCAAGTGAACGTAGTCCGCAGCGTACTCTCGGGACACAACTCTTGTGTCGGCAGCATCGTCGATTCGCTGGAGCTCCAAGGCTGTGGGGCCGATCCGCGTAACCATCCAAATCGCGCGATTCTCCACACCTGCATCGCGGTCGTTTCGGCGGGTCTGGACAACGTCTCCTTCTAGGAGCCGCTGCTCCTCCCCGCCGACCGCGATCCGGTGCGCACGGATCTGGCCGCGGATGACGCGCTCCTGTTGAATCGCGTCATTGATGTACGACGCTTCCTCATTCGTCGCAGTGACGATCGCGACCGACCGGCCGCGATCGTGATGGTAGAAATACCCGTGGACGAGCGCCGCGCGCGCAGCATCAAGATCGCCCACGCGTCGCACATGATTCTGTTCTTGAAGTGTCGCAGCGGTATCCAACGCGTCAAAGATGGTTGCGGGTGAGCGTACCCGCAATGTGAGCGCCGCGTACTCCGGGTCTTCGAAACGATGCACGCCGGTCAGTTCGACGGCGTGCCCGGCACGGCGTTCGGCAAGAGCCATCGCCCCGGAATGACCGATAGGGCTCGCCTGGTGGGGATCACCAACCAGGGCGATACCAGCTCCCGTTTCGATGGCCAGTTGTGTCAGCGCGTCAGCAGCGTTGAGATCTAGCATCCCCGCCTCGTCAACGACAACGCGGACGCGTGGGTCGAGGGAGTGGTGTCGCGGACCCAGATAAGTGCTACCCGTGGAAGGGTCTCGTTGCCCGGGGCACAGTCTCCACCACAGATCGGCACCAGCGTCATCCTTCCCCCACCGCCAGCCGTGGTCAGCGAGCAGCGCATGGATGCTGGTACCAGTTGCACCGATCTCGCGACTCGCAACCGCCGCTGCCTTTCGCGTCGGCGCCACGATCAGCAGGCGCCGCTTCTGCACTTCTAGCGCCGAGCGCGCAACGCGCAACATCGTGGTTTTCCCCGTCCCCGCCGGCCCTGTGACTGTCACGAGCCGATCCAAACCCGCGACTACGCCGGCGGCGAGGCGCTGGGAAGGATCCAGTTCGCCACCCGCGAGCATCCGTCCCGCGGTTAGATCTACCCCAGGGTTCACTGAGTTCGGTATTGGCGCGTTACTCAGGCAGACGAGTCGCGCTCCGAGATCAACCTTGAGACGCGCGAACTCGTGCGTGACAAGCGCCTTCACATGTTGCGGTTTATCCAGGTCATCGGGGATCAGATCTCGTGTGTGTGCAAGAGCCCGCGCGGTGACGTCGTCGACGAGGTACTGCAGCTGGTCACGGCCGCCGACTACTCCCGACGACGCTACTGCACGACCGGCACCAGCGCGGATGTCCAGCACGCTGAATCGTCCGTTGCTCGCTCGGGATCGTTGATCCGCATCCGCCACCGCCCGCCGCGCGAGGAGGTCGTGATCCACCCAGTCGAGCCTCGACCCCGGCATGGTCAGCGGCTGACGCGGGATGAGGACTTTGGGGTCAATACGCAGCAGTTCCTGTGTCGTCAGATCGGACCATTCGTCCTCGTCCACCTCACTCGGCTTGCCCGGGCGGTTGATCGCCCACGAATGCCGATCAATCATTTGCACGACGTCCGAACTCGGAGTCTCGCCCGGATGGCTGACCCTCCACTGTTCGAACAGCACGGCCCTGTTCGCTTCGATCTGATTCGACCGACGCGACACCGCACGGACGAGATGGGCGAGCTGCGAGATCTCCCCGTCCGCATTCAAGTCGTAACCGTGAGCTGCGAGTGCTGCGATCCACTCTGGGTCCGTGCGGGCTGCGAGATCTCCCTCGGCATTGACGATGTTCTGCACCCGCATTGCTACCCGCGAGTCGACGTTCGACCACTGGCCGTCTATGCCGCGAACGCGCACGTTCAGCCACAGGTGACGATGAATGTGAGGATCCAGCGCGCGCGATCGACGATGCTGAAGTTCGACTACTTCCAGTCGCGCGAGCCTCTCCCGGATGCGGCCGCCGGCGCCCCGCCGAGCATTCAGCTCGCGCTCCCAGGTCATGATGATCCGGTCTCGGAGGCGATCCTGCAATGCCTCGTACGCACGCTCAAGCTCAGGGTGCAAGAGCGTGGCGATGCTGAACGACTTCCACGCGTTGATCGTGCTGTCAAGAATCAGATCCGACGCAGGAGACGCAAGCTCTCGCCCTCGGCGCTCCCCCGTCTCGGGATCACGCCCGTCCACCCACTCTGTCAGCTGCCGCGCGTCCAGCTCGTCGCGAGCGGTCACGCCGGCTTCGATGCTGAACCGCGAGACAGTCGAGCCGTCGACACGACTGTATGCTTCCAGCGCATCGACCCCAATAGCGCGCATGTGTGAGTCGCAGGACCCCCGGAACGCGTAGGCCATCGCCTGCCGGACTCCCTGTGAGCCCGTACCCCGTTTCCAACGTTCGAGTCCTCCTCGCACACCATCAGCGTACGCCGAGTTTGCCTATCACGCCAGAGTATTCACAGAAAGTGCCTGCGTGCATCGCTAATACGATCAAAGCTGCCGCGCCGAATAAGCTCGGTTTGCTGTGATTCCCAAGCAGATCCCTCACCGTCTGAGAGGATTGATTCATCGACATAGCCCCACCCCCGTATCCAGCCATTCACCGCCAGCCAGGTGATGACTGCCCGTACGGTGAGCTCGACAACACGAGGGTTCGAATCGAAGAATGATCCTGTCGACGGGTGCACTGGAGGTTCGACGCCCAAAAGAGCCCGACTAAAAGTCTGTACCGGTGAGCGGTGCGTCCTCAGATTCGTCGACGATCTTGACCTGTGCAGGCACTCGCCATTGCCCCGACGACACCATGTCTCGGCAGCCGGTTGGCTCGTGCGTCAGGCAGACTTCTACCAGCTGGTTGCCGCGTCTCCTTTCGCCCACAACGGTCCACCCTTGGTACAGCCGAAGCAGCGATGGATCCGTCGGAAGGGTGATGTAGATTTTAGCCCCTAGCCGCCGACAGCGTTCGGCTTCCGCTGCGAGCCGCCGGTGATCGGACGGAGAGAAAAGCAGTGAGCCGTATCGCCTAAAGGGATAGTCACCTGATGCACCATACGGCGGATCCAGAAATACAACGTCGCCCCCGGTGACGCGCGCCATCAGATCCAGATAGTCCACGTGCTCAACCGATACTCGTCGCATCACCTCTTCGAGCTCACCCATGCCTTTTGCGAAGGTGTCCAAGTTGAGGCGGCCGCCGCCGCCGTACGGCACGTTGTAACGCCCCTTCTGGTTGGTTCGATACAAGCCGAAATAACCGGTTCGATTGAGGAAAGCGAATCGAGCCGCGCGTTCGACATCGGTCGGCGGCGACCAGTCGCGTACTTGCAAGTATGTGTCGCGGTCATCGTGCAAGCTTCTGAGAATCGCGACGATGTCTTGGCCGTGCGTTGCGGACTGACCGAAAAAATTTACGAGCTCGCCATTAGTGTCAGCGCCCATAGAAGATGTCGCCGCGATCCCGAAAGAAACGCTCCCCCCGCCGAAAAAAGGTTCCACGATGCGTGGAATGTGCGTCGGCAAGAATTGCTTCAGGAGTGGTACGAGTTTGCGTTTGCCTCCGGCCCACCTCAACGGCGTGACACACGTCGCGGACGACTGACCCACTACAGGCGCACCCTGACTACCGTGTACCATGCGATCTCCGCGGCGCTCGACTCAAGACGCCGCTCAGGATCGGAATAATAGACCTGCGCGACGGGATGCTCGATAGCATACAGTGCCATCGCCAACGCAGCTACCTTCGTGCCGCACAACACGAAGCTCACCGCAGCGGGGTCCTCCGGGTCGGCGATTATCGGCGCGAGCGCGCGCTCTAGGACTTCAAGGCATCCGGACATGTCGTTCGAGGGAAGGTAGAGCACACCATCTTTATCAACGAGGTATTCTTCCGCGACCCCCGCGCTCGCGCGCCGTGCGGCGCGCTCGTGTTGCTCATCGATACCTGTAGACAGCGCGACCAAGACTCTGTCAGGTTCCAATGCATTGACGAGGCGGCGTGTGTGCTCGCCTTCGAAGCCCCCAGCGATCACCATCACCGAACGCGCGCTCGGGGACGCGCCATCCCCCAGGGTCGGAATCGCCCGCGGTATCCACGTGCCTTCGGTGAAGGCGGCAGGGCCAGAGGTTGTCTCATACCTGCGCGCGGCGGTGTAAACAGCCGAGTATGTATCTATAAGACCAGTCCGCGCGCCGAACCCCAGCAAACTCAGCGCAACATAACGAGGCACGCTATTCAGATCGATCGCGATGCGAAGAGGGCGACCAAGACTTTCGTAGATCGAGCTGACCGAACGACGAACGGCCAGCCACGCTGAGACGAGGTCAGCCGAGTCGACATCCAAAACAATCGGAGGGTTATCAGCTACGGCCATCATTGTTTCGAAGAGCACGACTTCGTGCTCATCCACACGCCCAGATACCCCCCGGTTTTGATACCGAAGCAAGAGAGCGTACGGAACCGCGGAAGGCAATGAGATCTCAGTCAAAGCCATGCACCGGCGATCCCAGGTTGCTGCCCCGATAAGCAAGTCGACGTCACGCACGCCGACTTGATTTGCCTCTACCGAGAGTTCCTGGCTGACGGATCGCAGACTAGCCACGACTGGTTCCTTCCCATTCTCCCAAACCGGGCAAAGTCGGATGACCCTGTCGTGCTGATGGTTGGGTCGCTACGGAGGAAAGCCACTTGCTTGGCGCCGCCGCAGAATCCGTCATGGCCCGCCCAACTAAATCAAATGTGAGCGTCGTATCGTACTGAGGCTTCCAATAACTAAAACCAAAGTGTCGCGCGAACGAGCGGTTGACTCGGCAACTAAGTCGCCCCTCCGTTATTTCAAGGTCTGAGATGTATCCGTAGCTGGCGGCCTGCTCGAGCAAGCGAATCAACGTAGCGTAGCTAGCGCCCGCCTCAATTGGTCGACCAGGGTCGCGGACAACGATCCGATTCGCGTTGGGTCTGCCCATGCGCTTGTCGCCGTAAAAGTCACTCCTATGCGAAACTTCCCCAAACAACTTCACGACCGCACTCGCTACAACATGATCAACCAGAGTTGCGGACATCGAGTCAAGCTTCTGCCTTCCGAGCCTGTCGAGGGCCGCGTCCTGCAATCTGTAATCCAGCCGCGGGGCGGCCAAGAATTTGGCGACGTCCTTATCCGTCATCGACTCAGGCTCATCGCGGCTCCACAATTCCATCGCGTATCGAAGAAAGCGCACGAAATCGCGAACGCTGTTGTCCGCCATGTTTACAGCGATTCGCCACCCTGCGTACGTTGGACGATCGATTCCTAGCGAACCCAGAAGGTGCAGGTAACCAGCGATCTTTTTCTTGCGGTACCCGACGCTTTCATCTCGTCTCGACTGCGCCGTGTTTGCACGAATTGCGCCAGCTTGTTCTAGATGTTCCCGGATCGGACTTCCCCCGCGCGGCCGTCGGCGCATGCGCTCGGCCGCGCGCCGCTCCGAGCGGCTGATTGCGATTTCGAATAGTTCGTCGAGATCCGGATTGCCAAGAAAGCTCTTCAAGTCGAACCGAGGGCGGGCGACACCGACGAGCTCTAGGCGCGCACGCATCACGCCATTAAGCAAATCGACCATTTGCTCCGGTGGCCGGTCGTCGAGATCGACGATCTCTCGATCATCGATCGACAGCGACGCACCTGCAGCCCGCGTGGAGCTCCCGAGCGAGTTCAGCACTGAGACGGCGAGATACACAGGGGAGTCGGTTTCGCGAATCAGGGTTCTGAGCGCAACTGCCCAGTCTTCCGAGAGAAACTCACCTTCGTCCATGCAAATGCGGAAAGTCCAGAGGCCTTCTCCACCAAGCCTGGAGACGAATGTTGCAAGCGCGGAGAATACCCTTGATGAAACAACACCAAGATCTAATAGGTCTAGACGCGTCAGCGCATCTTCCGGGCTCGGGAACTCTATAGCAGCGGCGTCTCGCAGATAGCGCATAATGCCGCGCGCGATTCTATCGATGTCGACGATGCTGATCGTCTCGTTGGTGGTGACAGGGCCGACTTTCAGCGCCTTTGGGACCCACTCCCACACCATTTGAGCGACTGGGCCCAGATCAGCGAGCTCCTCGCCGTAGGACGCAAAGCGGCGTGCGTCATTGAGCCCCCGAATAGCGGCACATATCTCGACGATCCAGCTGGCGCGCAGATAGCTGGAGATGATTGCGTAGCGCACCTGGTCATTGCTCGAACGTAGCCAGATATCGAGCATGTCGACGGGAAGGAGCTTGATCTGCAGGAAACAACCCACGGTATGGTCAGCGAATGGTTCATCACCGAGTGCGCTTCGCAAGTGCGAATTGGTTAACCGTTCACGCCAATCGAGAGCACGAAGAAGTGTCGTCTTGCCCGTGCCGCGGTGTCCTTTTAGTACAACATGTTTGGCTAGGCGGGATAATCGTTGATATGCGGGAGTCGCCAGGTAGTAGAAGTGCTGGATGCGGTCTTGCTCCCAGCGATCGTCGAAGAAATGAGCGAGCGTCTTAGTTGTCAAATGAGGTACCCCGCATCCGCGAAAGATGTTCCTGGAACGGTGTTGCGACGCAAGACCCCTGTCCAGCAGAGCGTCTCGACCAGGGATTCCACTTCGTCGGCAGGCATTGGCGGACTGAACCGGCTCCCCTCTGCCACTAGCTCACCGCCGGTCGCGGCGCTATTCTGCACTACAAATGCAAGAAGGTTCCGTTGGGCTGCCGTGAGCGATGGCCGTCGAGCTAAGGAGACCTCGATTAGGTCCGGTTCCAGCGATATTGTCTGCTCACCTTGGCTGATTCGGTACTTCTCGACGCGGATCCCAAGGGGACGGCCCTGAGCGTCGAACTTGATCGCGATCTTATTGAATCCGGAGCGCAGTTCTGGCGCCGCGATGATGACCGCACGGTCATGCAGAGGCAGAATGTCATTGGCCTTCGGAAAATCGACGATCTCGACGACATGCTGATGGATGTGTCCGTGCAGATAGAGCACCGAGCGTCCGAGCTTCGTCAGCTGTCGCCTAGCTTGACCCGCGTTCGCCATCTCGGTATAAGGATTGAGGCGCGGAGTATGCTGCGGGAGCAACCCATGGTGTGCGAGCAACACGGGAACGACTGTCCCGTTCAGATGCCCCCAGCAAGCAGCGATTCCTTGGAGTTCATCGGGGTGGAGGAGCGGAACGTCAAGGACCTCTTCTAGGGCCACGCCTGGGGAGTGTCGCTCGATCGCCGCATCCAGGTCCAAGCCATCTAGTTCGTTGAGCGCCGCCTCCAGTACTAGGTCCTTCGCCCCAGCAGGCAGATCCCGCCTCGTCGCGCCCACACCACGACAAGTGTTGACGCTGACGACGCTGACCCCTCCGCCATCAGGCAGGGCGACCGTAGTCTCACGATGGCTTCTTGTGAACACGTCACCCAAGCCCTCATGTACGCAGATCTGCGCAAGCACTTCAAAACGATCCAGGTCTTCGAAACTGACGAACGGCTGGTCTCCTTTGAAGTTGACATCATGGTTGCCCGGAACCACGTGCAACCGGTCAGGGCCTATCTTTTCGACTAGACGGCTGTCCCCCAATACTTCAGCAAGATAGCGAACGCCGCCGACGAATCCGTCACGGTCACCACGCGATGTGATGTCACCACACACGGCGACGATGGCCCCTGGGGAGGCGTTAAGCTGGTCGACTATCGCACGATGCACCTCGCGCGGAATGGGATATCCGAGCGTTGCGTCAAGTTGGCCCGGTGTGGATGAGTCATGAGTATCTACATCAGTGGTTGCGGCCTGAAACTCGCAAAAATGTAGGTCACCAAGCTGAAGAATTATCTGCTCATGGGGCACAGTCGCGGTCACTCCTGTCACCCCTTCGTCAGCTAGCCTCGAAATGATCCTATGGTACGGCCGATGCTACGCGAGTCCTGTTGCCCGCCCTCGCATCAACTAAGTACCCTCCGCCGCCGCCGAAGCAATACCCGAGTCACACGGCGCGCAGATCGTTGCGCCGTTGGTAAGCTCCCACGAGGAGTAGCAAAATGCCAAGATACCCCTCGCCATGGCGAGTCAATGATGCAGTGCTTCACGACGCCCTGCGCGATGAATTCCGCTCAGCCATCGCCGCGGTGATGGCCGCTGCCGATGACTCCGGCGACGAGGCGGTCGGCCTGATTCGGCAGTTGCGGTCCGACATATACGACACGGACGGCTTTGACCGCAGCGGGGTGGCGTCGCACCTCGCTGCCGGGAGATCGCCGACTCGAGCGACCCCGGAGCGGTCGCGTGACCGACGGTGAGTCAGTAGATGCCAGACGGGTGCAGGATGTCATCCTGCGGTCGTTGTTCGATGGCGCCCGTCCGAGCGAGACCCCGACTTTCGTGCTTCTGGCGGGTGCGCCGGCCGCTGGCACGGGACGTGCGATCGCGCGGCTGCGGCGCGAGCATGACGGGGACCTCGTCCCGGTCTCGATCGAGGATCTGCAGGCCTTCCACTCGAGGTACTTGGACACGCAGTTCCGGCAGTCCGCTGCGGGTCGGAAGGAGCTGTCGCAGCTCGCGGCGTCCTGGCTGCAGGCCTGCATCAGCCATACGCGCGAGAACGGGTACTCGTTGCTTCTTGAGGGCGAGTTCCGGACTCCAGACACGGCGCTGGGCGTAGCGCGACGGTTTGCCGATTCCGGGTATGACGTGCACGTCGTCACTGTCGCTGCGCGCGATGATCAAAGCCTGCTCACCGCCACGTCGCGTGGTCTACGCCGCATGCAGGAAGGACAACCGGCGGAATTTGTCACCCCTGCAGAGAACGAGCAGAGCATGCGGGACGTGACCGCGCTGATCGTGGCTGCCGCTGACAGCCCGTTGGTCCGGCGCGTGTCCGTGCTCAACCAGCACGGTGTGACAGTTTTCGATGCCGAACGGTCAGAATCTGGGATGCTGAGCGGAGCATCCGTCGCGCTGAGCACTTCACGATCAGAGGCGATGAGCGCTCTCGAGGCGACGCAGTGGTTGAGCGAGCTTCGCCACATGACCGAATACGCACGGTCGCTGCGAACCCTCCCGACCCCTGCTATCGAGTCCCTCATCGAGCTGCATGAGATGGCGATCCGACGCGTCGTGCCGGAGCTGCCCGTGCCGCCCGGTTCCGAGGTCGCGAGGATCCAGCAACAGAAGCTGGCAACAGATCTCGCTGCACTCAAACGCATGCGGGTGCAGCCAGAGGTCATCGATGTGGCCGCCCCTACCGTCACACCCGCGGAGTCTCGGCCTTCGATCTCTCGGTGAATTGACCGCGCATTGTGGCGTCGTCCGGATAGCTGCCGATGCCTAGTGGGCGGTGGGCTGGGGAGTGCCGCGTCGTGGAATACCGGACCGAGCGTCAGCGAGGGAGGATATGCCGCGAAAGCGCGGAACGGACCAGGTCGCCGTCCACTACCCTCTTGCAGCCGGCGGTGCTGCTCAACACCGCCGTCCTGTCCGTCTCAACCGATTTCGAGATCAGAAGCTAGCTCGTCGATGAGGTCGGGGCGGAAGCCCGACCAGCGCGCATCTCCTGCTTCGATGACCGGAGCCTCGCGGAAACCAAGTCCGTCGACGAGGAAAGCACGGATCTCAGCGTTGTGTTCAGCGTGGATGTCGACAAGGTCGTATCGAATGCCCAGCGCGTCGAGGCGCTGACAAGTGAGCCGACAGCGCTGGCACGAGGGCCCGCTCGAGTACACCGTCACGTGCGTCATGATGCGCTCCTCCGCTCTGGCCCGAACTTCGCAGAGCTTCCGAGGTTCCGCTCTCCGGGACTTCGAGACTTCGCGACTCTGTTACTTAGGGAGTCCCGAGCTTCTGGAGCCCTAGGCTGCGAGACTTCCGGACTTTCTGTGTCTGTAGCTCGCAGACTTCGGAAGTCTGGAACTCCGGAAGTCACCGAACGGCGAAGTTCGTCCTCGTCGGAGCCGCGGAGCTGGTCCCGATGCGCCAGGAGGAGGTCGATGGTGACGCGGATGAGGGTGTTCTCGGTGATGCGATCGCGCCTCGAGGTCCGCTCTCGCATGAGCGACCGGGTCAGCGTCGTCAGCTCCGTGTACTGGTCGTCGCGAACGCGGGTCTCTTTTCGCGTGAGCTTCAAAAATTTGGGCACCGGCTCCGGCGTCCGGCTTCGCTGACGATCGAGTCGTACCCGCGTCCCGCTGAGACGCTCACTCAGGTTGACCTGGCCCATGATTCACCACGCTCCCTGCAACTGTGGGTTCAGCTGCTCGGTCACCTCAAGCCCGAGCCGCGTGACATCCCAGATAGCGCCCTGTGTGCTCCGGTTGTCGCGGACGGTCGTGACGAGGCTCCCCAGCACCGGCGCATCAGCCTGCGCCTTGTACTGGCGCAGGCACGCGTCGAAGCGCGGCACCCCGAGCGTGACGTCGAGGAGCTCCTTCCAGGCCTCCAGCTGGCCCTGGATTCGCGGATCGATCCGATTGAGCAAGACCGCGAAGCGGACTCCGCGCGGCTCGATGAACCGCTGGATTGTCCGCATGGTTGGTTCGACGGCGAGCGGCTCAGGGGTGAGCGGGACGATGACGAAGTCCGACGCATCGACGACGACTTCCAGTGTGTGAGGGTCCTCCAAACTCCCCGGCGTATCCACAATCACAACGTCGTACTCGCGGTCGAGGTATGACAGCCTGGAGAGGACAGAGGAATGCTGGCTGCCCGCGAAGTCGAACGGCAGGTGCCGCTCCGCATTTTCTGCCCACCACACGGTGGACTGCTGAGGATCGACGTCCACCACCAGCACGCGATGTCGGCGCGACAGCGCTGCGGCGAGCTGCATTGCGACCGTCGTCTTCCCCATCCCACCTTTCTGGTTCACGACCGAGATGATCTTCATGCCTCCAGCGCCAGCCGCGTTGGACGGCATGGCAAGTTCAGCGAGCATGGCCGTCACCGGACGACATCGCTGACGCGTCGATCCACGACTTGAGCTCTTCAACGTCATAGAGAATCACTCGGCCGAACTTGTAGTAGTCCGGGCCGCGCCGCTCGTACCGCCACTCAGCGAGCTTCTTGACCGTGAGCCCCGGGATGAGCCGGGCCACCTCCTGCGGCTTCACGAATTCATGCCCTAAGTCGGGCGACTTCATGGTGGTCACCGTTGACATCGTCTTCACCCTTCTTGCGTATCGAAACTACGTATTGACACAAGTAGACGACTTAGCCGTACACTTAGTCAAGGGGTTTCTGTGAATCTCTGGCGCGGTAAGGCAAACTAGGGGGGTGAAGGTCGACGTGAAGAATCCTGACGGCACAGCAATGACGTGGCACTCCGCCACACAGCCCGTCGGGTCCGCGCTGCGCATTGCCCCTGAGTTCGTTGCCTCCGTGGTCGACGAGGACGCTGGAGTCGAAACCACCATCGAGGCGCACTACAACACGGACGAGGGGCGCTACATCGTCACCACGATCCTCAACCGCGCAACCCGACCGGACTTCGACCACCAGGCGCTACGGCGCACCGCATCAGCCGCCATCGTGCAGGCCGCCGTCCCTAACTGCATCGCCGTGCGCCTGAGCGACGAACCAGACTCCACCTGGACGACGATCGCGGACCTCACCTCCACCGAGGGACGCATCATCCCGCCATGGATGGCAGCCACCGCGGTGAAACGCGGCATGAAGGACGAACGCATGGAGGTCGTAGAGATCCTTTACGGCGCCGCCGCCCTTGCTGGTACCCCGCCCGTACGCGCCGTGCAAGTGGAACTCGACATCCCCCACCGCACTGCATCCGACTGGATCAAAAAGGCCCGCGACGCAGGGCGCCTGGAAGGCATGTCGTACACCGTCGGCCGCCAGGCCGATGGGTAGCATCGAGCCGTACGAGACTACTTCAGGCCGACGGTACCGGATCCGATACCGTACGCCCGAGAATCGACAGACGGACAAGCGCGGATTTCGCACCAAGCGCGAAGCAGCCGAGTACCTGACTTCTGTCGAGACCCAGAAGTCCCAAGGGGACTACATCGCCCCCAGCAGGTCAAGAATCGATATCAACACCTGGGCCATCACCTGGCAGCAGACACTCGCCCACTTGAAGCCAACGACGCGCTCTGGATACATCTACAGCCTGAACCGCCATGTGCTTCCACGATGGGGCAGGATCCACTTAGCCGATATCTCCCATACTGACTTGCAAGTGTGGGCCGGCGAGCTCTCCGAAACGCTAGCGGCTTCAAGCGCGAGGCAAGTGTTCCACGTCATGAACAGCATGCTCACGCTCGCCGTACGCGACAGAAGGCTGACCCGAAATCCATCAACCGAGGTCAAGCTCCCGAAGGTGACGAAAGCGAAGCGCGGGTATCTCGACCACGCACAAGTGCGCGAACTTGTGCGTGCCGCAGGACCAGACGGAGACATCATCGCCACGCTCGCCTATACCGGGCTTCGATGGGGTGAGCTTGCCGCTCTTACCGTCGATAGCGTCGATCTCGGGAGAAGACGACTCTCGATCACTCAGAGCGTGAGCGAGGTCGGTGGCGCACTCGTCTGGGGCACTCCGAAAACCAACCGATCACGCGTCGTCGGGTTCCCCGCGTTTCTGACTGAATCCATCCAAGCTCGCATGAGCGGCAAGCAACCGACAGACCAAGTGTTTACATCTCACGACGGTGCCGTCCTACGCAACAATAATTTCCGACGCCGCAGCTTCGCCCCCGCGCTCGAGCACGTGCGGGAGATCGATCCCACGTTCCCTGTGATCACTCCCCACGATCTTCGACACACAGCAGCCAGCCTCGCCGTCTCTGCCGGCGCGAACGTCAAGGCTGTGCAACGGATGCTCGGGCACGCTTCGGCAGCCATGACGCTCGACGTCTACGCAGACCTGTTCGATGACGACCTCAACGCAGTCTCAACAGCGCTCGATCGCGACGCAAGCGCCCACTTCGGCGACGGAAGTTGGAACAGGCAAGAACCAACCCAAGCTGGTCTGCGATAGACCAGAAAAGACCTGCTCAAACGGACCGGTTCCGAATGGTTTGTGGGCAAAATGTGGGCAGAACGGCGATTTTGGGCTGACAGCACCACACCAGCAAAAGCAAAAACCCCCGTCGACCGGGGGTTTTTATCTGTAGCAGGAGCGGGGCTTGAACCCGCGACCTCACGATTATGAGTCGTGCGCTCTCACCAACTGAGCTACCCTGCCGCACGGCATCCCCGCCCATGAAGAACATGAAAGCGAATGCTGCGAGCCCCGAGTCAGGATTGAACTGACGACCCCTTCCTTACCATGGAAGTGCTCTACCACTGAGCTATCGGGGCGTTGTCACCCGCGAGGGCAACCACACGAGAATACCATTTCTTCGGCGTTCTCAAAAACTGAGGAGGTCAGTAAGACCTGCGTCCGGCGTTCTCCTGCAGCCAAGGCAGCGGGTCGATCGTCGAGTCGTTGACGATGAGCTCGAAGTGCATGTGCGCACCGTAGGAGCGACCGGTGTTTCCGACCTGTCCGATGACGTCTCCGACCTTGACCGTCTCGCCGGCTTCGACCCGCAGCGAGCCGTACTGCATGTGCGAATAGTGGCTCGTGATGAGCGCGCCGTCGATGATGTGATCGATGTAGACGGTGACGCCGTAGTTGCCGCCGGACTCCGTCGCTATGCGCACCGTTCCATCGGCGATCGCCTGCACCGGCGCACCGGCACCTGGCACGAGGTCGAGCCCCTCGTGCAGACGTCCGTCGCGCATCCCGTACCCGTAGCTCATGCCGACGCCGACGACGAACGGCCACTGGATCGCCGCCGTCGGGTCATTCGTGTACACCGAGTTCGAGTAGGCGATGCCCTGCTCGGCGGCAAGGTCGCCGAGCGAGAGCGTCGAGAAGCTCTCCGCGCGCTGGATCGCGTCGTTGCGCACATCGGACGACGCGACGTACGCCTGGATCTCGTCGTCAGAGACATCGGATGCTAGGCCTTCCGACGCAGCGACCAGCGAAGTCGCCGACCGGACGGGAATGCCCTGAGCTGCGGCGACAGCCTCAGCGGGCAGCGTCATGGAGACGGCGAGCAGACCGGCGATGCCCATGATGCTCACCGTGGCGCCGGCCGCGACGAGTTTGCGTCGCGTGCGGCCTCTGCGCGGAGCGACGTGCACGGCGGTCGCCTCGGCGGGAAGCGCGCTCTTGACCGGCATGGCGGGCTCAGTCACCACCGGCTGCTCACCCGTCACCGCACGGAAGGCGCGGGATGCCGCGACGAACGCGTCGGCGTGCGCATCAGCATCCGCCGACGTCGTGACGATCTCGATGATCGGCTCGCGCCCTGCCTCGGCAGCTGCCGTCAATTCGACGACGACAGGTCCGTCGGACACGGCCTCCGCGACGCTGTCAGGGGCGGTTTCGATGCTCTGAAGTTCGACCCCATCGGGCACGACGACCTGAGACTCAGCCATCGCCGAGCGCAGACGCTCACGTGCAGCGCGACGAGAGAGGACCGGCATGACGACCTCGATCGAGGAAGTCTCCACTCGAACGCCTGCCAGGGTCACCGAATCCGCAACCTGGCGACGGCTGGAACGGCGCGTGGGCGCAGGCTCAGCCATAGGGGCGTCAAGGGCCAAAACGGTTCTCTCGGGATTCGCGCTGGGGGGCTAAAGACCTTCGAAGTTCGGGGCGAACGAAGGTAACGATCGCGTAAACACTACCGTGGTCGTACTGAGAATGCCATGTACGGATCCTCAAATCTCCTTGTCGAGGGCCCCGGTGATCCGAGCGTGCAACGGCGCCCCTGCAGCGATCAACATGGGACGAGCGGATGCCGTGTCGAGACGAGTCACGATGCCTCCCGCTTCGGTGACCAGAAGGAAACCGGCCGCGAAGTCCCACGGGCGCAGTCCTCGCTCGAAATAGCCGTCGAGTCGCCCGGCGGCAACGTAGCTGAGATCGAGCGCCGCAGACCCGCCCCTGCGCAGGTCGCGTGCGAGCGGCATGACCTGTCGCACGGTCAGCAGGTCGCCGTCGTGCGTCGACGGGTCGTAGCCGAATCCGGTCGCCAGCAGCGCACCCGCCGGCGTCTCGTCCGTGACGGCGAGGCGAACTCCATTGAGCCACGCCCCCTCACCGCGACCTGCGGTGAAGAGCTCGTCCAGCACGGGCGCGTACACGGCGCCGGCGAGAGGTCGCCAGCTGTTCGGGTCGGCGCTGCCCTCGACCGCCGCGATGCTCACGCTGTACGCGGGCATGCCGTACGCGTAGTTCACGGTGCCGTCGATCGGGTCGACCACCCAGGTCACTCCGGTCGTGCCGTCGCCGCCACCGGACTCTTCGCCGAGGAACCCGTCACCGGGACGCTCGGCGTCCAGCCGAGCGCGGATCAGCGCCTCGACCTCCCGATCGGCCTCGGTGACGATGTCGGCGAGAGTCGACTTCGTGGCCGCCAGCGAGACGCCTTCGGCACGTCGGCGCCGTGCAAGCTCACCTGCCTCGCGTGCGATGTCGGCCGCGAATTCCTTCAGGTGCGACGCCGACGTCACAGCGGCGGCGCAGGGGGCGGAGGCGGGAACGCCCCTGGCGCTGCCGGAGGCACGTTCGGCGACTCCGGCGCGTCTGGGGTCGGCGGCACGTCCGGGGACGGCGGCAGGTCGGGAGCGGGCGGAACGTCGGGTGCCGAGGGCGCGTTCAGAACGGACGTGTCGCCGGCGATGCCGTCGGGAGCGGCCGGCGCCCCGGCAGGCGGAACCGGCAGGCCATCGGGTCCGATCGGAGCATCAGGAGACGAGACGAAGGCCCGCTGCGGAGGTGACGGCGCGTACGGCTGCTCGGGGTACTGCGCCTGTCCCGGGTATTGGTTCGCATCGGGGTACTGCGCCTGCGACTGGTACTGGTACTGGTTCGGATCCGGGTACTGGTTCGCGTCTGGGGACTGGCTCTGGCCGTAGTACTGGTTCGGCTCCTGGTACTGGCTCTGCTGCGCGGTCGGATACCCGGTGTAATAGGCGTTCCAATCCGGCGAGCCGTCCTGCAGCACGGGAAGCGGCGTCACGCCGTCGGCATACGTCGGCCACTGCTGCTGGATGGGCTGCTGAGCAGGCTGCTGGACCGGTGCCGCAATCGCCGGAGCGGAGCCGTAGGCCTGAGGCGCGTAGTAGCCCGCGGGCGCCGCAGGCGCCTTCTTCGGCGCGAAGAGCGCGTTGAGCAGCGGGATCAGTGTCGTGCCGACTGCAGCGAGGATCGCGAGCGCGACGACGATGCGCCAGTAGAGGTCGCCGTAGTGGAAGGTGTCGGGAAGCGTGAGGTAGATGATGAGCATCGCGACCAGCAGCACGAGAACCGCGATCGTCACGTAGTAGATGACGGTGGTGAACGTCGTGACGTAGCGCTTGACCGCGGGAGTGAACAGTCGCACGTGCAGCAGTGCGAGCTGCAGCACTCCGATCACGAGCAGCAGCATGAAGAAGCGCCCGATGCCACCGGCGTACTCCCCCGGCTCTTCGGGCAGCCAGATCTTGATGGCGCCGACCAACAGCGCGACGATCCAGGTGATCATGCTGGCAAGAGCCAGCCAGTCCGGCCTCTTCGGTGCGAGCCCCGCCTCGAGGATCGCGATCCCGGCGAAGCCCGCGAGCAGCAGAATCGTCAGGAAAGCGCGACCGATGATGCCGTCCTGATCGCCGATCAGCACCCACACCACGCAGACGAGCGCTGCCGCGATCAGCGCACCGATGGCGATCCAGATCGCCCCTCGGATCAACAGGGAGGCGTTCGCCTTCCCCTTGGTTTCCGTGCTGACCTCTGACATGACGTTCCCCTCTTCGGCCGACTGCTCTCATCCTGCCACGCCGTGCGGCGCGCGCGCAGGGATCGCCGCCGACCTGTGGGCAACTCGCGCTGAACTCAGCGCGCCTTCTTCGCGGATGCTGCGGCGAACGCCGCGACGCGAGCCTTGGCATCCGGAGTGTCGAAGGCTGCGCCGATGGAACGCGCCTCTTCGTCCAACTGCTCGGCGAACGTCCGCTCGGGACGCGAGCGCACCAGCCGCTTCGCCTGCCCGTATGCGCCCGCAGCACCGGCGAGCCAGAAGCGTGCCACCTGCTCAGCGCGTTCGCGCACACGATCGGCCTCGTCCGCAGCATCCGCACCGCTCACGACCTCGGCGACCAGGCCCCATTCCTGCGCTTCCTCCGCGCTCAAGAGGCGATCCTGCAGCACCAGCTGCAGCGCGCGCCGCTGGCCGACGGCGGCGGCGAGCTGCGCAGACACCGAGAGGTCTGGGGTGAGGCCGATGTTCGCGTAGAGGCTGCCGATCTTGGAGCGTCCGCCGACGACGGCATAGTCGGAGCAGAGCAGGATGCCGAGGCCGCCGCCCGCCGTCGTGCCGTGTGCTGCGGCGACCACCGGGACGGCCGCTTGCGTGAGCGCGCGGATGCCGGCGTTGATCACCCCGGCGAGGTCGGCGATGTCGGACCCTGCGCCCATCGTGGTCGCCATGTCGAGCACGTCACCGCCGGCGCAGAAGGCCGGCCCCGCGGCATCCAAGAGGATCGCCTTGACGTCATCCCGCGAGGTCGCCTCGGTCGTGACATCGCGCCACGCGCGGGCGAGATCGGCGTTGAACGCGTTGAGGCGCGTCGGGCGGTTCAGTGTCAACCGCGCCAATCCACCGTCGACCGAGAACAGGATGGGATCGCTCATGGCATCTCCTTCGAAGCGCGAGGTGAGTTCGTCGCGCCCAGCGTATGCGTCAGTCCGTCGACTCCAGAACTCGTTTGGCGAAACCCTCCATACGACGCCGTGTGCCGTCGAGGCGCATGTCCACCTGGCCGGGGACCCGGATCTCGTTCGGGGCGAGCGGATGCGCGAGCCGCACGTTCTCATGACAGGAGAGGTCGGCGCAGATGTAGGTGCCGACGCTGTCGCCGCGGCGCCCGGCGTCCCCCACTCGGCGCGCAGAGAACAGGGCGACCTGATTGCCGGGCTGCATCGTGTGGCAGATGTTGCACATGCCCGTACGCGCACGTCCGGGGTCGGTGGAGCGCAGTACGACGCCGACGAGGCGCCCGTCGATCTCGACGACGACGCATCCCCGCTTGCTTGACGCCGGATCGCGCCAGGCGAGGAAATCGTGGAAGTCCCAGTCGACGAGCAGGAAGTCGTGCGGCATCTCGATGAGCCGCAACTCCTCCTCCGTGGCGTTGACGAACGACGCACGGACGTCGGATTCGGTGAGCGCTCGCATCGCACCAGTCTAGGAAAGCGGCAGGCCTTCGAGGCGCGATGGCTTCAGCCTGTTCGCTATCTCCCGCATGCGTGCGCGTCAACGCCCTGCCGAAAAGGCACGCAAGCGCCGCATGCTGTCATTTCAGACCCGGAAGACCGAACGGATGCGGCCGCCGAGGTCGCCAATGAGCGAAGGGGAAAAACTCATGAGTGGAATCATCGGCAGCTCGAATGACCAGAGCTGGCCCTCCGAAGTCCCTCCCGGACCCGGACCTGCAACTCCCTCCGAAGTGCCGCCCGGGCCGCCGACTCCTCCCGTGGGTCCTGACCCGACCGCGCCCGTCGCCCCGCCGTCACCGGATGAGCCTGCCGGGCCGCCGACGCCGGATCCGGTCGTGCCGGTTCCCGACGAACCGCTGGCGCCGCACCCCGACGAACCGCTGGCACCGCATCCTGAGGAGCCGCTGGCGCCTCACCCGGACGAGCCGACGCTGCCGTAGTCGGCATCGTCCGGTGGACTACGCCAGAACGCCGGTGGACTACCGCAGATAAGGCAGGAACGGCTTGGGCGCGGTCACGTTCTCCGGCGCTCCGACGAACGCGGGAGCAACCTGCTCGGGCGTGTACCCGGCGATGCCGCAGCCGACCGGAGTGAGCAGGAACGTCAGCTCGGGGTGTGCGTCGGCGTAGTCGATGAAGGCGCGCGCCTCGGCCACGAGAATGTCCAGGCCGCTCATCGTATCGATGGCATAGGTCTGGCCGTGATGGCCGTGACCTTCGCCCCACGCTGCTCCGAACCGCTCGTGCGCGATCCTCGCAGCGCCGCCGCCATGGAGTCCTTCAGCGTTCGAGCCGAACACGAACACCTCGTCCGACTGAAGCTCGGTGATGATGTCGGGTGTGATCCTCATGCGTTCCCTCTCGATGCTCGAGTTCGGGGATCTGTCGAGAATACCCTCATTGGTCTGCTTTGCTCGATGAACGACTGAAGGCCCCCGCTGCGCGGAGGCCTTCGTTCGTTCTGTGGCGAGTGAGGGATTCGAACCCCCGAATGCGATGCAGTCTGATTTACAGTCAGATCCCTTTGGCCGCTTGGGTAACTCGCCAAGTGCACACCCGTCCAGCTTGTACAGCCAACCGGGGGCGCGAGAATCAAGCATACCCGCCGGAAGCGGGTGTAAGAAATCGGCAGGTCAGCTGCCGCGGACCCCGCGTTCGCCGTCCTCGAGCGACTCCGGCGTGCGCAGCAGCCCACCCTCCGCGCGGCACGTTGCGGCGGCGACATCCATCGCTCGATCGAGCAGCTTCTGCCAGTCCTCTGCGGCCTCCGGACGCGCCCCGATCAGCCCCTCCGCCACGGCGGAGAGCGTTGCGTCCCCCGCCCCGACCGTGTCGATCACTGGCCCGGGAAGGGTCGCGATCGGAGCGGTGAGGATGCCGGCATCCGCCTCGAGGATCGCACCATCTTTGCCGGCCGTCGCCAGCACGGCGTCGGCGCCCGACGACCGCAGCCGCGCGCGCAGCGCGTCGAGATCCCCGTCGTACAGCAGCGCCGCGTCGTCCGCTCCGACCTTCACTATCGCGGCACCTGCGACGAGCCGCTCGAACCCGCGCACGAACTCCTCACGGTCGCTGAGCATGCCGGTGCGCGGATTCGGATCGATCGCCACCCTGACGCCCTCGAGGGCAGCGGCGACAGCATCCACCTCGGCGGGCACATCGAACGGGAAGCAGCTGATCACGGCGAGATCGGCGTCCGCGAGCGCCGTGCGCGCCTCGTCGCCGTAACGGATGCTGCGCCGCTGAGCGGCCTCGTTGAAGACGTACGTCGGCTCGCCGCCGGCATCGCGCTGCACGACCGCGCGCGACGAGCCGAGCGGAGCGTCACTGGAGATCAGGCCCACGTCGTGGTCGGCAAGGTATTCACGGATGTGGGCGCCCGCCTCGTCATCGCCGACCATCGCGATGAGCGTCGTGGGCACGCCGAGCCGGCGGAGTCCGACGGCGACGTTCAGTGCGGCGCCACCGACCAGTTCGCGCACGCCGCCGCTGTCGTGGATCTCATCGATCAGTGCATCGCCGATGACGACGGCGGCGGGAGCGTTCTGCTGCATCCTGCCATTCTGGCGCATCGCCCGGGGCCGCGCCGCCGCGCGCCTCGGTGGGCAGGTGTCGCTTTGTGCCGCCTCAACGCCCGCCGCACGGCACCAAGCGCCACCTCCCGCACGGGCGCCCCACGCACCGCTCCACCAGGTGTCGCATAGTGCCGCTCAAACCACCACTACACGGCACCAAGCGCCACCTCCCGAGCATGGGCGGGCCGCCACCGCCGCCCCCACGCACGAAGAAGGTCCCAGGGCGAACCCTGGGACCTTCTTCAGTGGACTAGAACACTCAGTTGTAGGTACCGGGCGTCACGTCATCCGTTGAGAACGCGTCGAAGTCGACGTAACCGAAGTCGCCCTCGGCGTACGCGCCGTCGGATGCGAAGATCCGGTTCGGGTAGCGCTCGCTCTTGGCTTCCTCAGTCGCCTCGACGGTGACGTCGCGGTACTTCGCGAGGCCCGTTCCAGCGGGGATGAGCTTACCGATGATGACGTTCTCCTTGAGACCGACCAGCGGGTCGCGCTTGCCCTGCATGGCAGCCTCGGTGAGCACGCGGGTCGTCTCCTGGAACGACGCAGCCGACAGCCACGACTCGGTCGCAAGCGACGCCTTCGTGATACCCATCAGCTCCGAACGGCCGGATGCCGGACGCTTGCCCTCGGCGACCGTCTCGCGGTTGATCGCCTGGTAACGCTTGAGGTCGACCATCTCACCCGGGAGCAGGTTCGTGTCGGCGTGATCGACGACCGTGACCTTGCGGAGCATCTGACGAACGATGACCTCGATGTGCTTGTCGTGGATCGGCACACCCTGCGAGCGGTACACGCCCTGCACGCCGCCGACGAGGTAACGCTGAACCTCGCGGGCACCCATGACACGCATGACCTCCTTGGGGTCGAGCGTTCCCACCAGGATCGGCTGACCGACCGTGACGTGCTGGCCGTCCTCGACGAGAAGCGTCGCACGCTTCAGCACCGGGTAGACAACCTCTTCATCGCCGTTGTCTGGCGTGAGGATGACCTTCTTGGCCTTGTCGGTCTCGTCGATCGTGATGCGGCCATCGGCCTCGGCGATCGGCGATGCACCCTTCGGCGTACGAGCCTCGAAGAGCTCCTGCACACGGGGCAGACCCTGGGTGATGTCGTCCGCCGATGCAGAACCACCGGTGTGGAACGTACGCATCGTCAGCTGGGTACCGGGCTCACCGATCGACTGCGCCGCGATGATGCCGACGGCCTCGCCGATGTCGACGGTCTTACCCGTCGCCAGCGAACGGCCGTAGCACTGCGCGCAGACGCCGACAGCCGAGTCGCAGGTCAGCACGGAGCGCACCTTGATGGAGTCGACGCCGAGCTCGACGAGCTTGTCGATCAGAACGTCTCCGACGTCGTCGCCGGCAGAGGCGAGGACCTCGCCCTTGCTGTCGATCACGTCGGCGGCAAGCGTACGAGCGAACACCGAGTTCTCGACGTTCGCATCGCGCACGAGCTCACCCTGCGAGTTCGGAGCGGCGATCGGGAGCTCGAGGCCCTTCGACGTGCCGCAGTCCTCTTCGCGGATGATGACGTCCTGCGAGACATCCACCAGACGACGGGTCAGGTAACCCGAGTCGGCGGTACGCAGAGCGGTGTCAGCCAGACCCTTACGGGTACCGTGCGTCGCGATGAAGTACTCCGCCACCGACAGACCCTCGCGGTACGAGGAGATGATCGGACGCGGGATGATCTCACCCTTGGGGTTGTTCACCAGACCACGCATACCCGCGATGTTGCGGATCTGCAGCCAGTTACCACGAGCACCGGAGGACACCATGCGGTTGATGGTGTTGTCCTCAGGGAAGTTCTCGCGCATCGCGACCTGAACCTCGTCGGTTGCCTCGGTCCAGATCTTGATTAGCTCCTGACGACGCTCGGCGTCGGTGGTGAGACCCTTCTCGTACTGGGACTGGACCTTCGCGGCGAGCTTCTCGTGCTTGGCGACGATCTCCTTCTTGTTCGGAGGCGTGAGCACATCGCTCAGCGCAACCGTCACACCGGAGCGCGTGGCCCAGTAGAAGCCGGCATCCTTGATGCGGTCCAGCGTCGCCGCCGTCTCGACCTTGGGGTACTCCTCGGCCAGCTTGTTGACGATCTGCGACAGCTTGCCCTTGTCGGCAGGCTCGCGGACGAAGGGGTAGCCCTTCGGCAGCGTGGCGTTGAAGATCGCCTGTCCGAGCGAGGCGTCGACCAGGTGGTGACGCTCGTAGCCCTCAGGTGCTTCGCCCTCGAGGAAGGTCAGACCCGGGATGCGGATGCGGACCTTCGCCTGCAGGTCGAGGGTGCCCTCGTCCTTGGCGAGGATCGCCTCGGACACGGAGCCGAATGCACGGCCCTCACCCTTCGCGCCGGCCTTGACCACCGTGAGGTGGTGCAGGCCGATGATCATGTCCTGCGAAGGCAGGGTGACCGGACGACCGTCAGACGGCTTCAGGATGTTGTTCGACGCGAGCATCAGCACGCGGGCCTCGGCCTGAGCCTCGACCGACAGCGGCAGGTGCACAGCCATCTGGTCACCGTCGAAGTCCGCGTTGAACGCGGCACACACGAGCGGGTGAAGCTGGATGGCCTTGCCCTCGACGAGCTGAGGCTCGAAGGCCTGGATGCCGAGGCGGTGAAGCGTGGGTGCACGGTTGAGCAGCACCGGACGCTCGCGGATGATCTCCTCGAGCACGTCCCAGACCTCGGGACGCATGCGCTCGACGGAACGCTTGGCGGCCTTGATGTTCTGCGAGTGACCGAGGTCGATCAGGCGCTTGATCACGAACGGCTTGAACAGCTCGATCGCCATCGTCTTGGGAAGACCGCACTGGTGCAGCTGCAGCTGCGGGCCGACCACGATGACCGAACGGCCCGAGTAGTCGACGCGCTTTCCGAGCAGGTTCTGGCGGAAACGACCCTGCTTGCCCTTCAGCATGTCGCTGAGGGACTTGAGAGCACGGTTGCCGGTACCGGTGACGGGGCGACCACGGCGGCCGTTGTCGAACAGTGCGTCGACGGCCTCCTGCAGCATGCGCTTCTCGTTGTTGACGATGATCTCGGGGGCACCGAGGTCGATCAGACGACGAAGACGGTTGTTGCGGTTGATCACACGACGGTAGAGGTCGTTGAGGTCGGAAGTGGCGAAGCGGCCACCGTCGAGCTGCACCATCGGGCGCAGCTCCGGCGGGATGACCGGAACGACGTCGAGAACCATGGATGCCGGGCTCATGCCGGTCTCCAGGAACGAGCTGACGACCTTCAGACGCTTGATCGCACGGATCTTGCGCTGGCCCTTGCCCTCGGAGATCTGCAGACGCAGGTTCTCCGCCTCGGTCTTCAGGTCGAACGCTGCCAGGCGACGCTGGATCGACTCCGCACCCATGTGGGCCTCGAAGTACTGACCGAAGCGGTCCTGCAGCTCGTGGAACACGTCGTCCTCAGGACGAAGCGCGCCGACCTGAAGCGTGCGGAAGTCTTCCCACACGCGCTCGAGCTTGGCGATCTGCTCGTCGTGGCCCTTGCGGAGGAGAGTCATCTCCTTCTCGGCGGCGTCCTTGACCTTCTTCTTCGCATCGGCCTTGGCACCCTCAGCCTCAAGGGCTGCGAGGTCCTCTTCCAGACGCGACAGGCGCTCCGCGATCTTCGAGTCGCGACGATCCCCGAGCGTCTTCAGCTCGAGGCGGATGTTGTTCTCCTGCGTGGCCAGGTCGCGGTGACGAGCATCCTCATCGACCGAGATGACCATGTAGGCAGCGAAGTAGATGACCTTCTCGAGGTCCTTCGGAGCCATATCCAGCAGGTATCCGAGGCGCGACGGGACGCCCTTGAAGTACCAGATGTGGGTGACGGGCGCGGCGAGCTCGATGTGGCCCATGCGCTCACGACGGACGGAGCTCTTGGTGACCTCCACGCCGCAGCGCTCGCACACGATGCCCTTGAAGCGGACGCGCTTGTACTTACCGCAGGCGCACTCCCAGTCGCGGGACGGTCCGAAGATCTGCTCTCCGAAGAGACCGTCCTTCTCGGGCTTGAGCGTGCGGTAGTTGATGGTTTCGGGCTTCTTGACCTCACCGTATGACCAACCGCGGATGTCGTCAGCGGTGGCCAGGCCGATGCGAAGCTCATCGAAGGTGTTTGACTCGAGCACTAGTTCTCCTGTGTCTCAATAAGAATTCGTTATCGGCCGGATCAGATCTCGTCGATCGAGGCGGACTCGAATCGGCTGGAGATGTTGATACCGAGCTCCTCCGCTGCGCGGAATGCCTCGTCGTCGGTGTCGCGGAGGTTGACCGTCGTACCGTCAGCCGAGAGGACCTCGACGTTCAGGCAGAGCGACTGCATCTCCTTCATGAGCACCTTGAACGACTCGGGGATGCCGGGCTCCTGGATGTTCTCGCCCTTGACGATCGCCTCGTAGACCTTGACGCGGCCGAGGATGTCGTCGGACTTGATCGTGAGGAGTTCCTGGAGGGCGTATGCGGCGCCATAAGCCTCAAGCGCCCACACCTCCATCTCACCGAAGCGCTGTCCACCGAACTGCGCCTTACCACCGAGCGGCTGCTGGGTGATCATCGAGTACGGACCCGTCGAACGCGCGTGGATCTTGTCGTCGACCAGGTGGTGCAGCTTCAGGATGTACATGTAGCCCACCGAGATCGGCGCCGGGAACGGCTCACCGGAGCGACCGTCGAACAGCTGCGTCTTTCCGGTCGAGTCGATCAGGCGGTCACCGTCGCGCGTCGGCAGCGTCGAATCGAGGAGACCTGCGATCTCCTGCTCTTCCGCACCGTCGAACACCGGGGTCGCGACCTTGGTGCCCGGGGCAGCCTCGAACGCGTCCTTCGGCAGGTTCGCCGCCCACTCCGGCTTGCCCTCGACCTTCCAGCCCTGCTTGGCGATCCACCCGAGGTGGGTCTCCAGAACCTGGCCGAAGTTCATTCGACCGGGGATGCCGAGCGGGTTCAGGACGATGTCGACCGGGGTGCCGTCCGGAAGGAACGGCATGTCCTCGATCGGCAGGATCTTGGCGATGACGCCCTTGTTGCCGTGGCGGCCGGCGAGCTTGTCGCCCTCGGTGATCTTGCGCTTCTGGGCGATGTAGACCACGACGCGGCGGTTGACGCCGGAGCCGAGCTCGTCGTCACCGTCTTCGGCGTTGAACTCCTTGACGGCGATGATCGTGCCCTGCTCGCCGTGGGGCACCTTCAGCGAGGTGTCACGGACTTCGCGGCTCTTCTCGTTGAAGATCGCGCGGAGCAGGCGCTCCTCGGCTGACAGCTCGGTCTCGCCCTTCGGCGTGACCTTGCCGACGAGGATGTCGCCGGGGCGGACCTCGGCGCCGATGCGGATGATGCCGCGCTCGTCGAGGTCCTTCAGCAGCTCAGGGCTGACGTTGGGGAGGTCACGGGTGATCTCCTCCTTGCCGAGCTTCGTGTCGCGGGAATCGACCTCGTACTCCTCGATGTGAATCGAGGAGAGGGTGTCGTCCTTCACGAGGTCCTGGCTGAGGATGATCGCATCCTCGAAGTTGTAGCCCTCCCACGTCATGAACGCGACCAGCAGGTTCTTGCCGAGCGCGAGCTCACCGTTCTGGGTGGCGGGGCCATCAGCGATGACCTCGTTGACCTCGACACGCTCGCCGGCCGACACGAGAACCTTCTGGTTGTAGGAGGTGCCCTGGTTGGAGCGGTCGAACTTGCGGAGGTAGTACTCCTTGGTGCCGCCCTCATCGAGCTGGAGCACGACGCGGTCTGCGGAGACCTCGATGACCACACCGGCCTTGTCGGCGCTGATGACGTCGCCGGCGTCGATGGCCGCGTAGCCCTCCATACCGGTTCCGACCAGCGGCGAGTCGCTGCGCAGCAGCGGCACAGCCTGACGCTGCATGTTGGCGCCCATGAGCGCGCGCTGAGCGTCATCGTGCTCGAGGAACGGCACGAGCGAGGTCGCGACCGACACCATCTGGCGCGGCGAGACGTCCATGTAGCCGATCTCCGTCGGCGCGAACAGGTCGACCTCGCCACCGGGGCGGCGGGCCAGGACGCGCTCTTCGCGGAAGTGGCCGTCGGCCTTGAGCGGCGCGTTGGCCTGAGCGACGATGAAGTCGTTCTCCTCGGAGGCGGTCAGGTAGTCGATGTCATCCGTGACCTGGCCGTCGACGACGCGACGGTACGGGGTCTCGATGAAACCGAAGGAGTTGATGCGCGCGAACGTGGCGAGCGAGCCGATCAGACCGATGTTCGGGCCTTCAGGGGTCTCGATCGGGCACATGCGGCCGTAGTGCGACGGGTGAACGTCACGGACCTCGACACCTGCGCGGTCACGGGACAGACCACCAGGGCCCAGCGCCGACAGGCGACGCTTGTGGGTCAGACCCGCGAGCGGGTTGTTCTGGTCCATGAACTGCGACAGCTGCGACGTTCCGAAGAACTCCTTGATCGCGGCGACGACGGGGCGCACGTTGATCAGGGTCTGCGGCGTGATCGCCTCGATGTCCTGCGTGGTCATGCGCTCGCGGACGACGCGCTCCATACGGGAAAGACCCGTGCGGACCTGGTTCTGGATGAGCTCGCCGACGGCGCGGATGCGACGGTTGCCGAAGTTGTCGATGTCATCGGTCGACATGCGGATCTCGGCCTTCTTGCCGCTGCGGAGACCCTCGAAGGTCTCGTCGCCACGGTGCAGACGCACGAGGTACTTGATGGTCGCGACGATGTCCTCGACGGTCAGCACCGACGAGTCCAGCGGCTGGTTCAGGCCCAGCTTCTGGTTGATCTTGTAGCGACCGACCTTCGCGAGGTCATAGCGCTTCGCGTTGAAGTAGAAGTTGTCCAGCAGCGCGCGGGCAGCCTCGGCGGCGACCTGCTCGCCCGGACGGAGCTTGCGGTAGATGTCGCGCAGCGCGTCTTCCTTGGTGAGGATGGTGTCCTTCGCCAGGGTCTCCTCGATGGAGGGGTACCCGGCGAACTCGACGAGGATCTCCTCGCTGGTCATACCCAGCGCCTTGAGGAAGACGGTGACGGACTGCTTGCGCTTGCGGTCGATGCGCACGCCGACCTGGTCGCGCTTGTCGATCTCGAACTCGAGCCATGCACCGCGGCTCGGGATGACACGGGCGGAGACGATGTCCTTGTCGGAGGTCTTGTCGGGGCTCTTGTCGAAGTAGACACCCGGCGAGCGCACCAGCTGAGAGACGACGACACGCTCGGTGCCGTTGATGATGAAGGTTCCGCGGCTGGTCTGCAGCGGGAAGTCGCCCATGAAGACGGTCTGAGTCTTGATCTCACCGGTCTGGTGGTTCATGAACTCGGCCTCGACGTAGAGCGGGGCCGCGTAGGTCTTGCCACGCTCCTTGCACTCGTCGATCGAGTACTTCTCAGGCTCGAGGTACGGGTTCGTGAAGCTCAGCTGCATCGTCTCGCTGAGATCTTCGATCGGAGAGATCTCCTCGAAGATCTCCTCCAGACCGCTGAACTCGTTGAGATCCTTGCGACCGGCCTTCTTGCCTTCTGCGACACGAGCCTTCCAGGCGTCGTTGCCGACGAGCCAGTCGAAGGACTCCGTCTGCAGCGCGAGAAGGTCAGGGACCGTCAGCGTGTCGGAGATCTTGGCGAACGAAAGACGGGAAGCTCCGCGTCCGTTCTTGTTGGTGGTGGATGTGGATGCGTTGCGAGCAGCAGCCAAGGGAATAACCTCCGTGAGCCCCGCAGGGCTTCTCGATTCCTTTGTCGTCAGGTGGAGTGCGCACTCTGTTGCTCAACATCTACCGACCACCATATGAGGGCAGGGAGAACCGAGGCGCAAAGAACAACTATACGTCCGATTTCACGACATGGCAAGTAGAGTCCTTGACCAATCTTGAAACCTGCGGTAAAAGCAGCCTCAGGCGATGTTCAGTTCGTTGCCGGGGATCGAGGCCAGCAGGCGACGCGTGTAGGGGTCGCGCGGATTCGTGAAGATCTCCTCGCTCGTCGCCGCCTCCACGAGAACGCCGTCCTTCATCACGCAGACGTAGTCGCTGATCAGTCGCACGACCGCGAGGTCGTGCGAGATGAAGAGGTAGCTCAGCCCGTACTCGCGCTGCAGGTCGCCCAGCAGCCGCAGGATCTGATCCTGCACCAGCACGTCGAGCGCCGAGACCGGCTCATCGCACACGATCAGGTCCGGCGAGAGCGCCAGCGCCCTGGCGATCGCGACGCGCTGACGCTGACCGCCGGACAGTTCGGACGGATACCGGCGCAGCATCGACTGCGGCAGCGCGACGTCATCGAGCAACTGCCGCACGCGCTTCCGGCGATCGGCGCTGCTGCCCCGCCGGTAGAACTCCAGCGGCTCGGCGATCAGCCTCTCGATCGTGAACATCGGATTCAGGCTCGAGTACGGATCCTGGAAGATCGGTTGCACGCGCTGACGGAAATCGCGCGTCTCCGCGCGGCTGAGGGTCGAGATGTCCTTGCCCTCGAACCTGATCAGTCCGCTGGTCGGCTCGATCACCTTCAGCAGCATCCGCGCGGTGGTGGTCTTGCCCGAGCCGGACTCCCCCACGATCGCGACGGTCTCGCCGCGCGGGATCACGAGCGACACATCCTTCACCGCGACGAAGTCCTCGCCACGGCCGCGCACCGGGTAGACCTTCGTGAGGTTCTCGAACTCGACGATGTTGTCGGTGGCGGATGCTGAGGGCTCGGATGCTGCGCCGTCAGGCGTTGCGGTTTCGTCTCGCTGCGCTCGCTCAACCCGTTTCGTCACTTCGACTCGCTTCGCTCGCTCAGTACGGCGCTCGCTCCGCTCGCTCAACGACCCGTCACCGGAATCCCCCCGCGAAGGTGTGCCGTCGGCCCGCGAGGGCTCACCATCCTTTGGAGCGGAGAAGGCCTCGGGGCGCAGGCGCGCGATCGCGACGGAGGGAGCAGCAGCGACGAGGGACTGCGTGTACGGATGCTGGGGGTCCTCGAGGATCTGCTTCGCAGCGCCCTGTTCGACGACCTTGCCGCGGTGCATCACGATCACGCGCTCAGCGCGTTCGGCGGCGAGACCAAGGTCGTGCGTGATCAGCAGCACGGCCGTGCCGAGCTCGCGGGTCATCGCGCCGATCTGATCGAGGATCGTCTGCTGCACCGTGACATCCAGCGCGCTGGTCGGCTCGTCCGCGATCAGCAGCCGAGGCTTGCAGGCGAGACCGATCGCGATCAGCGCACGCTGCCGCATGCCGCCGGAGAACTCGTGCGGATACTGCTTGGCGCGCTTCGCGGCGTCGGGAAGGCCCGCGGCCTCGAGAGCCTCGACGACCTTCGCCGAGACGTTCTGCCGGTTCGCGAGCCCGTGTGCGAGCAGGGTCTCGGCGACCTGCGTCCCGATCTTCGCGACCGGGTTGAGGTTCGACATCGGGTCCTGCGGCACAAGGCCGATGTGGCGTCCGCGGATCGCACGCATCTCGTGCTCGGGCGCCTTCGAGATCTCACGACCGTCGAGGCGGATGCTGCCTGCGGCGATGCGACCGCCACCGGCGAGGAGCCCGATGATGGCCATCGCCGTCGTGGACTTGCCCGATCCGGACTCCCCCACGATCGCGACGGTCTCGCCTTCGGAGATCTCGAGGTCGACACCCTCGACGGCGTGCACGACCCCGTCGGTGGTGTTGAAGTCGACGGCGAGGCCCTCGACCGAAAGCAGCGGAGTGCCCATGTGCGGTTCCTTGGTGATGTCAGTGGTAGCCATCTCAGCGCGCCCTCGTCCTCGGGTCCATCGACTCTCGCAGCGATTCGCCGAACAGTGTGAAGCCGAGCGCGGTGACCGCGATGCAGATGCCGGGGAAGAACGCCAGCCACGGTGCGATCGCGAGCTCGCTCTGCGCGTATGTCAGCATCCGCCCCCACTCGGCCGTCTCGGGGCGTCCGCCGCCGAGACCGAGGAAGGAGAGCGCTGCCGCATCGATCACAGCGGTGGCCAGCGTCAGCGTGCCCTGCACGATGACCGGCCCTATCGCGTTGGGCAGCACGTGCGACATCGTGATGCGTCCACGGCCGAGGCCGAGCGTCTGCGCCGAGAGCACGTAGTCGCTCGAGCGCTGCTGCAGCATCGACGCGCGAAGCAGGCGCGCGAAGATCGGCACCTGCGACGCCCCGATCGCGATCATCACCGCATACGGCGTCTGACCGAGGATCGCTGCGATCGAGACCGCGAGCAGCAGGTTCGGCACCGACAGGATGATGTCGACGATGCGCATGATGACCGTGTCGACCCAGCCGCCGAACGTGCCGGCGACCAGCCCGAGGATCATGCCGCCGACCAGACCCATCGCGGTCGAGATGACGCCGACCATGAGAGAGGCCTGTGCGCCCCAGATGAGCTTGGACAGCACGTCTCCGCCGAAGCGGTCGAGTCCGAGCGGGAACTCCGGGAGCTCCCCAGGTCCGGGGATGTGCGTCGGCGTGATGAACTTCGCGCCGGGCAGCGCAGTCTCTGGGTACGGCGCGAGGATCGGCGCGAGCGCCGCGACGAGCAGGAACAGCAGCACGATCACGGCGCCCGTCCACGCCGTCGGGCTGTGGCGGAGACGCCGGAAGACGTCTTGCCAGAAGCCGCCGCCGGAATCCTTCAGATCGGTCTGAGCGAGCGAGACCGTGTCGATGATCTCGCCGCCCTGCGCGGGGGGAAGGGGAATGCTCATTGGACCCTCACTCTCGGGTCGATCAGGCTGTAGGAGACATCCACCGCGAGGTTGATCAGCGCGTACGCGATCGCGATGAAGATGATGAAGCCCTGCAGCACGGGGAAGTCACGCGTGAAGATCGCCCTGGCCAGGAACGATCCGATTCCCGGATAGGCGAACACGGTCTCTGTCAGCACCGCTCCGGAGATCAGCAGACCGGTCTGCAGACCGATCGTGGTGACGACGGGGAGCAGGGCGTTGCGGAGGATGAACCGTCCCCGCAGCGTCGAATTGGCGACTCCCTTCGCCCGGCCGGTGCGCACGTAGTCGGCGTTCTGCACTTCGAGGACGCTGGCCCTCGTGATGCGCACGATGATCGCGAGCGGGATGGTGCCGAGCGCGAGCGCGGGGAGGATGAGGTGCAGGATCGCATCCCATGACGCGTCGAACTCGCCCGTGATGATTCCGTCCCACACGTAGAACCCCGTGGGGTGGGTGGCGTCGATCCTCGGGCTCTGCCTGCCGTCGGCCGGAAGCCAGCCGAGCTGCACCGCGAAGATGTACTTCAGGATGAACGCCAGGAAGAACACCGGGATCGTGATGCCGACCAGGCTCAGCACGACCGCGGCGTGATCGCTGAACTTTCCGTGCCGCCGTGCGGCCCAATAGCCGAGGGGTATGCCGACGCCGATCGCGATGATCAGCGCTGCGATCGACAGCTCAATCGTCGCGGGGAAGCGCCGGAAGAACTCCTCCAGCACCGGGCGGTTGGTCTGGATGGATGTGCCGAAGTCGCCCTGCAGCAGTCGTCCGATCCAGACGAAGTACTGCTCGATGAGGGGCTTGTCGAATCCGTAGAGCTCGTTGACCCGTTCGATCGCGTCGGGCGTGGCCTTCTCTCCGAGAAGCGCCACGGCCGGCCCGCCGGGGAGGGCCCTGACCCAGGCGAAGAGCAGGATGCTCAGACCGAACAGGGTGGGGATGAGGAACAGCAGTCGCCTGCCGATGGTGCGCAGCAAGAAGTACTCCCAGCGATTTCAGGTGCGGCGGCACCCCACCCCCGTGCAGGGGCGGGGTGACGCCGCGTGAACCCTTACTTGGTGAGGACGATGTCCGTGAAGACCTCGTCGTTCACCGGGCTGGCAGGGTAGCTCTCGACCCGCGAGTCGAAGGCCAGGGTGGGAGCGGGGTGTGCGAGCGGGACGCCGGGGATGAACTCGGCGACCATCTCGTTGATGTCCTCGTACAGCGGAGTCTGCTCATCGAGATCGGCGACACCACGTGCCTCGGCCAGTGCCGAGAACAGCTCCGGGTTGTCGAAGCCCCACTCCGAGCTCTGCGCACCGAAGAAGACGCCGACGAAGTTGTCGGTGTCGTTGTAGTCGCCGGTCCAGCCGAGCAGGTGGATGCCGTGGTTCGACGTGCCGGTAGTGCGGTCGAGGTATTCGACCCACTCCTCCGAGACCGGGGTGGTCTCCACACCGGCTTCGGCGAGCTGCGACGACAGCACGGTGAAGATCTGCTCGGGGTCCGGCATGTACGGACGCGAGACGTTGACCGGGTAGTTGAAGTCGAGCTTCAGCGGGTTGGACTCGTCGTAGCCGGCCTCGGCCAGCAGAGCCTTCGCCTTGTCGACGTCGTACTCGTAGGTCGTGACGTCCTCGTTGTAGCCGTTGACGACCTCGGGGATGAACTGCGTCGCCTTCTGCGTGCCCTCTGGCAGCACCTGGCTGATCAGCGCATCCTTGTCGATCGCGTACGACAGCGCCTCGCGCACCTTCGGGTCCTGAAGCTCAGGGATCTGCTGGTTGAACGCCAGGTACAGGATCGTGAACGGCGGACGCGGAACCATGGTGAAGCCGTCTTCTTCGAGCGCGGCCGTGTCGGCGGGGCCGACCAGGTCGTAGCCGTCGATGTCGCCGGCCTCGAGGGACTGGCGACGCGCGGTCGGGTCGTCGATCGTGCGGAAGATGATCTCCTCGATCTGGCCCTTCTCACCCCAGTAGTCGGGGTAGGACTTCAGCGTGACCTGCTCGCCGGGTGCCCACTCCTCGAACTGGAACGGCCCGGTGCCGACCGGGTGCCCCATGGCGTACTCGGAAAGAGCAGGGGCTTCGGCCGAGCCGCCGACCTCGTCAGCCGCGAATTCCTGCATGGCCGCCGGGCTCTGCATGGCGAATGCCGGCAGCGACAGTGCCGGGATGAATCCGGCGAACGGCTTGTTCAGCTCGACCGTGACGCTGTAGTCGCCGTCGGGCGTGCAGGACTTGTACACCGCGTCGGCGGGGTTGGATGCGTAGCCGTGGAACAGCTTGTTGTAGTAGTAGCCGAAGGCCTCGGATGCTGCGAGGCCGGTCCAGTTGTACCAGCGGTCGAAGTTGACGCAGACGGCTTCGGCGTTGAACGGAGTGCCGTCCTGGAACGTGACGTCCTCCTTCAGCGTGAAGGTGTAGGAGAGGTTGTCCTCGGACGGCTCCCACGACTCGGCGAGCAGCGGTGCGGGGTCCGCCGTGCCGGGCTCGGTGCCGACGAGACCCTCGAAGATCTGGCGCGAGACGCGGAAGGTCTCGCCGTCTTGAGCGAACGCGGGGTCGAGGCTGGCCGGGTCGGAGGATGCTGCGAAGACGAACGTGCTGTCGACGTCGCCCTCTGCATCTCCTGAGTCATCGCCGCGATCGCTGGCGACGCAACCCGCGAGCAGCATCGCTGCGATCGCGGTGCCGGTGACGGCGATCAGCCCTCGTCGACGCATGGATGTGTGGTGCATGCTGTGTACCTTCCCTGTTGGGGCGCTTCATTGCGCGTGCCGAGGCGTCGTTGCCGCGATACACGTGATGCATCGACGTTACCCAGCGCGCTCTTGGAATCCAAACGCATCCATGTTGCGATCCGGTATCAGCTGCGTAACAGCCCCGTGTTACCGTCAGGCAGGATCGGAGGACCACGGATGAAGAAGGTGCCTGATGCACTCCACCGCTCGACGGTCGCTCGCCATGCGACGCTGCCGTCGCCGACCCGGACATCGACCGGCCTGAAGCTGCTGGGCGCTGCGCTCGCCGCCGTGCTGGTCGCGGCGATCGGCGTCGGAGCGTTCATCGCGATCGACCTCGCCACGCGAGCGACGGCGGATTCCGTCGGCCTCGAGGGCGCTCCCGAGATCGCGCCGCCCGCCCTCGGCGAGTATCCCGGTGCATTCGATGTGCTCGTGCTCGGAACGGACGAGTGCGGCCCGATCTCCGAGCAGTGGCTCGGCGAGCGCTGCGAGGAGAGCGACGCCGGCATCCTGAACGACGCGAATCTGCTCGTGCACGTGTCTGAGAACCCTCGGCGGGTGACGGTCGTGTCGTTCCCTCGCGACCTGATGGTCGAGGTGCCCGAGTGCACGCGCGAGGACGGCTCCGAGGCATCCGCGCAGGGAACGCAGTCGCTCAACAGCGTGTACGAGCATGCCGGGCTGTCGTGCGTCGCGCAGACCATCACCGAGCTCACCGACGTTCCGATCGGCTTCGCCGCGAAGCTGAGCTTCGACGGCGTGATCCAGATGACCGACGCGATCGGCGGCGTCGAGGTGTGCATCGCCGAGCCGGGGATCAGCGACACCCAGACCGGCATCGACTGGCCGGCCGGCACCCGCAACGTGCAGGGCCTCGAGGCGCTGCAGTTCCTGCGCACACGCCACGGTGTGGGCGATGGGAGCGACCTCGCGCGCATCTCGAACCAGCAGCAGTACATGTCGCGCCTGGCGAAGAAGATCCTCAGCGACGAGGTGCTCAGCGACCCGTCGAAGGTGCTGCGCCTGGCGAACACCGTGGCGGAGAACATCGTGCCCAGCGACACGCTCTCCAACCCTCTGACGCTCGGCCAACTCGCCCTCGCGGTGAAGGACGTGCCGTTCGACGACTTCGTGTTCGTGCAGTATCCGAGCTTCACCGATCCGTCCGATCCCAACAAGGTCGTGCCGGACTACGACGCCGCCACCGCACTGTGGGATGCTCTCGCCGCGAATCAGTCCCTCGAGCTCACCGGCGGCGCGAGCCCCAACGGCGGCGTGGAGGAAGTGACCCCGACGAACGAGCCCGCACCTGAGGAAACCGCCGCCCCCGAGGACCCGGCAGCGCCGGACGACCGGGCGACGCTGCCTCCCGAGCTCTCCGGGACGAACGTCGGGCAGGACACCTGCTCTGCGGGCAACCTGAACTGAGGCGCTCTGGCGCGTCTTCAGTCGTTCGGGAGGTGTCGCTTATGGTCGCCCGAGCTCGGTTGACGCGGCCATTCGCGCCACCTCCCACAAAGTGGTCGCTCTGGAGGTGTCGCTTATGGTCGCCCGAGCTCGGTTGACGCGGCCATTCGCGCCACCTCCTGCGGCGTGTTGCGCGTCAGCGCCCGAGCAGCAGGTCGCGAGCGGCCTCGGCACCGACGCGGCTGGCCGCCGAGACTTCGACGATCGGAAGAGGCAGCGGATGCCGGGCCGGCAGGCCCACGTTGACGACGACGGCGTCCGGATCACGGCTTGCCGCGAGCTCCACGAGCGCCCGCTGCGCGTCGGCGACGTCGGGTCGGTCGATCAGCAGGACGACGCGCCCTTCAGCCGCGATGGCAGCGTTCAGCGCAGCATCCCGTTCCTCGTCCGTCGCGCGGTCGACGTCCAGCCGCACGCGGAAGCCGCCTTCCGCGAGACTCTCGGCGACGTACGACGCGGCGCTGTCGACCGCGAGCGTCGAGCGCCGGCGGGCGTCGATGACGGAAAGAGCGGATGCCGCGGCATCCGCCGTCGCGTCTGTCGCAACCGTGACGCGCAATCCACGCCGCACGATCTCCGCGGCGTCATATGGCGCCCGGTCCGGCGCCTCCGCGACGGTTCCTGCGACCTTCGTCGCCAGCATCCGCACCCGATCGCGTGCCTGCTCGACGCGCTCGCGCGGCAGAGTGCCGTCGCGCAGCGCGGCGACGATCGCCTCGCGTGCCGAGAGATAGTCGCGCTCGTCCTGATCGGCATGGGCAGCAGAGCCCGGGTTGGTCGGGTTGCCGATGCACAGCAGATCGGCGCCGGCGGCCAAAGCCTGCACCGCCCCGCCACCGATGCCGACCGACTCGCGAACTGCTGCCATGTCGAGCGCGTCGGTGATGATCACACCCTCGAATCCCATCTCACGCAGGCGTCCCAGCACTGCGGGGTTCAGCGTCGCCGGTCGCTCTCCCCATGCGGGGACGACGATGTGCGCGGTCATGATCGAGTCCACGCCTGCGGCGATCGCAGCGCGGAACGGCTCGAGGTGCACGTCCTCGATCTCGGCGGGATCCAGCGTGATCACGGGCAGCGCATGGTGCGAGTCGAGATGCGTGTCGCCGTGACCGGGGAAATGCTTGACGCACGCGGCCACTCCCCCGTGCTGCAAGCCCTCTACCGTGGCCACGACGTGGCGCGAGACGAGCGCGGCGTCCGCCCCGAACGAACGAACGCCGATCACCGGATTGCGCGGGTCGGTGTTCACGTCGGCGACGGGCCCGAGTACGACGTTGATGCCGGCCGCCCGTGCACGGCGGGCGAGCTCTGCTCCGGTGGACTCGGTCGCGGCGAGGTCGTCGACGATGCCGAGCTGCGCGGCTCCGGGCAGCGTCGAGCCGGTGCCGACCTCGAGTCGGGTGACGCTGCCGCCCTCCTCATCGATGCCGATCAGCGCGCGCGGGTTGGCCGCACGGATCTGGGCGCTGAGCGCCGGAAGCTCGGCGGAGATGTTCTGACCGAAGTACACGACGCCGGCGAGATCGTCCTCGAGCGCCGCGCGCAGCCACGCCGGAGCCTCGGTCCCGAAGAACCCCGGCCACAGCACGCTGTTGGCGAGACGGGTGAGCTCGTCCGTCATCCCTTCACCGCTCCGGCGACCATGCCGCTGGCGAGCCGGCGCTGCACGATCACGAAGAAGATCATGACGGGGATCGTGATGATCGTCGATGCGGCCATGATGCTGCCCCAGTCGTTGGAGTGCAGGCCGAAGAACGACTTCAGGCCGATCGCGACCGTGTACTGGTCGCTCGCTCCGCCGAGCATCGTCATGGCGAAGATGAACTCGTTCCACGCCGTGATGAAGCTGAAGATGCTCGTCGCGACGAGGCCGGGCATCACCAGCGGCAGCAGCACCGAGCGGAACATGCGCCACCAGCTCGCGCCGTCGATGTACGCCGCCTCCTCCAGCTCGACCGGGACGGCGGCGACGAAGCCGCGCAGCATCCAGATGCCGAACGCGAGCGAGAGAGCGACGTACACGATCATCAGACCGATGATGCTGTTGAGCAGTCCGAGGCTCTTCACCTGCAGGAACAGTGGGATGACCAGCGCCTCGAGCGGCACCATCTGCACCACGAGGATCATCATCAGGATGGTGGTGCGGAACTTGAACTTGAACCGCGCCACCGCGACAGCGGCGAGCAGGCAGACCAGTGCGCTGACCAGAACCGTCACGAGCGCGACGATCGCGGAGTTGCGGAGGAAGACGCCGAAGCCGCCCTCGGTGAAGACGAATGTGAAGTGGTCGAAGGTGAGCTCTTCGGGGAAGAACGAGCGCCCGCCGCTGGAGGCGTTCTTGTCGAACGCACTGGAGATCATCCAGTACACCGGGAAGAGCGTGAAGACCAGGACCGCGGCGACAGCGACGCCGATGCCGACCTTCGACAGGACGGACTTGTTGTTCGGGTTCACAGTTCGTCCTCCTTCATGAGCGAGCGGATGTACACGATCGTGATGCCGATCAGCGCCAGGGTCAGCAGCACCGCGAGCGCGGCACCGAAGCCGTAGCGGTTCTGACCGAATGATTCGACGTACGACCAGACGCCGAGGTTGAGCACAGAGCGGTTCGATCCCGAGCCGCCGGGCATCAGATACACCTGCGCGAAGACCTTGAAGTCCCAGATGGTCGACAGGATGATCACCACGGAGAACACGGGGCGCAGAGTCGGGAAGATGATGCCCCAGAAGCGGCGCCAGGCGCCGGCGCCATCGAGGGCTGCGGCCTCGAGCATCTCCTTGGAGACGCCGAGCAGACCAGCGAGCACGGTGATCGCGACGAACGGGAAACCGTGGTGCACGACGTTCAGCAGCACGATCGCGTAGAAGGACCACTGATTCGTGAACCAGTTCACCGACTCGTCGATGAGGCCGAGGCTGCGCAGCATGTCGTTGAAGACGCCGCGATCGGCGTCGAAGATGAAGGTCCACACGTAGGTGCCGGTGACAGCCGGCATCGCCCACGCGATCATGATGCAGCTGGAGACGATCAGGCGCCAGGTCGTGCCGAGCCGCTGCAGCAGCAGCGCCACGAGCGTGCCGACGGCGACCGTGGCCAGCACCGCGACGGCGGCGAAGCCGACGGTGTTCGGCAGGACGACAGTCCACAGTGTCGGGTTGGTCAGCGCCTCGACGTAGTTGTCGAAGCCGATGAAGTTCGACTCTCCGGTGTTGATCTCCCGCAGCCCGTAGTCCTGCAGCGAGTAGATGAAGACCTGCACCAGCGGCCACAGCATGAGCACCGCGAGGATCGCGAGCCCGGGGGCGAGGAGCAGCCAAGGACGGGCCTTGGCAATGGAGAGGAACCGATTTGATCGGCGGCCACCGGCCACGGAGGCGGGGGTGTTCCCCGCCTCCGTGGGTGTCGGCAGCGGTGCGTGCACCGTCGACATAGGAGAGTTATTGCCTAACTGGTCGTTACTGGTTGAGCAGTTCGGTCATCTCGGCTGCGGCATCCTTCGTCGCGGTGGCGACGTCCTTCTGCCCGCTGAGGATCGACTGGATCATCGCGTTGGTGGTCTTCTTCGCCTGGACGGCTCCGAAGTTCGGGGTCACCGGCACGGATCCGCCACCATCGACCATCTGCTCTGCGAACGGTGCGACGAGCGGGTCGGTCGAGGCGAGAGCCTCTTCCATTGCCGAGGCGACGCCCGGGAAGTAACCGGTCTGCTCAGCCCACTGCTCGGCGTACTCGCCCGTGGTCATGAACTTGACGAACTCCCACGCGAGGTCGGCGTTCTTCGTGGTGTTGAAGATCGACAGGTGCGATCCGCCGAGCACCGACGGGGCGATGTCGCCGTCTTCACCCGGGATCACGGCTGCGCCGAGCTTGCCCTCGAGGTCGGGGTTCGTCTCGATCAGCGCGTTCGGCGTCCACGAGCCGGACAGCATCATCGCGACCGTGCCCTGCGTGAACGCGTCACGGATGTCGGTCTCCTTCCACGTGGTCGCACCTGCGGAGGAGAA
This sequence comes from Microbacterium murale, assembly GCF_014635185.1. Taxonomy (GTDB): domain Bacteria; phylum Actinomycetota; class Actinomycetes; order Actinomycetales; family Microbacteriaceae; genus Microbacterium; species Microbacterium murale. The sequence continues at coordinate 84,856 of NZ_BMCM01000006.1, forward strand.
GCCGTGCTTCGTGGCCAGGTCGGTGTAGAACTGGATGCCGGCCTGCGACTTCTCGCTGTCGAGCTCGCTCGTCCATTCGCCGTCCTTCTCCGTGGCGATCTCGCCACCGGCGCCCCAGACCCACGGGTACACGAAGAACTCGGAGTCTCCGGCAACGGGGAACGCGAGCATCTCGGGGTGCGCGGCCTTGATGGCCTCGCCAGCGGTGACGATGTCGTCCCACGTCTTCGGAGCCTCGAGTCCCAGCTCTTCGAAGATGTCGGCGCGGTAGACGATCGAGCGCACACCGGCGTACCACGGCATGCCGTAGAGCTCTTCGTCGTAGGTGCCGGCGACTTCGAGGCCCTCGACGAGGTCGTCGCGGAGGCCGTCTTCGGCGTCGACGTACTCGTCGAGCGGAACGAGCGCGCCGGCGTCGGCGAACTCTGCGGTCCAGGTGGTGCCGGTCTCGGCGATGTCGGGGGTCGTGCCGCCGGCGATCGAGGTCACGAAGCGATCGTGGGCGTCTGCCCACTGCACCTCTTCGAACTCGACGGTCGCGCCGGTCTCCTCCTTGAACGCCGAGGAGACCTCGTCGAGGAATGCGGTGGAGTCGGGGTTGGTGCCCTGCATGATCCAGACGCTGAGGGTCTGGTCCTCACCGTCGGCCGAGCCACTGCCCGTGTCGCCGGAACATGCGGCGAGGCCCAGTGCTGCCGTGACGCCCAGCGCCACGATGGGAAGAATGCGCTTCTTCATCTGGTGAATCTCCTCATTGAAAAGTGCCTCGGCGCACAACGGTTGCATGCCGATCAGTAAAAAGTATTCATCACTAACAAAATGCCTGCAACTTGTGCGCTGGATCGTCATAGACCTGTAACACGCCCGTCCCGCATAGGCTCAGGAGCATGGGACGGACGCGAGCTCGGGATGCCGAACACCCCGAGGCACGCCTCGACCACGGCGGGATCGCTCGGGTGATCCCCTCGGAGTTCACGAGCGGCTTCGAGTTGATCGTCGACGACACACCGCAGTCGCACGTCGACCTCGACGACGCCACACATCTGCATTTCGAGTACGTCGTCCGCATGGGCGCGGTGATCGATCAGCTGACCTCGGCGGGTGCGCCGCTGACCGCGGTGCACCTCGGCGCCGGAGCGCTGACCATCCCGCGCTACATCGAGGCGACCAGGCCGGGGTCGCGTCAGCAGGTGATCGAACTCGAGGCGCCGCTCGCGGCTCTCGTGCGCGAGCACCTGCCGCTGCCGCGCGGTGCTTCCATCCGCATCCGGATCGGGGACGCGCGCGCTGGTGTTCAGAAGCTGCCGCCCGCGCTCACCGGCGCCTGCGATCTTGTCGTCTCGGATGTGTACTCCGGCGCGCAGACGCCCGCTCACCTGACCAGCGTGGAGTTCTACCGCGAGCTGTCAGGGCTCCTCGCCCCGACCGGAGTGCTGCTCGTCAACGTCGCCGACGGCCCAGGCCTCGCGTTCGCGAGACGCCAGGTCGCCACGATCGCCCACGTGCTCCCCGAGGTCGCGCTGCTCGCCGACACCCAAGTGCTCAAAGGCCGTCGGTTCGGGAATCTGGTGATCGCAGCATCCGCTTCTCCCCTGCCCACCGAATGGCTGCCCCGGATGCTGGCGGCCGGCCCCCATCCGGCGAAGATCGCGCAGGATGCCGAGGTCGCCGCCTTCGCGAAAGGTGCGCGGATCGTCACGGATGCGGATGCTGTGGCATCCCCGAAGCCGGACGCGTCGATCTTCCTGCGTTGAAATCACACTCCGGGGCGTGCCGCCGGCTCGTCTGGTGATCCGACAGGCAGACTGGAGCGAGGCGCTGCGGAGGGAGAGCACATGGGTTACATCAAGGGTTACGATCCAGAGACTCTTCGTGAGTTGGTCGACAAGATCGAGTGCGCGCAGCGGCTGGTCGAGATCGAGTCGCAGCGCAGCCTGCCGGCGCTGCTCGAGCGCGTCTGGCTCCTCAAAGTGCTCGATCAGCTCGACGACGCACTGAAGCTCTCGGACGAATCCGTGCGAGTGGCGCGGATGGCCGGCACCCGCAAAGACGTTCTGCGCGCACGAGTGCTGCACGCGACGATCCTGCAGTACCGCGGCGCGTACGCCGCAGCCGAGCAGGAACTCGCGACCTGCGCATCCGAGGCCGAAGGGCAGGGGTGGGCGTCGATCGCGGCGTTCGCATACCAGCACCACGGCAAGAACGCCTACGACGCCGGCGACTTCGATGAAGCGCGCACGAGCCTCAAGCAGGCGCTGTTCCTGCGTCGCGAGGCCGGCGCCGCGGATGCCGAGCTCGAGGTCGCGCTGCTCGCGATCGAGGCTGCGGAGAAGCGCCGCACCGGGCAGCTCGTCGGGAGCTGACCTGGCCGACTCCCCCATTGTCGGCGGGATGATTTACTCTTGGCGCATGGCGGAACTTGACCGTGTGCGCATCTGGGGAGACGCACTGATTCGGTTGCATCTCGACGACTCGTGGTCGTTCGGCTTCGACCACGCGAAGCGTCGTGCCGGGCAGTGCGATTTCCGGGCGAAGCGCATCACGGTGTCGCGCTATCTCGCTGCGCGCTTCGAAGATGATGAGATCCATCAGGTGCTGCTGCACGAAGTGGCGCACGCGCTTGCCGGACACCGGGCCGCGCACGGGGCGAAATGGAAGCACATCGCCCGCGACATCGGCTACGTCGGTGGCACGACGCACCACGGCGAGACGGCGGAAGAGCTCGCGCCGTGGATCGGCACGTGCCCCGCCGGCCACGTCACGTACCGGCACCGCCGACCCAGCAGGGCGACCTCGTGCGTCAAGTGCTCGCGCACGTTCGACCCGCGTTTCGAGTTCACCTGGACCCGCCGCGAGATCACGGCGGCGGCGAAGCTGGCCGCGCAGATGCCGCGCGAGCAGTAGCCCGCTCACTCGAACGCGACGAAGACTCCGTCTTTGAGCACGGGCACGACGTCCGTCGCATCCACCTCGGCGGCCGCTGCAGTCTCGGTCGGGACGAGACCCGCCGCTTCGATCCGCCCGGTCGCGGAAACGCCCTCGGCGATCTCCTTGCCGGATCCGGATGCTGTGAGCAGATGCCGCATCGCCCGTCGCAGTCCGCGCGCGGATTCGCAGACGGCCGCGGCATCCGGCGACGTGTGATCGGCGCCCAGATCACTGAGCGCCGCGATGATCGTGCCAGCGCCGAGCTGGTCTTCGACGGCGAAGCGGAGGTCTCCGGCATCCGTCAGTTCGCCCGCCGCGATCACGGCGACCGAAGTGCGCTGCTGTCGGCGGTTCTGCAGTTCGAGCACCGTCCTGGCCACGGCCGAGGCGTTGCGCAGCGAACCGAGGAGCACAGTCGGCTCGCCTCCCGCTGCGGCCGCGGCAACCACGGCTGCGCCGTTGCGGGACCAGCGCTCGGCATCCGTGAGTGCGACCGTGCGGCCGGTGGCCACGGCATCCGTCACTGTCGACGAGAATCGCAGCACGTCGACCACGACGACCACGTCGGCCGGTGCGAGACGCTGCAGGCCCGCGACTCCCCACTCGAAGCGGACCTGGTATGCGGACTGATCGAACGGCTGCGGCATCCCTCCAGCCTACGAGACCCTGCATCGCCGAGACCCCGTGTTACCGCCGAGACCCCATCTGAATCGCGCAAGTACCGCGGGGTCTCGGCAACAAGGTGGGGTCTCAGCGAGCTCAGTCCACGGCGAGCGCCTCGACCGGAGCCACGCGGGTCGCGAGCCGCGTCGGCGTCGCGGCGGCCACGAGGGTCAGCACCGCAGTCGCGACGACGATCACGACCACCGGGATCCACGGCACCGCCGGCGCCACGAGCCCCGCGGTCTCCTCGAAGTGCGGCGGCATCCGCACAGAGCCGAGCAGCGACTGCGCGGCGATCCAGCCGTAGAGCACGCCGAGCGCGAGCCCGGTGGCGGTCGCCGTGATCGTGATGTGCAGCGCCTCGAGCAGGATCATCCGTCGCACCTGAGCATTCGAGAGCCCGATCGCGCGCAGCAGTCCGAGCTCGCGGCGGCGCTGCACCACTCCGATCGTGAGCAGGTTCACCAGCCCCACCGCGGCGATCACCGCCGAGACGCCGACCAGCACCATCATGATGGCGGCGAAGCTGTCCATGATCAGCGCGAACTCCGAGTCGACCTCTCCACCCGCAGCCTTCGCCAGCAGCACCTTGACCGACTCCAGCGCGACCGCGAACATCGTCACCAGAGTCACGCCCATGACGACACCGATCGCCATGCGGCTGGAGCGCTCCGGATACCGCAATGCGTTCTCCGCAGCGAGCCGTGCGGTCGCCGAGCGTCCGAACAGCTTTCCGACCAGACGCAGCAGCGGCGGCATCACCAGCACGGCGCCCAGCGAGATCCCGGTGAACGACAGCAGCCCTCCGAAGAACGCCACGACCACACCCAGCGGCGTCACCAGCCCGATGATCACCCCGAACGCGAGCAGCGCAGCGCCGGCGATGAGCAGCAGCAGCGCTCCGACGTGGCGCGTGGGGCGTCGCGCAGCATCCTCGTGCGAGCGTTCCACCGAGCCTCCGATCGCCTGCAGCGGAGTCACCGCGAGCACGCGTCGTGAGCCGACCCAGGCTGCCGCCCACGTCGTCAGCGCGACCCCGAACGCGGGGATCAGGATCGCCGGCTGCACCAGCGTGAACGAGGGCACCGCGCCCAGCATCCGGTCGGCGACGGCCAGTCCGATCCAGACCATGACGAAACCCGCGACCAGACCGACCAGGGCGCCGAGGGCGCCGACGACCAGCCCCTGGTTCGCGACCTCGACGCGCTGCGAGCGCGCACTCCCACCGATCAGGCGCACCAGCGCGATGTGCCGCGTGCGCCCGGCGATGATCGTCGAGAAGGTGTTGGCCGTGACGATGGCGCCGACGTAGAGCGCGACCCCTATCAGCAGCACAGAAAGCAGCGCGATTACGACGGCGAGCGTTCCGCTGTCTCCGATGTACGGGTCGGCCTGCAGCATCGCGCCGATGTACATCGTCGCCTGGACGAGCACGACGCCGAGCGCCGACGAGAGCGCGGCGACCAGCACGCTGGCTCCCATCCCGCGGTCGCGCAGCCAGGTGAGGCGAGGTCCGGTCGCACTCGTGTCGGAGACGACCGAGGCCACGGCGCTCATGCCGCCACCTCGGCGGCGAGCATGTACGCCGCGATCTGCTCTGCACTCTGACGAGGGTGGTCGGCGACGATGCGGCCGTCGCCGAGGTACAGCACCCGGTCGGCGTGGCTGGCCGCGATCGCGTCGTGCGTGACCATCGCGATTGACTGTCCGTGATCGCGGCTCGCGGTCGAGAGCAGCTGCAGCACCTCGCGTCCGCTGGCGGAATCGAGGTTGCCGGTCGGCTCATCCGCGAACACGAGATCGGGCGCGGTGGCGAGCGCGCGGGCGATCGCCACGCGCTGCTGCTGTCCGCCGGAGAGCTGGTGCGGGCGATGCCGCAGACGTGCGCCGAGGCCGAGCGTCTCGACGAGCCCGTCGATCCGCGCGCGTTCGATCGCGCTGGGCCGGCGTCCGTCGAGTTCGAACGGCAGCAGGATGTTGCCGATCGCATCGAGCGTCGGAACGAGGTTGAACGCCTGGAAGATGAACCCGACGCGGCGTCGCCGCAGGATCGTGAGGTCGAGGTCGCCGAGGCCGGTGATCTCGGTGTCGCCGATCCACGCGCGCCCTTCGGTCGGAGCATCGAGGCCGGCCATGATGTGCATGAGCGTCGACTTGCCCGAGCCGCTAGGTCCCATGATCGCCGTGAACTGCCCACGGCGGATGCCGACGCTGATGTCATCGAGAGCCGTGACGGCGCTCTCACCCGAGCCGTACGACTTCGTCAGGTGCTGCACGCGGGCTGCGAGCCCGAGGTCTGTGGTCGTGATCTCCATACCCACGACGTTACGAACAGCGGATGCTGCGCCGCATCGCCCGTGCGCAGCATCCGCCTACATCGCAAGGATGATCTCGAGACTGCAAGACCACGCCGAGACAGCGGCGAATCGGCGCTGTCGCGGCGTGGTCTTGCGGGTTCGGGGCTAGTTCAGGCCGTGTTCGAACGCGAACACCACGAGCTGCACGCGATCGCGCAGCGCGAGCTTGGTGAGGATGCGGCTGATGTGCGTCTTCACCGTCGCCTCGCTGAGGAACTCCCGCCCGGCGATCTCCGAGTTCGACAGCCCGCGCGCGGCGAGCGCGAAGATCTCCCGCTCGCGATCGGTCAACGACGCGTAAGCCGCCGGCACCGGCTTCGCCGCCTCGGCGAAGTGCGCGAACAGCTCACGCGTGGCGGATGCTGCGATCACGTTCGACCCTGAGTGCACGGTGCGGATCGCGGCGAGCAGAAACTCCGGCTCGGCGTCCTTCAACAGGAATCCGCTTGCCCCCTGCCTGATCGCACGCGCTGCGGCCTCGTCGAGGTCGAACGTCGTGAGCATCACGACCTTCGGCGCATCCGGCGACTTCAGGATCTCGGCTGTCGCGGTCAGGCCGTCCATCACCGGCATCCGGATGTCCATGAGCACGACGTCCGGCCTCGACTGCGCGACGACGGCGAGCGCCTCCTGCCCGTTGCCCGCCTCTGCGACGACGTCCATGTCGGGCTGGGATGACACCAGCATCCGGATGCCGGCGCGGAACAGCGCCTGATCATCGACCAGCAGCACCCGGATCATTCGTGTCCCTCCGACGATTGCGACGCCCCGATGGGCAGTGTCGCATGAACCACGAACTCGTCGCCGGTGCGCTCGGCTGTGAGCGAGCCGCCGACGAGCTGGGCGCGCTCTCGCATGCCGACCAGGCCGTGTCCGCCGGAAGCGCCCACGACGGGAGCGACCGCGATCGCATTTCGCACTTCGACCTCGACCCGATCCGTCAGCCACGCCAGGCGGATGTCGACCACCCCGCCCGCCCCATGCCGGATGGCATTCGTCAGCGCCTCCTGCAGGATGCGGTAGACGGCGAGCTGGATGGCGCCGGGCGGCTCCCCCGGCGGCATCGGATCGACCGTCACCCGCGGCTCGACGCCCGCCTGGCGCACGTGTGCGAACAGCTGCTCCAGGTCGGCGATGGTGGGCTGAGGCCCGTCGCCCTGGCGATGCCGCAGCTGGGTGAGCAGCATCCGCACGTCCGACAACGCGGAGCGCGCGGTCTGCGAGATCGTGCCCAGCGCCTCGACTGCGACCTCTGGCGAGGATGCCGCGGCATAACGCGCGCCATCGGACTGCGCCACGATCACAGCCAACGAGTGCGCGACGACGTCGTGCATGTCGCGGGCGATGCGCACCCGCTCCTGCTCCTCCGCCGTGGCGATCTCGGCCAGCGTCTGCGCTTCACGGCTGGCGCGCCACCGCAGCACCATGCGCCAGCCGAACCCACCCAGCCACGGTGAGCCGAGCGCGAGGATGCACATGAACGCGAGCAGCACGAACGTGGCGACGGTGCTGGAGATTCCGGCCGCGAAGAACTGACCGGTGCTGAAGGCGATGTACGCCGAGGCGATGATGCCGCCGGCGAATGATGAGACCAGGCCCGCCCAGAAAACGCGGGTCGTGCCCCATGCGGCGGTCGCGTACAGCACGCCGAGGATCGCGACATTGATCGGAAGCGGTCCGAGACCGACGGCCATCTGCACGATCGCACCGACCCACGCCGCTGCCAGCGCGATGCCGGGTGCGAGCCTCCCGATCGCGACAGCGCCGAATTGCAGCACTCCAGCGACGACCAGGCCAGCGATGCCGACGGCCTCGGGGACGGTGGTGCTGAGATTCCCCGGCGCGTAGAACGCGAGCGATGTGGGCACGAGGACCGCGAACAGCACGAACGCCCCGACGATGTCGAGGATGAGCGAAGTGCGGGACAGCGGACGGATCACCATCTCACGCTACGCGAGGCGCCGGTGCGTCAGCATCCGTCCAGCGATGTATCCCGAGAACGTCAGGCGCGGCAGAGGATCTCGCCGTGCGGCACGAGGAACCAGCCGTCCTCGGCATCCGACCACGCGCGCCACGCACCGCTGATCCGCTGCAGGTCGGCGGCCGTCGCGAAGCCGTCGTCGACGAGCTGGCGCGCGAGCGCGGATTCGACGATGCGGTCGGCCCACATGCCGCCCCACCACGCGCGCTCGTCCGCCGTCGCGTAGCACCAGGTGGATGCTGTCGCCGTGACATCCTCGAACCCCGCAGCCCGTGCCCATGAGAGCAGGCGCCGACCGGCATCCGGTTCGCCGCCGTTCGCGCGCGCTGCCGCCCGGTACAGGTGCAGCCACTCGTCGAGCCCTGGTGCCAGCGGAAACCAGATGAACCCGGCGTAGTCGGCGTCGCGCGCGGCGACCAGCCCGCCGGGCTTCGTGACGCGGCGCATCGCGCGCAGCGCCTGCACCGGATCGGCGACGTGCTGCAGCACCTGATGGGTGTGCACGATGTCGAAGCTGTCATCGGCGAAACTCAGCGCGTGCACATCCTCCACCGAGAAGTCGATGTTCGAGACGCTCTGCGCCGCCGCGAGCTTCTGCGAGAGCGCGAGTTCGGCCTCGCCGATCTCGGTCGCGGTGACGTGGCCGACGTGCTGCGCGAAATCCATCGTGATCGTCCCCGGCCCTGCGCCGACGTCGAGGAGTCGCGCATCCGCAGTGAGATGCGCACGCAGGTACTCCGCCGAGTTCGCGATCGTGCGATTGCTGTGCGAACGCAGCACCGACTCGTGATGCCCGTGGGTGTATGTGGCCATGGTCTCCCTCTCCGGAGCTCGGCTTCTCGGGACTCAGCGCAGCTCGGCGGCCAGGCGACGGATCGCGTCACGATCGGGTTTGCCGGAGCTCAGTGTCTGGATCTCGTCGACGATGATCATGCGCGCGGGCCGCGCAGGCTTGCCGAGCTCTTCCGCGACCACCTCGCGGGCATGCTCGAGCTGTTCGGATTCGCTGCGTCGGAGCGCCTCCCCGCGCTCGGCGACGATGACGGATGCTTCGCCCCATCGCTCGTCGTCGACACCGACCACGACGGCACTCGTGAGACCCGGGATGCCGCGGACGATGCGCTCGACCCTGTCGAGGGAGATGTTGACGCCGCCCGAGACGATCACGTTGTCGGCGCGGCCGTGCACGCGCACGACACCGTCCTCGACGATGCCGAGGTCACCGGTGCGATACCAGCGGATGCCGTGCTCGTCGCGCACGAACGTGGTCGCGGTGAGGGCCGGGTCACCGAGGTAGCCGTCGGCGAGCATGGGTCCGGCGATGCGCAGTTCACCGTCGACGGTCTTCACCGCGACGGTCTCGAGCGGCACGCCGTCGTACACGCATCCGCCGCTCGTCTCGGTTGAGCCGTACGTGCGCACCAGATGCACGCCGAGCTCGGCGGCGCGCTCCCGCACCGGCTCCGGGAGCGCCTGACCTCCGACGAGGATCGCGGAGTACGCCTGGAGCGCGGCGAGGACAGTCGTGTCGTCGATGGCCGCATCGAGCAGGGTCGCGACCTGCGCCGGCACGAGCGACGTGAACAGCTTCTCGCCGCGGCCGCGCAGCATCGGCAGGGTCGCCTCGGCGAAGCTTCGGGCCGAGAACCCTCCTCTCAGCACCACCGGAGTGGTACCGGAGAGGATCGAGCGCGCCAGCACCTGCAGACCAGCGACGTATCCGGCCGGCAGCGCGAGAAGCCAACTGCCGGAGCCGATGCGCAGTGCGGTCGCTTCGGCTCCGGCGCGCAGAGCCTCCGCGCTCAGTACGACGCGCTTCGGGATGCCGCTGGATCCGGACGTTCCGATCACCACGGCCGTGCCGTCGTCGACGGCCTCCGGCTCATCATCCGAGGCGCCGAGGCCCAGCATCCCGAGTGCCAGTGCGGGGCCGCCGTCGAGCGCTCGAGCAAGATCCTGCTGCAGTTGGGCGGCGTCGTCGGCCGAAGTGGCGATGAGGTGGGTCATCGTCAGAAGTGCCAGGGAAAGGATGTCCAGTCGGGGTCGCGCTTCTCGAGGAACGAGTCGCGACCCTCGACAGCTTCATCGGTGCCGTAGGCCAGGCGGGTCGCCTCGCCCGCGAACACCTGCTGACCGACGAGCCCGTCATCGACCGCATTGAAGGCGAACTTCAGCATGCGGATCGCGGTGGGCGACTTCGTCAGCACGGTGCGCGCCATCTTCAGCGCCTCGCGCTCGAGCTCGGCGTGCGGCACGACCCGGTTCACGGCGCCCATCTCATAGGCGCGCTGCGCCGAGTACTCCTCGGCGAGGAAGAACACCTCGCGGGCGAACTTCTGCCCGGTCTGGCGGGCCATGTACGCCGAGCCGTAACCGGCGTCGAAGCTGCCGACATCGGCATCCGTCTGCTTGAACTTCCCGTGCTCCGCACTCGCGACGGTCAGGTCGCACACCACATGCAGCGAATGCCCGCCGCCGGCCGCCCACCCTGGGACGACGGCGATGACGACCTTGGGCATGAAGCGGATCAGCCGCTGCACCTCGAGGATGTGCAGGCGCCCAGCGCGGGCCGGGTCGGCCACAGCCGTCTCGTCGTCGGAGTACTTGTACCCATCCCGACCACGGATGCGCTGATCGCCGCCGGAGCAGAACGCCCAGCCGCCGTCCTTCGCGCTCGGCCCGTTGCCGGTGAGCAGCACGGCGCCGATCTTCGGATCCTGGCGGGCGATGTCGAGCGCCCGGTACAGCTCGTCGACCGTGTGCGGGCGGAACGCATTGCGCACCTCCGGCCGGTTGAAGGCGATGCGGGCGACGCCGCCGTCGTTCGTGACGTGCGCGGTGATGTCGGTGTAATCCTCGGCGCCGGGCGCCAGCACCCATTCAGCAGGATCGAACAGCTCGGAGACCATGAGCCAAGCCTATGCCTGGCGCCGGGCGCGACGCGTCTTGAGCCACCCGTCGATGATGTCCCACGCGGGGAACAGCACGAGGCAGAATCCGGTGAGGACCGCGAGGATGCGGAAGACACCGCCCTGTTCCGCCGCTCCGGCGTCGCCGCGTGCGAGACCCTCGCCACCCGCGCTGACGACGAAGTCGAGGAACGCGGGGTTCACCAGTTCGCCTCGCACCAGCAGCGTCAGCGACCAGATCGCGAACGCCACGGCGAGCGCGGTGTTGATCCAGGCGAACAGGGCGTTCCAGCGCCCGTGCGCGTAGATCGCGACGGCCAGCAGCACCTCGGCGATGATGAGCGCGAACAGGATCGTGATCCCCCACGGCCACAGACCAGGGTTCAGCACCGGGATGGGGTCGCCTCCGGTCGGGAAGAATCCGACGAAGCGGTCCCAGAAGATCGCGCCGACGCCGATCACGAGGAATCCGAGCGAAGCGATGAGGTCTGCCCGTCCGACGCCGTTGACCGTCGGCATCGGCAGCTGGTCGACGTCCCACCCCACGCCGGTGTCTGCTCCGGTGCGCTCCAGCACGAAGAAGACGAGCGTGGTCCAGAAGACGAGGTGCACGACGACGCTGATAGTGACGGCGACGACCTGGCCGATCACCTCTCCGACGCTCGCACCGTTCAGAACCTGAGCCAGCGCCACGCCGAAGGCAGCGAAGGGCGGGACGATCCACAGCAGCAGCTTGAGCAGTCGCCACCAGGTGAGGTAGTAACGCGGACCGATCAGGTGCAGTGGGCGGTCGGCGTAGCTGGCGGCGAGGATGCCCGGGTCGCCGAGCTCTGTCAGCACGGCGCGCTCGGCGGATTCTCTCGGCTCGCCCTGCTCGAGCCTGGCCTCGATGGCGTCGTCGATGGATGCGGCGAGCTCGGCCTTGACATCGTCTTGGGCGGCCGGCGTGATGCTCCGCACCGTCGCGGCGATGTACCGCTCGGTGAGTGTTGCTGTCTCAGTCATGTCAGTTCTCCTGGTCTGTGAGCGTGGCGATCGCGGCGGTGAGCGCGAGCCAGTCCTGAGTGAGGGTGTCGGCGAGCCGGATGCCGGCGTCCGAGGTGCGGTAGAACTTGCGAGGCCGTGCCTCTTCTGTGTTCCACTCGCTCGTGAGGTACTCCTGCTTCTCCAGTCGGCGAAGCAGCGGGTACAGCGTGTTCGCGTCGGTGGCGAAGCCGCGGCGCTCGAGCTCCTCGAGCAGGCCGTAGCCGTATCCCGGAGTGCGCAGCAGCTGCAGGCATGCGAGCACCACGGTGCCGCGCCGCAGTTCCTGCAGGTGCGTATCAAGCGTCTCGTTCATGTCGACTACATTACTGTGTGCCGCACACTATAGTCAATGACGCATTGATGGGCGATTGATCGGGTTACGGTTGCAGGATGCTCGAACTCATCCGGATCGACCCGTTCGACAACCGCGAGGTGAACCTCTGGTGGGACATCTACGCCGCCGCCGAACGCGCGGACCGCGGCGCCGACACCGCGGTGTGGACGCGCGACGAATCCCGGCACGAGTTGCAGCACGACACTGCGGCGATCGATCGCCGCGCGTACCTTGCCCGGATCGACGGCGACGTCGTCGCGGGCGCCCGCCTCGCGCTCCCGTTGCGTGACAACGTGCGGGTCGCGACGCTCGGCGTGCACGTCGCACCGGAACTGCGGCGCCAGGGCATCGGCACGGCAGTGCTCGCGGCACTCGAGGCGGAAGCGCGAAGTGCGGATCGCAGCATCCTGAAGGCGAGCGCGTCATGGCCGTGCAGTGCGGGCGACGACGGCGCCGGGGTTCCGGGGCGCGAGTTCGCTCGACGCCACGGCTACGCGCTGGCACTCGGCGATGTGCAGAGTCGACTGTCGCTCCCCGTCGCAGCAGCGCATCTCGACGCGCTCGGCGCCGAGGCATCCGCTCGCTCCCAGGATTTCTCGCTGCGCTCGTGGATCGGCAGCGTTCCCCAGGTGCTGGTCGACGGATGGGCCGAGCTCGACGCCGCCGTAGACACAGAGGCGCCGGTCGGCGACCTCGAGATCGAGCGCGCCACGGTGGACACCGGTGAGATCCGCAACAGCGAGACGCTGATCGCCCAGCAGAATCGACGCAGTTTCGGAACCGTCGCATGCGACAGCAACGGCCTCGTGGTCGCCTTCACGCAGTTGGTCGTGTCGGGCGATGACGGGAACGCCTACCAGTGGGGCACGCTCGTGCGTCGCGAGTCCCGCGGCAACCGACTGGGCATGGCCGTCAAGATCGCGAATCTGCGAATGCTGCTGGAGCACGCCTCAGACGTACGAGCGGTGTACACGTACAACGCCGGCGTCAACGAGCACATGCTGGCCATCAACACCCGACTCGGCTTCGCGCCCTCCGAGCTCATGGCCGAGCTGCAGAAGCGCGTCGGCTGAGTCAGGCCGTCGCGGCCAGTGCCTGACGAGTGACGACGTGCTCGTTCGGCAGGCCCGCCGCGAACAGCTCGACCTCGCGTACGGCGGAGCCGCCCATGTGAGCGAGCTCGTTGCCCAACGATCCTGCGATGTGCGGCGTGACGATGACGTTGGGCAGGTCGTAGAGCGGGTCGCCGGCGGGCAGAGGCTCTGGGTCGGTGACATCCAGTACGGCGGAGATGCGCCCGCTCACCAGCTCACGGCGCAACGCGTCGTGGTCGACGAGTGCCCCACGGGCGGTGTTGATGAAGGTCGCCCCGGTCTTCATCGCTCGCAACTGTTCGGAACCGATCATCCCGATCGTGGCGGGCAGCACCGGCGCGTGCAGCGTGACGACGGCGCTGCGCCGCATCAGCTCGTCGAGGGGCACGAGCTCGACGCCGAGCGACTCCGCATCCGCGACGGAGAGGGTCGGGTCGGCCAGCAGCACGCGGAACGAGAAGGCTCGCAGCAGCGTGAGGAGCCGTCGGCCGACCAGCGAGGCGCCGATGACGCCGACCGTCGCGCCGTGGTTGCCGATGTCGCGCGGCACGTCGTCGCTGGTGAAGTCGGACTGTCTGCGGCGGAGCGCGTGTGCGGACTCGAAGGTCTTCTTCCCCGCGAGCAGGATGAACGCGAGCGTGTATTCCGCAACCGGGATGGCATTCGCCGCAGCCGCCGTCGTGACGATGACCCCGCGATCCCACACCGATTCATCCAGGTGAGGTTTGACCGTGCCGGCGGCGTGGGCGATCAGCCGCAGCTGCGGTGACAGGGCGAGCACCTCGGCGGTGACCCGTGGCGATCCCCACCCCGTGATCAGCACATCGATCTCGGCCAGTACGTCCCGCGCGCGATCGGATGCGAACTCGGTGAGCGGGTCGTCCGCGACCACATCGGCGACCGATGCGAGGCGTGCGCGAGCATCGTCGTCCAGGAGCTGTGAGAGAAGGGACGCATGCTCCATGGCGAAGGCGACGCGCGGCCGGGAATTCATACTGGATCTCCCTCGATCGATACCAACATACGCGAGGCGCAGTGCCGCCCCGAGCACCGGGAAGGGCATGATGGTGACATGACCCCGTCGCTCGCAGAGCTGCTCGACACGGCCCGTGTGGTCGCCCTCCCCATGACGACGCGCTTCCGCGGCGTCGATGTGCGCGAAGCGCTGCTGTTCGAGGGCCCCGAGGGGTGGGCCGAGTTCTCGCCGTTCGTCGAGTATGCGGATGCCGAGGCATCCGTCTGGCTGGGCGCGGCGATCGACTACGCATGGAACGCGCAGCCGGCCGCGCTGCGACAGTCGATCGGCGTGAACGCGACGGTGCCGGCCGTCGCCGCCGCCGAGGTCGCCGGCGTGCTGGCACGATTCCCCGGATGCCGGACGGCGAAGATCAAGGTCGCCGACCCCGGCCAGTCGGTGAGCGATGACGTCGCCAGAGTGCGCGCAGTGCGCGACGTGCTGGGGCCGGAGGGGCGCGTGCGCATCGACGCCAACGGCGCGTGGAACGTGGATGAGGCAGAGCACGCGATCCACGCACTCGCGGAGTTCGATCTCGAGTACGCCGAGCAGCCCTGTGCCACCGTCGACGAGCTTGCAGAACTGCGCACACGCGTGAAGTACATGGGCATTCCGATCGCCGCCGACGAGAGCATCCGCAAGGCCGAGGATCCTCTCGCCGTCGCCCGCGCAGGTGCCGCGGATCTCATCGTGATCAAAGCGCAGCCGCTTGGCGGCCTCACGCGCGCGCTGCAGATCGTCGTCGCGGCAGGTCTTCCGGCCGTCGTCTCCAGCGCACTCGACACCGCCGTCGGACTTTCACAGGGCGCGGCTCTGGCCGCCGCTCTCCCCCACCTCGACTACGACTGCGGACTCGGCACCGGCGCGCTGTTCGTCGAGGACGTCGCCGACCTCTCACCGTCGGACGGCGCGATTCCCGTCGGCCGCGTCACCCCTGACTCGGCGCGGCTCGACCGGCTCGCGGCATCCGCCGAGCGTCGCGATTGGTGGCTGGGCCGCCTCGAACGCTGCCACGCACTGCTCGCCGCGGAGTGATGACGCCCGCTCAGCCGGCGGCCGGGGCGATGAGCAGATCGACGAGCTGGCCGAGCGCCTCGGCGCCAGCGCGGTGCAGCTTCTCGCCGTCCCAGCCCGACACCGCCGCGCGCGCCATGCAGCCCTCCCACTGGACCATGAGCATCTGCGCAGCGGTGGGCACGTCGATCCGCAGCGCGAAAAGACCCGAATCGACGATGCCCTGGATGATCTCTTCGATGCTCGCGGTCATCGCCCGATCCTGCGCGAGATAGGCCTTCCCGAAACCCTCATCGCGCAGCGCGCGGATGCGGATCTCGCTCATCATGAGCACGCTCAGCCGATCGTCCAGGCCGGAGTCCATGACCTTCTGCACCAGCTCGATGGGGTCGGCATCGCCGTTCAGCACGCCGGCGGCGACGAACTCCTCGATGCGCCCGCGCACAGACGCCAGACGCTGCTCGGCCACGGTCGAGGCGAGCTCGAGGAACAGTTCGTCCTTGGAGTCGAAGTTCGAGTAGAAGGCACCGCGGGTGAACCCGGCGCGCTCGCAGATCGCCTCGACACTGGCGCCCTCGAGTCCGACCTCGGCGAACACCTGCGCGGCAGCATCCATCAGTCGCGCTCGTGTGTTCTCGCGCCGCTTCGTCACGGGGATCGTCATGGTCTCACTTTCACATCCTGCGCACAGTTTCGCACGTTCGACTCACCGTAGGATACACAGGTGTATCGGATACATCTCTGTATCCATTCTGCCGTCCGCCGTCCCGGAGGAATCTGTGTCCACTCTCCTGTCGTCACTCGGACGCTGGTCGTTCCGTCACCCGTGGCGAGTTCTCGTCGCCTGGCTCATCGTCCTCGGCGTCGCCGGCGGCGGCGCGCTCGTGCTCAACCAGGGCACCGACAATTCGTTCAGCATCCCCGGCACGGAATCGCAGGACGGCCTCGAGCAGCTCTCGCGCTCGTTCCCCCAGGTCAGCGGCACGAATGCGCAGTTCATCGTGGTCGCCGCGGACGGCGATTCGATCACGGATGACGAGTATCGGGAACCGATCGCGGATGCCGTGGACGAGCTGGGCGACCTCGACGGAGTCCTCGCGGTCACCTCCCCCTACGACGAGATGATCGAGGGGATGATCAACGAGGACGAGACCGCGGCGATCGTCCAACTGCAGTTCGACGGTCAGGCCACCGATGTCTCGGCCGAGACGAAGGACGCGCTGACCGCAGACGTCGATGCGCTCGCGGGTGAGCTGCCGGACGGCTCGCAGACCAAGCTCGGCGGAGACCTGTTCGCCATCTCGATCCCCGGGGTCACCCTCACCGAAGCGGTCGGCGTCGTCATCGCACTGCTGGTGCTCATCGTCACGTTCCGCTCATTCGTCGTCGCCGGACTGCCGCTGCTGACCGCCATGCTCGGTGTGGGCATCTCGATGTGCGGCATCTTCGCCGCGACTGCCTTCGCTTCGGTCTCATCGACGACGCCGCTGCTCGCCCTGATGCTCGGACTCGCGGTCGGCATCGACTACGCGCTGTTCATCATGGCCAGACACCAGGATCAGGTGCGAGACGGCGTCGATCCCGAGGAATCGGCCGCGCGCGCGGTCGGCACCGCGGGCTCGGCGGTCGTGTTCGCCGGCATCACCGTGCTGATCGCGCTGATCGGTCTCGGCTTCGCCGGCATCCCGTTCCTCACGACCATGGGCATCGCGGCATCCGTCGCGGTCGCGGTCGCCGTCGCGATCGCCGTGACGTTGACTCCGGCAGTGCTCGGCTTCCTGAAGGGCCGCATCGTCGGCCGGCCGAAGAAGGAGCGCCCCGCGAAAAAGGGCAAGAAGCCCCGCCGCGGATTCAGCGACCGCTGGGTCGGCGGAGTGACGAAGCATCCGATCCTCACTGCTCTCGCCGTCGTCATCGGCCTCGGCGTCGTCGCCGTCCCCGCCCTCAGCCTCAACCTCGCGCTGCCCAACGCCGGCGTGCTCGCCCCCGACGATGAGGGCCGGCAGAGCTACGATCTCGTCGCGGACGAGTTCGGTGCCGGATTCAACGGCCCTCTCATCATCACCGGCACGATCGTGACCTCCACCGATCCGCTCACGCTGATGGAAGATCTCGGAGATGCCGTCGCCGAGATCGACGGCGTGAAGGAGGTCGCCCTCGCCGTCCCGAACGAGACAGCGGACACCGGAATCGTGCAGGTGATCCCCGAGACCGCGCCGGACGACCCGGCGACCAGTGACCTCGTGCGTGAGCTGCGCTCGCATCACGACGAGTGGCTCGATGAGTTCGGCATCGACGTCAAGGTGACCGGCTTCACCGCTGTCGCGATCGACATCTCCGACCAGCTCGGAAACGCGCTGCTGCCATTCGGCATCTTCGTGATCGGGCTGTCGCTCATCCTGCTGACGATCGTGTTCCGCTCGCTCTGGGTGCCCATCACCGCCGCCCTCGGGTACCTGCTGTCGATCGTCGCGGCGTTCGGCGTCGTCGGCGCGGTGTTCGAGTGGGGCTGGTTCGCCGATCTGCTGCATGTCGCGAAGGTCGGTCCGATCATCAGCTTCATGCCGATCATCCTCATGGGTGTGCTGTTCGGACTCGCGATGGACTACCAGGTGTTCCTGGTCTCCCGCATGCGCGAGGACTTCGTGCACGACCCGGACGGTCGCTCACCCGATAGAAGCGTGCGTCGTGCGGCAGCACTGCGCGCCGTGCGCAGCGGATTCACGGGCTCTGCGAAGGTCGTGACCGCTGCCGGACTCATCATGTTCGCGGTGTTCGTGGCGTTCGTGCCAGAGGGCGACTCTTCGCTCAAGCCGATCGCTCTCGGCCTCGCTGCCGGCATCGCGATCGACGCGTTCCTGGTGCGGATGACGCTGATCCCCGCGCTCATGGCGATCCTCGGCGAGCGTGCCTGGGAGATCCCGGCGTGGCTGGAGAAGATCCTGCCTAGCGTAGACATCGAGGGCGAGGCCGTCGAGCGCGAGCGGCATCTTCTCTCCTGGCCGGGCGATAACTCGATCGTCGCGGCGGACGATCTCGTGCTGAGCGCTGATGCGCCGATCCTCGAGGGCGTGACCCTGCGGGTCGCTCCCGGCGCGGCGGTGATCGCCACAGGTCTCGACGGCCGTGTACGGCGTGCACTCGCGCTGGCGATCGCCGGCAGGCTGACACCGGATGCCGGGAGGCTCCGCGTCGCAGGACATCTGCTGCCCGGCCGGGCGGCCTGGGTGCGAAATCACGTCGGCTGCGTGCTGGTCGACGATGCGGATGCTGCGCTCATCGACCTTCGCGAAGCTCTGCGCGGCGCCCCCACTCTCGTCGTGATCGATGGCATCGACCGCTTCACCGGCGGCCAGCGCGATCAGGCGACGGCGATGCTGCAGGATGCCGCGGCTGCAGCCGCGGCGCGAGTGGAAGCGGGAACCTCGCGTCCGCTCGCGGTCTTCGCGACAGCATCCGATCCCAGCCTCGCACGCACGATCCTCGCGGAGGCCGCCTGGCCCGCCGCGCCCGTCGTCGATCTTCGCCCTTCCGTCGACGCCCCCACCGACATCACCGAGGTGAACGCATGACCCTCTCGATCGAGCGCGCCCGCTCGCGCAAACCCATCACCTGGCTGACGATCCTCGGCATCCTGCTGCTGCCGGCTGCGGTCGGCGGCATCCTGGTCGCGGCGTTGCAGAATCCGACCGAGCGGCTGGACACCATGACCGCCGCCATCGTGAACCTCGACGAGCCCGTCACGATCGACGACCAGTACACGCCCCTTGGGCGCCAGCTGGCGTCCGGGCTCGTGGAGGGCTCGGACGAGCTCGACTCGAACCTCTCGTGGGTCATCTCCAACGAGGAGGACGCCGCCGAGGGGCTCGCCGACGGCAGCTACCAGGCGGTCATCACGATCCCCGCGGAGTTCTCGGCAGCGGCCACCTCTTCTGGACAGGCGATCTCCGACGGTGGCGGCACCGCTGAGCAGGCGACGATCGAGGTCACCACGCCGGACGACGGACTCGTGGCCGACGACCTCATCACACAGCAGATCGCGTCCGTCGCGACGTCCACCATGGGAACGATGCTGTCTGAGGCGACCATGGAGAACGTGCTGGTCGGATTCACGACGATCGGCGACCAGATCGGCGAAGCCGCGACCGGTGCGCAGGAGCTGGCGACCGGTGCACGAAGCGCCGCGGATGGTGCAGCCGCCCTTCCGGACGGTGCGACGAAACTCGCGGATGGCGCATCGCAACTCGGCACCGGTGCGTCGGAGCTCGCAGGTGGGCTCGGCACGATCGCAACTGGCACGCAGGATGCGGCCAACGGCGCCTCGGCGCTCGGTTCGGGACTGACGTCTGGGGCGGCGGCGCTGGAGCAGAACGGTCTCGTGCCAGCGGAATTGTTCACCGCCGCGAACGGCGCCCAGCAGGCGACGGCTGGAGTCAAGAGCGGAGTCGACGACCTGACGACCGGACTCAACGCACTCCTCGCAGCATGCGTCGGCCGCGAGACGACTGACCCTGTGTGCGTGGGGCTCGCTGAGATGGCCGCAGGTATGCCTCAGCTGCAGGAAGGCGCGAATGGCGCAGCGCAGGCGGCCGCAGGCACCGCATCGGGCCTCGGCGCTTTCAACACCGAGGCATCCGCTACTATCGCCGGGCAGCTGCGCACCGCCGGAGACGGAGCTCTTTCTCTCGCTGACGGTCTCTATCAACTTGCGGATGGCACCGACCAGTCCGCTGCCGGTGCCAATTCGCTGAGTACCGGGGCCGTGGCTCTGAGCGACGGGGCGACACAGCTCTCCGATGGTGCGGCCGAGCTCGCCACCGGAGTCGACAAGCTCGCCACAGGAACAGGTGATCTCGCCGGCGGCCTGAAGACGGCATCCGAGTCGCTCCCCTCGTTCGACGATCAGGAATCGTCGTCGCTCGCATCTGTCATCGCCGATCCGGTGTCGTCGAACTCGTCGATGAACACGATCTTCGGTCCGACCGCGATTCCGCTGCTCGCGGCGGTGGTGCTCTGGTTCGGCGGCCTGGCGTCGTTCATCGTCATGCGCGCCCACACCGCGCGCACGCTGACCTCGCGGCGCTCTTCGGCAGGGTTGGCGCTACGGGCGTTCGCTCCGGCAGCCGCGATCGGCGCAGGGCAGGGCCTGCTCGTCGCACTCATCGTGCAGTTCGTGGCGTCGTACGACGCAGCCGCGTGGTGGGCATTCGCAGGCACCGCGGTCGTGGCGGGTATCGCATTCGCCGCTGTCAACCAAGCGCTCGTCGCGCTGTTCGGCGGGATCGGACGCTGGGTGAGCGCCCTCATCGGCGTCGTCGCCGTCGCGACCGGACTGATCTCGACCGTGCCAGGGTGGCTCGCGTCGATCGGTCAGGCGTTGCCGACGGCTCCCGCGTTCACAGGCCTGATCGCAGCGAACGGCAGCGCGCTGGCGAGCCTCGTGGTGTGGGGCGTGCTGTCGCTCATCGCGACGACGCTGATCGTGGCCGTCCGCCGGACGACGTCGGCGAAGGCCGTGCTCGCTGGCGCCTGACGCTCCTTGGAAGGAGGAAAGTGCCGGTCATCCTCGAGTTTGACCGGCACTTTTCTCCTTTCAACGCGGATGCCGAGGTGGCGGCGCCGTAATCAACGCCGACGAGCACCATAGGCTCGGTCCATGCGGCGACCGTTCATGAATGACCCTCGGCAGCTCGCGTCTCTGGAAGGTCAGCAGTACCTGGTGCTGCGCCCGAGCGGAGCTGTTGCCGCCGACTACCGAGCGGTTCAGGATGCTGTGCTGCCGACGCTGCCCGCCGGAACAAAGCATCCGCACACGGAGCACGTCACGCTTCGCGGATTCTATGAGCCCGATCGTCTGGAGGATGTGCGCACCGTCGTTCGCACCTGGGCGGCGGCGCAGCATCCGATCGAGATCACGACCGAGGCGATCGACACTTTCCCCGCGCCGTGGCAGATCGTGATCGCGCGGCTCGTGCGTACGGCATCCCTCGTCTCGGCATACGCGACGTTGACGGATACTCTCGCCATCACCGATTTCCGGCGTCTCGACGAGCGCAGCCTCGACGACTGGACGTTCCACATGTCGGTCGTCTACGGCAAGGCGCTCGATGCGGATGCCTGGTCCGCTCTCGAACGATCCATCACGCGCGAGTACGCCGAGCGGCCCACCGAGATCGTCAGCGAGGCGGAGTTCGTCTGGTATTCCGGCGGTGTCGAGCACCACGAGGTGATGCCGCTGGGCTGATCCGGCGAGGGCTTCGACTCGCTCCGCTCGCTCAACCCGTTTCGTCTCCGGCGCTCCGCGCCTGCGCTCAACGCGCCGCTGTCCGCACCTGTCTCAACGCCCCGCTGTCCGCACCTGCGCTCAACGCCCCCTAGGCATCACGCACAGCCCGTTCGGGTCGTTGAGCGAGCGGAGCGAGACGAAACGCGTTGAGCGAGCCGGAGGCGAGTCGAAACGGCGCCGTAGAACTCAGCTCAGGCCGGAGTACGCGTGCAGGCCCTTGAAGAAGACGTTGACGATCGTGAAGTTGAAGATCACAGCGGTGAAGCCGATGATCGCCAGCCATGCCGAACGACTTCCGCGCCATCCACGGGTGGCACGCGCGTGGATGTATCCGGCGAAGAGCACCCAGATGATGAAGGTCCAGGTCTCCTTGACGTCGAAGCCCCAGTAGCGTCCCCAGGCGTCCTGCGCCCAGATCGATCCGGCGATGAGCGTGAAGGTCCAGAGGATGAACCCGACGATCGCGAAGCGGAACGCGAGCCCTTCCAGGCGCTCGGAGCCGGGGAGCGTCGAGAGGAACGCCGGGCCAG
Source organism: Microbacterium murale (assembly GCF_014635185.1). Taxonomy (GTDB): domain Bacteria; phylum Actinomycetota; class Actinomycetes; order Actinomycetales; family Microbacteriaceae; genus Microbacterium; species Microbacterium murale. Next base: position 106,993 of record NZ_BMCM01000006.1, read on the forward strand.
GCTTCTCCGCTTCCTCGGCGATGCGGCGCTCGCGCCGGTGCTGCATGAGTTGCAGCGCCGACAACGCAGCGGTGAGGGCGAAGAACGCCGTGCCGAGCGACGCCACGAACACGTGGATCACGAGCCAGACGCTCTTGAGCGGATCCATCAGAGGCACGACGCCGACGTAGAAGCTCAGCGCTGCTGAGCCCATCAGCACGACGATGAGGCCGGTGATGAACGTGCCGAGGAAGCGCAGATCGATGCGTGTGAGCACGAGCAGATAGACGAAGACGACCAGCAGCGTGCCGATCATCGCGAACTCGTACAGGTTCGCCCACGGCACGCGCTCGGCGGCGATACCGCGCAGCACGGTCGCGGCGAGGTGGAACACGAACGCGAGGCCCGTGAGGGTGGTGCCGATGCGGGCCATCACGTAGCGCGGCTTCGCCGGCTCAGCGGATGCTGCATCGTCGGCCGCATCAGGAGCGCCCGGAACGCCGGCGACGCCCCCTGCACCGACCAGTGCGGTCTCACGCGCGAGGCGTGCGTCGGCGGTGACCTCTGAGCGACGCGCGAGGTCGAACGCGTAGGCGACGAAGGCCGCGGCGTAGATCGCGATCGCCGTCCAGACGAACAGGATCGAGAGGGAATCGAGGTCGGGCATGGTGCCAGTCTACTTTCGGGTCTTCTCAGAGGGGGAGGTGCGTCGAGGCGCATCGAGCAGACGGGCGTGGCCCGCGACAAGATCGTCGACGGCGGCGGCGAGCGTCGGATCCTCACCGCGAGCCAGACCCGCGTACTCGAGGTTGACAGCGCCGTCGGAGGATGTCGCCTTGACCCACATCCGCCGACGAGGAACGAACAGCGCGAGCATGAGGCCCGCCAGCGCGAGCAGCGCGAACACCAGCACCCAGACCGCCGAGTCGTCGTGGTGGATCTGAAGCGAGACGAACCGCTTCACGGACTCGCGGTAATCCGTCGCACCGGCCGGCGACTCGTCCTCGAAGGTGACCGTCCCGAGCCCATTCGGCAGATCGGCGGTCTCCCCCGGCGCGAGTTCGATGGAGTCGACATCCGTCGTGCGGCCGGTGAGCTTGGTGAGCTCTTCGGTGTCGAGCACGTACACGGAGCGGGGCGTGCCTTCGTCGATGCCGAGGTCACCCTCGTAGACGTCGAGCGTGAGCAGAGGTGCGAGCAGGTCGCCGTGCGCCGACGCGAACGCACCGGTCTCGAGCTTGGCCGCGCTCGGGTAGAAGAACGCGGCGATGCCGAGCTGCTCCGGCATCCCGTCGGTGACCTTGATGACGCCCAGCGAGGTCAGGTTGGTGTCCTGCGGCAGGAACGGCACCGAGTTGCTGTACACGACATCGCCGTCGGCATTTCGCACGGTGATCGTCGGGGCGTAGCCGTTGCCGAGCAGGTAGATCTTGTCGCCCGCGACGCCGAGCGGATGGTTCACCCGCACGGAATCCTCGCGCGTCTCGCCGTTCTCGCGCACCGAGACGTTGGCCGAGAAGTCGCCGGCCTGACCGGATGCCGCCGAGCCGTACTGCTGGTACGTGACGTCGAACGAGTCCAGCGTCATCGCGTACGGGCTCAGCGCGTCGTCGCTGACGAAGCGTCCGCGGTTCATCGACTCGTAGTCGAGCAGCGTGTTGACGAAGGTCTGGCCCTCCACGACCACGCGCTGGCCGGTGTAGGCGAAGCTGCCGCCGATGCCGACCACCAGCAGCACGCCGACGAGCGCGAGGTGGAAGACGAGGTTGCCCGTTTCGCGCCAGTACCCGCGTTCGGCCGACACGGAGTACGTGCGTCCCTTGTCATAGCGCTCGACGCGGTAGCCGAGAGCCTTCAGCTGCTTCTGGGCGACATCGATCGACCGGGCGGCCTCGGCGTCGGCATCCGCAGTATCGCGCGTCACCTCGCGGTGATCCTCGAGACGCCCCAACCGCGCGGGTGTACGCGGCGGACGCGCACGCAGCGCCTTGAGGTGATGCTTGATGCGCGGGATGACGCAGCCCACGAGCGAGATGAACAGCAGCAGGTAGATCGCCGAGAACCACGGCGACAGGTACACGTCGAACATGTTCATCGCGTCGAGCACGGGGAACAGATCGGGGTTGTCGGCCTCCCACTGCGTGACGCCGTTCGGGTCCGCCATGCGCTGCGGGAAGATCGATCCTGGAATCGCCGCGATCGCGAGCACGAGCAGCAGGATGATCGCCGTGCGCATCGATGTCAGCTGACGCCAGCCCCACCGGAGCCATCCGATCAGGCCGAGACGCGGCTGGGTGATCGAGTCGTCGCCGTCGATGTGGTCGGACGGACGAAGCGGATCGGAAGACGTCACGGCATCCTTCTGGTCGTCAGCGGAGTCGGCGCGGGAATCAGAGCGGGAGGATGACACTGCCCATCACCGCCGTCAGTTGCGACATGATGTCGGTCCAGATCCCGGTGACCATGAGCACGCCGAGCAGTATCAGCAGCACGCCGCCGATGATGTTCACGACGCGGATGTGGCGGCGCAGGAAGCCGATGGCCCTGGTCGCCCAGCCGAAGCCGAGAGCGACGAGCAGGAAAGGGATGCCGAGACCGAGGCTGTACGCGAGGCCGAGGAAACCCGCGCGAACGGGATCTCCGACGTTGATCGACAGCGCGACGATGGCCGCGAGCGTCGGCCCCATGCACGGCGCCCATCCGATGCCGAGCGCGACGCCGAGCAGTGGGGCACCGATGATGCCGGCCTTGGAATCGACCTGGAAGCGGAACTCTCGCTGCATGAAGCCGAACAGTCCGAGGAAGACGAGCCCCATGAGGATGATCACGACGCCCAGGACCCGGGTGATGATGTCGCCCCACTGCAGGAAGAAGACGCCGACCGTTCCGCTGAGTGCCGTGTACGCGACGAACACGACGGCGAAGCCGAGGATGAAAAGCAGCACGCCCAGCACGAGTCGACCACGGCCGGTCTGAGAGGTCGATCCGTTCGACGAACGTGGAGCCACCGCTCCCCCGAGGAACCCCAGATAACCCGGAACGAGCGGAAGCACACAGGGTGACAGGAACGACACGAGTCCCGCGAGCATCGCGACCGGGATCGCGAGCCAGAGCGCGCCGGAGCCGATCAGCTCCTGGGTGTTCACGCGCTCTCCGCGAGCGCGTCCTTGACGAGCGTGGAGAGGATCGATGGCCCGTCGAGCGGACCGACGATGCGGGCCGCCACACGCCCCTGCTTGTCGAGCACGAGTGTGGACGGCGTCCCCTGCAGGGGTGCGTCGCTCGCGAAGGCGAGCTTCGCCTCACCGCTGTCGACGTCGATGAGGCTCGGGTAGGTCACGCCGTACGTCTCGGCGAACGCCTTGGCGGTGTCGGCCTGATCGTAGATGTTGACGCCGACGAAGGAGACGTCTTCATCCTCGTTCGCCTGCCAGACGGATTCGAGGTCCTTCGCCTCGACGCGGCACGGGGCGCAGCCCGCGTACCAGAAGTTCACGACAGTGACGTCGCCGGCGATGTCGGCGCTGCTGAACTCCTCGCCGTCTTCTGTCACTCCGCCGAAGACGATCGGTTCGCCGCGGTCCGCCGGTGCGATCTCGACGACGGCGCCATCCGCGGAGATGTAGCCCTTGCCATCACCGTCGAGGTACTGCTGCGCGACCGGATCCGGTGCACAGGCCGTCAGAGCGACGGCGAACAGCGCGGCGAGCGCGGCTCCGACCAGACGACCGGGGCGTCGAGTACGGGAGGAGCGGCCGCTGCGAATCGGTCGAATCGTCGAGGCGAGTGGCACATTCCCAGTCTAGACGCGGGAATCTATGCGGCCCCTGTACTCTGGACGGCCCCTGTACGCCGTCCGGGCACGGTCTGTGCGTGCATCATCGTCTGCGCGTGCGGAGCGGCGGGTTCCTGCACCGCGGTACAGATCCTCATACCGACGCACGATCGTCCTGGCATCGTGCTGGATGGCGCGTTGCACGGCGTGCCTGCTCATCGCCATGTAGTCGCTGTCTGGAAGCCTCAGGATCTTCACGATCTGGCGGGCGAACTCCTCGGCGTTGTACGTCGGGACGAGGAAGCCCTCGATGCCGTTGTGGACCAGGTGCGGCAGTGCCATCGCATCCGCGACCACGGCGGGAGTTCCGGATGCCAATGCCTCGAGCGTCGCGATGCTCTGCAGCTCTGCGGGCGACGGCATGACGAAGACGGACGCCTCTTGGTGCAGCACCGCAAGCTGCTCGTCGCTCACGCGCCCGTGGAACCGCACGACATCCGAGATCCCCAGCTGCGCGGCGAGCTGTTCCAGAATCGACCGCTCGGATCCACCGCCGACGATATCGAGATGCGCATCGACGTCGCGGTCAAGCAGAGCGATCGCTCTCAGCAGGGTCGGCAGATTCTTCTCAGGGTCCAGGCGGCCGACGAAGAGGATGCTGCGCGGGCCGGCGGGTTTCGCGTGCTTCGGCGTGAAGCGCTGCAGGTCGACGCCGCACGAGATGGGAGTGACGGATGCGATGCCGATACTGCGCTCGAGGTAGTCCGCTGCGATCGGGGTGGGGCTTGTGACGATGTCGGCCCGCGCATACACGGCGGCAGCGAGGTTCCAGCCGCGTCGCGTCACCCCTGGAACCATCCGGCTGGGCAGCCCACCGACGGAGGCCAGATTGTCCGGCATCACATGATTGGTCGCCACGATCGGGATGCTGCGCGCGTGCGCTTCGTATGCGACACCGCGGCCGATGCCGATGAACGACTGCACGTGCACCACGTCAGGACGGACCTCGTCGAGGATGCGCCCGACGCGTCGCCGGACCTCCCACGGCGGAGCGATCCGCAGCCACTCATGTGAAGGCCACTTCACGCTGCGCAGCCGATGCGTCCGAATCAACTGGTCGTCGATCATCGTGACTCCCGAGTGGCCGGTGAACGTGGGCGACGGTGCAATCACGTGAACGTCGTGCCCACGGCGAGCCAGGCGCACAGCATGATCGCGGGCGAACCTAGCCGCACCGTTGATGTCCGGCGGGAACGTGTCAGTCGCGATGAGCACGCGCAACGGTTCGGCCTGGTGCTCGGGTGACATCGTGCTGGTCATCGTCCACGTCCCTCTCATGGTGTTCTGTTCGCTGTCTCGACGTTATGACAGGTCAGATCCGCCGGTACTGCGACGCCGCCGGGCAGTCGAACGGATCGCGGGCGGCCAGCCCGACGCGGTTGAGATAGTCGATGACGATCGCGTACGAGCGCCACAGGGTCGTCTCGGTGTACGGAATCTCGTTGACGGCGCAGTGTTCCCGAACGATCATGCGCGCCGCCGCGAGGTGCGGACGGGGCATGGAGGGGAACAGGTGGTGCTCGATCTGGTAGTTCAGCCCGCCCATCAGCCAAGTGGCCCACCAGCCTCCCGAGATGTTCCGAGAGGTGCGGACCTGCTTGGTGAAGAAGTCGAGTCGCGCATCCGCAGCCACAACGGGCATGCCCTTATGGTTCGGTGCGAACGACGCACCCATGTAGACGCCGAAGACGGCCAGCTGCACCCCGATGAATGCGAACGCCATCCCGGCAGGCAGCATCCAGAACACGGCACCGAGAACGATGGCGTGCCGGATCAGGAGGAATGCGAGTTCGGGCACCCGGTTCTTGACCGGCCCGCGTGCGACGAGGTGCTTGAGGCTGAGGTAGTGCAGGTTGATGCCCTCCAGCGTCAGCAGGGGGAAGAACAGCCAGCCCTGCCGGCGCGTGATCCAACGGCGAAGCCCACGCGCCTCGGCCGCATCCGTGTCGAGGAAGGAGATCGTGTCGACCTCGATGTCGGGGTCGCGCCCGACGCGGTTCGGATTGGCGTGGTGGCGGCTGTGCTTGGAATCCCACCAGGAGTAGCTCAGTCCGACGAGCCCGGCGAGGATGCGTGCCAACCGGTCATTGGCGGGGCCGGTCTCCAGGATGGTGCGGTGGGCGGCTTCGTGTGCGAGGAACGCGACCTGGGTGGCCACGATGCCCAATGCAGCCGCGATCAGCAGCTGGTACCAACTGTCGCCGAGCAGGAGGAAGCCGACGACGAGTCCTGAGAATGCGAGCGCCAAGGCGGCGCCCACCAGAAGGTAGAACCGTGGCGCGCGGCGCAGCAGTCCGGTGTCGCGCACGCGCTGCGAGATCTGGGTGTAGGCGCGAGCGACCGGCGGGAACTCGCCAGTGCGCGCGTAGGTCTGACGAACAGGACCGAGCTGCGAGTCGGCGACGATGGTCATGAGAATCTCCTCTGGACGCGCGATTCACGATGCGCGATCCCGGCGGTCGGCGCTTCCGGCCGTGTCAGGAGATTAAGAGCGCCATGTCGGGCTCCACATCACACGTGGGTATCGACTCGTCTGCACCCCTGGTAGGGGGTCGCTCAGACGGCGCCGACGTCGACCGCGTCGCCGGTCGCCGCCGGCTCGGCGTAGTCGACCTCACGCCAGACATCGCCGACACGCTCGAACGACGTCACGCTCGACAGCGCGCAACGGCGCGTGCGAGGGTCATGCCGCAGGGGCAGACCGGCCACGTGCAGGTGGGTGATCCAGATCGGCGCCTGATGCGACACGATCACGGCATCCCCGCCGTCGGTCTCGTGCCAGGCGCTGTTCATCGCGTCCTCCATGCGCGCCGCGATCGTGAGGTACGGCTCGCCCCAACTCGGCAGCGACGGCCGTCGCAGATGCCACCAGTTGCGCGGATCGCGCAGCGACCGGCTCATGCGGGTGCCTTCGAACACGTTGGTCGGTTCGATCACCCGCTCGTCGATCACCGGCTCCAGGCCGAAGATCTCCGTGAACGGCTCTGCCGACTCCTGCGCGCGCTGCAGCGGAGAGGACCGCAGCGAGGTCACCGGACGGCCGAGTCCGGCGATGTACTCGGCCGCGTCTCGCGCCATCCGCCGTCCGTCCTCGCTGAGCCGATAGTGCGGCAGTCGGCCATAGAGCACTCGTCCGGGGTTGTGCACTTCGCCGTGGCGGACCAGATGGAGGCGTTCGGCTGGCATGGCCCCAGTCTAGGGATGCCGTCCTCTGACGCCCGCGAGCACCCACGTAGAATGGCGGAATGCTGCGAACTCACACGACCGGCTCCCTGCGAGCCGAGCACATAGGTCAGACCGTCACCCTCTCGGGTTGGGTCGATCGTCGTCGTGATCACGGCGGTGTCGCGTTCATCGATCTCCGTGACGCATCAGGCATCGCCCAGGTGGTCATCCGTGATGAGGAGACCGCCCACCCGCTGCGCAGCGAGTTCGTGCTGAAGGTGACGGGAACGGTGTCCGCCCGCCCTGCCGGCAACGAGAACCCGAACCTGCCCACCGGCGAGATCGAGGTCATCGCGACTGAGGTCGAGGTGCTCAACGAGTCCGCTCCGCTCCCCTTCCAGGTCTCCACCGGGCTCGGCGACACCGACACGATCGGCGAGGATGTGCGGTTCAAGCACCGCTATCTCGACCTGCGGCGCCCCTCGTCGGCATCCGCTCTTCGTCTGCGCTCCGACGTGAACAAAGCGATCCGCGACGTGCTGCACGGTCGCGACTTCCTCGAGGTCGAGACCCCGACGCTCACGAAGTCGACTCCGGAGGGTGCCCGCGACTTCGTCGTGCCCGCACGCCTGCACCCAGGCAGCTGGTACGCCCTGCCGCAGAGCCCGCAGCTGTTCAAGCAGCTGCTCATGGTCGGCGGCGTCGAGAAGTACTACCAGATGGCCCGCTGCTACCGCGACGAGGACTTCCGTGCCGACCGTCAGCCGGAGTTCACACAGCTCGACATCGAGATGAGCTTCGTCGACCAGGAAGACGTCATCACGCTGATGGAGGAGCTCATCCCCGCGATGTGGGCGACCATCGGCGTCGAAGTGCAGACTCCGCTGCCGCGCATCACCTACGCCGACGCCATGGCGAAGTACGGCTCGGACAAGCCCGATCTGCGCTTCGGTCTCGAGCTCGTCGAGGCGACCGAGTACTTCGCGGACACGACGTTCCGCGTCTTCCAGTCCGACTATGTCGGCGCCGTGCTCATGCCAGGCGGCGCATCGCAGCCGCGCAAGCAGCTCGACGCCTGGCAGGACTGGGCGAAGCAGCGCGGCGCCCGCGGTCTCGCGTACGTGCTCTTCAACGAGGACGGCTCACTCGGCGGCCCTGTTGCCAAGAACCTGTCGGATGCCGAGAAGGCCGGCCTCGCCGACCTCGTCGGTGCTGCGGCAGGTGACTGCGTGTTCTTCGCCGCAGGATCCGCCAAGGACAGCCGCGCACTGCTCGGCGCTGCCCGCGTCGAGATCGGTCGCCGCCTCGGTCTGCTCGACCCCGACGTCTTCGCGTTCACGTGGGTGGTCGACGCCCCGATGTTCGAGCCTGCGGCGGATGCCGTGGCATCCGGTGACGTCGCCGTCGGAGCCGGCGCGTGGACAGCAGTGCACCACGCCTTCACCGGCCCGAAGCCGGAGTTCGCCGACACGTTCGACACCGACCCCGGATCCGCCCTCGCCTACGCGTACGACATCGTGTGCAACGGGTCGGAGCTGGGCGGCGGATCGATCCGCATCCACCGCGAAGACGTGCAGAAGCGCGTGTTCGAGGTCATGGGCATCTCGGATGAGGTCGCCGACGAGCAGTTCGGCTTCCTGCTGGAGGCGTTCAAGTTCGGCGCCCCGCCGCACGGCGGCATCGCGCTCGGCATGGACCGCGTCCTGCAGCACCTCACCAAGACCGAGTCGATCCGCGAGGTCATCGCGTTCCCGAAGACCGGCAACGGCTTCGACCCGCTGACCGCCGCACCCGCACCGATCACCGATGCGCAGCGTGCAGAGGCCGGCGTCGACTTCGTCCCGGAGGACGACGAGGCCTGAGCCCGCGTTCGGCTCGCCGAGACCCCGTCTTATCACCGAGACCCCCTGCTGCAGCAGGGGGTCTCGGCAGTTTCCAGGGGTCTCGGCGGGTGGTTGTCAGACCTTCCGGTACTGCGCCGAGCCGAAGCCGATGATGAGGTGCCCGATGAACGGGAACAGCCAGAGCAGGAAGAAGGAGAACACGCCGCCCTTGCCGAAGTTGGCGCCCTCCTTGATGGCGACGACGATCGCGAAGATGATGTTCACGAACGGGATCAGGTAGAGCAGCGCGAACCATCCCGACATGCCGGCGATCTTGACCAGGAACACCCAGTTCACGATCGGGATCAGGGCGAGGATGCCCGGGTAGCCCGCCTTGACGAACACCTTCCACATCGTGATCGCGTAGATGACGTAGAAGATGATGCCGAGAACGGCGGAGCTCGTCGAGAAGATCTGCTCTGACAGAAGGTTCGAATCCATGGCTCTCACCCTGGCGGGGGCGCCGACGGCTTGTCAACCGCCGAGACCGCCGCTACCTGCGAGGATCAGAGCATGCTCGCAGCTCTCCCCCTGCCCCACCCGTTCGACTCCAGAGCCGGTCTGGCACTTCTGCGGAGGGCGACGCCGGCGGACACGGATGCGTTGATCGCCCTGCTCGCGGACGACCCCATCAGCGCCGCGCGCGGCGACGTCGCATCCGACGACGATATTCCGGCATACGAGGCGGCCCTGACCGAGATCCTTGCAGACCCGTCGAACGATCTTCTCGTCGTCGATCTCGGTGACGCGGTCGTCGGCACGCTGCAACTCACCTCGATCCCGGGGATGGCACGCCGTGGTTCCCGACGGCTGCTCGTCGAGGCTGTCAGGGTCCGCAGCGACTTGCGCTCCGCCGGGATCGGGTCAGCGATGATGCACTGGGTGGCAGATTCGGCCGCACCTGCACTGGGTTCGGCAATGGTGCAGCTCACCTCGGACGCCGCCCGCACCGACGCGCACCGCTTCTACGAGCGCCTGGGATACACGGGCTCGCACATCGGCTTCAAGTACAAGATCTGAAGACGACGCCGACCGGCCACGGATCGGACACGTTCCGTTCACCACAGCCGCGCCCGCACGTCACCCCCGACCAATAGTTTGCTCTCGCAACCCGATTCCGGCCTACCCGTGGCCGGACGCCGAGAGGATACCCATGGCCCCCATTCCCCGCCGCGCGCGACTCGTCGCCGGCATCGCCCTTGCCGCGACAGCGGCGCTCTCTCTCACCTCATGCGCGGCCGACACCGCCACTGGCGACGGCACCGGTGACGCCGGCGCGGATGCCGCGACCGCGACCTCGATCGAAGACTTCGGCTCGTTCGAAGACCTCGAGACGGCAGCGAAGGCCGAAGGCCAGCTGAACGTGATCGCCCTCCCCCGCGACTGGGCGAACTACGGCGAGATCCTCGACCTGTTCGCCGAGACGTACCCCGAGATCACCATCAACGAGGCATCGCCCGACATCTCCAGCGCCGAGGAGATCACCGCGGCGGAGACGAACGAAGGCCTCGACACCGCTCCCGACGTCTTCGACCTCGGCCTCGCCGTCGCGCTCTCCAGCACCGACCAGTTCGCGCCGTACCAGGTGCAGACGTGGGACGAGATCCCCGACGCACTCAAGGAGTCGACCGGCCTGTTCGTCGGCGACTACGGCGGATACATGTCGATCGGCTACGACTCCTCGAAGTTCGACGAGCCCGGCTCGCTCGACGACCTGCTCGGTGCCGACTACAAGGGTGCCGTGGCGATCAACGGCGACCCGACGCAGGCCGGCGCCGCCTTCGCAGCGGTCGGCCTCGCAGCCGTGCAGTCCGACGGGACGCTCGACGACTTCCAGCCCGGCATCGACTTCTTCAGCGAGCTGCAGAAGGCCGGTAACTTCCTCAAGGTCGACGTCACCCCCGCCACCATCACCAGTGGTGAGACGCCCGTCGTCTTCGACTGGGACTACCTGAACGCTGCGGCGGGCGCCGACAACGAGAACTGGAAGGTCGCCGTGCTCGACGGCGTCGGCTACGCCGGCTACTACAACCAGGCCATCAACAAGGACGCCCCGAACCCGGCGGCCGCCCGCCTGTGGCAGGAGTTCCTGTACAGCGACGACGTGCAGAACCTCTGGCTCAAGGGCGGTGCACGTCCGGCCCGCATGGAGGCCATGACCGAGGCCGGCACGATCGACGCCGACCTCGCGGCAGCCCTGCCCGAGGTTCCGTCCGAGACTGTCGTCCCCACCGAGGAGCAGTCGACGAACGCCGGCACCCTGCTCGGCGAGAAGTGGGCAGCGGCGGTCCAGTGACCACTGTGCTTCTGGGGGCGGATGCTGCGGCATCCGCCCCCTCGACCGCCGGGCCGTCTCGCGCGGCCCGGCGGTCCGGCATGTCCGTGGCCTGGCTGGGCCTCGTTCCCTTCACCGCCTACGTGCTGCTCTTTCTGGCGGTTCCGACGATCCTCGCAATCGGATCCGGTTTCTTCGCCGATGACGGCTCGTTCACCTGGACCAACGTCACAGCTCTTGCCGACCCGGTCGTGCTGAACACCTTCGCGAACTCTGCGGGCTTGTCGCTGCTGACCGCCATCGTCGGCGCGGTGGTCGGCGCACTGGTCTGCTACGCCCTGCTCGGCATCGATCCGCAAGGCGCGGTGCGCTCGAGCGTGGATGCCGCGGCAGGCGTACTCGCGCAGTTCGGTGGGGTCATGCTCGCTTTCGCGTTCATCGCCACGGTTGGAGCCCAGGGCGTCATCACGCTGTTCCTGACGAACAGTTTCAACCTCAACATCTACGAGAACGGCACGTGGCTTTACGAAGTGCCCGGTCTGATCATGCCGTACATCTACTTTCAGGTACCGCTCATGGTGATCACGTTCATGCCGGCGCTGGCCGCCCTGAAGCCGCAGTGGGCCGAAGCGAACCTCACACTCGGCGGCACCCGCGCGAGTTTCTGGCTGCGCGTCGGGATTCCCGTGCTCGCCCCATCGTTCCTGGCCAGCCTGCTGCTGTTGTTCGCGAACTCCTTCTCGTCCTACGCCACCGCCGCGGCGCTCATCAGCCAGGGCTCACAGATCGTCCCGCTGCAGATCCGCGCCGCGCTCACCAGCGAGACGGTGCTCGGCCGCGAGAACCTCGCAGGCGCCCTGGCACTCGGAATGATCGTCGTCGTCGGCATCGTGATGGGTCTCTATTCCCTCGTCCAGCGTCGGGCCGCGAGGTGGCAGTCATGAATCGTCTCAGCCCATCGCGCGCAACTCGCTGGGTCATCGGCATGCTCGTCGGCGCATTCTTCGCGATTCCACTGATCTCCACGTTCCTTTACACCGTCCTGCTCAAAGACGGTGGCTGGACGTTCGAACGCTGGACGGCGCTGTTCGATCCCGCGGCATCAGCGGCGATCAAGCCGATCTGGACAGGGCTGGGCAACTCTCTCGTCCTCGCCGTCATCACAGTTCTCATCGTGCTGCTGCTGCTGGCGCCGACCATGATCCTGGTGAACCTGCGATTCCCGAAGCTGAAGCCGTTCTTCGAATTCATGGTGCTGCTGCCGATTTCCATCCCCGCGATTGTGCTCGTGGTCGGGCTCGCGCCGATCTACCTGCAGATCGGACGCACGCTGGGAACCGGCACCTGGACGCTGGCATTCGCCTACGGCATCACCGTGTTGCCGTTCGCGTTCCGGTCGATCCAGGCATCCATCGATGCCGCCGACCTCCGCACCCTCGCAGAGGCCGCCCGCTCGCTCGGTGCGAGCTGGCCGGTCGTCGTGCTGAAGGTACTCGCACCGAACATTCGTCAGGGTCTGCTTGCGGCATCCCTCATCTCCGTCGCCGTCGTCCTGGGCGAGTTCACGATCGCCTCGCTGCTCAACCGTCAGGTTTTCCAGACCGCGTTGGTCGTCGTCAACAAGCAGGATGCCTACGCCCCAGCGATCTTCACCCTGCTCGCGCTGCTGTTCTGCTTCCTGCTGCTGCTCATCATCGGCCGCGCTGCTCGCGGCAACCGAAAGGCACGTTCATGACCGTTCTTCCCGCCACCAAGGACAACGTCCTCCTCGCTGAAGCCGGCGAGGGCACCCGCGTGCAGTTCCAGGGCATCGAGAAGAGCTATGGCACGAATCGTGTCCTTCACGGCGTCGACCTCGACATCGCGCCCGGGGAGTTCGTCTCGCTGCTCGGGCCGTCCGGATGCGGCAAGACCACGGCACTGCGCGTGCTGGCAGGTCTGGAGACCGCGGACGGCGGCGCGGTGCTGCTGGGCGGACAGGACGTTTCGCGCATCCCCACCAACAAGCGCGACATCGGCATGGTGTTCCAGTCGTACTCGCTGTTCCCGCATCTGCGCGTCGACGACAACACCGCGTTCGGGCTGCGCCGCAGAGGTGTGGGCAAGGCTGCGGCGGCGAAGCGCGCCCTCGACGCCCTGGCACTGGTCGGGCTCGAGAATTTCGCGGATCGCTACCCGCACCAGCTCTCCGGCGGTCAGCAGCAGCGCGTCGCGCTCGCTCGCGCTCTGGTCACCGAGCCGCGTGTGCTGCTGCTCGACGAGCCGCTCTCGGCTCTCGATGTCAAGGTGCGGGTGCAGCTGCGCGATGAGATCCGCCGCATCCAGTTGCGGCTCGGCATCACCACGGTGTTCGTCACTCACGATCAGGAGGAGGCGCTGGCCGTCTCCGACCGGATCGCGGTGATGGATGCCGGACGCATCGACCAGATCGACACCCCCGAAGAGCTCTATCTGCGGCCCGCGTCCGCGCACGTCGCCGCGTTCGTCGGCCTCTCCAGCGTCGTCCCTGGTGTGGCGTCGGGTGATCGTGTGACGGTGTGGGGTCGCGAGCTGCCGACCAACGCGCCCGCCGATGGTCCGGTCGAGGTGCACCTGCGCCCCGAGAACCTGCGCTTCTCCGGCGAGGCGGATGCTGCGATCGGCGGTGTCGTGGAGGAGAGCACGTTCCTCGGCAGCATCCGCCGCACGCTCGTCAAGACGGATGCCGGCGACCTGGTTCGCGTGCAGCACGATGCGCACCAGCATCCGTCCTTCGGCGACCGCGTGCACCTGACCGTCGAGCCCGTCCCGGTGGCCGTGCGCGCAAACTGACGCCGAGACCCCGGGTTCATGCCGAGGCCCCCTGCTGCAGCAGGGGGTCTCGGCGATAACACGGGGTCTCGCCGGAGTTCAGAGAACGCGGGCGAGGAAGTCCTGCGTGCGCGGATGCTGCGGGGTCGCGAGCACTTCGCGCGGGTCGCCCTCCTCGACGATCACGCCACCGTCCATGAAGATCAGTCGCGATCCAACCTCGCGTGCGAAGCCCATCTCGTGAGTGACGACGAGCATCGTCATCCCCTCATCGGCAAGCGTGCGCATGACCTGCAGCACTTCGCCGACCAACTCGGGGTCGAGGGCTGAGGTCGGCTCGTCGAAGAGCATCATATCGGGGTTCATGCACAGCGCCCTGGCGATCGCGACGCGCTGCTGCTGCCCACCGGAGAGGTGACCGGGGAAGGCGTCGGCCTTCTCGCTCAGTCCCACCCTGCCGAGCATCGCGCGGGCGACCTTCTCCGCCTCGGCCTTCGAGCGCTTCTTCACGCGCTGCTGCGCGATCATCAGGTTGCCCATCACGTCGAGGTGCGGGAACAGGTTGAAGCTCTGGAACACCATGCCGATGCGTGTGCGGATGCGGTCGATGTCGATGTCGGGGTCGGTGATGTCGATCCCCTCGATCAGCACCTTTCCACCGGTAGGCTCCTCGAGCAGGTTCACCGAGCGCAGCAGGGTCGATTTACCGGAACCCGACGGTCCGATCACACACACGACCTCGCCGGCCTTGACGGTCAGGTCGATGCCCTTGAGCACCTCGTTGTCGCCGAAGCTCTTGACGAGCCCCTGGATGTCGATCGCCGGGGCGTGGACATCGATCAGATCAGTGCTCATCGCTGCCTCGCCATTCGTCGTTCCAGCCACGCGCTGAAGCGCGTGAGTGGGATCGTCACGATCAGGTACAGGATCGCCGCCATGATCAGCGGTGTTCCGTTCGCATTCTGGGTACTCGCGTCACGGGCGAAGTTGGTGAGCTCCTTCGACCAGATGAACGTGCCCGCCACGAAGAGCAGCGAGGTGTCCTTCAGCAGCAGCACGAACTCATTCGTGAGCGGCGGGATGATGATGCGGAACCCCTGCGGCACGACGATCCAGAACGTCGTCTTCATCGGCGACATGCCCAGCGAACGGGCGGCCTCGGTCTGCCCCTTCGGCACGGCCTGGATTCCGGCACGGATCGTCTCCGCCATGTACGCCGAGGCGACCAGGATGAGGCCGATCAGACCGAGAACCACCGGCCCGCCGAGTTTCGTACCCGGCACACCCAGCCCGATCGGCAGGATGAACGCGATGGCGAAGATCGTCAGAATCGCGGGGAGACCGCGGAACAGCTCGATCCACGCCGTGGCGATCCACCGGAACGGTCCGATGCTCGACAGCTTGAGCAGTGCCAGCACGATCCCGAGCAGCAGACCTCCGACGAACGCCACAGCCGTGAACCAGAGCGTGTTCACGAGCGCGGTCGTGATGATGCCCGGGAGCATCTTCGCCGCGATCTCCGGATTGAAATACAGTTTCGCGATCCGGGCCCAGTCGGTGCTGACGGCCAGCCAGACGACGACGGCGATCAACACCGCATAGACGATGTATCTGTACAGCTTGCTCTTGGTCGTGCGCCTCAACGCCATTGTCAAGGACCCCTGTCCTACTCGACCCGCCGACTACTTCGCGGTGAAGTAGTTGTCGTAGATCGTCTGGTAGTCGCCGCTGTCACGAAGCTCCTGCAGCGCACCGTTGATCGCCTCGCGCAGCTCGTCCTTCTCGCCCTTGGCGAAGGCGAAACCGTACTGCTCGTCGGTGTTGTACTCCTCGACGATCTTGTAGGCAGAATCGGCCTTCTCGTGCTCGAGGTTCACCGGCTGGTCCTGAAGGATCGCGTCGATCTGACCTGCCTGCATCGCCGGCCACAGCTCGCCGTCGGACGGGTACTGCACGAGCTCGGCGCCCGTGGCGTTCTCCGACGCATAGGTCTCGCCGGTGGTGCCCTGCTGCACGCCGACGTTGCGCCCCGACAGATCGTCGATCGACTTGATCCCGGAGTCGGTGCGCACGAGCAGCGACTGGAGTGAGTCGTAGTAGGGGTCGGAGAAGTCGAGGTTCGCCTTGCGCTCGTCCGTGATGGTCATCGCTGAGGCACCGATGTCGCACGTGCCCGCCGCCAGGGTGGTGCCGGACTGCAGGGCATCGAAGCCGACATCCTGCACAGAAAGCTTGAGGTCGAGGTTCTTCGCGATCGCGTCGAGCAAGTCGATGTCGAAGCCGGTGTAACCGGTGCCGTTGTCGCCGCCCTCGAACTCGAACGGCGCGTAGGGGATGTCGGAGCAGATCGTCAGCGTTCCAGCCTCGGTGAGACCGTAGTCGTCGCCTGCCGGCGCATCGTCGCCGCCGGCGTCGCCTCCCCCGCTGGCGCAGCCCGAGAGAGCGAGCATGGCGGTCGCGGCGAGCGCGATACCGAAGGTGAGATTACGACGACGGGGCATGACCGCTCCAGGGTGACTGGGGCGTATACGCCCACGGACGGGTATGCAGATCATCTTGACACGGAGCGACACACAAGGCCCGATCAGGATGGTTACGTTTGCGTTTCGAGTCTGATCAGATCTCGAAATCGACGGCGACCCGCGAGGCGACGACGGATCGCACGTAGGCCACGACCTCTTCGTGCGCAGGATGCACCTGGTACTGCTCCAACGCCTCGACCGAGTCGAAATCCGCGATCAGAGTGACGTCCCAATTGGTCTCCGGATACACAGAGTTCGCGCCGGCCGAGATCGATCGCAACTGGGGCACGACACCGTCAAGTGCGTTCAGGCGGCGGGCGACCTCTGCGGCCTGCTCCCCGCGTTCGACAGCATCCTCGCTCGCGAGCTTCCAGCTGACCACGTGCCTGAGCATCAGATTTCCTCCAGAGCTTGGCGCAGCCGGTCGGGCGAGACCCGCCAGTGCGCGTGCAGTTCATCGTCGATGAGCACGACGGGGATCTTCTCCCACCACAGTTCGTACAGGGCGGGGTCGTCTTCTATCGAGCGCTCGACGATCTCGATGCGGTCGCCGATCTCATCCGGCAGATCCGCGACGACGGTCTCGACGATCGCGAGCGCGGTCGGGCACAGATGGCACCCGGCCCTGCCGATGACCGTGACGGTCGTCACGCCGAGGGAGCTTCGACCGGGTGGCCCGTGGCGATCCACTCGCCCGTGCCGCCTTCGACGTTCGTGGCGTCGTGGCCCTGGGCCTCGAGCGCCTGCACGACCCGTGCCGAGCGTCCGCCGGCCTGGCAGATGACGTCGAACGCCTCGGCGGGAAGCTCTTCGAGACGGCTCCCCAGCTCGGACATCGGGATGTTCACCGCGCCGGGCACGTGGCCACCGGCGAACTCATCCCGCTCGCGCACATCGATCAACGGTGTGTCCGTGCGGGCTGCGAGCTCTGCGACAGTGATCGACTTCATGGATTCTCCCTGAAACTCGAGGCCTGGGTCTGGAGATACGGGGCTACAGACACAAAGCGCCCGTCCGAAGACAGGCGCTCGTGTCCAGCCGCTTACTTCTTGTTGCGGCGCTGGTGGCGAGTCTTGCGAAGCAGCTTGCGATGCTTCTTCTTCGCCATGCGCTTGCGGCGCTTCTTGATGACAGAACCCACGGAAACCTCACTACGTCAGTGGCTGGGCGTCGCACGAAGTCGGACGCCCGGGTAAGGGCATGGAAAAAATGCCTCGGGTCAGTCTAGCAAACCAGCGGACCTCCGCTGATCACCGAGGCGGATGAGCTCAGCCGACGTCGGAGATCGGCCTGTGGAGGGCGTCGGTGACGGCGGATTCGGGCACGCGATAGCTGCGGCCGAATCGGATCGCGGGCAACTCGCCCGCGTGGACGAGACGATAGACGGTCATCTTCGACACGCGCATGATCTCGGCGACTTCGGCAACCGTAAGGAACCGGACGTCTGGAACTTCGGGCATCCCCTGTACCCCTTTCTGCTGAAGCACACTCTATGGCGAACCTGCGACGCGTGTAAACCCAAGTGGCTGATGTGACCTGTGGGGATCAGGACGTCGGCACAGGCTCTCAGCCGCGGGCGCGGGCGCCTTCGACCCGCTGCCGCGCATCGCGCAGCACCACGCGCTCGTTCTTGCGCGCGGCGCGAAGCGCCTTCTCAGCCTCGCGCACGGCCTTGCGCGCCTCCCGCACCTTCTTGTCGCCGGCGACATCCGCATCCTCGACATCGATCCAGTCCTGCTCGACGGCATGCGGCTCACCGCGATCCAAGCCGGCGATGTACGCGTCGACGCCGTCGAAGATCCGCTCCATGGCGAACCGGAACGGATCGTCCTCCGCCGTGAACACGCCGGCGTCGATCGCACGACGCAGCGACGGATACTCGTCCGCGGTGATGACCTGATCGAACAGCGCCGATTCCCGAGCCGCGACCTCTGCCTGCGACAGCCCGCTGGAGCGCGCCTGCTCCGTGTAGCCGGCCGACACCTGGCCGTACCATCGGGCCTCCCCCGTCACGGCGAGCGCGACGGCGAGACGCTCGGATTCGTTCAACGGCGTCTCGGCGAGAGCGGTCAGCCCCGCGTCGAGCCATGCCGAGCTGTTCGGAGTGATCGGCGAACCCGTGATCGGCAGCGACAGGATCCAGGGATGCGCGAGGTAGTGCTGCACCTGCGCGTCGAAGAGAGCGCGCAGCTTCGCCTGCCACCCCTCCTGCTCACGGTGCTCGTCCGGCGGCAGACCGGTCGCCTCCTCCTGCATGAGCAGCAGGAGATCATCCTTCGCGGTGACATAGCGGTACAGCGACATCGGAGTGAAGCCCAGCTTCGCGGCGACCGCAGCCATCGACACGGCGCCGAGACCCTCAGCGTCGGCCAGCTCCACGGCGGCGGCGACGATCTTCTCGACGCTCATCTCACGCTTGGGGCCGCGCTGCGGATCTGCAGCCACCCCCCAGGCGAGCGCGATCCCTCGCGGGAGCTCGGGAAGCTCTGGCAGTTCGGTGTCACTCATGCTGACGATTCTAGTTCTGTTTATTGCGTAAACAGTGTGTTACTGTCATACGCAGAAGTTACTGACATACACAGTTTCCCTCCTACACAGAAAGATCGATCATGACGAGACCAGCCATCGAAGTCCACGGCCTTCACAAGCGCTTCGGCGCCCACACCGTCCTCGACGGCCTCGACCTCACCGTCTCGCGCGGCGAGGTGTTCGCCCTGCTCGGCCCGAACGGCGCAGGCAAGACCACCGCGATCAATATCCTCACGACGCTGACGAAGGCGGACGCCGGCACTGCAGCGGTGTGCGGCTTCGATGTCATCGCCGAACCGGCGCAGGTGCGCAGGCGGATCAGCCTCACCGGCCAGTCAGCCGCTGTCGATGACGCACTCAGCGCCATCGAGAACGTCGTGATGTTCGCACGCCTGGCCGGTCTCGGGCGCACGCAGGCGCACCGGCGCGCCACGGAGCTGCTGACTCGATTCGAACTGATGGATGCCGCGACCCGCCGAGTGGGCACCTTCTCCGGCGGCATGCGCCGCCGCCTCGACCTGGCGCTGAGCTTCGTCGTGACCCCTGAGGTGCTGTTCCTCGACGAGCCGACCACCGGCCTCGACACCCGCAGCCGCCGCGACCTGTGGGACATCATCCGTTCCCTCGCATCGGTCGGCACGACGGTGTTCCTCACGACGCAGTACCTCGAAGAAGCCGATCAGCTCGCCGACCGGATCGCCGTACTGCACGAGGGACGAGTCGCAGCGCTCGGAACCGCCGCCGAGCTGAAGGCACGCATCGGCGGAGACACTGTCGAGCTGCACGACGAGAACGGCGAGCTGATCCGCTCTCTCGCCACCGACGGCACCGTGCCCGGCCTACGACGGGCGCTCGATCTGCTCGACGAGCAGGGCGCGGACGGAACGGTGACGCTTCGACGTCCCACGCTCGATGACGTGTTCCTCTCCGTCACCGGCACCGGCGCTGGCGCAGAAACAGGCTCCGGCTCCGCCACGACCACCGCTGACCGCACTCTCACGAAGGAGAACGCATGAGCACCGCACTCGCCGTAGCCACGGCATCCAACGCCCCGTCCGTCCGACCGCCGCTGCGCGGCCTCACCGCCGAACTCGTGTTCGTCGGCCGCAGCCTGCGCCACTCCCTGCGCGACGGAGAGTCGCTGCTCATGGCGATCATGCTCCCCGTGATGCTGATGCTGATGTTCACATGGGTCTTCGGCGGGGCCATCGATCCGTCCGGCGCATACGTCGACTACGTCGTACCCGGCATCATCCTCACCTGCGCCGGCTTCGGCGCGTCATCGACAGCCGTGTATGTCGCGAACGACATGCGCACCGGCATCATCGACCGCTTCCGCACCATGCCGGTTCGGGCGGGCGCCGTGCTCACCGGACACGTCGTCGCGAGCCTGGTGCGCAACCTCGTCGCCACGAGCATCGTCATCGGCGTCGGCGTGCTGGTGGGCTTCCGTCCGACAGCGTCCTTCGGCGAGTGGGTGCTCATGGGGCTTTTCCTCACGCTGTACCTGCTCGCGATCACCTACTTGTTCGCTGCGATCGGCCTCGCCGCGGGATCGCCGGAGGGGGCGAACGGCTACGGGTTCATCCTGCTGTTCCTGCCGTACCTCTCCAGCGCATTCGTCCCCGTCGACAGCATGCCGCAGTGGCTGCAGCCCGTCGCGGCCAACCAGCCGATCACGCCCATCGTCGAGACGATCCGCGGGCTGCTGATGGGCACCCCGCTGGACACGGAGCCGTGGTGGGCCCTGGCCTGGTGCATCGCGATCCTGGTCGTCGCGGCCGTGTGGGGTGCGTGGCTGTTCCGCCGTAAGGCCGGCCAGCGCTGAGCGGCGTCCTGGAGAGAGAAGCCGGGCTCAGCTGCCGAGCCGCTTGAAAGCGGTGGCGACCACATGCTTGGCAGATGCCGCCGCGCGGCCGAAGACCTCGGCCGCGTGCGCGGCGCCGTCGGGCAGCGGTGCGAGTGACAGGTCGATGTCGGGGGCGTCGTCGCCGAAGGCATCCACGAGGAAAGGCACGAGCCAGTCGTCGACGACCTCGAGCGGCTCCACCTCGATGCTGTAGAACCGGCGCTGTCCGTCTTCGCGGACACTGACCAGTTCGGACTCGCGCAGCACCTTCAGGTGCTTCGAGACGGTGGGCTGGCTGATACCGAGTTCGCTGACGATCTGCGAGACACTGGTGCCGGCATCTCCGTCCGCGGCCCGCCGCAGGAGGAGCTGGAGGATGTCTCGCCTCGTGCCGTCTGCGATCACGTCGAAGATGTCGGTCATGAGATCAGGGTAGTCGTCCCACGCGCGGAGTACCATGACGAAGGCTCGTCGGAACGTCTCCGGGCGAGCGAAGACGGAACTGGCTCAGGAGGGCGTCGATGTCGAGTATCGGGTCATCGACATCTCCTGGCACGCGCGCACGCGATTTCTGGCGCTTCTCCCGCCACCTCATCACCTCATCGCCATCCCGCTTCGCGATCCTCATCTTCTCGACGTTGATCGTGCTGTTCACCGCCATGCTCTCGCTGCCGATCGCGTCAGCCACGGGTTCCATCACACCGATCAGCGACGCGCTGTTCACCGCCGTCTCGACGATCTGCGTCACCGGACTCGCGACTGTCGACATGGCCACGCACTGGTCGCCGTTCGGCCACGTGCTCATCTTCCTCGGCGTCAACATCGGCGGCATGGGCGTGCTGACGCTGGCGTCGGTTCTGGGACTCGTGATCTCGAAGAAACTCGGTCTGCGCGCCAAGCTGCTCGCCGCAGGCGACAGCAATCCGCTGCGCGCGCACGGCGGCGTGGTCAACGAAGGACAGACCGTGCGGCTCGGTGAGGTCGGCCAACTGCTCAAGACCGTCGCGATGTCGCTGCTGCTCATCGAGCTCGTGGTCGCCATCCTGTTGTACCCGGGCCTCCTGATGGCCGGCATCCCTCCGCTCGCGGCCCTGTGGGAGGCGCCGTACTACGCCGCCATGTCATTCACGAACACCGGTTTCGCCCCGAACGCCACCGGCGTCGTCGAGTTCGCCGATGACTACTTCGTCCTCACCGTGCTGATGGTCAGCGTCTTCCTCGGAAGTATCGGCTTCCCTGTGATCTACACCCTCGCCAGGCACCACTGGCATGTGAAGCGCTGGTCGCTGCACAGCAAGCTCACCCTCATCACCACGGTGATCCTGTTCGTCCTCGGCGCAGTCGTGTTCCTCGTCCTGGAATACAACAACCCACGAACATTCGGGTCGATGGATGCCGGCGACACGACGTTCCAGGCCTTCTTCCTCTCCGCCATGACGCGATCCGGCGGCTTCAGCGTGATCGAGATCTCGGATCTCAATGGCTCCTCGATGCTCGCCGCATCCATGCTGATGTTCGTCGGCGGCGGCTCGGCATCCACCGCCGGCGGCATCAAGGTGACCACCCTCGCCGTACTGGCGATCGCCGTGTGGTCCGAAGCCCGCGGTCGCCAGTCCGTGGAGGCCTTCGGCCGTCGGATCCCCAGCGACGTGCAGCGCGTCGCGCTCTCGGTCGTCGCGTGGGGCGCGACGATCGTCGCACTGTCGACCATCGTGATCGCCCAGATCACGAAAGCCCCGATCAGCGACGTGCTGTTCGATGTCATCTCGGCGTTCGGCACCGTCGGGCTCTCATCGGGCCTCACGGCCGAACTGCCCGACTCGGCGGTGTATGTGATGGCGGCCACCATCTTCATGGGACGAATTGGTACAGTGACTCTCGCCGCGGCGGTCGCCGCGACATCGCGTTCGCAGCTCTACTCGCTGCCCGTGGAAAGGCCGATCGTTGGTTGAAGTCCTCCGGGGCGACGCCCCCGTACTCGTGATCGGTCTCGGCCGCTTCGGCGCCGCGTGCGCCGGCGAGCTCGACCGACTCGATCGCGAGGTGCTCGCGATGGACGAGAACCTCGAGCTCGTGCAGAAGTGGTCGGATCGCGTCACGCACACCGTGCAGGGCGATGCCCGCAACATCGATGCGCTCAAGCAGATCGGCGCACAGGACTTCCAGGTCGCCGTGGTCGCAGTGGGCTCGCTCATCGAAGCATCCGTGTTGATCACCGCGAACCTCGTCGATCTGAAGGTGCCGCAGATCTGGGCGAAGGCCGTGTCGCAATCGCACGGCAAGATCCTCGCGCGCGTCGGTGCCAATCACGTCATCTATCCGGAGCGCGAGGCCGGCGAGCGCGTCGCGCACCTCGTGAGCGGGCGGATGCTGGACTTCATCCGCTTCGACGACGACTTCGTGCTCGCGAAGATGTACCCGCCGAAGTTCATCCGCGGCGTCGGCCTGAACGAGTCGGGCGTGCGCTCGAAGTACAAGGTCACGGTCGTCGGAGTGAAGAGTCCCGGCAAGCCGTTCCGCTACGCCGAGGCGAACACCGTGGTGACCAACCACGACCTCATCATCGTGTCGGGCACCAACAGCGACATCGAGCGGTTCGCCAGCCTCGACCGCTGAGCAGAACCTTCGGCCACCCAGCCGGATCCCTTCGCCGGGGACTCGCCTGCGGCGACACCTGCCTAGAATTGCCGGATGGACGACACCTCGAGCTCGGCTTCGCGTGGTGACCGCCCACCAACGATCAAAGATGTCGCCGCGCGCGCCCAGGTGTCATGGCGCACCGTGTCCAATGTGATCCACGGCCATCGGTATCTGCGTCCCGAGACGAAGGCCAAGGTCGAGGCAGCCATCGCCGAACTCGGGTATCGCCCCCAGGCGGCAGCGAGGCAGCTCCGAAGCGGGCGCAGCAACCTCCTCACCCTCGCGATTCCCTCTCTCGCGCACCCCTACTTCGCCAATCTCGCCCATGCCGTCGTCGCCGCCGCGCGCCGTGAGGGCTACGACGTGATGGTCGATGAGACCCTCGGACAGCCCGAACGCGAACGACGCGTCGCTCGCGGATACGGCAGCATCCGCACCGACGGAATCATCTTCAGCCCGCTGTCGCTTCCCATCGATGAACTGCTGGGCGAACGCGATTCGACACCACTGGTCCTGCTCGGCGAGCACACGCTCCACGATGCCGTGGACAATGTGGTCGTGGACAACGTCGGTTCCAGCCGCGAGGCCACGGAGCATCTGATCTCTCTCGGCCGGAGCCGTATCGGGTTTGTCGGGTACTTCCCTCAGGGCACCCTCGGCACCGGGGATCTGCGCTTCACCGGCTACAAACTCGCACTCGAGTCAGCAGGTCTGCCGATGGATCCTCGCCTCGTCATCGATGCGGGCCTCAAACGCGCGCCGTCCGCTCCGATCGAAGCCGAGGGTGATTACTGGCGCCAAGAAGGTCACGCGATCGCGGAGTCGCTGATCGGACGCATCGAGGATTTCGACGCGATCATGTGCGCGACGGATCTATTGGCGATCGGCATGCTCTACTCATTCCGCCAGCACAGCATCCGCGTGCCGGAGGATGTGGCGATCGTCGGATGGGATGACATCCCCGAGTCGGCGTTCTCCATGCCTACGCTGACGACGGTCTCCCCCAATCTGGAGGCGATCGCGGAACTCGCTGTGCGGGCTCTCCTTCGACGGATCAGCGATCCTGCCGTCTCTCCGGTCGGAGACGTGGCCGGACATCGGCTCATAGTGCGCGAATCAACCGCGGGATTCGTCCGCGTCGGAGCGTAGCGCGGTCCAGCGAAGGCTGATGCCGCACATTCGTGCAACGCGGAAACACGCGAGTCCAGCCTCGTCTTCGCACCCGATGCGTGCGCTGTGCACGTTTTCCCACACCAAGTGCACGAAGAGTGTTTCCACGTTGCAATACGCCTGGATATCTGGTTTATTCAAGAGGTCAACGCCCGCAGCCTCCGCACCCCGACCGAGAGCGGACGGCAAACGACGACATGCTTCGACCGCGACACCATCCAGACGAAGCGGACGCTCTATTCAATGACGAGGAGACGACCCAGATGTCCCGCAGAAATATTCAACGTTCTCACCGCAAGGCCGTGATCGCGATCGCGTCGATCAGTGCCTTCGCGATCACGCTCACCGCCTGCAGCGGCAGTGGCGGGTCCGAAGCCGCCGCAGACGGCGGCGGACTCGGCACAGCCGACAAGCACGTCAAGATCACGATGATGTCGAACGACGCCTTCGCCGAGACGTGGCAGGAACAGCTCGTTCCGGAGTTCAACAAGGCGTATCCGTACATCGACGTCACGATCGATTCGACTCCGTACGACAGCCTCTTGGCCAAGGGGCTGCTCAACGGTACGAGTCCCAGCCCGGACTACGACCTGATCACGCTCGATGACCCCTGGACACCGCAGCTGGCCGAGGCAGGCGTCCTCCTCGATCTGAAGTCGGAAGCCGACCAGTGGACCGAAGACGACTACGACTGGGATGACTTCAACTCGGCGCCACTCGCCTCCAGCGAATGGGACGGCGGACAGTACGGGGTGCCGTTGCGATCAAACCTGCTCGTCATGCTTTACAACAAGGATCTCTATGCGAAGGCCGGCCTGCCAGAGCCGACGCCCGAGCTCACCTGGGATCAGTACATGGAGCAGGCCCCTGAACTCGTGCAGGACACCGACGGCGACGGTGCCGTGGACTCCTGGGCCGCCGGACTCACCTGGGTCCGCGGAGTGCTCTCCCCGCCCTTCTGGCAGACGGTGCTCAATTCGAACGGCGGCACGCTCTTCGATGAGGACATGAACCCGACGTTCGACACCGACGAGGGCGTAGCCGCCCTGCAGACCCAGGTGGATCTGCTCGAATACGCGCCTCCCGGGGCCACGACGTACAACTACAACGAGCCGCTCGATGCCTTCCGCCAGGGCAAGATCGCCACCCTGTTCACCTGGGGCAGCGCCTACAAGAGCGCTGCCGTCGACTCCACTGTGACGACGCTGACGCCCGAACAGGTCGGTATCCAGACGATGCCGGCAGGATCCGAAGGTGCGAGCGCGCATCGCGGGATCTGGAGCGGCTCGGTGTTCAAGAACAGCGACAACCCCGAGGCCGCGTGGGCGCTGCTGCAGTGGATGAGTTCGAAGGAGGGCGAGCTGTGGTCCTCAGCGAACCTGGGATCATTCCCCGCACGTAAGTCGACGCTCGCCTCTGAACCCGCCGAGCCATGGCTCGCCCCGGTGTACACGGCGATCCAGAGCGGATTCGACGTCGCAGCCGAGGGCGAGATGTGGCGGCCCCGCTCGCCGGATTCGAACGCGATCCAGGAGATCCTCGCGAACGAGACGAGCGCGGCCGTCCAAGGCGACCGCACCGCCGAGGAGGCGCTCGATCGAGCAGCCGCCGAGATCAAGGAACTGCTGGAGAAGTAGTCATGACGGTCGAATCGTTGAAGCAGAACCGGTCGCGCACGAGGCGCGGCGCGGTCGTGAAGGATGTGATCAGCCGGTGGACGTTCATGGTCCCCGCGATCGTCCTCCTGGTGGCCGTGCTGGCCTACCCGCTGCTCTACACCCTTCAGATCAGCTTCTCCGACTTCGACCTCGCGACCTTCGCTCCATCCAGTTGGGCGGGAACGGGCAATTACGAGGATGCGCTCGGCGACGAGAACTTCCTCAACTCGCTCGTCGTGACCGGCATCTACCTGGTGCTCGCCCTCCCCCTGCAGATCGTGCTCGGCTTCGGGATCGCGTTCCTGCTGAACGCCGAGTGGAGAGGGCGCGGCGTCGTCCGCGCCCTCTTCCTCATCCCGATGGTCGTCGCCCCGGTCGTCTCGGGTGGGATCTGGAAGATCATGCTCGATCCGCTCTGGGGAGTCGTGACCTGGTTCCTCGGGCTCTTCGGAGTCCAGCCCATCGACTGGTTCGGCGACGCCGGCATGGCGATGATCAGCATCGTCATCATCGACACGTGGCGATCCGTGCCTTTCGTCGTGCTCATCGCGGCGGCGGCCATGCTCTCCCTGCCGAAGGACGTGTTCGAGGCGGCCTCCGTCGATGGCGCGAACTGGTGGCAGACGCTGAAGTCGATCAGCCTGCCCATGCTCGCGCCGATCATCGCGGCGACGTTCGTCGTGCGCTGGTTGGGCGCCGTGAAGATGTTCGACGTGGTCGTCGCCACGACGAACGGCGGACCCGGTCAGGCCACCAACGTCGTCAATCTCTACATCTACCGCCAGGCCTTCCAGCTGCTCGAGTTCAGCACCTCCTCGGCCATGGCGATCATCGTGCTCGTCATCACCATGGTGCTCACGTTCGTGTTCCTGTGGGGCAGCAAGAAACTGGAGGACCGACTGTGACTCTCGTGAAACCACCCGTCGCCTCGCACCGCCGACGAAGCGCCAACGCGCATCGGACACGCATCTGGTCAGGCGTGCTCGTGTGCATCCTGTTCCTGCTGCCGCTGGTCTGGATGCTGCTGACCTCGTTCAAACAGCAGCGCGACATCTTCTCGTCGCCGCCGAGCTTCTTCTTCGAGCCGACCATCGCGCAGTACGTCGATGTGCTCACACGCGGCGGCTTCGCGGGGCAGATGCTGAACACCGTCATCGTCGCCGTCGGCGCGTCGGTGCTGTCGCTGATCGCCGGAGCGATGGCTGGCTATGCCCTCTCCCGGCTTCGTATCCGCGGCGCCGGCGTCATCGGCGCGTTGATCCTCGCCTCGCGAGGCGTGCCGCCGATCGCACTCGCCGTGCCGATGTTCCTCGTCGCACGATCGCTGGGCATCACCGACACGCACATCACGCTGATCATCGCGTACTGCTCGTTCATCGTCCCGTACGTGATGTGGCTGATGCGCGGCTTCTTCCTCGCCCTCCCGAAAGAGCTCGAGGAGTCGGCGATGCTCGACGGTTGCTCGCGGATGGGCGCGTTCTTCCGCATCATCCTGCCGATCTCACTGCCTGGCCTGCTGTCGACGTTCATCTTCAGCATCATCCTGGCGTGGGAAGAGCTCCTGTTCGCCCTGGTGCTGACGAACCGCAACGCGACCACGTTCCCCGTGGCGATCGCAGGGATGGCGGGCGACACGGAGAACGGCGCCAACTGGGGCGCGCTCGCCGCGGCGGGAATGATCACGGTCATCCCCGTCGTGATCCTCGCGCTTCTCGTACAGAAATGGTTGATCCGCGGCCTCGCAGAGGGCGCGACGAAGGGATGACATCAGTGAGACTTCCATTGCGGCCGGTGCTGCGCGGCGGAGAGAGCATCATCGAGCACGAGATCACCGATCCGGTGGATCTGTGCCTGCCGTCCGGTCGCCTCAATCCGGATGCCGTCGGCTGGACGCGTTCCGCGCTGCATCGGACCAACCTGCGGGGCTGGGGACGCAACAAGCGCTTCGAGTACTGGGCCGTCACGACTCCGACCGCGATCATCACGCTCAACATCTCCCATCACGATTACAGGGCGAACGTCTCGGTCTCGTACTGGGACAGGGAGAGCACGTCCGAGATACGCCAGGGCGGGAACACCTGGCTGCCCGGTCACGCCGGGATGCGCGACCCGGACAACAGCCTTCCGATGGAGGCACGCCGCCGCGACGTGGTCGTCAGGCTCACCCCGCATGGACGCGGCACGCGTCTTCACGCCGCTTCGCCCCGCATCTCGCTGGACCTCACCGTGCATGCAGAACCGGATCATGAGTCCATGGGCGTGCTGGTGCCCTGGAGCGACCGGTTGTTCCAGTACACGAAGAAGGACAACGACCTCACTGTCGAAGGAATCGTGATCGTCGACGGTGTCGAGCACCGTGTGGAGCATGGCTCCTCAGCCGCCGTGCACGATCGAGGTCGCGGCCGGTGGCCGTACCGAACCTTCTGGAACTGGGGTTCAGGGCGCGGCGAAGACGAGAACGGCCGCACGCTCGGCCTGCAACTGGGCGGCAAATGGACTGACGCGACGCCGTCGACCGAGAACTGGCTTCGCATCGACGGCCGCCTGCACAAGGTGAGCGATCACCTCGATTGGCAGTACGACACCGGAGACTGGCTGGCGCCTTGGACGATCACCGGCCCACGCGTGAACATACGCTTCACACCCGAACGCCACGTACGCCACATGTTCAACCGCTTGATCGTCCTCAGCCGCGGCGACACGTGCTACGGCTCGTACACCGGTGAAGTGACGCTCGAGGACGGTGCCGTGGTGAGGTTCACCGACGTCCCCGGCCATGTCGAGGAGGTCGAACGACGCTGGTGAGGTTTGCCCGCCGATTCACGCGCCGGCGGCGAGCTCGTGAGAGCGCGCCAGCGCAGCATCCGTCGCCCGGGCGAAGACCTCGTCGAGGTTCGCGTGCTGCAGCACCGCGATCGCACGCTCGGTGGTGCCCTTCGGGCTCGTCACCCTGCGACGCAGCTCAGCGGGGTTCTCCCCGGATGCGTCGAGCAGTGCCGTGGCGCCGATGAAGGTCTGCTCGGCCATCAGCCGCGCATCGGCCTCGCTGAACCCCTTGCCGATCGCGGCCTTGGTCAGCTCTTCAATCAGGAGGAAGACGTACGCAGGACCGGAGCCCGAGATCGTGCCGAGCGCGTCGATCTTGTCCTCGGGCACTTCGACCACCGAGCCGACGAGCTCGAACAGTCGACGGACCACGGCGACGTCGTCTTCTGAGGCGGCCGAGTTCGCGGCGATGCCCGTGACGGCCTTGCCGACGGTCGCCGGAGTGTTGGGCATCGAGCGGATCACGCTGACATCCGAGCCGAGGACCTCGGCGAAGCTCGCCAGGCTGATGCCTGCGGCGAGGCTCACGACGATGGCATCTTCGCGCAGAACGGGCGCGATCTCGCGGAGCAGATCGGCGACCATGGCGGGCTTCACCCCGACGAGGATGATGCGGGATGACGCCGCTGCTGCCGTGTTCCCGTCCGGCTGATCTTCGAGCGCAACCGCCGTCACACCCTCCAGAGCTGTGAGGCTCGCAGCTTTCGCCGCGGTGCGATTGGTGGCGGTGATGCCGCCGTCGACGGCGATTCCTGAGGCGACGACACCCTGGAGGATCGCACCTCCCATCGAGCCGGCACCGAGGAACGCGAGGGACGGAAGTGATTCAGCCATGACGCCATCCTATGCACCGCATTCGACAGTGCCGAGGGCGCTCGCGTGCATCGCGACCAGCAGAACTAGACTCGGCCCATGAGTGCATCCGGTGGCAGCAAGGCGATCGTCGCGGCATTCCTGGCGAACCTGGGGATCGCGATCGCGAAGTTCATCGCGTGGTTCCTTTCGGGCTCCGCGTCCATGCTCGCGGAGGCGATCCACTCGGTCGCGGATTCCGGAAACCAGCTGCTTCTGATGCTCGGCGGGCGCAAGGCCAAGCGCTCCGCCGATCGCGAGCATCCGTTCGGATACGGACGCGAACGCTACGTGTACGCATTCGTCGTGTCGATCATCCTGTTCTCGGTCGGCGGCCTGTTCGCGATCTACGAGGGCGTCGACAAGCTGACCCACCCGCACGCGCTCGATCCCGTCTGGTGGTGGCTGCCGCTCGTCGTGCTCGTCATCGCGATCGGGCTCGAGTCGTTCTCGCTGCGCACCGCCGTCAAGGAGAGCAATCTCGTGCGTGAGAAGGGCCAGTCATGGGTGTCGTTCGTGCGCCGCGCGAAAGCCCCCGAACTGCCTGTGGTGCTGTTGGAGGACATCGGCGCCCTGACCGGCCTCACGTTCGCGCTGCTCGGCGTCGGCTTGACGATCATCACCGGCAACAGCGTGTTCGACGCGCTCGGAACGCTCGCGATCGGTGTGCTGCTCGTGCTGATCGCCGTGATCCTCGGCATCGAGACGAAGAGCCTGCTGGTCGGCGAGGGCGCGAACCAGGCCGACCTCGACCTGATCATGGATGCCATCGTCGGCGGCCCCGACGTCGAGAAGCTCATCCACCTGAAGACCCTCTACCTCGGTCCAGATGAGCTGCTCGTCGCGGCGAAGATCGCTCTGACCTCGGACAAGAGCGTGCGCGAGGCCGCCGCCGACATCGACGAGATCGAGAAGCGGATCCGGGATGCCGTTCCCATCGCCCGCGTGATCTACATCGAGCCCGACGTCTACCGTCCGGCGATCGACCCCACGCCGCCGACGGACGTGTTCGTGTTGAAGTCGTCCGACTGAGCGCCGCGTCCAGTAGCGATCCCTGAGCCTGTCGGATCAGCGGCGCTGCTCGAAGAAGTCGCGCAGCAGTGCCGTCGCGGCATCCTCCGCCACCCCGCCGACGACCTCGGCACGGTACGGCAGCCGGCGATCGCGCAGCACGTCGTACATCGAACCGGCGGCCCCCGCCTTGTCGTCCCAGGCGCCGAACACCACGCGCCCGATCCGCGACTGCAGGATCGCGCCGGCACACATCAGGCACGGCTCGAGAGTGACGACGAGCGTGTGCCCTTCGAGATTCCACGAGCCGACGGATGCCGCGGCCTGCCGCAGCGCGACGATCTCGGCATGACCGGTGGGATCGTGGGTCTCTTCGCGGGTGTTGCGGCCCTCGGCGATGATGCGGCCGGTGCCGTCGAGCACGACCGCACCGACGGGAACCTCGCCCGCGGCTGCGGCCTCTGCGGCGAGCGCAAGCGCTCGCTGCATCCCATCGCTATCCGGCACTCGCATGTGTCGAGCCTATTGGCCGCGTTGCATCTGGCGGAGCAGGAAGTCGGCGAACGCGCGTCCGGCGTCTTCGATCGGGCCGTCGTTGACGATCTCGAGATCGACCGCGCAATTCGGCGCGGGGTCCTCCCTGTTCATCCGCGCCGCGATCTCGGCATCCGCTTCCCGACCGCGGCGGGCGAGGCGCGCGCGACGCTGTTCCTCCGGCACGCAGACCCTGACCACGGCGGAGTGCTCGAAGCGATCGGTGAGCCGGTCCAGCACTCCCCTGGAGACGTTCGCCACCACGACATCACCCGCTCGCACTGCATCGACGACTGCCGCAGGCAGCCCGTAGGCGAGGCCGTGCGCCCGCCAACTCAGCGCGAACCCGCCCTCGTGCTCGATGCGAGTGAAATCGGCTTCGCTGACGAGCATATGGTCCTCGCCCGCGCCGACGGGTCGGGTGATGAGCCGGCGAGGGAAGACGAAGCTCCCGTCATGACCGGAGAGCAGCTCACGGGCGGCGCCGATGACCGAGTCCTTGCCCGACCCGCTCGCCCCGACCACTGCGACGAAGGCGCCGCTCACGCGACGCGCTCGCCCTCGCGCCAGACGCTGCGCACGATCGGTACCGGGGATCCGAGCGGATGCTGTTCACTCGATGCCCCCTCGTACGCGTGCACCCGGATCAGGTCCGCCCGCAGGCCAGGTTCGATGATGCCGCGGTCGTCGAGGCCGATCGCCCGTGCGGGGTTCGCGCTGAGCAGCCGCGACGCCTGCGGCAGCGTCGTCTCACCGCGCGCGACGAGCAGGAACGCAGCCTGGAGCGTGCTCGCCGGCACGTAGTCGCTCGAGAGGATATCGAGAAGTCCTTCGCGAAGCAGTTCGGCGGCGGCGACGTTGCCCGAGTGCGACCCGTCACGCACGATGTTCGGCGCGCCGGACACGACGAGCTGCCCTGCTGCACGCGCGGCCCGCGCCGCATCCACTGTCGTGGGGAACTCCGAGATCCGCACGCCCAGCGCCGAGGCCTCGTCCACGTGCGCCTGCGTCGCATCGTCGTGCGCGGCCATCGTGATGCTCCGCACGCCGGCGCGCCCTGCGAGCTGCGTCCGGTGCTGGTCGGCGTACAGCCCCGACAGCCGATGCAGCTCGTCGACGTGCGCGTCGAACTCGGACTCGAGCAGCCGCCCCTTGCCGACCATGTACGTGCGGAACGCCTCGACATCCGCATACTGACGCTGACCCGGCGTGTGATCCATGAGCGAGATCATCCGCACCCGCTCGTGCCCTCCGACCTCATCGAAGACCTCGACGACATCGGGAGTGGAGACCTCGCAGCGCAGGTGCACGAAGTGATCGGCGCGCAGCAACCCCGACTCTGCGGCATGGATGACGGCATCCATCAGCATCTTCGCGTTCGCCGCCATGCGATTGCCGTCGGTCGGGCCGGTGCCGATGCGCAGCGCGTCGAGAACCGTCGTCATGCCGGACGCCGCCATCTGCGCGTCATGCGCGATCACCGCGGTGATCGGATCCCAGTAGCGCTTCGGCCGTGGCTGGAAGTGCGTCTCGACCTGGTCGGTGTGCAACTCGACGATGCCAGGCATGAGGAAGTCGCCGTTGAGGTCAGTGCCCGCACGCGTCGGGTCGTCGGAGATCTCGGCGATGACGCCGTGCTCGATGCGCAGTGAGCCGTGGATCACTTCGTCGGCCTGGACGATGCGGGCGTTGGTGAGAGTCGTGGATGAGGGCGCGAGGGGCATCAGGCGGTCTCCTGCATGTCGGTGTCAGCGGATGGGGTGGCAAGAGGATGGACGGACAGCACGTCGAACGGCGCACCAGGCTCGCGCTCGATGAACAATGCGATCGAGCGGAGCAGGACATCGGAGTCCACGGCCTGGCCGTTTCTCGCGAAATGCGCAGCGAGGGCACCGTCGATCTCGCTCTCGCGCGCCGGCGGGATGGGGTCGGTCAACGTCAGGTGGAAGCGGAACTCCTCGAAGACGTACGGATAGCCCCACTGCTCGAAGAGCGCGCGCTGTCGCGGCGGGAGCATCTCGGGTCGGCGTCGGCGGATGTCGGCGTCGTCGGGCTCTGCCCGGAAGACATCGAAATCCCGCACGGCCTCGTCGGCCAGCATCCGGACCTCCGCCTCATCGCCGTGCAGGAGCAGCGCGCGGAATCGACCGAGGTTCGCGGGTCGCAAGGCGGAGAGGAGCACGGTGTGGTGAGCGGCGGCGAAGGCGTCGGCGGCGGCCCGCAGCTCGGCTTCGGTGCGTCCGCCCGCGAGACGGAATGGCGCCTTGAGGGTCGCGTGGAAGCCGTATCGTCGCGCGTCGACGGTGAGCTCGTGGAACTCCGGCCTCGCGTACCAGGCCTCGACGGAGTCCCGCAGATCCGCGGCGATCGGATCGTCATTCTCGCCGAGCAGTCCAGGCACGGCATACACGGCATAACGGGTCATGCGGCGATCCCCTCTCGGCTCGGATCGGCTTCGCGGCGCGCGCCAGAGTCCGGCTCATGCGGAGCCGCGAACGCCTGCACATCGAGGGTGACGTCCGCGACCACGTCGCGCACATCCGCGTCGTGGAAGATCGCGAGGATGCCGACGCCGCGCGCGACACTCTCGCGCACCAGATCGATCACGACCTCGCGGTTGCGGGCGTCCAGGGATGCGGTCGGCTCGTCGAGCAGCAGCAGGGATCGCTCGACGACGAAGCCGCGCGCGATGTTCACGCGCTGCCGTTCACCGCCGGAGAATGTGGCGGGCGGCAGCGCCCACAGGCGCTCGGGGATGCTGAGACGCGCGAGCAGTTCGCCGGCGCGCTCGCGTGCCTCATCACGACCCGCACCTCGCTCGACCAACGGCTCGGCAACGACATCGATCGCCGGCACGCGCGGCACCGCTCGCAGGAACTGGCTCACGTAGCCCATTGTGGAACGCCTCGCGGCCAGCACCTGCCGAGGCTGCGCGGTCGCCAGGTCGAGGACACCGCCGTCGTGGGCGAGCAGGATGCTCCCGGCGTCGACGCCGTAGCTGCCGTAGACCATCTTCATCACCGAGCTCTTGCCCGATCCCGACTCGCCGCCCAGCACCACGCAGGTTCCGCGCCGCACGTCGAAGGTCAGCCCGTCCACCACCGGCAGCCGCTGCGCATCCTGTAGGTGGAGGGTGAAGCTCTTCGAGACGCCCTGCACGCTCAGCACGGCATCCGGGTTCATATCGCTGTTCTGGTTCATGTCAGTCCTGGAGGATCGAGGAGACGAGGAGCTGGGTGTATGCGGCCTGAGGATCGTCCAGTACGCGGTCG
Source organism: Microbacterium murale (assembly GCF_014635185.1). Taxonomy (GTDB): domain Bacteria; phylum Actinomycetota; class Actinomycetes; order Actinomycetales; family Microbacteriaceae; genus Microbacterium; species Microbacterium murale. The sequence continues at coordinate 141,783 of NZ_BMCM01000006.1, forward strand.
GTCAGCCCGGACTCGATCACCACGCCATCCTTCATCACGAGCGTGCGGTGTGAGATGAGGCGGGCCACGGCGAGGTCGTGCGTGACGATCACGACGGCGAGGCCGAGGTCCGCCACGAGCGAGCGGATGAGATCGAGCAGACGCGCCTGCACCGAGACGTCGAGCCCGCTGGTCGGCTCGTCCATGAACACCAGTCGGGGTCCGAAGACGAGATTGCGCGCGATCTGCAGCCGCTGGCGCATCCCACCCGAGAACGTGGTCGGCGCATCGTCGATGCGGTGCGCCGGGATCTCGACGCGGGCGAGCCACTGCTCGGCCTGCTCACGGATGCGGCCGTAGTGACGCCATCCGTTGGCCATGAGTGGTTCGCCGATGTTCCCGCCCGCACTCACGTGCATGCGCAGCCCGTCGGTGGCGTTCTGGTGCACGAACCCCCACTCGGTGCGCCAGAGTCGGCGCACTTCGCGTTCGCTGAGCGTCGAGAGGTCGACGAGTTGCGCCGCGTGGTCCGGACCGCCGTCGGGAGCGGTGCGGTACTGCACGCTCCCCTCGTCGATGCTGAGCCGCTGCGACAGCATCCCGAGCAGAGTCGACTTGCCTGAGCCGGACTCGCCGACGATCGCGAGCACCTCGCCCGGCCACAGGTCGAAGTCGACGCCGCGGCATCCGAAGGTGTCTCCGTAGGCGTGCCCGGCGTCCGTCACGCTCAGCAGCGGCTGTTCGTCGTTCATGCCGGTGTCGTTCATAGCAGGGCCCCTTTCGCAGCTGCGGTCCGCTCGCAGTGGTCGGTGTCGGAGCACACGTACATCACGGTGCCGCGATCGTCCATGATGACCTCGTCGAGGTACACGCCCTCCGACTCGCAGATCTCGCACGGGGTGTCGAAGCTCTGCGGCTCGAACGGGAAGTCCTCGAAGCCGAGACTCTCGACGTCGGTGTACGGCGGGATCACGTAGATGCGCTTCTCCCGTCCGGCGCCGAACAGCTGCAGGGCCGGACTCTGGTGCATCTTCGCGTTGTCGAAACTCGGAATCGGCGAGGGCGCCATCACGTAGCGGCCGCCGACGAGCACGGGATAGTCGTAGGTCGTCGCGAAGTGCCCGTATCGGGCGATGTCCTCGTAGAGCTTGACGTACATGAGGCCGTACTCCTCGAGCGCGTGCAGGCGCCTGGTCTCTGTCTCACGAGGTTCGAGGAAGCGCAACGGCTCGGGGATCGGCACCTGGTAGACGATGATCTGCCCTTCGGCCAGAGGCGTCTCCGGGATGCGGTGGCGCGTCTGGATGATCGTCGCGTGATCGGTGCGCGTCGTGACACCGGCTCCGGCCACCTTCTCGAAGAACTGCCGGATCGACACGGCGTTGGTCGTGTCGTCCGCGCCCTGGTCGATCACCTTGAGGGTGTCGGACTGACCGATGATCGAGGCGGTGACCTGCACTCCGCCGGTGCCCCAGCCGCGCGGCATCGGCACCTCGCGGGAGGCGAACGGAACCTGGAAGCCGGGGATGGCTGCACCCTTCAGCAGCGCTCTGCGCACGACGCGCTTGGTCTGCTCGTCGAGGTAGCCCTCGTTGTAGACGATGCGCGGTTCGCTCATGCCTGCTCCTCCTGTTCCGCTGCCCGCTTGCTGACACGGTCGTTGAACTCTTGATGCAGCCGGCGGATGAGCACCAACTCGCCCTGGAAGTCGACGTAGTGCGGGAGCTTGAGGTGCTCCACGAACCCCGCCGCCTGCACGTTGTCGGCGTGACTGATGACGAACTCCTCGTCCTGGGCCGGCGCGTCGGCCCTCTCTCCGAACTCCTCGTGCCGCAGCGCACGGTCGATGAGAGACATCGACATGGCCTTGCGCTCGGCGCGGCCGAACACGAGTCCGTATCCGCGGGTGAACTGCGCTGGACGATCCGCGCCGCCGACGAACTGGCTCACCATCTGGCACTCCGTCACCTCGATGCGCCCGATCGGCACCGGATGCCCGATCTCCGGTGCGTCGAACTCGATCTCCACCTCGCCCACGCGCACCTCGCCGACGAACGGGTGCGTGCGCCCGAAGCCGCGCTGGGTCGAATAACCGAGCGAGAGCAGGAAGCCCTCATCCCCTCGGCTCAGTGCCTGCAGGCGCTCGGCTCGACTCATCGGATAGACGGTGGGCTCGCGGGTCAGGTCGGCCGGATCCGGGTCGGTCCAGTCCTCGTCATCCGGGCGATCCGGCTCGATGAGCGCGTCTACGCCGAGCAGGTCTGTGACGCGCGGCATCCGATCGGTGTCGGCATCCCCTGCATCGTCACCGGCTGTCGACGGCTCGGACGTGGCGGGAACGTCAGGCGTGCCATCGACGAGTTCGTCGGCGAGCAGACGGTGCGTGTAGTCGAACGTGGCGCCGAGCTGCTGGCCGCCGGGGATGTCCTTGAACGTCGCGGAGACGCGCCGCTCAGGCGGCAGCTCGGCGGTGTCGATCGCGACGGTCACACCGAACCGGGGCAGCGTCGTGCGATACGAGCGCAGCAGGGTCACCGCCTCGAGCACGTCGCCCTGCGCCTGCAGCAGAGCCTTCGCCGCGAGGTCGGGATCGTAGAGCGAGCCCTCTGCCATCACGCGTGAGACGAGCACGCCCAACTGATCACGCACCTGCGCGTAGTCGACGCGCGACGACGATTCCTCGCCGCGTCCGCGTCGGGCGAGCAGGGCGTGCGCGTTGGCGATCGCCTTCTCGCCACCTTTGACTGCGACGTACATCAGGCGCTCCTGTTCTCGGCGCCCTGCAGACGGATGCTGCGGGGCAGGGCTCGTACGGATTCATCGGCGACGAGGATGAGGTCGACGCCGCGCGGGAAGCGCGCATGGTTCTCCTGCCACTGCACCAGGAAGCCGGACGGCAGGCCGGCGCCGTCCCACGAGACCGAGCCGTTCACGCCGGGACCGGTCGCCACGAAGTCGCCGGTACCCCGAGCGCCGGTCGCGTCGATCACGACGGTCGCGGAGCGGTGCGGTTCTTCGTCGGTTCCGGATGCGAGATCGCCGAGGCGCGGGACAGTCGACGGTGAGGATGCGACGACGAACAGGGCATCACCGGGAGCATCCACCAGGCGAACGCCGGTATGGAAGCGCAGCCAGGCGCACACATCATCCGAGGCGCTCAGCGCAGGGTCGAGCCAGATCGGAGTCTGCTCGTCGCACAGCGCCAGAAGCACCGCTCCCACGCCGGGACTCAGCGGTGCGACGCGGTCCGTCATTCCCGGTTCGAGGGACTGCGGGAGCGTCGGACGCGCGAATGCGCCGAGCACTGCCCTGAAGACGTGCTGCGCATCCTGCACCGGATCGGCGAACCCCGGAAGGTGCCGCTCGCCGGCCGACATCAGGGCAGTCGTGCGCGCTTCGATTCGCGTGGTCATTCGTCGTCCTCCTCTTCGAGACCGAAGTCCGGTCCGGAGTTCTCCCTCGCGACGGTGAAGAAATCCACCACCGTGCTGCGGGCGTCGGCGCGCGAGCGGGCGTCGCGCTCGACCTGTGCCCGCTCGAGCGGCACGATGACCTCGTCGAGAACGCGTTGGCGCGCGTCCCCCGCGAGCAGCGCATCGAAGATCGCGGCGAGACCCGCGTGCTCCGGATGACTCCCCAGCACGTACGCGGTCCCCACCGTCTCCGGGCCGAAACCGCGTGCGACGACGGTCGCGCGGCTGACGGTGGCCTCGCCGACGTTGAACCGGTCGCCGGTGCCGCCGATGCGTCCTTGCGCCATGACCAGTCCCGACTCGGGGCCGCGGACGAACTCGATCTCCGGCTGGTCCGGCCATGCACCCCAGAGCGCGGCAAGGTCGACTTCCGCAGCATTGGCGAGCACGCGTGCGGTGCGCCGCCGTGCCGCCTCGTCCGGTCCTGTCTCGTCGTGCCGATCCATCACGCCTCCTCGATAGTTGTCTATTGGTCTAGACAACTATCACGCTAATGGCAGGATGTGGGAAAGGGAAGCGGCAGACGGGTCGCTACGGCGACGATCACGTGAACTTCCCATGAACGAGCACGAGGAGGCTGCCGTGAGTGATGCGACGACATCCCGACCCACCGGGTACTCCGCGTGGCGGCTCATCGCCGAAGAGCTGCGTGTCGACATCACGGAGGGTCGGCTGCAGACCGGCGATCGGCTTCCGCCGGAGAGCGCATTGGCCACGCGATTCGGCGTCAATCGGCACACGGCGCGGCAGGCTCTCGCCTCTCTCGCGGCCGATGGTCTGATCGAATCACGCAGGGGCAGCGGCACCTTCGTCACCAGCAGCGCAGTGCACGTGCACCGCATCGGCATGCGCACGCGCCTCTCCACGAGCCTGGGCGACGGGCATCAGCCCTCCGGCCGTGTGATCGAGAGTGCGCTGGAACCCGCCCCCGCACACATCGCCCGCAGGCTCGGCATCGTCGAGGGCGGCATGACCGTGCGCGTCGAGTCGCTCAGGACGGTCGACGGCGAGCCGTTCGCTCTCGGATCACGCTGGTTCGACGCCGCTCGCCTCCCTGACATCGCCGCGTCGCTGCGACGCACCGCGTCGATCACGGCGGCGTTGCGCGCGAGCGGCGTCGATGACTACGTTCGCGTGTCGACAGTGGTCTCTGCTCGGCACGCCACTGCCACGGAGTCCGGTCTGCTCGGACTCGACTCCGGGGCGATCGTGCTGGTCACGGAAGCGCTCGACGCCCTGCCTGATGGCACGCCTCTGCAGCACCTCGTCACACGATTCGCCGCTCAGCGCGTGCGGCTCGACATCGAGCATCCGGATCCGACCGCGTGACGCATTACCCTTGACCTATGCGTGTTCACGTGGCGGACCACCCCCTCATCACCCACAAGCTCACGGTGCTGCGCGATGTGCGCACACCCTCGCCGGTCTTCCGGCAACTGACCGAAGAGCTGGTGACGCTGCTCGCCTATGAGGCGACGCGCAACGTCAAGGTGTCACCGGTCGAGATCACCACCCCCGTGACCACCACCATGGGCGTGAAGATCTCCGAGCCGCGCCCGATCGTCGTCCCGATCCTGCGCGCCGGACTCGGGATGCTGGAGGGCATGGTCAAGCTCCTCCCCACCGCAGAGGTCGGATTCCTCGGCATGGTGCGCGACGAGACGACGTTCGAGCCGACGACCTACGCCGAGCGCCTCCCCGACGACCTCAGCGACCGCCAGTGCTTCGCGATCGATCCGATGCTCGCCACGGGCGGATCACTCGGCGCGGCGATCGAGTTCCTCTTCAAGCGCGGCGCGCAGGATGTCACGGCGATCTGCCTGCTCGGTACGCCTGAGGGCGTCGAGGCCATCGAGAAGATGGTCGGCGATCGGGATGTGACTCTCGTGCTCGGCGCGCTGGACGAGCGGCTCAACGAGAAGGGCTACATCGTGCCCGGCCTCGGCGATGCGGGTGATCGCCTGTACGGCACGGTCTGAGATCGCCTACGACACGTTCAGACGGTAGGCGCGTTCGTCGCCGAAGCTCTCGAATCCCACTCTGGTGAGTATCGGCGCTGATGTGGCGACACGACCTTTCACGAGCGCCGTCGTGGCACCGTGTTCGGCGCTCGCACGCAGCCTCTCCGCCAGCACGGCCCGGTAGGCACCACGACCACGAGCCCTCTCAAGCGTGGCGGCGCCCCACAGCCGTGTGAACCCGTCGACGATCGTGCAGCCGCCGGTGCTTACGGCCTCACCGTCGAGGCGGCCGAGAACCCTGAACCCCTCTCCCGAGGCAAGCCCTGCCGCGACTTCTTCCAGCTCGATCTGCAGCCCGTCCTCATCGAGTGCTGATTGTTCCCAGACGGGCACGTTGATGGAGTCGACCTCGCGTACCTGGTCGAGCGTTCGCACGATCTCGGCTGTGGCATCTGCCGGCACATCGATCTCGATCTCGCCGATCGGCAGAGCGAACACGGTGACCGTGTCGATGTGCTCCGCACCCTGTCGGCGAAGCTCGTCTTCGAGATCCGGCTGGTCCGAGGCGTTCGTCCAGAAAGTGAGCTGCGATTCGCCCCATGCTCTCGTGCGCGCGACGGCGTGCTCGAGCACGTCGGCGGCGTCGGCGGTGGATTCCACCCGCGAGCCGCGCACGCCGCCGCCGAAGCGCTGCGGGTAGCGCACCAGCTGCAGGTGGTCCCTCTCCTGCTCGCTGTCGCGCGGGAACCACACCCACGCGGCGGATGCCCGCAGAATGTCGTCGATCGTGTGCACTGATACTCCTTGCTTCCCGATACGTCCGGTCATGACGTCCACTCAGCCGCAGACCCGTGCTCAGTCCTGATCGGCTGCTCAGTCCTGATCGGCTGCTCAGTCCTGATCGGCGCCGACCAGTCGGGCGAAGGCACTCATCCGCGCGACGCCTTCAGGTGTGCGGGGCAGGTCGTCGAGCAGGGCCGGCGAGTGGATCAGGTACGCCGCCACCTGTGCGCGTGAGATCGCGACGTTCAGGCGGTTCTGCAGCAGCAGGAACTCCGGTCCGCGCGGGGCGTCCCGGCCACTGGACGCCGCGAGCGTCGTGATCGAGACCACTGCTTCCTTGCCCTGGAAGTTGTCGACCGTGCCGACGGGGACACCGGCCATCCCCGCAGCAGCGAGAGCATCGATCACCAGCTGCTTCTGCGCGTTGTACGGCGCGACGACGATGATGTCTCCCTCCGTCAGAGGGCGCGGCGCGGCATCCGGCTCCGCGAACTCCCGCCCGAGCAGATCGCGCACGATCCGCACGACTTCGGCGGCCTCCTCCGGCGATTGGGTCGCGTTGCGGCGATGACGCAGCGAGATGACGTGCAGTCCCGGCTCGATGCCCGCGACCGCGCGCTGATCGGTGCCGGGCGCTGACGCGAGCTGTCCGGCGTACGACAGCCGCGACACCGGCGCGGCGACCGCCGGATGCATCCGCCAGCTGCGATCGAGGAAGTACCCGTATTCGGGGCGGATGACCGCATCGCCGTCCATCACCCAGCCGAGAGCCGAGGTGTCGACCGGCTCCGGATGCGCACCCTGGCTCACCTGCGGCAGCTGCTGCGGATCGCCGAGCAGCAGCAGGCTCTTCGCTCCCGCCGCGACGGCGATCGTCGAGGCGAGCGAGAACTGCCCTGCCTCGTCGATCACGAGCAGATCGAGGCCGTCCCGTTCGACGCGAGCGGTGTTGCTGAAGTCCCATGCCGTGCCGCCGACGACGACGCCCTGCCCCGCATGCTCGGCGAGGAACGACGCCATGCCGGTCTTCGGGATCGCGGTGTACTTCGGATCGCTGTCTTTGTCTTTCGGCGCCTTCGCGACCTGCCCTGGCGGTACTCCGTCTGCGACCACGCGATCGAGCAGCGTCTCGATGATCGCGTGCGACTGCGCCACGACGCCGACCCGGTAGCCGTACTCGTTGACGAGCCGGGCGATGACGCGGGATCCGGTATAGGTCTTGCCGGTGCCGGGAGGGCCCTGCACCGCGAGATAGCTGCGGTCGAGATCGAGCACACCCCGCACGATCGCGTCGATCCTGTCGACGCCACCATCAGCGCCCGCTGCACCACCGGTCACCACAGGCAGCCCGCTCCCCGACCGCGTGCGCGGCGGAATGCGGCGCAGGATGTCGGTCGCCGCATCCGCAGGGAACGACGGTGCTGCGTCGTGCACGGCATCCGCCCACTCGTCGATCGCACCCTGCAGCGACACCACACGTGGCGGAGCCGCGGGAGTGAGCGCGACGGGGAACTCGTCCCAGGTCTGTCCGCCCGCCGCCGTCTCGACGATGACGTAGCCGTCGTCGAGCACCTCGCCGACCGTGACCGCGCGTGCGACATGCACGGCGCGTGACGGCGCCTCGACATCGAACGGCGCCGGGAACGGGTACAGCGCGAAGGGGTTGGCGCCCTCGCCGAGCGTGGTGCCGGGTGAGATCTCACCACGGATCTCGATCTCGCGTGAGGCGACGCGGCGGCCCTCTTCGACGCTCCAATCGCGGCGAAGAGCGCTCTGTCCGGTATCCACCCGGACCACGTCGCGGGTCTGATCCCACATCGACACCGGCTCGCGCAGACGCTGGAAATGCCCCACCCAGAAGCTCTTCGCCTCGCGCGGGTAGTAATCGATCGCGGCCGCCGCGACGCGATGCACCTCGCCGTCGCCTCCCGCTTCGACGTCTTGTTCAGCATCTGCGAGCAGCGAGACGGATCGGTGCGACGGTTCGTAGACGAGTTCTTCGGTCTCGTCGGGTGGCGCAGGGCTCACGCCCTTCTGCTTCGCGATCTCGATGAGCCAGTTACGCAGCCGCCGGGTGGAGACACAGTCGTAGCGGTTGTAGTCGGCGAGGTCGGCGAGCACGGATTCCGCCTCGGCGCTCTCCCCCGCCTCGGCGAGGGCACGGGCGGCCACGTACTGCACGATCGAGTCGTCGCCCTTCTGCACGTCACTGGTGCGAACCTCTTCGCCCATGTACAGCGGTTCGAGCTTCTTGATCGAATAGGAGCGCGAGCCGACGCGCACGGTGCGCAGCACGAGCGGATAGAGGTCGACGAACACGCCCTCGCGGAGCAGCCTGTCGACGTCAGACTCACGGATGCCGTAGCGGGCGGCCATCGCGACGAGATGCGAGGTCTCGTACGGTGCGTAGTGGTAGATGTGCATGTCGGGATGAGCGGCGCGGCGCGCATCGACGAAGTCGAGGAACTGCCCGAGCGCGATCTTCTCGTCGGCGAACGTGTGAGCCCACAGTGGCGTGTACTGGTCTTCGTTGTCGACCCAGCCGAACAGGTAGTCGATGCCCCACTGCGCGTGGCCATCGGCCGCCGGCTCGGTGTAGAGCGGGTCGCCTTCGAAGTCGAAGAAGATGTCTCCACGACTCGGCCGGGGCAGCGTGTGAATGGCGCCGGGGTGATAGACGTCGAACGTCGGCGCGTCATCGGCATCGGCACGCAACTGCAAGCGCGCCTGTGCGCGAAGCGACTCGAAGGTGTCGACGTTCATGCCTGCCGGGGCGGCGACAGCTGCGGCGAGGTCCTCGATCGTCTCGATGCCGGCGGCCCGCAGACGGGCGCGCTGCACGGGACGCATCCGGGCGACCATGAGCAGATCACGATGCGCATCCACCTGCTCGGTGCACGTGGCGCAGCGCCCGCAGGCGACGATCTCGAGGTCGCCGCGGTCATCGCCCCAAGCGAGCGCCTCGCCGTCGGCACCTGTCTCGACCCGCCGGTCGGCGATCAGCGCGCGCAGCCGCGCACGGCGCACATGGAACAACGGCAGCAGGTCATCGACGGCGTGGGTGCTGATGGTTCCATCACCGAGGATGAGATCCACCCAGTCGGAGCGAGGGATGCCGAGCCCGTCGAGCTGATCGACATATGCCGCGAGCTGCATGAGAGCGGTGACGCGCGCCGTCCTGGCGAGCTTGGAGTCCTGAACGCGCCAGGTTCCGTCGTCTTCTCGCAGCAGGAAGTCGGCGAAACCGACGAACTCGTCGGTGGAGAACGCTGCTTGGAAGAGTACCTTCGCGTCGGAGCGCAGCGCGGCCCCGGTCTCTGCGACGACCGCGGCGAGGGACGATGCCGCGGCGGACGACACCTTGGCGACCTCGTGCACAGCATCCGCGCCGAAGCGCTCGCGATAGGCCTCGAGGACCTTCACCTCGTGCAGATCACCGAGCTTCGCCGCACGCGCCAGCGTGGCGTCTTCAGGCTCGATGACCACAGGGACGCGACCCAGCTTCGCGTCGATCGCACGGGACCACGCGAACTCGCACTCGGCGGCCGCCTTCAGGTCGCTGGCGCTGAAGATGACGCGCTGCGCCTGAGTGTCGATCCGCATGTTTCGAGCGTAGCCGGGGGCTCAGACAGCGGATGCTGCGGGTGCTTCGAGGCTTCGACTCGCTGCGCTCGCTCAACCCGTTTCGTCTCGCCTACGGCTCGCTCAACGCCCCGCGTAGCAGTCGCCAGCCCAACGCCCCGCGTAGCGGGGCCGCGGGCAGTGCCCTCAGCGCCACCAGTCGTCGTCGGGTACGACCGGAAGGTGTCGCTTGTGCTGAGTGGCGAGGTACTTTCCCTCCAGGCGTGCCGCGGCCGCAGCATCCACCGGCTTGCCCTCGAGATAGTCGTCGATCTGCTCGTAGGTGAGGCCGAGTTCGTCCTCGTCGGCGCGTCCGGGCTGGTCATCGAGAAGGTCGGCGGTGGGAATCTTCATCCACAGCCGCTCCGGGGCTTCCAGCGCGCGCAGCAGCGCCTTGCCCTGGCGTTTGGTGAGGCCGGAAAGAGGCAGGATATCGGCGGCGCCGTCGCCGAACTTCGTGTAGAAGCCCGTCACGGCCTCGGCGGCATGGTCGGTGCCGATGACCAGATGTCCGTCGTGTCCGGCGAGCGCGTACTGCGTGACCATGCGGATGCGGGCCTTGATGTTGCCGCGGTTGAAGTCGGTGATGTCGGCGCCTGCCGCCTGCTCGATGTCCTTCTCGACGCCGTCGACGCCGTTCTGGATGTTCACCTCGACCGTGCGATCCGGGGCGATGAAGCCGAGCGCGGCGGTCGCGTCTTCCGCGTCGTGCTGCACCTTGTACGGCAGGCGCACGGCGATGAAGTCCGCCTCTCCGCCGGCGGAGCGCACGCGTTCGACCGCGAGCTGCGCGAGCCGGCCGGCGAGCGTCGAGTCCTGCCCTCCCGAGATCCCGAGCACGAATCCCTTCGCGCCGGCCTTGGTCAGGTAGTCGACGAGGAACTGCACGCGGCGTTCGATCTCGACGGCCGGGTCGATCTCGGCGTGCACTCCGAGTGTCTGAGCGATCTCCTGCTGAAGCGTCATGCGTCCAGTATCCACCTTGACTGTTACGCGCCTGTGACACGGATGGAATATGTCCGGCGCACATCGGCTTGACTGGAACAGACGACAGAAAGCGAGCCTCATGACTCTTCTCGGCAGCAGCGACCTCGACGTGTTCCCCCTCGCCCTCGGCGGCAATGTGTTCGGCTGGACAGCCGACCGCGACTCCTCATTCGAGATCCTCGACGCATTCACAACAGGCGGTGGGGACTTCATCGACACCGCCGACGGCTACAGCGCCTGGGTGCCCGGCAACAGCGGTGGCGAGAGCGAGACGATCGTCGGCGAGTGGCTCGCCGATCGTAAGCCGTCTGACATCACGATCGCGACGAAGGTCAGCTCCCACCCGCAGTTCAAGGGGCTGTCCGCCAAGAACGTCCGCGCCGCCGCCGAGGCATCGCTCAAGCGGCTCGGCGTCGACACGATCGATCTGTACTACGCGCACTTCGACGACGCCGAGACGCCGCTCGAGGAGACCGTCGCGGCGTTCGGTCAGCTCGTGACCGACGGCCTGGTGCGGCACACCGCCGTCTCCAACTACTCCGCGGGCCGCATCCGCTCCTGGATATCACTTGCGCAGGATGCCGGAACCGCCGTTCCTGTCGCCGTACAGCCGCACTACAACCTCGTGCATCGCAACGATGTCGAGGAGAGCATCGTGCCGGTCGCTGAGGAGTTCGGACTGAGCCTCGTGCCGTACTACGCGCTGGCGAGCGGCTTCCTGACCGGGAAGTACCGTTCGACGGATGCTTCCGCGGTGGAGTCCGCACGCGCCGGCGGAGCCGCCAAGTATGCGACCCCGCACGGACTGCGGATCATCGACGAACTGGAGAGTATTGCCGCAGCGCACGGGGCGTCGATCACGTCGGTGTCGCTGGCATGGCTGCGGTCGCAGCCGACCGTTGCCGCGCCGATCGCGAGCGCGTCGCGGGTCGAGCAGGTGGCGGATCTGCTCGCCGGCGCGAAGCTCGAGCTGTCGGACGAAGAGCTGCGCGCGCTCGACGATGTCTCGGCCTGGAGCCCCGCGCACGCTTGAGGCAGCGGGCTCGGCGAAGGTTTCGACTCGCTGACGCTCGCTCAACCCGTTTCGGCTCCGGCGCTCCGCGCCTGCGCTCAACGACCCGCGGTGGTAGCAGTCTCATCGGCACCTTCGCGAGACGTTGAGCGAGCCGAAGGCGAGACGAAACGGGTTGAGCGATGAGCGCAGCGAAGAGTCGAAACCGGGGCTCAGGTGCGGATGCGGCTGGGGCCGTTCTCGGTCTGCTCGACCACGAGCTGTGCCGGGATCTGCTCCTGCATCGACTCGACGTGGCTGATGATCCCGACGGTTCGACCGCCGGAGCGCAGTTCGTCGAGCGTGCGCATCGCGACGTCGAGGGTGTCGGCGTCGAGGGATCCGAATCCTTCGTCGATGAAAAGAGTGTCGAGCTGGATGCCGCCGGCGCGCGCCGTCACGACCTCGGCCAGGCCGAGCGCGAGGGCCAGTGAGCTGAGGAACGTCTCCCCTCCCGACAGCGACTGTGCGGGCCTGGTCTGCCCCGTGAACGCGTCGAATACGACGATGCCGAGACCGGATGCTGCGCCCCGAGCCGCAAGCGCATCCGAGTGCTGCAACTGATACCGCCCCGTCGACATGTCGCCGAGGCGGCGGTTCGCTGCCTGGACGATCTCCTCCAGCTCCGCCGCGAGCACGAACGTCTCGAGTGTCATCTTGTGGGTGTTACCCGCACGGCCGGCGATCGTGTCGGCCAGAGCGCGGATGATCTCGTACTCGGCCTGCTGGTCGGCGCTGCGCGCGTGCTCGGTTGCGGCGGAGTCGATGAGTCCCGCAAGCTGCTCAGCCGTGCTCTGCGCACGGTTGGCGGTGTCGACGGCTGACTTCCAGGCCGCACGAGCCTCGGCCGCCGTCTGCTCCGCGGGCGCCAGGTCGATCGGGTCTTCGGGGAGTGTGCGCAGTTCGAGTTCGAGCAGGGTCGCACGCTCTTTCGCACGCTGCACGCTGTGCGCAGTGATGCGCGAATCGAGCTCTGCCTGCTCGGCGGATGAACGCAGGGCCTGCTGCACGGCCGTGGCATCGTCGAAATCGGAGGCGGCGAGGGCAGCCTGTTGCTCTGTCTGTGTCTCGATCAGCGCTGTTGTGCGTCGGGCATGCTCGGCGAGGGCAGCAGCCAGTGCCTGTGCGGCTTCGATCTGCGCCTCCGCCGAGGCCAGACGCTCCCGCACGGAGCCGAATGCACCGCGGCCGTCGGCGATCGACTCCTGCGCCTCGCGGCTGCGTTGTTCGATCAATGCGAGCGACTCGCGCGCGGCGGCGAGCGCGGCGGCGGATTCCGTGCGCTCGTTCTCGAGCTGCACCGCGCGTGCGTCCGCCTCCGACAGCCGGGCGTCAAGTGCGGGCAGTGCGGCGGCCGCCGCTACCGTGTCGGCATGAGCGACCGCGGCTGCGTTGACCTCGGATTCCGCCGCTTCAATCGTGCGCTTCTCTGCGCGAGCCCCCGCTGCGGCGAGCTCTGCACGCACCGTGGCGAATCGTTCTGCGGCATCGCGTTCTGCCTCGGTCGCGGCATCTCGAACCGCCTCGGCCGACTCGATGTCGTCTGCCGAGACGGGGTCGGTGTGCGTGGCGGGTGCGGGATGCGATGTCGATCCGCACACCGCACAGGGTTCGCCGTCGACAAGAGCCGTCGCGAACTCTCCGGCAAAGCCGTCGAGGCGTCGACGACGCAGTTCGGCGAGTTCGTTCTGGGCGGCGGCCAGAGCAGTGCTGGCTTCGGAAAGTCGACGCTCGGCGGTCTCCAGTTCACCGCTGAGCCGCGCGCTCTCGACAGCGGCGTCGCGCCTCGCCTTCGCTGCGTCGTGGGAACGCGCGAGATCATCGACACGGTCGGCGAGGCGCCTGGTCTCGTCACGCTGCCCTGTCAGCTCGGCGAGCATGGCCGGCAGAGCAGCGCGTTCTGTCTCGCTTGCGTCGACGCGCTCGGATGCTGTGGCGACCTGCTTCTCGGCGGACGCGAGTTCTGCGGCCAGTGCGGGAGCCGCGGCTTCCAGCTCGGCGGCACGCGCCCACGCACCGCTTTCCCGGGTACGATCGGCGGCCCAGGCCTCCAGCAGTGCGACGGCATCGCCGCCTGACTCGTCGTCGCGCGAGTCCGCCATCAGGTCCGGCAGGTCTGCGCCTGTCGCCTCCCACGCCGACCGCGCCGTCTCCTCGGCGGCAGCAGCCGCCGTCCGCGCGTCCTCCGCATGTGTCGTGGCCTTGATCGTGGCGCGCAGCGCCTCGGCAGCCCGCGCGCGCTCGAGCGACTGTCGCGCCTCGATGATCTGCGGTTCCTCGGCATCGAGTGCTTCGAGCGCAGCGCGTGCGCGATCGCGCTCCTGCTGAGCCTTCTTCTCTTCGCGTGCCGCGACGAGTGCGGCATCCGCTATGGCGAGCGACTTCTCGGCGCCGTCCTGTTCGGCGACGCGGCGCTCGGCCTGATACTCAGCGCGGGTGAGCGCCAGGCGCAGCGCCTCGAGCCGAGTTTCCGTGCCGCCGGAACCGGACGCCGCGGGCGCCGCCTCGTCATCAGCCGAGCGATCTCCCCACAACGTCGCAATCGTGACGACGCGTTCGGCCTCCTCCACACGTGCCATCACCGTGGCGAGGCGACCGGCGAGGGCGTTCTCGGCAGCCCGGCGCCGCTCGTCGAACCGCGACTGCACGTCGTCGAAGCGCTCGGTACCGAACAGTCGGCGCAGCAGTGCCTGGCGTTCCTTGCTGTCGGCGAGCAGGAAGCGGGCGAAACGGTTCTGGGCGAGCAGGATCACCTGCAGGAACTGTTCTCTGCTCAGCTGCAGGATCTCGTCGAGCTCATTCCCGACGTCGACCGCGCGGGCCGCCCGGCCTACCCATCCCTCGTCGATCCATTCGTCGAGCGCGACCGCCGAAGCCTGCTTCGTGAGCCCGCCACCGCGCTTCGCCGGACGCTGGTACTCCGGCGAACGCGTGACACGGAACCGACCGGCTGTCGTACTGAACTCGACGACGACTTCGCTGACGTCCTCAGGAGCGCAGTAGTCGCTGCGCAGTCGCTTGTCACCGCTCTCGTACCGCGGAACCCCGCCATAAAGGCCGAAGCAGACGGCATCCAGAATGCTCGACTTGCCCGCTCCGGTTCGACCGGCGATCAGGAAGATGCCGTCGTCGGCGAAGCCGTCGAAGTCGACGAGCTGTCGATCGAGGAACGGACCGAATCCCTCGATCTCGAGACGGTGGAGGCGCACTAGACGAGTGCCTCGGCGGCCACGCGCTCGTCGAGGACTTCACGGATGAGCTCGCTCTCGCGTTCACTGGGGCCCTGCCCCGCACGAACATGCTCGAGGAACGCCTCGATGCGCTCGGTGTCGGTGACTGCGGACTTCAGGCGTTCGGCATACGAATGCTCCGCGCGCTCGGCACCACCGACCGGAGCGTGCTGCACCATCGCGCAGTGCGGGAAGCGCTCCTTCAGCCGCCGCATCGGCTCGGCCTGCGGCAGCACGTCGGTGTAGATCGCGCACACCCAGTCGTCGGCGTGATCCTCGACATTCGCCTCGGAGAGAATCTCGTCGAGCGTTCCCGTAAGCGTCACGAGTCGGCGCGGCACCGGCAGCGCCAGCCATTCGACGGAAGCGAGGCCGGCGGCATCGAGATCGATCAGCCAGGAGCCGCGTTCCTTGTGCTGCTCGCCGAAGCTGTAGTGCAGCGGCGCACCCGCGTAACGGACACGGTCGCTCAGCTGCTGCCGTCCGTGGATGTGCCCGAGCGCGACGTAATCGGGGCCGTCGAAGACATCGAGCGGCACGACATCGAGTCCGCCCTGTCGCACTTCGCGTTCGAGGCCTGCCGTGGCATCGACCCCGGCGGCGAAGCAGTGCGCGATCGCGACCGAGCGTCCGCCGTGCGCTGCCATTCCGGCACGCACGAGCCCCATCGCGTGCGCCATGGTCTGCGCCTGTGTGCGCAGGGCGAGATCTGGCCAGTACTGGCGCACGATCGCCGGTTCGAGGTACGGGATGCCGTAGAAGTGCACCGGACCGTCGGAGTCGGAGATCGTGACCGGCGTACCGATCGCACGCGGATCGGTGACGACATGGATGCCGTCGCGCAGCAGACGCGCTTGGAATCCCAGTCGCGCGGCGGAGTCGTGGTTGCCGCTCGTGACGATGACCTTGGCGCCGGTGTCATGGAGGGCGACCAGCGTGTCGCCGAGCAGCGTGTATGCCGGGCCGGCGGGCGTCGAGGAGTCGAACACATCACCTGCGACGATCACAGCATCCACCGCATTCTCACGCACCTGCTCGACCAGCGCACGCAGCACCTCGGCCAGCGCATCCATGGTCGAGGTGCCATGGAACGTGCGGCCGATGTGCCAGTCGGAGGTGTGCAGGATTCGCATATTCACACCGTACGGACGGTCACGGACATTCACGCCGAGGCGTGCCGCGGCATCCTTCGACGGGCACAGGCCAGTTTCGAAGGTGCCGCGGCACGACAGAGGATCAGTGCACGAGCACCGGGGCGCTCTCCGATTCGACTCCGCCCTGCGGCAGCAGATCCTCCTTGCGCCCGCGCACCATCGTGATGGCGATGACGGATGCCACGACCATGCCGACCGCTGCCGCGATGAACACTCCGCTGTAGCCTCCGGTGAGAGTGTCGAGTCCGACCTCACCCTGTGCGTGTCCACCGACCACGGCGGCATACACCGCGGTGAACACCGACAGTCCGATCGATCCGCCGATCTGCATGGCGGAGTTCGTCACCGCTGAGGCGACACCCGCGTCGTGCGGCGCGACACCCGTGAGCGCGACGTTCTGCAGTGGGATGAAGACGAACGCCATGCCCATTCCCATGACGAGCAGAGCCGGGGCGACTTGGACGAAGTAGTTGCCACCCGGTGTGATGAACGACAGGTAGATCAGTGCGGCAGCGACCACGAGCGGTCCGCCGACGAGCATCGGACGCGGACCGATCTTGCCGAGCATCTTGGTCGCGACGCCCGCGAGCACCATGGTGCCTAGCGGCAGCGGCAGGCTCGCGACGCCGGCCTCCAGCGCGCCCATGCCGAGCACGATCTGGAGGTGGAACGTGAGATACAGCGTCGCGCCGATCATGACGCTGCCTGCGACGGCCTGGATGAGGAACGCGCCACCGCGAACCTTGTGGGTGACCACGCGCAGCGGAAGCAGCGGGTTGCTCACCTTCATCTCGACCCACACGAACACGGCCAGCAGAATCACACCGAGGGCGATGAATGTGATGGTGAGCGGGTTGCCCCAGCCGGTCTCCGCGAGGCTGAAGCCATAGACGAGTGTTCCGAGACCCGCGGTCACGAGAAGCGCGCCCCACATGTCGTAGCGGTTGTCGCCCTCGGCCTTGCTCTCCGTGAGGAACAGCGCACCACCGATGAGACCGATCGCCACGAAGAACAGGTTGACGAGCAGGCACCAGCGCCAGTCGAGGAACTCGGTGAGGAATCCTCCGAGCACCATGCCGACCGCAGCTCCGGCTCCGGCGACCGTGCCGAACACGGCGAAGGCCGTGTTGCGCTCCTTGCCGGAGGGGAACAGCGTGGTCAGCAGCGCGAGAGCCGCCGGCGCGAGCATCGCGGCGAAGACGCCCTGCAGAGCTCGTCCGAGAATGAGTTCCCAGCCTGCGGCGGCCATGCCGGCGTACAGCGATGCCAGGCCGAAGCCGATCATGCCGACCATGAACGTGCGCTTACGGCCCCAGTAGTCGGCGACACGCCCTCCGAGGAGCAGCAGCGCGCCGAACGAGAGTGCATAGGCGGTGACGACCCACTGACGCAGGTGATCGTCCATGTTCAGGGCGGCCTGCGCCTGCGGAAGGGCGATGTTGACGATCGTGCCGTCGAGGACGACGACGAGCTGTGTCAAAGAGATGACGAAGAGCGCCCACCATTTGGCTTTCGGATGGGTGCGCAGGGGTGAAGACATGGAAAAACCTCCGGTGTCGTATGAGGATGCCGGAGGTTTCAAGCCTCGGACCAGCTACCGTTCTGGGCGCTGACCGCCTCAGCGAACGGTGCTGAGCAGAGTTCCATTGTATCGGATGGGTTCCTGTGGATTCGAGCCGGAAGGTCCCCTGACCCACCCTCACCATGACGATCGACACGCGGTCATGCAGTGTGCGAGATGCACTTTCACCTGTACGGCGTGCGGGGCTGCGCGATGCGAGATCTGGGCTGCCCTCCGCCCTGCAGGAGCCGGAATTGACCCTCCGGCAGGGCTTGTGTCCGCCTCGTCGTGGCTACCGACTTCCGCTCTACTCCTCCAGGTCGTGTGTCCAGTTCGCCTGCTGGATGCTGTTGTCCAGCTCGCGAAGCTCCTGTGCGACGCCGTCAGCGGCCGCCCGCAGTTCCGCGACGGGCAGCGCGGCGATCTGCCGCAGCTCCGATCGCATCTGCCGCATGCCCGAATTCGTACCGGATGCTGCGGCCGCGGCATCCGCCAGAAGAGAATGCTGCAGGCGCAGCACATCGCGCGCGGCGAGCGCATCGGTCATGGTGCCGTCTGCGCCGAGCGCGAGGCGGGCGTTGGTCCTGTTGATCCGGCGGATGAGGTCGCGCAGCTGTCCGAGCGCCTCCTCGGCTTCGCCCAAGAGTGCTGCGGCGTCTTCCGCCGGCTCCTCGCCCTCCTGAAAGCGGGCGTTCGCGGTGATGCGGGCGCGCAGCTGTTCGATACGGCGCTGCAGGTCTGCTCTGGCGGTCAACGCCTCAGCGAGTTTCATGCCCTCATCCTTGCAGGTGCGACACGATCCGTAACAGAGCGTCACACGCCGGAGCGGTCATCGACGGCGCAACAGCCCCGTGCGCTCGGGGTTCTGCGCGAACCACTCGGCGACATACCAGCACACAGGATCGACCTTGCGATCGCCGCGGCTCTGGATGTCGTCGACCGCGCCCTCGACGACTCGCGCCGCATGCCCGTTCCCGCGGAAAGTCGGGATCGTGAAGGCCCTGGTCAGGGCGATCGTGCTGCCGTCGTCGCGGTAGTCGAGAGCGCTCACGAGCACCCCGTCGCGGGTGAGGGTGTATCGCGAAGCATCCTTCTCATCGGTGAGGATGAAGCCGTCGACGATGTGCGAACCAGTCATCATTCCACGGTAAGCCCACACACGGACACAAGGTTACGTTTTGACACGACCCGACTTTCTCAGTAATAATCCACCCATGACCACCAACGCGCGCCCCTCGTCCGCCCAGGAGGCGAACAGGACTGCCGGGATGATGACGCCCGGCTGCGTTGGCATGTGTTGCCGAATGTGTAGCTGACCCCAGCCGCCCCGCCACGCTCCCCGTATTCGCGATCTGCGAAGAAGGAGCCCGAGCACCCACCTGCGTGCTCGTTCCCGGCCTTCTCGGTCATTCACGCAACACATCCGAGCCGTATCGGCTCACCCTTCGCAAGGAACCCATCATCATGTCGAACATCGCAACCCTCGAGCGTTCTGCCACCCGCGCCCCTCATCTCCGTGCTGTTCCGCCGCTCATCGAGCAGGCATCTGCCGCACCCGCCGATCTTCCCGCGACCCGCTCACCGCGCGGCTTCGCCCTCTACGTCGGACTCGATGAGATCAAGGCCGCCGAAGCAGGCGTCAGCCTGCCGCTGCTCGTCGACGCCCTCCGCCGCACACTCGCCGAACTCGCCCCCGGCGCCGAGACCCACGCCACCGTCGCCCTCGCGCCGCACGGCTCGGGCGGACGCGACCTCGACGTCGTGCGCCTCGCCCTGCAGGAACCAGGTGCGATCGCCCGCACCAAGGCCGCGGAGGAAGAGGAGAAGGACGAGGACTACGGCGTCACCGTCGACATCTCCCGCAAGCGCGTACTGATCGACGGTGACTCGGCGGCGTTCACGTACAAGGAGTTCGAACTGCTGCAGTACCTCGTACTCCGCGAGGGACGCACGATCGAGCGCACCGAACTGGTCGGCGCGCTCTGGCAGTCGCCGGATGACGAGACCCCCGGCGAGCGCACGATCGACGTGCACGTGCGTCGCCTTCGCGCCAAGCTCGGCCGCTACGAGGACATCGTGCGCACCGTCCGCGGCGTCGGCTACCGCTTCGACCGTCACGCCGATGTCGTCATCCGCTACGGCCACGGCACGCCTTCGCCCGACCGCTTCTGAGGGGCCTGCGGCGATTCGCGTCGCCAACCGCGCAGTGTCAGGCGTCCGACGTAGGGTGTTCGCATGACGACGACAGCGGATGCCGCACCCGCAGCACCCGCGACGACCCCGCCGCGCGCCACTGTGTACCGCCCCGCGCACCCACTGAACCTGTTCCGTACGGTCGGCGTGCTCATGCGCGGGCCCAAGGATCCGACGATGCTGGTCGACGGCATGACGCTGTGGCGCGCGAGCCGCACTCCCGAGGGAGTTGCGACCCTCGCGCTGCGGCAGAGCAGCGATGGGATCCATGCAACCGCGTGGGGTCCGGGAGCGGAATGGGCACTCGCGCAACTGCCCGCGCTCTGCGGTGCCGACGACGATGCGAGCGGGTTCGACGTGTCGAGCCTGTCCGCAGCGGGGCATCCGCACCTCGCTGACGTCGCCCGCCGCACGATCGGCTCGCGCCTGACCCGCACCGATCTCGTCTTCGATGCCCTCGCCAGCTCGGTGATCGAGCAGAAGGTCACGTCTTTCCAGGCCTTCGGCGCATGGCGCACGCTCATCACCCGCTTCGGTGAACGCGCCCCTGGTCCGACGCCCAGGCCGATGTTCGCGCCGCCGACGATCGAGGGGTGGCGCCTGATCCCTTCGTGGGCCTGGCACCGCGCCGGCGTCGAACCCCCGCAGTCCAGGGCGATCGTGCGCGCCGCCGAACGCGGCCAGCGGATCAGCGACGTCGTGCTCGCGGCGCGCACCGGCGAAGAGCGCGACCGCATCCTCACCAGCCTTCCCGGCATCGGCGCATGGACGTCATCCGAGACGCGCAGCCGCGCCCTGGGTGATCCGGATGCCGTGAGCGTCGGCGACTACCATCTCGCGCACCAGGTCGGCTACGCGCTGACCGGTGCACGCGTCGACGACGACGGGATGCTGGAACTCCTCGAGCCTTGGACGGGCCACCGTCACCGCGTCATCCGCCTCATCCTCGCGAGCGGTCTGATCGAAGCGCGGCGCGGCCCGCGCCTCGCGCCGGAAGACCACCGACGACGCTGACGGGCGGTGCCGGCCATCTATGCTGGGGCCATGGCGGCATCGAAGAAGCAGCGCTGGAGTTGGCTCGGCGGCACGATCGTCCTCGTCGTGCTGGGAGTGGTGATCGGACTCATCCTGCAGAACGTCTGGCTCGGGCTGCTGCTCGCCGCCGTCGTCTCACTCGTGTGGCTCATCGCGGTCGAATCGCGCAAGGGCGGTAACACCGGGGTGAACGACGAGTCCAACGGAATCGAGATCTAGGAGTAGTAGAGCGCGATGCGCTGACCATCGATCTCTCGCACGTCCACGGTGGTTCCGTAGACCTCCTCCAGCACCTCGGGCCGCATGATCGCGTCCGCCGGGGCATCCGCCACGATGCGCCCGTCTCGCATCGCGACGATGCGGTCGGCGTAGGTCGCCGCGAAGTTGATGTCGTGCAGCACGACGATCACTCGCTTCCCCAGCTCATCGGCCATCCGCCTGACGAGCTTCATGATCTCGGTCATATGCTTGAGGTCGAGGTTGTTGAGCGGCTCATCGAGGAGCACGTATTTGGTGTCCTGCGCGAGCACCATGGCGATGAAGGCACGCTGGCGCTGCCCGCCGGAGAGCTCATCGACGAACCGGTCGCGGAAATCGTTCAGGGCGAGATAGTCGATCGCTCGATCGATGTGTGTGCGGTCATCGACCGTGAGTCGGCCGCGTGAATGCGGAAACCGTCCGAACTCGACCAGGTCGTGCACGGTGAGCCGCGCGGCGATGTGGTTGTCCTGACGCAGCACCGCGAGAATCTTCGCCAGCTCGTGCGACGGCGCGACGGATACATCCATGCCGTCAACGGAGACGGTGCCGGCATCCGGCTTAATGAGACGTCCGATCAGACCGAACATGGTCGATTTGCCGGCGCCGTTCGGGCCGATCAGCGCGGTCACCCCCTCGTCTCCGAGCGTGATGGTGACGTCGTCGAGGACCGTCTGGGAGTGATAGCGCTTGGTGGCGCCTTCGAGCGCGATCATCGCGCCCCCTTTCGAAGGACGAGATAGAGAAAGAACAGGCCGCCGGCGAACTCGATGACCATCGACAGACTGCCGCCGAAGCCGCAGATCTGCTCGAGCACGATCTGCGCCAGCAGCAGGCAGCCGACGCCGATCAGCGCCGCCGCTGGCAACGTCCAGGAATGCCGGAAGGTGCCCGCGTAGGAGTAGGCGAGGTTCGCGACGATCAGGCCGAAGAACAGGATCGGGCCGGCAAGTGCGGTGGATGCCGCGATCATGATCGACACGATCGCGAACAGTGCCATGACCGCCCGCTTGTGGTTCACTCCCAGCCCGACCGCGACCGGCTCGCCCAGCGTCAGCACGTCCAGCGTGTGCATCAGCGGGATGACGGCGATGACGCCGAGGCCGACGAGCACGGCGGTGAACGTGAGCAGCATCGGGTCGGGCCTGGTCAGCGAGGCGAACATGGCATCCGAGAGGATCTGGAAGTCCAACGGGTCCAGCATCCGCTGCATCAGTTCCGTGAACCCGCGGAAGAACGTGCCCAGCACGATGCCGACCAGCAGCATGAGGTGCAGCGAGCGTCGCTTGCCTCCGAACAGCCAGGTGAAAAGAAAGACGCTGAAAGCGACCATGACGACGACCTGCACGATCCACAGGACGAATTCATCGGCGCCGAGGAAGGACGCGGATCCGAAGAAGAACACGATGATCGTGGAGATCAGCATGTAGAACGCATCGAATCCCATGATCGACGGGGTGAGGATGCGGTTCTGGGTGATGGTGTGGAACACCACGGTCGAGACGCCGACCGCGGTGGCGACCACGAGCATCGCGATGACCGTGAGACTGCGTACCTTGAGCGCGAACAGCAGCGAACCGGGGATGTCGGTGAAGAGATACACGGCCACCAGCGCGAACACGATGACGATGAGGACAGCGATCCGCACCTGCGGCTTCGCCCAGGCCGACCGGATGCGTGCCCGCACGCCGACGCGCGAAGGCGAAGAGGTGGATGTGAGGGAATCAGTGAGCACGGCTTCCCCTCCGCAGCAGCAGCCAGAGGAAGAGCCCAGCGCCGATGACGCCGACGATGACCGACAGCGGCATCTCGTAGGGGAATCGGACCACTCTGGCGATGAGATCGCAGGCGAGCACGAAGACGGCGCCGAGCCCGGCGACCCACGGGATGGCGCGGCGCACGTTGTCGCCGATGATGAGGCTGACGACGTTCGGGACGACCAGTCCGAGGAAGGGGATGACGCCGGCGGTCACGAGCACCGCGGCGGTGATGATGGCGATGATGACCATGCCCACGGCGACCACCTTGCGGTAGTCGAGTCCCAGGTTCGTGGCGAACTCCTCGCCGAGGCCGATGACGCTGAAACGGTCGGCCGCGAGCCAGGCGACGATGACCATGGCGCCGGCGATCCACAAGAACTCGTATCGTCCCTGCATGATCGACGCGAAGCTGCCCTGTGCCCAGGTGCTGAGCGACTGCATCAGATCGAGTCGGTAGGCGAAGAAGGCGGTGACGGCCGCGACGACGCCGCCGAGCATGATGCCCACCAGCGGCACCAGCACGAGCTGACGCACCGGCACGGCCTTCACGACCTGCAGGAACACCCAGGTGCCGAGCAGTCCGAAGGCGGCAGCGACGCCCATCTTGCCGAGCAGTGCCATTCCGGGCACGAAGATCATCACGAGAAGCATGCCGAAGGTGGCGAACTCGGTGACTCCCGTCGTTCCGGGCTCGACGAACTTGTTGCGCACTAGCATCTGCATGATGAGCCCGGCGATGCCGAGCGATGCCCCCACGAGCAGCACCGCGACAGTGCGAGGGACACGGCTGGCGAACAGCAGGAAGGCCGAGGTGCTGTCCGCGCCGCCCTCGAGCAGGGAGATCGGGGAGACATCGGAGACGCCGACGAAGAGGCTGATGATCGCGAGGATGACGAGGCAGACGCCGATGAGCACCCCCACCCATGTCCGACGAGGTCGAACCGGAGCGGGGGTGCTCTGCGCCGCAGATGCGGTGAGGGTCACAACAGGAGGAGCGAGTGCCGAACGGCGGTCACTCTGCGATCTGCAGGACGTCGTCGATCATGAGCTGCGTCGTCTCGATCCCGCCGTAGACGATGTACCACGCGGTCGGGTTGAGGTAGATGATGTGGTCGTCCTTGAAGGCGCTGGTCTGCTTGACGATCTCGTTGTCGAGCACCTGCGCGGCTGCGGTGCCCTCTTCTGCCTCGCCTGTCGCGGCATCACGGTCGACGACCCACAGCGTCGACGGGTCGTTCTCGAGGAGGAACTCGAACGAGATCGGGTCGCCGTGCGTCGCCGCGTGGACATCTTCGATCGTGGGCTCGACCCCGAACACGTCGTAGATCAGGCCGCCGCGAACCTCCGCGCTGCCCGCCCCGTCAGGAGCGGGAGACATCGCCTTGAGCTCTCCCCCGGAGACCATCATCGCCAGGCCATCGCCGGCGTCCGTGGCTGCGCCCTTGGCCTCGTCGATTCCGTCGTTGAGGTCGCTGAGCGCCTGCTCGGCCTCTTCTTCCGCACCGAGCAGTTCGCCGAAGAACGTCGTGTTGCGCTCGAGCGTGTCGAGGTACGTGCCGGTGATCCCCAGGTCGATGGTCGGCGCGATCTCGCTCAGCTCTTCGTACAGCCCAGAGGAGCGGCCGCCGATGATGATGAGATCGGGCTGCTGCGCCTCGATCTCGATCAGGTCGGCCTCGAAGAGCGTGCCGGCGTTGAAGGCGTCATCCGCGAGGTTGTCCTGCAGGTACTCCGGCACCGACTCGAGCGGTGCGCCGGCGACCTCGCCACCCAGCGCACCGATCGTGTCGACGCTGGACATCTCGAAGGCCACGATCTTCTCGGGGTTGCGCGGAACCTCGACGGTCGTCTCCTCGTACTCCGGGTCTTCGTCTTCACCGGCGACGTTGCGATCCCAGGTGAAGGTCAGCGCTTCCTCCTCGGCCGATGCGGTGTCGGATTCAGCCTCTGCTGTCGTCGACGCGCAACCGGCGAGCGCGAGTGCAGAGACGAGAAGGAAGGATGCTGCGGCGAACGGACGTCGCGAAGACATAGAAGACTCCTGGATCGAGGAAATGGGATCTAAGCAAGGTAAGCCTTACCTTGCTTGTTCAAAGGCAGGCTAGCCCAGATCTGCTCCCGAACCGAAATCCGGCCTCTCGGTGGGAGCGAGAGTCCGACGTCGGCAGCGGCGGGTAGGGTCGTGGACATGTCGTCGGCCGGCACACTCTCCTCGCCCGTAGGCCACCTCACCGTGATGAGCAGCGGTGAAGCGATCACGCGCGTCGCCTGGCGATCTGGCTCGTCTGACAACGACTCGCCGCACGACCCGCTTCTGATCGAAGCGCTGCGACAACTACGCGCCTACTTCGATGGGCGGCTGACCCGTTTCGACCTGCCCTTCGACCTCGGTTCGCAGACCGACGTCACCCGCGCGGTCCTGACGACCCTCGCAGAGACGGTCGACCACGGACAGTCGGTCACGTACGGCGAACTCGCGGCGAGGAGCGGCACGAGCATCCCCGCCCGCGGTGTCGGTGCCGTCATGGGAGCGAACCCGATCCCGATCATCGTCCCCTGCCACCGGGTGGTCGCCAGCGACGGCCTCGGCGGTTACTCCGGCGGCGACAGCGGGCAGGGGCTCTTGACGAAGCGCTGGCTGCTGGAGTTCGAGGGCGCGCTTCCGACGGCGCTGTTCTGAGCGCACTCTCGACGAGCGCGCAGACATCGGCAAGACTGACGAGATGCCTCTTTTCGATCATCTCGGGATCACCGTCGACGACTTGCCGCACGCGATCAACCAGTTCCACCCGGTGATGGCCGCCCTTGGATTCGCCAGAGTCGACGCGCACGGTTCGGTCTCGTGGCAGTTGGATGATGAGCCGGAGTTGATCCTCTTCCCTGCGCGCGAAGGTGAGTCCGGACCGCACCGGCACGGCCACGTCGGATGGCAGCACCTCGCGTTTGCCGTCGAGTCGCGAGCAGCGGTCGATCGCCTCCATGCGATCGCGATGGATTCGGGCTGGACCGCCGTTCGCGACCCCAAGCTGTATCCGCGATTCAGCGAGCGGTACTACGCCTCATTCGTCGAGGACGATAGCGGCATCCGGATCGAGTTCATGCACAACCCACCGCGCGAGGCAGTTGCGGGCTGACGCTCATGGCAGGACCGGCAGCGCCTCCGCGGCATCCGCCGTGCGATCGGTGAACGAGTCCTTCGGGACGAACAGCAGCAGCACCGCCGCGGCGAGCGCCGTCACACCGCAGACGATCCAGACCGTCATGTAGCCCTCCAGCGACCCCGCTGTGCCTTCCGTTCCGCCGGCCGTCGTGGCGACACCGTGCAGCAGCGCGATACCGAATACGCACGAGGCGATCGCTCCGCCGACGGTCTTGACGGAGTTGGTGAGTCCTGTCGCGACACCGGTCTGCGTCGCAGGAGCAGCGGATGCCGCAGCCGCCGGCAGAGCGGCGACGAGGGCGCCGGATCCGATGCCGACGATCACCATGTTCGTGATCACCTGCGCGTACGCATCGTGGAACGGCAGGAACAGCAGGAATCCGATCGCGACCAGCGACGCGGCGCCGATCAGCGTGAGCCGTGGCGTGGTGAGTCTGGCGATCCGGGAGAACAGCAGGGCACCCGTGATCATGCCGATCAAGTAGATGCCGATGATGAGCGATGTCGCGAAGCCCGTGGTTCCGAGCCCGTATCCGTACACGGCGGGATCGGTACGGGCGAAGGTCGACAGCGGCGCCTGCGCACCGAGCACACTGACACCGAACAGCCCGGCCGTGACGAAGACCGGCCACAGCGCCGGTGAGCGGAACATCCGCACATCGATCAGCGGATCGTCGTGGCGCAACTCCCAGAGCACGAACGGCACCACCAGCAGTAGCCCGAGGGCCACGACCAACCACGACCACGGATTGACGAGTCCGCCGTCCAGGCGCAACAGGCTCAGCCCGCCGGTGAAGCAGATGAGCGCGATCGAGATGAGCACGAGCCCCACAGTGTCAAGGACTCCGCCGGTCGGATCGGGCGACTCCTTCACCCCGAACAGGATGACGAAGAAGCAGACGACAACGAGCAGCGCAGGGATCAGCAGCACGACTGTGAGCGGCAGAACATCGATGAGCGCGCCACCGACCAGTGCACCCGCGATCGCGCCGGTCTCCAGTGCGGCGACGAGCAGACCTGCCGCCCGCGCGGTGAGGATCGAGCGCCCCTCCATCCTCCGTGACCGCGACCAGATCAACGCGATCTCCAGCGGCAACCAGACGACGTAGAAGCCCATCAGCGTCCACGCCACCAGGAACACCCAGAACGAGTCGGTGAACGGCAGCGCGAGTGCGGCCGCAGCCGTCAGCGCGGTGGAGATCAGCAGCATCCGCTTGTGGCCGACCATGTCGCCGAGCTTCGCGAAGGCCGGAACGACGAGCGCCGAGAGCATGAGCTGGGTGCCCTCGAACCAGTTCACGTCGGCGTCGTGGATCTGCAGGTGCCGCGCGATGTCGGAGAGCATCGGCGTGTAATAGCCCTGCAGCACGCCGCTGGTGAACTCGACGAACGCGAGGAAGCCGACGACCGCGGCGAGCGCGCTCAGGCTGACAGAACGGGGCACCATTGCGCCTTCTTTCGGACGGCCCCTGAGCGTGTCGAAGGGGCGGGTGAGGTCACTCTACGGCACACCGGGTGCCGCGGATGCCGGTACTCAGGCTCAGTGGAGTCGTTCGAGCAGCGCCCGGTGAAACGCCTCGCCGCGTTCGAGCGTGGCGACCTCGACACTCTCGTCCACACCGTGGATCGAGGCGCGCTGCGCATTCGACATCTCCAGGGGCGCGAACCGGTACACCGCCGGCGTGAAACGGTGGAAATGGCGGGAGTCCGTGGCCGCCATCATGACGTACGGCACCGGACGGACTCCGGGGAATGCGACACCCAGCGCCTCGCCGAGCAGCGCGAACTGCGCGTTGTCGGTCGCGGACTCCGGCGAAGGCTCGCTGCCCTCGAGGACCTCGATCGCGACGAGCGGATCGCGGATGCGGCGGCGTACACGGGCGACCGCGCTGTCGACGCTCTCCCCCAGCGCGATGCGCAGGTTCACCGTCGCCGACGCCCGCGACGGGATGACGTTCGCCGCCGTGCCGCCGGACTGCATCGTCGCCGCAACCGTCGTGCGCACCATCGCCGCCGGCTCCCCGCCGAGCGCGGCGAACACGCGTGCGGTGAGGAAGGGCACGCGCGAGAGAATCTTCAGCAGAAGCCGGGACGGCCCTGACGCCTGCTCGGAGAACTGCGACAGCATCCGTGAGATGGCCTTCGGAGTTCGAGGGCGGAACGTGCCGGGGTCGAGACGATTCACGGCGCGGGCGATGCGGCGCACGGCGGTGAGCGTCGGAGGTGCAGAGGCGTGCCCGCCGTCGCCGCGCGCGCTGAGCTTGAGCGTCACCACGCCCTTCTCCCCCACGCCGATCATCGCCGCACGGCCCTCCACGAACGACAGCGGGGCATCGACCACCGCCCCGCCTTCGTCGAGCACGAGCCAGGGCACGATCCCCCGCTCCTTCATGACATCCGCGATCTCGACGGCGGCGGCGCCGAAGGTCTCCTCGTTGCCGCCGAACGAGAGGTAGACGTCCCGCGCGGGGACGAAGCCGCTGGCGAGCAGGTTCTCGACGGCCTCGAGCACCACGATGAGCGGGCCCTTGTCGTCGAGGGTGCCCCGACCGTAGACACGGCCGTCGGCGATCGCTCCGGCGAACGGTGGGTGCGTCCAGTCGTCACTCTCATCGACCGGCACGACGTCATAGTGGGCCATCAGCACGAGCGGGTCGGCATCGGACGCCCCCTTCCAGTGGAAGAGCAACCCGAAAGCGGTGTGCCGCTCGAGCCGCAACAGCGAATGAGTGAGCGGGTACAGCTCGGCGATCAGCGACACGAAGTCCTCGAACGGCGCGGTGCCCCGCTCGTCGAGCTCGGCCGACACGGTCGGCAGCTGAATCATGCGGGAGAGCCGGTCGGCGATGCCGGGGCGCACTGTCACTGTGGTCACGCCGTCATCGTATCGACCGGGCTCAGCGCCACAGCGTGAGCTTGTCGGGGTTGCGCACGATGTAGACGTCCGTGATGCGCTCGCCCGTGACATCCACCGAGATGACCGAATCCGCGCGACCGTCGATCGTGACGAGGAACGCGAGCCCCTCAGGAGTGAGAGTCGGCTCGGTGATGGCCGTCGGCTCCAGGTGCGGGAGTCCGAGCAGGAACCGTGCGACGCGGTCCGCGCCGACGACCGGCCTGCGAGCCGCGGAGACCTTCCCACCGCCGTCCGAGACCAGCACGACGTCCGGATCGAGCAGCGCGATCAGCGCGGAGAGCTGCCCGGTCATCGTCGCCTCGGCGAAGGCACGCGCGACGGCGTCGTGCTGCTGCCTGGACGCCGCACCGGCGCGTCGCTCTCGTATGCGCCGTCGCGCCTGAGATGCGAGCTGGCGAGTGGCTTCCGGAGTGCGTCCCACGGTCTCCGCGATCTCGGCGAACGGCATCGCGAACACGTCGTGCAGCACGAAGGCGACGCGCTCGGCCGGCGTGAGCGATTCGAGCACGACCATCAGTGCGACGCTCACCGACTCGTCCAGTGTGATCCGCTCCAGCGGATCGGTCGGCACGGCTGCGGCGATCGCCGACTCCCCCGGCAGCGGCTCTGGCAGCCACTCGCCGACGTAGCGCTCTCGGCGAGCGCGGGCGGAGCCCAGCATGTCGAGGCAGATGCGGCTTGCGACCCTGGTGAGCCATGCGGCGGGGTTCTCGATCCGCTCTCGATCGGCGTCCGACTGCCGATACCACCGCACGTACGTCTCCTGCACGGCATCCTCGGCATCGGCGACCGTGCCGAGCATGCGGTACGCGAGTGCGAGCAGCGTGCGCCGCTCCTTCAGCAGTTCGTCGACCTCGTCCATCCCGTCACATCCTTCCTCAGTGTCGACGATGCGGCGAGGACGAATGTGAGTCACGTCCTCACATTGTCCAGGCCTGTGTCGTCGAAGAAGTATGAGCATGACTGTACGACGCATCCTCCTGTGGGCGACCGCGGGAGTCAGGTCGCGTCGTGGGGGTCGCATGGACCGTGTTCGGCCTGCCGCACCTGATCTACCATGCGATGCAGTTCGGCGGGATGCCGCTCATCGATGTCATCGGCAACATCATCGGGCTCGGCGGAAGCCTTCTGCTCGGTATGGTGCTGATGCTTCCAGGACCCGTAGCCGATCGTTCGGTTGCGGAAACAGACGACAAGGAGAACAACCGATGAAGATCGCCATCGCAGGCGGAACGGGCGTCGTCGGGCGCCACACCGTCGAGGCCGTGCGCAACGGCGGACACGAGGCAGTGGTGCTCAGCCGTTCGCAGGGAGTCGACCTCATCAGCGGAAAGGGACTGGCAGCCGCGCTGACGGGTGTCGACGCCGTGATCGACACGGCGAACGTGTCGACCATGAAGGCCGACGATGCGATCGAGTTCTTCACTACGGCGACGGCCAACCTGATCAGCGCTGCGGCCGATGCCGGTGTCGGGCACATCGTGCTGCTGTCGATCGTCGGCATCGACCGGATGCCGTACGACTACTACGTCGGAAAGGTCGCCCAGGAGAAGGTACTCGAGAAGTCCGCAGTGCCGTGGACGATCCAGCGCGCGACGCAGTTCCACGAGTTCGCGGGACAGATCTTCGAGCGGGCGAAGATCGGGCCGTTGCACATCGCTCCGCGAGCGCGCACGCAGCCGATCGCCGCACACGACGTCGGCGAACATCTCGCCGCGCTTGCCACCGGTGATCCGCAGGGTCGCGCGCAGGACATCGCCGGTCCGCGCGAAGAGGCGCTCGACGCGATGATCAAGGCGTTCGCGCGCAAGAGCGGGCATCGCGGCTGGATCCCCTCCGTGAATCTGCCGACCGCGCAGATGAAGGGCATGCGTGCGGGGTTCGCACTGCCCGGCGCAGGCGCGCTGCTTGCGGGTCCGCCCTTCGAGGAGTGGCTCGCGGCACGCTGAGACGCGTCCTAGACTGTCGTCCATGGGTTTGATGATCAAGAGCGCGCTGTTCGACGCGCGCTGCTTCACGTTCCGCGACCGCCGCGCCTGACGGCGCGTTGATGGTCGACTAACGCCACGCCGCGCCGTCGTTCCGGATGTCCTGCACCCGGAGGCGCGTTCGCTGTGCTCTCGCACGCCCGCTGCCGGGTGCTCCTTCCTCACGACTGGAGCGCACCTTGCGACCTCGATCCCATACCGGTGGCCGACACGAACTCGGCCAGAACTTCCTCACCCACCGCCCGACCCTCCAACGACTCACGACGCTCACCGCCGCCACTGACGGAGCGATCCTCGAGATCGGTGCCGGCGACGGCGCCCTCACACGGCACCTCGCCCGATTGGGCCGGGATCTGCGTGCGATCGACATCGACGCACATCGTGTGGATCGGCTGCGCTCCCGCATCGACGGCGCGAGCATCCATCACGCCGATGCCCTGCTCGAGCCGTTGAATCGTCCGGTGATCGTCGGGAACCTCCCCTTCCATCTGACGACGCCGCTGTTGCGCCGTCTGCTCTCCGCCGACGGATGGCGCCACGCGATCCTGCTCACGCAGTGGGAGGTCGCGCGCAAGCGCGCCGGTGTGGGAGGGGCGACCATGATGACTGCGCAGGCCGGCCCCTGGTATGAATTCCGCCTGCACGGTCGCGTTCCCGCCCAGCACTTCCGACCCATGCCGGCTGTGGACGGTGGCATCCTCTCGATCGAACGTCGTGCCGCGCCGCTCCTGCCGTACAGCGACCGGCGACGGTTCGAACGCTTCGTCGGCGCGGTGTTCCGAAGTCGCGGCAACGACATCCGGCAGATCCTCCGCAGTGACGGGCATTCTGCGGCGGTCATCGATCGCGCACTCAACGGGGCCGGGGTCGCGCGCGCAGCACGGCCGAGGGATCTCACTCCCGGACAATGGGCACGTCTGTGGCAGCTCCTCGGCGAGGGCGGCCGAGGGGGAGGAGGACAATAGACGTGTGAGTCTCTTCGCCTTCGGTCCATCGCGCGGCCCCCGGTGGCAGTTGGGACTGCAGGCGGCGATCGGCATGGCGGTGCCCATCGCCGTGATGACTCTGCTCGGCCATCCGACGCTCGGCTACATCGCGGGATCCGGCGCCTTCACCGTACTCTTCGCAGGAGCGTCTCCCGTCGTCGAACGGGCCAGAGTGCTGCCCATCGTCGCTGCAGGACTGATCGTGAGCGCAGCGCTCGGCTCGTTGTCAGCGGGGAACACGTGGCTGGTCGCCGTCGGCATCGTCGTGATCGCGCTGGCCGCGGCAGGGCTCTCGTTCGGGTTCCGCCTCGGCCCGCCAGGACCGATCTTCTTCGTCCTCGTCTTCGGCCTTTCCGCCCAGGTCACAGCGCACGCCGCGATCACGCCACTCGCCTACACCGCGACGATCGCGGCCGGCTGCCTCTTCTCGTACCTCGTGGCGCTGTCGCCGCTGCTCATCCGTCGCGTGCGCTCGCATCCGTCCCGCCCGCTGCGCGAGTTGCTGCCCGGCCCCGCCTTCGACGACGCCTCCCGCATGCTGCTGCTGCGTGTCGTGATCGTGGCCGTGCTCGGCGTGCTGATCGGGCTGTTCGTCGATCCGGGTCGCAGTTACTGGATCGTCGGCGCGGCGATCGCCGTGATCGGGGTCGCCGCAGATCGCCTGGCCGCGTTCCAGCGCGGACTGCACCGAATGCTGGGGACCGTATTGGGCGTCGGCGTCTACGCGCTGCTGGCGATGCTGCATCCGTCAGGGCTCTGGATCGCGCTCATGCTGGGCATCATGCAGTTCTCGGTCGAACTCGTGGTCGTGCGTCACTACGCGCTCGCGCTGATGATCATCACGCCGCTGGTGCTGCTGCTCACCGGCGCGGCGACCGAGCAGATCGGGTCGATGGACGTCGCGATGGAGCGGATCATCGACACGCTCGTCGGTGCAGCGCTCGGCGCAGCATCCGGAGTCCTCCATCCGCGAGCGGCGAAGCAGGCCTGATCCGGGGCGACGTCAGCCGACGGCGAGCTTGACCAGCAACGCCTCGAGTTGTGCACGCTCGGCCCTGTCGAGCGGCGCGAGCAGTGCTTCCTCGGTCTTCAGATGGTCGGGATACATCCTGTCGATCAGCGCGCGCCCGCTCTGCGTCAGCGTCACGGCGCGGCCGCGACCGTCGTCGGCGAGCGGATGCCGTGAGACGAGGCCGCCGGCGATCAGCCGGTCCACCCGCTTCGATGTCGCGCCCGCGGTCACCATGGTGTGCTCGGCGATCTCGCCCTGAGGCAACGCGAACGGATCCCCCGCTCGGCGCAGCGCGCACAGCACGTCGAATTCGCCTTCGCCGATCCCGAAGCGGCGATAGTTCTCGACGAGCGCGGCGGTGAAGTCATCCGAGATCCGACGCATCCTGCCGATGACAGCCATCGGACTCGGATCCAGATCCGGTCGCTGCTCGCGCCACTGCTCGACGAAGCGCGCCACTCGATCGATCTCCGACATGCGACCCATCTTACTTTCCACGGAACGTATACTCGTTTCCATGGAAAGCAATCCGCGGCGGGCGCTCCGACTTTGGAACCTCGCGCGCTGGCCCCTCATCGCCGCGATCGGGCCCATCGCGTTCGGGTCGACGTACTGGGTCACCCGCGAGTTCCTGCCGGCCGACTCGCCACTGTGGGGATCGGCCATCCGCGCGCTCCCGGCTGGACTCGTGCTGCTGCTCGTGGTCAGACGACTCCCGCGCGGTATGTGGTGGTGGCGGTCCGTCGTGCTCGGCACGCTGAACATGGGGCTGTTCTTCTGCCTGGTCTACGTCGCGGCGCAGTTGCTGCCCTCCAGCGTCGCAGCGTCCGTCACCTCCGTGGCACCGCTGATGATCGCGGCATTCGCCTGGCTGATCCTCCGTGAGCGACCGACCGCACGGGTGCTGCTCGGTGCCGTCGTCGGTGCCGCAGGGGTCCTGCTCATCGTCGGCACCGCGACCGGACGACTGGACATCTGGGGCATCGCGGCATCCCTCGCCTCGATGGTGATGTCGGCACTCGGCGCGATCCTCATGAAGCGATGGAACGACGGCACCCCTGTGCTCACGATCACCGCCTGGCAACTGCTCGTCGGCGGAATCGAACTGACTGTCGTCGCCGTACTGGTCGAGGGCGCGCCGCCGTCGGTGACGCCGACGGAGTTCGCGGCGTTCGCCTACATCAGCCTCATCGCCACCGCGCTCGGATTCTTCTGCTGGTTCAGCGGCTTCCGGCATCTGCCCGCCGGCGTCGTCGGTGTGATCGGACTGCTCAACCCGGTGACCGGCGTCGCACTCGGGGTGCTGATCAGCGGCGAGACCCTCGGCCCGTTCCAGCTGCTGGGCATCGGTCTCGTTCTCGGCAGCATCCTGCTGGTGAACGTCCGGCGGCGTGCCACAGGGTTCAGCGTGCCGGTGCGTCTCCGGTCGGACCGGTCACCAACGCCATCGTCGTCGGATCGCGATCGACGAGTTCGCCGGCCGTCGCCGTGATGACGCGGCGCATGGCGGCCGCGGCACGAGTCGGGTTGACGTCGGAGCGGTGCGCGAGACCGATCGTGCGGATCAGTCGCGGATCGACGAGCCGCACCGAACGCAGCGTCGGCCTGTCGAGCAGCACCATGGCAGGCACGACGGCGACGCCGAGCCCTCGCTCCACGAATCGGAGCACGGCATCCATCTCCGCGCCCTCCACGACCGGCGTCGGTGCGAGCGCGGCCGCGCGAAACGCTGCATCCGTCACCGCTCGCAGGTCATAGCTCTCCGCGAAGAAAACGAGCGGCAGACGCGAGAGCGCATCGAGATCGATGCCGTCTTCGGCCACTGGCGCGTGCTCGGCGGAGGACACGACCACCAGTTCCTCCGTCAGCAACGGCGTGCGCACGAGCGCAGAGCCACCAACGGGCAGCGCATCCGACAGCGTGATGAGCGCCATGTCGACCGTGCCGGCGGCGAGCTGCTCGATCAGGACGTTCGATCCCGCCTCCGTGAGCAGCAGCTCGACACCGGGATGCGCGGAATGAAAGGCGGCCATCGCCTCGGCGACGAGACTGATGCAGAGCGTGGGCGTGGCCCCGAGGCGCACGCGTCCACGCTGAAGTCCGGCGAGTTCTCCCATCTCGGCGCGGATGGTGTCAGCATCCGCCAGCATCCGCCGCGCACGGGGCAGAAGAGTCTCGCCGGCGTCGGTGAGCGAGATGTTCCCACGGGCGCGATGGAAGAGTTCGGCGCCCAGCTCGATCTCGAGTGACGAGATCTGGCGGCTCAGCGACGGCTGCGCCAGATGAAGCTTCGCCGCGGCCTGCGTGAAGTGTCCGAGATCGGCGACTTCGACGAAGCCGCGCAACTGCTCCAGGTTCATGTCTTCACGCTATCAGGACAAGTCGAACAATGCATTGGAGTTATCGACGCGATGTTCTTAGCGTGGAAGCATGAGCACTCGCGAACGACAGATCTCCACCACCGTCCTCGTCATCGGCACGGGCGGATCCGGCCTGCGCGCCGCAATCGAAGTCGCAGAGCGCGGCGTGGATGTGCTGGCAGTCGGCAAGCGCCCGCGCGACGACGCCCACACCTCGCTCGCGGCCGGCGGCATCAACGCGGCACTGGGAACGATGGATGCCGACGACACCTGGCAGCAGCACGCCGCCGACACGATCAAGGAGAGCTACCTGCTCGCCAACCCGCACACCGTCGAGGTCGTGACGCAGGGCGCCGAGCGCGGTATCCGCGATCTCGAGCGCTGGGGCATGGACTTCGCGCGCGAGGACGACGGACGCATCTCGCAGCGCTTCTTCGGGGCACACACCTTCCGGCGCACGGCGTTCGCCGGTGACTACACCGGGCTCGAGATCCAGCGCACGCTCGTTCGACGCGCCGAACAGCTCGACGTGCCGATCCTCGACGGCATCTACATCACGCGCATCCTCGTCAAGGACAACGTCGTGTTCGGCGCCTACGGATTCGATCAGAGCGACGGCACCCGGTATCTCATTCACGCGGATGCCGTGATCCTCGCCGCCGGTGGCCACACCCGCATCTGGCGCCGCACTTCGTCGCGTCGTGACGAGAACACCGGCGACGCGTTCCGGCTGGCCGTCGATGCCGGCGCGCGACTGCGCGATCCAGAGCTCGTGCAGTTCCATCCGTCGGGCATCATCGAACCCGAGAACGCCGCCGGCACCCTGATCTCCGAGGCGGCACGTGGCGAGGGCGGCATCCTGCGCAACGCCCTCGGCGAGCGCTTCATGTCGAAGTACGACCCGGAGCGGATGGAGCTGTCCACCCGCGACCGCGTCGCGTTGGCCGCCTACACCGAGATCAAGGAGGGTCGCGGCACCGAGAACGGCGGCGTCTGGCTCGACGTCTCGCACCTACCTCGCGAGACGATCATGACCCGCCTCCCCCGGGTGTACCAGACGATGATGGAGCTGCAGATGCTCGACATCACGACCGACCCGATCGAGATCGCGCCCACCGCGCACTACTCGATGGGTGGGGTGTGGGTCAGGCCGGAAGACCATGGCACCGGTGTCGACGGTCTCTACGCGATCGGCGAGGCATCCAGCGGCTTGCACGGCGCCAACCGCCTCGGCGGCAACTCGCTGATCGAGCTGCTCGTCTATGGCCGGATCGTCGGCCAGGCGGCGATCGAGCACGCATCGTCGCTCGATGCGCAACGACGTTCACCTGAGGCCGTGACGCAGGCACGTACGGAGATCGACGACCTGCTGGCGTCCGACGGCCGCGAGAATGTGCGCGCGCTGCAGCGCGCGATCCGCAACACGATGACCGAGCACGCCGGCGTGGTCCGTTCCGCAGAGGGACTGCGCGCCGGTCTCGCCGAGCTCGACATGATCGAGGGGCGGATGGAGGACGTCGGCATCCACCCCGACATCGCCGGCTTCCAGGACCTCGCGCACGCCTTCGATCTGAAGGGATCGGCCGTTGCCGCGCGCGCGACCCTCGAGGCGGCGCTGGAGCGGCGCGAGACCCGCGGTGCCCACAATCGCAGCGACTTCCCCGACGAGGACCCGACCCTGCAGGTGAACCTCGTCTGGTCGCCCGCGACCGGCGTGACCCGCGAGGAGATCCCGCCGGTTCCTGCCGAGATCCGGGAACTCATGCGCGACGTGTCGTCCGAGGGCAAGCTCGTGGAGTGACCGCTCGTCGAACACCATTGAGGATCGTCGGCGCGCGGCGCACACT
Source organism: Microbacterium murale (assembly GCF_014635185.1). GTDB lineage: Bacteria > Actinomycetota > Actinomycetes > Actinomycetales > Microbacteriaceae > Microbacterium > Microbacterium murale. The sequence continues at coordinate 179,099 of NZ_BMCM01000006.1, forward strand.
GGTTGCATCCGCACACCCAGACGAAGGAGCGATCATGCCGAATCTCAACCCCTACCTGTCCTTCGGCGACACCGCCCGTGAGGCGATGGAGTTCTACCAGGGCGTCCTCGGCGGAGACCTCGCCGTCAGCACGTTCGGCGATATGCCCGGCAGCGGGACCGCCGAAGGTGAAGAGAACCTCGTGATGCACGCGCAGCTGAACGCTCCTGGCGGACTCGTGCTCATGGCATCCGACACTCCCACCGGAATGGAATACGAGAAGCCTCAGGGAATCTCGGTGTCCCTGAGCGGAGGCACGGTCGACACTGACTACCTGCACCGCGCCTGGGACGGCCTCGTCGATGGCGGGACCGCCACCATTGCACTGGCCGAGGCTCCTTGGGGCGGCGAATTCGGTATGCTCGTCGACCGTTTCGGCATCTCCTGGATGGTCGCGATCGAGGACTCGTTCTCGTCACAGTCCGATTGAGGCCTATCAGTCCGATTGAGGCCGATCAGCTGCGCGCCACGTCAGCTCGACAGCACCGAGAGGATGTTGCCAGCGGGGTCGGTGAACCAGGCGATGTCAGGGCCGCGTCCGGCAGCCTTGCCGCGCATGATCCCTTTCGCGTCCTGGTCCATGCCGTCGTACCGCTCCATCACCACGCCCTTGGCGAGCAGCAGGTCCACGACCGCGTCGATGTCTTCGACGGCGAAGTTGAGGATCGTGAATGTCGCGGGCTGATGATCATCCTTGGGGTAGATCAACACCGCGCCGCCCTTCGGCAGCTGGACTGAGATCAGGCCGCCCATGCCCTCGTCCTTGACGGTGAGGCCGAGCACGCCCTCGTAGAAGCGGCGCGAGGCCGCGATGTCATCGGACGACATGCCGCTTAACGCATCGGAGTTCTCGAACATCTCTGCTCCCTCTGTGACTCACGATCGGTACTCGTGCATCATCAACATTTGCACTGCGCCGCACCGCTGTCCACGGGTATATGCAGAAGAGGCCGCATCCAGACGGACGCGGCCCCTTGTGCGGCTGCTCAACTGATCTTCTTGCGGTAGATCGCGATGGCGAAGCCATAGGCGACCGCGAGGATGCCGACGAGCCATGCGAGAGCGATCCAGATCTCGGCGCCAACCGGCTGCCCGGCGAACAGCGAGCGGATGCTGTTGACGATCGAGGTCACCGGCTGGTGCTCCGCGAACCAGGCCACCGGGCCGGGCATCGAAGTCGTGGGCACGAACGCCGAACTGATGAACGGCAGGAAGATCAGCGGGTAGCTGAACGCACTCGCCCCGTCGACCGTCTTCGCCGACAGCCCCGCGATCACGGCCAGCCAGGTGAGGGCGAGCGTGAACAGGATCAGGATGCCGGCGACGGCGAGCCATGCGCCGAAGGATGCTCCGGTGCGGAAGCCCATGATCGCTGCGACACCGATGACGATCGCGACCGAGATCATGTTCGACACCAGCGACGTGAGCACGTGCGCCCAGAGCACACTCGACCGCGCGATAGGCATCGACTGGAACCGCTCGAAGATGCCGCCCTGCATGTCGAGGAACAGGCGGTACGCCGTGTAGGCGATGCCGGATGCGATCGTGATCAGCAGGATGCCGGGGAGCATGTAGTTGATGTACGACTCATCGGAGCCGGTGTTGATCGCTCCGCCGAGCACGTACACGAACAGCAGCATCAAGGCGATCGGGGTGACCGCGGTGGTGATGATCGTGTCCGGGCTGCGGAGGATGTGGCGCAGCGACCGGCCGGTGAGGACCCGGGTGTCGCTGAGGACGTGACTGGTCATGACGGATCTCCTTCTGTCTCTCCGACGAGTGCGAGGAAGACGTCCTCGAGCGACGGCTGCTTCTCGATGTACTCGACCTGCGCCGAGGGGAGAAGCTGCTTGAGTTCGGCGAGTGTGCCGTTCTGGATGATGGTGCCCTTGTGCAGGATCGCGATGCGGTCGGCCAGTTGCTCCGCCTCGTCGAGATACTGCGTGGTGAGGAGCACCGTGGTACCGGCCTTGGCGAGATCCTTCACTGTCTGCCAGACCTCGATCCGCGCCTGCGGGTCAAGCCCCGTCGTGGGCTCGTCGAGGAAGATGATCGGCGGGTCGCCGATCAGGCTCATCGCGATGTCGAGTCGGCGGCGCATGCCGCCGGAATACGTGGCGGCCTTCCGGCCACCGGCATCCGTGAGCGAGAACCGGGCGAGCATGCCGTCGGCGATCGTATCCGGGTCCTTAAGATGACGCAGTCTCGCGACGAGGATGAGATTCTCACGTCCAGTGAGCACCTCGTCCACGGCCGCGAACTGACCGGTGAGGCTGATCGATTGACGTACGTCGTTCGGCGTCGCGGCGACGTCGAACCCGTGGACGGACGCGGTGCCCGCATCCGCCTTCAGCAGGGTCGACAGGATCCGCACGAGCGTGGTCTTGCCCGCGCCGTTCGAGCCGAGGAGCGCGAAGATGCTGCCGGATGCGACGTCGAAGTCAACGCCGCGCAGCACGTCAAGATCCTTGAACGACTTGCGGATGCCGCGCACTTGGATGGCTGCGGTGGTCATGAGCGGTTCTCTTTTCCGATGGCGCCGTCGATCGCCTTCGTGAGGCGGGCGCGCTCCTTGTCGATCCATTCCTTGCCCTGGTAGGACTTGGCGAACGTCTCGGTGAAGTCCACCGGGTCGTCGCCGACGATGTCGCGCACCGGGGTGCCGTCGACAGCCGCCCGCTCCCACAGGTCGACGAGATCGGTGAACATCTGCGTGAGGGTGTCGCCGTTGGTGATGCCGCCGTAGTACATGAAGTACCGGTGCATCGCTGTGGCGACGGTCTGGTACGGCTCGGGAAGAGCCTCCATGCGGGCCTTGTCCTGCTTGTACTGCTTCTTCTGCTCGAGTGATCCGGTGACCACTTCGATCCACTTCGCTGCCATGATCAGTTCCCTTCGGTGGTCGTGCTGTCGGTGATGATGTCGGTGTGTCGGAGATGTTCGATGCGTTCTGCGATGAAGCTCCACGTCCCCCAGAACTCAGTGAGCTGCTCTCGCCCCTGCGGGTTGATGGAGTAGACCTTGCGCGGCGGCCCCTTCTCGGACGGGACCTTCTCCACGTCGACGAGGCCTCGTTGCTCGATCCGGACGAGCAGCGCATACACGGTGCCCTCGGCGATCTCGGCGAATCCCTCGTCGCGCAGCCGAGCCGTGATCTCGTACCCGTATGCCGGCTGGACGGACAGGATCGCGAGAACGATGCCCTCGAGCGTGCCCTTGAGCATCTCGGTCATCTGGTTGCCCATCGGATCACTTCCTTCCTCTACTCAGTGATGTTGACTACCACTAGACGGTAACACTAGGTACCGGTACTTGGCAACAGTGAGTACTGAAATTCTTCTGCGCCCGACAGGTACGCTCGTCTCCATGCCTTCGGATCCCCGCCAGCACCGCTCGAAGCCGGTCTCGAACACCAAGGCGGTCTCCACTCGCAACGCGACGTTCCAGTACTGGGAGACGCTGCTCGGCAACCGCACGAAGCGCAATCGCGCCGGAGAGATGATCGTGCAGGGCGTACGACCGATCAATCTCGCACTCGAATCCGACCTCGACGTGCGAGCCGTGCTGATCACGCATACGAACGGCCGCTCCGCCTGGGCGTCGGAGACGATCGCCGCCGTGCAGGCGACGGGAGCCGCATCGTGGCTGGTCGCCCCTGAGCTCATGATCGAACTCGGCGAGAAGGAGGATGAGCCGCCGGAGCTTGTGCTGATCGTCGCCATCCCCGCCGACGACCTCTCCCGCCTCCCGGTCGCGGCCGATGCGCTCTACGTCGCGCTGGATCGCCCCGCATCCCCAGGAAACATCGGGTCGATCGTGCGTTCGGTGGATGCGCTCGGCGGCCACGGCGTGATCGTGACCGGGCACGCCGCCGATCCTTATGACCCACGCGCGCTGCGCGCCTCGACCGGATCGGCCATCATGACGCCGACCGTTCGGCTCCCCAGCATCCGGCCTGCCCTCGACTGGATCGAGCAGCTGCGCGCCGATGGCGTCGACATCCAGATCGTGGGAACGGACGAAGACGGCACCCACGATGTGTGGGATGTCGACCTGACGAAGCCCACACTGCTGGTGACCGGTAACGAGCACTCCGGCATGTCGGCGGCGTGGAAAGAGGCGTGCGACGTACTGACACGCATCCCGATGACCGGTCACGCCTCCTCGCTGAACGCCGCGAACGCGACCGCCGCGATCCTCTACGAGGCGACCAGGCAGCGGCGAACCGCAGGCAGCCCGGCCGACTGACGAGGGCGCTTCACACCGCACATCCAGGGGACGCGGAGGTTCTGCACAGAAGCACTGATGCAGAATCGTTACTTTGTGCGTCCGACCCGATGGGCGCGCATGCCGCCCCGAAGCGGCCTGAATACCCTAAGGATCGTTACGTTCGTCATGCTCAAGAACCAGTCGAATTCCCCTGCCCGTCGCCGCAGACTCGGTATCTCTCTCGCCATCGGTATTCTCGCCGCCACCGGGATCGCCGCCGCAGCTCCTGCCGTCGCGGCCATGACCGCACAGTCATCCGTGACTGAGGCCAAGGCCTCCGGCGTCGAGATGGCCGCGGCCGCCGATGCCGTCGTCGCTGGACGCTCGGCTCTGACCGACGCCGCCTCTGCGGTCTCTGCAGCACGGAGCAGCGGGCTGGACCTCGGCGATGCGAGCACGGCCGTCGACACCTCCGGCCTGCTCGAGGCCATGGATGATCTCGACGACGTCGACGCGCTCACCTCGCTGGAGTTGCCCATCGTGAGAGTCAAGGCAAGCGCCGAGATCACGTCCGTCACGACGCAGACGGCCGCGCTGCGCGAACGCCAGACCGCCGCCGCGGCAGCAGTCGAAGCCGCCAAGCAGGCAGCCGCCGCCGAAGCCGCAGCCGCCGCGCTCGCGAACGCGAACACCCCCGACGGCGCCAGGACCACGGCCGCCGCCATCGCCTCCGACCAGTACGGCTGGGGCGGCGGCGAGTTCGAGTGCCTGAACTCGCTGTGGCAGAAGGAGTCGGGCTGGAACTACCAGGCCTACAACCAGGACGGCGGTGCCACCGGCATCCCGCAGGCGCTGCCCGGCGACAAGATGGCCAGTTTCGGCGGCGACTGGGCGACCAATGCGACCACGCAGATCCGCTGGGGGCTGGATTACATCCAGCGTGCCTACGGCAGCCCCTGCGCGGCGTGGGGCCACTCGCAGTCGGTGAACTGGTACTGATCGGCCACGGTCGCGCTAGACGCGGATCGCGAGCGACGCGGGACGAACGGTGACGCGGGCGCTGGTCACCGTTCCGAAATCGTCCCCGTCGAGCTCGATGCGCTGTGCGGCATCGAAACGCACGCGGAGGTCACGGCCTTTCGTATAGACCAGCGCTCGCTCAGCCGGCGCCGAGTCCAGCGCTCGTCTTCCGAGGCGGGAACGGCGGGCGACATTGTGGAAGGTGAGTCGTGTTCCGATGCGCGCCCACCCGAACCGGGTCTGCGGGCGGAACATGACGACGTCGAGCAGCCCGTCCTCGACGTCGGCGTCCGGCAGGAGCTGCATGTCGCCGGTGAGCGTTCCGCAGTTGCCCACGATGATCGTGTGCGCTCGTGCGCTCCTGATCCGCTGGTCGTCGATCCGGTACTTCAGATCGACGTGGCGGTTGCCGAGCACGGACCGCGCGATCGGGGACACGTACGCCAACCATCCGATGCGCTTCTTCGCGCTCGCCTGCGTGTCCGATGCCATCGCGGCGTCAAGGCCGATCCCCGCCATCACGACGAACGTGTGCCGTCGGGTGGCGCCCTCGTCTCGCAGTTCCGCGACCCCGGTGTCGATCTTCCGCGTCTCGCCCTCGAAGGCGGTACGCACGGCAGCGGCGAGGTCGCCGACGGGGATGTTCAGATTGCGCGCGAGCAGGTTTCCCGTGCCGAGTGCCAGCAGAGCGATGGGTATCGCCGCTGACATCTGAACCGCCTCGGCGACGGCGCGCACCGTCCCGTCACCGCCGGCGATCATGATGAGATCCGGTTCGTCAGCAAGTGCTCGTCGCGCTGCCGCGGAGCCGGAGTCGGCAGCATCCGTCGGGTACCAGCGGGTCGGCGCCCGCCCGAGTCGCTGCTCCTCTGCTCCGACGAGCTCGCGCAACCGGTCGATCGCCATGCTCGTCGGGTTGTAGACCACGGCGGCGCGCGGCGACACGACGGCGTAGGGGTGCAGGCTCGCGTCGTCAGCTGAGGCCGGAGGACGCCCGATACGATCTGCCTTTGCCATTCTCGAACCGTAACCGAATCTCACTGCGCGATCGCCTGGACCCAGGCGTGGCAGCGGCTCAGCGAGAGAGGTGGACCTTCTAGACGCGGCGCCCGATGTCGTCAAGCCCCTCGCTCACCGACACACGAGCGGGCATGGTGGATGCACGCAGAGAAATCGGAGCATCCGTGTCACTCACCATTCCCTCCCCCGCCGAGCCCGCCCCGACCGCCACATCTGCCGGAAGGTTCGAAGCACGTGGACCCGTCAGCAACGCTGTGCTGCATCGGCTCACGGGCTCCGAGAACACGGACCATGTTGCGCTCGCCCGTCTCGCCGCGGACGAGACGCGCGACGTCCTCCGAGACGATGACATCCAGCTCGCCCTCTTCATGCTGTACGCATCCTCCTACGGGTCGCTCGATGAGTTCTCACCGGATCTGGAATGGGATCCGCGGCTGATCGAGACGCGCGGCATCCTCGAGGCGCGATTCGAGAGCGGCATCCGCAGTGCGGTGCCGCTGCCGGAACTGCCGGAGCCGACAGCGGACGCCGTGGCCAGAGCACTCTTCGAGCTCACCAGCGCGGATGCCGGCCCCAGCCTCTCGCGCCACGTGGCGAAGAAGGCGACCCTCGAGCAGGTGCGGGAGTTCTTCATCCAGCGTTCGATCTACACGCTGCACGAGGCCGACCCGCATTCGTGGGCGATTCCCCGCCTGCACGGACGCGCCAAGGCGGCCCTCGTGGAGATCCAGGCGGATGAGTACGGTGGCGGGCGTCCCGATCGTGTGCATGCCGCGATCTTCGCGGCGGCCATGCGCGGCGCAGGTCTCGATGATTCCTACGGCGGCTACGTCGACGTCGTGCCTGCGATCACGCTGGCCTCGCACAACATGATGTCGATGTTCGGCATGAACCGACGCCTGCTCGGCGCGATCGTCGGGCACCTCGCGGCGTTCGAGATGACCTCTTCCATTCCGAACCGCATGTACGGCGACGGCATGCGCCGTCTCGGCTTCGGCGAGGACGTCACCGACTACTTCGACGAGCATGTCGAAGCGGATGCCGTTCACGAGCAGATCGCAGGACGCGACCTGGCCGGAGCGCTCGCGGAGGATCGCCCCGATCTGCTCGCCGACATCATGTTCGGGGCGGCCGCGTGCCTGGCCGTCGACGGGTGGGCGGGCCTGCACATGCTCGACTCATGGACCGGCGGGGAGTCATCGCTGCGCGCAGGGGCACTCCGATGAGAGGGGAACGGGCGACGGTCACACCGTATCCGGACGGGCCGCTGCTGCTGCGCGGCGATGTCGACATCGTCACAGCAGACGGCGAGCCGATCGAACGCAACCGCCGTACCGTCGCGCTCTGCCGGTGCGGGCTCTCGACGATCAAGCCGTACTGCGACGGCACGCACAAGGTCGCCGGGTTCCGCACGGACGACTGACGACGCGCTCGCGCGTGAGCACCCGCGCGGACAGACGGTCAGATCCGCCCGCGGACCGGCGTCCGTTCGACCGTGTCGCCGGCCTCGGGCATCGCCATCTCTGCCCTGACGCCGAGCAGACGCACCTCGCGCTCGGCGTCCAGGGTGGCGGCGAGCGCTGAGGCGGCCGACATCACGGTCTCGCGGTCCGTCGTCGCATCAGGGAGCTTGCGTCCAAACGTCTTCGTCTCGAACGGCGCGTATCGCACCTTCAGGTGCACGCGGATGACAGGCCGCCCCTCGGCCGCACAGTCGTCGAACGCCTGCGAAGCGAGGACCCGCACCGCCGCGTCGACCTCGGCCGGCGTCGTGAGGTTCTGCTGATACGTCGTCTCGCGACTGTGGCTGCGGGCGATCCAGGGCGTGTCGTCGACCACGTCGGGGCCGATCCCGGAGCCGAGCCCGTGATACCAGACGCCCATCTTCGGTCCGAACTCTCCAATCAGATCCTCGACATCGGAATCGGCCAGCTCACGCACTGTCGTGATCCCGTGGGCGGCGAGGCGCTTCTGCACCTTCGGGCCGATGCCCCACAGATCACGCGTGGACTTCTCACCCATCACCTCGAACCAGTTCGCCTCGGTGAGCCGAAAACTCCCGCGGGGCTTGCCGAACTCGGTCGCGATCTTGGCACGTATCTTGTTGTCGCCGATGCCGACCGAGCAGTGCAGCTCTGTGGCCGCCAGTACAGCCGCCTGCGCTTCGCGCGCCACAGCCTCTGGATCGTCTGTCGCGATACCGAGGAAGCACTCGTCCCAGCCGATGACCTCCAGCACGACGCCCGGCAGCGCGCGCAGAGTCGTCATGACGTCATCGGAGGCCTGCTCATACGCCGCGTGGTCGACGGCGAGGAAGACGGCATCCGGCGGGGCCTTGCGAGCGGCGATCTTCAACGGCATCCCCGATCCGATGCCGAACGCACGGGCCTCATAGGATGCCGTCGACACCACCGCGCGCTCGGTCGGGTCGCCGCGCCCGCCGACGATCACCGGCAGCCCGGCGAGTTCTGGTCGTCGCAGCACCTCCACCGCGGCGATGAATTGATCCATGTCGACGTGCAGCACCCATGCGGCCATGACACGAGTCTGGCGCGCGCGGGTTCGGATGTCATCCGTCGGGTGCAACCCGCGAATGGATCGCTCAGCGGGAAGACGCCGGCAGCTGCATCCGAGCGAGACGCTTCGGATCGGTGATCGAGACGATCTTGACGAGCCTGCCGTCAGCGACGGAGCAGGACATGAGCGCGAGCGGACGTCCCGACGGGCCCCACGCGAGGATGCCGGGCTGGCCGTTCACGCTGACACGACGCGCTTCGATTCGAGCGGGATCGCCCTGTCGTACGACGGCGAGGACTTCGTTCGCCCCGACCTTCACGGTCGTGCCGTGGGCGGTGTGGTGGTGCCAGGTGATGTCCGGCGCGAGCGTGCGCAGCAGCGCCTCGAAGTCGCCGTCGCGTGCCGCGGCGAGGAAGGCGTCGACGACTTCGCGACGCTGACGCCGTTCTTCGCTCGGCAGCGGCTGCTGCTGCACCTTGCGACGCGCTCGACTCGCGAGCATCTTCGCAGCATCTGTCGATCGCCCGACGATCGGCCCCACCTCGGCGAAGGGGACGGCGAAGACGTCGTGCAACACGAATGCGAGACGCTCAGCGGGCTGCAGCGAATCCAAGACGATGAGCATGGCGAGCCCGACCGAGTCTGCTTCGATCGCAGCATCTTCTGGACCGTCGACGTCATCCGTCACGATCGGCTCGTTCTCCCACTCCTCGAGTGTCGACTCAGCGCGACTCGAACGGCTGCGCAGCGTGTCGAGGCAGATACGGCCGACGACCCTGGTCAGCCAGCCACCGAGATTCTCGATCTCGTCGTGCGCATGCCGATGCAGTCGGAACCAGGCTTCCTGCACGGCATCTTCGGCGTCGGTGCGCGATCCGAGCACCCGCGTCGCGACCGCGAGCAATCGCGACCGGTGCTCTTCGAACGCTGCGCTGAGTTCGTTCTCCTCCACCTTCGTTACCTTTCCACTTCTTCATCCGTTACTCATGTGACGGGCCCTGGAGGGCAAAGGTAACGAGGAAGGACTCTCGAATGAACATCGCACTGTGGATCATCACGGGATTGCTGGCCGCGGCATTCGGTGCCGGTGGAGTCAGCCAGCTCGTGCTCACCAGAGAGCGCTATCGATCAATCGCGGCCAGTCAGCATTGGGTAGACGACTTCGATGCCGGACACATCAAGGCGATCGCCACGATCAAACTCGTCGGGGTCGTCGGATTGATCGTGCCTCCGCTCGTGGGCATCGCCCCGATCCTCTCTCCCATCGCAGCATGCGGACTCGCGCTCCTGATGGCGGGAGCAGCCACAACCAGGTTCCGCCGCAGCGAGTGGGCGCTGATGGCCGGGGACATCGCTTTCCTGCTGCTGTTCGTCTTCGTCGCCTGGGGTCGGTTCGCCCTTGCGCCATACGGAGAGTGACCGGCGACGGGGCGTCGAGTTCCGGCGCCCACATCCGGCGGACGCGCCCTGTTCGCCGAACCGTGCTCACAGACGACGCGCAGAACTGATCTCGTCGGCGAACCCGATGAGCGCCGAAGCGACGGCGGTCGGCTCTGACAGCGTCGCGTAGTGGCCGCCGGGTATCTCGACCGGAGTGATCCCCAGTCGCTCATGGATGTGCCTCCTCATGAACGGCGCGGGAAAGAACTGGTCGTCGGTGCAGACGATGGCTCGCGTGGGAACATCAGGATGCGCATCGGCGGGCCACGGCGAAGACAGCCACGCGCCGTCCTGGTCGCGATCCCTTCGCTGCGCTTCGTCGGCGAGCGCTTTCGGCACACCGTTGAAGAATGACACCGCCGGGTCGTCATCGACGCTCTCGCGAACATGACCCGTGCCCGCCCACCAGTCCATGAAGCTCTCCCCCGGCATGGGAATCATCCCCGCGAGATACACGAGGCCGTCGGCCCGGATCTCTGCGGCGACGAGGGGAGCAGTGAAACCGCCCAGCGAATGCCCCACGACGGATGTTGCTGCGGTCGCCGATCGCGTCGACGACCGTGCGCACGTAGTCCTGGAGCTGAGCGCTCGGGTCCTCGATGGGCAGGTCGACCGCCACGACCTCGTGCGCCGCGCTCACGAGCAGAGGACTCACGAGATGCCAGTCCCAGGCGGTCGAACCGCCGCCGTGAATCAGTACGAACGTTGCCATGGCCCCATGCTCGGGCATCGACGCGATGGATGCCGAGATCCGTCCGGCCCGGCGCGAACACCGCGTGAGCGCGTGAGCGCGTGAGCCGTGCTATCGGGCGAGTATCCCCTCGAACAGTGCGTCGAGGTAGTGTGCGGAGCGCTCGGGGCGCAGACGTGCGGAATAGCCCAATCCACAGAGCAGGATCATGATGTCGGCAGGTTCCAAGTCGGATCGGAAGTGCTGAGCACTGCGCCCGATCAGGCCGGAGAACGCATCGAAGAGATCGGCGCGGAGCGCACGCGTCTCCTCACGCACCGCGGTCGACGACACGACGGCTCTCGCGAAGTCCGGATCATCGATGAAGGTCTGCAGCGACTGAGCGATGAACCGGCGGATGGCGACGAACTCGCTCGTCGAGTCAGCCGCCTCTTTCGCCGCTTCGGTCATCTCGACGAATCGGTGCTCGACGAGCGCTTCGGTCAACGCCTCGATCGATGGGAAGTGTCGATACACCGTCCCGACTCCGACACCGGCGCGATGCGCCACGGCGTTCAGCAGCAATGCGTCTCCGTCGGAGCGCAGCACTCGCGCGGCATCGAGGATGCGCTCGCGGTTGCGGAGCGCATCGCGTCGAAGAGCAGGCATGAATCCACTGTAGTGGAGCATTCATCCGAACGGATACCCTATCCGTTTTTAGGCGTAGTCTGATGTCATGACCGACCAGAGCAAAGAGTTCATCGACGTAGCCGGCAGACGGCGCAGCTATCTTCACGTCACCCCTGCTTCACCGAGATCCGACGCTCCCCTGCTCCTCGCGCTGCACGGCACCTCGCAGCAGGGCCGGACGATGCGACGCTTCAGCGGCCGAACCCTCGACGCCTTGGCCTCACGCATCGGCGCCGACCTCGTCTACCTGAACGGATACGGTCGTGCCTGGAATGACGGGCGAAGGCAGAAGCTGTCCAAGGCGCAGAAGTCCGACGTCGACGATGTCTCGTTCGTGCACGCGGTCATCGATCACTTCGCCCGCCCCACGATAGCCGTCGGATACTCGAACGGCGGACAGCTCCTGCACCGCATCCTGAGGGAGAGGCCGACCCTGCTCGCCGGGGCGGCGATCATCGCCGCCGGACTGCCCGTTGACGACGATTTCATGTTCTCGGGCGTCAAACCGGGCCCCGTTCCCGTGCTGCTCCTGCACGGAACGGCCGACCCGATCGTGCCGTATGACGGGGGCATGCCCAGGATGCTCGGGCGCGCCACACGCGGGATGGTGCAGTCCGCCCCGGCGACCGCCCGGAGCTATGCGCCGACCGATGAGCCCGTTGTCCAGCGGGATGGCGATGTCGAGCGCGCCGACTGGGACGGCGTGCGTTTCATCACGCAGTTCGGCACCGGCCACGTGATCCCGAATCGCACGACGTCGCCCGCTCCGCGCATCATCGGGCCGTCGCATCGCGACATCGACCTGGGCGAGGAGATCGAGAGCTTCTTCGGGCTCACCCTCGCCTGACAGGAACTTCACCCTTGACCCGTGGACGCTCGAGGCGTTCAAATAAAGGTACACCTTAATTAAGGACTTTCCTAATGAAAATCGCCGACCCGCTGAGCCTCGTGTTCGCCGCGCTCGCGGACCCGACCAGGCGCGAAATCCTCTCCCGCCTCTCCCAGGGGTCGGCCACGGTCGGCGAGGTCGCCGCACCGTTCATGATGAGCGCCCCCGCCATCTCGCAGCATCTGAAAGTGCTCGAACGCGCGGGCCTGGTGACGCGCACGGCGCACGCGCAGTGGCGCACGCTCTCGATGCAGGCGGAACCCCTGGACCAGGCGTCGGCCTGGGTCGAGAAGCACCGCCGCGAGTGGAACCTGAAACTGGATGCTCTCGATGCACATCTCAGAACCATGAAGACCACGACGAAAGACCGGAAGGAAGAATCATGAGCACGACCGACGCAACACCGCAGTTCTCGATCACCCGCACCTTCGACGCGCCACGCGAGCTCGTGTGGCGCGCCTGGACCGACGAAGCAGAGTTGGCGCAGTGGCTGCATCCGTTCGGGGTGTCGACCGACAGCGTGTCGTTCGATGTCCGTGTCGGCGGCCGGTACCGCTACACGATGACGAACGACGAGACCGGCGAGGAGTTCCCGACCGGCGGAGAATATCTCGAGGTCGAACCGATCGACCGCCTCGTCTTCACCTGGGGCGAACCGGACGCGCCCGTCGAAGGGGCACCGGTCGTCACCTTGACGCTCACGGAGCGAGGAGATCGGACCGAGCTCCTGTTCCACCTGCTCGGGCACGCCGGCACGCCAGGAGACGGCTTCATCTACGACGGCTGGGACGAGGCGCTCACGAACTTCGGCCGGCACCTCGCCGGCGAGCTGGAGGGCTGAGCACATGGGCATCAGGATGGACAACGTCGGGATCGTCGTCGAGAACCTCACCCCTGTAGTCGAGTTCTTCACCGCGCTCGGTCTCGAACTCGAGGGCCGCGCGATGGCGGAGGGCGAATGGGCGGGGCGGGTCACCGGGCTCGGCGATCAGAGCGTCGAGGTCGCCATGATGCGCACGCCAGACGGACACGGCCGCGTCGAACTCTCCCGGTTCCTGCGGCCGGACGTCATCGCCGACAACCGCAGGGCGCCCGTGAACGCGCTGGGCTACCTGCGCGTCATGTTCGAGGTCGATGACCTCGATGACACGCTCGGCCGGCTGTATGAGCTCGGCGCAGAACTCGTCGGCGACGAGGTCGTGAACTATCAGGACGTCTACCGGCTCTGCTATATCCGCGGCCCCGAGGGAATCCTCATCGGACTCGCTCAGAGCCTGCGCTGACGACCGGCTCAGCAGAGCCCGAGCGCAATGGCATGAACCGTCGGTAGGTCAGCACGGCGATCGTGATCGTCGCGACGTGCATGAGCGCGAGAGCACCGGCCATGAGCCACCCCATCGTGACTCCCACGACGATGTCGGGGATGAACGACACCACGAGGAACGTCGGCGCCAGCCAGTGCATGACCTTTGCGGGGCGGCCCGCGCGTCGGTTGATGATGTGCCAGCCGACTGCGCCCGCGATCGCGGCGACGATGGTGAAGCTGATGTAGGCGATCGGCTGCAGTCCGCCGACGGTCTCGGCGCCGAGAGCCGAGGCCCCGAGAGCGATGAGCGCGTTGACGGCGCCGGCCGCGATGGCGACGACCAGTGCGCTCAATGGGACTGCGGTACGGACCCGGTAGTCGGGCTGGGTGATGGTGCTCATGATCTCCTCCTGGGGTTCGGTGTCTTGGTTGGGTGACTTCAACTGGGTGACTTCGGCTGGGTGACTTCGGCTGGGTGTCTTCGGTTGGGCGAGGTCACTCGTAGCGGAGCGCCTCGACGGGATCCTTGCGTGCCGCCCGCGCGGCCGGGAGAGTCCCGGCGAGGAAGGCGACCGCCATGATCAGCAGGATGGTGAGTGCCACAGTGAGCGGATCGAAGGCGACGATGGTCAGACCAGGAAGGTCCGAGAGCAGCGCGCTGCCGAGGAAGGTGCTCGCCGCGGTGCCGACGATCATCGCGACCACCACGCCGATGGCGCTGCCGAGGAATCCGATGAACACTGCCTCGGTGCTGAACAGGGCGAACACGCGCCCGCTGCCCATCCCCATGGCCTTCATCAGTCCGATCTCGCGCGTGCGCTCCTGGACGGACATCAGCAGGGTGTTGACGATCCCGAATGCGGCAGCCAGCAGCGCGATGGCGGCGAACACGTTGAGCACGAGCACGATGGTGTCGATCACGGTGGTGAACGCGCCGAGCTGATCGGCGGTCGTGGTGCCGCCGAAGCCGGCATCCGCCAGTCGTTCCTTCAGCTGGTCGATCTGAGTGGTCGTGAGGTCTTCGTCGAACCAGGCTGTCGCCTGAGTCCACCGATCCAACTGGTCGGCCGGCAGCCCGGTGCTCTGCAGTTGGTAGAGGTCGTCTTCGAGCGCGTGGTTTGCGACGAGCCCCGTGCCGCTGGCTGCGGCGAGCGCTTCTTCTGCGACTCCGACGATCGTGACTTCGACGCCGTGCTGAGCGAACGCGCCGTCGGTGAGGGCGAGCGTCAGGGGCTGGCCTATCGCGGCGTCGGCGTCGGCGAAGCCGAGCGGTTCGACGAAGCTGACCGGGATCGTGACCTGCAGTTCGGCGCTGTCGTCGTCGGGCTCAGCCCCGGCCGCCAGTTGCACGCTCTGCCCCGCGACCAGCGCGCCGAGCGTGGCGACATACGGGGTGCCGTCCTCGTGCTGCACGTAGTCGAGCTGCACCGACTTGACCGGTTCGACCTCGAGGATGCCGTCGACCTCACCGATCGCCTGGATGTCAGCATCCGTCATCAGCGTGACAGAACTCTGCGCCGGGCCGTTGCCGGTGAGAACAGAGTTCGGGTCGTACTCCCTCGGACCGGTGTCAGTGGGATCCGCGGAGGCATCGCCGGTCTTGGTGACGGTCATCACGTCGGCGGCGCCGATGCCGGCGACGGTGTCGTCGATGTATCGGTTGATGCCGGTGCCGAGCCCACTGGTGAGGGTGAGCGTGAATGCTCCGACGAAGATCGCCAGCACAGTGAGAGTCGTTCGCGCTCGGGAGCGGAACGTGTTCGCGATCGCCGTGCCGATCAGGTCGCCGGCGTTCATGCCGCCGCCTGCTCGCCGTCGACGATCACGCCGTCGCGGATGTGGATGCGCCGGTCGCAGCGAGCGGCGAGCTCTTCGTCGTGGGTGACGATGACGAGGGTGATGCCCTGCTCACGGTTGAGCGCGAACAGGATGTCCTCGACCACACGGCCGGTGTTGCTGTCGAGGTTTCCGGTGGGCTCGTCGGCGAAGATGATCCGCGGGTCATTGACCAGGGCGCGTGCGATCACGACCCGCTGCTTCTGTCCTCCGGAGAGATCGATCGCCTTGTTCTTCGCCTTGTCGCCGAGCTCGAGCTGCTCGAGAGCATTCATTGCCCGGTCGCGACGAGCGCGTCGCCCGACACCGGCGATCTTCAACGGCAGCGTCACATTCTCGAGCGCGGTCTGACTGCCGGTGAGGAAGAACTGCTGGAACACGAAGCCGAAGGTCTTGTTCCGAGCCCCGTTCAGCCGCTTTCCTCGCAGGTTCCGCGTGTCCTGGTTATCGAGGAACACGGTCCCTTCACTCGGCTGATCCAGTAGCGCGAGCACGTGCATCAGCGTGGATTTTCCGGAGCCGCTCTTGCCGACGATCGCGATGCTCTCCCCCTCGCGGATGTCGAGGCTGACGCCACGCAACGCGTCGAACCTGTTCGGGCCGCGCCCGTACGTCTTGTGCAGATCGCGGACGGAAAGGATCGGTGCGCTTCGGTCTTCGACCGTCGCCGGATATGTCACTGGAGTCTCCTCTTGATTCGGATGCATCCAGGCTCCCTCGGAGCGGAGTGGCGGCGCGTCGCCCCAGCAGGGCAGCTGCGTACCCCGAATGGGGTATCTCGGGCCCGAAGCTGCAGAAGCGGCACCGTCCGGTTCGATAATGGGAGCATGCGCAGCGCACCAGCACCGGAGGGCTCGGCTGTGCGCGCCCGGATACCGGGATGGGCGAGAGATCTCATCGCGGCCGCGGTGGTGCTGGTGACGTCATTCGGGCCTCTGATGCGATTCACCGACGGCCTCTCGCCCGTCGGCTGGATCGTCGTCGGCCTCCCGGTCGCGCTCATGTTCGTGCGCCGCCGATATCCGTGGGCCGTGCTCGTCGCATGCGTTGCGTGCTTCGTCGTCGTATCCCTGACGCTCATGCTCACGCCGTTCTCGGCCCTGCCGACGGGCCTCGCGGTGTTCACAATCGCCACCCGCACGAATCGCCGGACGATCGTCATCACCGTGCTCTGCGTGCTCGCAGTGATGATCCCAGCATCCGTCTTCCACGAGTGGGCATCTCTGCATCCGCTGACGATGCTCGTGCTGGTGATGGTGGGCTTCTTCGCCGCCGCCGGTGACGCGATCAGATCTCGCCGGGCCTACATCGACGAGATCACCCAGCGGGCGGTGCAGGCGGAGCAGACGCGCGAGGCCGAGGCCTCGCGGCGCGTGGCGGAGGACCGGCTCCGCATCGCACGGGATCTGCACGACACGGTCGCCCACCAGATCTCGGTGATCAATCTGCACGCCGCCGTCGCCAGCCGTGCCATCGACGACGATCCGGATGCTGCCAAGTCCGCTCTGACGACCGTCAGCACGGCATCGAGGCGCGTGCTCAGCGAGATCGGCGACCTGCTCTCGACGCTGAGGGCGCCCGATGAGTCGCAGTCGCTCGTTCCCACACCGGGCCTGGGCATGGTGGGCGCGCTCATCGACGAGTTCGAAGCATCCGGGTTGCACGTCACCGCTCGAATCGAGGGCGAGCTCACCGACCTGCCGGCCGCCGTGGATCTGGCCGGCTACCGGCTGGTGCAGGAGGCGCTCACGAACGCCCACAAGCACGGCTCCGTACCGCGCGCCCACGTCTGGATCGAGCGCGAAGAAGGCGCGCTCCGCCTCGTCATCACGAATCCGACGTCGAGCAATGCTTCCGCCGGCGAAGCTTCCGCGGGGCATGGGCTGCTCGGCATCCGCGAGCGGGTCACCGGCGTGGGCGGATCGCTCAGTACTGGCCGCGACGGCGGCACGTTCCGGGTCGACGCGTTCATCCCGCTCGCCGTCGAAGTGCCGCAGGCGCCCGCATGATCCGCGTCGCGATCGCCGATGATCAGACTCTCATCCGCACCGCTGTGTCACAGTTGCTCGCGACCGAGCCCGACATCGAGGTCGTCGGCGAGGCCGACGACGGGGCGAAGGCGGTCGATCTCGCGGTGCAGTCGCATCCCGACGTCGTCCTGATGGACATCCGGATGCCGAACATGGACGGCATCGCGGCCACCGCGAAGATCTGCCTCGACCCGACGCTGTCTTCCACTCGCGTGCTCATCCTCACCACGTTCGAGGAGGACGAGTACGTCGTCGCGGCGCTGCGTGCAGGCGCCAGCGGCTTCATCGGAAAGGGCGCCGACCCTGACGAGATCGCCCGGGCCGTGCGCGCCGTCAATGCGGGTGACGCGCTGCTCTCGCCCGCGGCAACGCGAAGCCTGATCGGCAGGTACCTTGACGCCGATCCCGTACAGGCTCGGCACTCAACGAACGCGGATCCCGGCATCCTCACGCCTCGCGAGACCGAGATCCTCCTTCTTGTCGCCCGCGGTCTCTCCAACGACGAGATCGCCGCTGCCCTCTACATCTCCGCCCACACCGCGAAGACCCACGTCAAGCGCATCATGGCGAAGATCGGCGCGCATGACCGCGCCTCGATGCGCACCGGGGAGTAGAGCATCGCACCCGGGTCGTGACGGAAGAGCCGAGCCGCGATGGCGTGGTGCGCGATCATCCAGACCACGCTGCGGTCGGTGCTGCCCGCGTGTCGCATGATGTCGCTCGGATGCGACGTCAAGGCCCGCACGAATCCGCTCGGCGCCTCCCACTGCAGGCCGCGCACGAACCGCGACCAGTCACCGCCGTACAGCTCTGCCAGCGTCTCGTCATCCGAGAGCGCAGGCACTGCCTCTTCGAACGCCGCAACCAGTGCGTCGAACTGCGCGTTCGTCTCGATCCGGATGCGACGCCCCGCGTGTTCGAAAACCGTCTCTCGCGCGTCGTAGCTCACTCAGCTATTCTCGCAGCGCGAACCCGGGGCCAGATTGATCGACGCGAAGATATGGGTGAGCGCGGCGATACGACTGCGGCCGCCCAGGCAGTAGCAGCCGATTCGGTCGCGAACAATTGTGCTCGCGAGTGCCGCCTACGCGAGTGCTGGCGTGAAGCGAAGCACGTTTGTCTCCCGCGGCACGAATCCGACGGATTCGTACAGTCGCAGTGCGGACTCGCGCGACGGTCGTGACGTGAGATCGAGGGTGCGCAGTCCGCGATCGGTCGCGAGTTCTGTCATCCGCAGGAGCAGTGCTCGGGCAATCCCCTTCCCCCGCATCGCCTCGTCGACCACCACGTCGTCTACATGTCCCCGCACTCCCGACGGCAGAGGGAACGTCACGAGCGTTGCGGCACCGACGATTCGTCCACCATCCCGCACCACGAGCAACTCAGTTGCATCATGGGTGACGATCGTCGCCAGGCGGGCCCGGTCGAAGATCGCCGTCGCCGACAACTGCCCGAGAAGATGCTCAAGATCGGACGCGTCGGCATCGGTGACGGACACAAGAACTTCGACGACAGGTAGCGCGCTCATCTCGACAAGATAGCGGCCAGAGCCGAGAGCGGTGAACACACCGACAACGTCACTTCTTGATGAGTTCGCCGGCGTGGCCGTTCGACTGCCGGGAGCACCGTCCTCGATTCGTCGGTCAGGTCACGATTCTCCATACGACGCCTCGGTGAGCATCTTCGCGCGCGCATCGGGAACGCCCAGCATGAGAAGACTCGTTATTGCTGCCGCTTGGCTACTGATGCTTGATCCGGCAAGGCTGCTGTCCGCGAGGGCGAACACGGCAGCGAAAGCGACTTGGCTGAGGACGGTCGCGGGCAGATGCCGGCCGAAGCCTCCAGTGTCTTGACCCTCTTGGACCAGTTCGGCCAGGGCCCGGTCCACTGGCCCTAAAACGGCGTGAATCTCTTCGCCATACTCGCCGCGTCGGAGTGCCAGTAGCACTCGGTATCGGTGTGCCACAGGCCAGAGGTATTCGATGAAGCCCACCCAGATCGCCTCAGGAGCTCGTCCGGGGACTTTAATCGAATCGAGAGCGGAGGCGATCTCGTCCACTGCCTGGTGTGCAAGAGTCTGCACGAGGACGGAGCGGGTGGGGAAGTAGCCGTAGACAGTGCGGCGGACCACCCTTGCGGCGGCAGCGATATCGGCCATGCCCGCGTCCGGGTTCCGCCCCAGGACTTCGAGTGCGACGTCGAGAATACGCCTGCTGGTCTCCTCCATGGCATGTGCCCGGGCGGTATCAGTCTGCATGTCCTCAGTATTGCACAAGGGTGTGCAACGAGATAGAGTGCACACCAGTGTGCATTGCGCACGCGTGTGCAATGAGTTGTTGCACGGACAGATTCGAGTCCGGGAGTCCAGATCATGACTGATTCAACGCCAGCGAGCTCAGCCCTCATTCGCCCCTTTGCGGTCGCCGTCAGCGAGGCGGAGATCAAGGATCTGAAGGAGCGGCTCTCGAGGACGCGGTGGCCGAGTCCGGAGACCGTCCCTGACTGGTCGCAGGGCGTCCGCGTCGAGAACGCGCAGTCGCTCATCCGATACTGGGAGCAGGAGTACGACTGGCGTCGTTTCGAGAACGAACTCAACCGTCATCCCCAGTTCCTGACAGAGATCGACGGAGTGGACATCCACTTCATCCATGTCAGATCGAAGAACCCCAATGCATTGCCGCTCATCTTGACGCACGGTTGGCCTGGCTCGATCGCCGAGTTCCTGAAGCTGATCGACCCCCTGACCGACCCGGTGGCATTTGGTGGCAGCGTCGAGGATTCGTTCGACGTCGTGATTCCCTCACTGCCCGGCTTCGGATTCTCCGGCAAGCCGACCGAGACGGGATGGAATGTCATCCGTATCGCCAAGGCATGGACAGCCCTCATGAATCGCCTCGGCTACACGCATTGGGTCGCGCAGGGCGGCGACTGGGGTCCCGCCATCACCACCACCCTCGGGGCTCTGCAGCCCGACGGCCTGCTCGGGATTCACCTCAACAGCCAATACGCCTTCCCCTCCCAGATCCCCGACACGCTCTCACCCGAAGAGCAAAAGGCCCTGGACACGCTCGTCCTGTACAACGGCGACATGGGCGGAGCGAACCACCTTCAAGGCACGAAGCCCGAACCCTCGGAATCGCTCTGGCGGACTCGCCGGCTGGCCAGGCGGCCTGGATTTACGAGAAGTTCCAATCCAAAACCGACAACAACGGGCTCGCCGAAGACGCCCTCACCACCGATGAGATCCTCGACGCGATCTCGCTGTACTGGTTCACCAACAGTGCCGCATCGTCAGCTCGCATCTATTGGGAGAACAAGAGCAGCAGTATGGCTGGACCGCGCCTGACTCTGCCGGTCGCGGTGACGGTGTTCCCCCGCGACATTCCCCTTCTGCCACGAACCTGGATCGAAAAGAAGTACACCAACCTGCTCCACTACGCCAAGGCGGCCAAAGGCGGACACTACGCGGCAATGGAGCAGCCTGACTTCCTGGTCAGCGAAATCCGAGCTGGGCTGAGGAGCCTCCGGTGAGCGCTCCATCGCTCGCAAATACGAGCTGCCTCGTTCTTATCCCGTCGTCAGGTCCGCCACGTCGCTCAGCACGGCATCACGTGAGCGCCCGTATTTGGTAAGCACCTCTTCGGGGGAACTGATGAGGGCCTTCCACAACGCCCACGCAGCTCCTCGCAACCATGCATCGTCCGGTAGCTCTAGCCGGTCGTGCAGTCGATCACGTTCGCGAGAACTGCAACTCAACCATGCGAAGGCCAGGTCGCAGGCGGGATCACCAACGCACGTCTGTCCGAAGTCGATAAGCGCCGCCAATTGGCCGCTGCTATCGAACAACATGTTGCCTGGCGCGACATCGCCATGGACCCACACCGGCGGCTCGGACCACACTGTGGCCACGGCCGCATCCCAGAGTGCCCGACATCCCTCAGCCTGGCGCCTGGCCAGGAGGGAGAGCCGGCCATGAATCTCCTCACCAACCGCACTGATGTGACAGCCGCGGTAAGCAGAGGCGCTCCCCGCCCATGGGCCTCCGACCGTGTCGCAAGCCTGCAACTCCCTCAAGGCGTCGCCCAAACTACTGATGGCGCTCTCTCGCTCGCGCGTTTCAACCGCGGCCAAAGTGTGCCCCTCAATCCACTCGCGAACGGACCAAGGTCGGTTGAATGCCGCCGAGGGGGCCCCGGTCGCTACTACGCGGGGGATCGCGACGTGAAAGCTGGAGCCGAGGATCGCGAGGGTCTGCTCCTCCCGGACTAGGCCGGCGACGTAGCCGTCAGCGCTCGGGAGGCGGACAGTCATCCGGTCGCCAAGCCGGAAGGTGCGGTTGTCCCACCCCTGAACTTCCACCGGGCGGATCGGCAACTCCGACCACTGAGGGAACTGCTCCGACACGAGGGAGCGAACCAACGAAGAAGTGATCTCTTCGGAAGCGGCAGCCATCGCGCCAGCCTAGGGGTGATGGCCCTCGATGTCCGATCTCACGAGAGTTGTCGCGAAGTGAGACGCGGCTCCTGCGGAAATACGCGGGAGCCGCGATGACATGGTGACGTGCTCTGTCTCACGAGAGTTGTCGAAATCTTCACCAAGCAACTTTCTTCGGTGGACCTGGAGTTCCGGAGGAGTCGGATTCTGGTGGCACACTCCGGGGGCTTAAGGCGACGCCACGGAGCGAAGCGATCTTCGGTTCGATGACGTCGGGCAGTACTTCCAGCACGCTCGCACTGAGAAGATGAGGCATGGGCATTGCTAAGCAGTTCGTGCTGGTCGGGGCAGCAGAGGACGCCACCACATCTCGTTTGCAGGCGCGCGGCATTCGCTATGTGCACAAGAATCTGAACTCCGGGCCGGCCAACTGGCGGGCAATCGTTGATGCGGTAGCCGAGAGCGACGGGGTGATTTTCAAGTTCAACCGCCACAATTTTGAACAACTATCGGGCAACACGGGCAATGCGACAACCGATTCGCTCTATGCTCCACACGCGCAAGTGGCACCCGACCTCCTTCGCGCCATCGCCGGCGTGCCGCACCTCGTCCTGGTCCACCAGGACATCCTCGGTGGCAGCGACTGGGTAACAGAGACCCCTGCGGCGTGGGTGCACTCGGGTGAAGAGTACGAAGAGACCCTGTCCGATGCTGCCCGCCAATCCGTGCTTGGAATGCTCGACTCCGCCGGGGTGCAAGTGACGGCATACCGGCGAAACGCGGAAGCGACGGAACTCGCGTCAGCCTTCCTCGATGACACCGAAACCCACTTGCTTCTGAGGATTTACCTTCCGAGCACTGCACCGCACTCAGATGAAGGGTCCCGTTTGCTCGACGTATTCCGGGAATGGCTTGTGAACGTACGGCATATGGGAGTGCGGCTCTCGACTCATCGCACTCAGCACGGCGAAGTCATCGAGTTCTTTGCCAGCGACTCGACCAGTCACGCGGACTTTCAAAAAGAGCTCGCGAAGTTCCAGGACTACGTCGACTTGGTCTCAAGTCCAGAGGCTGCGACGGCGATGCTGCAGGGTCTCGGAGTGGGCGAGAACGACGCGAGCGAGTTCGTGTTGCGCCACGGCATGCTTCTGAAGCGCATCAGAATAGACATCACTCATGAACGTGAGCGACGCGAACTCTCGCTCCGCCAGAGCGCCGAATCAGAGTTGATCGAACTTGCCCGGGCAGATGCATCAACGGACAGCATTCGTGCGTTGGTGGTAGAGATTCTCCCGGGGCCGTCCACGGCGGGACCGAGGGACGGTGGTGCTACTTCGGTGTACATCAACAATCAAACGTTTCATGCCGTATATGGGAACGTGCAGCAGACCTTGGGAGACGTGCCCGCACCGACGATTGTCGCCCAGGCGCTCTCCGACCTCCCGGACGGCGGGATATCGCCCAGGCAGATGGGGACAATCGCAGAGCTGTCCGACGACGATTTGCCACTCACGCGGCGCCAACAGGCGGCGGCACGATTGAAGACATTCCTGCTCCGATCGAAGGATCGCCTCGAAACCGAAGCCTTCCGCATCGCGTTCGCCTGGGTCGAACAGCAACTGTAGTCCGCAAGTCAATCCGTGGGAACCTGCGAGAAAAGCATGACACCGTCTATCTCGGTATCAAAATCGCTCCCGATCGGATCCAAAATGATCACCTTCGTTAACGTCGCCTGAGGAACACTCGCCGCTGGTTCTTATCAGCCTTGTGGGCGCTCACGATGCGAGCGACCTTCAGCCGGTTGAGCACAGTGATGTGCTGAGCGTCATCGGGCACGAGCGGTCGCACCGTTCCTCGGTCGGCGATGACATCGTATGGGTACGGCATCTCACGCAGTATCGCTCGGAGATCACTGATGGGAACCAGCGTGGTAGCGGCGAGCAGGTTGATAATGCTTCGGGCTGACGCGCCGCCGGCTCGAAGGAACTCGATCTGTTCGGGCTCCAGCCCGGCCTGCGAGGAGATCGCGTATGTGGCGGCGGCGCGGATGTCGGGCGCACCGCCATCGGCTGCATAGTCGGCGATATCTGCGAGCACTGTTTCCTTCAATGCCTGCGATATTAGATCACTGCTGAAGAAGGATCTGAGATAGCCGGCCGGCAGCACGCTTGGGACGATGAACTCACTGATCTGTTTTGATCTTGTACAGGCAAACTCCCACGTGGGCCAGTCAGCGACGAGTGGACTTTCGAACGTTTCCTCGCTGTCAGCCAACAACTGAGCGTCGATCAGCACGCCCACGAGCGGTCCGGACTCGGGTGAGAGCACGGAACAAGGAAGGGGCGTCGTCAGTTCCAAGCTTCGTGCGATCGCAACCCGGTCTTGGGGCGAACTGATGGTGTCGCGTGCACTGATGATCTCGATCGCGATTCGGATACGTTCCGCTGGTTCGATCTGCTCCGGAGCCGAGATCGCCATATCGGCGATCAGGAGCGCTGCGATCTCGTCATCGATCTCGCAGAAGACGTCGAGGTAGGCCAGCAGATTGCTGGCCGATAACGTCATGCGCTTCTGGGCCGCCAGTGCCGGCCAGGCGGACTGTGGCACTTCATCCAGATTGACGATGTGACAGTCCGCGGCTGCTCGCTGGACAATCGCTCCGACCACCCCTTCGTCCTCGTCAGCGGCGCGATCAACCTCGGTCAAGACCGCCGAAAACTCATTTGACGTATCCACCGAGACTGCCTCGTGCTCGGACTCGAGTACGGCAAGATAGTCCGTCAATCTGGCGAGCGTCGTGCTGTGAACCTGCGGGCTCTTGGCGCGGATCGTGTCGAGTGCCAGTGACGGTTGACTGGTCAGATCCTGAAGGTTCTCTGCGGTCAGATCATAGGTGCCGTGGTGGATCACCCGTTTGATCGCGGCAGCGCTGAGACCCTTAACGCGGGGTATTCGAACGCCAAGCCGCGCCATCGCATCCACAGAGCGCGCACCCAGTTCATTTCCGTTCTTAGGCTCCGTGATTAAAGAGGGGAAATTGGAGTAGTGGTCGCGGACGTACGCAAGCACGTCAGCGGTTGTGACGTAGTCAACGTCCTCGCTGAGCTCGCTCAGGGCTGCGTCGACCAGCATTGGGCGTTCGTCGAGCGATGCAGGGGCGTCCTCGACGAGGTACCGGAGCACGTCGGCGAGCATCGGCGCGAGAAGCTGGGTGAACTTGACTTGCGCAGAACCGCTCTGAATGTATTGATCGGAGAACTCGCGATCCTCCGGTGCCCACGTGGCGATCTCGGCGATCATCATTTTGGCTTCGACCTCTCGCGCCTCGAGCAGGTGGTCGAGCACGCCGATGTTGTAGGCAGCCCGGTCCCGGAAGATGTCTGTGCCTTTGTCGGTGATGATTGATTCGACATCCGCGCCATTCAGTGAATAGTGAACGTCGGCTTGCCCTCGGTCGAGAGCGTGCACGATGAAGTTTTGCGCATCGTGGCGAAGATGATCGCCGTAGTAGGACGAGATGTATAGGGCGAAGTAGTCGTTGAGGTAGCCGCCGGAAACAAGTTCTCTGGCGAGCTTCGATTTCAGTAAGCGTGCCGTCGCCTCTGCGAAAGACTCTTGGCCTTCGCCGTACGCATGAGTGAAGTCCGTGCGCCGATAGACTTCCTGCCACGAGTGGTGGCGGAGGAACGCAATGTCGTCCAGCGCGTGGTTCTTACGAATCTGTTCGGCGGCGTGGTCGACGTTCGCCCAGGCTGTCGTATCGAGGGTCAGGCCCATCAGCCCCTCAAGTCTTACGAACTGCATAGGAACCGTGCCGTTACGTTGTGTACCGATGTTGACCGTGTGCTCGGCCGCTGTAAGTTCGCTCCAGAACAAGGGCGAGCGGATCGTAGCGGCGTCGTGCGTAGTTGGTCCGATCTGGATCGTCCATTGGTCGGCGAAACGTGGGTCAGCGAGGCTGCGGGCCACGGCTTCGAGTCGGTCGCCGAGTTTTTTCGCACGCGCATCGAGGATGCCTGCTCGCTCGATGTTCGCATTCGTGTTGCGCAGGCGATCACCGGCACTAGAGATCGACGCGTCAACGACATTGCGCCAGATCTTGTGGAGGTTGTCGAGTTCGCTGTTTCCGAACCGGATGGCCTCGAAGTCCCCCATGTGAACACTCTTGTACAGGATGATTGCGAACAACCGATCAGCGTCCAGGCCGGGCATGCGGTTTGGGGTGTGGAGCAGGCGGCTGGCATACACGTCGAACTCGTTGCGCATGCTCTTGATCAACCGCATGTCGGCAACGTGCTGGGCCGCGAGATTGACCAGCGCGGCCGACACGCCCGCCCCATCCAAGGCGCGAGCCATTAGATCACGTGCGTTCCTATGTGTGATGAACGGGACAACCGGGATGACGAGATCGAAGAACTTAGTTCGGTTGGCGCGTTTAACTTCATCATCGGCAGCATCCTCCCCAATAATCTCATTGCCAAGTTTCTCAAATACGCTGTCACGCAGCGCGTAGATGAACTTCACTTCGGGTCGGGGTTGCTTCCATCGACCAGGTCGCTTGGCCAAGCGTCGGCGTTGGACCTGTTCTGAGCCGTTGAGTAGAGAGTTCAACGCACGGAGCGTTTCGAAGATGTGGATGTCCTGGAAGCGATCGATGTCTTCGAACACGACGATGTCCCGGCCGCTCTGCTCGAAGTAGTAGACGATCTCGTCCATGTACTGGTCGAAAAAGCTGGAAGACGTCGCCGATAGTGAAACGGTCGCAGGTCCGGCGCTGAATCGCTCAAGGAACACGCGATTGTGTGTTGCCCAACGAACCAGGTATACAAGTCCGCACAGCACAAGGAGAATCATCCCGTAGGCGGCCACGGGCGCGATCTCCAGCGGAGCCTGACCGAGACTCGTTACTTGCGGCTGGAGGAGCTGCAGGACGTACAGAGCGATGCCAAGCGCCGCACCACCGCCCACCGCAATAATGCTCTCGCGGCCCCACGCGAAGCGTGAAATGCGACGAAACCTCGACCCGCGGGTACGATTCGGGGCGTCTCGATAGAGAATCTGTTTGACGATCTCCTTCTGAATGGCATTCGTTTTCGTTCGCGCTGCTGGGTTCGACTTTGACTCGTTTTCTGCAGGATCAACCTCGTGTCCGACGGTCGACAAGGAGAGCTGAAGCACTCGGTCTTCGAAGGGATCGAGTTCCGCGAGGCGCTCGAGGATGCTGCTCTTCCCGGTGCCGTACGGTCCGGTGAGAGCAATGTTCCGCACATCCGGCTGCTCGGTAATGGCGTGAACCAATGCGGAGACGTAGACGCCATGCTGATCTTCGTCATACTCGGGCGCCAAACTGCGCAACTTGAGCGGATCGGGTCCCGGAGACTTAGAAGCGGCGGTCATGACTGGATGCTATTGGATACTCCGGACGTCGACTCGCTTGCTGTTCGACGATCTTAGAATTTTCGCGACCATGAACAAACCAGCCACGGTGGATGGGTGGCTGGATGCAGTCTCTTATCCGCGCAGCAGCCCAAGAGCAGTGCGACTTTCAGTTATCACGGGACTCTCCTGATTAGTCATCGGCGGAATCAGTTGGCCGATACAGATTTCGGTGCGCGGGGTGTGATCATCACGGCGATCACGGCAGCAACGAGCGCGGCAATACCGGCGACGATCAGCGCGCTCGAGAATCCGATTGTTGTGCCTCCGGCGAGACTCACCGCGGCAACGCTAGACATCACCGCTGCACCGGTCGATGCGCCGAACTCGTGGAACGTGCTGACAATGCCAGAAGCGATGCCCGCTTCGTGTGGTGCGACGTTCCCTAACGCAGATGCAGATGCGGCAACAAAAAGAACACCGGTCCCAGCGGCGGCCACGGCGATTCCAATCGTTGCCACAACCGGGTGCAACCACAGCCCCGTCACGCCCAGGCCGATGGCGGCGACTACAAGCCCTGCCGCGGCAAGGGCTGGTAGGCCGATGCGAGCGGCAAGCGTTCCGGCGAGGTTCGCGCCGACCATCGTCGCGATCGCGACGGGGAGGAACAGCAGCCCGGTGACAAGGGGACCGTAGCCCAGGTGCTGTTGGAAGTAGAACGATCCGAGGAAGAACACCGCGATCATCAGAGCCGTAGCCATGAAGATGAGGAAGATCCCGGCGGTGACGGGCCTACGAGTGAGAATGCCTAGGTCCATCAAGGGAGTCTTCGCCGTGCGTTGGCGGATGATGAACATGCCATACAAGAGCAGCGAAACGAGGACCGCGACGCCATTGGCCCAGTGCCAGGCACCGAGCTCGCCGGCGTTGATGATCGCCCAGATAAGCGCGCCAGTCGCAGCTGTAGCCAATAGCCCGCCGAGCAGATCGATGCTGCGCGAAGAGGTCCGGCGGATGCTCTTGGGTAGCAGGACGATCAGAGCGATGAATAATGCCAGCCCGATTGGGACGTTGAGGAAGAACGCCCAGCGCCACCCGGCGAGAGCGGTGACGACGCCACCGACGAGCACACCGAGTGCGGCCCCGCCTCCGCCGAGTGCAGACCAGATTCCGAGTGCTTTTGCCCGTTCCTTCCCATCGAATAGCGTCACGACCCAAGACAAGGCACTCGGTGAAAGCAGCGCTGCACCGACGCCCTGTGCCACGCGACCAGCGATCGCGAATGCACCATCCGGCGCCAGGCCGATCGTGAGGGATGCGACTGTGAAGATGCCCACGCCGATCAAGACGATTGTTCGAGCCCCGACAACGTCAGCAAGGCGACCGCCGAGGAGCATCAGCCCGCCGAACGTGAGTGTGTAGGCGCTGATGATCCACGTCAGCGGTTCTCGCGCCAGGCCGAGCTCCGCGCCCATATGTGGCAGCGCGATGGCGACCACGGTGATGTCGAGGATGAGCATCAGTTGCGCGGTGGCGAGCAGCCACAGGATGCCCCATCGTCGCGGATGGGGTGAGCTAGTCGCGATAATGGCCTGGCCGGGCGAAGTCATGCGGTCCTCCAATTAGTCGAACAATCGTGTACGGGTTATCAACGACTAGACTAACTCGTACATTCCCGTACGGGATCGGAGAGGTGTCATGGGAGAACAGAAAACTCTTCGCGCGGATGCGCAACGCAACGTCGACCGCGTCCTCGATGCGGCAATCACGTGCCTCGGTCGGGATCCGAACGCGACCATGCAAGAGATCGCCTCAGAAGCCGGCGTCGGCCGCGTGACTGCCTACGCCCACTTCTCTTCCCGCGCCACACTCGTCGAAGCGGCACTCGCGCGCACCATAGACCGAGGCGAGGCCGTTCTCTCCTCCATCGACCTCGACGGCGACCCGAAAGAGGCGCTCGACCGGTTCATCGACGCCAGCTGGGAGCTCTCAGCGATCAGCAGCAACGTCTGGGTGGCCGCCCACGAACACCTCAGCCCCACCCAGGTACGAACGCTCCACGACCAGCCGGCCGAGCGCGCGCACCTGCTGCTACGGCGCGGTCAGCACATGGGGTTGTTTCGCACCGACCTTCCCGCCGAATGGCTCGTCGACACGCTCCACGCACTAATGAAACTTGCCCTCGACCAGGTCGTCAACGGCAAGCTCGAGAACGCAAAGGCTGCAAGCTACGTTGCGCGTTCCATCGTCAGCCTCTGGGGCGTACAGCCAGTTGTCGGATCGCCCATTAGGACAGCTGACTCAAACGTTGTTTGATCCGCGCCCGGATCTGCTGCGCACGCAGTCATGCGATCTAGGTTCGGTGTCGAAGCTGGCTACGAGTTTAGATCCGCAGTCACGGCGCGGATGACCATGTCGTCGAGGTTAGGGAGCGCATCTGTGAGCCGATGCTCGGCGTCGTGCAGCACCTTCTCGACGTTCGACAGGGCAGAGTCTTCGACTTTCACGACGGCCGCCCCCTGGAGCCGATGGCCGACCCAGCGCAGCTGCAGTTTGAGGACAGCGAGCACCCCGGGTGTGGCGGTGAGTGCGGTTTCGGCGCGGTCTATGAGTTCCGGTTCGATTCCGTCCATGAGGCGACGGCCGATGTTTCGCACGGTGCCCCACAGCAAGATGATGATGGCTGCGGAGATGATGAGGCCGACGATGGGATCGGCGAGCGGGAAGCCGAGCATGACGCCGATCGCGCCGAGAACCACCGCGAGGGAGGTGAACCCGTCGGTGCGGGCATGTACGCCATCGGCGACGAGCGCAGCTGATCCGATCTTCTGTCCGACGCGGATGCGGTAGATCGCGACGGCTTCGTTCCCGATGAATCCGATAATGCCGGCGGCGAGCACCCACCACAGATTCTGCAGGGGCTGCGGATTGAAGAGGCGTTCGATGGACTGCCATGCGGCGAGGATCGCGGACAGGGCGATCACGGCGACGATGAACAGGCCGGCGAGGTCTTCGGCGCGGCCGTAGCCGAAGGTGTATCGGCGGGTGGCAGCGCGACGACCGAGGATGAATGCGATCCACAGTGGCACAGCAGTGAGGGCGTCGGAGAAGTTATGGATGGTATCGGCCAACAGCGCGACCGAGCCGCTGATCAGAACAACGACGAGTTGGAGCACCGTCGTGGCGAGGAGGATGACCAGGCTGATCTTCAGCGCCCGAACTCCTTCTTTACTTGCCTCCAGAGCGTCATCGATCGAGTCGGCGGCATCGTGGCTGTGCGGTACGAATAGGCCGTAGAAGAACCCCTTGAGCCCAGTCGGGTGTGAGTGAACACCCGAGGCGTGATCGTGGTCATGACTGTGATCGTGGTCATGACTGTGGTCGTGGTCGTGCGGGATGGTGTGGTCGGCGGGGACACTCACTGGCCGGCCTCGCCTGTGGGGTGGTGGTGGCGAGGTGTGCCACCGAGGGTGTGCTCTGCCTGGAAGATGGCGTCCGTGACGAGCTGGCTCGCATGCTCGTTCTCGAGTCGGTAGAAGACGCGTTGCCCGTCCTGTCGTGTGGCGACGATCCGCGCCAGACGCAACTTCGCCAAGTGTTGAGACACCGCGGCCGGAGATTTGTCGACGATGTCCGCCAGGTGATTCACCGAGAGTTCCTCCTCGCGAAGCGCAAGGACGATCCGAACGCGAGTCGCATCGGCGAGCATCGAGAAGACTTCAACCGCCAACTCGACGAACTGGCTGTCCGGTTCACGCCCGCACACCTGCTTATCTGCATCCATACGCAGATTATTGCACACGGAGCTTCGCTTATGGGGGGCGAGTGGGTACTCGAAGCGCTGCGAGGTCTTGCTCGATTCATCTGCTCCGGATCTGCTCGGCGGGTGGGGTTCGCCAGGTGAGGGCTGCGCCAATGATCGTGACGACGACAGCGACGTCGTAGCTTGCCAGGGTGTAGATCCACACCGCGGTCTCGCCAGCAAGCTGTGTATCGCTGAGGATGTGGCTCACGATGAGCGCCGGTCCGAGCACCAACAGCACTCGTCCCAGGCGCACGAGCCGGCGGTGCGTCCGTTCGTTATGTGAGACCGTCGATGTCGGTACGGACGGGGACGGCGAGATGTCAGCAAGATGCCGGAGGTGCCGCATTGAATCCGTGGGTCTCCCGTCTGGGGGTAGGCGGCGGGTCATTGGAAGATAGCCCCGATGGCGAGGTAGCTCGCGATCGCCACGAGTATGAGGGCGATGGTCGCGGCCGCGATGAAGATCACCGGGTTACTGAGCGGGTTCTTTCGTTGGGTCATGATGCCTCGATCCGAAGAGTGCAATGTTGCCTACCGTGCGGGGCTGAGGACGGTGGTGTCATCTGTGCTGATGTCGACGATGCCGCGATCGTCGACGAGAACGATTCGTTCATCGCCGATCGCGGCGAAGGCCTGTACAGCACCATCGACGGCCTCGAGGCGCTGCCAGCTCTGGTCGGCGCCCTGTTCCCACAGAGCGCCGTCCGTGCCGACACCGACGAGGGTGCCGTCCGGGCGGGCGTCGAGCGCGTACAGCAGCGGGGCACCCTCGACCGGAACGAACGTCACGCCGTCGTCGTCACTGCGTAGGAGTCCTTCTTCAGCGGCGGCGTAGAGGCCGTTATCCGTGGCGACGAGATCCGCCGCTCCGATCGGTGCTCCTATGGTCCATTCGTGGCCGCCGTCGGTGCTGACGAGGAGATCGATGTCGCTGGACGCGATCCCGTAGAGGGTGCCGTCGGGGCCGGCGGTGAGGACGTGGAAGTCGGTGCTGCCGTTCAGCGCAACCGGAGACCATGTCTGGCCGTAGTCGTCGCTTTGGATGATGCCGAGGTTGGGGGCGCCGAGCTCGGCATCGGTGTCGGGTCCGGGGTGTCCGGATGCGTACAAGGTGTCGGCGGTGATGGTGAATCCCATCGCGTCGAAGTCGTGATCGCCGATGGGGCCGGAGACGTCACCGGCTGGGGTGACGGTGAAGATGCCGTTATGGGTGGCGACGAGCAAGTCAGTGCCGCGGGGGTCCTCGGCGATGCCATGGACATGCTCAATCCGTGGCGGGGCAACGTCGGGTTCGGTGGTTTGGGTGCTGGCGCATCCGGTCGTAACGAGAGCGAATGCGGTGAGTGCGGTCAGGGGCAGGAGGCGGTTCATGGGTGCTCCGATAGAGGTACATCGCGGTCCGACGAGATAGCAGATCGCAGCTCGTGGGATGCGGCTGAGAGGTTCAGGGCCGGGACCTGCTGCGTGAGGGCCGGCGGTGTCCGGGCGGGCCGTGTCGAGTGTCGGCCCGCCCGGTATGTCAGAGCTCGTTGAGGAGGTCCTGCATGGTGGAGATCTCGGCGGTCTGGTCGTCGATCACCTGCTGGGCAAGGTCAAGGACGTCCTGGTTCTGGCCGTCTTCGAGCGCGGTGCGCGCCATATCCACGGCGCCATCGTGATGCACGATCATCTGCTCGAGGAAGATGCGGCTTGCTTGCGTCGCATCTGCGTCTTCCAGCGCTGCCATGTCTTCCTCGGACATCATGCCGTCACCGGAGTCGTCCATCGATCCGTGGTCCATACCGCCCATGCCGTCAGGGTCGTATTCGACGCCCCAGTCGTCCAGCCAGCCGAGCATCAGCTCCATCTCTGGGCCTTGGGCATCCTTGATCTGCTGGGCGAGCTCAGCGACGGCCGGGTCGAGTCCGTCCTTCGCCAGCACGATGTCGGCCATCTCGATGGCCTGCTGGTGGTGCGGGATCATCATCGTTACGAACATCTCGTCGGCGTCATTCGCGGTGGCGGCCGAGGAGGTGTCCGACGAGGCGGTGTTTTCGCCTGTCGGCGCAGATGCGTCAGAGCAGCCAGTGAGAACGAGAGCGAGGCTGAGCACGCCAGTGCCGAGGGCAAGGGGAAGCTTCTTCATGAGTAATTCCTTCGATTGAGTCAGATATGAGGGGTCGTAGATACAGCGCCGCGCAGAGGCGACGCCACGATGTCGGCAAGACGCCGACGACGACCGATCAGGTACGACTAATCGAAAGGAATATGAGTGAGGGTGTGCGCGGCAGGATGCTCACAGCCCGCAAGCGCAAAGAAGATACCAGTGCCTGCAGGGGCGGTCCGAGATGCTCCAGGAGCATCGGGCGAAACAGCAGAAGAAGACCGGCGAGCAGCGCGAGGACACACGCGGTGACCATGTCCGAATGGCTTTGCCCTGTTCCCATCACGCACGTGTCATCACACGCGACAGAGCCGCTAGTTTCAGAGGTGGCTGCCATCGGCGCGGAGTGATCGGTGGCCGTTGACACTGTCGCGGAATGGTGGGCGTCGTGGCCTGCCATGTCGGCGCTGAAGGTGTGCATGCCGAGCAGCCCCACGATGATCATGAGTGCAGCACCGGCGATCAGCAAAAGTGCGCGCAACGATAGCTGCTGACGCGCGATGCGTAGCGTGATCTGCATGCTCGACCCTCCGCTCCTTCACACACGCTAACACCCCGACTTCGCGAACACCCTGGGGAGAAACCCGCCGCCGCCGAGCGCGTGATGGGTCTGACACAATGCGCGGATCTCGCCGATCAGACGGTCGCCCGATGGTGGTGAAGCCTGTTCCGCTCACTCTACAGGAATACCCCTAGGGGGTATATGGTTGTGCGTGTCAGAGTCGAACCGCGAAGCCTGAAAGAGGAACACACCATGTCCGATTCCCCCGCTGGATCCTGCTGCAGCCACAACAGCCACGGTGCGGTCGCCGCCGATGGGCGCAAGGATCTGCTCGCCCCATCCGCGGACGAGCTCGCCGAATGTCCGGTGATGGTCGGCAGCACCGTCGTCAAGGCAGATGCAGAAGCCGCGGGCTTGTTCCGTGACTACGAGGGCGCCCGCTACTACTTCTGCTGCGCAGGATGCGGCCCCCGGTTCGACGCGGACCCTGCAAAGTACGTCGCAGCCGCCTGAGCACACCCACCGCCACCAAAAGCACCCTGCACGGCGTCACCATTCCGAGGAGGATCGATCCATGAGCAACTCGCACCACGACGGCGTTGAACACACCGACGGACATCACGAGTCCCATCACGAGATGGCGCATCATGCCCATGCGGATGTTGCCGATGCCGACACCGAGGGCTCCTCGCACCTTCCACATCCCGACACGATGTCGCACGGCGCGCACGGCGCCGAAGGAGGGCACGACGCTCACGGGTCCCACGAGGGGCACGGTGGCCATGCGGGACACGGAGACCATGTCGGTCAGTTCCGTCGGTTGTTCTGGATCATGCTCATTCTGGCGGTCCCGACCGTTGCCTTGTCGGGCATGTTCTCGATGATCCTCGGCTACCCGCTCCCGGACATCCCAGGGATCAAGTGGGTGTCCCCGGTGCTGGGAACAGTGATGTATGTCTGGGGAGGGAAACCGTTCCTCGTCGGCGCCGTCAGCGAGATCCGCTCCCGCAAACCGGGCATGATGCTTCTGATCGGCCTCGCGATCACCGTCGCATTCGTCGCGTCGTGGGGTGCGACTCTCAGCCTGTTGCATCATGAGCTCGTCTTCTGGTGGGAGCTGGCGCTCCTCATCGTCATCATGCTGCTCGGCCACTGGATCGAGATGCGCTCCCTCGCCCAAACCACCTCCGCCCTCGACTCCCTGGCAGCACTCCTGCCAGACGAGGCAGAACGCGTCGAGAACGACGAAGTCGTCGTCGTCTCACCCACCGACCTCGCCGTCGGCGACGTCGTCGTCATCCGACCCGGAGGCAGCGTGCCGGCAGACGGGCGCATCGTCGATGGACGCGCGTCAATGGACGAATCCATGGTCACCGGCGAATCCCGCACCGTCACCCGCGGCACCGGCGACCCGGTCGCGGCGGGCACTGTCGCCACCGATTCCGGGCTCCGTGTCGAAATCACCGCGACCGGCGACGACACCACCCTCGCCGGCATCCAGCGTCTGGTGACCGAAGCGCAGAGCTCATCGTCCCGTGCCCAACGCCTCGCCGACACCGCCGCCGGATGGCTTTTCTGGTTCGCACTCGGATCAGGCGCCATCACCGCACTCGTATGGACACTGGTGGGATTCCCCGACGCCGCCGTCATCCGCACCATCACCGTCCTAGTAATCGCCTGCCCCCACGCACTCGGACTGGCCATCCCGCTGGTCGTGTCCATCGCGACCGAGCGCGCCGCGCGCGGCGGTGTGCTCGTCAAAGACCGTCTGGCATTGGAAAGCATGCGCACCGTCGACACCGTGCTGTTCGACAAGACCGGCACCCTCACGAAGGGCGAGCCCAGCATCTCCGAAGTATCGGTCACCGATGGAGGCGACCCCGACCAGGTTCTCGCCCTTGCGGCCGCCGCGGAAGCCGACAGTGAGCACCCTCTGGCGAAAGCGATCGTCCGCGCCGCCGCAGAGAAGAACCTCACGGTGCCCGGAAGCCACGACTTCACCTCGTCTCCCGCGGTTGGTGTCACCGCCACCGTCGACGGCACCACGGTCCGCGTTGGCGGACCACACCTTCTCGCGGAGGAAAGCGCGGACGAACTCCCCATCGCCGACACCTGGCGCACGGACGGCGCCATCATCCTCCACGTCATTCAAGACGGACGAGTGATCGGTGCGCTGAAGCTTGCCGACGAGGTGCGGTCGGAGTCGCGCGAAGCGGTCGACGCCCTACACGTCCTCGGCGTGCAAGTGGTCATGATCACCGGCGATGCCGAAGCGGTCGCACACGCCGTCGCTCAAGATCTCGGCATCGATCGGGTCTTCGCCGGCGTGCGCCCAGAAGACAAGGCCGCGAAGGTCCAGGAGCTCCAGCGAGAAGGTCGGAAGGTCGCGATGGTCGGCGACGGCGTCAATGACGCCCCCGCCCTCGCCCAAGCCGATGTCGGGCTCGCAATCGGGGCCGGCACTGACGTTGCGATTGCCTCGGCTGGCGTCATCCTCGCCAGCGATGACCCCCGCTCCGTGCTCTCGGTGATCGAACTGTCCCGTGCCGCGTACCGGAAGATGAAGCAGAACCTCTGGTGGGCTGCGGGCTACAACCTCATCTCCGTCCCCCTCGCGGCCGGTGTCCTCGCCCCCATTGGGTTCGTGCTGCCGATGTCGGTCGGCGCGGTCCTCATGTCGCTGTCCACAATTGTCGTCGCCCTCAACGCCCAGCTGCTGCGCCGCCTGGACCTTCGTCCCGAGACCACGACCCGCGCCATCCTCGACCGATGACCATGTCGAATCCGGAGAAGATGATGACCAACGTCATCGCGCCTGCAACCTCGTGTGACCACGGCGAGCACGGCTACATCACCGACAAATCCCGCTACCTCGCCCGCCTCAAACGCATCGAAGGCCAAGCACGCGGCGTGCACCGCATGGTCGAAGAAGAGCAATACTGCATCGACATACTCACCCAAATCTCAGCCCTCACCAGCGCCCTGCAAAGCATCGCCGTCGGGCTCCTCGAAGACCACCTCCGCCACTGCGTCACCGACGCCGTCCGCGCCGGCAGAGACACCGCCGAGGACAAGATTCGGGAAGCATCTCAAGCCATCGGTCGTCTGATCCGGTGAAATGACGCTGCTCTAAATCCACCCCGCTCCGCGATCGCGCACGTCAGAATACGCCGAATAGACCGCGCTGACGATCTCGAGTATCGACAACCAAATCAGTTGGCTCGGTCGCATCTCGCGTGCTGCACCGATACATTCAAGGTAGCTATTGAACGCCGTAGCGACTGGAAGGCACCCATCGTGTTGCACGCCTCTGACGGGGCCCGCGGAGTCCTGATCGCGCTGGACGTCGACGGCACGATCGCGAGGATCTATCACGATCATGAGCAAGAGAGCCAGCGCACCGCACCTGGTTGGCACTCGTGGATGGCTGTCAGCGACGAGGTCGTCGATGCTCTGGAGGCGCTCACCTTGCACCCCCGCGTTCAGGTCGCCTGGTTGACAACCTGGTCGCATGATCAGGTCAGGTGGCTGATCCAAGGACCGTTACGGGGCAAACTCGACGGCGCATACGTACCGTGGCAAAACTGGCCAAACGAGGGATGGCGGATGCAAAGCCTGATCTCCTATGTTCGGAGGTCAAACACCAGCGCGGTCGCATGGGCAGACGATCGGGCGCCAGACGATGCGGTGAGCCGGCT
The DNA here is from genome assembly GCF_014635185.1 of Microbacterium murale. Taxonomy (GTDB): domain Bacteria; phylum Actinomycetota; class Actinomycetes; order Actinomycetales; family Microbacteriaceae; genus Microbacterium; species Microbacterium murale. Next base: position 216,723 of record NZ_BMCM01000006.1, read on the forward strand.
GACCGGAATGACGGAAGTTCCTTCGTTCGTTGTGGTGCCCGACAAGTTCGTCGGACTCACGGTCGCCGACATCGACTGCATCCGGGACTTCCTAGACGAACATCTGGAGCCCCGATCGTAACGTTGCGCCTAGCACCGTCGAAGATCACGCCCGCGAGGCGGCCCTCTCCCGGGCGTGATCACCACAAAGGGTCCACACCCACATTCGGATTGTGTAGGTCCGTGCTGGCGCGCCGCATTCTTCGCAAGTCTCGATGCTCTCCCATTCCGCGGCTCGGATCGCCTCGTGAAACTCTTCGTTGTAGTCGTACGGGTCCTCAGAGGCTCTGGCGTAGAAGCTCAGCGACCCGAACTTCGACTTGACCTGCTGCACGACGTACGCCGGCGCGATCGATGACAGCCGCTCGTCGAGACGTCCGAGGAGCGGGTACCAGCCCGGGCTTACGTCAACGGCTGCGAGCCAGCTGGGCTCGATGCGAGCGACGATCCGTTGGACCTCCGGCGGGTAGTTCTCCTCCATGTCAGCTCTGATCCCACGCCTCGACGAGGTACCACTTTTCGTCATCGAGGTCGGCGATGGCTTCGACGCCGGAGGCCGCGAAGTCATTCTTGATGTCTCGGCCCTGCGCGTGGAAGAGGAACGGGTATCCACCGCCGTGCAGCATTCTCGCTCTTCCTTCCTCGGAAGCTTTGAGGAGATGATCGACCCACGTTCGATACGGGACGTCGGCGAGCGTCTCGGCAGCCAGCGTCTGGAAGTATGTCGTCACCTGCCGATACGGAACCTCGCGGATCCGATCGAATTTCGCATCACCAACGCCTGGCGCGACTTGGTACACAGTCGCTGAGTATCCGAGCATCTTGCCTCTCCCTTCATCTCACACCTTCATCGATATCGGTAAGCACCGACATCGCAGATACGTCGATTTTGTTTCCCGCGATCACCCCTGCGCGAGTCTGCTGCCGTCGCCGTGACCGTTCGCGAAACTCACGCCCGACACGAAGGCTGCGCATGACTCCCTTGTCGAAGCTGATCATTCCTCGCCTCCGCCACTCGATCGCGGCTTGGCCACGAAACCCCGCGACTGCTCGCCTACGCTCGATGAAATCAAGGCTCCGCGGCATCGGCCCAGGGAGACCGCCGGTGTCTGGGAGCAGATGCGTGAACAGCTCCGCGTAAGTCGGTCCAGCAGCAGTACGCCGGCGCGTCTGAGCGACGAAGATCGCCGCGGCAAGCGCCCATTGTTCAGCGGTGTCGTCGCCGGTGAACTCCTCGAAAACGTAAACCCATGCGGCGGGTGGGGGCGCTGCTATGCCCTGCCACCAGACTGGATATGACTCGCCCATCTCAACCATCGCATTCGCGGTCGCATGCACGGGCCTACCCCGGGATGCGACCGCTTTTTATCGGGATGGGCAGCACACGTGCAGGGAATGGCGGAGCGATCCGACGAGGACGAGATTGTTTCGTATGGCCTTCCAAATTATGCCATACCGATTAGGCCACACCACTTGCTCCTACTCGCGACGCTGGTTAGGTGCCTCGACGGAACGACAAGACTGAAGCGGAGTGGAGCGTGTATTCGCAACGCTTCGCGACATCGCTTCGTTCCGCGCGCCAGCGCGCCGGACTGAGTCAAGAGGATGTCGCTTACCGCGCCGGCCTCACGCGCTACACGTACCAGAAGTACGAAAAGGGCGAGTCTCGCCCCGGATCTCCGGCGAACCCGACGCTTCGCACCGTCCTCGCTCTCTCGCAGGTGCTCGGGACTTCGCTGGCGGATCTGGTTCCGGGAGACGCCCCCGATCTTCGAAGCCGCTAAGTCACTGCAGCGCCAACTCATCTGGTTCCAGGGGAAATCTTCGGGTCACGCTCAGTCGAGACGTGCCCTCAGTATGGCCTCGCCTGAGTCCGTCCAGTATTCGTGGCGAGACGTGCCGCAGCAGGCATGCCCGTTTCGTGCCCGAAGCGACGATTAGCGCGCGATCTTGCGGGCATAGCGCGTTCTTGGCGCTCTTGGTTCGTCTGAGCCCAGCAGCGTAGAGAACCGCACGGTGCGCGTGACCGATGACCGCACCAGCCCAGTCGTGAAGACTGTCGTTTACGGTTGCACCAAGCGTGTTTGCGATGACGTTTGCGAAGCCGTCGATCTGTGGCAGCGCCGATCGCGACACTTGGAGGACGCCGCGAAGTATCCGTGGGCTCATGGCGACCTCGACGATTCTCACTACTTCGGGATAGCCGCATAGCATCACTTCCTCGAAGCTGGCGGGGCCAGCTAAGCCGAACCGTTGGGCGCGCTCTTCGAGGAATGTGCCACCATCGTTTCCTTGGGCCCATGCGAGTATCGCTGCGGCCGCGAGGTTGAATTCGCCGGTATGTATTGCGATGCCACGTTCCCACAGGGGTCCACGCAGGTTCCGTTCCGCCTGACTCATGTACGTCCCGGCGGGGAGCTTGACGGCCAGACCCCGTAGGGTCCAGCGACTGTGCATCAGGCAGAGAGGTCCGGTTCTCGCTCTGGTAGTGGTTGTGAATCCGCCGGCGCATTCTGCGCAAGCAGCGTGTGGTTCGGCAAGCGTGCGGCACCGCCAGCACTTCTGTGGCACCCAGCGCGGATGACCGCAGCGAGTCCACATCCCGTGCTCTTCGAAAGACACCTCGAGGGCATCATCCGGCAAGCCGCAGAGCCGGGCTAGCGCGACCGCGACACGTGGATCACTGTCGCTCCACGTTGACCGTCCCGCCTCCCGAATCAGCGCGCGACGGATTTCGCCGACTTCCAGACAATGGCTCTCGGCTAGGCGTCCGATATACCCGCTGATGGTCTCGGCGGGCACCGGTTCGACGTAGATCGGCAGGGTGCGCATCGCGTCTATTGACGGCGTGGAGGTCGGCCGCGCCCCGCCGTCAGTGGACGACGGGCATCGTCATGGCGCAGAAAGACAGCTCGAATGCGCGGAACACTGTCACGGACCAGGATGCCAAGCGTCCCCATTTCAACGGAACGGCCGTGCCGCAGGGGCCTCGTCGCTGATTCGCCCAGTCGCAGTTCGCGACCGGACGCCAGGAACGTCTCACGCACGGAACTGAGCCTGCTCCGAGATCTCGACGCGACTGCCGCCGCACTTGCCTCGACCATTGCGGCGACGGGCAGGTGTCCGATCTGTCTGTTGCGAAGGAACGCCTGTGCCCAAGGCGCCGTGAGGAATGCGGTCAGTTCGACGGCGTCAGGATAGAAGTCGCGCAGGCGCTGGTCTGCACTGCGGTCGGAGCTATCGCGGTCGACAAGTCCACGGTAGGTCGAGATGAGTTCGCAAGCGAGCTCGAGCTCACCCGTGTCGAGGCCGATCCCGCGCGCCCATAGAGTTCCTGTCAGGCATCTTTCCGCGCGTGCATATGCGGCTCGGGTCCCAATGCCGTCGTCGCGTCCGTCGTAGTGCCAACGTCCGTGGCGTGCGCAGAAGGCGCCAGCTCGGGACTGGACTTCGACGTGCGCGCCACCCGCGCAGCGTCGACACATCGTGAGCGGCTTGGGGAGCGCAGCACAGGTTGCGCATTGCGAGTGGGCCCATCCGCTGTGCATGCAACGGGTGAAAAGTCGGCTCCTGGTGTCATCCTCGTCGAACCAGTTCGCGGGCAAACCGGCGAGCTGTGCGACCACTCGAGGCACGGCCTCCGGTGTTGTCCGCAACGGAAGCCCCCGCTGCGACTTCCGTATGGCGGTCCAGAGTTCTCCGGGTGTCAGTGCGTTGCGGGTGACGAGACGGGCATAGATGCTCGCGACTGTTTCGCCCCGGAATGCTCGCACGGGCGCGGGCAGTGCCCTCATTGCCGGACTTTTTCCCGCCGACCTCTGCGGCGTTTCGCCCCTGTTCCAGCCTCGTCGGCGACGCGGTCTTCTAGTTTTCGGATGGTCGCGAGCACAACCAGGAGGTTGTCCAGGTCCAGTCGTTCTGATCCATCGTGTATCGCATCGCGGGCGCAGCGGCGGATTGCTTTGGCCATGCGCCCCAGCGATCCGCGTGAGATGTCGCGGAGTTCGGCCGCGATCCTCAAGATATCGCCCTCCGGTTGATCGATGAGGCAGAGTGACGTTTCCAGCTCAGCGAGGATCCTGCCCCATACGGCGGCGCCTTCGTTGGTCGCAATGTCGTACTCGTCGAACTGCACGGTCTCGAATCGCGCCATGATCTGTTCTCCGCGTGAACCCCAGAACAGCCCGTTGCGTGCGACGTCTACTCCGGCGTAGATCATCGTGCCAGGGAACCGTTCAGACAATTCCTTCAGGGCGTCGGCCGCTCCCTCGTTCGCGTGATATCGAAGGTCGAGTCGATGGATGTCATCGATGATGACGATCTCCGTCGCGCATTCCCGCATTACGTTGCAGACGCGAGCCAGGAGGGTCTCGTAGGAGGCCGTCTGCGAGTAGGGAAGTGCATAGAAGTCAGCGAGCTTCTTCATCATTGTCTTCTCTGTCGCGTGGGTCGGCACCTGGGCGAAGGCGACGGGAATCAGATCTCGCTTCTTTTGGATACTTCTGGCGCGGCGTGCCCGCTCGAATGCGCGGCCGAACTCCTGGACCGCGGTGGTCTTGCCCATGCTGGGGCGGCCAGAGATAATCACACCGGACTTGCTGGCGTCCGGTGAACGGTTGTCGGCCATGGCGTTACGAGCTGCGGCAGCGAAGCTACGTAGCGAGGGGGTGGAGATTCGCGCGCCGACGGACATGAATCTTTCCCGGGCGATGTTGTAGAGCGCGCGGTCAGAAGAGGCCATCGCGTCGTACTCGCGCATGCTGCAAGGAACCGGTTGATCCGCCTCGAACTCAACGAACTCTCGCCAACCCTCCTTCGTCGTGTATTCGAAGTTGACGGTGGGGGCATCGAAGTCGAAGTCGGTCAGCAGGTCGTCAAACATGGCTATCCGCCTTCTGTTTGTCGCGTGAAGCCGAAGGGCGGGGCCACCGGCCAGATGGGCTTCTTGTCGTCGTGGACAGTCGTGGGGGCGATACCGCTATCCGCGGAGGTCGCGGCCTCAGCGGTCGCCTCTTGAAAGTTGGTTTTCGCGATCTGGTTTGTGATCCCGAGCAGGTCGGACGCGTTTGATTTCTCGCGCTTCTTTTCGCGTGCGGTGAGCGGCTTATTGCCGGTGTTCATGAAGCGACGCATGACTTCATTGAGGTCGTCCTGACTCGGTTCCTCACCCCGGGTGGCCGCCTGCGCCCGGGCCACGCGCCAGACCTCGTTTGCCATGGGCGCACCGTTGTGCGGCGAACGCCAGGTGAGCGGAACGAAGGAATCTCCAATTTCTATCCAAACGGTCATGGGGTTGTAAGGGTCAACATGGATCGGCCACTTGCCGCCGTGGTTGCGGTGTCGAGAGCGTACGTTGCGGATTGCGCTGAGGGCCTCGGAGTCGTAGATCCGGAGATCGAGGTTGATACCGTACGGCAGCACTGTGCGCCACCTTGTGGGCAGCATGGCCAGGTATCGATCGGCGTCCAGAGGTACGTGGAACTCAGGCGCGATTTCTCGGAAAGCGTCAACCATCTGGTTGGGGGTCAACTTCAGTCTCGGGTTCCGCGGATCTCGAAGCGCACTGTGAGGACGGTTTTGCCAAGCGACTGCGATCCAGTCTTCGAGTAGTTCCTGCAACTGTTCCAGGGTGAGAAGTTCGCTGGTCGAGATCGACTCGTCACCTCGCATGTCAGGGCTTTCGCCGAGGAAGCTGATGGCGTATTGGGTGAACAGGACCTTGATCGTGTCGAACATCTTCTCGACCTTGGCCTTGTGCGTCGGCGTGTACTTTGCGGCCAAAGTGAGAGAGATGCCGAGGGATCGGCAGGCGTCAGTGAAGTGGCGTGAGACATAGGCGGATCCGTGGTCTGTGGTGATGGTTTCCGGGAAGATATACGCCTGCGCGTCCCTGGCGTGTTCGAACCGTTGAGCTAGGAGCTCGTCCTCTCCTATCCAGGCTTCCGACGTGGCGCGGCGGTTTGCTCGGACTCCCTCAGGTCGGAATGCGTACGGAACGAGGGCACGAGCGAGTACGACCACCAGGTCGATGCTTCGGGTGCCGACTGTCACGATGGCCGATAGCACGCTGCGGGACGCCTCGTCGAGGAGAATCGTCAGGTCAGGCCGCACGGACTGGCCGTCACATTCGACCATGATTTCCATTGGGGTGGTGTCGATCAGTACCTGCTCACCAGGCCTGACACCTACTCGGTTCCCGAACATATGCGACGGTTGGTTTGCTTTGGTGCGCCGGGTTCGCGCGCTGCCGAAGGTGTACCTGCCTCCCTCAATCTCCCCCAAAAGCCGAAAGAGTGTGGCTCGGCTCGGTACCGGGACGACGCCAGGGCCGTGGCGTTGTTCGAGCTCCCGCAAGGCGAGCCAGATCACCCGTGTCCCGGTCCCGGTGGATTTTCGGGTCTGGTCGCCGACCACGTGTGCGAACGCTTCTACGAGGCGAGCATCGTAGGCGCGGGGCGGCATGTTGGCGAGCCCGAAGCGTCGCCCATCGAGTAGGCCGCCGACCCCGGAGGCTTCCAGTGCCGCGCGTTGACGTTGAACCTTGCGCGGCGAATAGTCGGTGCCGAGTCGACGGTTGACGTTCTCGATGATGATCTTCGATGCGTCAGCCTGCAGAATGCCCTTGTCTATGAGGTCGGCATACCGATCGAGCTCGTCGAGCCAGACGTCGACGACTTTGCGGTCGGGTGGTTCAAGTTCATCGAGAATTCGAAGGTCCAAGACCTCGGCGACTGTCCGTGCTGTCGCCGGCTCTGCCTCGACTTGCAGGTCGATGGCGAGAACCTCGATGTCGTCGTCGCCGTCCACTGGGCGAAGGGTCAGGTACGACGGACGCACGAGCACCACGTGGTGATCTTCACCGCGCCATCGGAGGAGATCCCCGGGGTGGACAATCATCGCTCAGACCCGAAGTGCACGGTCGACGCCATGGACAGGGGGCGGCCCAGGTCCGCTCTGGCGCGGTTGAGCCAGACAAGTGCGTATGCGGCGCCCCGTGCCGAATGCGTGGCGTCGCCGAGCGTTCTGACGAGTGCACCGAGAGACATCGAACCGTTCGACGGCAATTTCGTGAGGTCTATACCATCGAGCCAGATCGGGTCTCGGTAGCGGAGGAGGAATCGAAGGTTCTCTTGCGTGGCGCCCGGAAGGGAGTCGAACACGAGGTAGTCCCATCCGAGCGCTGCCGCCAACCGACGAGTGAGCTCGAACTTGGCGGCATCAAGTGGTTTGATCCTCGACCGTTCGCGCACGTCGACCAACAGAGCACTTCCGTCGTCGCGACGTACGAAGTAGTCCGGGGCGTGAGATCGTCGGGTGCTACGCCAATCGATCCACATAGGTTGGGCAATCACGCTTCGTGCAGTGCCCGTCCTATCTAGAGTTGCCAAGAAGGCTCGCTCCCAAAACGACTCGAACGGGACGTGCTCGTCGGTCGAGGAAAGCCAGAACCTGCCCTCGAAATTCCGCTTCTGCGGGTACGAGACGAACGATCGGACCTGATCCGCATCCTCGAAAGAGATTCCCGCGGCGTCCGAAGAGTCGACCTCGAGTTCAAATCCGTGCAGCGAATACCGGATCGCGGCATCAAGGGCGTTCGTGCCATCGAGCGCGGCAAGCCAATCAGTGGTTAGAGTCACGGCGGAGCTCCCAACCGGGGCCCGGTGTTCCGCGGGGGTTCCGTGGAGCGGTCCCGACTTGCAACGCAAGCTACGCCTCCGTGAGAGGCCGCCTGTTGTAGACACGCCGCGTCGTGCCAACTGGGGTGAGATATGCCAGGTCGAATGAGACGGCCGTCAACTCGAATGAGATTTTGCCAACTCGAGTGAGACAGGACACTCGAACCGCGCCAAAATTTCCGTGACCAAACCGTTGCATTCGTTACCGCCCCGTTATACAGTGATCACACGGTGAATGTTTGCTGTGGCATCCACCGCATGTGATTGCAGGACACTCTTGGTGCAAGGGACAAGGGCCGGTCGGGAGCCTCTCCGACCGGCCCTTCACCATTCCTACTAATCTGTATTCATGACGGATCGCAAGCTGGCGCTCGAGACCTGGGAGAGCCTTTTCCGTGCCCAGCACGAACTCTTCATGGCCATGGCCGCTGATTTCGACGGCACCGCGATCACGCAGGCCGAGTACGACGTGCTGCTCACGGTCGTCCGTTCACCCGAGATGACAGCGCGACTCCGCGATGTCACCTCGAACATGCTCATCAGCCAGCCGAGCGTCTCGCGGCTCGTCGACCGGATGGTCGCGCGCGGACTGATCCAGAAGTGCCCCGACCCGGAAGACGGCCGGGGTGCACTGATCCGTGCGACCGAAGACGGCGCCCGTGCGTTCCGCGCAGTCGCGACCGTCCACGGGCGCTCGATCGCGCAACGCATGTCGAAGCTCGACGACGACGAACTGCGCACGCTGCACGCACTCACTGAGAAGCTCCGCGGCCTCTGACGGCATTCCTCCCCTTCGACGACATGTCGATCTCTGACATAGTCGATGCAGAAGCAGCCTTCGCAGAAGCGGGGGCAGGGAGGGAACTTTCATGGAGATCGCCGGAGCTGTCGGCATTCTGATTCTCGTCGGCATTGCTGTCGTCGTACTGATCGTGGTCGGGCTGATCGTGCTGCTGTTCGCGCGCAGCTGGATCAAGGTCGCGCGCGCCGATGAGGCGCTCGTCATATCGGGTCGCAAGCAGAAGGTGCAACGCGCCATCGTGAACGCGGATGGCACGAGCAGTTCGGAGAGCGTCGACTCGCCCGTCACGGTGATCGTGAACGGCAAATCTCTCGTCAACCCCATCACCCAGCGCCACGAGATCATCTCGCTGCGCTCGCGCCAGGTCTCCTTGAACGCCGAGGCGCAGTCCCTGGACAGCGTCACGCTGAACGTCGACGGCGTCGCGATCGTGAAGATCGGCTCCGATCCCCTGTACGTCCGCCGTGCCGCCGAGCGATTCGCCTCGCAGGATGCCGCTATCGAGCAGTTCACGACCGAGCAGCTCGAAGGTGCGCTCCGCGGCATCGTCGCCACCCTCTCAGTCGTCGAACTCATGCGCGACCGCAAGAAGTTCTCCGACCAGATCGCCGCCGACGTCTCGCAGGATCTGGCCGAACAGGGCCTCATCCTCGATTCCTTCCAGATCAAGGGCATCACCGACAAGGTCGGCTACATCCAGTCCCTCGGCGCCCCCGAGATCCAGGCGAAGCGCCAGTCGGCCGAGATCTCGCAGACCAACGCCGACCGCGCGATCAACCAGAAGAACATCGCCAACCAAGAAGCCAATCTGATCGAGCAGACCGCTCTCGACACGAACACGGCCAACTCCAACGCCGGCATCGGTCGAGCTCGCGCCGAGGCGGAGCAGGCAGAGAACCTCGCCCGCGAGCAGGCGCAGCAGGCCGTGCTGCAACAGCAGGCCGAGAACCGTCAAGCGCAGCTGGATGCTGACGTCAAGCGTGTCGCCGACGCCCAGCGCTACGAGGCAGAGACCCGCGCCCAGGCCGAGCTCTACACACGTGAACGGGCCGCAGAGGCCGGTGCTATCGAGCAGGTCAAGCAGGCCGAGGCCCGCACCCGCATCGCCGAGCAGCAGGCCCAGGCCGACCGTGCCCGCGCCGACGGTGAAGCGGCGGCCGCCGTCGCGAAGGCCACCGGTGACGCCGACGCGCTGCGCGCACAGGCCGAGGCAGAAGCCGAGGCCCGCCGTCTGCGCGCCAACGCGGAGGCAGACGCCATCCGCGCCGAGGGTGACGCACGTGCGGCCGCGCTCGAGGCAGAGGCGAAGGCCATCGCATCCAACCAGGAGGCGTTCCTCTCCCAGCGCGTTCTCGACGTGCTGCCGAACATCATGAGCGAATTCGCGAAGGGGTACGCCACGATCGGAAGCGTCTCGATCATCGGCGGTTCCGGCAACGACGGCGCTTCGGATGTCGTCGGCGCCGACAGTGCGAAGGCGCTGAAGTCTGTGTTCGACAGCGTGAGTTCGGCCACCGGCCTCGATCTCGCCGCGATCATCCAGGGTCAGGCCGTCGGCCGCGGCATCGGAGAGAGCATCTCGAATGCCCAGGCTCCTGCTCCGGCGAAGAAACCGAAGGCGAAGGCGGCCGACTCGGCTGCCGCTCCCCCGCCCCCGCCCGCATCGGCCGAGTAGTCGGCAGACGAAGAGCGGATGCCGCGTGCCACATCGGCCGCGGCATCCGCTCTTTCTGTTCGCGTCTACGGGGTGCGCCGGCGCAGAGTGAGCGATGCCAGCACCAGCGCGCCCAGCATGAACGCGACGACGATCAACAGCGGGCCGAACACGTCCCACCCCTCGTCTCCCGCGGAGACGGCGTTGATCGTGTCGATCGCGTAGCTCAGCGGCAGCCAGTCCGAGATCGCGTGCAGCACGTCTGGCATCTGGTCGCGCGGCATGAAGAGTCCGCCGAGGATGATCTGCGGGAACACGAGCAGCGGCATGAACTGCACGGCCTGGAACTCGGTCTGTGCGAAGGCACTCGCCAGCAGTCCGAGCGCGGTCCCGAGCAGGGCGTCCACGACCGCCACCAACCCCAGCTGCCACAGCGGGCCGTCGGTCTCCAGCCCGCAGACCCACACCGCGAACGAGACGGTGATCACGGCCTGCAGCAGCGCCATCAGACCGAACGCCAGTGCGTAGCCGAGGATGAAGTCGCTCTTCGCCAGCGGCGTGGTCATCAGCCGCTCCAGCGTTCCCGAGCGACGCTCACGCAGTGTCGTGATCGAGGTGATCAGGAACATCACGATGAACGGGAACAGCGCGAGGATCGGCCCGCCGAACTGGTCGAACACGCCCTCCTGATCGCTGAAGAGCCACGCGAACAGGCCGACCAGCAGGCTCGGCGCGATGAGCATGAGCGCGATGGACCGCGGATCGTGCCGCAGTTGCGCAAGCACGCGCCCCGCGGTGGCGAAGAGCCGGATGCCGTTCATTCTCCGGTCTCCTCGCGGCGCGATCTGCGCGTATCCAGATGGTGCTGCTGATCCCGTTCGATCAGGGCGAGGAAGGCAGCATCCGGATCTTCCGCTCCCGTATCGGCGAGCAGCCCCTTCGGGGTCGTGTCGGCGATGATGCGGCCTGCACGCATGAGCAGCAGCCGGTCGCAGCGCAGCGCCTCATCCATGACATGACTCGACACCAGCAGCGTCACTCCGCGCTCGGCGAGACCACGGAACTGCGTCCACAGCTCCGCGCGCAGCACCGGGTCGAGGCCGACGGTCGGCTCGTCGAGTACGACGAGCTCCGGAGATCCGACCAGCGCCATGGCGAGCGACACGCGGCTGCCCTCGCCGCCGCTGAGTGAGGATACGAGCTGATCCGCCTGCCCTGTGAGCCCGACGTCGGCGATCACGCGGTCGACGGCATCGCGTGGCGCGCCGAGCAGCGTCGCGACGTAGCGGAGGTTCTGCCGGATGGTCAGGTCGTCGTACGCCGACGCGTCCTGAGTGCCGTAGGCGACGCGGTGCCGCAGCACGCGCGATCCGGCGGGTTCGCCGAGCACCGTCACCGTGCCGGATTCGACGCGCTGCACCCCGACGATCGAGCGCATCAGGGTGGTCTTGCCGCAACCTGATGGGCCGAGCAGACCGGTGATCTGTCCGCGCGGGATCGACACGTCGACGCCGTCGAAGACGCGCACCTTCCCGCGTCGCACGCGCAGCTGCGACACCTCAACGCTCGATTTATTCATCATGTGATGAATTGTGCGCTTCGGATGCTGCGGCGTCAAGCCCCCGGTCAGTCGAACAGCGGTCAGTCGAAGAGATACCTCTGCACAGTGGGGCCGATCCGCGTCACGAGCTCGTCGACCTCGGCATCCGCGATCGGCGGCAGCTTCAGCACGTAGCGCGCCATCAGAAGACCCGCGATCTGCGACGCCGCGAGCGTCGAGCGCAGTGCCGCGTCATCCGTATCGAGTGCGCGCGCGATCCGCCCGAGCAGTTCGCGCGAGAGGAACCCCGCCAACACTGGAGTCGTGAGCTTGCTGCCGATCGCTGCGCGCATCAGGGCGACACCACGGCGGCGCACCTCGGGTTGCTCGAACGCCTGCAGAACGAAGCGCACCACGCGCTCGCCGACCTCGTCACGCGGACCTGCCAGGATCTCCGGGATCGCCACGTCCGGCCGGATCGGCATGCCCATGGCGGCCGCGAACAGGTCGGCTTTGGTGCCGAAGTAGTGGTGCACGAGCGCGCTGTCGACACCGGCGCGGGTGGCGATCGCGCGGATCGTCGAGCCGTCGTAGCCGTGCTCGCCGAACTCGTCGACAGCGGCCGAGATGATCCGTTCGCGGGAATCCGTCTCTCCGCGCGGGCGCCCGCGCCGCCTCACCGTGGCCATGTCGCTCAGCCTACGCGCCGATGTGCGCTCACCATCCGCTCACTGCCGTCGCTCTATTCGCCGTGCACCACTCGCTGCGTGAGACCCCATCCCCTGCGTGGTATCTCACGCCCAGCATGTTGCGTCCCGCAGCGCCGTCCACAGCCACACCACCCTTTGCATGAGACCCCAACCCCGCCGTGGGGTCTCACGCAGAACCTGTTGCACGACGCCGGGCAGCGACGCGAGAGACTGGAGAGATGACCGTTGCCCCGTTCGACCTGTCGAGGATCGGCCGCGGACTCGCATTCGCGTCCGCTGTCGACGATCTGAGCACGGCGCTCGACCACAGCACCTCTGTCGTCGTCAGCTCTCCCCCTGGCACGGGCAAGACGACGCTCGTCCCGCCGATCATCGCCGGTCGCGTCTCCGGTCGCGTGATCGTGACGCAGCCCCGCCGCGTCGCCGCTCGCGCCGCCGCCCGACGACTCGCGCAGCTGGACGGATCGCCTATCGGCTCCCGTGTCGGATTCACCGTCCGCGGCGAGCGCCAGGTGGAGCGCTCCGCGTTGATCGAGTTCGTCACCGCCGGTGTGCTGTTGCGCCGCCTGCTCGACGATCCAGGGCTCGACGGTGTCGGCGCGGTCGTGATCGACGAGGTGCATGAGCGGGCGCTCGAGACGGATCTGCTGATCGGTCTGCTCGGCGAGGTGCGCGAGCTGCGCGACGACCTCGTGGTCATCGCCATGTCGGCGACGCTCGATGCCGATCGGTTTGCGACAGTCCTCGGCACGGATGCCGCGCCCACCCCGATCGTGACCCAGACGGTTCCCGCGCATCCGCTCGATGTGCGATATGCCCCGAGTCCTTCGGCGCGGTTGGACGAACGCGGCGTGACCTGGGCATTCCTGGACCACGTCGCGCGCACCGCCGTCGATTCGCATCGCGGCCTGGCAGGCAACACTCCCGAGGCCGACGCCCTCGTGTTCGCACCTGGTGCGCGCGAGGTCTCAGAGATCGCTCGCCGCATCCGGAATCTCGCCCCCGAGCTCGACGTCCGCGAGCTGCACGGCCAGGTCCCCGCCGCCGAGCAGGATGCCGTCATCGGCGGCCGCGGGCCGGCGGACCCCGCCCGGATCATCGTCACGACCTCGCTCGCCGAATCATCGCTGACCGTTCCCGGCGTTCGACTGGTCGTCGACACCTGCCTGTCCCGCGCACCGCAACGGGATGCGGGGCGGGGCATGAGCGGCCTCGTCACCGGCCCGACATCCCGCGCCTCTGCGACTCAGCGCGCAGGCCGCGCGACCCGTGAGGGGCCAGGTGTCGTGGTGCGTTGCGTCGACGAACGCACCTTCGCCGCTGCACCAGCGCGGCCGGCTCCGGAGATCGCAACGACGGATCTCACCGACGCCGCACTGCTCCTCGCCTGCTGGGGCGCACCGGGCGGAGCGGGGCTTCGACTGGTCGATCCGCTTCCGACCGACAGCCTGAACGACGCCACGACTGTACTGCACGGACTCGGCGCGATCGACGCCGACGGACGGGCGACCGACGACGGACGACAGCTCGCCCGCGTCCCGACCGACCCGCGCCCCGCTCGCGCACTCCGCGACGGCGGCGCGCTGGTCGGCGGGCCGGCGGCTGCCGAGGTGGTGGCGCTGATCGGGGGCGAGCTCCGCGTCGCGGACGGCGACGTGACATCGACGCTCACCGCACTGCGGAACAGGCGAAGCCCCGACGCGCGCCGCTGGGAGCAGGAGGTTCGTCGCCTCATGCAGTTCACCTCTCACGCCGGCGACGTTCGAGGAGGATCGGACCAGACCGGCCTCATCATCGCTCTCGCCTTCCCCGAGCGGATCGCCCGTCGCGTCGATCATTCGGCCGGCGGTGCGACGTTCCTGCTCGCATCCGGCACCCGCGCGGGACTGACCGGTCCACTCGCTGGTGCCGAGTGGCTCGCGGTGGCAGACGTCACTCGAGCGCAGGGCCGAGCGGCGGCGGGCACCGGGGCGGTCATCCGTTCGGCAGCGGTCATCTCGGAGAGCCAGGCGGAACAGGCGGCGACCCATCTGATCACCGACCGCGTCGAGGCGAAGTTCGCGGACGGGCGCGTCGTCGCCCGCCGCGAGCGCCGGATCGGCGCGATCGTCCGATCATCCGTTCCGGTGCGGGTTCAGGCCGGCGACGGTGGCCGGGATGCCATCCGACGCGCGCTGGAGGAACAAGGGCTCGGAGTGTTCACGTGGTCGGAGTCGGCGGAGGGGCTGCGGCGGCGGCTGGCGCTACTGCATCGCGAGATCGGCTCCCCGTGGCCGGATGTGTCGGATGCTGCGCTCCTAGGTGCCCTCGATTCTTGGCTCGGTCCGGAGCTGGCGACACTTGCCACCGGCACACCGGCCGCGCGGATCGACCTGGCCACGGCGCTTCGACGGCTGCTGCCATGGCCGGCGGCGGCGGACCTCGACACCCTGGCGCCCGAACGGCTCGAGGTGCCCAGTGGATCACGGATCCGCGTGACGTATCCGCCGATCGATGATCCCTCGGCTCGCCCTGTCGTTGCCGTGAAGCTGCAGGAGTGCTTCGGGTGGGCGGAGACCCCGCGCCTCGTCGGCGGGCGGGTGCCGGTGCTGTTCCACCTGCTCTCCCCCGGCGGGCACCCTCTCGCGGTGACCGACGACCTCGCGTCGTTCTGGGCCGGTCCCTACTCCCAGGTGCGGGCGGAGATGCGCGGCCGGTACCCGAAGCATCCGTGGCCGGAAGACCCCTGGTCGACCGCTCCCACCCGGCATACGAAGCGCCGGGCCGCCCAGAAGTAGCCGGTCACGCGTTCGCGATCGTGCACAACTTCGGACGTGGCATCCGACACGCCGCGAATCTCGCAGAACGTACGGCGCGTCGCATCCGTCATCCGAAGTTGTGCTCGCGACGTCGCGGAGAACCCGTGAATCAGCACTCGATGACGTTGACCGCGAGACCGCCCTCGCTCGTCTCCTTGTACTTCGTCGACATGTCGATCCCGGTCTGGCGCATCGTCTCGACGACAGCGTCCAGTGACACGTAATGCTCGCCGTCGCCGCGCAGCGCGAGGCGCGCGGCCGTGACCGCGGTGGATGCCGCGATCGCATTCCGCTCGATGCAAGGGATCTGCACGAGACCGCCGATCGGGTCGCACGTGAGGCCGAGGTGGTGCTCCATCGCGATCTCCGCGGCGTTCTCGATCTGCCGATTGGTACCGCCCATCACGGCGGTGAGACCACCGGCGGCCATCGCGCAGGCGGATCCGACCTCCGCCTGGCATCCGCCTTCGGCCCCGGAGATCGACGCGTTGGCCTTGAACAGCGATCCGAGAGCGGTGGCCGTGAGCAGGAATCGACGGATGCCGCGGCGACGGTTCGCCTCGGCGATCTGCCCGGGATCGGTGTTCTGCCGTTTCGACTCGCCTTCAGCTCGCTCAACGCGTTTCGTCTCGCTGCGCTCGCTCAACGACCCGTGGAAACTGTCCTCGCTCAACGACCCGCGGGTGGCCCCCTGCGAGAAGCCGAGGAGGGCACTGCCGACCAGTTCGCCGTAAGGCGTGACGGCGTTGCCGGAACCGAGGCCGGAGTCGGCGAGGAACCGCCACCAGTACATCGCGACCGCGGGGAGGATGCCGGCGGCGCCGTTCGTCGGAGCAGTGACGACCCGTCCGCCGGCGGCGTTCTCCTCATTCACCGCGAGCGCGAAGGCGCCGAGCCACTCGCCCGGGATCTCGCGGCCGCCCTCTGCCTCGACGGCGTCCAGTTGCGCACGGATCGCGCCGGCGCGACGCTTCACCTTGAGTATGCCTGGCAGCACACCGTCGGCGTGCAGTCCGGCGTCCACGCAAGCGGCCATCGCATCCCAGATCGCGTCGAGGCCGGCGGCGAGCTCTTCCTCCGAGCGCATCGCGAGTTCGTTCTCGCGCGCGACATCGGCGATCGTGAAGCCGTGCTCATCGCAGAGGGCAAGCAGGGAGGCGGCATCGGCGTAGCCGAACGGCAGAGGTGCGGCGCTGACCTGCGCGTCCTCGCCCTCGCGGCGGATGAACCCACCACCGACGGAGTAGTACGTCTCCTCGGCCAGCGCGCTTCCGTCGGCACCGAGGGCCGTGAGCGTCATCGCATTCGGATGCCCGGGCAGCCGCGTGCGCGGAGCGAACCTGATGTCGCCCTTCTCGAACGCGATGGCATGCGTCCCCCCGATGAGCAGCGTTTCGCCCGCGGGGAACTCCGTCCACGCCGAACGCACTTCTGCAGGTTCGCAGGTCTCGGGGGTGAGTCCGCGCAGTCCCGCGACGACGGCATCCGGTGTGCCGTGCCCGATGCCCGTCGCCCCGAGCGAGCCGTACAGCGTGCAGGTCACCCGCGCCACGTCGCCGAGTACAGCGCCGGCGCTCAGGCGTCGAGCGAAGTCGAGCGCCGCACGCATCGGTCCGACCGTGTGCGAACTCGACGGTCCCACGCCGATGGAGAAGAAGTCGAAAGCCGAGACGTACGCAGTCACTCCTCCAGGCTACGCTCTGGTCCTGCCGCGAGCGATTCGCTGACGAGTGAAGAATTCTCGGACCCGTCTCGGGAACCAGAGCAGGCACACGATCGCGACATGCAGCACGTCACCCACGATCACCGGGAGGTAGTACTCAGGTCCCGCCAACGCAGAGGTCACGCTGTTCAGAGTTGCCCCTGCCACCACGATCGTGAGTGTGATGCGGGCCCAGTTCCGCCCCCGAAGCACGTTCACCGTCAGCCATACGGCCACGACGGCGTACACCCCGTGCGCCACCGCGGTCGAGATGCGGACGGTCTGCAGGGCGTTCGCGACAGCGGCGGCCCCCAGCGCGGGTTCGGAACGTTCGATCGATGCTGCGTACGGCTGCGGATCCAGGAACATCGCGATGGGAAGAGCGACGAGCACGACGACCAGAGCGAGCACGGCGAGGGCGAGCCACTGCAACGCGCGAGGCGGACGCGACGCGGGTCCGGGTTCACGGGAAGGTGCGGTGATATTCATCCGCGCGACGTTACCACACACCTGTACGGTAAAGAAATAGTACAGCCGTATAGGCTAACGCCATGCCGAAGATCGTCGACCATGCCGCTCGTCGTACCGAACTGGCACACGCGTTCTGGAACGTGACCTTGCGAGACGGCATAGCGGCCGCTTCGGTGCGGGGCGTGGCCACCGAGGCGAACTGTTCGCCGGCGGCGCTGCGCTACTACTTCCCGTCGCAGGACGAACTGCTCGACTTCACCTGGACGTTCGTCCTGGGGCGCGCGCTCGCCCGCGCCGAGGCGCTCGACCTGCCGGATTCGCCTCTCGAAGCAGCTCAGGTGCAGCTCGAGCAGTCACTCCCGCTCGATGGCGAGCGTCTCGCGGAAGCGCGTCTGTGGTTCACCGTCGCGTCATCGGCAGGTTCGAATGAGCGGCTGCAGGCTCGCGTACGAGAACTTCACACACTCCTCAATCGAGGCTGCACGGAGGTGATCCACCGTCTGCGCGAAGCGGGAGTCGTCGATCCGGCGCGCGACGCCTCGACCGAGGCCGTGCGCCTGCATGCGTTCCTCGACGGGGTGGCCTTCCACATGGCGATGCGTGCAGAAAGCTATTCCGCCGCCCAGATCCGTGCCATGCTGCGCCGTCACCTCGAAGATCTCGCCTGCCCTTGATGCATCGCAGCCAACGACGAATCCCCCACCGCTTTCGCGACGGGGGATTCACACTCTGTGCGCCCGAAGGGACTCGAACCCCTAACCTTCTGATCCGTAGTCAGATGCTCTATCCATTGAGCTACGGGCGCATATCTCGGCCCACATCTCTCGAAGTGGGCCTCAGCAAGAATACATGACGAAGCACCCCAACGCGAAACCGGGCGTCAGGCGTCCTGCTCGCGCTTGCGCCGCGCGCGCCGCTCGGATGACAGCGCCTGCAGATCGACGAGCCGCAGCGCCTGCATCCGCGCCTCACGCATGACCGCATAGTCGGGATCCTGGTCGGGGCGCATGCCCTCGACGTGAAGTCTGCGATCGAGGTTGCTGCGCACATCTGCCCATGCCGCCTCGCGTGCGCCTTCGACGAGAGCACCGAGCTGTTCGGGATCTTCGGCGATCGCCCGCAGCTTCTCGGCCACGCCGGCCGACTGCTTGGCGCGGCGGCGGAGATTGCGCACATCGCGGTCACGGTAGTCGTGTGTGCTCGACGGATCGGAGTGCCGCCCCCGTGCGCGCTTGCGCCACGTGGTCACCCGTTCGGCCGCCTGCGCGGACTCGTCGGCCATCGCCAGCAGCGCTTCGCGAGCGTCGGCGAGGTATCGCGCGGCGTCGAACACGCCACCCTGGGCGATCGTGCCGACGAGGATACGATTCTTCACCGTCAGGCGCGCCGCAGCCGTTCCGATGGCGACGCCTTCGGCCACAGCATCCGCAGTTCGTCCCACCACAACCTCCTCTGGAGATCGTACCGTCACCGACCGACGCCGGAGGGGGCCAGAATAGAACGCGACAGGTTCTCCCCACCTGCGATGAAGCGAACGGCGCGCACCCGAAGCGTGCCAGGAGGAGGATGCATGAGCCGGCTGACCCTTGCCGGGAACACCACGGTGATCACCGGTGCCGCCAGCGGCATGGGTGCGGAGCTCGCACGGTTGCTCGCCGCCTCAGGCGTGCACCTCGCGCTGCTCGATCACAACGCTCCGGCGCTCGCGGCCGTCGCCGCCGAGCTGACCGGCGCTGCAAGCAACGGCACCGTGACCACCCACGTCATCGATCTGCGCGACGATGACGCCGTCGCCGCGATCGCCGCCGAGGCGACCGCCGCGCACCCGAGGATCAACGCACTGATCACGTGCGCCGGATCGTCGATGCTCGGGAGCCTTGAGCAGCTCACAATGGAGGAGATGCGCTGGCTGGTCGACGTGAACCTCTGGGGCACGGTCTCGATCACGAAGGCCCTGCTGCCGGCATTGCGATCCCGTCCGGCCGCGCACATCATGCACCTCGCCAGCGTCTACGCCCTCGCAGCACCCGCAGGACGCATCCCCTACTCGATGAGCAAGTTCGCGGTCAGAGGATTCTCCGAAGCACTGCGTCACGAACTCGAGGGCAGCACGGTCACCGTGGGCGCGGTCTATCCTGCAGGCGTGCGCACGGGAATAATCCTGCACGGCCGATACGCCGCGGCGATCGATCCGGCAGTCGCCGCGCGTGCCGCATCTGCGCAGGCAGCGATGTACCACACCGAACCGACGGATGCCGCGGCGCGCATCATCCGTGCAGTCGAACGGCGCAGCATCCGCACGATGGTCGGACGAGAGGCCCGGCTGATCGACGTGCTGACGCGTCTGATGCCGGCCAGGTACTGGCGTGTGATGCGCGGTTCGCTGCGAGAGGCCACCGATACGACAACACCGGTGGGCTGACACCCGGCCTCACGCTCCGGCGACTCCGAATCGCTCGAGTGCAGTGAGCGCACCGAGCTCGAGGTGGCGGGTCACGAGTTCGCGCACGAGCTCGACGTCACGAGCCTGGATCGCCTCATACAGCGCGCGATGTTCCACGGCCTCGGCCATCAGATCCTCGTGCCTCCCGAACAACCACCTCAACCTGGTGACGAAGACCGCCCCGAGTTCCATGAACATCTCGTTGCCTGCCAGCACCGTCATGTACTCGTGGAACTTCTCTGCCATCGCCATCGCTTCGTGGACCTCGCCCGCGATCGCAGCGCGCTCTTCGCGCTCAAGCAGTTCGAGCAGCGTCTGCAGGCCTTCGGCGTCGTGACGCTGCGCCGCGTACACGAACAGCAGCGTCTCGACCGTGAGTCGCACCTCGGCGAGGTCCTCGATGTCCTTGCGGGTGAATCTTCGTACCGTCGCCCAGCTGCGCGGCCGGGTGGTGACGATGCCCTCGCCGACGAGAGAGCGGATCGCCTCGCGCACTGGTAGGCGCGAGACGTTCAGCTCCGCCGCGATATCCCTCTCCACCAACCGCGAGCCCGGCAACCGGCGCCCCAGCACGATATCGTCCCGCAGCATCCGCGCCACGCGCGCAGACTCGAGTTCTCCGTTTTCCGCCCCCATTTGGGCATTCTCTCACTCATCTGAGATTCGCACCAGATTTGGTATCCCATTCGGGTGCGCCTCAAGCCTTGCGCCTCGCGCCTCGCGCCTCAGACCTCGCGCCTCAGGGCAGGCGGTTCGCCTTGGCCAGGTTCTCCTCCAGCTCGGCCGCTGTCTGACGCACGACGTACGCCGGGCGATCGCGCTCGACCCGCCACGACTCGCTCAGCGGGCTGACATCCACCGTGTCGAATCCGAGCTCGTCGTAGAGCGTCGTGACGAAGTCCACGGCCTCGGGGAAATCGCTCGAGGTCGCCAGTGCGCGACGGTTCGGCGCCCCGGCCGCAGCCACGTCCGTCGTGATGTCGCCGGAGCGGATGTGGTTGAACGCCTTGACGACCTTCGACGTGGGCAGGTGCTCCTGCAGCAGCTGCGAGACGGTCGTCTCACCCTTGTCCAGAGCCTCGACGCGACCATCGCGCTCGAAGTAGTAGTTGTTGGTGTCGAGCACGATCTTGCCGGCCAGCGGCTCGACCGGGATCTTCGAGAGCGCGTGCAGCGGCACCGTGACCACGACGATGTCGCCGGCGGCGCCGGCCTCTTCCGCTGTCGCGGCCTTCGCCTTCGGCCCGAGTTCTGCGACCAGATCCGAGAGAGTCTCCGGTCCGCGTGAGTTCGAGATCACGACGTCGTATCCGGCCGTGATCGCCGCACGGGCGACCTGACTGCCGATGTGCCCTGCACCGATGATTCCTAGAGTTGTCATGTCAGTGGCAACATGACCCCTCCGACGCTATTCCCGCATGACGGAAGATGACGTGCGCACATCACACCTTCGTGAGCCTGCCCTCGGGAAGGATGCCCATGGCGACGGGCTGCCCGCGGGTGTTCGACCACTGACTCCACGATCCCGGATACACGAGCGCGCGGATGCCGGACTGTTCGAGCGCGAGCGCCGTGTGCATCGCGGCCACTCCTGAGCCGCAGTACACGGCCACCTCGGTGCCGGCATCCACACCGGCAGTGGCGAAGATGCGGCGCAGTGCATCCGGATGCTGCAGCCGGCCGTCACCGGTGACCGTCGCCATCGCGGGCAGGTTCACCGCCCCTGGGATGTGCCCGCCGATCGGATCGGTCGCGGTGTGCGCGCCGCTGTACTGCTCTGGTGTGCGCACATCGAGCAGCACACCGCCGTCGCGGAACGCCTCGACCTGATCGAGCAGGATCACTCCCGCCGCGTCGCCCGCGAACGTGATTCCCCCCGGCTCGGGAAGCACATCACCGCGCTCCAGCGGCATGCCCTCGCCGGCCCAGGCGCGGATGCCGCCGTCGAGCACACGCACGTCCACACCGAACCTTCGCAGCAGCCACCACAGGCGCGCCGCCGGCACGCTGCGGTTGTCGTCGTACGCGACGACGGTGTCGCCGTCGTCGAGACCCCACCCGCGCGCCGCGCGCTGCAGGTCGTCAGTGTCCGGGAGCGGATGCCGTCCCTCGGCCGGCTCGCCGCGACGAGCGAGCTCATGCTCCAGGTCGACATACACGGCTCCCGGAAGATGCGCCGCGAGATACTCCGGCCGTCCCTCAGGGCGATCGAGTCGCCATCGCACGTCGAGCAGCCGCACGACGGGGCCGGTGCCGTGCTCTTCGGCGCGCTGCAGATGGATCAGCTGCGCCACGCTGACGAGGTGGCTCATGTCCCCAGCATCCGCACCGGGGCACCTCAGGTCACGCGATGATGACACGCTCGTTCATGAAGCGACACACGACGTCACATGGACGTCGGGAAGAGGACGGTACGGCGGCTCAGCGCAACTTGCGGATGGCATCCTCGGCGGCGACCCAAGCGAGCATCGCGCACTTCACGCGGGCGACATACCGCGAGACGCTGCCGAGCGCCGCGGCGTCGCCGAGCAGCTCTTCATCCGGCTCGATCTTGCCACGCGAGCGCATGGCCTCACGGAACGCGTCGATGCGGGTGGTGATCTCCGGCACGGTCATGCCCTCGACCAGCTCGGCGAACAGCGACGCCGATGCCTGCGAGATGGCGCAGCCATGCCCCTCCCACGCGATGGCCTCGATCGTGCCGTCGGGAGCCGGATGCACCTGCAGCGTGATCTCATCGCCGCACGTCGGGTTCAGCTGATGCGACTGCGCCTCCACCTCGCCGCGAAGCCCGAAGCCGTGCGGGGTGCGGGAATGATCGAGGATCAGCTCCTGGTACAGGTTCTGCAGGTCGCTGGAGGTCATGAGCGCACTCCGAAGAACTCGATCGTCGCGGCAACGCCCTCGATGAAGGCATCGACCTCATCCTCTGTCGAATAGAGGTAGGTACTCGCCCGCGTCGACGAGGTCACGCCGAGGCGGCGGTGCAGCGGTTGCGCGCAGTGGTGCCCTACCCGCACGGCGATGCCCTGGTCGTCGAGGAACTGCCCGACGTCATGCGAGTGGATGCCGGGGATGTCGAAGCTTGCAAGTCCCACGCGCGGCAGATCGATGCCCGCACCGAGCACGCGCACGCCGTCGATCCCGAAGAGTCCATCGACGAGGCGTTGGCCGAGAGCGGCTTCATGGTCGGCGATCCGCGGCATCCCGACGGCCGAGAGGTAGTCGACCGCGGCGGCGAGGGCGACGGCCTGCGACACCCGCTGGGTGCCGGCCTCGAAGCGCTGCGGCGGAGGCAGGTACTCGGCTTCGGTGGTGGTGACGGTCGTGATCATCGATCCGCCGGTGAGGAACGGAGGCATGACCTCGAGGAGTTCACGGCGCCCGTAGAGGGCGCCGATGCCCGTGGGCCCGAGCATCTTGTGCCCGGAGAACACGGCGAAGTCGACGTCCAGAGCCTTCACATCGAGCGGCAGGTGCGGTGCCGACTGGCAGGCGTCGAGCAGTACGAGCGCGCCGACCTCGTGGGCCGCGGCGATCAGCTGCTCGACGGGATTGATGATGCCGAGCACGTTGGAGACGTGCGTGACGGCGACGACCTTTGTGTGGGGACCGATCAGCGCCGCGGCGTCGTCGAGACGCAGTGCGCCGTCGTCGTCGAGCGGGATGACCCGCAGCGTCGCGCCGGTGCGGGCGGCGAGTTCCTGCCACGGGATGAGATTCGCGTGATGCTCCATCTCGGTCGTGACGATCTCGTCGCCCTCGCCGAGTCTGAACTTCTCGGTCGCTGCCCCGCCGCGACCGACGGATGCGTTCGAGAACGCATAGGCGACGAGGTTGATCGCCTCGGTGGCGTTCGACGTCCAGACGATCTCGTCGTCATCGGCGCCGACGAAGCGCGCGACGGTGGCGCGGGCGTCTTCGAAGATCTCTGTCGCCTCGGCGGCGAGAGTGTGCGCGCCGCGGTGCACGGCGGAGTTGAGGGTCGTCAGGAACTCGCGTTCGGCATCCAGCACCGCCAGCGGACGCTGCGAGGTCGCGCCGGAATCGAGGTATACGAGCGGATGCCCGTTCACCTGCGTCTGCAGGATCGGAAAGTCCTCGCGGAGGCGGTGGATCTCGGCATCCGCCAGCGAGGTGACATCGAGGGAAGCGCTCATGCTTCAAGTTTCTCACCCGCACGCGCGCCGAGGGCCCCCGCGACGTCCAGGTCAGGCAGGTGGCGCCGGGTCAGGCGGGAGAGTCGTCCGGGTTCAGCGCCTTCAGCGCGTCCTGCTCGACCGCGTTGTCGGCGTCGAGCTCCTCTTCGGTGGTCTCATCACCGCCCAGCGGCGCGCCCTCGTCGTCCCGCGCGGGGAGGTTCTCGGGGTGGCGTTCTTCAGCGGGGTCGGCTCGGTGATCGTCCATACCGGGAACGCTACGCGTGTTGGGGCGCACGCGCCATCCGCGGCTTCGATCATGCGGCGCGGGAGAGAGCTGTTGTTAGTGTGTGTCCGAGAGGGAAGGACCTCATGCACAGCACTGCCGCTCTGCTCGTCGAACGGCTCATAGCGGAGCTGCCGACCGACGCGGTGATCACCGATCCCGCTTCCATGGACGCCTACCGCTGGGATCGAGCGAACGATCCGGATGCCGGCACTCCACTGGCCGTGGTGCGGGCGACGTGCACCGAGGATGTGCAGGCCGCTGTGCGGCTCGCCGCGGCGAGCGGCATCGCAGTCATCCCACGGGGAGCGGGCTCCGGGCTCTCGGGCGGGAGCACGGCGGCGGACGGAGCGATCGTGCTCTCGCTGGATCGCATGAGAGAGATCCGCATTGAGCCCGCCACCCGCATGGCCTTCGTGCAACCCGGTGCGTTCAATGCCGAGGTCAAGGCGGCGGCGGCCGCGCAGGGACTCTGGTATCCGCCGGATCCGTCGTCCTTCGAGTTCTGCTCGATCGGCGGCAACGTCGCCACGAACGCCGGCGGGCTGTGCTGCGTGAAGTACGGGGTGACGACCGACTACGTGCTCGGGATGACCGTCGTGCTCGCCGACGGTCGCGCCGTGAACCTGGGCGGCCCGCGCGTCAAGGATGTCGCAGGGCTTTCGCTCACGAAGCTCTTCGTGGGCAGCGAAGGCACCCTCGGCGTCATCACCGAGATCATCCTGCGGCTGGTGCCGCCGCAGAAGCCTCCGACGACGCTGGTCGCCTCCTTCCCGACGCTGACCGGGGCGACGGACGCGGTGCTTGCGATCACCCGTTCCACTCGTCCGTCGATGCTGGAGTTCATGGATCGGCCGACGATCCGCGCCGTCGAGGCCGCGACGCGGATGGGCTTGGACACCGACGCCGCCGCAATGCTGGTGATCCAGTCGGACGACGATCCGGCGGTGGCCGCGGCCGAGATCGCGATCATCGAACAGATCTGCATGGCGAACGGCACCAGCGAGTGCTACCTCACCGCCGACCCAGACGAGGGCGAGGCATTCGTGCAGGCCCGCCGCATGGCGATCCCCGCGGTCGAGAAGCAGGGAAGCATCCTGCTGGAGGACGTGGGCGTGCCCATCCCCCGCCTCGGCGACCTCGTGCTGGGCATCGAGGCGATCTCGGCGGAGCACGACATCACGATCGCGGTGCTGGCTCACGCCGGCGACGGCAACACGCACCCGCTGCTGGTGTTCGATCCGGCCGATGACGCGCAACGGCAGCGCGCGCACGCCGCCTACGGCAAGGTCATGGATCTCGCGATCGCACTCGGCGGCACGATCACGGGCGAGCACGGCGTCGGCCGGCTCAAGCAGCCCTGGCTGGAGGACTACCTCGGCGCCGACGTGCTGGAGCTCAATCAGCGCATCAAGCACGCGCTCGACCCGCAGGGCATCCTGAACCCAGGGGCCGTGTTCGCGCGCCAGTAGCGGGGGGCCTACGGCGCGGTCCGCTCGTTCTTGATCATTGCGCCGGCCGCGATGAACGTCACGGCCGCGACGATCTGTGCGGCGACCCAGACCGGGCCGCTGAAGCCGAATGGGAAGATCGGGTTCCAGATCACGGCGACCGCGGCGAAGACGATCGTCCACCACCACTGCCCCGCCTGCCAGGCGAACCACGCGACGATCACTGCGAGGATCGCGACGAGGAAGAGGATGACCAGCACACCGAACCCCTCGGTGAACAGGGGCGAGACGACGAGGGCGATCGCCGCGAGCAGGGCGGGTGCGAGAGCGTTGCGCTGCTTCTGCGGTGCGGAAGAGGTCATGTGATCCATCTTCCCGCACTTCCAGTTTACCGGTGAGGTGGGGGCTTGCGGCAAGGGCCCCTCGGAGGCGCATACTTGTCGATCGTGCGCACGAGTCCCGGTGCGCACGATCGATTCGGAGCCGCCATGAATCTCGCCACCACCAGCGCTTTCCACCTTCCCGACCGCCTTGCCGCCAAATCCGATCCCGCCCTCATCTCGTCCGACGAAGAGCACTTCGCCGCGATCACTCAGACCGTCCATGACAGCGTCGCCGACGCATCCGCTCGCCTCGACCGCGCCCTCAGCACCTCCAGTGGTGTCGGCGGTGAAGCGGTGGAGCGCGATCTCGAGATCCACCGGCTGAACTCCCGCCTCGCGATGTTCCGCCGCTACGGCATCGACATGTGCCTCGGGCGCATGGTCACGTCCGACGGCGCCCACATCTACATCGGCCGTCTCGGCCTCACCGGCTCCGACGGTCGTCAGCTGCTCGTCGACTGGCGCGCGCCGGCCGCAGAACCCTTCTTCGGTGCGACGCTCGCCGAGCCGATGGGCCTGATCAGTCGTCGCCGCTACCGCTGGGCCGGCGGACGCATCAGCGACTACTGGGACGAGGCCTTCACACCCGAAGCTCTGGCTGCCGGCGGCGCCCTGGATGACCAGTCGTCGTTCATCGCCAGCCTCGGCAGCTCTCGCTCCGCGCGGATGCGGGATGTGCTGGCGACCATCCAGTCAGACCAGGATGCGATCATCCGCGCCGGTTCGGAGGGAGCGCTCGTCGTGGACGGCGGCCCTGGCACCGGCAAGACCGTGGTCGCCCTGCACCGCGCCGCATACCTGCTGTACTCCGACACCCGCATCTCCCGCGGCAGCGGGGGCGGCGTGCTCGTGGTCGGGCCGCATCAGCCGTACCTCGCCTATGTCGACGACGTGCTGCCGAGCCTGGGTGAGGACCGTGTGCAGACCTGCACGCTGCGCGATCTCGTCCCCGGGTCGGCGGACGTTCCGCCCGAACCCGAGCCCGCCGTCGCACGGCTGAAGGCCGACGGTCGCCTCGTCGATGCCGTCGCGTCGGCCGTGCGCCTGTACGAGCAGCCGCCTCGACGGGCGACCGTGGCGGAGACCCCGTGGGCAGATCTGCGCGTGCAGATGCTCGACTGGGAGGAGGCCTTCGACATCGACACGGACGCGCCGCACAATGAGGCGCGCGACGAGGTGTGGGACGCACTGCTGACCATCGTGCTCGACAGGTTCGAGGAGCAGATCCCCCGTGCGCAACTGCGACGTGCGCTTGCACAGGATGAGGCACTCACCCACACGTTCAACCGCGCCTGGCCGCTGCTCGATCCGCTGGGCCTGGTGGCGGCGCTGTGGACCAGCCCCGGCTTCCTGAAGCGATGCGCGCCCTGGCTCACCGATGCCGAGGTGCGGCTGCTGCAGCGCGAAGAAGCGCGAGCGTGGACGGCATCCGATCTTCCGCTTCTCGACGCGGCCACGCGTGAGGTCGGCGACCCGGATGCCGGACGCGTGCGCCGCGAACGCGAGCGCGCGAAGGCGGCGGAACGCGAGTACCGCGCGGACGTCGCCGACTACCTGATGCAGTCCTCCGACGACGACCTCGGACTCATGTCGATGCTGCGTGGAGAAGATGTGCAGAACAGCCTCGACGATGACGACGCCCTCCCGCGGGCCGGCAGCGACCTGCTGGCCGGGCCGTTCGCGCACATCATCGTCGACGAGGCGCAGGAGCTGACGGATGCCGAGTGGCGGATGCTGCTGAGCCGCTGCCCCTCACGCAGTTTCACGGTGGTCGGCGACCGCGCACAGGCGCGGCACGGCTTCACCGAGTCGTGGCCGGACAGGCTCTCGCGTGCCGGTCTCAAGGATGTGCACACGGCATCCCTCACGGTGAACTACCGCACGCCGGAGGAGATCATGGCCGAGGCGGAGCCGGTGATCCGCGCCGCGCTCTCCGACGCGAACGTCCCTACCTCGGTGCGGGCGAGCGGTATCCCCGTGCGCCATGCGGCGGTGCACGAGCGCGACGCCATCGTCGGCGCGTGGCTGGCCGAGAACTCCGAGGGCACGGCGTGCGTCATCGGCGACGAGACGTTCGCCGCCACCGAGCGGGTGCGCTCGCTCACCCCGGCGCTGTCGAAGGGACTCGAGTTCGACCTCGTGGTGCTGGTCGAGCCCGAGCGGTTCGGCGGTGGCATCGAAGGCGCGGTCGATCGTTATGTGGCGATGACGCGTTCGACTCGTGAGCTGGTCGTGCTCACGGCCTGATCGGGATCAGGGTCGGGCCGGCAGGGATCACACGGGTGGGAAATGCGGGATCTCGTTCGGCCTCGTCGATCGAGCGGGAGTCGCGCCCATTGCCACGGCGGCGTCGAGGTCGGCCAGGAGGTCGTCGATGTCCCGGTATCGGGAACGGGTCGGGCAAGGGCTCCGCAACCAGAGAACCTCGAGTGTGCCGGTGTCGTTGCGGTCGACGTACGCGACGAGGCGTCCTGGATCCGTCTGTTTTCTGGAACCGTCGCTGATCCGCCATGCGCCGTGTCCGAGCGGGATGACCTCCCAGGTCGTCGACTCGGGCTTCGGAGGCTCCGGGGCTGTCATGGTCATAATGGTTTCCCTCCAGTCACCGGCAGAACAGCGCCGGATACGTACGACGCCTCGCCCGAAGCGAGGTACACATAGGCGCCCGCGAGCTCCGCCGGCTGTCCGGCACGGCCCAGCGGAGTGTCCGCGCCGAAGTTGCGGATCTTGTCCTCATCCCATCCGGTGCCCGGGATCAGCGGCGTCCAGATGGGGCCGGGGGCGACCGCGTTCACCCGCACTCCGCGGGGCCCAGCCTCTTCGGCGAGCGCCTTCACGAACGCGACCTGAGCGGCCTTGGTCATGGCGTAGTCGATCAGTCCGGAAGAAGGCTCGAACGATTGGATGGATGCGGTGACGATGATGCTGGAGCCCGGCTGCAGGTTCGGGAATGCCGCCCGTGCCGAGAACAGCATCCCGGCGAGATTCGTGTCGAAAACGCGGCGCATCGCTTCGGTGTCCAGGTGCGCGAAGCCCGGCACATCGTGCTGATAGCCCGCGTTCAGGACGAGGATGTCGAGGTCGCCGAGCGCCCGGCGCGCCTCCAGCACGCACTCGGTCGCGAACTCCTCATCGCGCACATCACCGGCGAGGCCGAGCCCGGTTCGTCCGGCTTCACGGACCAGGCGCAGGGTCTCGTCAGCATCCGTCTGCTCCTCCGGCATGTGGACGATGGCGACATCGGCGCCTTCCCGTGCGAATGCGATCGCGACCGCCCGTCCGATCCCGGAGTCTCCTCCGGTGATCAGCGCGTGCCGTCCGGCCAGGCGCCCGTGGCCCTCGTAGCTGTCCTCGCCGTGATCGGGCGTCGGTCGCATCTGCTCGGTCTGTCCCGGTTGCTTCTGCTGCTGAGCGGGGAAGCCGTCGTCCGGATGCGCATAGCGGGGATCTTCAGTGTGCATCAGCACTCCTCTCGGGGGACGGTGAGTGTGATTCGAGCTTCCTTCGCTTCCGGCGTCGTGCCAAGGGGGTTGACACTTCGGCGGGCTAGTGAGATCACGTGCGGATGTCAACGGGGAGGCATCGCGTCGGTCGCCCTGAGAGGATGCGGGGACAGCGAACGAAGGGAGCCGACGTGAGCGAAGTGACGATCCTCGCACCGTCCCCGACCCTGACGGTGACCGTCGAGGATCACCCGCAGGGCTCGGAGATCCACGTGCATGCCGGTGGGCAGGGTGTGTGGCAGGCCAGGATGCTGCGCAGACTCGACGTCTCGGTGACGATGTGCTGCGTCCTCATCGGAGAGGTCGGCCGTACCCTGAAGCACCTTCTGGAGGATGAGGGGATCACTGTCGTCGCCGTCGAGCGCGAGGGCCGCGGGTCCGCGTATCTGCACGATCGCCGTCAGGGCCAGCGCCTCGTGATCGCCGAGGAGGAAGGGGATGCGATCGACCGCCACGCTCGAGACGATCTCTACGGGGCGATGCTGCACAGCAGCGCCGAGTCCAAGGCCGTTCTTCTCAGCGGTCCGGCCGGCGACGCCACAGTGCCGTCCGACCTCTACCGCCGGCTGACGATCGATCTGCGCAGCGATGGGCGCCTGGTCATCGCCGACCTCGCTGGTGAGCGTCTGGAGGCGGTCGTGGAAGGGGGCGTCGATGTGCTCAAGGTCAGTCATGAGGAACTGCGTCGCGATGGCCTCGTGCGCGAGGCGACGGTGCCGGAGATCACGCACGCGATGCATGAGCTTCGCAGGCAGGGCGCCGGCGCGGTGATCGTGACGCGGTCATCCGAACCCCTGCTGGTCCTGGGCGATCAGGGCCTCATCGAGGTGTCGCTTCCGTCGTTCGAGGAGAACGAGACGCGCGGGGCGGGCGATTCCCTCACCGCAGGCGTCGTGGCCGCGCTCACCCGCGGCGAGCATCTGCGAGATGCCGTCACGCTCGGCGCGGCCGCCGGCGCGCTGAACGTCACGCGCCACGGGCTCGGCACGGGCGACGCCGATGCGATCACACAGCTGCGCGAGCGCGTGCAGGTGCGAGAGCTTCCACAGGGCGACGCGGATGAAGCGCCACGGGGACGAGTCAGTCCCGACGGACTGGCCGCGCTCGCGGAGGCCGAGACGGAGGAATCATGACGCACCGGGCGCTGATCACCAACGATGACGGCATCGACGCACCCGGCCTCGTGGCACTGGCGGATGCCGCAGTGCAGGCCGGGCTCGAGGTCACGATCGCCGCGCCCGCCGCGCAGTCGAGCGGTTCGAGCGCCTCGATCATGGCGAGTGAATCCGATGGACGCATAGCCGTGGACCGCCGAACGCTGGATGCACTGCCGGACGTGCATGCTTTCGCGGTGCACGGTGGCCCTGGGCTGATCGCGATGATCGCGGCGCGCGGAGCGTTCGGGCCTGCGCCTGACCTCGTGCTCTCCGGTGTGAATCACGGCGCCAACGTCGGGCGGGCGATCCTGCATTCCGGTACCGTGGGCGCCGCCCTCACCGGCGCGTTGAACGGGGCCTGGGCGATGGCCGTGTCACTCGACGTCGGAATGAATCCGCAGGCGTTCCACTGGGACACGGCCGCCCGCGCGGCCATGACGTTGCTTCCCACGCTGATGGCGCAGCCGCGAGGCACAGCACTCAACGTGAACGCGCCCAACCGCACCGACCCGCGCGGCATCCGCCAGTGCACACTGGCTCCGTTCGGCATCGTGCAGACGACCGTGGCGGAGAGCGACGAGAGTTACGTGCGCCTCGCCGTCGAGGAGTTGCCGAACATCCCCACGGATGACAGCGACGCCGCGTGCCTCGCCCAGGGGTGGGTCACGATGACGAGTGTCGACTCGGTCACCGAGCGCCCCATCGACGAGGATCAGCTGATCGGCGGGACCGTCGACATCTCCGCTGTTCCCGGTGCGGCCCCGGCGTCCGCAGGTTCGGGCACGAGGTAGAGGCCGGCCGGTGAGTTCGCCGTGAAGGCGAGCGCGTCGACCCATGCGCGATTCACTGAGGGCTGTCGCCCGCCGTAGTACTTGTAGACGATCGAGCTGCCGGGATGCACCCACACCGTCGTGCGGCCGCCGCCCACACTGGCGTCTTCGCGCCAGCTGAACGCGAAAGGCTCACCGCGCCGCAGCTTCGCGCTGATCACGAGCTGCATGTGCAGCAGCGCACGGTCTTCGATCTCGACCTTGACGCCGCCCTCGTAGATGAACTTGCCCATCGTGCCCCGACTTCCGTGCTGTTTCGTGCTCCTGCGCCAGTGCGCTCGCGCCCTGTGGATAGCCTACTAAGTCGTCATCGCTCCCAACTGCGCGCTAGCCCCGCGTAGGCCCGCGGTCAAGGCCCTCCTGTGCGGTTCCGGGGCCGCATAGCCTTGCGGTTCCAGTGAGTTCGAAGGGAGCCGGACATGACCGATCAGACCGCGCCAGGGTACAAGCCGACCACGACCCACGCGGAATGGGGCGCGGGCGACCCGCGGCTGCTCATCTCGCGTGAGGACGATCGCAGCGTGCACCACATCACGACCGACACCGTGCGCATCGGTCTCGCTGACGGCAATGAGCTCCGACTCGACGACACGGACCCCGTGCACGCGACGATCACCCACGACGAGCGGGACGAGTACGTGCTCACCCTGCACGGCGCGGGAGAGATGAACGCGAATCCGCTGTCCGCCGAGACGGACGGCGGCGACCGATCGGAGATCCTCCGTACCGGGGCTCGCTTCACGGCTGGGCCGTGGACCCTCGTGTTCAGCAGAGACGAGTTCGCGGATCACGGCCGCCCCTTCGGCGGCCGCGAGGGCGGCGAGTTCGATGATCAGCCACCGCAGCCGGCCCGACCGGATTACTCCCCGTCCGACGGCGACGGCCCCGATGGCGGGATGGAAGTGAAGGACGGCTGACTCGAAGCTGTCAACCCCCTCCGCACCCGCCGCCCGGCACACCTATCGTGACGCGAACCGGATGCACATGACGAGAGAGGAAAGAAGATGACGCTTACGCGGGACATCATGACTCCTGCACCGCGGTGCATCGGCGAGAACGACTCACTGAGTATCGCGGCATCGCTCATGTCCGAACTCGATGTGGGAGCACTGCCGATCTGCGGCGAGGACACGAAGCTGAAAGGCATGCTCACCGACCGCGACATCGTGGTCAGGGCTGTCGCCGAAGGCCTCGATCCCGAAAGCACCCCCGCACGCGCACTCGCAATGGGCAAGCCCGTGACCGTCGATGCCGCCGATGACATCCAGGACGCGCTCCAGAAGATGCGAGAGCACCGGATCCGGCGGCTTCCCGTCATCGAGAATCGCCTGCTGGTCGGAATCATCAGTCAGGCTGACATAGCGCGTTCGCTGGCACCGGAGACCACCGGTGAGACTGTCGAGAGCATCTCTCGGCCGGAACCGAGTGTCCAGTATGCAACCCGCCGATGACATCGGCCGGCTCGGTCAGTTGGCTATCACGCACGAACTTCGTATCGCTGTGGTCGAGTCGCTCACATCGGGCGGTCTGGCGCATGCGATCGGTGCGGGCGAGGAAGCGAGCCGATGGTTCGCAGGGGGCATCGTCGCGTATATGACCGACGTCAAGCAGCACCTGCTGAAACTGACGGCAGGGGTCGACCCGTGCTCTGTTGAATGCGCCGAGCAGCTTGCTGTCGGTGGCCTTGAATTGTTCGCGGCCGATGTCTGCATCTCCACAACCGGTGTCGGCGGGCCCGACCCAGAGGACGGGCACCCCCCGGGAACGGTCTATCTGGGCTGGGCGACGCACGATCAGCAAGGGCATGAACACCTCCAGCTCGACGGTGGTCCCGACGCGGTGCTGGCCGCGACGGTCGACGCCGCCCTCCATCTCCTGCGTGCCCGCGCAGAACAGCTCGCCCACCATGCCGACGCTGTCGGCGTATGGTCCCACCACCCGATGTGACCTAGGACTCGACATCGAAACTGAAGGAGACGAATCATGCCACGCGGCGCGAACTCACGTTTGAAGGACCCGGAGCTGTACGAGGAGCTCCGCGACGACGGCGCCTCGAAAGAGAAGGCGGCACGCATATCGAACGCCACCGGCGGGACCAAACGCGGGCGGTCGGAGGTCGGCCGACGCGGCGGCGAGGCCGGCGACTACGACGACTGGACGGTCGACGAGTTGCGCGGTCGCGCCAAGGAACTCGGCCTCACCGGATACTCCAAGAAGCGGAAGTCCGAGCTCATCGACGCGCTTCGGAACCACTGATCGTCAGCACGCGATCGAGGTGGCTGTTGCGGAACTTCCCCGCGGGGTCGACGCGCGCGGCGAGCGCCGCGAAGTCGCCAAGGCGGTGGAAGCCTGCAGCCTGATCGAATCCGGTCGAGTAGACCTTGCCCCAGTGCGCGCGCGGCGCGAAGGGGCGAAGCGCCGCCTCGATCTCCGGCAGGATGGCGGCGACTTCGGCAGGAAGCTGGCGCCAGGTGAAGTGGATGGCGAGCCGTCCGCCGCCCTCGCCCCCGCTGAGCCAGAGGTCGTCCCCCGCGAAAGTGCGGAACTCGCTCACGTGCAACAGCGGGTCGATCCGGTCGCCGAGCGGGCGGATGGCGCGCAGCGCATCGACTGCCACCGCACGGGGCACGAAGAACTCGGACTGGATCTCGTCGCCACCGGCGCTTGGGTCACGGTCGAAGCGGAAATGCGCGAGCCGCGTCGACCATGCACCGCGCGTACCCAGCGGCGTCATGTTGTCATCTGGTGCATCGCCGGTGATGATGGCGTGCACTTCGGCGGCGACTCGCTCTCCGCCGAACGCCCTCGGCGCAGCATCCGCTGACCCGCCCTGATCCGTGAGAGCGCGATGTTTGAGCCACAGCGTCGACAGCGTCGACTGCGCCCATTTGCCGAGCACGCTGACGCTGTACGCCGACGCCATGATCTCGTCGAACTCCGCAAGGAAAGTGTCCCAACCCAAGCCGGTGTACACCTGCTGCGTCACGTCGTACGTCGGTTCGATCGCCAGCTGCAGCCTGGTGATGACCCCGAGAGCGCCGAGCGCGACGACGCTGCCGTCGAAATCGGGGTCGCCGGCGTGGATCCACGTCAGCTCGCCGTCTGCGCCGATGCGCTCGATGCCGCGCACAGCTGTCGACAGCACGCCGTTGCCGTCGCCGGAGCCGTGGGTGGCGGTCGCTGTCGCGCCCGCCACGGAGATGTGGGGCAGCGAGCCGAGGTTGTGCAGCCCCCAGCCGTGCTCGTGCAGGAACGCGGCGACGGCTCCGTACGGCGCCGCGCCGGGCACGGTGACCGTCTGCGTGGTCTCATCGAGTTCGAACGGTGAGACGACATCGCGGAGCGAGATGAGCTGGGGAGCATCGGCGAGGTCGTTGAAGGAGTGGCCGGTGCCCAGCGCTCTGATCCGAGATGCATCCGCGACGAGCTGCTGCGCCTCGGGGATGTCTCGCGGGCGCAGGACCGTCGTCGGCGTGAAGACGACGTTGCCCGCCCAGTTGCTGATCGCGTTGCGGCCTGTGAGTGTCATTCGTCCATCATGCCGTGACGGATGCCCGTCGGTTGCCGGATGCCGTCGCACATCACTTCCGCGGCAGCACGGTCAGCACGCGCTGGATGTGATCGCGGAACTCCATCATGTACGCACGCAGGAACTCCTCGGTATCCGGCTTCGTGACCGTGCCGTCGTCGTGGAAGACGTCTTCGGTGAAGTGGATGTAGGCCTCCGGCGCCGTCATGTGGCGGGTGTTGCAGAACGCCAGTACCGCCCGGAGGCTCTGCTGCGCGACGGCGGTGCCGATGACCCCGATGGATGCTCCGATGACAGCCGTCGGCATATGGTCGAAGGAATTCTCTCCCCAGGGGCGCGAAGCCCAGTCGATCGCGTTCTTGAGCGCGCCGGGGATCGATCGGTTGTATTCCGGTGTCACGAAGAGGATCGCGTCGCTCGCGCCGATCGCGTCCTTCAGAGCACGCGCTTCTGCGGGGTAGTCGGCGTCATGATCGGGGCTGTAGAGCGCAAGGTCGCCGATAGGGATCTCGGTGAATTCCAGATCATCCGGTGCAACCCGGATGAGCGCCTTGGACAGCACGCGATTGATCGACGTCGACGACAGGCTTCCGACGAAATAGCCGACTTTGTACGACATGGGTTCTCCTCACGACTCGAGCGAATGCCTCCAGTGTGCGCTCACGACCTCGCGTACGGAAGGCTCCCCGCCGCAGATGCCGACCCTGAGGGCTGTTGTCAAGGGTGCTTCCCTGCTCGCTCTCGTGCGACAGGATCGTCTCAAGGGCGGAGAGGAGCCGACATGTCAGGTGACGGTGAGACAAGAAGTGCGATGCGCACCGCGTTCTGGTCGTGGACGGTGATCATCGTTGTCGGACTCGCGGTCATGATCATCCTGCCGCTGATCGGCCGTTGATCGCCATGCGTCATTTCCTCCGCACCAGCAGTCTCAGCCTCGCGTCCCTGATCATCTTCGTGCTCGCACTCCTCGGCCAGTCCTTCGCCGGTCACGCGTACAACAACGAAGAGCTCATGCAGCACGGACAGGCGCCGGTGACGTACATCGACTTCGTCACTTCGTCGGACTTCCTCGTCGATGTCGCAGAGAACTGGCAGTCCGAGTTCCTCCAGTTCTTCCTCTTCATCCTGGCGACGATCTGGCTGATCCAGCGCGGATCGCCCGAGTCGAAGAAGTACGGCGACGAAGGCACCGGAACCGATGAAGAACAGATGGTGGGCGCGCACGCCAGGGCCGACTCTCCCCGCTGGGCGAAGGTGCGAGGCGTGCGCCTGTGGATCTACTCGAACTCCCTGTTGATCGCGATGGGAACTGTCTTCCTGCTCTCGTGGCTGGCGCAGTCCCTCGCCGGCCATGTCGTGGCCAATCAGGAGAACGCGCAGCACGGCGTGCCGCTGGAGACGTGGGGCGACTACATCGTCTCCCCTGACTTCTGGAACCGCACTCTGCAGAATTGGCAGTCCGAGTTCCTCGCCGTCGGCGCGATGGTCGCGTTCTCGATCTACCTCCGCCAGCGGGGCTCCAGCGAATCGAAGCCCGTCGGCGTCCCCCATCACATCAGCAGCGTCGAATCGGAGTGAGAGATGGCGACTCGACTACAGGGCGTTCTGCTGATCTTTGCCATGACCGTGAGCCTGGTGGGATGCGGCATGACGGTACCCACAGATCCCGACAGCACGTTGCAGCAGGTCTCCGGAGGAGATCTCCGAGTGGGCGTCTCCCCCGCCGAAGGTCTCGCCGACGTTTCGACAGACGCGCCGACCGGACCGCTCGTCGATCTCGTCGACACGTTCGCCGACTCCCTCGACGCCGACGTCGAATGGACGATCGATAGCGAGGAGACACTCGTCGGGATGCTGGAGGAGGACGATCTCGACCTCGTGGTCGGTGGATTCACCGACCAGACGCCGTGGATCGACCGCGCCGGCGTCACACGTGGATACACCGGCATCCCTGGCGCGGACGGTCGTTCCATCGTCATGCTGGTGCCGCTCGGCGAGAATGCGTTCTTGTCAGAGCTGGAGCTGTTTCTCGACACGGAGGTCGGCTCGTGAGCACCTATCACCAGTTCGGCCGCGCCGACCTTCCCCCTGAGCAGGAACGAGCGTTGAAGAAAGCGGTGCGGTGGGAGTACGCCACGATCGTGTACACCACCGTGACGATCATCCTCGTCGCCTTCGTCGTCGGCAACTCCCAGGCGATGCGAACCGCGTGGATCGAGGACATGCTGTCCCTCATCCCGCAGCTCGCGTTCCTCATCGCGCTGATCTTCGTGCGACGCCGGCCGACTCTGAAGCACCCGTACGGCATGCACCGTGCGATGGGTGTAGGGCATCTGGTCGCCGGCGTCGCGCTTCTCGCGGTCGGCCTGAACCTTGCGTTCGAAGCCATCTCCGGGCTGGTCGCGGCGGAGCACCCGACAATCGGCACCGTCAATCTCTTCGGACAGACCATCTGGTTGGGCTGGCTCATGGTCCTCGTCATGACCATCATCGTCGTCGGCCCGCTCATCTACGGCCACGCGAAGTCGAAGCTCGCACCCGTGCTGCACAACAAGATCCTCTACGCAGACGCCGACATGGCGAAAGCCGATTGGCAGACCAACGCAGCCTCGATCGTCGGTGTACTCGGTGTCGGCGTCGGGCTGTGGTGGCTCGACGGCGTCGCTGCGCTTTTCATCTCGCTCGGCATCATCTGGGACGGCTTCCGCAACGCAAAAGGCGCTGTCGTCGACCTCATGGATCAGCGGGCCCGCACCTACGACGACAAGCACCCGCATCCGCTGGCGAACGACATCGTCGAGCATCTTCGCGCACAGTCCTGGATCGCGGACGCGGCCGTGCGCATGCGCGACGAGGGTCAGGTGTTCCACGTCGAGGCGTTCATCATCCCTCGACGGCGGCGAGTATCGCTCGCCAAGATCGACCAGGCCTCCGACAGCATCGCTGCAATGGACTGGAAGCTTCAGGACGTCGTTGTCGTCCCCTGCGACCGACTGCCCGATGAGGCGGACCGGGGCCTGATCGCCGCCTACGACAAGCCCGATTGAACTGGGTCGGGGGCCTCCACGCTCACAGTTCGACGCGCAGCGTATCCGGCTCGGTTTCGGCGACCTCAGGGTGACGCGCGAGGTTCACGATCGCGGCGATCAGACCGCCCCAGACCGTGACCATCGCGATGATCATCATGATGATGGCTGTGGTGGTCATGCGCCCAGTCCCTTCTCGTGCGACGTCTCGTGCGGCGTGGCGGTGCGGATCGTGCCGGTCTCGGGGTCGGCATCGTAATGCTCGACCTCGAGGAACTCGTCGTAGTCGGGATCGTCCTTGGCATGCGAGCGTCCGCTCCATGGCATGAGCGAGAGCAGGATGCCGATCACGACGAGGGCGATCACCATGCCCCAGCCGAAGACGCCGAGGAACCAGGTCGGGTAGCCGCCGTACGGCTCGGAGATCTTCGTGATGAGTTCGCTGATCAGAAGATACCCGAGCACGATCGGGGCGAGCACGCCGACCAGCAGCACCCAGATCCGCCCGACGGGGAAGCTCGAGCGCCGGTTCAGGTGGTCTCTCAACGCGGGCAGCTTGTGGAACACCCACGCGACCACGATGACCGCGACCAGGGCGACCGCCATGATCCCGAAGGCATTGACGAACGCATCTGCCGTGTCGAGCACCGTGAGCGCCGTCGTCGTGGAGAAGAGCGCCATCGAGATCACCGCGAGCGGGATCGACACGGTCAGCGTCGTGCGCACGCGGCCCCAGTTCAACTTGTCCTGCAGGGCGGCGACGATGACCTCGAGGATGGAGATGAGCGAGGTGACCCCGGCGAACACCAGCGCTCCGAAGAACAGGACGCCGATGATCGAGCCACCGGTCGCCTGCGAGACGATGGTCGGGAACGCGACGAACGCGAGTCCGATTCCCGACGATGCCACGCCGGACACGTCCGTCCCCTGCGCCTGCGCCATGAATCCCAGCGCGGCGAACACACCGATGCCGGCGAGGATCTCGAAGCCCGAGTTGGCGAACGCCACGACCAGTCCGGAGCCGGTCAGGTCGGTCTTGCGCTTGAGGTACGACGAGTAGGTCACCATGATGCCGAAGGCGACCGAGAGGGAGAAGAAGATGTGCCCGTACGCCGATGCCCACACTCCTGGATCGGCCAGTGCCTCCCAGTTGGGGGTGAAGAACGCGTTGAGGCCGTCCATTGCTCCTGGCAGGAAGAGCGACTGCACGACGAGGATCGCGAACATGACGGTGAGCAGCGGCATGAGGATCATGTTCGCCCTGCCGATGCCGCGTTTGACGCCGAGAGCCATGATCACGATCACGACGAGCCAGACGACGATCAGCGGGATGCCGACCTGCGGCACGAAGTCTGTGGATATCCCGCCTTCGGCGACGTCTGCGGACTGCAGGAAGTCGGTGAAGAAGAAGTCGTTCTCGTTGCCCGCTCCCCAGGTGAGCTGCGCGGAGAACCAGGTGTACATCGCCGCCCACGCGATGATGACCGCGTAGTACACGGCGATCACGACGCAGATGAGCACCTGCCACCATCCGAGCGGCTCTGCCGCACGATGGATGCGCCGGAATGCGAGCGGAGCAGAGCCGCGGAAGCGGTGTCCGATCGCGTAGTCGAAGAACAGCAGCGGGATGCCGGCGGTCAGAAGCGCGCACAGATACGGGATGAGGAACGCCCCACCGCCGCCCTCGTACGCGACGTAGGGGAAGCGCCAGATGTTCCCGAGCCCGACGGCGGAGCCGATCGCCGAGAGGATGAACACATTGCGTGAGCCGAAGGCCTCACGTTTGCGGGTCTGCGTCGTTGCGGTGGCCATGCCCGAGACGTTACCTCAGACCGGACAACGGCGTCACGAAGTGCGGGCGATCGAATCAGCGTGCGGCGGCAGGACGGCGCGCGATGTGCACGTTGACCCCGGCATCCTGCATTCGCTCGATGTGCCGCCGTTCCGTGGCTGCGTCGACAACGACCACGTCGAAGTCGGCCAGCGGCAGCATCGCATGCAGGGCGCGCTTGTCGAATTTGGTCCGATCCGCGAGCAGCACGCGCTTGCTCGCAGACTCGAACATCGCTCGCTTCACGTCGACGGTCTCAAGAGTCTGGTGGAAGCAGATGTCATCCACGATCGCCGAGGTCGACATGACGAAGAGATCGGCGCGCATCTCGGCGATCTCGCGCACGGTGATGCGCCCCATGAAGGCACTGCACCAGTTGTAGAACTCGCCGCCGAGGCCGATCATCTCGATGCCGCGCATACCGCGCAGTTCATTCATGATCGTCAGCGTGTTGGTGATGACCGTCAGCGGCGTCTTCGTGTGCAGATGCGGAAGCAGATGCATCGTCGACGTCGAATCATCGAGGATGATCGCCTGCCCCGGTTCGACGAACTCCATGGCGGCGAGCGCCATCGCCTCCTTCTCGGCCTGCTGACGACCCACGCGGTACACATCGCTGGATTCCACCAGCGCGGTGGAACTGGCGGTCGCCACCCCTCTGCTCTTGCGCAGCAGTCCGCGATCCTCCAGTTCATCGAGATCACGATGGACCGTCATGACGCTGATGTCGAACCGCTCGGCGATCTGCTCGATGCGCATGGATCCCGCGGCCATCACGGCCTCGCTGATGGCGAGCTGACGCGACTGCTGCCGGCCCGTTCGCGAGGGCACGGCTGGGGAACTGCTGGTCGTCACGGTTCTTCTCCCTCTCGATGTGTCCCGACGGCCTCGTCGATGATGCTCGCGAACGCCTGTGGTTCGTGGGCGAATCGGCCGAGGAACAATCCGTCGACACCTGAGGAGAGCGTACTGAGCAGTCCGGGTTTCGCGCTCCCGCCGTAGATCACCGCCGCGCCGGCAAGACCGCGCCGCGCGAGGTGAGAGCGCAGTTGTGCGACGACCGCCGTCACATGCTCGGGGGCGGCGGGCTCGGCCTGTCCGATCGCCCATTCCGGCTCGTAGGCGACGACGAGATCGTCGAGGTCGTCGGCATCCGCGATCGCCGATTCGATCTGCGCGATGCAGGTCTCGCCCGCGAGGTCCGCCTCCTGCTGGGTCTCTTCGCCGACGCACAGCACGGGCGTGAGGCCGTTGCGCACGGCGGCGGCGAGCTTGCGCCGGATGATCGCATCGTCTTCACCGAAGACGTGCCTGCGTTCCGCATGGCCGACTTCGACGTACCGGCATCCGAGTCGCGCGAGGTCGGCGCCGCTGACCGCGCCGGTGTAGGCACCCCGCTCAGCCCAGAACAGGTCCTGCGCCCCCACGGAGATCGGCGAGCCGGCGACGGCGGTGATCACGCGATCCAGCGCGGGAAGCGACGGAAGGATGAACAGCCGAACATCCCCCGCGACGACTGCGGGATGAGCGCGTGCGATCTCTGCGAGAGACGTGGCCCACGCGACGCTCGCGTCGACGTCGAGATAGAGCTTGAGGCTGGCCCCGAGCAGAACAGGCCGAACAGTCTCCTGCTGCGAGGAGCGGGACGGTCCGTCGGCGTCAGCCACAGGTCCCGGTGGCCTCATAGCCGTTGATGACGGCGACCTTCTGCGCCGACGCGGACGACTCGTCGAATTCGTATCCGAGCCATTCGCGCGCGAGCCGGCGTGCCAGTTCGAGCCCCACCACTCGCTGACCGAACGTGAGCACCTGGGCGTTGTTGCTGAGCACGCTGCGCTCGACGCTGTAGCTGTCGTGCGCGGTGACTGCGCGGATGCCGGGGACTTTGTTCGCCGCGATCGCGACGCCGAGCCCCGTGCCGCATACCAGCAGCGCACGGTCGGCTTCGCCGTCGCGCACCTTCTCGGCCGCGGCGATCGCGACGACCGGATATGCCGCACCGCCGCTCGCGTCGACGCCGACGTCGATCACCTCAGCGACCCGCGGGTCGTTCTGCAGATCCTTCTTGAGCGCTTCCTTGTACTCGAACCCCGCGTCATCGGATCCGATGACGATTCGCCATTCACGTGTCATGTTCAATCCTTCTCTGTGCCGCTGTCGTCTGCGAGCACCTTGTTGTCCTGCTCTGCGAGCAGCCGGCCCGCAACGGTCATCGCCCGTGCGAGCGAGATCGCGCCGGGGTCGGGAGTGCCCAGGCTCTTCTCCATGTGCGGTCGTGCGCGCCCGAGACGGGGAAGAAGAGCGGATGTCGCTTCTGCTGCGCTCGTGGCGTCAGCGGCCGCTGCCACCCACGCCGACGCCAGCGTCGCGCCTGCGGCGACGCGCGCGGTCAGGCCCTCGGCGAAAGGCACGAGTGCGTCGACCATGGTCTTGTCTCCCACCGCGGCTTTGCCGTATCCCTGAATCGCGGCACGCGCGGCGTCCACGGCGGATGCGACATCCTGCGCCTGCGGCCGGATCTCGTCACCGAGACGCTCCCCCGCTGCGCGAAGCGCCGCACCCCAGAGAGCGCCGGAGGTGCCACCGGCCTTGTCGGCCCAGGCGTCTCCCGCACGGCTGAGCACTGTGCCCGCACCTGCGCCGCCTTCAACAGCCTCCTT
Organism: Microbacterium murale; assembly: GCF_014635185.1. GTDB lineage: Bacteria > Actinomycetota > Actinomycetes > Actinomycetales > Microbacteriaceae > Microbacterium > Microbacterium murale. Next base: position 259,353 of record NZ_BMCM01000006.1, read on the forward strand.
TGCCGCCGCAGCGCCGGCACGTGCACCGCGCTGCATACCGATGCCATGATCGCCGTCGCCGGCGATCGCATCGAGTCGGCCCAGTTCGTCGACGTCACGATCGATCATGTCGCGGATGGTGTCCACGATCGCGAGGGCGACGACGCCGACCTCGATGGAATCCTGCGAGGCCGCGGGAATGACGTCGGCGCCGAGGCCGGCTTCCTGGACGACGTCGACTACGGCGTCCACGCCGGACGATTCGACGGCGCCCTTGCGGTACGCCGGAGTGTAGGTGGGCGAAGCCCAGGCTGCCTCGAGCTCATCATCCAGCCAGAACAGGGTCAGCGAGACGCCCGCCATCTCGAAGCTCGTCGCGTACTCGCCCACCTCGGGTTCGACGACCGTGACGCCGGCGTCACCCAGGAGCTCGGTCACCGTGGCGTAGATCACGAACAGCTCCTCGGACTTGACCGCACCGAGGCCGTTCAGGATGACCGCGGCCTGCGCGCCGTCGACGGCGACGCCGTCGGGCACCTCACCCAGCAGCCCTTCGACGAGCAGCGCAGCGATCTCCCGCGCCGATGGCAGCGGCACGACCGAGATGCCCGGTTCCCCATGGATACCCATCCCGACGGCCATGTGCCCGGACGGGACGGTGAAGAGCGGCTCGGACGCGCCGGGGAGCGTGCAACCGGAGAACGCCACGCCGATCGACCGGGTGCGATCGTTGGCTCGGCCGGCGATGTCGGCGACCTCATCGAGCGTCATCCCCCGCTCGGCGGCCCACGACGCGGCACGGAACACCGCAAGGTCTCCGGCGATGCCGCGACGCTTCGACTTCTCCTCGGGGGAAGCGCTGTAGATGTCGTCCGTCACCCGAACGGTTCGGCACGGGATGCCCTCGTCGCGCAGCCGCTGCTCGGCCTGATCGAAGTTGAGCACGTCGCCGGCGTAGTTCCCATAGCTGAGGAGAACACCCGCCTCGGTGGCGACCGACTTGGCGACCGAGTAGATCTGCTGTGCGCTCGGCGAGGCGAAGACGTTGCCCATCGCCGCACCGTGCGCGAGGCCGGCTCCGACCAGTCCGGCGAAGGCGGGATAGTGTCCCGATCCGCCTCCGATGACGATCGCGACCTCCCCGGACGGCGTGGCCTGTGCCCGGGCGACGCCACCGGCGACCCGCCGCACCAGTGTGCTGTGCGCGGCGACGAAACCGATCACGGATTCGTCCGCGAAATCGGCGGGGTCGTTCAGAACGTAACTCATGTTGCCTCTCGTCAATCCCTCTTGAGATCGGGACGAAGTGTGTGGGCGGGGACGGATGCTGATGGGCTTCCGCCCCCGCGTTCACCGCATGGAAGCGCGGTGGGCTCTACTCGGTGTAGGTGAAGGGTTCCGTCATCTTGTCGGCGTTGTCCTTCGTGATGAGGATGCAGTCGAACGACTGCTTCTCGGTCTCCGGAGCTGTGCCGGTGCGGATGTACTCGTCGGCGAGCTCAACGGCTTCCTTGGAGAACACGGCGACAGGCTGGAGGACGGTGTACGCCATCTCGCCCGCGATGACCGCGGAGACGGCATCCGGTGCGCCGTCGAAGCCGCCGACGACGACGCCCTCGAGCTTGCCGGCTTCCTTGAGCGCTGCGACCGCGCCGAGCGCCATCTCGTCGTTGCCCGACATGACGCCGGTCAGTGACGGGTTGGACTGCAGCAGCGACTGCATCTTGTCGTGACCCTTGGTGCGGTCCCAGTCCGCGACCTCTTCCCCGACCTCGACGAGCTCGGGGTACTGGCTGATGACGGTCTGGAAGCCGTTTGAGCGGGTCTGCGCGTTGTTGTCGGACGGAGCGCCGAACAGTTCGACGTACTCACCGGCCTCGCCCATCTGGGTCACCCACTCCTGGGCGCCGATCGCGGCGCCCTGAGCGTTGTTCGACACCAGCTGCGCCTTCGCGATGCCGGCCTCGTTGATCTCCGCATTCACGAGGAACACCGGGATCCCCGCGGCTTCGGCTTTCTTCACAGCCGCGATCGAACCATCGGCGTTCGCCGGGTCGAGGATGATCGCGACGGACTTGTTCGCGATCGCCGTGTCGATGAGGGTGTTCTCGGTGTTGGTGTCGCCCTTGTGCGCACCGACACTGGACTCGTAACCGAGTTCTTCAGCGGTCGCAGCGGCGACGTCGCCCTCCGTCTTCCAGTAGGGGTTGGCCGGGTCGTTCACGATGATCGTGATGAGGCCGCCGGCTTCTCCGCCTTCGGCATCGTCCGTCGGAGCAGCGTCCGTGCTGCCTCCGGCGCATCCGGCGAGCGAGATGATCAGAGCGCCTGCAGCGATGATCGAGGCAATTGCCTTCTTGCGCATCATTTGATGCGTCCTTTCTCTTGGTGGGTATTACAGGGTCTGTGTGCTGGTCACTTTGTGCCTACCGGCTCCGACGTCTTGTCGGTCGCCTTCGTCGGCTTCGGGCCTGTTGAGGCCGGCCGGCGGCGCCGTCCGTACTGCAGGCTGTTCAGGAGCACGGCAACGACGATCACCGCGCCGATGAAGACCATCTGCCAATAGGCGGAGACGCCGACGATGACAAGTCCGTCGGACAGGAAGCCGATCACGAACGCACCGAGCAGCGTGCCGCGCACGTTGCCGCGGCCACCCATCAGGGATGCACCACCGATCACGACCGCGGCGATCGCCGTCAGCTCGTATGTGTTGCCCGCCGTCGGGCTGGCGCTGGTCAGGGTGGAGGCGAGGATGAGGCCTGCGATCGCGGCACAGACGCCGGAGATGACGTAGACCCAGATCTTGACGCCGCGCACCGGCACGCCCGAGAGCTCCGCTGCGCGCTCGTTGCCGCCGGAGGCGTACAGCCAGCGGCCGAAACGGGTGCGACCGAGTACGAAGCCGAGCACGATCGCGATCAGAGCCATGATGATGACGCCGATCGGGATGTTCAGGACGCGGTTGAAGCCGAGCCATTCGAAGCCGGTGTTGCCCAGCGCCTCGTCACCCGAGAGGTCGTTGATGGTCAGGCCGTTGGTCATCAGAAGAGCAAGACCGCGCACCACGTACAGCATGCCCAAGGTCGCCACGAAAGGAGCGACCTTGAACCTGGACACGAGGATTCCGTTGACGAGACCCACGGCTGCACCGACGGCGCAGGAGATGACCACGACCACGGGGATGCTCGGATACAGGACCACGCCGAAGATGTTGATCGGCACGCCCTGCATGAGGAAGCCGGCGATCACCGCGGAGAAGCCCAGCGTTGATCCGACCGAGAGGTCGATGCCGCCGTTGAGCACGACCAACAGCATCCCGAGTCCGAGGATGGCGTAGATCGCCACGTGGGAGGACATGATCAGGATGTTGTCGAACGTGAGGTAGTTCGGCGACATCAGCGAGAACACCACGATGATCAGGATCAGGGCGAGAAATGCCCTGCCCTCGATGAGCACTCGCGCGAGAGAGAACTTCTTCTTGTTGTTGATGATGGCAGTCGTTGTCGTCGTCATTGTCGGTCCGTTCTCAAATTCTCTAAGCGGCCACGGCCTCGCCGGAGGCGGCCATGATCATTTCCTTCGTGGCGTCCGGACCGAACTCGGCGGAGATCTGGCCGCGTCGCAGGACGATGATGCGGTGAGCGATGCTGAGGCACTCGCCGACCTCGGATGTCGAGTACACGACGGCGAGGCCCTCGCGGGCACGCTCGGCGAGAAGCCTGAACACCTCGCCCTTCGCACCGATGTCGATGCCGCGGCTCGGCTCGTCCAGAAGCATCACGCGGGGATCGGTCGCGACGACCTTCCCGATGACCACCTTCTGCTGGTTCCCTCCGGAGAGCGAGCCGATCGGCAGTTCGGGCCCGGGTGTCTTCACGGTCACGGTGCGGATGAGGTCCTGGGCGATCTTCTTCTCGGTGCGACGCGAGAGCACGCCGTTGACGATCGAGTTCCCGAGGCTGGCGAGCGTGAGGTTGGTACCGACGTCGAACGTCTGCACCAGCCCGTCGCGCTGCCGGTCCTCAGGTACGAGCCCGATCCCGAGCGCGATGCGCTCAGCGATCGAATCATCGCCCAGCGCGGTACCGTCCAGCAGGATCTCTCCACCATCGATCCGATCGCGCCCGGCGACCGCCTCGAGGAGTTCGGTCCGGCCTGCGCCCATCAACCCGTAGAGGCAGACGATCTCGCCGGCCCTGACGTCCAGGCTGAGTCCGTTGACGATCGATCGTTCCGGGTTCTCCGGATCGAGGACACGGAGGTCCCGGATGCTGAGAATGGTCTCGCCGAACTCGTAACCGCTGGGCGGCGAGCCGAGATCGAAGTTATCGCCGACCATGTTCCGCACGATCCATTCGAGATCGATATTGGCTCGTTCGTCCTTGGCCGTCATGGATCCGTCGCGCAGGACGACGGCGTGATCGGTGACCTCGAGCGCCTCTTCGAGGTGGTGGGAGATGTAGACGATGGCCACACCACGCGCGGTGAGGTCGTGGATGATCCCGAAGAGGATCTCCACCTCGGCCGCAGCGAGTGCAGAGGTCGGCTCATCCATGATGAGGATTCGCGAGTTCACCGACAGCGCACGAGCGATCTCGATGATCTGCTGCTGGCCGACGCGCAGATCGTTGACATGCGTCTCCGGTTCGACGCCGGGGAGCAGATCGGCGAGGAGCTCGCGCGTCTGTCGAGCCTCCTCTGCGAAGTCGATCCCGAAGGGACCGGTGATCTCGCGCCCCATGAAGATGTTGTCGCGCACCGAGAGGTTGGGAGCAAGACTGAGCTCCTGGTGGATGATCGAGATGCCGCGATCGCGCGCGTCGTTCGTGGAGTGGAACACGACAGGTTCGCCGTCGAGGACGATCTCGCCGGACGTCGGTTGCTCGACACCCGACAGGATCTTCATGAGCGTCGATTTGCCGGCGCCGTTCTCTCCGAAGAGGGTCGTCACGGTTCCTCGACGGATCTCGAAGTTCACGCCCTTCAGCGCCCTGGTGCCGCCGTAGGTCTTGACGACGTTGCGTGCCTCGAGGACGACATCGTCGAAGTCGTCGCTCATTGCACGCTCAGTTCGACGGGTGTCACGAGCCAGGAGCTCGGATTGATCAACGTGAACGCACCGGTGACCTCGATCGTCTTCCCGGTCAGGGCAGCAGTGTCGACATCGGCGAGCACCTGCGTCTTCAGCTCTTCATTCAGCGCCGCTGCCGCGTTCTGGAAGTCGATCTGATTGATGAACTGCCCGAACTCGATCTCACCGGTCGCATCGCGCAACTCGGTGCCGTTGATGGCGGGGCCGGTCTGCACCCGGATCAGGAGCCCTTCAGGAAGCCCTTCGACCGCCACGTCGTAGATCCCGGACTGTCCTTCGCCGACGACGCCGGTGAACGTTGTGGTGTAGACGGGGCCGCCGGAGCTCTGCACGGCGTACTCCTCAGCGGCCGCTGCCGGATCCGTCGCGATGTCTGCCGCGAGCACGTCTGCATCGACGGCGCTCTCGACGATGGCGGACTGCACCGTGGGGAAGTTCTCGGCACCATAGGTGGCCGGGTCGAACTTCTCCGTACCCTGTGCGAGCGGGTCATCGGCCGGAACGACTCGTGTCCCCAGCACCAGGCCGAGGATCACGACGACGATCACTCCGATCCAGATGCCGCGCTTCGCATTGCGCGACAGCGATCGCTGCGCCTTCCTGACCGGCGGGCTCACCGTGGTCGACGCGCTCACGGGATCAGCACCCTGGACTCGGTGTCGTTCGGTCGGATCTGGAGCTTGCGCCCCGAGCCGCGACGGAACAGCTCCAGTGCCTCTTCGTAATCATCGAGGATGAACGAGTGGCTGATCATCGCCTCGGCGTTGATCGCACCGGCTTCGAACATCTCGACCGCGCGCCCGAAGGAGTTCAGGACCGCCATCGTCCCGACGATCGAGATCTCGTCGCGGTACACGCGGAACGGCGAGAACTTAGCGGTGCCGTCGGCGGGAGCGACGCCGAAGTCCTGGAAGAACCCGGCGGGCTTGACGCGGGTCAGCGCGTCTTCGATCGCGCGCAGGTTGCCGGTGCAGTCGATGACGACGTCCCACTTCTCGCGGTCGGCGTCATCAGCGGACGTGTACCGCAGCTCGATGCCGCATTCCTCCGCGACTGCGAGACGGTCGGGGTTCAGGTCGACGATGCTGACCGATGCCGCGCCGGCGCGGGTGGCCAGCTGAGCCATCAGCAGTCCCATCGTGCCTGCCCCGTAGACGAGGACGTGGTCGCCGATGCGGCGGGGCAGCACGTCCCAACCGCGGATCGCGCAGGCGAGGGGCTCGATGAGAGCGGCCTGGTAGAGATCAGTCTCCGGCTTGAGCTTGTAGACGTTGCCGGCGGGCGCGGTGAAGTATTCCTGCGAAGCTCCGTCTGAGGCGACGACGCCGAGGCCGTTCCAGAATCGGCAGAGGTTCTGGTGTCCGTTGAGACAGAACTCGCACTCACCACAGGTGGTGCTGGGGTTGATCGCGACGTGGTCGCCGACTTTGAAGTCGAACACACCGCTGTTGACCCCGTCACCGAGCGCGACGATGGTGCCGGTCGCCTCGTGGCCGGGGACGAGCGGGAAGACGGTGCCTTCGAACTCGCCGTCGAAGACGTGCGTGTCCGTTCCGCAGATGCCGACGGCTGCCGTCTCGATCAGGATCTCTTTATAACCGGGCGTGGGCTTGGGCCGCTCTTCGAGGGACAGCTGCCCCTCGGCGGTGAATACAACTGCTCGCATCTTTGCTCCCGAATCTGCGTCTCCCGCGACGCGAACACTGTCTCGCCGTTGGGATGTGTCGATGTAACGGGTGGCAGCTCCTGGCCGTGCCGGAGATCCACCGGAGAGGTTCGACTCTCGTGTTACGTTTCCGTGATCAGATACCATGACCACGTTACATTCACCATACGTCGCGGTAATATCGAGTGTCAAGAGAGCCGTCGATAGCGAATGGCATCGGCGAAAACCGCACCGAGGAGACCGCTTCATGACTGCAACGACGCACATTCCCGAGCACATGTTCGCGGGCGTGCTCGTCCGGCCCGGCCACGTCGAAGTTCAGGAACGCCGCGTGCCGACACCGGCACCCGACGAGGTTCTCGTCAAAGTCACCGCGGTGGGCGTCTGCGGCTCGGACGTGCACTTCTTTCACGAAGGGCGTCTCGGGGACTGGGTCGTGGACGAGCCGCTCGTACTCGGCCACGAGTCCGGCGGTGTGATCGTCGCGGTGGGTGCGGATGTCGCGCCGGAACGCGTGGGCGAGCGGGTTTCGATCGAGCCGCAGCACCCGTCCACGACTTCCGCCGAGACGCTGCGGGGCGACTACAACCTCGACCCGCACATGCGCTTCTACGCCGTGCCGGGAACGGATGGCGCGTTCCAGGAGTACGTCACGATCCAGAGCCATTTCGCCTTCGCGATTCCCGACTCGGTGAGCGATTGGGCGGCCGCCCTGCTCGAGCCCTTGTCAGTGGCCGTGGCGACGGGCCGCAAGGCCGCGTTCTCCGTCGGCGACCGCGTGCTGATCACTGGAGCGGGGCCGGTCGGCCTCGCAGTCGCGCAGGTGGCCAGGGCATCCGGCGCCGCGGAGGTACTCGTGTCCGACATCAGCGAAGCGCGGCGACACGCTGCGCTTCGCTTCGGCGCGACGACAGCTCTGGATCCGGTCGCCGACGCGGATGCGATCCGCTCCGCCGGCGCCGATTCGTTCGTGGACGCCTCGGGCGCCGCGGCCGCAGTGCGCAGCGGGATCGATGCGCTTCGTCCGGGCGGACGCGCCGTGCTCGTAGGGATGGGTCTGCCGGAGCTGGCGTTGCCGATCACGCAGATCCAGAACAAGGAACTCGTACTGACGGGAGTCTTCCGTTACGCGAACACGTGGCCTGCGGCCATCTCCCTCGTCGCATCAGGACGGGTGGACCTGGACGGGATGGTCACGGGCACGTTCTCGCTCGACCGCGTAAAGGATGCGCTCGAATCGACGACCGATCCCGACACGATCAAGTCGGTCGTGGAACCGCACCGCCGTAGTTAGCCGGACATCGGTTCGCGTCGAGCTACTCCTCCTGATTCGTGCAACGGAGGCTTACTCGCCCGAACTATCCAACCGCGCAAGTGAGCCGACCAGTTCCTGCGTGTAGGCATGCGCCGGTTCGCGGAAGATCCGGTCCGCATCGCCCTGCTCGACGACGACGCCGTCCTTCATCACGAGCATCCGATCGCTCATGTGGTGGATGACCCCGAGATCGTGCGAGATGAACAGGTAGCTCAGGGCGTACTCGTTCTGCAGATCGACGAGGAGGTCGAGGATCTGTGCCTGCACCGAGACATCCAGCGCTGAGACGGCCTCATCGAGCACGAGGATCTCCGGCGATGTCGCCAGAGCGCGCGCGATGGCGATGCGCTGGCGCTGACCGCCGGAAAGGCGCAACGGGAATCTCTCCGCCATGGCAGCCGGCAGCGCGACCTGCGCGAGCAGATCGCGCACTCGCTGCGCCTTCTGGTTGCGGTTCAGCCCGGCATCCGCCGGGATCGCGTCGAGCAGGATCCGCTCGGCGTTCCATCGCGGATCGAACGAGCTCAGCGGGTCCTGATAGACCACGCCGATGTGCGGCCGCAGCGCCCGGCGACGCTGCTCGGAGACGGTCGACCAGGGTTGATCCAGCAGCCGTACCTCTCCCGCATCCGCGCTCTCGAGTGCGAGCGCGATGCGGGCCGTCGTGCTCTTGCCGGAGCCGGACTCCCCCACAATGCCCAGCGTCTCTCCGCGGTGCAGCGTGAACGAGACGCGATCGACGGCTCGTGTGAGTCGTCCGTCCGGTGTGACGAAGGTCTTCACGAGATCACGCGCTTCGAGCACCGGCTCGCCCCGCTCCCCGCTCGAGGCGCGCGCCAGATGCAGGTTGGGCACCGCGCTCGCGTGCGGTGCCAGCCGCTCACCGCGGGTGTGTCCGCCGGGAACGGCATCCACGAGGCTCTGGGTGTACGGATCCTGCGGAGAACCGAGAACGGCGGCAGCCGCACCCTGCTCGACGACCCGACCGTCGCGCATGACGAGGATGTCGTCTGCGAGGCTCGCCACGACCGAGAGGTCGTGGCTGATCAGGATGATCGAGGTGCCACGGGATTTGGCGTCGTTGAGCAGCGACAGCACCTGGGCCTGGACCGTCACGTCGAGGGCGGTTGTCGGCTCGTCGGCGATGATCACCTCGGGGTCGAGGGCGAGTGCGGATGCGATGAGGGCGCGCTGACGAAGACCACCGGAGAGTTCATCCGGACGCTGTCGCGCTCGCTGCTCAGGACGGGGCACGTCGACGCTGGCGAGCAGGTCGATCACCTTGCGCTTGCGGGCGGCCCGGTCGCGCCATCCGTGCAGTCGCAGCGCCTCGCCGATCTCCGCACCGACTGCTCGAAGCGGATCGAGCGAGACGAGCGCATCCTGCTGGATGAATCCGATCCGCCGGCCGCGGATGCTCCGCCAGGATCGGTCGGTCTGCTGGGCGAGGTCGACCTCGCCCAGGCGGATCTCGCCCTCCACGACCGCGCCGGTCCCCGTCAGCCCGACGAGGGTGCGTGCGGTGACGCTCTTGCCCGAACCGGATTCGCCGACGATCGCGACGCAGCGCCCAGGGCCCAGGTCGAACGACACCCCGTGGACGATCTCGCGGACGTTCCCGCCGTGCGCGAAGCCGACGCGCAGGTCTCTCACGATCAGCCGTGGCGGAGCGGTCTGCTCCTCGACCGGAACCTCTTCGGCCAGTTCGGCGATGTTCATGTCATTCGCCCTTCTCAAGACTGTTCTGGATGTGCTTGCCGAGACTCGTCGCGGTCAGTGCGAGGACGAGGATGACGAGGCCGGGTACGAACGTCAGCCACGGTGCCTGCAGGATGTAGGCGCGTCCCGCATCGAGCAGGGCACCCCATTCGGACGATGGCGGCGCGACGCCGAGACCGAGGAAGGCCAGACCGGACGCCCACACGATCGACTGCCCGATGGCCATCGTGAACACGGCGACCAGGGGCCGGATCGCGTTCGGCAGCACGTGGCGCGTCAGGATGCGGCCACGGCTGTGCCCCAACGCCCGTGCCGCCTCGACGTAGCCGGCGTTCTTCGCCGAGAGGATCTGCCCCCGGACCATGCGGGCGTAGCCGGGGGCGGTGCTGACGCCGACGGCGATGACCTGCGTCCAGGCTGAGGCGCCGAGGATCGACACGAGCAGCAGTGCCAGCAGCAGGATCGGGAAGGCGAACACGACCTCGATGCCACGGTTGACGATCGCCGAGGTGAACCGGTCGCCGAGGGCGGCCAGCGACCCCAGGACGAGCGCGAAGATCAGCGCGATCCCCGCCGCCCCGATTCCGATCAGTAGCGACTCGTGTGTGCCGTGCACGATCCGGCTGTACAGGTCGCGGCCCGACTCGTCGGTGCCGAACCAGTGCGACAGCGACGGCGGACGCAGGGCATCCGCGAAGTTCTGCGCGGTGGGGTCGGCTGTGGCGAGCACCGTCGGAGCGAGCGCGGCAAGAGCGAAGAAGCCGGCGAGCGCGATCGCGACGATCAGGCCGGGGCTGATCCGGCGCCGCGATCTGGGTGACTCGACGGCTTTCGGTGCGGCGAGGGTCATGACTGCTCCAGCCTCGGGTCGATGAGCGTGTATACGACGTCCACGAGCAGGTTCACGATGACGTACAGCAGCGCGACGAGGATCACGATGCCGGTGACGACCGGCATGTCCTGAGCGCCGACCGCGGCGACCAGAGTCTTCCCGATGCCGGGTCGCGAGTAGATCTGTTCGACGATCACGGCGCCCGACACCGTCGCGCCGATCGCCCAGCCGGTGAGGGTGATGGCCGGCAGCGCGGCGTGGCGCAGCACGTGCCGCAGTCGGATCTGCAGATCGCCCATGCCGCGCATCCGAGCGCTGAGCACGAACGGCTGTTCCAGCGCTCGCTCGTACTCGGTGCGCACCGACTGCCCCATGAACCCGGCCAGCGGGATGGCGAGTGTCAGCGCAGGAAGCACGATGCCGTCGATGCCGCTGCCGCCCATCACCGGGAACCAGCCCAGCGACAGTGCGAAGATCAGGAGCAGCAGGATGCCGAGCCAGTACGGCGGCAGTGCCGCGTTGATCGTGTCGATCACCGATCCCACTGTCCGCACCCGCGGACCGCGACCAGCGGTGAGCGTGACCCAGACGACCATGATCACCCAGGCCAACACGATCGCGACCAGGCTGAGTGTGACGGTCGCCCCCAGCTGCTCGCCGATCAGATCCCAGACCGGCCGGAACTGCTGGTACGACATGCCGAGGTCGCCACGGAGGAGTCCGCCGATGTAGTTCAGGTACTGCACGACGATCGGGTGATCGAGCCCGTAGGCATCGACGATGGGAGCGAGCTCCGCCGTGGTGCGCTCCTGCGCCTGGCCGGTGCGGATGTTGAGGATCGCGGTGGCGCGGTCGCCCGGCAGGGCGACCTGGGCGAGGAAGGCGGCGGTCGCGGCGCCCCACAGCACCACCACCGCCCCGAGCAGGCGCGACGCGATCAGGCGGGTGCGGCGACTGCGGCGGCGAGCGGCGGTCCCGGCATCCGGTGCCGCCAGCTCGGCGGCGTCACTCGACGAAGTAAGCGTCATAGAACGTCGGTCCTCCCTGTGCGTTCTCCTGCCACACGTCCTTCAGATGAGGACTGACTCCGAGCGTGCTCAGGCGGTCGTACAGTCCGAATGCGGTCGCGTGCTCTGCGATGTACTCCTGCGCCTGCTCGTAGAGCGCGTTCTGCGCGTCGACGTCGGTCGTGGAGTTCGCCTCGAGGATCAGCGCCTCGAGCTCGGGGTCGTCATAGAAGGCGCTGTTCGAGAAGTTCGGGTTCTCCTCGGTGCTCGGCCGCCACGTGATGTAGAGGATGCCGGCGTTGACCGAGGTCCAGTACCCAGCCGAGATGTCGTAGGAGTCCGGGCCGGCGTACTTGCCCGCCCAGGTCTCCGTCGGCGGTACGGGGATCAGTTCGACCTTGAAGCCGGTCGCCTTGGCCTGTTCCTGCACCGCCTGGAAGATCGCGGCACCGTCGGCGTTGATGATCGTGCCGGCGTTGTACGGGAAGACCACGTCGAGCGTCTTGCCGTCCTTGACGCGGTAGCCGTCGGCGTCGCGGTCGGCCCAGCCGGCTTCGTCGAGGAGTCGGTTCGCCTCATCGGGGTCGTAGTCGTAGTAGTCGGCGGCTGCCTGACTGTATCCGGGCGTGGCCTGACTGACCGAGCCGTTGCCCTCGTAAGGGATCACACCGTGACCGATGGTCTCGACGATGCTCTCGCGGTCGAGACTGTAGATGAACGCCTTGCGCAGACTCTCATCGGAGAACGGCTCACGACTCGTGTTGAACGAGATCTGCTGCGGACGGCCGGGAGTGACGTACTTGAGCAGATCCCACTGCTCGTCCTCGAGACCCTGCCATTCCAGCGAGGGGACGTCATAGATCGCATCCGCCTCTCCGGAGCGCAGCGCCGAGACGCGGGTGACGCCGTCGGCGACGAACCGCCAGTCGATCTGGTCGACGTAGGCGGCGCCGGTGTGCTTCGCGTTCGCCGGAGCAGAGGTGTAGTCGTCGTTGCGGGCGAGCAGCACGTTCTCGCCGCGGTTCCATTCCTCCACGACGAACGCACCGGAGCCGATCGGCTGCTCGCAGTTCTCCTCGTCAGTGCGGGTCTCCAGTGCGTTCTGGGACTGGATGCCGAAGTACGACTGCGAGAGGTTCTCGAGGAAGCGCGGGTAGGGCTGGGAGAGATGGATCGCCACCGTGAGGTCGTCGACCGCCTCGGCCGATGCGTAGTATCCGCCGAGCCAGACGGCGGCGGTGCTGTTGCCGCCTGCGACCCAGTAATCGAAGTTGTAGGCGACGGCCTCCGCGTCGACGGGTGTGCCGTCGGTGAACGAGACGTCGTCCTTGAGGGCCAATGTATACGTCAGGCCGTCATCTGACGCCTCCCAGCTCTCGGCCAGCCAGGGAACGACCTGGCCGTCGTCATCGAGCGAGACGAGGTTGTCGAGGAACTGGTACGAGATGTACGCCTGCTCGATCCAGCCGCCGAAGAGGCACTGCGGCTCCTGCTGGTGGGCGTAGACGATCGTGCCGCCGTCGACGCGCTCGGCGTCGGCCGCCGGCACGACGGCCGACGCGGTACCGCAGGCGGTGAGGCCGATCAACGCCGCGGCAAGGGTCACGGATATCGTTGTGGACCGGCGGATGCTGAGTGTTCTCATCAGGCGCGATGCCTTTCGTGGTGGATGCAGAAGGTGTGGATGCTGTGGTGAAGGACGACACCGAGCATGGCGATGTGCGTCTCACAGACGAAGAGTGAGCGTCATGCGGCGCCGCGAATCGTCATAGTTCGTCATGCAACAGGCCAGATCGCCATCCGGCGCGCGCTACGGCCACGAGACAGGGCAGTATCGACACCGGCTCGCGTTCGTCGAGCGCAGAAGGAGCATCCTCGCCATGTCGGAGCCCAAGCGCCTCATCCTCAACCTGTTCGAGATGAACTGCGTGAGCCACATCACGCACGGTCTGTGGCGCCTGCCCGACAACAGTCGTACCCGGTTCAACGACATCGAATACTGGACGGAATTGGCAAAGCTGCTGGAGTCCGGTGGGTTCGACGCCGTGTTCCTCGCCGACGTGATCGGCGCGTACGACGTCTTCCGCGGCGGGCCGGAGACCGCCATCCGCGAGGGGCTCCAGATCCCGAGCAACGACCCGATGCTGGTGGTGCCGGCGATGGCGGCGGTCACGAAGCACCTCGGCTTCGGCATCACGTTCTCGACTTCTTACGAGCCGCCGTTCGCATTCGCGCGGCGCATGTCGACGCTCGACCACCTCACCAAGGGCAGGGTCGGCTGGAACATCGTCACCTCGTATCTGCCGAACGCGGCGCGCAACTTCGGGCTCTCCGGCGAGATCGACCACGACACCCGCTACGAGATCGCTGACGAGTACCTCGACGTGCTCTACAAGCTGTGGGAGGGCTCGTGGGACGACGACGCCGTGATCGAGGATCGCGAGAACAACGTCTACGCCGATCCGTCGAAGATCCGCTACATCAACCACGAGGGAACGCGCTATTCGGTCGCGGGCCCGCATCTGTCTTCGCCCTCGCGGCAGCGCACGCCGTTCCTCATCCAGGCGACGCAGTCATCGCGCGGAATCGAGTTCGCCGGCCGTCACGCGGAGGTGATCTTCACCGGTGGCACGTCCTTCGAGCAGGTCAGCGGAACGATCGCCAAGATCCGCGATGAGCTGGAGCGCCAGGGCCGCCCTCGCGACGCGATCAAGTTCGTCGTCGGCGCCACCGTCATCGTCGCGGAGACGCGGGAGGAGGCCGAAGCGAAGCTGCGTGAGTACGACGAGTACGCCAGCATCGAGGGCGTCCTCGCCCATGCGAGCCTGCCATTCGACCCGACCGCCCACGACGGAGACATCACGCTCGGCGAAGCGCTGCGCCGCGAGGGCCGCGGTGACGACGTGCAATCAGCGTTCCTGCCGAAGGATCTGACGATCGCCGAGTTCCTGAAGAGCATGACCGGGTTCCACCGCAAGCCGTTCATGGCGGTGGGCTCCGCCACCGACGTCGCCGACGAGATCGAGAGCTGGCTGGACGAGCACGACATCGACGGCATCAACCTCGTCCAGTACCACAGCTACGACACGGCGAGGGATTTCATCGAGCACGCGGTGCCTGAACTCCGTCGCCGCGGACGGTTGCGCGACGCGTACGTTCCGGGTGAGACACTGCGCGAACGCGTGCATGGTGCGGGTCCCCGGGTGCCAGATACGCACCCCGCTGCGCAGTTCCGCGGCGGCCGGAACCTCGTGGAGGACGTCGTCCCCGAACTCGCGTCACCGGTGTGATGATCGCCCCGGCGGCATGCCCTGCGGCCGCCAGGTCGCGGCTCGAAGACTGAGTGCGGACTAAGCGGCGGGGTACCCCGAGTCGCGCAGCAGTCCTGCCAGGTGGACCGCGTTGGTCAGCGAGGTCGTGATCGACGCGCTGACCTTCTCGGGCGTCTGCTCCAGGTCCTTGTAGTCGGTCGTGTGCATCGCCTCGCCGTTCCAGTACACGCATCCCTGTGCCGGAACCGTGAAGCCGACGTCGTTCAGCGTCTGGAAGAGTATGGCGGTGATGTGATGCGCGCCGTCCTCGTTTCCCACGACACCGGCGACGGCGACCTTGTCGAACAGGATCGGGCGCCCGTCGGCATCCGTCTCGCTCAGTTCCGCGTCGAGGCGCTCGAGTACGCGCTGGGCGACGCTCGAGTGCTGCCCGAGCCAGGTCGGCGTCACGAACACCAGGATGTCGGCATCGAGAACCTTCTCGCGCAGCGACGGCCACTCGTCGCCCTCTCCCATGTCCTTCTCCACGCCGGGAAGGATCACGTGGTCGACCGCCCGGATGCTGTCGCAGGTCACGCCCTTGTCGGTGAGGAACGTCGACATCTGACTGCCGAGCAGGTCTGAACTCGACTCCGCAGGTGACGGCTTGAGCGTGCAGTTGATGACGAGCGCCCTCATGCGGAGTCTCCGTCGCGCACGTCAGGACGCCGTGTTCCCACGCCCGGTTCGTCGTTCAGTGGAGAGCGATCCGGGATCGAGGCCTCGTCGTCCGGATCGACCTGCACCGCGTCCACCGACCCGGAATCCGCTCCCGCCCCGCCCGCGGGTACGTCGGCGGCGAGCACATCCGGCTGGTCCTCGACGGCCGGCTCACTCAGCGACGACTCCTCCTCGCTTGCGAGGCGGTCGGCTTCGGCACTGTCGATCCGGTTCTCGTCAACGTCCGGATCGAGCACGGCGTCGCCGTCGACCTCCACTGTCGCCTGCTCGTCTCGGTCGTCATCGGGAAGTGGCACCGACGCCATGTTCGGGTTCGACATGATCGCATCCTTTCGTCTGATGCGCTCACGCTAGCCCCGCCGTCGACCGCGCCCGAGTGGGTTGACCACCGCTCTTTCCGAGGGTATAGAACTCAGCCCACGCCGCCGTCGAGGCTCTTGCGCATGAACAGCTGGGCCGTTCCGTCACCCTGATCCACCCGCTCGGCGACCCGGTATCCGCAGCTCTCGTACAGTCTCACGTTGGCCTCGCTCAGGCTGCCGGTGAACAGCTCTGCTTCCGGCGCTCGCGCGTCGCGTTCGGCGGCCTCGAGAAGGCTTCTGCCGATCCCGGAGCCCTGCATGTCGGGGGCGATGGCGATCCGTCCGATGAGAAGCAGGTCATCCGTCTCCCTGACGCGGATCGCGCCGACCAGTCGCGGCCCCACCCTGGCGACCCAGCCGTTCGCGTCCGCCAACTCCGCGCGCAGCTCTTCCAGCGTCTGCGTGAGGGGCGGCATGTCGGCCGTGCCGTAGATCAGGGCTTCCGAGGCGAAGGCTGCTCGCTGAACCGTGAGCACCTCACCGGCGTCGGCCGGTGAGATCCGCGACAGGATGATCTCCGGCTCACTCGCCATGAGACACCCCGCTTCGCCGCCGCGCCCATTGCGCGAGTGCGAAGAGTCCGAGGCCGACCACTAGCAACCCTGCGCCGAACAGCCACACGATCCCGCGCTGCTGCGTCAGCAGCAGGATGCAGGAGGCGATCCCGAGCACTGGCACGAACGTCCATACCCGGAAGTGGTCGTGCTCGACCCGATCCCTGCGCAGCACGAGCACCGAGACGTTGGCGCTAAGGAAGACGAAGAGCAGCAGGAGCACCACCGTCTCGGCCAATGTCGCGAGGTCGCCGATCAGCGTCAGCAGCATCGCCACGATCGTCGTTGCCAAGATCGCCACCCACGGGGTCTTCCTGCGCGGAAGCACCTTACCGAGCGCATCGGGCAGGAGACCCTGCTCCGCCATCCCATAGGCCAGCCGGCTCGCCATGATCATCGTGAGCAGTGCGCCGTTGGCGACGGCGATCAGCGCGATCAGGCTGAAAAGCCACGACGGCACCCCGACACCTGTCGCCTCGACGACGGCGAGCAGCGGGCCGGTGGACTGCTGAAGCTCGTCGGCGGGAAGAGCCACCGCACTGGCCAGCCCCACGAGCACGTAGACGGCGCCCGCGGTGAGGAGCGCCGCGAACAGCGCCTTCGGATAGGTCTTCGACGGTTCCTTGACCTCTTCGATCACGTTCGCCGACG
Organism: Microbacterium murale; assembly: GCF_014635185.1. Classification (GTDB taxonomy): domain Bacteria; phylum Actinomycetota; class Actinomycetes; order Actinomycetales; family Microbacteriaceae; genus Microbacterium; species Microbacterium murale. The sequence continues at coordinate 276,522 of NZ_BMCM01000006.1, forward strand.
TCTCGAATCCGACGAACGAGTAGTAGGCGATGATCGCGCCTCCCAGCACGGCGAATCCGACCCCGGTGCCCTCCGGCGTCTCCATGGCACGGGATGCATCGCCGCCACCACCGGCCATGAAGAAACCGACGACGGCGATGACGATCACGAGCCCGCTCAGCTCGATCGCCGTCATCACGAGGTTCGCGCCCATCGACTCGCGGATGCCGCGCGCATTGACCGCGGCGACGATGACGAGGAAGACCATCGCGGCAGGAATGGGAGGAACCGGGAGGAACGTCTGAAGGTAGTCCCCCGCGAAGGCGATCGCGAGCCCGGCCGCACTCACCACTCCGGCAGCGAGCATGCTGAAGCCGACCAGGAACGACACGATGCGACTGTGGAACGCCCGCTCGGCGAAGACAGCCGCGCCGCCGGCGCGCGGATACTTCGTGACGAGTTCGGCGTAGGAGCCTGCCGTCAGAAGCGCGAGCAGCAACGCGAGCAGAAGCGGCGCCCACAGCATCCCGCCGACCTCTTCGGAGAGCACTCCCATGAGCGCGTAGATCCCGGCGCCGAGAACATCGCCCAGAATGAAGGCGAAGAGCATCGGTCCGGTGATCGCGCGACGCAGTCTCGAGGGCGCTTCTGTCTCTTTCGTCATCGCCCAAATCTAGAGGCCGCCCTGGGCGCTCTCACAGCCCTTGACAACGGTGCGGCGTTCATGGGGTCTGATCGTCGTGCGCCTCTTCCACCCGTATCCGACGAGCCTCCGCCACATCGGCCCTGTCCTTGCGCACCACCACGGCGATCCGGCTGGCGTCCCGCAGCGGCAGCTGCACCTGGGTCTCAGCGGGCACGCCCCGACGAAGCTCGCGGATGCGCTCCAGTTCCGTGTCGAACTCCACTCCGACCAGCAAGGCCATGTTCGCGATCCACATCCACAGCGCGAAGACGATGACTGCGGCGAACGAACCGTAGACACGTTCGTAGTTCGCGAAGTTGGCCACGTAGAGGCCGAAGCCGGCAGAGGCGACTGCGAGCACGGCGATCGCCACCGCCGCGCCGAGGCTGATCAAGCGGAACCGCGGCGGCCGGATGTTCGGGCTGAAGTAATAGAGGAACGCGACGACGAACACGACGAGCACGACGAGCAGTGGCCATCTCACGACGCGCCAGACGAACAGCACGCTCTCCCCGAGCCCCAGCGCGTTCCCCACGGCGTGCGCGACCGGCCCGGAACCCACGATCAGCAGGACCGCGATCACGGCACAGACGATGGTGACCACGGCGATGACGAGCTGGATCGGCACGAGCGTCCAGAGACGCCGCCCCTCTTCGACGCCGTAGATCCGGTTCATTCCGCGCCCGAGCACGCCGACGTAGCGCGACACCGACCAGATCGACAGCAGCACTCCGAAGACGAGCAGAAGGCCGGACATACGCAGGTCGGCGAGTTCTCCGAGGAAGTCGCTGAGCCCGCTCGCTGCTTCCTCCGGCGCGATCGCACGCGTGACATCGACGAGAATCTGCGCCGTCTCGTCATCGCGCCCGAGCACGCTGAGGACCGAGAACCCCACCATCGTGGCCGGAAGCAGCGCGAGGATCGCGTAGAAGGCGAGGCTCGCCGCGACGTCGGCACAGCCGTCGGCCAAGAACGCGCGGAAGATCCGTCGGAGGATGAAGGCCGTTGAGCGCGTGGTCATCCCCACACTCTCGTGCTTCGCCGCCGCGGCACCATGCCCCTTGACACCGCGTCTGCGCACAGCCCGAGTCACTCCTGTGTCTCGAGCACCTCATCGATCAGGGAGATGCCACCCGTCGAATTCGCGGTGTGCATGAGCTCTTCGATCCATCGCGCGTTCAGCGGTCCGGCCTCCGGCTCGTCGAACACGAAGCGCAGAGGGATCGACGGGTGAACCCAGATCGTGGAGCGCCCGACGGCGTCGCCGTCGGCGTGCTTCCACGACATGGTGAACGATTCCTGGCGACGGAGCTTCGTCGCGATGACGACCTTGAGGTGCGCCAGCGCGCGGTCCTCTACGTGAATCGGATCCGCTGACCCGCCGTACTGAATCGAACCCATACGCTGACCGTAGCGCATGACGGATGCTGCTTCGAACGCCGTGTTCAGGTGTCGACATCGCCCCTGGGTGCGCGCTCTCGCCCCTGCTGCTCATCGCGCGAGCGCAACAGCAGCAGTATCCGCCGCAGATGCATGCCGATGACGACTCCCGGGCCGATCGCCTGCCCTGAGTTGACGGCGATCCTGTTCACCTCTTCGAGCAGGAGACGAACCGCCCTCGCTGCGCCTTCGCGCGATCGATGCGCTTCGGCGCTGTCATCGTCATCCTGTTCGATGCAGTCGGCGACTCGCTGACATGCTTCGCTCAGCGGGTCTGCCAGGTCCGCATCAAGACCCAGTCCTCCCGGCCTTTCCCAGATCGCGTCGGCGAGCGTTTCCGAGATGTCGCGGGTGCGCACGGCGATCAGCTCGAGCACCTCCAGCCGATCGTGCACATCGGAGGTGCCATGCCGACCGCGCATAGCCCTCGGGTTTCCCTTACGGCTCGTGTCGGCCTCGACCAGCGCCCGCCGCACCTCCCGCGACGTGTCGGCCAGGGCCGCGGCATCCCTCACCCATGCGTCGCGTTCCGGCGGCCACGATTCCGACACCGCCTCGCCGATGTCGTGCAGGTGCCTGGCGAGCTGTCTGCGAAAAGCGGCCACGCGGGCTGCGGCGACACCGGTGAGAATGCGAGGGGCGATGAGCAGGTTGACCGCGAGGCCGACCGCCACTCCGACCGCCATCTGGGTGAGGTATCCCAGCGAGTAATCGTCTGAGTTCTGGCCGCCGATGATCAGCACGAACAGCGCGGCGATCGGCACGTACTCCTGCCCTACGCCGAACCAGCCCGTGCCCGACAGCAGCACGCCGATCCCGGCGACGAGCGGTATCGTCCACCAGTTCGGTCCGACCGTCACGACCACGACGAGCGCGAGTCCGATGCCGACGGCGAGCCCGAGCAGGGTCTGCAATCCCGACTTGGCGGACTCCATCAACGTCGGATACATGCTCAGCAGGGCACCGAGCGGGGCATAGTACGGATATTCGTCCGTCACACCGGGCATATGCGGTGCGATGGCCCAGGCGATCCCGACCGCAAGGGCAGCTTTGGCAGCCAGCAGCAGGCGGGCGGACTGGAAGGCGCTCCTCAGCGTCTCGAACCGTTCACGGGTCACGCCGGATGACATCGGCGTCTGCCCACTGCTCTGTCCGGTTCCGGATCACCATTCACGAGCATGACGGCTCCTCTTCTCGACGTGGACCCTCAGTCTGGACTTCGCAGGCGATGACGGCCAGGGGTTGACATCGCGGGGCGCGTCGATCGCAGTGCATGCCGGGCGCGGGCGGCTCAGACCGTTCGCCAGTCGTGCGAGGTGACGGCGGCTCCGGCCTGCGGCCCCATCTGGAGCATGCCCCCGTCGATGACCAGTGTCGTGCCGGAGATGTACCCGGCCTCCGGTGAGGCCAGGAACGCGATGAGCGCCGCGACCTCGCGGGCGTCTCCCGGGCGTCCAAGAGGAATGCCAGGTTGATCGATCTGCCTCGGGTCGACGTCCGCCTGACCGGAAGCGGCCGTCGCGATCGCTCCCGGCGCGACGCTCACCGCGCTGATCCCGTGAACGCCGAGCTCGAGTGCCAGGTTCTTCATGAGCCCGTTGAGACCGTGCTTGGCAGCGTCGTATGCGCTGTAGCCGACCATGGGCTGATGCGCGTGCACGCTGGTCACCGCGATGAGCCTGCCCCTCGGCCTGCGGCGACCATTGAGCGCGCAGCGCGCTGCAGGCATATGAATGCGCCGGTCAGATCGGTGTCGAAGACGCGGTTCCATTCCTCGAGTGAGAGGTCGAGGAACGGAGTGTGCGTGCCGATGCCCGAGTTGTTGACGAAGACCTCGAGGCCGCCGAGTTCTTCGATGATCGCGTCGATGATGTCGCCGCAACCCGGAATGTCCGTCACATCGAGCTGGGCGACGACGGCCCTGGAGCCGTGACTGCGCACCTCGGCCGCGGTCTGCTCGGCGCCTTCCCGGTCGGTGTGCCAGGTGACAGCGACGTCATGGCCGGCGGCGGCGAGTGCGACCGCTGTCGCACGGCCGATGCCCGAGTCCGACCCTGTGACGATCGCGCGATGCGGTCCGCGCTCAGCGCTCATCGCGTGCCTCGGCATCGTCTGTCCACCGGAGCGCTGCGTTGCCTCGCTGAGATTCGGACATGATCGTTCTCCTCCTCGCTCGTCACTCGTCTGTGCAGTTTCATCCCGACGAGCCGCTTCGCCATCGGGGGTTGACATCGCCGGACGGTCCAGTCGCCGGGAGGTGATCAGGTGCTTCTGACTTTGAGACTCGAGGTCTACCGTTCTGTCATGGGCACTCTTTACTACAACAGCACCGGAACGCCGATCCACATCGAGGATCGGGCCCTCGCGCATCTGAAGGTCGTCATCGCCACACGGCTCCGCCGACACGAGAGCTTCACCCTGTCCTGGCGGCATCCCGACGGCGAACCCGTCGGTCGCTCCACGATCTGGCTGCACCCCTCGATACCCCTGCGCTTCGTGTTCGAGGAACCGGAGCCGCCTGCACTCAACGGCCGCTGGATCGAAGACCTCATGAACTCCGTGAGTTCGACGGGCGGTATCGTCCTCGTCGAAGAGATGACCGAACCGAACGAATAGTCTCCGGTCGCCGTCACCCTGACGGGTTATCCAGCGGCATGCCGTCCTCGTCGGTCGTCTCGGGCAGTCCGTCCGAACGCGCGGGCCGGTCGCCGACGACGGCCACACCGTCATCCGGCCCGCCGCCGTCTGTGATCACGCCGCTCGGCGTCGCCTCCTCGACGGTATGCCGAGACCCGTGCTGCCTGGCGAAGTCGAGGCCCGCGGCGACGGCCTCTTCTCGGCTGCTGAAGCTGAGGGAGAGCTCGTTGGCTCCCTCAACCTCGTTGACCCATTGGCCCTGTTTGTCCCTGGTGACAACATCCAGATGCGACAATTCCCTACCTCCCGGTGCGACGTCGTTCTCGGTTTCTGATCCGCCGCCACGCTAAGACGGTTCACGCCCGTCATCGAGGCCCTTGACAGCGCGATGGTGCCGGCTCCGACAACTTCACCCTCTTGTCAACCCGTTTGGCGTAGGCCGGCTCGTCTGCGAATGTCGCGGGACGAGAGAGGGAGGATGACATGAAGGCACTCACCTGGCAGGGCAAGCGCAACGTCACAGTGGAAGAGGTCGCCGACCCGGTCATCGAACAGCCGACGGATGCCGTCATCAGGGTGACCTCGTCGGCCATCTGCGGCTCCGACCTTCACCTTTACGAGTTGTTGGGACCGTTCATCGACCGCGGAGACATCCTCGGCCATGAGCCGATGGGCACGGTCGTGGAGATCGGATCGGATGTGGCGGAGCTTGCTGTCGGCGACCGCGTCGTGATCCCGTTCAACATCGCCTGCGGGCACTGCTTCATGTGCCGTCATGGTCTGCAGTCGCAGTGCGAGACGACGCAGGTCCGCGAATACGGCAGCGGTGCCGCGCTGTTCGGCTACACGAAGCTGTACGGCCAGGTTCCCGGCGGGCAGGCGGAATACCTTCGCGTGCCGCTCGCCGACTACAACCACATCCGCGTCGGGGCGGACCTCCCCGACGATCGATACCTCTACCTGAGCGACATCCTTCCCACCGCGTGGCAGGGCGTCGAATACGCGCATGTGCCCGAAGGCGGCACGCTCGCGATCATGGGGCTCGGCCCGGTCGGCCAGTTCGTCTCCCGCATCGGCATCCACCGCGGATATCGTGTGCTCGCGGTCGATCCGGTGCCGGAACGTCGCGAGATGGCCGAGCGGCACGGTGTGCTGACGTACGACCTGACAGACACGGTGGTCGATGAACTCCGCGACCTCACCGACGGGCGCGGCGCCGATTCGGTCGTCGATGCCGTCGGGCTGGAGGCGCACGGTTCCGCCGGAATCGGTCTGATGCAGCAGGCAGTAGGTCTGCTGCCGGATGCGGTCGCCAGGCCCATGCTCGACAAAGCGGGGGTGGATCGGCTCGCGGCGCTGTACGCGTCGATCGATCTCGTGCGCCGAGGCGGCACAGTGTCGCTCAGTGGCGTCTACGCTGGCGACGCCGACATCCTGCCGATGAAGACGATGTTCGACAAGCAGCTGAGTCTGCGCATGGGGCAGTGCAATGTGAAGCGCTGGATCGACGATCTGCTTCCGCTCGTCGAGGATCCTGCCGATCCACTGGGCGTAATGGACCTCGCGACGCACCACGCCTCGCTCGACGAGGCACCGGATCTCTACGCAACCTTCCAGCGCAAGGAGGACGGTTGCATCAAGGTCGTACTGAACCCCTGACCGTATCCGCCGGTCAAAGACGGCGAGGCGGTGGGTTCTGAGAATCCTTGGGATCCGCCACTGCGGGTGTGCCTTCGTCGACGCCGTCAGGTGTGATCGGCTCGAAGCCGGAGTCGTCCTCCCTCGTCTCTTCGAGAGGCACATCGGTCAGCTGCTGTTCTTCGCGTGGGTCTTTCGCATCAGACATCATGGATTCCTTCCGTTGGTCAATACACCTTGCCCGGGGAACCGTGCGGGGTGCCAGGGCCTTGACTCCCGCGTGGGAGGAGGGTCACTCGTCGCGTCCGGCCTTGCGGTCGATCCCGTCGAGAAGGTCTTTGAGAGCCTTCTCGACGGAGTCGTGCTTGTACTGCCCCGCACGACTCTCTCCCGAGATGACCGCGCACCGGTGCAGCTTGCTGAAGTCGCCATATGGAAAGTGGTAGCGACCCTTCGTGTCCTCCCCCATGTCGGTGTCCTCGCCGAGATGCCACTTCGCGAATTCGGCGAGTCCGTTCTTCTCGATGAAGTCGTTCTCCTGGTCGGTCGTCGGGGCGTGCTCGCTCCAGTCGTCGCGCTCGTCGTCGGTGAATTCGCCACGGCGCAGCAAACCGCGGGCGTGCGTCAGGGCTGCTTCGTTCAGTTGCATGGCCATTGTCAGGCTCCTCTCGCTTCTCTCGCTTCTCTCTGCGTTTCACTCGTGAAGGTCCAGTCCGCGATCGCGGGGATGTCGACGCCGTGCTCGCGGGTGTGGCGGCGTGCGTCCTCGCGCGCTGTCACGAACCCGGCACGGACATCCGCCACTTTCTCGGCAAGTCCCGGCACGCGGTCGATCGCGTCGATCGCGAGTCCGTAGCGGTCGATGTCGTTGAGCATCAGCATGTCGAACGGGGTCGTGGTGGTGCCGCGCTCCTTGTAGCCGTGCACGTGCAGGTTGTCGTGTCCGCGGCGCTTGTACGCGAGGCGATGGATCAGTGAGGCGTAGCCGTGATAGGCGAAGACGACGGGGCGATCGGTCGTGAAGAGGGCATCGAAGGCGGCATCATCGAGCCCTGCCGGATGCTGTTCAGACGTCTGCAGTGTGGCGAGATCGACGACATTCACGACGCGGATCTTCAGGTCAGGGATGCTGTCGCGCAGCAGCTCCGCGGCGGCGATGACCTCCTGCGTGGGCACGTCGCCGGCGGCGGCCAGCACGACATCGGGACTCTCGCCCTCTTGCACGGTGCCGGCCCACGCCAGCTCTCCCAGCCCCCGCTGCACGTGCTCGCGAGCATCGTCGATGCTCAGCCATTGCGGGGCCGGTTTCTTGCCGGCGACGACGACGTTGATGCGGTCGGTGGCGTCGAGGCACTGCGACATCGTGACCAGCAGCGTGTTGGCATCGAACGGCAGATACACGCGCACGATGTCGACGCTCTTGTTCAGCACATGATCGATGAACCCGGGATCCTGATGGGTGAAGCCGTTGTGATCCTGCTGCCACACATGACTCGACAGCAGATACGTGAACGCGGGCAGCGGCTCGCGCCACGCGACGCCCGCAGATGCCTCCAGCCACTTCGCGTGCTGATTGAACATCGAGTCGACGATGTGGATGAACGCCTCGTACGAGGTGAAGACCCCGTGCCGACCGGTGAGCGTGTACCCCTCGAGCCAGCCCTGGCACAGATGCTCGCTCAGCACCTCCATCACGCGTCCGTGCGGCGCGAGATGCTCGTCCACCGGTTCGACGCCGGCGTTCCACTGCTTCTCGGTCGCCTCGAAAACGGCAGGAGCCAGACGGTTCGACTCGAGTTCATCCGGGCTGAAGATGCGGAACGTCTCGGGGTTTCGGGCGATGACGTCGGCGAACCAGCCTCCGAGCACTTCCATCGCACCCGCATCCGAGCCACCGGGAGAGTCGACGGCGACGGCGCGCGCGTCGAGCCCCGGGATGTCGAGCGGCCGACGGATGCCGTTGGCCTGCGGGATCGCGCTCATTCGCCGCACGCCCTCAGGGCCCCAGCCGGATGTGGAGTCGTGCGGTGATCCGGCGTCGTCGAACAGCTCCGCGGGTCGATACGAGCGCAGCCAGTCCTCCAGCATCCGCCGGTGTGAGTCGTCTCCGCGCACGTCGCTGAGGGGAACCTGGTGGGAGCGCCATGTGCCTTCGACAGGTTTGCCGTCGACCTCTTCGGGGCCGGTCCATCCCTTGGGTGAGCGGAGCACGATCATCGGCCACGGAACGCGCTCGCCGCCGTCGGCGGCGGCAGCGCGCACGCGTTCGATGCCGTCGAAAGCACGGTCCAAGGCCTCGGCGAATCGCGCGTGCGCGTCGGTCGATGGCTCGGTCGCGGTGATGGTGACGAAGATCGGGTCGTATCCGTATCCGGTCATGAGCGCCGCCAGTTCCGGCTCCGGGATGCGCGCGAGGAGCGTGGGGTTCGCGATCTTCCAGCCGTTGAGGTGCAGGATCGGCAGCACCATGCCGTCGCGCCGCGGATCGAGGAACTTGTTGCCGTGCCATGCCGTGGCCAGCGGTCCGGTCTCCGCTTCGCCGTCTCCGACCACGCACACGACCGTGAGGGCGGGATCGTCGAGCGCGGCGCCGAATGCGTGCGCGAGCGAGTAGCCGAGCTCGCCGCCCTCCTGGATGGAACCCGGAGTCTCGGGAGCGGTGTGGCTCGGCACGCCGCCGGGGTATGAGAACTGCTGGAAGAGGCTCCGCATGCCTGCGGCATCCTGCGGCACGTCGTCGTAGAGCTCCGAGTAGGTGCCGTCGAGCCAGGCGTTCGCATTCATCGCCGGACCACCATGGCCCGGCCCGGCGATGAAGAGCACCGGCTCATCGCGCTCGACGATGACGCGGTTCAGGTGCGCGTAGACGAGGTTGATCCCAGGCACGGTTCCGAAGTGGCCCAGTAGACGCGGCTTCACGTCGTCGGCGCTCAACGGTCGTGCGAGCAGCGCGTCGTCCTGCAGATAGATCTGCCCGACGCTCAGGTAATTCGCCGCGCGCCACCAGCGGTCGATCCGGTCGAGGGCCTCGGGGTTCGCAGTCATGTCCCCCTCGATACGCACGTTCTCCAGCGCTGTCAAGGGGGGCGACAGCTATGTCAGAGTCCTATTGTCTGCGCCAGGAGTACTCCGGTTCGAAGCCCAGCAGCGAGCGGGCCTTCTCGATGGAGAGCAGGGTGTCGTTGATGCCGAGTTCTCCGTGGATCTCCACGCCGGGAAAGACCTCGCCGACCAGCTCGGTGTTGGTGCGGGTCATCACGGTGTCCGCGGCGGCGATGATGTAGCGCTCGAATCCCGGTTCGCGCTGTCCACGCGTGATCGCCTTGAGCACCGCCTGCGCTCCGTCGCGCGCGTCGATGTAGCCCCACAGATTCCACTTGCGCAGTAGCGGATCGGAGTCGTAGGAGGGGAACTCGGCATAGTCGGCCGGTTCCATCACATTGGAGAATCGCAGCGCCTGGATGGACAGATCCGGATGCCAGCGCACGAGCTGGATCGCCAACTGCTCCTCAAGGTGCTTCGAGAGGGAGTAGTTGGACTCCGGACGCGTGACGTCCTCGTCGACCGGGATGTACGGGGGCGGGACATCGAACGGAAGCCCCAGGACGGTCTCACTCGATGCGGTCACGATCGTCCGCACTCCTGCACGAATCGCCGCACGGAACACGTTGTACGTGACGGTCATGTTGTTGTGGAACGTGGCGGCATCAGGATGCAGCCCCGGCGCCGGAATGGCCGCCAGGTGCACGACAGCGTCGAACGTCTGCGGATGCTCGTCGGCGCCCATCAGGGCGTCGACGGTCTGCCCGTAGTCGGTCAGATCCACCTGGATGAAGCCTGGGCCACGATCGCCCGAGCGATCGAGGTTGACCACGACGTTGCCTGCCTCACGCAGCACCCGGACGACGGTTCGACCGAGCTTGCCCGAGCCGCCCGTGACGGCGATCGTCATCGCGCTCATCTACCTCCACCGATCTTGCGGTGACGCTGCGCGACGCCGGGTGCACCGTACGGGTAGTCATCCGTACGCGGCGTGCTCACCGCGGTCAGGCTCTCGATCTCCGTCGCGTCCAGCGTCAGAGCCGTCGCGCCCATGTTGTCGCGGAGCTGCTCGACCGAACGCGCGCCGAGGATCACGGAGGTCACCGCCGGCTGCGCGGCAAGCCATGCGAGCGCGACCTGCGAAGGCGACGCCTCATGCGCCTCGGCGATACCGGTCAGCGTGTCGATGATCTGCCAGGTGCGCGGGTCGGCGTTTCGCTTCTCCCACGCCTCCATGCCGCGGTCCGGGTTCTCGCCGAGGCGCGTGGTTCCGGTCGGTGCCACGTCACGCCGGTACTTGCCGCTGAGCCAACCGCCGCCGAGCGGCGACCATGGCAGCAGGCCGATGCCGGCGTCGAGCGCCGCAGGGACGACCTCGTGCTCGATGCCGCGGACGAGGAGGCTGTACTGCGGCTGCAGCGTGATCGGCAGGTTCCAGCCGTGCCGCTCGGCGAGCGATGTCGCCTTGGTGAGCTGCCATCCGGTGAAGTTCGAGAATCCGTAGTACCCGATCTTCCCCTGTGTGATCGCGTCATCGAGGAAGCGCACCGTCTCGTCGAGAGGTGTGATCGCATCCCACGCATGCATCTGGTACAGGTCGATGTGCTCGACGCCGAGGCGTCGCAGGGAGTTGTCCAACGCCGTGCGCAGGTGGCGCCTGGACGTGCCGAGATCGTTCGGCCCTTCGCCCATCGGGAACCGGCCCTTGGTGGCGATGACGAGCTGGGCGGCTTCGGCCGGATGTGCCGTGAGCCATCGCCCGATGATCTCCTCACTGCTACCGGCGCTGTAGACGTCGGCGGTGTCGATGAAGTTGCCGCCGCCTTCGATGTACGCGTCGATGATGGCGTGAGAGGTCGCCTCGTCTGCTTCGGCACCGAAGGTCATCGTGCCGAGCGCGTGTTCGAACACGACGGCGCCACTGCGGCCGAGCGGGCGATAGGCGGCTGAGTTCTGTGCTGTGCTCATGCGGCGAGCTCCTAGGTCTGGTCGATGGTGCGTGCGATCTCCAAGCTACGGTTCACATTGTTATCTGTCCAACAGAAGAATATTGTTGATCTCACAAGCACAGCTCATGAATGTCGAGGGAGTCGAGGATGGATCTGAGGCAGATGGAGTACTTCGTCGCTCTCGCCGAGGAGAATCAGTTCACGCGAGCAGCGGAGATCACACGGGTCTCGCAATCCGGTCTGTCGGCAGCCATCAAGAGCCTCGAAGACGACCTGGACACGAAGCTGTTCACCCGCACGACGCGTCGAGTCGAGCTCACTGCGGCCGGCCACGCGCTGTTCCCGCACGCGCGAAATCTCCTCGCTGAGGCCAATGCCGGCCGCGACGCGGTCGCCGCGACGATCGGAAGGTTCGCCGGTGCTCTGCGCGTGGGCGCCGAGCAATGCCTCGGATCCGTGAACGTGCCGGAGCTGGTGGAGCGATTCCATCGCCGGCACCGTGAAGTCGAGATCACCTTCACTCAGGCGGGCAGTGGCGATCTGCTCCGAAGGATGCGCGATGGTGAGATCGACCTGGCGTTCGTCGCAGGGACCCCCGAGACGACGGACCCGCGGCTTCGCCTGACGGGACTGGACCACGCGACTCTCGCTGCGGAGCCGCTCGTACTGCTGGCTCCGCCCGAGCATCCGCTCGCGTCTCAGAAGTCGGTCACCTGGGACGACCTGCACGATCGCACCTTCATCGACCTCGATGACTCCTGGGCCATCAGGGTCGTCACAGACGAGATCTTCGCGAAGAAGAAGATCCCACGCCGAGTGGCCTTCACCGTCAGCGACATCCATGCTCTCGTCGACATGATCAACCGGGGACTCGGCATCGCGATCGTGCCGCAATCGGTCTCGCGCAAGGACATCGCCGCAGATCTTCGCATCCTGAGTCTGGAGCAGCGCGATGCGATCTGGACGGTGAGCGCCGCCTACGCCCACTCAGAGAAGGTCTCGGGCCTCACGGCGGAGTTCCTCAGCCTCGCCGAATCGCGCTGAGCCTGGAGCCGAGCGGCGGCCCCGCCGAATGCGCCGTTGGCACAAATAGCCGGCAGGGCATTACGCCTCTGATCAGGGATTCAGTGGCGGAGACGAGGGGATTTGAACCCCTGGACCCCTTGCGAGGTCTCCACCTTAGCAGGGTGGTGAACGTGGCCTGATGCACTGCACTACCGAGGACGCACGCTGCCCTACTCTTGCCTGACATGCGCGTGTTTCCAGGAATCTCCGTCCCGCCGAGGCGCAACCGACCACGCACGCCAACGGCCGTCACGCTCGCTAGAATCGGCCATCTCGGGACGCACCGGACACTTTTCGGACACTTGGACTCGGCGCGGAACAGGATCGTGGACATGACCAGAGCTGCCCACATCTTCGGCAAGCCAACGCCACTTCGTCGGAGATAGCAGGAGCATGGCTTGATCCCGCGACCTCACGCTATGAATTCGAGTGTCGTCAGTGTCTGGATACGTTAGACCCGTCTCGACACAACTAGCCCTGACCAGGTATTTGGGACTGCTGCACGAATAGGTGACAGTTCTAGTCACGCCGCTAGTGCGACGGTCGTGTTCATGATGGTCTCGAATTCGATGGGCGTCAAACGTCCCAGGGCGGCCTGTCGGCGTCGCCGGTGATAGGTCCGTTCGATCCAGGTCGCGATCGCGATGCGCAGCTGCTCGCGGGTGGTCCAGGAGCGACGGTCGAGGACGTTCTTCTGCAACAGGGCGAAGAACGACTCCATTGCGGCGTTGTCGCCGCATGACGCCACCCGTCCCATTGATCCGACCAGTCGATGACGGGACAGCGCACGCAGGAACTTCCGACTTCGGAACTGGCCGTATTCAACCGGTCGTCGCAACGATTGTTTGTTGGGTCGATCGTAGTAGCTCTTCG
>NZ_BMCM01000007.1 GCF_014635185.1 Microbacterium murale
GAACGCGGTTCAGATGCGTGGTGACGTCGCCGGCTGCGTAGTTCACTCCGACCGCGGGTCGCTGGCCGTATTCAACCGGTCGTCGCAACGATTGTTTGTTGGGTCGATCGTAGTAGCTCTTCGAAGGCCTCGGCGGGGGTGCGCCAGTCGAGGATCTCTCTCGGGCGGTTGTTGATCGCGTCCGCGACAGCGGTGATCTCCGCCGCGCTCCACCGGGAGAGATCTGTGCCCTTGGGGAAGTACTGGCGTAGGAGTCCGTTGAGATGCTCGTTGCTGCCGCGCTGCCAGGGGCTTTTCGGATCGGCGAAATAGACCGGCAGCCCGATCTCAGTCGTCAGCAATCGGTGTGCAGAGAGCTCTTTGCCGCGATCCCAGGTCAGCGAACGACGTAATGCCGCCGGCAGTGTGGAGAACGTCGCAGTGAGGGCGTTCTTCGTCGTGATCGCTCCATACCCCGCCAGCGCGGGGCCATTTTTCCGTGGTGGAATGATCCCGTATCCAGCCTGACGTGGAAGATGAACGAGCATCGCGAATCGAGTGGTCCGATCCACGAGCGTGGCGATCGCGGAGCGCTTCAACCCGATGATGAGGTCTCCTTCCCAATGCCCGGCGGTCTTGCGATCCGTTGCCTCCTTCGGACGCTTCGATAGCACCGTGTCCTCGGTGACGTGAGCCCACGCCTGCTGCCTGGTCCGTGCCCTTGGCATGCGCTTGGTTCGTCCTCGACGTAGATGCCAGGATCGGTGCCGCTCCAGTCCTCCGCGCGCTTCGACGTAGAGGGCCTGATAGATCGCTTCGTGCGAGATCCGCATCGAAGGATCGCCGGGGAAATCGATCGGTAGCCGCTTGGCGATCTGCCGTGGACTCCACGCCGTCACCCACTCCCGATCCCCGCGATGCGGTTTGTTCTTCCCATCCCAGGCAGGCCCGACCGGCCCGATCCGTGTGCCGTCCGCAGCGAAGAGGCTGCCGCTGAGCTTGTCCTGGACGTAAGTGCGCAGCGCATCGTGGGCGACGAGCTTCGCGTTCTTCGGCCTGCGTGCACGACGCTCCGCATGCCACTGCGCCGTCGACGCCTTGTACTCGAGCCGATACGTACGCGTGGACGCATTGCGCCGCAACTCCCGCGAGATCGTCGATGGCGCACGCCCCAAGCGTCCGGCGATCTCACGCACGCCAGCTCCTTGCGCACGCCACAGCGCGATGTTCTCACGTTCTGACGGCGACAGATATCGACCAGACACGGTGGGAGGCAATTGTGGATTCACTCCACCAGCGTCGCGGAACCACCGGTGCGCGACCGGTTCCGAAACACCCGCAGCCGCCCCCGCCTCGCGTGTCTTCTTCCCCGCAGCGATCGCCACCCAAAACTGCACCCGATCCTGCCGCCACGCGACGCTCGGCCGACCAGGAGACACGATCTGCCCTCGATATGCCCGGACCTGCTTCTGCTTGTCCCACACGCTCATCCGATACCCCGATTCGCCGGTGTTGCGACGACCGGTTGAATACGGCCAATACACGGCGCTGCGCTACACCGAGCGGCTCGCTGAGGTCGGCGCGATCGCATCGATCGGGACCGTCGGCGACAGCTACGACAATGCCCTCGCCGAGAGCGTCGTCGGGCTCTACAAGACCGAGTGCGTGAAGATCGATGGCCCGTTCCGAAGCGCCGACGACCTCGAACTCGCGACGCTGTCCTGGGTGCACTGGTTCAACGAGAACCGGCTGCACTCCTCGATCGGCTACCTCACACCCATCGAGAAAGAGAACGACTACTACCGTGAGATCAACCCCCAACGCCAGCCGGCGCTGGGAGAACTCGCCCTCCACTAAACCCGGGGCGATTCATAGGTCTCATCCTCTCGGGATTTCAGACCCTCCACGAGACCCGGGGCGATTCACCACCGACCCCACACCGGAATCGACGGCCAAACACCATCAGAACGTGTTAACAACCTCACGGGACTACCGCTAGGCGAGCTCGTCCCGGGATGGCGGGTTAGCGCCACGTCTCGATACCGTGACGGCTGCTGCTCTGGCGGCCCAGTCCAGGATTGATGCGAGACTGCCCTTCGTCATAGCGCGGAGATCGGGGCGGGCTGAGCCATTCGACAATCCTGCGGCGATTAGCCCGTCGATGAAGGCGCCCATGAAGGTGTCGCCCGCTCCGACGGTGTCGACGATGTCGACCGGGTGGCCCGGTACATCGATTTCGCCCGCGTCGGCGACCGCGAAGGCACCGTCTGCTCCTTCCGTCACGATGACCACTGCGGGTCCCGATGCCTGCCAAGCGTGAGCGGTCTCGTGGGGATCGCGACGCGGGTAGAGCCAGTGCAGGTCTTCGTCGCTGGCCTTCACCACGTCCGCCCGAACGACGAGTGCCTCGACTCGCTGCCGTGCATTTGCCCGGTCAGAGATGAGTGCTGGGCGGATGTTCGGATCGTATGTGATGAGGGCAGTGTCGCGCTGATCGTCGAGGATGCGGAGCATGTCGGACGCCCCTGGTTCTAGCAGGCCGGCGATCGAGCCAATATGGATGAGACCAGCCGGCTCGATGGCCGCGTCGGCGAGCGACCACTCGATGTCGAAGACGTATGTCGCGGCTCCTGCCGCGTTCAGCTCGGCTGTCGCCGTCGCCGTGCGCAAAACATCGACGTACGCGGTCGCCACGTCGGACTTCGCAAGCCAATCGCGTAACTGTCGC
Source organism: Microbacterium murale (assembly GCF_014635185.1). GTDB lineage: Bacteria > Actinomycetota > Actinomycetes > Actinomycetales > Microbacteriaceae > Microbacterium > Microbacterium murale. The sequence goes on from NZ_BMCM01000007.1 coordinate 2,708, forward strand.
CCGCGGTCATCCGTCCCGAGTGCGGTGAGAAGGTGCGGCGATCGCCCGAGCCGACCGAGGGTGATGGCCACGTTCGCGGGGCTGCCTCCTGGGATCTCCTCGACGGTCCCGTCGGCGCAACGGACGACGTCGATGAGTGCCTCGCCGATCACGAGGATCCGGGACGCCATCAGGCGCTCCACGCGGTGATCGAAGCAGGGGTGAGGAAGCGCAGGGTGCTTCCATCGCCCACAATGTGCTCGGTAAGTCGTGTGTTGAACGCTTTTCCGGCATTCGCACCGAGATGGGCATCGAATGCGGCGCGATCGCGGTAGACCTCGAAGACGAAGAAGTCCGCTGGCGTCTCTGAACTCCGGTACACGTCGAAGACGATGTTTCCCGGCTCCGTGCGTACGATCTCGGCGTACTCGCCGATCAGCCGTGACACGTGCTCCTCTAAGCCGGGGCGGGCGGTGAATTCAGCATGCAGGACGACGGAGTCCTCTCCGGTCATTGTCTGGTCCTCTCGCGGTGGCGTTCGGAGGCGAGCCGGCCGCCCGCCCGCCGCCCAGGGCAGGGTGTTGCGAGCGGCCGACCTCTGGCCTTATGGGATGGTCGTGATCACCACGTCGCCGACGTCGATGCCGCCGTCAACGACGTCGATCGTCAACTGCGAACCGGCCGGCGTGTTGAACCGCGTGTTGAGTGCGACATCGTCGATGTATAGCGTGGCGATGTCGCCGTCGAAAACCAGAGCAACGGTGTGCTCGGCCCCGTCGTCGATCGCCAGCGGACGGTCCAGATCACGATTGTCGAACTGGCCCCAGGGCCAGTTCGGGAACCGGTCGAACTCGAGACGACCCTCGGTGGGACGTAGCGCGAACTGATATCCGGCCTGCGCGACCGGGTCCTCGCCGAAGCGGATGTTCACCACGCGCGTGCCGGGGTCGACACGGAGCGTCGTGGAGACGAGCGCAGTCTGCGGAACTTGCGCGGCGAGAACCCGCTCCGTGACCCCGTCACGACGCTCGAGGCGGAAGGCGGGAACAGCGTCGACGATGCGCGACGCCAGGTGCGCCGCCACGCTGTCGGGGACCTTCGTGCCCAGGGTTCCGTCAGTACGCACGACAATCTCGTGGATCACGAGGGTGCCGCCCCACTGCCAGCCCTTGGTGTCATCATCGTCCCAGCGCGTCGGTACCCAGCCGACCAGGTACCGATGCGTGCCGTCGGACACCGAGCGTGCAGCGTAGTAGGCGCGAGCGTCGAACGCATCGTCGGGTGTGGCCTCCCATGGTCCTTGAAGGGAACGAGACCGGCGATAGACCGTCTTGGACTTGTCGGAGTACTCCGTGACGAGGTGGTACCACCAGTCGCCTTCTTGGAACAGGTCGGGCATCTCGTGCATGGTGTACAGCCCGGGCGCCCAGAAGTCCCCTTGGAACTCCCAGTTCTCCAGATCCTTCGAGGTGAATGCCACGGTGCTGCCGGTCGCCTGCGTCTTCGGCCCCGCCTTGCGGGCTCCCAGGATCATCAGGTACTCCCCGCGCTCGTTATCCCAGATGACCCACGGGTCACGCCAATCGTCTGCATCGTAACCTGGCTGCGGGGCGACAATCGCTTTGTCGGTCTTCGTCCAGTGAACGAGATCGTCGCTCTCAGCGATCATGAGCACCTGCGACGGCTTGCCCGCCGCCTCGAAATGATCACGGTTGTAGCCGGTGTACATGGCGACGAATTTGTCGTTCGCGCGGATCACGGATCCGGCAAAGATGAACTGGTCCTGATCGTGGTCTCCGCCGCGGATGATGACGTCCCCAAGGTCTTCGTAAGTGACGAAGTCAGTGGTGCGGGCGAGGGCCCAGCCGAACGGCTCACAGTTGGGGAGCGGGCCAGGGTTGCGCAGGTCGCGCTGGTGGAAGAGGTAGAAGGCGCCGTCATGATGGATCGGCATGCAGTCGCCGAACCAGGTGTCGGGATGCTGGTAGTAGACCTCGGGCATAGATTCTCCTTTATGGGGTTGAGGACGAGTCATCAGATCTTGGCGCCGCCGAGGCTGGAGGCGAAGACCCGTTGGAAGAGCAGGAACACGATCACGGTGGGGAGCGAGACGAAGAGTGCGCCGGCGAGCACTACGGGCGGACCAACGGTGCCGTAGTTGGACTGCAAACCCGCGAGCGCCGCCATGACGGGGCGGATCTCCTCCGAGTAGCTAAGCGTGATGCCGAACAGCAGCTCGTTCCAGACCCAGACGAACTGGAAAATGAACGCCGCCGCGAGCGCGGACTTCGATAGCGGCAGGAAAAACCGCGTGAACACGGTCCACCAGCCGGCCCCGTCGAGTTGCGCCGCCTCGTTGATCTCGGGGGGGATCGACAGCATGTGGTTGCGCATGATGAAGAACGAGAAAGGCACGCAGGTCGCGATGTAGATGAGGAACAAGCCCCATCGCGTGTCATAGAGCCCGGTCTCGGCATACCCGGTGAACAGCGGGCGCAGGAACGCCTGTGCGGGGAACAGCGCACCAGAGTAAATCAGCCAGAACCAGAACGTGCGCCATCCTCCCTGAATCGCGGAGACGGCGAACCCTGCCAAAGCCGCTACGAGGACCGCTAGCGCGCCCGCTACGACGGCGTACAAAAGCGAATTCATTAGGGATGGGCCGAGATTGGCGGCCCGCCAGGCGATTGCAATGTTCTCGAAGAGGGCAAAGTCTTGGGGGAACCAGGCGACCTCGCCGGTGTAGCCCTCGTTGGAGTTGAAGGCGTTCACGATGATCAGGTAGGTCGGAACGAACCAGAGCACGGCGATGATGATGATCAGTGCCGAGCGCAGTGCCGTGCCCGCGTGGAATGTGGTCTTCATGGATGGCCTCAATCGTTCTTGAGCTGTTTGCGCAGGTAGGTGACCGAGACGGCGACGACGACGATGGTGAGGACGACGGCAATCGCGGCACCTGAACCGGGACGCTGGAGCACGAAGCTCTGCCAATACATCGACACGGCGAGAGTTTCGGTTGCTCGGCCGGGGCCGCCGTTGGTCAGCACCCAGATCAGGTCGAAGGACTTCAGTCCGTTGGCCAGGCTGATCCCCATCACGACGGCCGTTGTGCCGCGCAGTTGCGGGAGGATGATCTGGAAGAAGCGCCTCACGCCATCGACGCCGTCAAGGGATGCGGCCTCGATTGTCTCTCTCGGGATGCCCTGGAGGCCGACGAGGTACAAGATGACGGCCACACCCGATGCCTGCCAGGAGTTGGCGAGGATCAGCATGATCGTGTTGCCCGGCCATTCGAGCAGCCACGGGTGGGCCAATCCTCCGAGCCCGACGCCACGCAGGAAGGAGTTCAACGCGCCCGAGTCCTGGAGCACGAAGTTCCACACCACGGCGACTGCTGTTCCTGACAGCGCGTACGGAAGCACAATCGCGAGTCGGGCCCACTTCCCCCAGTTGACGGTGTTCGTCAGTGCGGCGATCACCAGCCCCAGACCCACCGGGATGATCACCGTTCCAATCAGCCACATCAGTGTGTTGACGAGGGACTTGACGATCACCGGATCCGAGATCAGACGCGCGTACGAGGCAAGCCAGTTGAACTGAGGATCGATGATGGCATCGTCGAAAAGGCTGCGCCACACGGTCGCGAAGAAGGGCAACAGGCTCAAAGCGCCGACCAGCGCGACTGCAGGCAACAAGAACATCAGCCGCGGCCGGCCACGGGTGATCCTGTTGCGGCGGCGAAGTGAAGCAGCATTTTCACCGACCGGTCGTGCACCTCCAGTGAGAGGTGAACCGGTCACGATTGTTCGGGTCTCGCTCCGGTGACTCATCGCGTCGCCTCCGTCCAATACGACCACTCAGACATCGCCTTCTGGTTCAGCGACGCAAGCACGGCTTCAGGGTTGTTGGGGTTGGCCATGAATCCGCCGAGGTCCTGCGTGACGCCGACGACAAGAGGTGGCGGTGACGCTTCCCAATATCGGTTCACGACTTGGACGTCGTCGCGGCGGATCTCGGTCTGCAGACGCTGGCTGACCTTGTCCGTCCACGGCACGGTCGGGTTCGCAGAGGAGCCCGACAGGAAGTCCGACCATGGCTGTTGTACCTGCGGGTCGAGCCAGGAGCACATCGCCTTCGTAACGTCCGCCACGTTGAGGGAACGCTCGGGGACGACCAAACCAGCGACCTCCGTTACGACGGACTGCGCGTCGCCGTTGACCATCGGAAGCAGGAAGGCGTCGTAGTCTTCTCCTGACTGCATGCCAAGCGCCTGGAGAGACTGCGAGCTCCAACTCACCGGGGTTGGCCACATCCCGACCTTCTCGCTCTGCAACATCGCAGGGAAGTTGTCGCTCAGCGAGTCGGCGGACGTGTGGTAGCCCTTGTCGATCATCTTCTGCCACAGATCCATCAGCCCTTCGGCTTCGTCATCCTCGAAGGACGCCCTGTTGTCGCACAACCGAACGAACCATTCAGGGTCGTACGCGGTAGCGAGCATGCTGAACCAGTTCGCAACGGGCCAGATGTTCACCTGAGTGGTTCCGATTGGCGTGATGTCTGCCGCCTTCAGCGACTCACACACGTCGATAAATTCGTTCCATGTCTTCGGAGCCTTCAGCCCGAGCCGGTCGAAGACAGCGACGTTGTAGAACATCACGTAGAACCCTTGAATCAACGGCAGTCCGTAGACTCCATCGCCGTAGCTGAACGCAGACCGCAGCGAGTCGTCGAGCCATCCCTTCGCCACTGAGCCTTCCCACGCGTTGGTGAGATCAGCGAGACCGCCGGTGCGCGCGAGGTCTTGCATGCGATACCCGCTGCCCCATTTCACAAGGTCAGGCGGGTTCTTCGTCTGCAACAACGAGCGGACCACCTGTTCGTACGCGGTCGCGTTCGGAATGGTCTGAGGGTCAATCGACCATCCGGTCTTCTTCAAGAGTTCGGCGCCGGCTGCCTTGTAGCCCGGCCCCCACGAGGCTGCGTCATTGAAGAACTGGATTGCACCGCCCCGGCCGGGCGAGACTGACTCGACGCCGGTGCAGCCGGCGAGCATAGCCCCGATGCCCGCTAAGCCTGCGCCGATCAAGAATTCACGTCGCTGCATTGCGATGTCCCTTTCTATGACGACGTTGTCAGAACGTTCCGCCGATAGAGCGTGGTCGTCCGTCGCTTTCTCTCAAACCATAGATCCGCATTGGAGCTAGATTCCACGTAGATTTAAACGCTGCACGTCTCTAAGACGCCTTGTGAGTGCCAAGAGCCGCGAGATTTCGCATCTGACAACGATGACAGAAATGTATCGAGTAGACTGGTGTTTCGGGCGGCACGAGCGATACGGGAGATCTGGATGAGCGCAAACCGCGCCAAGATGGAGGACGTCGCTCGTCACGCAGGGGTGAGTACTAAGACCGTGTCGCGCGTGTTAAATCAGGAGGCGTACGTCTCGGTCAACACTCGGGAACGCGTGCAAGCCGCGATGCGGCAGCTGTCCTACCGACCGAACCCAGCAGCACAGGGACTGCGCCGTTCCTCATCTGGTTCAATCGCGTTCGTCTGCGAAGACATCTCCGAGCCGTTCGCCGCTCAGTTGGCTCTTAGCGTCGAGCGTGCTGTCGGGGACCGGTACGTCGTGATCGTCGCGTCGACTCTGGGCGATGCCGCGCATGAACGCGAGACACTCGAATCTCTCGCAGCGGGCCATGTTGACGGGATCGTGCTCAGCCCTACCCCGACCCCGAAGAGTTACTTCGCCCGCCTCTTGCGAAGCACGCCGATCGTATGCATTGACCGGCCTGTGCGGGGACACGAGGCCGATGTCGTGCTCTCGGACAACGCCGGCGGCATGGATGCCGCCGTACGTCACTTGATCGCCGCCGGACATCGCCACATCGCGTATCTGGGTGATGACGAAGAAGTCTTCACGCAGCGCGAACGTCTTGACGGGTACCGTACGGCGCTACTGGAGGCCAACATAGACCCCGAACCGTCTCTTATCTATCAGCATACTCCCGACGCCCGACGCGTCAGGCAGCACCTCGCCTGGCTACGTCATTTGCGCACGCCCCCGACCGCGCACGTCTCGGGGAATTCGCTCACGACTCTCGCCATGCTCCATGCCGGATTCAATGCCGCATCGAACTCCTTCGTCGCCTTCGATGATTTCCCGCTCGCCGACGTCATAGGCGGCGGTATCAACGTCGTCGCTCAAAACGCCGAAGCACTCGGGGCCGAAGCCGTTCACACCGTGTTGAGACGTATCGAGAACGATGCTGCCCCTGTGAAGACCACCCGAATCGGGACGCGGCTTCTGATCAGAGCGCCGTTTCAGGAATCATCCGAGACCCCGCACGGCACGCTCGTCGACTCGAAGGAAGACGGAGTTGACGAGGCGCTCGCCGGCGAAGCCCTTGGTGCGGCTGGAGCCTCGTTGGATCGTCGACGTATCGGCGGCGATCGTGGCCGGGGAACGGCTGATCCCGCAGGCCGAGGATCCGGTCGCCAAAGTACGCTTTAGTCGCTCCTCAACTGGTCAGCACGCGCCGCCACCATCACCGCGCCACTCTCGGGAGTAAACCTGGTTCTCCGCGATGAACTCGTCCAGACCATTGACACTGAGCGGGGCACTCGATGCGAGACGGGTGAGGCATCGGAAAGCCGGAGTCCGCTGTTTTCGAGAGTCTCACCTGCAGTCCGTTGAAATCAAAGTATTGACATCTCGAAGCAAGACGATACATTAAGTAAACGATTACGTAATCGATTACGTGTCAGACTCGATCTCATCAATCCAACGGAGGCTTGAAATGAAGCGACCGATTTTCGGCATCGTTGCCGTAGTCATCACTGGTCTAGCAATGTCCGGATGCACTGGAAATGTCGGACTGACTGCGTCTGACGACAAGACGATCAACTACTGGGGATACGAAGGTGGAATCTCGACCGAGACCGCAAAGGAGGTCATCTCGGACTTCGAAGGCGCGCATCCTGGATACACCGTGAACGCCGTCGTCATGGACACCGCCGACTTTGACGTCAAGCTTCCAAGCACCCTGGGCAAGACTTCGGGACCTGACCTCGTCTACGCGGGGACGGAGCCCAATCATCTGGGTCGCTACGTCAACGTCGGTCAGGTCTCCGCCCTCGACGACGTCTGGGAAGTGAACGGCTGGGACGATCTCGTTCCATCGACGCAAGAACGGCTCACGTATGACGGAACACCGTACGCCGTCGGGAACGAGCTCGAGACCGTCGGCTTGATGTATAACCAAGTTGTTCTCGATCAACTTGGCATTGCAGTGCCCACGACCCTGGACGAACTTAAGACGGCGATGAACAAGGTGCTCGAGGCCGACGCCGGCACGCCCATGGTCCTGGCCTGTGGCGGCCCCTGCTACGCGGGGCTGCACATGATGCACGCGCTCGGCTACGCGACGATTCCATCCGATCAGATCGTCGCCACGACATCGGACGGCACCGGCGCCTACACCGACAACGGTTGGCTTGAGATGCTCGAGACGTTCGAGGCCTGGAACGAGGCCGGGTACTTCACCGCGAATGCAAGCGGGATTCCGGACGAGAACCACACAGCGGACTTCTGCGCCGGTAACACGGCATTCATGGTGAAGGGGCCGTGGATGTTCGATGCGATGGCCGAGTGCGAGAAGGCGAATCCGGATGCGTTTAAGTTCGGGTTCACCGAGTTCCCAGTCGCGGACGACTTGCCATTCCAGGCGTATGTAGGCACGGGGAAGGCTTGGTTCATGTCGTCGACTCTCGATGAAAACGACGAGAAACGTCAGGCTGTGCTGGATCTTGTCGAGGCTTTCACTGATCGGTCGATCTTCGCGTCGTGGATCGAAACCGATCAGAGGTTCCCTGCCATGCCGTTCGAGCCATCCGACTACGCGATGACCGAGCCGCAGCAAGAGGCGATGCAGATCATCCAGAAAGCCGGCGACAATGGCGGTGCCGTCGATATCGGATTCAATAACAGCGCGGCAGAAACCCAAGTCTGGGTCGCAGGGCTGCAGGGGATCCTCGAGGGTACGGCCACGCCGCAAGAGGTGATCGTCAATCTTCAGGCCCAGCTCGAGAAGGACCAGGCGGCATGGGCTGAAGCGAAGTGAGCGCGCGTCCAGGGCGGTTGACGCCCTACCTGTTCATCCTGCCGGCAGCGGCGATATACGGGGTCTTTCTGATCGTCCCCCTCGTTCAGACCGCGGTGATGAGCTTCTGGAAGTGGGACGGGTTGTCTCCGGTCTACGAATGGATCGGTTTCGACAACTACGTGCGGATGTTCAGTGACGGGACGGTCTGGTCGGCGGCGGGGAACAACCTGAAATGGGTGGTACTGGCAGTCTTCCCGATCGTGATCGGGCTCGCGCTCGCGCTCATCCTGCAGCAGGCCAGACCGCGCGGACGCACGGCATACCGCGCGATTTACTTCTTGCCGTACGTGCTGCCAACAGTCGTCGTGGCGCTTGCCTGGGGGTGGATCTACCACCCCTCTTTCGGAACGTTGAACTCCGGGCTGGAGGCGATCGGTCTCGGCGCGCTCGCTCAGAACTGGACGGGCGACTCGAATCTCGCACTCTTCGCGCTGGCGACGGCCGCGAACTGGACTGGTTTCGGCTTCTGCATGACACTTTTCCTCTCGGGTCTCAATGCCGTGGACCCAGCATTGTATGACGCGGCGAAAGTCGATGGCACGTCCGCGTGGCAGCGCTTTCGATACGTGACGCTTCCGGCGATCGCAAATACTACGAACATCGTTGTGCTCGTCGTGTTCATCAATACCGTGCGCGTATTCGACATTGTGTTCGTCATGACTGGAGGGGGCCCAGCCGGAGCCACCGAGGTGCTCGGGACGAAGATCTACCGCGGAACCTTTCAGGATCTCGACATCGGGTACGGCTCCGCGATCGCCATGTTCATGGTGCTCCTCATCCTGGTCACCACCGTCGTCTACCTGCGTTCGAGGGAGCGTGATAACGCATGAGCCGCAACAAGGCCGCACGCCGCACCGGACGCGTCGGCATCCAAGTAGTCCTCGTTTTCATGGCGTTCGTGTCGTTAGCGCCCATCGCTGTCATCCTGTCGATCGCGCTGAAGAGCAACACCGAGCTCGCGACGAACCCGCTTGGGTTTCCTCACGACTGGCTCTTCAGCAACTTCCTCGACGCCTGGAGCGAGGCCGGCATCGGGCGCTACATCCTGAACAGCATCATCGTGTCTGTCCCCACGCTGCTCATCGTCGTTCTCGCCTCCAGTCTCGCCGGGTATGCTTTCGCGCTCATCCGGTTCCGCGGTCGAGAGGTCATCTTCACCCTGTTCCTGGTGGGTCTGATGTTGCCAGCAGTCAGCATCGTTACGGCGCTCTCGTTCATAGAGCAGAGTCTTGGGCTCTATAACACTCTGCCCGGTCTCGTGCTCGCAGAATCGGCGATGTGCCTCCCGCTCGCGGTCTTCATCATGCGCGCCGCGTTCAAGGATCTACCGGGTGAGCTGCGCGAAGCCGTGTTCATTGACGGGGGCACCGAGATCACCGCATTCTTCCGTGTGATGTTACCGTTGGCGCGCCCGGCCGTCTCCGCAACCATCGTGCTTACGTTTCTGACGGTGTGGAACGACTATCTCATCCCGCTAGTGCTCATCAACACTGAGTCGCTTCGAACCGTCCCGCTCGGCCTTGCGTTTCTCAAGACTGCGTTCACCTCCGACACCGTGCTCGTGGCCGCGTCCACAGTACTCGCGGCGATTCCGAGCATCCTCATCTACGTCCTCCTCCAACGTCAATTCATTCAGGGCATCGCCCAAGGCTCGATCAAATAACTCTCTACCGACCAATACTCGAAAGGCACCTTCATGCTGTTTTCATCCACCACGAACTCCACTCTCTGGGATGTCTGGCTCTACTACGAGAATGAAACCCACTACCTGTTCTATCTCGCGAACTCTCGTCCCGACCGCCCGTGGGACGGCATCGGACTCGCAACCTCGTCAGATGGCGTGCACTTCGACGATCATGGAATGATCATCACCAAAGCATCCGACGCCGAGTATCTCGGGGCCGGGCACACGTGGAAGGTCGGTGACAAGTACGTCTTCAACTTCTCCGAAAGCCGGAACGGAACACTTGAGATCTTCTTCGCCGAATCGGAAGACCTCATCCACTGGAACCGCATTCCAGCTGAGCAGTCCGTCTCACGATCGAACAGTGAATGGTATGCCGACACAACCGAGATCTCACAGCAGCGCTGGGACAACATCTGGGCGAACACCGACGCAAGCGGCGACGGGTACTTCGGATACGTCACCGCCGTCGCGAAGGACGGCCCGGTGGGGCTTCGTGGCACCTGCGCATCAGTGACATCAAAAGATGGCATCGTGTTCACCACGGGCGCACCGGTCATCGAGCCCGGGTCCTGGCCCGATCGACTGGAGATCGGCGGGGTCACCAAGGTCGGCGACCAGTACTACATGTTCGCCGCGCTCGCCGAGGTACCGCTGGGGTTGGATTGGGCGAAGCATCATTCTCAGGCGGTCGGGGGCGTCTACGTGATGCGCTCGGACACTCAGGAGGGCCCGTTCGAGCTGGACACGAGGCAGCCGCCGGTGCTCGTGTCGTCGTTGGGACACCACACCTATTTCGCACGCTTCTATCCCTGCGGTGACGAGTTGCTCGTCGCTCATCACTCGCTGGAGTCGCGCGGATTCATCGCAACAGTGATGCCGAAGATGGGCACCTGGATGGCCCCTCTTAAGAAAGCGGAAATTGATGAAGGGATCCTCTCCCTTCATTGGTGGGCAGGTAACGAAGCGATGCTTGGTCGAGACCTGCCAAGAGTGACGGACTTAGTCGAGGCGAGATTGGCACAGTCACTCACGCCGAATGCAGACGGCTCCTTTACCTTTGAGGCCCCCCTCTACTCGCACGCTATGCTGCCGTTCCGGTATGACTTCGAGAAGGGAGTGTGCATAGAAGCCACACTTCGAGGGTCCGCCTATGACAACCGCGCCTTTGCCGCGGGTGTGCTGCTCGAGGGCGACGAGTCGTGGAACGGAACGGCGATCGTGCTCGACAGTACTGGGAAGTTCGAGATGGGGCACACGAACGGCTACTCCTTCTGGGACGAGGAAGGACTCAACACCGCACCACTGCGTGCCGAAGGTAGCAGGTTCCGCGTACTTGTCCGCGGCACTTTCGTTGAGGTTTATATTGACGATGCACTCATCCAGTGCTTTGCGCTCGACAAGATTCCGCACGGGCGGCTGGGCTTCGTCGCCGCAGCAGGCACAGTGACGGTGTCGGACGTTCGTGTGCGCGAGTTGAGTATGTAGTCCAGAGACGCGACAAATGGGAACAGTAGGCTTCACTTGAGCGCGGTCGAATCGCGCGTAACCGGGAGAAACGCAATGGTAGCGTCACTGATGGATGTCGCCCGAATATCCGGAGTCTCGACGGCCACAGTGTCGCACGTCATCAACGGCACACGACACGTCAGCCAGGCGACCATCGAGAAGGTTCAGAGGGCGATCGCGACTACGGGGTATCGGCCTAACCCGCACGCTCGGGCGTTACGAACGGCCACGTCGGAATCGATCGGATTCGTTGCTTCGGACGTCTCGAATCCATACTCAACATCGGTCATGCGAGGAATAGCCGCCGAGTTGAGACAGCAGCGGTATACGCTTCTCGTGGCCAATGCTGACGAGGATCCGGTGCTCGAACATGAGGCGATCGGAGCGCTCGTCGAGCGCAAGGTCGATGGATTGATCATCGCACCGACCACCTCGGCGGATCCGGGATCGTTCGAACAGGTGCAACGGATCGTGCCGGTGGTTCTGGTCGACCGCGCGGTGCCGGGACCGTTCGATCAGGTGCTCGTGGAGAACGTGGACTCGGTTGCGGTAGTGGTCGGTAGCATGCTCGATGCCGGGCATCGCCGGATCGCGATTATCGGTGGGCGCGCCGGCCACAGCACTGCCCTCGAGCGTGTGGAGGGGTGGCGGAAAGCACATGCCGACCGGGGGCTCGCATGCGATGAGCGACTCATAGCGCTCGGCATCGCCACCCCCGGTACCGCACGGCACGCGACGGAGACGCTGTTTTCTCAGGATGACCGCCCGACTGCCGTTTTTTCCATGTCGAACGTGACCAGTCTGGAGATCCTTCGCGGACTGTCGGACCTCGGTCTCACTGTTCCACGGGATGTGTCATTCGCCGCGTTCGATGACATCGAATGGGTCGACCTGCTTGACCATCCCGTCACCTGCCTTGCGCAGCCGACTGACCAGATCGGAAGGACCGCAGTCGAGCTCTTGATGGCACGCATTGCCGACTCCGATATTCAGCAACGAGTCGTGCGGCTCGCACCCGATCTCCGCGACCGCCATTCGATTGTGGCGCCACTGAGATCATGAATCCCGAAACGGAGCACGAAACATTGCGCGCAGCAACAACTTCGGATCCGCTCCGCCCAAGCTACCACTTCACCGCGCCGGCAGGATGGCTCAACGACCCGAACGGCTCGGCCCAACGCGACGGCGATTTCCACCTGTTCTACCAGTACAACCCGGTCGCCGCAGTGCACAACCGGATTCAGTGGGGCCACGCGGTCAGTCGCGACCTTATGCGTTGGGAGGATCGACCCATCGCCTTGCGCCCGGAGCACGGAGGGCCAGATGCCGATGGCTGTTGGTCTGGTGTACTTGTGGACGACTGCGGACGACCTGTGATCATATATTCCGGACACAGCAATGCCTTGTCTACCCAGACTGCCTGCCTTGCCTACGGGGACCTGGCCCTCGATCACTGGAGGAAGGAGCCGGCGAACCCGGTGATCGCCGCACCCCCGGCAGGCTACGACGTGACGGCGTTCCGCGACCATTGCGTGTGGCGGGAGAACGACGTGTGGCGCCAGCTCATTGGCAGCGGCATCCGCGATGTCGGCGGCTGCGCATTTCTCTACGAATCGCACGATCTCGTCACCTGGCGCGAACTCGGTCCGCTTGTCATCGGCGATGCTGGAGCACTCCCTGAAGAAGACCCAGCATGGGCCGGCACTATGTGGGAATGCGTGGACTTCTTCCGCTTCCGACCGGATGGCACCAGCGCATCGCCCGACGCCGCGTCAGGCGACCCCCATGTGCTCATCTTCTCGGCCTGGCATGAGGAGGTGACGCGACATCCGCTCGTAGCCCGCGGTCGATACCACGATGATCGGTTCGAGATCGAGGCGTTCCAGCGGCTCGATCTGGGCGGGCGCCACGCCTATGCCCCGCAGACCTTTGCTGATCAGAGCGGGCGGCGTGTGCTGTGGGCCTGGATGCAGGAAGCGCGCAGTATCGAAAGGCAACGTGTGGCAGGGTGGTCGGGAGCTATGATCCTGCCTCGTCGGCTCTGGCTCGATGCTGCGGGTGTCCTACGGCAAGAGCCAGTCGCTGAAGCCGAAAGCCTGCGCGCAGAGCCGCTTAGCTGGCAGGAAGATGGTACGGCAGCGGTATCCTCCGGGGTGCAGACTGAGGTCTCCCTCACGGTCGAACTGTCGCCGACTTCCGCCGTACGTTTCTCTGCGTTCTCAACGGGCGACAGCGGAGAGAACACGTGCGTCGAGCTCGGGCGGTCGGCAGAGGGCCAGTTGCGGCTCGTTCTTGATCGGTCGCACTCCTCTCTCGACAGCGACCTCGACCTATCGGGACACGAGGGAGAATTGCCGAGCGCCAAGAACCCCATCACGATGCGCATCCTGCTTGATCGATCCAGTATCGAGGTGTTCGCCGACGGTATCGCACTCACCTCGCGTGTCTATCCAGCACGGGGTGATGCTACGGGTATCCGCGTCGAGGCGGTGGGAGAAGCTGTTGTGCGCAAACTGCGGGGATGGCACCTGGCTGGTGTCGAGCAGGCGGAACGCGTGTAGTTGCCCGTATGGTGGTCTGCGGCACGATGGGCGTCGGTTACGTCGCGGACGTGGCCGACTCCACCGTAGGATCTCTCGAGGAAATTCTCGTTCGAAACCGGGCTCCGGCAGGACCGCCCGATGCGGGGACGGCCTGGTGACGCCATGACGCTCTTCTCCCAGAAAGGTGCGTGCGGTCTCGAAGAAGCGTTATGCGACCGACGTGGACGCGTCGGGCGCGATCTCGCCGCTGCCCCTCTCGACGAGCCGCATAGGAACCGTGATACGTGCGGGCGGATCCTGGTTGCCGTTCAGCCGCTCGAAAAGCCGCTTGGCAGCTAGGCGGCCGAGGGCGACGACGTCCTGTGCCACCACGGTGATAGCCGGATCCAGAAGGTCGGCCATCGGGAGGTCGTCGAACCCGACCAGCGCGATCGCATGATGGCGGCCCGTCGCCCGAAGAGCCCGGATCGCGCCGACGCTGATGGTGTTCCTGGCGCAGAATAGGGCCGTAGGCTCGTTCGGCGACTCCAAGAGGCGCCGAACGAGCGTCTCCGCCTCCGCCTCACTCGTGAGGTCTTCGTGTATCGTGACGGTGCCTCCGACGCCATCAATCTGGCGCATCGCGTCGACGAACCCACGTTTACGCTCGATCGAGGTTGCCAGCTCGTGCCGACCGCCGAGGTAGGCGACGTGCCGATGCCCGTGCTGGAAAAGATGTCGCGCAGCGCGGTCGGCTCCAGCCCTGTTCTCACTCATGACGATGTCGGAGAGCAACCCCATCGGCTCACGATCGACGAAGACGACGGGAGTGCCTCGCGCTACCTCGCTGGCGAGATAGTTCAGCGAGTACGACGGGACGGCCATGAGGATCAGCCCGTCGACGCGTCGGCCGATGAACGCGCGGATAGCGGTCTCCTGCCTATTCGCATCGTCATCCGAGCTGGCGGCGAAGACGGTGTACCCGTGCCTCACCGTTTCGTCTTCGATGGCTCGATGCAGTGCACTTGAGAACGGGTTGTCGACGCTGTTGACCAGGAGCCCGATCGTCTTCGTGCTTCCACCGCGTCGCTTCAGGCTTCCGGCACGGAAATCAGGGGAATAGTTCAACGCCGCCGTTGCCTGGTGAACACGCGCAGCGAGCGCAGGCGAGACGTTGCCCTCTCCGTTCACGACACGCGAGACGGTCTTGAGACTCACACGCGCCAACGCGGCAACCTGCCGCATTGTCGGGCGAGCGGCATCGGTGGGTCCATCGTCCCCGACAACTGGTTGCGAGTTCAATGCGGAATCGCCTTCGAACCGTGAATCGGTCGCCGACGAACATCAATGTGTCGCATAATGCCGCACCGCTTCCTCATTGACCTCGACCCCCCACCCCGGAGCATCGGGAAGCTGGAGATAGCCGCCCGTGATCTTGGGCGGCGAACTCACCAGCTCGCTCCGCCAAGGCACGCCGTCCACGTCGACCTCCAGAGTATCGAAGTTGGGGATCACAGCTGCGAACTGCGCACTGATCATCGTTGCGAGGTGCCCATAGAAATTGTGCGGCGCCACCGCGACGGAATGCGTCTCACACATCGATGCTATCTTCACTGATTCTGCCAAACCGTTCCAGATGACGTCCACGATCGCGGTGTCCCACGCTCGCGCCTCGAGGAATGGGCGGTAGTCGAGCCGCCCGTACTGGGTCTCTCCGGAGGCGAGAGGTACGTCCACCGACGATCGCAGTGCGGCTACTCCGGCGGGGTCCTCGTGGTCGAACTCCAGCCAAGAGAGACCCTCGTCGTCAAGCGCCCGAGCCAGCCGTCGGTATCCCGCCAGGTCGAAGCTGTAGCTGACGTCGAGGTAGAGATCCAGGTCCTCCCCTGCGCCTTCCCGGAAGGCGTGAACGGTCTTCTCAGCCTCTCGGATCATTCTGTTGTCCCAGTCACGTCCCGTGTTTGCAAGGAGTCGAGTGTAGGGATCCGGTCGTTCTTGAATGTCCAGATCGTCGAGTCCGAGAATGTTGGCTTTTAGGCCGAGATATCCCTTCTCGCGAACTTCAGCGCCGAGTTCACGCACATCCGCATACGTGCGCACCGGCTGTTCGCCTGTGAACTTCGCGACGCGCGGCAGCCGATACCACCCGCAGTGAGACCAGTAGACCGGAAGCCTGTCGCGGACCGGTCCGCCGAGAAGGCCAGCCACGCTGAGGCCCCGTGCTCTGGCTGCGATGTCGAGCAGTGCATTCTCGATGGCACCCAACGCCTGCCGGTTGACGCCGCCCCTCGCGGGACGATGAAGCATGTCGATGTCGTGTGTGATCCGACCGAAGGCGAGTGGGTCTTTCCCCACGAGGAACGGCGTCAAGCGCGCGATGGCTGCCGCGACGCCGGCGTTCCCATGACTCTCATTGAACTCCGACCAGCCGTCCGGTCCGTCGTCGACGCTGATCTTGAGAAACGACAGCCTGCGCCAACCCATGTCGCACTCGAACGCCTCCACTGCGGAAATCTTCATCTGATACTCCTTCTCTGAAAGTTGACAAAGCTGCCTGGAGTGGCGACTCGGCCCATCACGATTTGACCGCACCAACGGTCATGCCTGCGATCACACGCTTCTGTAGCACGATGTAGATCAGAATCTGCGGGATCAGAATCAGGCACGTGGCTGCCATGATGGCTCCGTAGTCGACGGTGTACTCACCACGGAACTGTGAGGCGACGAGCGAGATTGTCGCCATCGAGTCATCGGCGATGAGGATCGATGCGAACGGGAATTCGTTAAAGACATAGAGGAAATGGAGTATCCCGCACGTCGCGAAGATGGGCGCCATCAGGGGAGCGACGATGCGCGTGGCGAGCTGCCTGAAATTACACCCGTCGATGACCGCTGCCTCGTAGAGCTCCTTGGGAAGATCATTCAGGAACCCGGAGACCAGAAGGACGTTGAACGGGATCTGGACCGCAATGTACGGCAGGATGAGCGCAAGGTACGAGCCGTACAGGCCCAGAGCTAGGTCGATCCGATACACCGGGAACAGCAGAATGTACACCGGGATCGCCAATCCGGCGAGGAAGACACCGCGCACGATGTTCTGCAACTTCGGGTTGCGGAAGACCAGGATGGTCACGGCCATCGCGACCATGAACGAGAGCACGAGACAAACGACCACCGCTGAGACGGCGATCAGAAGCGTGTTCGCGTACATTCTCACGAGCGGTACGTTCGCGAACGCTTTCGCGTAGTTCTCGAGAGTGAAGTCCTTCAGCGCCAGCGGGTCCTGCAGGAAGCTGCCACCTTCGCGGAACGACAGGAGTAAGACCCACGCCAGCGGGAAGACTATGAGGGCGGTCACTACCCATGCGGCGACGGTGACGACCGTACCCCGACTGGTCCGACGCCGCCGCTGTGCTGGCGCGGTCTCCGCTCCGGACGTCTTGCGCAGTTCCTTCTGGTCCAACAGATTCACTGGGTCCGTTCCTTTCCGCGAGCAAGCGCCAGGTAGCCGAGAGATCCGACGGCGCCGATGATGGCGATCACGACGGCCATGGCCATGCCCGCTCCGTATTGCTGCTGTGTGAATGCGGTGTAGTACATGTAGCTCACCAGCACCTCCGACATGTGCACGGGACCACCGCCCGTCATCGAGTAGACGATTTCGAAGACGCGGAGGGCCCCGGTGATCGCCAAGACGATGCAGATCATGAACGTCGATCGCATGAGCGGGATCACGATGTGCCACACCTGTCGAGGCCGGCTGGCACCGTCCATCTGACTCGCCTCCAGCAGCTCTGCAGGAAGGCTCCGGATTCCCGCATAGAAGATGGTGACCAAGAAGCCGATAGCAGTCCACATGAAGACCACGGCCGAAGATATGGGACTCCACTCGGCACTGCCGATCCATGACGGAGGGTTCTCAATGCCCAAGCGTCGCAAGATCTGATTGAGCACTCCGAGCTTCGGATCCAGCATGAACACCCATACGAGCCCGACCAGGATGGGTGCGATGATGTGTGGCGCGAAGACGAGGGCTCTCGCCGTTCCTCCACCTCGGACCCCGCCCGCGAGCAGCAAGGCGAGGAGGAAGGAGCAGGGAATGAGTACGAAGATCGCGGCGACAAGGATGATTCCGGTGTTCCTGAGCGCTACCCAGAACAAGTCGTCGGCTAGGAGGGCGTGGTAGTTCTCCAGACCAGCGAATGTCGGCTGCCCGAACCCTTGGTAGTTCATCAGGCTGATGACGACGGAGTACCCGACCGGATAGAGAACGAAGACGATATAAACCACCGCGGCCGGGATCACCAGCCACCCGAAAGTCGACCTCTTGCTGAGCCAATGCACCTTGACGTCCTGTCGTTGTCTGAGAGCTTGCGAAAGACCAGGTCGTGGACGCGTCTTCTTCGGTGAGCGTGCCCACGACCAGTTGGAGGAGGTCCCGACGGAACCAACTCGGAGCGGTTCTAGCGGGCCGCGTCGATGGCCTTCTGAACGATGTCGAGCGCTGCATCAGCGTCTAGGTCGCCGGTGACGAGACCATTGAAACTGTCGTACATCGCGTTCTGCACCGAGGTCGGAACTACGGAGTCGACCTGCGCCCGAGGGCTCCACCAGCCGTCAGCGCTCGCCTGCTCGACGACGTCCAGGACGGCAGCAAAGGCCGGACGCTTGGCGGGGTCGATCTCGGCGGTATAGGTCGTGGCGGGGGCGAGCCCGCCTTCGGCTGCGAGGATCTGCTGCCCCGCATCCGAGTACCAGTACTCCACGAACTTCTTGACGGCTTCGATCTTTGCGGGGTCGTCGGCCACAGAACGACCGAACGCGATCGGTGCAGCAGGAACGTTCACGATCATCTGCTGATCGCCGACCCCGTCCGAGAAAGTTGGGCCCGCCCAGAAGCCGACGTCCACGCTCTCGACCTTCGATGAATCGACGATGGTCGATGCGGAGGACGTCGAGTTCACGAACGCCGCGTTGCCCTGCGCGAACTCGTTCATCGCCTGTGTGTACGACTGCGTGGTCGCGTTGTCGGAGAAGCATCCGACGTCGTGCATTTTCTGGATGTACTCATAGAGGATTCTGAAGTCGTCGTTCGCGTACGAGTCATCGCCCGCGAGGATTTCTTCGTATCGGTCCATATAACCGAATCGCTGCAGCATC
Source organism: Microbacterium murale (assembly GCF_014635185.1). Classification (GTDB taxonomy): domain Bacteria; phylum Actinomycetota; class Actinomycetes; order Actinomycetales; family Microbacteriaceae; genus Microbacterium; species Microbacterium murale. Next base: position 21,727 of record NZ_BMCM01000007.1, read on the forward strand.
CCGGTGAATGCCCAGATCGAGTACGTCGACCCGTTGAATCCCTGAGCGATCGGCGTGACGCCAACGGCATGGAGTTTCTCGCATGCCATCAGAAGATCGTCCGCCGATTGAGGTACCTCGAGACCGAACTCATCGAGGATCGTCTTGTTGTAGTAGAACCCGGTGACGATCGCGGTATAGGGCAGCGCGTACTGCTTGCCATCCATGCTGAACTGGCTCAGCATCTCACCGGAGAACCGCGACTCGAGGTCGAGGGAGTCCTTCATCTCGGTGACATCCATGGTGACGCCGGCCTCGAACATATCCCGCGCGTTCGCGTCGTTGATCCAGAACATATCGGGCAGGTTTCCGCTCTGCGCCGCCACCACCATGTTGTTCAGGTGCGTCGCGACCTCGTCGCCCTTGAGTTCGACCGTGATCCCGGGATTCTTGCTCTCGAAGTCCTGGATCGCTGCCCAGACAGCGGGAATGTTCTTCTTTGGATCCGCGTAGTGATCAACGAACGTGATGGTGACGTCGCCGTCCTCACCGACGGAACCGTCGCCGCCCGGCGAACATGCCACGAGCGCCCCCATAGCGAGAGTCGCGGACAATGACACCGTTGTGATCCGCGAAAGCGGACGCCGCAGAGTTTGCCTCTTCATTGAGTTCCTACCCTTTCAATTTGGGATGAGCCTTCTTTGGAAGCGATGCTAATCTCGGGGAGACACCGTTGTCAAACATTTCTAGAAGGGACCAAAATGGCACTGCCCAACGCCACGATCGCCATCGCCGACCCCCAGCTCTCCGAGCGATTGGCATCGTTCGATCACCTCGACCTCGTGCCCTTCAATTCGGATGCCATTCCGGACAAGGCGATCGATGTGATGGTTCGGCCCCTGGGCGCGTCGGCCTCCTGGCTGCGCACATTGCGGGGGCACTCGATCAGGCTCGTACAGGGCGCCGCGGTCGGAACGGACGGCGTCGAAGCCAACCTTCCCCCTGAGTTCACGTACGCCAACGGAAGGTCTGCTCAAGAAGCGTCGACGGCCGAGTTTGCGCTACTCCTCGCTCTCGCGATGGAGCGATGCCTGCCTCAGTACGTCCGCGACTCAATGGAGGGCCGATGGGCACCCGGATTCGGCGGTGCGTTGCTCGATCGGCGCGTGCTCGTCCTCGGTTACGGTCAGATCGGCAAGCGTATCGCGTCGCTTTTTCGCGCGCACGGGTCACGGGTCGAAGCCGTCGCATCTCGGCGCAGGCACGGGGAAGACGTTCCGGTGTACGGTGTCGAAGAATTTCCAGAGCGAGTGCGCGCGTGCGAGATCTTGGTGATTTGCCTTCCCCTGCAAGCGTCGACAACACGAATCGTGTCCAGTGAGATCCTGGCGAGCATGCCTCCGGAATCCCTTGTCGTGAACGTCGGCCGTGGCGGGGTTATGGACTATGAGGCCGTTCGACACGAGGCAGCCGCTGGACGGCTGCGGTTCGCGCTCGACGTGACGGATCCCGAACCGCTTCCTTCCGACGACTCGCTCTTCATCATGCCCAACGTGCTGATCACGCCCCACGTCGCAGGGGCGACCGATCGGATGTTGGACGCTTTCGCCGACCTGATCGCTGAACAGGCGCGCCGGCTGGTGTCTGGACGGATTCCGCTGAACATCGTGTTCTCCCCGTGACCATTGCGGGCTCTTCACGAACGAGGGTGTAGTCGGGGTCTGAATCCTCCTGACTCGAGCAATGATCTGGCGATGTAGTGGTTGAGGTTTCGGAAGCCGAGGGCGGTGCCGCGGAGGTGTTCGAGTCGGCCGTTGATCGCCTCTGTCGGGCCGTTCGAGGTGCCGGGTCGGTCGAAGTAGCCGAGGACGTCGGTGGTGCGTTGCTTCAGCGTGCGCGCAAGTTTTCGCACCTCGACGAGGCCTGCGGGAACGCCGACGCCGATCCGGTCGATCGTGTCTTGTAGGAAGAACCGTCCCAGCCCGCGGTCTTTCTCCCGGTATGCGGTGATCATGTCCTGGTAGACGCCCCGCGTGGCCAGGACTTCGACGTGCCGCTCGTCAGCGAACGGCGCGTCGAGCCGGGTGTGTTGCTTCTCGGTGAGGAGCCCGGCACCGGTGAGCAGGGTCCGTCGGGCTTGGTAGAGCGGGTCACCCTTCATGCCCCGGCGTCCGAAGACGTCATGCTGGACGCGGCGTCGACAGTTCTCCAGTGCGTCACCGGCGAGGCGGATCACATGGAACGGATCCATCACCGCCGACGCCTTCGGGAGCTCTTCCGCGGCGGCGGTCTTGAACCCGGTGAACCCGTCCATCGCGACGACCTTGATCCCATCACGCCATGGCTTCGGCCTGTCAGCGAGCCACTGCTTGAACACGGCCTTCGAGCGCCCCTCGACCATGTCCAGCAACCGTGCCGGTCCGGTCTTCGTTCGCACCGGGGTGAGGTCGATGATCACGGTCACGTATTTGTCGCCCTTGCGCGTGTGCCGCCAGACATGCTCGTCAACCCCGCTCGTGGTGACGCCATCGAAGCGGTTTTCGTCACCGATGAACTGCCGTTTGCCTTCGGCGAGGACAGCCGCGTTCGCGGCGTTCCAGGACACCCCCAGTCCTGCCGCCAGGAGCTTTCTGGGGATGTCCGGCGGACCCGCCCGGAAGGTGTCGCTCGTCAACAGTTGACCGTACCTACGAGGAACCCGCATGCGCATCGACGTGCACGCCCACCACTATCACCGGCATTCGCAGACGCCTGGACCGAACACACAGGATCCCCCCTGCGCGCGATGCACCCGACGGATCTGGCAGACCGCTGCCGAGCATGGACGCCGCTGGCATCGAGCGGCAGATCATCAGTGCGGGCGCGCTCATGTACGACGATAATGAGGCGGCAGCCGTGGCGTTGGCGAAGCGGATCAACGACGTGTACGCCGATGCTGTGACCGCCCATCCTGATCGCTTCGCCTTCGACACGGTTCCTCTCGGCACGTGGCAGCGAGGCAGAGCGATGCCTGGATGTCTTCGGGTTCGATGGATCGCCCTCGGCAGCAGAACGAAGAAGCCGCCCATCGACCATGAGGACTTCGCTCCGGTCTGGCATGCACTCGACGCGAGAGCCGCTCTCGTTACATCCGCCCCGGAGTCAACAACGGGTCGGTCATCTCCGCAGCGAATGCCGTTTTCAGCGCGACCGGTCGTCAGGCAACCCGGCCGAGATGGCCAGGTGGGTCGCCCGCCTCGCGCTCGCGCGATGGGGCCAGCAGTAACCCTTCGTCCGCCTGGTGATCGGGAACTGGGGTGGTCTACGTCGGCCGGATGGCACCACTTCCCCGCGCCCTGGAATGCAGCAAGGACCTTGCACCACTGCAGGAGCCGAAGTCGATATGGTTCGACACCGGAACGATCACCGAGTCCGCACTGCTCGCCATCAGATCGAGCTACGGGATCGACCGTCTCGTGCTCGGCACCGACGCCACATACGGTGACGCCGCTGAGACGGTCGATCTCATCCGCACGACGAAGACACTGGCGTCGGGCGAGGCCCACTGGATCCTCGACGCGGCAACGGCCTCGATGCTCGGGGGGCTGTGGCTGTCAGCGCGGTTTGCGTTCCCGCACAGGTGGTAGCTCTGGGAACGGAGCATTGATCGTCGTCTGGTACCAGTAGGCAGTCGTGGAGATATCGTCCGCGCGCTCGAACAACCCGTGGTCCCAAGTTCCGATCTGCTGGAGCGTGACTTTGAGGCGCTCCAGGAAGAAGATCGGATCGGGGAGGTGCCACCGGTACATGCCGTGCATGGGCAGCATCGGCGTCCAGAACTCCGAGGCCTTCGTCTCGTCTTTCGCGCTCGCGAAGGGATAGCCGAAGTACGGTGCGCTGAACGTGATCGGCTCGGGCTCGGGATCGGCGCTGAGCATGTCCTGGAACGCCCAGGCCCCGCCCGCATAGTCCTCCAGACCGGTGCTGCACAACGTCGGAAGATCCGTATCGTCATCGACGTAGAACTTCACCTCTCCTTCACCCCACCAGTAGCGCTGAAGCGATGCGAGCGCCACGTAGGTGCCGATGTAGGTGCCGGTTCCGTTGATGTCGTCGGCGATCACGTGGTCTTCCCCCAGCGCGGTCGTGCCGTTGCTGCGGCGCCACTGAGCATGGAAGTATCCGGGCCAGTCTTCGAAATCGTCGCCCGTGGTGTAGTCGATCTGGAAGAAGACGTGGCCGATGTCGGCGTCGTGCTCGCTGGCGATCTCGATGCGCGCACCGGTGCGGAACGGCATCGGGAAGTACGAGTTCATGCCGCTGGTCGGTGCGACGACGATCGGTTCCGAAGTGACGAGCGCGCGTGCACCGAACCCGTTGCAAAAGAAGTCTCCGAGTGGCACTTCCACTTGAGGGTGGGCTGCGTTGTCCCAGTACGCTCGGAGGATCAGGTCGCGAAGCACGAACGGCCCGGCGTCGGTCTTGTCCGTGACCGTGATCCAGATGTGGCGGATCACGCCTGCACCGGAGATGTCGGCGAGTGTGACGGTTTCTCCCGCTGGCAACTCATACCAGGCGCTGCCTTTACGGCCCGGCCCGAGGTTCGAGCTCGCGGCACCGGCCGCTCCCGATGCACCGGTCGGGTTCTCGGCGTTGATCGAGCGGCTGCGGAGGGTGCCGTCATTGCGGAGGGCGTTGTACTGCGTGGGCATGTCGTACGTCTTTCTCGTTCGGGATGGAGATCGGTCACTTCACCGCGCCGGCGGTCACGCCGCGGCTGATGGTGCGCTGGAAGATCAGGAAGAAGATCAGGGTCGGAATGAGCGACAGCAGCGACCCGGCATTGACCACGGTGATGTCGATCGAGTGCTGCCCGCGCAGCGTGGACAGGGCGATGGGGACGGTCTGCGAGGCGGGATCAGACAGAAGGATCAGCGGGATGTAGAACTCGTTCCATGACCAGATGAAGATGAACACGACGAGCACCGACAGCGTCGGCCGGACGATGGGGAACACGACGGTCCACAGGATGCGCCAGCGCGTCGCGCCGTCGATCGCCGCGGCCTCGAGCACCTCACGAGGGAACGTCGACATCACGCTGGAGAGGATGTAGGTTCCGTACGCGGCCCACAGGATCGTGAACACGATGACGATGGACCACACCGTGTTGAGGGTCTTCGTCGCCTGCGCCCCGTAGAACAGCGGATAGATCAGTGCCTCGTGCGGAACCATCGTCGCGATGAGCAGCACCGCCGTCACGGTTGTGCGCGCCCGGATCCTCCCGATGCCGATGGCGTAGGAGGCCAGCAGGGCCAGACCGGTCGCGGCGAAGGCGATGATCGTCGAGCTGACGACGGAATTCCAGAGGGCGAGCGGGAAGTTCACCCTTTCGAGGTAGCCGATGAAGGCATCCAGTGTGAAGGTCGTCGGCCACGCGAGCGGGCCGTGCGCGGAGTAGTCGGCTCCGGTCTTGAACGCGTTGAGCACCAGAAGCAGGAACGGTGACGCCATCACGATGGCGACGATGATCGCCACTGCGAGCATGGCCCAGTTGGTGCGGGTGCGGCGCGGCTTGTTGAACGCGGTGGGATCGATGAGGGCGACGGTGGCCATCAGCGGTGCTCCTTTCGGGACTCGCGGTGCTGCCAGATGAGCATCACGGTGGCGACGATGAAGATCACGACAGACATGACGGTCGCGATGGTGGACCCGTAGCCGACGCGGGACAGTTCGAAGAAATTGCGGTACGCGTAGTAGGAGGGGACGATCGTGGATTCCTCGGGGCCGCCACCGGTGAGGATGAGGATCGGCGCGAAGACCTTCAGCGCCGCGATCGTGGCGGTGAGGACTACGACGAAGATCTCCGGGCGGATCTGCGGGATCGTGATCGCCTGGAATCGGCGCCACCAGCCGGCCCCATCGAGCTCTGCGGCTTCGTAGAGTTCAGGGTCGACGCGTTGCAAAGCCGACATGAAGATGACCACCGGGTATCCGATCTGCAGCCAGATCAGCATCAGCATGACGGCGTAGATCGCGATATTCGGATCCCCCAGCCAATCCGGCTGCGATGAGATGCCGAGGCTCTTCAGACCGAGATTGATCGAACCCTTCTGGGTGTCCAGGATCCAGGCCCAGATGAACCCGGCGACAGCGATGGGAAGGATCTGCGGCACATAGTAGGTGGCACGCAGCAGAGCGATCGCTCGGTCGCCGAATCGGCGGCCGAGATAGTCGAACAGCAGTGCCGCCAGCAGGATGCCGATGATCGTGGGAATCACGGTAATGGCCACGATCATCGCGATGGTGTTCTGGAAGGAATGCCAGAACGTCGCGTCTGCGAACAAGTCCGCGTAGTTCTCGAGCCCTGCCCAGCGCATGCGCGCCTGGCCACCCTTCCAATGGAAGAGGCTGGTGTACACGTTCATCGCGAACGGAGCCGCGACGACGACGACGAATCCTGCCACCAGCGGCAGCAGATAGAGCCAGTACGAACCCCGCCTCGCTTTGGGACGGCGGGCAGCTGTGGCCGTGGATGCCATGAGTGTTCTCCTTCGGGGTCCGGGTGGGGCCGCGCCGAACGCGGCCCCACCCGACTCGGTCAACCGGCGAGCGCAGCCTCGCGGCCGTCGTCGTAGAACTTCTGCAGCTTGTCGGTGTATTCGTCGGCATCCTCGTTGCCGTTCGATATCGCCTGCATGTTCGACTGGATGAAGTCGAGGAATCCGGGAACGGGATAGTCCGGGTAGAACGTCAAGGTGTCATCTGCCATGAGCTGGTTGAACCGCTCGGTGTACTCACGCGTCAGCGGATCCTCGATGGTCGACGCATCACCGGCAAGCGGCAGGCCGCCCAGCTGACCGATCTTGTTCTGCACTTCCTCACTGAGAGTGATGTCGATCCAGTCGTACGCCAATTCCTTGTTCTTCGCGTTCGCAGGCACGCCCCAGAGGTGACCGCTCGAGCCCATCTGCATATTCGCCCCTGGCAGGGTGAAGTAGTCCCAGTCGAATGTCGCCTGCTCTCGGATGCGGGCGAACTCTCCCTGGTTCCAGATCAGCATCGCCTTGTCACCGCTGAGGAAGTTGACGGTGGCCTGCTCGAAGTTCAGACCGCCCAACTGATCGCCGACGTACCCCTTGTCGATCCACTCCTGGAATCGGTCGGCACCCGTCGACCACGGAGCCTTCGAGAAGTCGATGGGCTCGCGCAGGAACATGTAGTCATCGATGGCCTCGCGATCGGCCTCCGCCGACACGAGCGAGTACCAGATCCACATCTGGTTGAAGCCCTGGCTCGTCGATGCCGACGACGAGATCGGGGTGATGCCGGCGGCGACGAGTTTGTCCATCGCGGCCTCGAACTCGTCGAGAGTCGTGGGCTCCTCAGTGATGCCCGCCTGCGCGAACACCTCCTTGTTGTAGTAGAACATCACGTACTCGCCGATGTTCGGGATGCCGTACCAGTCGCCGGAGCCCGCGAGGCCCTGCTCGTCGTACTTCGCGAACGCCTGCATGGCGCCCGTGATCTTGTCGTCCCAGCCGTATTCCTTCACCTGATCGTTCAGCGGTGTGAGCAGGCCCTGGCCGGCGAGCTGTCCTCCGTCGGCGTTGCCCTTATTGAACTCGATCACGTCCGGAACGTTGTCGCCGGTGAGGGTGATCTTCGCGTTCTGCCGCATCGCGTCGAAGCTCGTGGTCTGGAAATCGACCTTGACGTCAGGATGCTCTTTCTTGAAGATCTCCAGAGCGAGCTGCCAGCCCTGCCCCTGTGCGGAGTCGGGGTTCTCGTACTGCATGATCGTGAACGTGTCGCTGCCGGCGGCTTCGTCGGATGCAGCGCATGCGGTGAGAGAGCTCGCCACGGCGACGGTGGCCGCGATGCCGACTGCCGCGCGCAGGGCACTGCGCTTGATGGTTGCCATTCTTTCCTCCATTGGTGAGTGGATGGTGCGCCGGGGCGCACCGGGTACCAGTGACGCGTCGCGTCACCGGAAGTGAGATGAGAGTCAGTGGGCGGGTGGTCCTACCGATGCGCGTTCGACCAGCGGGCACGGAACTCGCACCGAGATCGGTGGGCCGACAGCTTCTGCACGGATGCGGCCGATGACGCGCTGCGCAGCCCACGCCCCCATGGCATGGTGCGGAAGCTGCACCGTCGTGAGGCCGGGACGAAGAGCATCGGCGATGAACTCCTGATCGTCGAAGCCGATGACGGAGAGATCCTCAGGGATGCGGAGTCCGAGGTCGGTGCAGACCTGGTACACGGCGAAGGCGATCTGATCGGAGAAGCAGAAGACCGCGGAGGGCCGGTCGTCAGATGACAGCATCTCGCGCAGCGGCTCGACGGCGTGCGAGGTGCTGGGGTCGGGAAGGGACAGGATCATCGCCAGGTCGACATCGACACCGTACTCGGTCAATGCGCGCTCGTACCCGTCGAACCGCAGCTTCGAGGCGATGAAGCGCTCACCACCCACAGTGCAGAATCCGATGCGCCGGTGACCCGCTTCGAGAAGGTGGCTGACGGCGGCGTAGGCCCCACCGGCCTCGTCTGGAACGACGCAGTCGGCAGTTGCAGGGTCGTCGGGGATGCCGTCGAGCACCACGACCGGAATCGTCGGTGGAACGCTGGGCACATCGATGACGCGGTGGTAGTCGGCGGCGATGATCATCGCCTCGATGTCGCGTTGGAGAAGAGACTTCGATGACTGGGCGACGAGTTCCGGACGGTTCGTCGTGTCGATGATCATCGCCAGGTAGCCGGCGTCCCACGCCGATGCCTGTACGCCCTCGAGCATCCGTCCCGCGAACGGCACGCTGGCGACGCCGTCGGAGAGGAGTCCGATCGTGTGCGTGCGCTTCGTTCTCAGGCCGCGAGCGAGGACGTTAGGGATGTAGCCCATCTCGGAGGCCGTCGTCCGGATGCGCTGCGCGGTCTGCGCGTTCACCCGGCCCTCATGCCTGTCGTTGAGCACGAGGGAGACGGCCGACGCAGACACCCCGACCGCGGCGGCGAGGTCTTTCAACGTGATCACGGATGCTCCTTGAATCAATCGTTTGACGCGGTCGTGTCAGGGGCCGGGTCAAACGTTTGATGCGAAAGTACGAAGGTCAAACGTGTTGACGCAAGCGCGTTATCCGACTGTTACACGACGGAGTCGAACAGAACGGGGGGCTCGGCACCGTCGCAGCACCGAACTGCCCACTCTCAGATGCGGTCTACGCACGCTATCCGAATCGCTAAGCTCAGAACCGACCCGACCCGACCCGACGCTAGATCTCCCCGATCTCCTGCCCGAGCCTTAGATAAATCTCCGTGACCGCCTCATCGTTCACGCGGTAAACCACCCATTCGCCGCGCTTGCGCTCACCCCGAGGCGGATCCGCCAGCAACAGCCCAGCGGCCTCCAACTCTCCAAGGTAGGGAACAAGTGTCGAGTGTGGCACCTGGAGCGCGTCGGCCACCACCTTCCGCCCTGCGCCACCTTGCCATGGACGGCAAGGCACCCGTACCACCCGTCCACATCACCGAGCACAAGCGGATCTATCGACGCATCGACGTCGAACGCCTTGCGGGGGTGGTGACATGAGCGTCGAAGCACGGTCAACAAAGGCTGGCACCCGCTATCTGGCGAGGGTGAAGTCCGGCCCGAAACTCGTTGCTTCAAAGACCTTCAGCCGCAAGAAGGACGCTGAGGCATGGGAGCGTGAGCAGAAGCACCTGCTCGAGACCGGACGACCGCTCCCGCCAAGCCGCAAGTTCACCCTTGAGCAACTCGTGAAGAGATTCCAAACGTCGCGCAAAGGCGGCAATCCGCACACCGTCAACACCGATGACAACAACCTCGCCGCTCTTCCGCCCGCGCTTCTCGCCCGTCCGATCACCACGATTCAGACCAGCGACATCCGCGCGCACCTCATGTCGGAGCTGCACAACGGCAAGGCACCTGCCACGGTGGCCCGCGCCAAGACGACTCTGAGTGCCCTGTTTACCTACGCCGAGGCCGAAGGCATGCTCAGCCAACCGCATCCGGTGCGATCGATGAAGAAGATCACTCAGCTGTCGATCACTCAACCATCGGTAAGCCCTGGCAATATTCCGACGCCCGAGATCCTTGCGGCAAGGCTCGAGGTACTGCGCGAGCGTCGCGAGGACATTGCGGACGTGTACGAGTTCAAGTCGCTGACCGGTCTTCGATGGGGCGAATTGCGAGCGATGCGTGTCGGGTGGCTGATCGAAATTCCCCTTGCGCAACTATCCGTGACGCGCTCGCACTCGGACAACTACGAGGAGAAGGATCCGAAGTCATGGCGCGGAACCCGATTGGTACCGCTGTCCCCGCGCGCGCTTGAAATCTTCCAGAAGTACGCGGACGGTAAGTCGGCCGATGAATACCTCTTCACGAACAGGTATGGCGGGCAGCTGAAGGCTGGCGTTGTGCGCAAGTTCTCTCTCGGCTTCCGACGCCATGCCCTACGCCACTATGCGGCGTCGACATGGCTCAGGCTGGGGACTCCTGTCCACGAAGTGGCCGAATATCTCGGTGACGATCCACGCACTGTTCTGAAGATCTACGCGCACATCCTCGGCGAAGGACAACGGCGTGATTTCGTGCGTCGCCTCGGCGAAGCAGAAGCCGCTCAGAATAAGGCGGGACACTACAGGGACACTAACATTTCGAATTCGGCCACACCGGCCAAGATTTCCGACCCGAACGGCTTCGGAATCTAGCGTCTGATCTGGGATTCAATGGCGGAGACGAGGGGATTTGAACCCCTGGACCCCTTGCGAGGTCTCCACCTTAGCAGGGTGGTGCACTAGGCCGGACTATGCGACGTCTCCAGGCATCCGACTCGAAGAGTATGGATGCGCTCTGCAATCATAACTGGTCGAGCGTCGAGGTTCGAACCAGGCGGCTGACGTCAGGAACAGGTTCCACAGTCGCGAGGCGGGTCGCTTCACCCATCCACGCTCCGATCGCCTGGCGCAAGAGCGTCGTCGGGGACGAGCGGCAGGATCAGTTCGTACACACGTCGCAGATCTTCGGAGCCGACCGGAGGCATGATCACGCTCGCACCGACCGAGATGAGATACGGCAGCAGGGCCGCGATGCGGACCTGCTCAGCATCAGAGGCGAGGGGACGCCAGATCTCCTGGAGGACCTCGAGGCGGGACTGGTCGATGTTCGACTGCGCGCGCGCGGCGTCAGGATCGGTAAGCGCCCAGGCGCGCAGGGCGACCTCGAGCTCTGGCCGATAAAGACCCCCGTCCGCATCGGTGAGGAGCGACGTCAGACGTGCCAACGTTTCACGCCCACCGACAGCGGGCACGGGTGCCGCGACGACTGCCTGCAGGGCGTCGGTCAACAGGCCTTCAACATGGTCGAGAAGGACGCGCTTGAAGTCATCCGCACCACCGAAATGGTGATGGAAAGAACCCTTGGACAGTCTGAGCCGTGCGGCCAGTCGATCGATCCGAACGCCGTTCGCCCCCTCCTCGGCGAGCGCCTCGACACCGGCTGTCAGCCACCGATCACGTGCTCGCGACATCAACGCCCCCGAGAACGAAGCAGAAGAGCGTGACGGCAAGGCAGGTGAGCAGCATCCCGCTCGCGTTGAGGAACAGATTGCGCCCGAAGTCCCGAGCCCGTATGTGCATCCCGATCGCCACCACGAAGTACATGATCAACGCGACCGCCGTGACGACCCCGAGGAATGGGATCCAGATGCCGGCGATGAGCCCGACCGCTGCCGCGAGTTTGAGCGGCGGCAACATCCACCAGAACCGTCGAGGGAACCGCACGTCTTCAAGGCAGGCTGCAACGAACGCGACCGGCCTCAGACAGAGGATCGCGTCGATGAGCTGAATGACGGCGAGCGCGACGATCGGCCAGATCGGCTCGGGAAGTGCGGACATGGCGACCTCCTCCACGGGACCATACCATACCGTATGGTCCTGTACATGCATGCAGGAGCGCGCAGACTCTCTCAGCTCGCCGGCAGCGCTTCGCCGCCGTCGGACAGCAGGCGTGCAGTCGCGGTCGCCATGTGGACAGCCATCGCGGACGCCGCAGCATCGCCGTCGCCTGCACGCACCCCTGCCAGCACGGCCTCATGCTCGGCGACCGCCCGCTCCGCCTCGGCACGGTCGTGCACCGCCCGATCCGCGTAGACCTGCAGGAGCGAACGGATGACGTGCACATGGTCCGTCAGCGTCTCGTTGCCTGCGGCTTCGGCGAGCGCGTGGTGGAAGTCAAGGTCGGCCTTGGCGAAAGCAGGGAGGTCGCCGACGGTCTCACGCATTCGCTTCACGCTCTTGTCGAGGCGGGAGAGGACGCCGGCATCCGCCCGCGCGGCAGCAAGGCGGGCGACGTAGATCTCCAGGCCTTCGCGCAGCTCCAGCAACTGAGCCGTGTTGCGCTCACCGATCAGTAGACCCCATCGCAGCGTCTGCGGCAGGAGCTCACTCGCGAGCCCGCGAAGGTACGTGCCGGACCCCGGCCGCACATCGACGATTCCGAGGATCTCCAGAGCGGCGAGCGCTTCGCGCACGGCCGAACGACCGACGCCGAGCGTTGCGGAGAGTTGCCGCTCCGGTGGCAGTCGAGTGCCGGCTGCCACCGAACCGCTCGTGAACAGGTCGAGCAGACGGCGCGCGACTTCTGACACCGGTGTACCAGAGGGCAGCGCGCTCAGTGCGGCGGTGATGTCATCAACCGGTTCGCCGGGGTATGCGGGCATGGGTTCAACATACCCGGATCACTTCACAAGGCGAGACTTGCAATTGGTCAACCGGTTTGCCAAAATGTTCGAAGCATCGCCCGTGATCATCGTCGATTCAGGAGTCACTGTGGACAACCCTCAGACCGAGAGCCCGGTCGCGAAATCTGCGATCCGCAAGGTCGCCATCCGCCTCGTGCCGTTCGTCGCCCTGATGTTCTTCATCAACTACCTCGATCGCACCGCCATCGGCTTCGCCTCCCCCAATGGCATGAACGACGACCTCGCCCTGAGCGCCGCACAGTTCGGTTTCGCGTCCGGCGTCTTCTTCATCGGCTACATCCTTCTCGAGGTACCGTCGAACCTCGCCCTGCACAGGTTCGGTGCCCGCCGCTGGCTGGCCCGGATCATGGTCAGCTGGGGCATCGTCGCGCTGCTGTTCACCTGGGTCCAGAACTTCGAACAGCTCGTCGTCCTGCGCTTCCTGCTCGGGGTCGCCGAAGCAGGCTTCTTCCCTGGGGCCATCCTGTTCCTCAGCCTCTGGGTCCCCGCTCGCTACCGCGGCCGCATCCTGATGCTCTTCTACCTGGCGCAGCCCCTGACCACGGTCATCGGCGCGCCGCTCGCCGGGGCTCTCATCCAGCAGCACGGCGTCTTCTTCGGCCTCGAAGGCTGGCGCTTCATGTTCATGGGCGTGGCGATCCCGGCGATCGTCGTCGGCGTCATCGCCTGGTTCTATCTGAAGGACAAGCCTGCCGATGCGAAGTGGCTCACTCCCGAAGAGCAGACCTGGCTCACGGGCGCACTGGAAGCGGAACGCAAGACGACCGAGTCCTCCGAGAAGCACGTCTCCGCACGATTCGCCTTCTCGAGCGGACGCGTCTGGATGCTGTCGTTCATCTACTTCGGCTTCATCTACGGTCTCTACGCGCTGGCGTTCTTCCTCCCCACGATCATCGAGGGGTTCCAGACGGAGGCCGGCGGAGCATACGACGTGTTCCAGAAGGGGCTCATCACCGCGATCCCGTATCTTCCCGCAGCCATCGTGATGTACTTCTGGTCACGCGATGCCGGCAAGCGCGGGCTCAAGACATGGCACATCGCCGTCCCCGCGCTCGCGGGTGCGGTCTCCATCCCGCTGGCGCTGTTCATGGGATCACCGGTGGCGACGATGATCGTCATCACAGTCACGGCGTGCGCGATCTTCGCGGCGCTGCCGAACTTCTGGACCCTGCCGACGCAGTTCCTCACCGGTGTCGCCGCAGCAGCGGGCGTCGCCCTGATCAACACGATCGGCAACCTCGCCGGCTTCAGCGCGCCGTACATCACCGGAGCTGTGCACGACTGGACCGGTGGTTACGAGGTGCCGATGTTCATCGTCGGCGGCTTCATGCTGCTGTCGGCGGTGCTGATGGTCGTCCTCGCACGGCAGAATCGCAAGACGCCGGATGCCGTAACCGTCGAGCGCGCCGAGTCGGTGGCAGGCGAAGGATGATCGGTCTCGGCACCTACGCCTACTTCTGGCAGCACTCCGACCGCGTACCGGAGCCGCTGAGCCTGATCGACGCCTTCGAGGACACCCGCGCCCAGGGCGTCGACCTCTTCCAGATCTGCGACTACGCACCGTTGGAGCAGATGAGTGACTCCGAACTGCGCGATGCGGCGGGAGCAGCTCGCGACCTCGGTCTCACGATCGAACTCGGCACCAAAGGCATCGTTCCCGAGCACCTGACCCGCTTCCTCGAGCTGGCCAAGATCTTCGATGCGCACCTGGTGCGCAGCATGCTCTATGGCCCTGACTCACGCCCCTCACTCGCCGAGGCCGAGACCTGGTTGCGGCACACACTTCCCACTTACGAGGCCGCCGGCGTCACCCTCGCGCTCGAGACCTACGAGCAGCTCGCCACCACCGACCTGCTCGCCGTGATCGAGCGCGTGGGCAGTGAACACCTCGGCGTCTGCCTGGACCCCGCCAACGTGGTCGCTCGCCTCGAGTCCCCGCGCATTTGCGTCGAGCAGACGGCCGCGCTCACCAAGAACGTGCACGTGAAGGACTTCGCCTTCGCCCGCCAGCCGGGCTGGGTCGGGTTCACCTACAGCGGTGCCTCGATGGGGTCGGGCCTGCACGATTACGCCCATCTTCTGGAGACCGTGCAGCCGCGCGAGCGCGGCATAAACGAGATCGTCGAGCACTGGCTGCCCTGGCAGGACGACGCCGAGACCACCATCCGAACCGAGCGGGAATGGACCCGCGCCACCCTGGAACACCTGAGGAGCACACAATGAGCAGCAGCTACAAGATCGCCGTCATCGGCGCCGGTGGAAAGATGGGCATGCGAGTGTCCGACAACCTGATGAAGACGGGGCACACCGTCTGGTACATCGAGAACTCCCCCGCCGGCCAGCAGCGCACGATCGAGGCGGGCCGCGAGCTTACCGACGCCTCCGCCGCGGTCGCCGATGCAGACATCGTCGTGCTCGCCGTTCCCGACCTCGCCCTCGGACAGGTCACAGCAGACCTCGTCCCCCAGCTGCGCTCCGGCGCGATCGTGCTGACTCTCGACCCCGCTGCCGCCTACGCCGGACTCCTCACCACCCGCGAGGATGTCATCCAGGCCGTGGCGCACCCGTGCCATCCGTCGATCTTCCTGCAGCGCGAGACACCGGAGCAGTGGGCGGACACCTTCGGCGGCATCGCCGCCCCGCAGGATGCCATCGCGGCGATCGAAAGCGAAGACGACGCCAAGAAGGCCATCGTCGAGGCCACTGTCCGCGCGATCTACGCGCCCGTCATCGACGTGCACTGGGTCACGATCAAGCAGCTCGCCCAGCTCGAGCCGACGCTTGTCGAGACGGTCGCGTGCATGATCGGCTCTCTTCTGAACGAGGCTCTGCAGGAGACCGTGAACACGATGGGCGTCCCGGAGGCGGCTGCGCGCAGCATCCTGTACGGTCACACGCAGGTGGCACTGGCCAACGGGCTGCGCGGCGACAACCCGTTCAGCGACGCGTGCCTGATCGCGATGGACTACGGCAGGGAGAGCATCATCAAGGACGACTGGAAGAAGATCTTCCGCGACGACGAGCTCGACAAGAACCTCGCCCGCATGCTGCACCTCGACGAGATCGAGCGCTGAGATGACCCGGCTGACTGGCAAGACGGCGCTCGTCACGGGCGCCGGATCCGGCATCGGACGCGCGGTCGCGGAGCGGTTCGCTCGCGAGGGCGCCCGAGTGATCATCGCTGACAGAGATGCGGATGCCGCGGCATCCGTCGCCGCCGACATCGGCGATGCTGCTCGTGCGGCCGTCGTCGACATTGCCGACGAGGCATCCGTCGAGGCTGCCTTCGCTGACCTCGTCGCCGCCGGCTGGAGTCCAGACGTGGTGGTGGCGAACGCCGGTGTACAGCTGTTCGGGCAGGATGCCAAGGCCGCTGATCTCGATCTCGACGTGTGGCGCCGCACGATCGACGTGAACCTGACCGGCACCTTCCTCACGGTCAAGCACTCCGTGCGGGCGATGCTCGCCTCGGGCGGCGGGTCGATCATCCTCACTGGGAGCCCGACCGGCCTGAACGGCGAAGGCCAGGACTTCACCGCCTACTCCGCTTCGAAGGCCGGCATCCATGGCCTGACGCGCACCGTCGCCGCGGCGTACGCCAGTGACGGCATCCGGGTGAACACCGTCGTGCCGGCTTACACCGAGACCGGACTCGTCTCCACGATCTCCGACGACCCTGAGTCGCGCGCGGCGATCATCGGCCGCATCCCGCTCGGCCGCGCCGGCAGTCCCGCCGATGTCGAAGGGATCATGGTGTTCCTCGCGAGCAGCGACGGCGAGTTCGCCACCGGTGCGCTGTTCGCGGTCGACGGGGGTATGACGACGCTGTGAGCACGGTCGACGCGTGACGACAACATCCTGGTGGCGAAGCGAGGCTGCCACGTGGCAGGCCGACGGATGGTCATTGGAGCTGCGCGGTGATGAGCTGGCGGACATCCGCCGCGGTGGCGATGTGATCCTGCGCGCGGTGCGTGCAGTCGTCCGAGATCGCAGCTGGAACACCGTGCCAGCCATTGTCACCGCGATGGACTCGGATGCGACGTCACTCCGACTCGCTCTGCGCCACGAAGGTCTCGGCGCCGAAGTGCT
This sequence comes from Microbacterium murale, assembly GCF_014635185.1. Classification (GTDB taxonomy): domain Bacteria; phylum Actinomycetota; class Actinomycetes; order Actinomycetales; family Microbacteriaceae; genus Microbacterium; species Microbacterium murale. The sequence continues at coordinate 38,553 of NZ_BMCM01000007.1, forward strand.
GTCGACGCTCACGGTACACGCGAGCGGAGACGATCTCCTGGTCGGGTGGGATGCCGAGAACCTCCGCGAATTCTCGACGTGCCGCATTGGTCTCGTGGTGCTGCATCCGGCGTCAGATTCCGGCCGCGGTGTCACCGTCGTGCACTCTGACGAAGCCTCGGAACAGACATCCTTTCCCACACGCATCAGCCCGCACCAGCCGATAGTCGACATCCGCGCATTGGAGCTTCACCCCAGAGCAGGTGCGGATGGCGTGACCACGCTGCGTTTCGATGGCGATGTCTTCGAGATGGAGGATCAGCGCAACTGGTCGGACGCCTCGTTCAAGACATACAGCCGTCCGCTGAGTCTCCCCTACCCATACTCTGTGGCAGCCGGTGAACGCGTGCGCCAGGCGATCACCGTGAACGCAGTTCTGTCGCGGTCCACCGATGGCCCCGTGCCGGACGAGATCGTCCTCGTCGAAGGCGGCGTGTTCCCTGCCACCGGCGTCGAAGCCTCGACCGCGCCGGATCCGGTGCCGCCGTGCGCGGACGGAAGCTTCCGCGTCGTCGAACTGGACCTGACCACACCCACGTGGTCCGCGGCGCTGCACAGAGCGGCCGCGGATGGGTTGCCGCTGGACGTCCGCCTCGTCGCTGCTGAAGACCCGCAGCCCCTCGCGGACGCGGCGAGCGCATTCGCGCGCCTACCGATCATCGCGGTCACACCGTTCGACAGCGTGCTGCACGTGAGTGATGGACCGATCGTGGCCCGCACCCGCACAGCGCTCGACGAAGCCTGCATCCGCACCGAACTCAGAGCAGGTGCGCGATCGCACTTCACCGAGCTCAATCGCGAGAAGGCGCGCATCCCGAACGAGGTCGACGGCATCGCATTCACGACGACGCCCCTGTTCCACTCGCTCGACACCGAACAGCTCGTCGAAGCTCTGCCGATGCAGCGCCTCATCGCCACCCAGGCAGTCGGGATGGCCGATCACCGACCCGTGCACATCGGGCCCGTCACGTTGCGCCCCCGGTTCAACAATGTGGCCACCTCTCCCGGGACCGCTCCGACCCGGACCGACCTCAGTGGGGGATACGGAGCGCAGTTCACCGGCGCGGACGATGATCGGCAGAGTTCGCCGGAACTCGCGGCGTGGACCATAGCGAGTGCAGCAGCACTCGCCATTCCCGGTGTCGCCAGCATCTCGTGGTTCGAGACCTGGGGACCGCGCGGACTGAGCGATCTCGGCCGCGAACCTCATCCCGCAGCCGAGGCGATCGCAGTGCTCACATCGTTGGCTGGACGAACACTCTTGTCGGGTTCGAGTCCTGATGGACTTCTCTGGGCGATCGGGGCAAGGGCGGCTGATGAGGACATCGTGCTCGTGTCGAATCTCGACCGGGAGTCGAGAGCGTACAGGGTCGCAGTACCCGGCCGACCGGCACTGTCGGGCTCGCTTCCCGCCGGCTCATGGATGCGCCTCACGACCTCCGGCAGATCCGACTAACGCCAATCCGCGGCAGGCTCGAATGTGTTGCATCGTCGACCGCCGACCATTCACCCAGACGTCGACTGCCTCACCACCAGCTCGGGCCGGAACCGCACGTTGCGCTCGTAGTCTCCGTCGGGCTCGCTGATCGACCGCAGCAGCAGTTCGACAGCGGTGTGACCGATCAGCTGCGCCGGCTGGCGGATCGAGCTGAGCGGCACCACCGTAGCCGAGGCGAAGTCGATGTCGTCGTACCCGATCAGGGCGATGTCTTCGGGCACCCTGAGAGTGTTGAACATCGAGAACGCCTGCAGCAGCCCCACGGCGAGAAGATCGTTCGCGGCGAAGATCGCGTCAGGCCGGACCGCACGCTCGACGAGAGCCTCCCCTGCCGCTCTCCCGTTCAACACGGTGAGCGCAGGCATCTCGATCACCTCGAGCGAGGCATCCGGCGCCTCATCGACCGCGCGCCGCGCGCCGCGCAGACGATTGGCGACCTGCGCGATCGACGCCGGGCCGCCGATGAACGCGATGCGTCGACGACCGATTTCCAGCAGATGCCGCACCGCGAGGTAGCCTCCCTCGACGTCGTCGACCGACACCGAGCAGAACCTGCTGCCGGGGATCTCGTGGTCGACCAGGACCACCGGTGTGCCGGCATCCTGCATTCTGGCCAGCTTGTCGGCGGTTCCGGATGCCGGCGTGATCAGCACCCCGTTGACGCGCTGCTCTCGGAACAGATCGAGATAGCCGGCTTCCCGCGAGGCATCGTCGTCGCTGTTGCCGAGCAGCACCGAGAGGCCGTCTTCCTGCGCGCGCGTCTCCGCGCCGCGGGCGACATCGGCGAAGAACGGGTTGCCGGCGTCGAGCACGACGAGCCCGATGCTGCGGCTGCGGCCGGCGCGCAGCTGACGTGCCGCGTCGTTGCGCACGAAGCCGAGCTCCTCGATCGCGGCGAGCACGCGCGCGACCGTCTCGGCTGCGACCTTGTCCGGCCGGTTGAGAACGTTCGAGACCGTTCCGACAGAGACGGATGCCGCGACCGCGACATCTCGCACACTCACTGCCACTACTGCTCCTCATCCTTCACGCTGGTCGCGAGTGTACGGCATCACCGGCCGCGTTCCGGGCCGACGCGGAACGACGAACGCGTCCAGCACGACGCGGATCCTGATCGATGTTGCGGGCAGCCGTCGACCGACCTATCATTGAAACGATTCACGACCCCAATACTCACCGAGGAGCATGCCACCGATGACAGCCGCAACCCGCGTCTGCTTCCAGCTGCAGGTACGCCCAGAGCTGCTGGACGAGTACCTTCGCCGCCACTCGCCTGTCCGGCCGGAGATGCTCGCCGAGATCGCCGCAGCCGGTCGCCGCAACTACTCGCTGTTCCTCGGCGAGGGCGGCACCCTGATCGGCTACTACGAAACCGACGACGACGCGTCCGCTCGGGCGTACCTCGCCGAGTCGGCCGTCGCCACCCGCTGGGAAGCGGAGATGGCACGATTCTTCGTCGATCTCGACGGCCGACCCGACCAGGCCGCATCCCCACTCACCGAAGTCTTCAATCTCGCGGAGCAGCTCTCCGCCTCAGCATCCGACACCTCCGCAGAAAGCGAACAGTCATGAGCATTCTCAACCCCGCCATTCTCACCGAGCTCGAGAAGCAGTCGATCGAACTGCCCTCGTGGGCGTTCGGCAACTCCGGCACCCGCTTCAAGGTGTTCGGCACCCCCGGCACGCCCCGCGACCCGTGGGAGAAGATCGCTGATGCCGCGCAGGTCAACAAGTACACCGCCCTCGCTCCGAGCGTCGCGCTGCACATCCCATGGGACCTCGTCGACTCCTATGATGACCTGCGCAAGCACGCGGAAGACCTCGGCGTCTCACTCGGCACTGTGAACTCCAACACGTTCCAGGACGACGATTACAAGTTCGGCGCTCTCACGCACGAGGACGCGGCGGTCCGCAACAAGGCGATCGATCATCACCTCGCCTGCATCGACGTGATGGATGCGACCGGATCGCGCGACCTGAAGATCTGGCTCGCCGAGGGCTCGAACTACCCGGGCCAGGCCGACCTGCGCGGCCGCCAGGACCGCCTCAACGAATCCCTGCAGAAGATCTACGCGCGCCTGGGCGACGACCAGCGCCTCGTGCTGGAGTACAAGTTCTTCGAGCCGGCGTTCTACCACACCGACGTTCCGGACTGGGGGACTTCGTACGCGCAGGTCGCTTCGCTCGGCGACAAGGCCATGGTGTGCCTCGACACGGGCCACCATGCGCCGGGCACGAACATCGAGTTCATCGTCATGCAGCTGCTGCGTCTCGGCAAGCTGGGCTCCTTCGACTTCAACTCGCGCTTCTACGCCGACGACGACCTCATCGTGGGTGCGGCAGACCCGTTCCAGCTGTTCCGCATCCTGTTCGAGGTCATCCGTGGCGGCGGCCTCAACAACCCCGACGTGGCGTTCATGCTCGACCAGTGCCACAACGTCGAGGACAAGATCCTGGGCCAGATCCGCTCGGTGCTGAACGTGCAGGAGATGACGGCGCGTGCGCTGCTCGTCGACAAGGATGCTCTGACCGCCGCCCAGAAGTCGGGCGACGTTCTCGCGGCCAATGCCGTGTTCATGGACGCGTTCTACACCGACGTGCGCCCGGCCCTTGCCGAATGGCGCGAGACGCGCGGCCTCGCCGGCGACCCGATGACTGCGTACGCGGCATCCGGTTACCAGCAGAAGATCGCGGCCGACCGCGTCGGCGGCGTCCAGTCCGGTTGGGGCGCGTAAGCGCCGCCCTCAAACTTCGACACAAGGACTATGACATGACGAACCCCACTGCCGCCGCCCTCATCGCGCGGTCGAACCGCCTCGGCGCAGACCCGAAGAACACGAACTACGCCGGCGGCAACACGTCGGCCAAGGGCACCGAGACCGACCCGGTCACTGGTCAGCCCGTCGAGCTGCTGTGGGTCAAGGGCTCCGGTGGAGACCTCGGAACGCTAAAGGAGCAGGGCCTCGCGGTGCTGCGCCTCGACCGCTTCCGTGCGCTCGTCGACGTCTACCCCGGCGTCGACCGCGAAGATGAGATGGTCGCCGCGTTCGACTACTGCCTGCACGGCAAGGGCGGCGCTGCACCTTCGATCGACACCGCCATGCACGGCCTGGTGGATGCTGCACACGTCGACCACCTGCATCCCGACTCCGGCATCGCGATCGCGACAGCCGCCGACGGCGAGGCGCTGACCACGAAGATCTTCGGCGAGAAGGTCGTCTGGGTGCCGTGGCGCCGTCCCGGTTTCCAGCTCGGACTCGACATCGCAGAGATCAAGAAGCAGAACCCGGCCGCGATCGGCTGCATCCTCGGCGGGCACGGCATCACCGCATGGGGCGAAACGTCCGAGGAGGCAGAGGCCAACTCGCTGTGGATCATCGACACCGCCGCCGCCTACATCGAGGCGAACGGCAAGGCCGACCCGTTCGGCAGCGTACGGGCCGGATACAAGGCACTGCCTGAGGCCGAGCGTCGTGAGCGCGCCGCTGCCATCGCCGGCACGGTCCGCGGCATCGCATCGACGGACAAGCCGATGGTCGGTCACTTCACCGACTCCGACGTGGTGCTCGACTTCCTGGCATCCGAGCGCGCACCAGAGCTCGCGGCCCTCGGAACCAGCTGCCCCGACCACTTCCTGCGCACCAAGGTCAAGCCGCTCATCCTCGATCTGCCGACGACGGCGTCCGTCGAAGAGCAGATCGCGCGCCTTCACGAACTGCACACCGAGTACCGCGCCGACTACCAGGCCTACTACGACGCGCACGCGACGGACGAGAGCCCGGCGATCCGCGGCGCAGATCCACTCATCGTTCTGGTCCCCGGCATCGGCATGTTCTCGTACGGCGCGAACAAGCAGACCGCCCGCGTCGCCGGCGAGTTCTATGTGAACGCGATCAACGTGATGCGCGGCGCGGAGTCGCTCTCGACCTACTCCCCCATCTCGGATGCCGAGAAGTTCAACATCGAGTACTGGGCGCTGGAAGAGGCCAAGCTGCAGCGGATGCCGAAGCCGAAGTCGCACCAGGGTCGCATCGCATTCGTCACGGGCGCGGCATCCGGAATCGGCAAGGCCATCGCCGTCCGCCTCGCCGCCGAGGGCGCGTGCGTCGTCGTCGCCGACCTCGATCTCGAGAAGGCGCAGGCCGCGGCCGCCGAACTCGGAAACACGGATGTCGCGATCGGCGTCGCCGCCAACGTCGCGGATGCTGACGCCGTGCAGGGCGCGCTGAACGATGCCGTCCTCGCCTTCGGTGGTGTCGATCTCGTCGTCAACAACGCCGGACTGTCCCTCTCGAAGCCGTTGCTGGAGACCACCGAGAAGGACTGGGATCTGCAGCACGATGTCATGGCGAAGGGCTCGTTCCTCGTCTCGAAGGCCGCGGCGAAGGTGCTCATCGATCAGAAGCTCGGCGGCGACATCATCTACATCTCGTCGAAGAACTCCGTCTTCGCCGGCCCGAACAACATCGCCTACTCGGCGACCAAGGCCGATCAGGCCCACCAGGTGCGTCTGCTCGCCGTCGAACTCGGCGAATTCGGCATCCGCGTCAACGGCATCAACCCCGACGGCGTCGTGCGCGGGTCCGGCATCTTCGCCTCCGGCTGGGGCGCGAACCGCGCCGCGACGTACGGAGTCGAGGAGAAGGATCTCGGCCAGTTCTACGCGAACCGCACGATCCTCAAGCGCGAGGTCGTGCCCGAGAACGTCGCGGATGCCGTGTTCGTGCTCACGGGCCCGGAGCTCAGCCGCACGACGGGCCTGCACATCCCGGTCGACTCCGGCGTCGCCGCCGCCTTCCTCCGATGACAACTGACGGGTCGCCGAGCGAGCGTACCCCCGGGTCGTTGAGCGAGCGCAGCGAGACGAAACGGGTCGAGCGAGGAGCGCAGCGACGAGTCGAAACCGCCTCGCACGGCGAACCGACCCGCGCCGTAGCCGCAGTCGACCTCGGCGCCACGTCGGGACGCGTCATGATCGGGCGCGTCGGACCTGACACCCTAGACCTGGAGCTCGTCACCCGGTTCCCGAATGGCCCCGTCGAACTCGAAGACGGCCTGCACTGGGATTTCGACGCGCTCTATGGCCACATCATCGTCGGCCTAGCCGAAGCGGTCCGCCGCGAACCCGCGATCGAGAGCATCGGCATCGACTCCTGGGCCGTGGACTACGGGCTGCTGCGTGACGGCGAGCTGCTCGCGCAACCCTTTCACTACCGCGACGATCGCACCGAACGGGGCGTCGCGAAGGTGCACGAGATCACTCCGTTCGCCGAGCTGTACCAACGCAACGGCCTGCAGTTCCTGCCGTTCAACACCCTGTATCAGTACCGCGTCGATGAGCGACTCGCGGATGCGGACACCTCTCTACTGATCCCTGATCTCATCGCGTACCTGTTGACGGGTATCAGCGTCGCCGAGCGCACGAACGCGTCGACCACGGGACTCCTGGGCGTGCGGTCGGGCGAGTGGGATGCCGAACTGGCAGATCGCCTCGAAATCCCCTCGACGGCGCTCCCCGCCCTGGTCGACCCCGGATCGGTGATCGGGATGCTGCGCCCCGAGCTCGCGGCACGCATCGGGAAAGACCTCCCCGTCATCGCGGTCGGCTCGCATGACACGGCATCCGCCGTCGTCGCCGTTCCACTCTCGTCGCAGAACTCGGCGTACATCTCCTGCGGCACCTGGGGACTCGTCGGCGTCGAGCTCACCGAGCCGGTGCTGACGGATGCCGCGCGCGAAGCCAACTTCACCCACGAACTCGGAGTCGACGGGCGCTACCGCTTCCTGCACAACGTCACGGGGCTCTGGCTGCTCAGCGAGACCGTGCGCACGTGGGAAGCGGAGGACGACACGGCGATCGATCTGCCCGAACTGTTGGATGCCGCGTCCGCGGTGACCGGCGACATCGCGCTGTTCGACGCGAACGATGCGTCGTTGAGCGCCCCCGGTGACATGCCCGCACGCATCGCAGCGGTGTTGCGCGCCGACGGCTCGGTCGTTCCCGGAGCCCGTCCGGCCTTCGCCCGCACGATCGTCGAGTCGATCGCTGCGGCCTTTGCGACCGCGGTCCAGACGGCCGCTGACTTGTCAGGGCGTCGGCTCGACAGCATCCACCTCGTCGGCGGTGGATCGCTCAACCGGCTGCTCTGCCAAGCGACCGCCGACCGTTCCGGTCTTCCTGTGCTGGCGGGGCCCGTCGAGGCGACTGCACTCGGCAACGTACTCGTGCAGGCTCGCGCCCTCGGCGCCGCACCGGCGACGCTCGAGGAACTGCGGGCGCTGGTCGCCCGTACGCACGAGCCCGTGCGCTTCGACCCGCGCTGAGCGGGCGCCGCCGACACACTCGTCGGTCCAGATCACAGTTGTCGGTCGAGAAACCGCATTCTCGACTGACAACTGTTTTCTCCGCCGCCATGTGTGCACGAAGAGAGCACCCCGGGCCGAAACCCGGGGCGCCGTCCGTACGAACAGTTCAGCGGCGCCCGCACACGACGACGCCCCGACCGCGCGAGCAGCCGGGGCGTCGTGCATCGCGACTCAGAAGTCGAAGTCGCCGATGTTGTCCGCGTTGAACTCGAACGGGTCGCCGAGCAGGACGGTGCCGTCGGCGCCGACCGTGTACTCGCCGAGGTCTCCGGCTTCGAAGGTGTCACCCTCGGCGCCGGTGATGTCGCCCTGGATGAGTGCCGCCGCCGCGTAGGCCGACAGGTATCCGAGCTCCTCCGGGTTCCACAGCGCGAACGCGGTGACGGTGCCGTCCTCGACGTATTCGCGCATCTGGTTCGGGGTGCCGAGGCCGGTCAGCGCCACGGTGCCCTTGTAGTCCGACGTCGAGAGGTAACGCGCCGCGGCGGCGATGCCGACCGTCGTGGGCGAGATGATGCCCTTCAGGTTCGGGTGAGTCTGCAGCAGCGCCGCGGTCTTGTCGAACGAGGTCTGGTCGTCGTCGTCGCCGTAGACCGTCTCGACGAGCGTGATATCGGGGTAGTCGCTCGCGAGGTACTCCGTCATCAGGTCGATCCAGGCGTTCTGGTTCGTCGCGTTCGCCGAAGCGGACAGCACCGCGATCTCACCTGCGCCACCGATCTGCTCGGCGATCAGGTCGACCTGCACCTTCGCGATGCCCTCGGCATCGGCCTGGTTGATGAACAGGTCGCGGCAGTCGGGGTTGGTGTCGGAGTCGAACGTGACGACCTTGACGCCGGCGTCGCGCGCCTCGTTCAGCGCATCGCAGATGGCCTTCGGGTCGTTCGCCGAGACGACCAGCGCACCGACGCCCTGCTGCGTGGCCGTGTTGATGTAGCTCACCTGCGCATCGGGAGTCGCCTCAGCCGGACCCACCTCGGCGAACGTACCGCCGATCTCTTCGACCGCCGTCTTGCCGCCCTTGCTGGAGGTGTCGAAGTACGGGTTGCCGAGGTTCTTCGGCAGGAACGTGATGGTGAGATTGTCGGATCCGCCTTCGGATCCGCCGCCGTCACCCCCCGAGCCGGCGCCGGTGTCGGCGCAGCCGGTCAGGACCAGCGCCGCGGCCACGGCGACAGCCGCGAAAGCCGTGACGCGCTTGCGTGAAAACTTCATTGTTCTTCCTTTCGTGGGTGCTGCCACGGACGGATGCCGGTGGCACGAGGCGCCTCAGGGTGCAGAGGAGGCTGTGAGACGTGAGGGGGGAATCCTGGCGCGCAGTCGCTGCGCCCAGGCGAGCAGGCTGGCTGCGACCACGGACGCGACGAGAAGACCGCCGGTGATGATGTTGATGACATCCGAGGTGACGTTCGCCAGTCGCAGCGCGCTGGAGAGCACGCCGATCAGGAGCACCGCTGCCACGACCCCGTGCAACTGCCCTCGGCCTCCGAACACGGACACCCCGCCGAGGACGACCGCGGCGATGACCTGGAGTTCGAGCCCGGTGGCGTTGTCGCCGCGGGCGCTGCCGAAGCGCAGCGTGAAGAAGATTCCGGCGAATGCGGCGACGACGCCGGCGAGCACGAAGAGGATGAACTTCGTGCGTTCGACGTGCACGCCGGAGAATCGCGCGGCATCCTTCGACAGGCCGATCGCATAGATACCGCGGCCGAACGGAGTGAAGTGCAGCAGCACCACGAAGATCACGAGCAGGATGAGGAACGGCACGGTGATGTACGGGATCGTCGTACCCGCGATCTTCGCCTTGGCGAGCGCCGTCCACATCTCGGGGAAATCGGTGACTGCGGTGGTGCCGAGCAGTCCGACGGCGAGACCGCGGAACAGCGCGAGCGTTCCGATCGTGACGGCCAGAGACGGCAGTCCGACCACCGTGACCAGGAAGCCGTTGACGGCGCCACCGACCACCCCCACGGCGAGAGCAGCGAGGGCGGCGACCTCGAACGGCGCACCGGCCTGCGTGAGAACACCCGTCACGACGCTGGCGAGTCCGACCATGCTGCCCACGGAGAGGTCGATCTCGCCCGTGACCATGATCAACGCCATGGGCAGCGCGATGAGCAGGATCGGTGCGACGTCGAGCAGCAGATAGTTCAGGGTGATCGGCTGCCCGAACCCCCGCACCGTAGACATCGCGACGACGATCACGAGGATGAGCAGGGCGATGATCGCCATCTCCCTGGTGAGCAGTACGCGGTGCCAGAGCGGCCGGTCGTGCTCGCGGATGACGCGGGTCGTGGCTGTGGCCGTGGTGGCGGTCATGATTCGTCCCTCGCCTCGATGAGTCGCCGTTTCTGTCTGACCGCGAGCACGCGGTCGAGCACGATGGCGCCGATGATGAGCGCGCCGACGACGGCCCGCTGCCAGAAGTCCTGGATGCCGAGGATCGGAAGCGCCCGGTTGATGGTCATCAGCAGCATCGCTCCGATCGCGGCTCCCCACACCGAGCCGACGCCTCCGGTGATCGCGATGCCGCCGATCACGGCGGCGCCGACGGCATCCAGTTCCCAGCCCGCGCCCGCCTGCGAACTGACGGATCCGTATCGGGCGGCGTAGAAGACTCCCGCGAGTCCGGCGAGCGCGCCGGAGAGCACGAACGCCGTGAGCAGGCGCCTTGTGACCTTGAGCCCGTACAGCTCTGCCGCGGCGGGGTCGGATCCGATCGCGTAGTACTCACGCCCGGATCGCGTGTTGCGCATGTACCAGGCGGCGATGGCGAGGACGATCAGCGCGACGATCGCCAGCACGGGGATGCCGATGAGCTGAGCTGTTCCGAGCCCGAGGAAGTCCTTGGGCATGTCGGACGCATTGACCCGGTCGCTGCCTGCCCACAGCACGTTGATGCCGCGATAGGCGTACAGCGTGCCGAGGGTGATCACCATGGCAGGTACTTTCGCGAAGGCGACCAGCGCGCCGTTGACGAGCCCGAGCAGTGCGCCGAAGGCGACGGCCGCGATGACGACGATGACGATCGGGATGCCGGGGATGTCGATGAAGAGCCGCCCGGTGAGATAGGCGGTCAAGCCCATGACCGAGCCGACAGACAGGTCGACGTTGCGGGTGATGATGACGATGGCCTGGCCGACCGCGACGAGTACGAGGATCGAGGGCGTCAGCAGCAGGTCGCGCCATCCGTCGGCGCTGAACAGGAAGTTCGGGTTCTTCGCGGTCGCGGCGATGACGACGAGGGCAAGGGCGATCAGGATGCCGAACTCCCGCGCCCGGCCGACGCCGCCCATGGCCTTGCCCAGTCCTGAGCGCTGGATCGAGGTGGTGGTCACGAGTGGAGCTCCGTTGCATGTGTGGCGGCGAACATGACGTTCTCGCTTGTCGCTTCTGCGCGGTCGATCTCGGCGGTGATGCGGCCCTCGCGCATGACCAGCACGCGGTCGGCCATCCCCAGCACCTCAGGGAGCTCCGAGGAGATCATGAGGATGCCCATGCCTTCGCCGGCGAGCTGGGAGAGCAGCCGGTGCACCTCAGCCTTCGTGCCGACGTCGATGCCGCGCGTCGGTTCATCGATGATGAGCACGCGCGGGTTCGTCGCCAGCCACTTCGCGAGCACGACCTTCTGCTGGTTGCCGCCGGAGAGCGTGGAGGAGACCGTGTCGAGAGCGTGCGCCTTGACCTCGAGGCGGCTGGCCCATTCCTTCGCAGCGCGATTCTCCATGCCGGTGGTCAGCAGACCGAACTTCGCGAGCCGGCTGCGGATCGCCATCGTGATGTTGCTTCCCACACCCGACTCGATCACGAGCCCCTGCTTGCGTCGATCTTCAGGTACCAGGGCGAGGCCTGCACGCATGGCGTGGGTCGGGTTGTGTCGCGGTACGGTCTCGCCCAGCATCCGCACCTCGCCTTCGCGATATGCGTCGACGCCGAACACCGCACGGGCGACCTCGCTGCGCCCGGCACCGACGAGTCCGGCGAGCGCGACGATCTCGCCGGCTCGCACTGTGAACGAGATGTCGTGGAAGATGCCTGGGCTCGTGAGACCCGTCACCTCGAGCAGCGGCCCGCCGACCGGCACGGTCTGCTTGGGGAAGAGTTCTGTGACGTCTCGGCCGACCATCTGGCGGACGAGTTCATCGACGGTGGTCTCGGCTATCGGCGTGGTGCTGATGTACGCACCGTCGCGCATGACGGTGACGGTGTCGCAGAGGGCGAACACCTCGTCGAAGCGGTGCGAGATGAAGAGCACCGCTCGCCCTTCATCGCGAAGGCTGCGGGCGACGGCGAAGAGCCGTTCAACTTCGACCCCGCTCAGCGCGGCGGTCGGCTCGTCCATGATGAGCACGCTGGCATCGAGTGAGATCGCCTTGGCGATCTCGATGATCTGCTGGTCTGCGATCGACAGACCTTCGGTGATGCGGTCGGGGTCGAGCGAGACGCCCAGCCGCCGGAAGATCTGCTCGACCTCCTGACGCATCGACTTGCGGTCGATTCGTCCGATCCTGCTCGTCGGCTGCCGCCCCATGAAGATGTTCTCGGTGACCGAGAGATCGGGGAACAGCGTCGGCTCCTGATAGATCACGGCGATGCCGGCCGCCTTGGACTGCGCCGTGCTGGTGAAGTCGACGTCGTCGCCGTGCAGTCGGAACTCGCCCGAGTCGCGGCGGTACAGACCGGCCATGATCTTCACGAGCGTGGATTTGCCGGCACCGTTCTCGCCGATGAGCGCGTGGATCGACCCCGAGCGCAGCGTCAGGCTGCCGGAGCGCAGCGCCACCACCGGCCCGAACGACTTCACGACGCGATGCAGTTCCAGCGCGGCATCCGCTGGACTGCGGTTCTCGACTTCGACGGCCACTGGCGCGTCCTCTCCGTTGAGGGGATCGATCTGATCTGCGACTGAATCTAACATGAATCGATTCAGGTACGTTTCAAGCTAGTGTATGAAACAACGCCACGAGGTCAACACCACGGTGACCGAATCGTGATCCGATCAACGAGGAGAGGTGAGGTCGTGCCGGTGAGCATCCGCGAGGTCGCGCAGCGCGCCGGAGTCTCCGTCGGCACCGTCTCGAACGTCCTCAATCGCCCAGAAGAGGTGTCGGCGGATTCCGTGCAGCGCGTCAGTTCGGCGATCGAAGAACTCGGGTACGTGCGCAATGACGCGGCCCGCAAGCTTCGCGCCGGCATCAGCACGACAGTGGGATTCGTCGTGCTCGACGGCCAGAATCCGTTCTACAACGACGTCGTCCGCGGTGCGGAGGACGAGGCGACCCGTCATGGCATCGCGATCCTCTACGGCAACACCGATGAAGATCCGTCACGCGAGAAGGTCTACCTCGACCTGTTCCGGGAGCAGCAGGTGCGGGGGCTCCTCATCGCCCCTTACGGCGACGTGATGACGCAGCTGCGACGATTCCGCTCCTCCGGCATCGCCACCGTGCTCGTCGATCGGTTCAGCGCCGACAGCGGCTTCTCGTCGGTCTCGGTGGACAGCGTCGCCGGGGGGCGGCTCGCCGTGGAGCACCTGATCGAGAGCGGGCGACGGCGGATCGCCTTCGTCGGCGGCCCGTTCGAGATGCGCCAGGTCACCGATCGGCTCGCCGGGGCGCGGGCGGCGGCTGAGAACGCCTCCACCCGCATAGATCTCGAAGTCATCCCCACGGCGGCGATGACCGTCGAGGAGGGCGCGGCGGCGGGCACCCGCATCCTCGCGCGGCCGCGTCGGGAGTGGCCGGACGCCCTGTTTGCCTCGAACGATCTGCTCGCGCTCGGGCTGCTGCAGTCGCTCGTCTCGGGAGGTCGGATGCTGGTGCCGGACGAGATCGCGATCATCGGATTCGACGACATCCCGTTCGCGGCCGCTGCGGCGGTGCCGCTGTCGTCCATCCGCCAGCCCAGCCGGATGATCGGGCGCACCGCCCTGCGGATCGTCTTGGAGGAAGCGGCCGATCCAGACAGCATCCCGCGTCAGACCGTCTTCCCACCCGAACTCGTGATCCGTCGGTCGACGACCGGCTGACTCACCCCTTGACCGCTCCGCCCATCCCGACGCCGTTGAGGAACAGGCGCTGGAAGACGAGGAAGAGCGCGATCGGGATGATGGTCGAGATCGCGAGAGCGGCGAGGAAGACGTCCAGTTCGATGAACTGCTGCAGTGCCGGGAGCCGCACGGACAGCGGCTGGATCGCCGGGTCAGGGAGAACGAGCATCGGCCAGAGGAAGTCCTTCCATGCACCGATCACCGCGAACACCGACACCACGCCGATGATCGGCTTCGACATCGGCAGCACGACAGACCAGAACAGCCGGTAGTTGCCTGCGCCGTCGACTCTGGCCGCCTCGAACACCTCTCGCGGCAGCGAGTCGAAGAACCGCATCACGAGCAGCACGTTGAAGGCGTTCGCCCCTGCCGGCAGCCACACCGCCCAGAACGTGTTGATCAGGGACTGCCCGAGCAGCGGAGGATCGACGATCGTGAGGTACAGCGGAACGAGCAGCACGATGCTGGGCACGAAGAGCGTGGCGAGCACGAAAGCGACGATGATCTTCCCGTATCGGGGCCGCAGCACACTCAGCGCGTAGCCGGCAGTCGTCGCGACGAGCACCTGCACGGCCCAGACACCGGCCGCGATGAGCACGGTGTTGAGGAAGAACTTGTCGATCTCCACACGGGTCCATGCGGTGATCAGGTTCTCCCAGTCCATGCCGTTCGGCCACAGCGCGAGAGGTGTGCGGAGGGTGTCCTGCGTGGGCGTGATCGCCGATTTCGCGAGCCACAGGATCGGTCCGAGCCCCACGACGAACAGCGACACCAGCAGCACGATGTGGGTCGCGCGGGTTGCGATGCGGATGCGGGGGCGTCGCCAGTCGGCGGGCGAGAGGATGCCGCGGTCGGCGCTCATTAGGTGCTCCAACTGCGGGTGAGACGGAAGTAGATCATCGAGAATACGGCCAGGACGATCGCGAGCATGAGGCTCAGCGCTGTCGCAGCGCCGTAGTCACCGCCGAGGCTGTTCTGGAAGGCGTACTTGTAGATGAGCAGGAGTACGGTGATCGTCGAGTTCGCGGGGCCGCCTCCGGTGAAAAGGAATGGTTCGAGAAAGACCTGGGCTGTCCCGATGATCTGCAGGATGAAGGTCACGAGCAGCACGCCGCGCAGCTGCGGCATGGTCACATGCCACACCTTTCGCCAGACGCCGGCGCCGTCGACTTCGGCCGCGTCGTACAGCTCGGGGGCCACGCCGACGATCGCGGCGAGGTAGATGATGATGGTTCCTCCCGCGGCGGACCACGTGGCGAACAGCACGAGCGACGGCATCGCACTCGCCTGATCCTGCAGCCATGGCAGTGGCCCACCTCCGAACCAGCCGAGGATCGTATTGAACACCCCGGTGGGCGATGCGTCGTAGAAGAACTTCCACAGCAGTGCCGAGACGACGGGCGGCACGACGACCGGCAGATAGGCGAGGGCGCTGTAGAGGCCTCGGCGCTTACGGACCTCGCTCATCAAGACTGCGACGACGAGCGGGATGGGATAGCCGAGCAGCAGCGCCAGAACGGCGAAGTACAGGGTGTTGACGACAGCTGTGCCCAGCAGCGGATCCTGCAGCACCCGACTGAAGTTGTCGAACCAGACGAACTCGGGAGTGCTGAGCAGGTTCGTCTCCTGGAACGCCATGATCGCCGAGTCGACGATCGGCTTCCACGAGAAGAAGATGAAGCTGAACAGCAACGGCAGCAGGAAGACGAACGTACTGATCCCTCCGCCGCGGAACCGGTTCCTGACCCGCCGAATCGCGCCTGGTCGGCGGCGTTCGGCGGCGCGGACGATCGTCGGCCCCGCTTCCGGCGTCTCCGGAGGTGCCGTCAGGGGAGAGATCTGCGTCATCGCATGTTCCTTTGGATGAGGATCCGGGGGCGAATGCATCGCCCCCGGATCGACGGGTCACTCTGCTGCGGCGTAGATGCCCTCGGCCTGAGTCTGCGCATCGGCGAGAAGCGCCTTGATGTCGGCGTTCTGATCCGTGAGCACGGCCTGCACGACGGTGTCGAGCAGCGCGTACACCTCCTGCGTGGAGATCCGCGGCTCCGGGAGGATCTGCTGCTCCCCGATCTGATCCGTGTACGGATTCATCTGCTCGACGGGGACGTTGATGAACTCCGAGATCCATTCCCGGTTCTGATCGAAGAGCTCCTGATCGAACACCGGCAGCTCCGGTGCACCGACGGGCTGGTCGAGGGAAGCGGAGAGCTTCGCGGATGCCGTCGCAGCCTCCTCGTTCGTGATCTTGCCCATGTAGTAGAAGTCGATCCACTTGACGGATGCCGCCTGCTCGGCCGCGGTCGCCTTCGGGTTCACCGCGGCGAGCGTCCCACCGCCGAGGACTCCGGGGTCATCGCCCTGGAGCGGCAGGACGGTGAGACCGTAGTCGTCCGGGTTCAGCGCGTTCTGCGTGACCAGGTTCGGGTAGTTTCCGCCGCCGGAGATGTACATGCCGATCCGGCCCGCGGCGAAGTCCTGGTTGATGGTGCCCCAGTCGTAGAGGAAGTTCGCGCCCATCGAGTTGTCGTCCCAGCGCAGCTCTTGCAGATACTCCAGCGCCTCGACGACCGCGTCCGAATCGATCGTGGGCGCGGTGCTGTCGTCGTTCTCCGTACGACCGCCGAACGCGTTCACCGTGGTGGCGAGGATCCATCCTCCGGTGTTGGCCGATGTCATCGTGGCGTAACCCGCTTCGCCCGTGGCATCCGTGATCTGCTTCGCGTACTCACGGACCTCGTCCCACGTCGTCGGGGGCTTGTCGGGGTCGAGCCCTGCCTCTTCGAACAGGGTGCGGTTGTAGTGCAGGCCCTGGCCGTATGCGGCGATCGGCACCGCCCACATGTTTCCGTCCGCGTCCTGCCCCGCCTGCGCGACGTTCGGATTGAACTTGTCGGCGTACGGCAGTTCGGCGACGAGACCACTGATGTCGGCGATCTGCTTGCGCTCGATCAGCCCTCGGCCGTCGGTGAACGGGATCGGGAACACATCCGGCAGCGTGCCTCCGGCGAGTTCGGCGGCGAAGGTGGTGCCGGTCCAGGTGTACTCCTGCGCCTCGACCGTGATGTCGGAGTTCACCTCCTCGAACTCGGCGACCCGTGCGTCGAAGGTCTCGCGCGCCTCCGGCTCGAGGCCTGCGTCGATCGCGACCTGGATGGTCACCGGACCGTCGGCTGCGGCATCGTCGCCGGTACTTCCTGCGCAGCCTGCGAGCAGCGCTGCGGTGGAGAGTACGGCGGTGCCGGAGAGGGCGATCCGCTTGATGCGTGACTTCATTGTCTGTCCTTCCATTCCTGTGTTGCAGTTCAGGTGTTCTAGGCGCGGGGTTACTGCTTCGCTCCGGCGGAGCGCTCCGGCAGGTCGCGCAGGGCGAGCCAGGCCGTGGAGTCGGGTGGCAGCGCGGCGTCGAGCGGCGCGCTGGAGAGGAGCACCTCGTGGTGCGCGGGAAGCGGCACCGCAGTGCCGCCGAGGTTGGTGACGCTGACGAAGTCGTCGCCGCGGCGGAACGCGATGACGTCCGCGCCGAGCTCAAGCCATTCCAGTGCACCGGCGGTGAGGTCGCGGATGCTGCGGCGCAGCGCGATCGCCCGGCGGTAGAGGTGCAGCGTCGATGTGGGGTCCGTCTCCTGCGCCTCGACCGTGAACGACTCCCAGTCTCCCGGCTGCGGCAGCCATGGTTCGCCGCCGAAGCCGTAGGGAGTGCGTGCTCCTGCCCATGGCAGCGGCACGCGGCATCCGTCCCGCCCAGGGTCGACGCCGCCTGAGCGGTGATGCATCGGGTCCTGGATGACCTCCCGCGGCAGCTCGACCTCCGGCAGGCCGAGCTCGTCGCCCTGGTAGATGTAGAGGCTTCCCGGCAATGCCGCGGTGAGAAGCGCGGCGGCTCGTGCGCGTCGCTGGCCGCGCACGGCATCCGTCGGCGTTCCGAACCGCTTGCGGTCGAAGGCGAACGACGAATCGGCCCGGCCATAACGCGTCGCAGGGCGGGTGACGTCGTGATTGGAGAGCACCCACGTGGCCGGAGCGCCGACAGGCGCATGCTCGGCGAGCGTGCGCGTGATGGATGACCGCATGGCCTGCGCGCTCCACGGCTGGGTCATGAAGTCGAAGTTGAACGCCGTGTGCATCTCGTCGGGGCGGAGATACCGGGCGAACCGCTCGGCGTCGTCGAGCCAGACTTCGCCGACGAGCACCCGCTCCCCCTGATACTCATCGGCGACGGCGCGCCAGCCGCGGTAGATGTCGTGCAGCTCGTCGCGGTCCAGGTGCGGGTGGGCACCGGGTGCGATCGCTCCGGAGGGTAGCGCCGGCAGCGCAGGGTCCTTCACGGGGAGCGCCGCGGAGTCGATGCGGACGCCGGCGACACCGCGGTCGAACCAGAACCGCAGGATGTCCTCGTGCTCGCGCCGAACGTCGGGGTGGTTCCAGTTCAGATCAGGCTGCTCCGGCGTGAACAGGTGCAGGTACCACTCGCCCGGCGTGCCATCGGGGTTCGTCGTGCGGGTCCAGGTGTCGCCCTGAAAGCTGGAGACCCAGTCCGTCGGCATCTCGTCACCGTTCTCGCCGAGGCCGGGGTGGAACCAGAACCGCTCGCGCTCCGGGCTGCCGGGGCCGGCGGCGAGCGCCTGCCGGAACCACTGGTGCTGGTCGGAGAGGTGGTTCGGGACGATGTCGATGATGGTGCGGATGCCGAAGGCGAGTGCCTCTGCGATGAGCTGCTCCGCCTCGTCCAGCGTGCCGAAGCGCGGGTCGATGTCGCGGTAGTCCTGCACGTCGTAACCGCCGTCAGCGAGGGGGCTCGGGTACCAGGGGTTGAACCAGATCGCGTCGACCCCGAGGTCTTTGAGATAACCGAGGCGTGCTCTGACGCCTGCGAGGTCGCCGGTGCCGTCGCCGTTTCCGTCGGCGAAGCTGCGCACGTACACCTGGTAGATCACGGCATCGCGCCACCAACCGGCATCCGTCGGCATCGTCACGGTGCTCGCGTTCTTCATCAGGACTTCGGTGTCCACATCGCTCCTCAGATCGGTGATGAACCGAATGTAGCTTCACCGACGAACATTTGCAAGAACTAAACAGTTTCGCGTAATTCTTACACTCTGCGATCGGGGCGCCGTCCGACAGCCAGCATGAGGTGTCGCCCGTGGTCGCATGGGCGCCGTCGATGCGGCACGAGGCGACACCTCACGGCTCAACAGCAGCGCGCAGCCGCGTCCGAGCGCGGGCGCGGGCAACCCGAAAGGCGCGGGTCAGGCAGCGGGTGCGGTGGACGAGCGCAGCACGAGCTCAGGCTCGAACAGCAGCTCGTCACCGGATTCTCTCGTGCCGGCGATCTGAGAGAGCAGCAGTTCGATGACCGTGCGGCCCATCGACTCGATGGGCTGCCGAACGGTCGTCAGCGGGGGTTCGGTACACGACATCAGCGCGGAGTCGTCGAAGCCGACCACGCTGATGTCCTGCGGCACGCGGAGCCCACCGCGGCGGGCAGCACGCACGGCTCCGAGGGCGATCGGATCGCTTGCGCAGACGATCGCGGTCGCACCGGCGGCGATCAGCCTGGTCGCCCCGGCCTGTCCAGACTCCAAGGAATACAGTCCGCGCACGATCATGTCATCACCGAGTGGAGCGCCGAGCTTCTCGAGCAGGAGGCGCCCGGCGGCGAGCTTGCGCTGCGAGGGGATGTGGTCGCTCGGGCCGAGCAGCATACCGATCTTCCGGTGCCCCAACTGGTGCACGTGCAGCAGCGCCTGCTCGGCCGCCGCGGCGTCATCGGTCGACACGGTCGGAAACGTCAGTCCGGGAATCCGTGCGTTGACGAGCACTGTCGGCAGGTTCACCTGGCGCAGTCGTTCGTAGTGCTCATGCGCAGCATCGGCCTGCGTGTAATTGCCGCCGAGGAAGATCACACCCGAGACCTGCTGAGACAGCAGCAGGTCGATGTAGTCGGACTCCGTGACGCCTCCGGCGTTCTGCGTGCACAGCAGCGGCGTGTAGCCGTTCTGGGTGAGGCCACCGCCGACGATCTCGGCAAGGGCTGGGAAGATCGGGTTCTGCAGTTCCGGCAGGACCAGGCCAACGAGCCGCGCCCGTTCCCCGCGCAGTTTCGTCGGTCGCTCATAGCCGAGCACATCAAGCGCGGTGAGCACGGCCTGTCGCGTGGCATCCGAGACGCCCGGCTTCTCGTTCAGCACACGACTCACGGTCGCCTCGCTCACGCCGACCTTGCGTGCCACCTCCGCCAGACGCTTCGACATGAGGTCAGTGTACGCAAGAACTTGCGTGATTGCGCAACGACTGAACAATCCGTCGGGGCGCCGACAATCGCCTAGCTCAGCGGACGTTGCCGTTCGAGCAGGTCTGCTGCGCGGCCGAGTTGCCCTTGATCGAGTCCGGCAGAGCGACGGCGGTATCCGTCGGCGCCGGAGTCTCCGTGGCGGTCTCACCCTCGGCCGGGGCGACGGGTTCCTGAACCACGACTCCGTCGTTCTCGGTGTTCTCGTGCGTGATCTGCAGCTGCTGGTTCGCATTGATCGCGTCCCACATCGCCTGCGCGGACTGCGTGTCGGCGACGACCTTGTTGGGGTCGTCCGGATCCTCGTAGGTCGGGTACTGCAGGAACACGATGTCCTCGAACGGCACATCCTTGACCGCGAGGGCGATCTGAACGATCGTCATCGGATTGGTCAGCGATGTGCTGGCCTCGACGTTGCTGAGCGCGGTGTTGGCGAGGCGGAGCATGACCGGCACGTTTCCGAGCACCTCGCCGCTGATGAGCTTGCGGGACAGGCTCGACATGTACTGCTGCTGGTTGCCGATGCGTCCGAGGTCGCTGCCGTCACCGACGCCGTGGCGGGTGCGCAGGAACTGCAGCGCCTCCAGCCCCATGATCGTGTGCGTTCCCGCCGCCATGTCAAGACCCGTGTAGCGGTCCTTGATGGGGGTCGCGAGGCAGACGTCGACGCCGCCGATGGAGTTGGTGATCTCGATCACACCGCCGAAGGTGACGGATGCCGCGAACTCGATATCCTGGCCGGTGATCTCAGTGATCGTCTTGGCGACGCAGTTCAGGCCGCCGTCCATGTACGCGCTGTTCAGCGGCTGCTTGCTCATCGCCGACGTCATGCTGCCGTCCTCGCGCGTGCACTCCGGGATCGGGAGCATCAGGTCGCGCGGGAAGCTCACCGCCGTGATGCGACGCGGCTCCTCCGAGACGTGCAGGAGGATGTTGACGTCGTTCAGGTTGCCCTCGGCGTCGTTGCCGGAGCACCGGTCGCCGAACAGCTGGGCGTATGCCTCTTCACAGGTGTCTGTTCCGACCAGCAGCAGGTCGAACCCGCCCTCGAACTCGCTGATGTCCGGCGGAATCGGCTTCTGCCCCTCCAGCTCCACGGCATCGGCGGTGGCGGTGCCGTACAGATCACTCACCACGAATGCGCTGACGCTCACCCCGCTGACCAGCACGACGGCGAGCGCGACACCGATGATCTTGAGGAGTTGGCTGATCGGGCCCGGGGACCGCAACTGA
Source organism: Microbacterium murale (assembly GCF_014635185.1). Lineage (GTDB taxonomy): Bacteria > Actinomycetota > Actinomycetes > Actinomycetales > Microbacteriaceae > Microbacterium > Microbacterium murale. The sequence continues at coordinate 60,030 of NZ_BMCM01000007.1, forward strand.
CCGTGGCGGGCCACAGTCCTGCGGCGACGGATCTTCTCGCTCACTCAATCCCTTTCGAGTCTGTTGCAGTCGGGGTACCGCAGTCAGCTCGTGATGCGGAGGGTGTGGGATTCGAACCCACGAGACATCTCTGCCCACTGGTTTTCAAGACCAGCTCCATCGGCCACTCGGACAACCCTCCATCGACAGACGAATCCGCCGATCAGTGGTCGAGTCTAGCCGGTTTCATTGTCTCGTCCCCACCTGGGGGACCGCTGGATGATCCACCAGTGTGTCCAATGCGAGCGCGAGTCCACCGTCTTCGACGTCTGCGGTGACTTCACCCGCAGCATCCTTGACCTCGTCGACCGCCTGCCCCATGGCGACAGCACGGCCACCGACCCCGAGCGCCCAGCCGAACATGCCGAGGTCGTTGCGGCCGTCCCCGGCGACGAACACATTGGGGCCGTGCATGCCGAGTTCGGCATACACGCGTTCCAGTGCCGTGCCCTTGTCGACTCCCTGCGGGGCGATGTCGAGCCACGCCGTCCAGCCGATCGCATACGAGACCTCATTGAGTCCGGCATCCGCCACCAGACGGTGGAAGTCGTCCTCGCTGTGTCCCGGTGAGACCACGACGACGCGCGAAACCGGCTCAGCACCGAGCTCGTCGAGTTCGACCATGCGACCGCCGTTCAGCGTCCAGTCGTCGAGCTCACCCGTGAACAGGCGCTGGCCGGTCGCGAGTTCGACCATGTAATGCGCTTCGGGCAGTCGCTCGGTGAGCAGCGCGAGCACCGCAGTCGGGTCGAACGTCTCGACATGCCAGCGTTCCCACGAATCCCCGACACGACGCATCGTCACGGCGCCGTTCGAGCACACCACGAACTCCGGAGTGATCTCGAGCGCGTCGACCCAGCGCTCAGTACCCATCCAGCTACGCCCTGTCGCGATCGTCACGAAGTGTCCGGCGTCCCGCACGCGCGCGACGGCCTCCGGCACGCCGGGGCTCATCGTCTCGTCCTGCAGGATGATCGTTCCGTCGACGTCGAGGCCGACGAGCCAGGCAGCCGTCACTTCGTCGCCTGCCGAAGTGTTCCCTGAGCATCCCGAAGCGTCGGCTCCAGAACTTCCAACCCGCCGAGATACGGCCGCAGCGCTTCGGGCACGATCACCGAGCCGTCGGGCTGCTGATGCGTCTCGAGCAGCGCGACGATCCAGCGGGTCGTCGCGAGCGTCCCGTTCAGCGTCGCGACGTGCTGCGTCTTGGAAGTCGACCCGTCTTCGGCCTCAGGACGATGCCGAACGTCGAGTCGACGCGCTTGGAACGTCGTGCAGTTCGACGTCGAGGTGAGCTCGCGGAATGCATCCTGCGTCGGCACCCATGCCTCGATGTCGTACTTGCGCGCGGCGCTCGATCCGAGGTCGCCCGCGGCGACGTCGATCACGCGGTACGAAAGTCCGAGCGCGGTGAGCATCTCCTCCTGCAGGGCGACGAGGCGCAGGTGCTCCGCCTCGGCATCCTCCTGGGTCGTGTAGACGAACATCTCGAGCTTGTTGAACTGGTGCACGCGGATGATGCCGCGGGTGTCCTTGCCGTAGGAACCGGCCTCGCGGCGGTAGCAGGTCGACCATCCTGCGTAGCGCAGTGCGCCGCCGGAGAGGTCGACGATCTCGTCCTTGTGGTACCCGGCGAGCGCGACCTCGCTGGTGCCGACCAGGTACAGGTCGTCGTCCTTGTCGAGGTGGTAGACCTCGTCGGCGTGCTCGCCGAGGAACCCGGTGCCCTGCATGATCTCCGGACGCACCAGCGTCGGGGTGATCATCGGCACGAAGTCGTTCTGCAACGCCTTGTCGAGCGCCATGTTCATCAGCGCGATCTCGAGGCGCGCGCCGATCCCGCGCAGGAAGTAGAACCGCGAGCCCGACACCTTCACGCCGCGCTCCATGTCGATCGCGCCGAGCAGTTCGCCGATCTCGAGGTGGTCGCGCGGGCCGTTCGGGAAGACGGCCGGATCGAAGGTCGGCGCCTCGCCGACACGGCGCAGCTCGACGAAGTTCTCCTCGCCGCCGGCCGGCACGCCCTCGATCACGATGTTCTCGATGGGGGCGAGAGCGGATGCCGCGGCATCCGCCGCCTCGTTCGCCGTCTGCTGCGCCTGCTTCACGCGCTCGGCGAGTTCCTTCACCTGCGCGACGAGGGCGGCCTTCTCCTCCTTGGGGGCCTTCGCGACCTGCTTGCCGAAGGCGTTCTGCTCTGCACGCAGATCTTCGAATGCGCTCAGTGCTGCCCGACGCGATCGGTCCGCCTCGATCGCAGCGTCGACGGTGGCGGCGTCGTGGCCGCGCGCGATCTGCGAGCGGCGGACGAGGTCGGGCTGGTCGCGGAGAACGGCAAGGTCGATCATGACCCAAGTCTACCGGGGGTGCATCCTGACGCTGAGGCGGCACGTAGAGTGAACGGCATGCCGAAGAGCGCCTCTGGAGAGAGCCGGGCCGCCCTCGTCTACAACCCCATCAAGGTCGACGAGAAGCGCCTGCGCTCCGCTGTACGCGAGCTGTCGAAGGACGCGGGGTGGGCCACGCCTTCCTTCTACCAGACGACGATCGAGGATGCCGGGCAGGAGGCCGCCCGCTCCGCCATCACCGATGGCGCCGATGTGGTGCTCGTCGCCGGCGGCGACGGCACCGTGCGGGCGGTCGCCGAGGCGATGGCGAGCACAGGGATCCCGCTGGCGATCATCCCCAGCGGCACGGGGAACCTGCTCGCACGCAACCTCGGACTCCCCCTCGCCGTCCCCGAGGCGATGATCCGTGCGGCTCTCGGCGAGTACCGGTATCCGATCGACATCGGCTGGGCTGCTCTCACACGCGAGAGCGGTGAGACGACCGAGCACGCGTTCGTCGTGCTCGCCGGCATCGGGCTGGATGCCGACATGATCGCCAACACAAGACCCGATCTGAAGAAGTCGGTCGGCTGGGTGGCGTACGTCGACGGCGCCGCCCGATCGCTCCCGAATGCGAAGCCGTTCCGCATCGTCTATCAGATGGACGAGTCGCGGCTGCATTCGACCAAGGTGCACAGCGTGCTCTTCGCAAACTGCGGCACGCTGCCCGCCAGGATCGCCTTGATCCCGTCAGCGTCGATCGCCGACGGCGAGATGGATGTCGCGATCATCCAGCCGACCGGACCGTTCGGGTGGCTCGGAGTGTGGCGCAAGATCTGGTGGGACAACTCGGTGCTGCGCAGGTTCCGCGCCGGCCGTCTGGTGCTACAGCGCCGCGGCAGGGACGCATCGGTGCGCTACCTGCGCGGAAGAGTCGCCGAAGCCGCCGCGACGCAGCCCACGCCGATCGAACTCGACGGCGACGAATTCGGCGAGGCCGTGCGGATCCGCTGCCGCATCGCCCCTGGCGCCCTGCTGCTGGCGCTGCCCGCGGGGCACCCGGTCGATTCGCTCTGAGAACCGAGCGGGCCGCTCAGCCCCGCATCACGGAGACGGTGCCGTCGAGGTTGCCGCCGACGAGCGTCAGGACGAACTCGCCATCGTCTGCGGCGTCGTCATCGCTGTCATCGTTGCCGAACCCGAGCACGGTCGCGCGCGGCACCATGTCCATCGTGCACACCCCGTCTTCCGTCGCGAAGGTGACGGTCGCGCCGCCCGGCTGCTCTTCGACGCCCTCGACGATCGGGGGGCAGGTGGATGAACCCCAGGTGAGCAGCACCGCACCGTCGTCATCGAACCAGCCGGCGCTCGGTGCGTACTCGGTGGAACTGCCGGGGGTCCCGGTGAGCGCGGAGTTGCCGTCGAGGTCGACGTCGTCGGTGATGTCGCCGACCGTGACGACGAACTCGACGTCCTTGGTCGGATCGACGCCTTCGGGAATGCCTCCCACGCTCGCGCGCGCCGCGAGATCAGCCGTGCAGGCCTTCTCTTCACCGTCCGCGCTGGGCGGATCTACCAGCGAGACCGTGACCTTCTGCCCATCGGCGCTGACCTCGTCCACGATCGGAACGCACGTCGACGACCCCCACGTGACGATGGCGAACATCCGACCGTCGTCGAGCCACGCCGCCTCGACATCGTCTTCGGCCGGCGGCGCGGACGCACTGCCCGAGTCATCCGGGGTCGCGCTGCTGGTCGGCGGTGTCGCCCCCGGCGATCCTGCGCAGCCGACGACGAGCAGCGCCGCAGCGAACAGGGTCGATGCGGCAAGGACGACTCGCGATGGGGTGGTCATGCCATCAGAGTAGCCGTCGCCCGCCGCTGTGTCAGCGTCGAGACGTCGGGAACTGCGACGGCGTCACTGCAGCGCAGAGGTGAGCCGCGCGAGGTTGTCGAGCACGGTGGAGCGCAACGGCTGCTGCAGCCACTCCTCCAGGGTGAGTTCACGGCTCAGTGCGCGGTACTGGTCTTCGACTGCTCGCACCTCGGCGACGAACTCCTCACCGCGCACGAGCATCGAGATCTCGAGATTCAGGCCGAAGGAGCGCATGTCCATGTTGCTCGAGCCGATGACGGCCACTTCATCGTCGATCGTGAGGGTCTTGGTGTGCAGGATGTACGGCCTGCGGTACATCCAGATGCGCACGCCCGCGCGCAGCAGCGCCTCGTAATAGCTGCGCTGCGCGTGGTAGACCATCGCCTGGTCGCCCTCTTCCGACACGAACAGCTCGACTGCGACGCCGCGGTCGCATGCGGCGTTCACTGCGAGGAGCAGGGCTTCATCCGGAACGAAGTACGGGCTCACGATCATGATCTTCTGCCGCGCCGCGTAGAGCAGCGCGAGGAAGAGGCGCAGGTTGTTCTCGACCTCGTAACCGGGGCCGGAGGGAACGATCTGGCAGTCCAGATCCCCACTGCCGATCTCGGCGCGGGTGATGTCGATCTCGGCGAGCACCTCGTCGGTCTCGCTGTACCAGTCGCTGAGGAATATGGCGTTGATGCTGAGCACGATCGGTCCGTCGACACGCACCATCAGGTCGACCCAGTGCAGTCCGCGCTTGATGTTCTTCGGCAGGTTGTAGGTGGAGTCTGTGACGTTCTGCGATCCGACGAACGCGAGTGTCCCGTCGACGACGAGGAGCTTGCGGTGGTTGCGCAGGTCGGGGCGCTGCATCCGGCCCTTGAGCGGCTGCATCGGCAGCATCAACTGCCAGTCGGCGCCCATCGCGTCGAGACGCTTGATGGTGTCGCGGTAGCGGGGCTTCCAGCGGTTCGCCCAGTGGTCGAGCAGCACGCGCACGGTCACGCCGCGGACCGCGACCTCTTCGAGAGCACGGAAGAAGTTGTCGGTCGCGGCATCCGACTGCAGGATGTAGAACTCCACATGCACGTAGTCGTCAGCGGTGCGGATGGCCTCCGCCATCTCGTCCAGTGAACTCTGATAGTCGCTGATCAGGTGGGCACCGTTGTCGCCCGAGATCGGCAGGGCGCCGAGTTTCTGGTTCATGGCGACGATGGGAGGGAACCAGTCCGGAGCATTCGGGCGGAGCGTACCGAAATGCAGTTGGTGGCTGGTCTCATCGATGTAGGCGTTGATCTGATCCTGCTTGCGCCGTCGTGCGCGCGGAAGACGTGGATTGCCGATGATGAGGAAGAGGATCACGCCGATGTAAGGGATGAAGAACACGGCGAGCAGCCATGCCATCGCAGCGGTCGGACGACGGTTGCGCGGAATGATGATGATCGCCGTGACGCGGATGGCGATGTCGATCACGATGGCGACCGCGAACACCCACCAAGGCCACTGCTCCATGCGATTCACCCCCGACTTGCACCGCGTGCTTCGCCGAATGCGGCGTCAGGCTCAGCGTAGCCGGTACAGACGACAGCGCCCGGCAGGCGTGATGGCCGGGATCAGGAGGCGCGAGGCGGGAGGCCGCGCGCTGCGCGCTCCTGCGCTTCGATCTGCGCGTGCGCTTTGCGCTCGGTCCGGTCGGAGCGGATGATCCCGCGTATCACGATGAAGAAGACCACGCTGACTCCGAGCGTCGGCAGTAGCGACCACGCTGCGGCGACCCAGAAGTTGTCCATACGTCCATCGTACGCCGCCGTCACGCGCCCCCGACTCCTCCTGCACATCCGGGAACACTCGATCCACCCTGTGCACAGCCGTTCTCACGCCGCCTGATCGGCCACACTCACGGCATGAACACAGTCCTCCGTGCCACAGATTCCGCCGAGTTCCTCGGCCTCGTCCCGTCCCTCGCGGGGTTCACACCGCGGCAGAGCATCGTGCTGCTGCCTTTCCAGCACTCCCGCGCCCACGGCGCGATGCGCATCGACCTGCCGCATGACGACGTCGAGCTCGACGACTACGTCGACACGGCGATCGGTCTGCTTTCGCAGGTCAGCGGAACGGATGCCGTCGCCGTCGTGGTGTACACCGACGAGGCGCCACAGCACACCCCGGACGGGGTCGTACTGCCGTCGAGCGTCGTCGTCGACGAGCTGCTCGGCCTCAGCGAAGACCTCGGCATGCACATCGTCGATGCTCTCTGCGTCACACCCGAAGGGTGGGCGAGCTACCTGCATGATGAGCCGGTCCTGCATCCGATCGCCGAGATCCCGGCACCCGCGTCGATTCCGGGCCTGGCCGATGTAGCGGGCGACCAGGATTCAGGCACGGCGTTGCCGGCCGTCGATCTCGCAGAGAAGGAGCGGGTGGGCCGCGCGCTGCTCGAGATCTCCGATCTGCTCGCTCATGACCACGTGGATCTCCGCGACGCAGTGCGGTCGAACCCGCAGGCGATCGCCGCGGCGGTGGTGCTCGAGGATCTGCCGGTCTTCTTCGAAGACCTGCTCGACTCGCCGGAGAATCTGCCGCCGTTCGCCACGGCCGCACTGCTGTGGTGCTTCGACCGGCCGCGGCTTCGCGACGTGGCACTGCTGCAGTGGGCGACCGACCTGCCCACCGGCGAGCGCACGATGCTCGCGCAGCTCGCTTATGCCGAGCGTGGAACCGCGGTGCCGGACGAACTGGGCGAGATCTTCCTCGGGCGCGGTCCGCGCCCCGACGTCGACCGGCTCAGGGTCGCGTTGACGATCGCCCGAGGCGCCGCCGCCCGCGCGCCCCGTGCATCGCGGCCGGCGCCGCTCACGGCCGCAGCCTGGCTGTCGTGGGCGCTCGGCCGCTCGTCACACGCCGCTCACTACCTGCGGCTCGTGAGCGAGATCGATCCCGGCTACTCGCTCGCGTGCCTCATCGGCAGCATGATCAATGCGGCACTGCTGCCGCAGTGGTCCTTCCAGCGCGGCGAGGCGGTCGAGAAGTGAGTGCTACTTGACCAGCGGGAAGAGGATCGTCTCGCGGATGCCGAGGCCGGTGATCGCCATCAGTAGACGGTCGATGCCCATGCCCATGCCGCCCGACGGCGGCATGCCGTGCTCGAGCGCACGCAGGAACTCCTCATCGACGCGCATCGCCTCGACGTCGCCCGATGCCGCGAGCTTCGCCTGCTCGACGAAGCGCTCGCGCTGGATGACGGGATCCACGAGCTCGGAGTATCCGGTCGCCAACTCGAACCCGCGGATGTACAGGTCCCACTTCTCCACGACTCCCGCGATCGAGCGGTGCTCGCGCACCAGAGGTGACGTGTCGACGGGGAAGTCAATCACGAACGTCGGACGCACGAGGTCGCCCTTGACGAAGTGCTCCCACAGCTCCTCGATGAGTTTGCCGTGGATGGCATGCGACGGAACGTCAACGCCGTTCGCCTCGGCGAAGGCGATGAGGTCTTCGACCGCATCCTCGGGGGTGAAGGTGCGTCCTGCCGCCTCTGACAACGACTCGTACATCGAGATGCGATCCCACTCGCCGCCGAGGTCGTACTCGGTGCCATCGGCCCACGTGACGGTGGTCGAGCCCGAGACGGCGATCGCCGCCTGCTGGACGAGCTCCTGCGTGAGCTCGGCCATCTGGTTGTAGTCGCCGTACGCCTGGTAGGCCTCCAGCATCGCGAACTCGGGGCTGTGCGTGGAGTCCGCCCCCTCGTTGCGGAAGTTGCGGTTGATCTCGTAGACGCGTTCGATACCGCCGACCACGGCGCGCTTGAGGTACAGCTCCGGCGCGATGCGCAGGTACAGCTCGGTGTCGAAGGCGTTGGAGTGCGTGATGAACGGACGAGCGGATGCGCCGCCGTGCTGCACCTGCAGCATGGGGGTCTCCACCTCGAGGTAGTCGTGTGTGCCGAAGGTCGCACGCAGGCTCGCGTTGACAGCGGCGCGCGCTCGCACGGTGGTGCGTGCCTGCTCGCGCACGATGAGGTCGAGGTAGCGGCTGCGCACTCGCCCCTCCTCGCTGAGTTCGGAGTACGCGTTCGGCAGCGGGAGGATCGCCTTCGACGCGATCGCCCAGTCATCGGCCATGATCGACAGCTCGCCGCGGCGGCTGGAGATGACCTGTCCGTGCACGAAGACGTGGTCGCCCAGGTCGACGAACTCCTTCCACCGCGCCAGCGACTCCTCGCCCACCTCGGCGAGTGAGATCATCGCCTGGATGCGCGAGCCGTCTCCGGCCTGCAGCGTGGCGAAGCACAGCTTGCCGGTGTTGCGGCTGAACACCACGCGACCCGCGACGCCGACGACCACGCCGGTCTCCGCCCCCGCCTCGAGTTCGCCGTACTCGGCACGCAGCGCCGGGATCGTGTGGGTCACCGGAACCGCGACGGGGAACGCGCCGCCCGCGGCATCCGCTCGCTGCTCGATCAGACGCTCGCGCTTGGCGAGGCGCACGGCCTTCTGCTCGTGGACGTCCTCCTCACCTGAGGCGTCGTCGGAAGAGGTTGCAGGCGCGTCAGGCGCGGTGGTCATAAGAGCTCCTTGAAAGTCCCGCTCAGTTTACCGGTCGGCCCTGCGCGCCCCCGCCGCGTCCACGCACCCCGGAGAACTGCGCACCCAGCCTCGATACGCTCGAGGAATGATCCGGAGACCGCTCCCCCGATTCCTCGCCCGGTCGCTGGGCGCGACCGGCGCCGTGCTCCTGACCGCGACCACCTTGATGTTCACCGCGTCCACTGCCCCGGCATCCGCCGCCGAACCAGTGGCCGGTGTCGATGATTTCGACTTCTCCTCCTGGGACGCGGTCTACGAGGTCGGCATGGACGACGACGGGCGTGCGACCCTGCACGTGGTGGAGACCCGCGTCGCCGAGTTCCCCGATTCCGACCAGAACCGGGGCATCGTCGCGGGTTACCCCGACAGCTACGAGGGCGCCGGCATCGGCACCACGATCCTCTCCGTGCGCGACGAGAACGGCGACGACGTCCCATACGAGACCGAGAAGGACGACGGCTTGCTCTACGTCCTCACCGGCACCGACGACTACGTGCACGGCTCGACGACCTACGTCATCGAGTACGAGATGCGCGATGTGATCCTCGCCGCCGAGGGCACGAAGGTCGACGAGTTCTACTGGGACCTGCTGCCGCAGGACAGCACGCAGGGCATCGGCTCGTTCCATGCGCAGATCACCTTCGACGATCGACTCGCGACGCACCTGACGGGTGCGTCCTCCTGCTACCTCGGCTTCTACGGGTCAAGCGACACGTGCTCCCTGTTGCGCGAAGGCAGCACCTTCTCGGTGAGCGCCGACGATCTTGCCGCGCGGGAGGGCGTGACGATCGCGATCGCCCTCGAGCAGGGCACCGTGACCCAGCCGCCCGCGCGCCTTCCCAATGCCGCGACGGACGTCGCCCCGTACTGGATCGGTGGTGGCGCAGCGGCGCTCTCGGTCGGCGCCTGGTTGGCGATCGCGGCAACGAAGCGCCGGCGCCGTCGCGCCACCGGGATCATCGTGGCGCAGTACGACGTGCCGGACTCCATGCCGCCGCTGCTGGCGAGCACGATCATTCCCCGTGCGAAGAACGCGCTCGCGGCGCAGATCATCCATCTCGCCGTCCGCGGCCTGGTGCATCTGGAGGAGATGCCGGGCGGGAGCGAGAAGAAGAAGGGACGTCCGCGTCTGCGGCGATTGAAAGGACCGATCCCGGATCCGATCGACGAGCGGTCCCTCAACGCGCTTTTCGGTGGCAGGGGACCCGGACGTGTCCAGAGGCTGCCGGAGAACGACGAGAAGTTCGCGAACCGGATGCGTGGACTGCTGAACGGGGCGCCGCACGAGGCCGCCCAGCGCGGGCTGACGACCAAGGCGCGCAGCATCCCCGCCGCCGTCATCCAACTGATCGCCGTGGCTCTGCTCGCGGTCATGGCCGTCCTGCTCGCATGGGCAGTGTTCACCGGACGCGAATCCGTCGGCGCGCTGTTGTTCGCATTCCTCATCTGCGGCGTCTTCGTCGGCGCGTCGTGCTTCGCATCGCTCCGCAAGCACACCGTTCTCACGCCGGAGGGCGCGCTGCAGCTGGAGTATCTGAACGGGGTGCGCGAGTTCATCCGCGTCGCAGAGGCCGACCGGTTGCGCATGCTGCAGTCGTACACGGGCGCCGAGCGCCGCAGCGACGGGACCGTCGACGTGATCCATGTGTACGAGAAGCTGCTGCCCTACGCGATCCTGTTCGGTCAAGAACGCGAGTGGGGCGAAGTGCTCGAAGTCAATTACGCCGGCGAGCAGCGGTCCGCCGGATGGATCGATGGCTCGCCGACCGGCCTCGCCGCCCGGCTTGTCGTGTTCTCTGCGGTGACGCGCTCGTCGTCGACCTACTCCGCTCCGAGCTCGGGCAGCTCATCGAGCTTCGGCGGTTCATCGGGCGGCGGCTTCTCCGGCGGAGGCGGCGGAGGCGGCTTCTCCGGAGGTCGCTGATGCCGCGGGTCGTTGAGCGGAGGCGCGAAGCGCCGAAGACGAAACGCGTTGAGCGAGCGCAGCGAGTCGAAACGGTACCCGGCCGTCAGAGGATGGGCGGATCGGATGCTTCGCGCAGAGCGCGCTCGACGGTCGACTGCACGAGCGCCGAGAGATAACCGCCCGGGTTCTCCACTCCGATGCCGCGCAGCAGCGACGTCGACTGCCCGATGATCGCCCTGGAGAACTCGGATGCCGTCGCGATCGCCTCCGCGTAGGCCGCGCGGTCGTCTTCGCCGATGACGATCGGCTCGCAGCCGAGTTCGACCGCGAGCGCCTGTGCGATCGGCAGCACGGCCGCTGGTGCGGTGACCGCCGCGAAAGCCGCATGCAGTTGACGCAGATCTATCGATGTGCCCGTGAACGAGATCGCCGGATGCACGGCCAGCGGGATCGCGCCCGCGCGCTGCGCGGGCTCCAGCACGCCGATGCCGTGGGCGGGATCCGTGTGCAGCACGAGCTGCCCCGGCTGCCACGCGCCCAGCTCGGCCAGGCCGCTGACGAGCCCCGGCAGTTCGGCGTGCGGGACCGCCAGGATCACCAGCTCGCTGCGGCGGAGAACCTCGGCGGCATCGAGAACCGGCACGTCGGGCAGCACACCGGCGACGCGGTCGTCGTCGGAGCCGCTCGTGATGCCCGTGATCGCGTGCCCGGCTCCTGCGAGTGCAGCACCGATCACCGGTCCGACTCGTCCGGCGCCGATGATCCCGACGCCGAGTCGTCCGTCACGGTTCATGCAGACCGCTCGTGCGCGGCATCCTGAGCCCAGCGATGACTGTGATCCCGGCCCGCGGCCGCCGCTGCGCGCCGTGAGATGTCATCCACGGCCGCGGTCAGCGCCGTGCTCTCGATGCCGACGACATCGCCGAGCACGGGGCCCGTGACGCTGTGCACCTTGAGCGCCGCGACGCGCTGCGCCCGATCGATCGGCCCCTGCGCTGCTGAGACGCCCTGCATCCGGGCGAGCGGGAACACCGCGAGCTTGCGCCAGAAGTTGCCGCGCCGCATGATCACGCCGAAATCCGTGACCGCGAAGCCGTGGCGCTTCCACGAGAAGGGTCGGCGCCACCAGCCGCGCCGCTGCAGCACCTGATACGGGTCGCCCGCCTGCGGGCCGAAGATGCCCTGCTCCCAGATGAGAGGACGATCCGCCTCGGGCATGTCGGGAAGAACCAGCGCGAGCACGCGCTCGACGTCAGCGCGGGTGCCAACCGGCAGCACGATGTTGAACTGCTGCGCGGTGCTGGACTGTTGCTGGGATGCGCTCTTGCCGCTCATTCGATTGATCTTGATCGTCCACCAGCCGAACGGCCGCCACAGGATCGACTGCGTCACCTCGACGGCGAAGATGCGCCCCGGCGGGATCGTCTCCGTGACGGTGGTGAACAGGCCGAACGTGATGCGCACGCCGTCGGGCGTCGGCGCGATCGAATAGCGCAGCGACCGGGAGATCTGCGCCCAGACGATGGCGAAGGCCGCGATGACGAAGGGAACTCCCATGCCGAGCGTGATCCCGACGACGCCGATCCACGCATCCTCGTCGCCGTCCGAGAGGATCGCGGGGATGACGAAGGCGAGCGTCACGCCGAAGATGAGCATGAAGAATGCCAGCCACAGCACGCCGGCGAGCACCTGGGATCCGACGAGTCGTCCGGTCGGGATCTTGACCACGCTCTCGGGTGCGACATCGCCCAGGTCGACTCCGCCGATGAGGTCGTTCACTCCCCCGTTCATCGAGCCGATGAGCTGTGAGCGCATCGTCGTGGCACCGGCAGTGCCGGCGCTCTGCGGCGACCCGCCATGCTGTCTGGCCTCGCGTGCCGCGCGCGCACCGGATGCGAGGCGGAGGATGTCCGATCGCACCGTCTCGGCCTTGGTCGTCGAGAGGTACTCCAACGGCACGTTCGCGTCGGTGCCGGCGCCGACGACCTCCAGCTTGGCCATCCCGATCAGACGCGCGGGGAAGGGTCTCGTGAGGTTGACGCCCTGCACTCGGTCGAGCGGTGCCCGCCGTTGCGAGCGGAAGATGATGCCCTTTCGTACTTCGACGTGCTCGTCGGAGATGCGGAACTCCTGGAAGCGCCAGACGAGCCAGAACAGAGCGATCAGTACGATCAGCACACCAAGGACGACGAGGAGTACGACGAGGATGAGGTTGTTCTCGAACACCCAGTCCACCGGATCGCCACCGGAATAGTCACCGACATGCGCCTCTTCCGGCGCGAACAGTCCGATGGCCCAGAAGATGATCCGGTCGCGGAAGTTGTTCAGCATGAGTCCGGCGACGATGATCAACACGAGGCCGCCCTTGAAGAGCGGAGTCAGCGGATGCAGCCGGTGCCATTCGCCGTCGGCGAGCGACTCGCTGCCCGCGGGTGCGGGCGGCACCGGTGGCAGCGGCGTCTGCGCCGCGGAGGGATCCGGAGGCTGCGGCGTGCTCACAGGCCGGTCCGCCGGGTCTCGGCGACGTCGATGAGAGTGTCGCGAAGTGCTTCTGCGGCCGCCTGGGTGAGACCGGGGATCTGCACCCCCGTCGTCGCTGCGGCCGTGACCATCTTGAGCTGGGAGACGCCGAAGGCCCGGTCAAGCGGCCCGTGTGTGATGTCGACGAGCTGCATCCGTCCGTACGGCACGGCGATGATCCGCTGCCAGAGGATGCCCTTGCGGAACACGATGTCATCGGCGCGCAGCATGAAGCCGATCGCCCTGGCCTGACGCGGAAGGATCACCAGAGTGATGATCATCATCACACTGATGATCCCGGCCGGGATCCAGATCCAGGTCTGGTGCAGGACGAGGCCGAGGATCAGCGCTGCGACGATCACCAGCGCGAGAAGGATGCCGTTCTGCAGGAACTGCGACACGACGTAGCGCGGCGAGATCTGGTGCCATCTGCCGTCGAGATCGATGCGCCCTGCGCCCCGCGGTTCGCGGAGCTTCTCGTACGTGCCCTCGTCGAGGACCGGAGGCGTGGCGATGGGAGTGGCCGGTGCCACCGGGCTGGCCGGCGCCGCCGTCTGAGGTGCAGGAGGACTCACCTGCGGCGCGGCGGGCGCGGGGTTCTGCGGTGCCGACGTCGGCACGGGAGGCGCTGGCGGCGCGGGTGGCGCGGGCGGGATGTTCGGCTGCGGCGACGGGTGCACCGGTGGCTGCGTCGAGGATGGTTGCGTCGGCTCAGCGCCCGGCGTCGGCTCCGGTGGAGGGGTCGTCTGGCTGTCGGTCATCAGGATCCTTCGGCAGTGTGCAGAACTGTTCGGCCACGAGCGCGGCCACCACGAGAACGAGCGAACTCGCTATGAGGGCGGCCATCGCCACAATCGACCCTACCTGGGGATCAACGGGCCGCGACAGCAGGAAGATCAGCAGTCCGGCGCCGAAGCCCGACATGATCGCGCCGAGCAGGCTGGAGGCCCGCGCGAGGGTCGCGGCGCGCAATGCCCGGAACGGGTCGATGCGCCCCTGGGACGTACCGCGCACACTGCGGCGAACAGGCCAGGCGATGGCGAGAACCGCAGCGGCGAGCAGCAGCAGGAGCACGGGCAGGAATCCCGACGGAGCGAATGTCGCCCTCCCCGACACTGTCAGCAGATGATCGATGAGGTAGCCCACGCCACCGCCGACCACGGCCAGGAGGATGAGGATCGGAACCGAGGTGCGCTTCATCCGCGCCCCGAATCGTCGGCTGTGTCGTCGGCTGTGCCGTCGTCGGTGCCGCCGCCCGCGGCATCCGCTCGCAGGCCCGCCGCGAGGTCGGCGATCCGGCCTCGCCCGGGGATCTCGCCCTCCGGATCGACGCTGAGCCACGGGTCGAGCACGAAAAGCCGCTCTGCGGCGCGCGGATGCGGCAGCAGCAGGTGGGGATCGTCGGAGACGATGTCGCCATAGGTGATCAGATCGAGATCGAGCGTTCGATCGCCCCAGCGTTCGCGGCGCTCGCGGCCGTGCTCCTCTTCGATCGCGTGCAGCATGCCCAGCAGCACTTCTGGAGCGAGGCGGGTGGAGACGATCGCGACGGCGTTGACGTAGCCGGGCGCGTCCGGATCAGGGCCGTCCACCCGCACCGCGACGGTCTCGTAGAGCTCGGACAACCGCACGTCATCCACGAGCGGGAGCCTCGAGATGCGCTCCACCGCACGACGGATGGTCTCGCGACGGTCGCCGAGGTTGGCGCCGAGCGCGACCACAGCGGTCGCGGCATCACGCCCGGGACGCGGGTCGGGACGGACGGGAGGCGGCTTGCGGATCACTGCGGCATTCCCTGGCGCGAACGGCTGATCGTGACAGACACGTCGGAGAACGTCAGCGCGATGGGCGCGTGCGGCTTGTGCACGGTGACGTCGACCTGCTGCACCTTCGGGTCTGCGAGTACGACATCGGCGATGCGCTGCGCGAGAGTCTCGATGAGGTTGACCGGCTCACCGGCCACCACCGCCGCGACGTGCTCTGCCAGCTCGCCGTAGTGGACCGTGTCGACCACGTCGTCGGATGCTGCGGCATCCGCCAACTCGAGATGCAGGCGCAGATCGATCACGAACTCCTGACCGTTCTCACGCTCGTGCGCGAAGACACCGTGTCGCCCGAAGACGGTGAGCCCGGTGAGCTGGATTTCGTCGAGGTTCGGCACGCTCATCCCTCCCAGGCGTGTGCGACAGCAAGCGCATCGCGGGTCGTGGCGACATCGTGCACGCGCACCGCCCACACGCCGTGACGCACGGCAAGCGCGCTGGTCACGGCAGTCGCGAGGTCTCTCCGCGACTCATCGACTTCGCCGGCTCCATCGAGTGTCTCGACCAGGAATCGCTTTCGCGACGTGCCGATCAGCACACGATGCCCGAGAGCGGTGATGTCGTCGAGGCCGCGCAGCACTTCCCAGTTCTGCACACCGGCCTTGGCGAAGCCGATGCCGGGGTCGACGATCAGACGCGCCGGGGCGATGCCTGCCGCCGCTGCGTCACCGACACGCTCGCGCAGTTCGCCTGCCACCTCACGAGATGCTCGGTGATACTCGGCTTTCGCATACATGTCATCGGACGGACCCCGCCAGTGGCCGATCGCGAAATCCGCACTGGACTCGGCGACGGCGCTGAACATCTCGGGGTCGGCGAGTCCGCCTGACACGTCGTTCACGATGCGCGCGCCTGCGCGCACGGCAGCGGCTGCTGTCGACGCGTTGAGCGTGTCGATGCTCACCGGGATGCCGTGAGCGACGAACTCCTGGATCACCGGGAGCACCCGCTGCTGTTCCACTGCCGCGTCGACGCGCTCGGCCCCGGGCCGGGTGGACTCGCCGCCGACGTCGAGCACGCTCGCACCGGCATCGCGCAGCGCGAGCCCGTGGGCGATCGCACGTTCGGGATCGATATAGCGGCCGCCGTCGCTGAACGAATCGGGTGTCACATTGACGATGCCCCAGATGCCGGTCATCGTCCGTCCTCGGACCTTGTTGTCGAGGTGCCACCGATCAGCGCGATGATCTCCTGTCGTGCGACGGGCTCGCTGTATTCTCCGCGCGCGGCGATCGTCAGCGTGGATGCTTCGCTCTGACGGCCGCCGCGCATCGTGACGCAGCCGTGCGACGCGTCGAGCACGACGAGCACGCCACGCGTGTCGAGGTGCTCCGCGATGGTGTCGGCGATCTGCTCGCCCAGACGCTCCTGCACCTGCGGCCGAGCAGCGAGGATCTCGACGACTCGCACCAGTGCGCCCAGCCCGACGACCTGCTCGCCCGGCAGGTAAGCGATGTGCGCGTGCCCGGCGAACGGCAGCAGGTGATGCTCGCAGACCGAGCGGAAGCGGATGTCGCGCAGCAGTACCGCACCGGACGGCAGAGTCTCGGGCGCAGGGCCCCTGGCGACGCTGATCGTGCGGGCGAGGGGCGCCGCAGGATCCTCTCCGACGCCGGCGAAGAACTCGGCGTACAGCTCGGCCATGCGCGCCGGTGTCTGCCTGAGCCCTGGGCGCTCCGGGTCCTCGCCGATCGCCTCGAGGAGCTCTCGGGTCAGCCGTTCGACACGCGCCGGGTCGACGGCCACGATCAGGCCGTCGCCGGCCGGGCCTGCCCGGATGCGGGTGCGTTGCCGACCTGGCCGCGGGATGCCGTGGCATCCGCCGACCCGTCCACCGACGCTGCGGCATCCACGGGGATCACACGCGTTGGCACATCGATCGGCGGACGATCCGACACCGGGCGCTCGCGGCTGGAGAGCCACAGGGGCCGCTCTGGGAGCTTGCGGATCTC
The DNA here is from genome assembly GCF_014635185.1 of Microbacterium murale. Lineage (GTDB taxonomy): Bacteria > Actinomycetota > Actinomycetes > Actinomycetales > Microbacteriaceae > Microbacterium > Microbacterium murale. Next base: position 77,047 of record NZ_BMCM01000007.1, read on the forward strand.
GGTGAAGATCTCCGCGATCTGGTTGTGATCGAGGGTCTCCTCCTCGAGAAGCGCGAGGGCGAGACGGTCGAGGATGTCACGGTTGTCGCTGATCACCTGGTAGGCCTCATCGTGCGCCTGCTCGATGAGCGCGCGCACCTGGCCGTCGACGCGCTCGGCGATCGTCTCGGAGTACTCGCGGCCGCGGCCCATGTCACGACCCGCGAACGGCTCGCCGCCCTCGGAGCCGAGCTTGACCGGTCCGAGATCGGTGGTCATGCCGTACTCGATGACCATCTTGCGGGCGATGCTCGTCGCCTTCTCGATGTCGTTCGAGGCGCCGGTGGTCGGATCATGGAAGACAAGCTCCTCGGCGACGCGGCCACCCATGGCGTACGTGAGCTGATCCTGCAGCTCGTTGCGCGTGACCGAGTACTTGTCGTCGAGCGGCATCACCATCGTGTAGCCCAGAGCCTTGCCGCGGGGCAGGATCGTGATCTTGGTCACCGGATCGGTGTAGTTCATCGCCGCCGCGGCGAGCGCGTGTCCGCCCTCGTGGTACGCGGTGATGAGCTTCTCGCGGTCCTTCATGACGCGCGTGCGGCGCTGCGGGCCGGCGATGACACGGTCGATGGCCTCGTCGAGGGCACGGTTGTCGACCAGTTGCGCGTTCGAGCGTGCGGTGAGCAGTGCTGCCTCGTTGAGGACGTTCGCCAGGTCGGCGCCGGTGAAGCCGGGAGTCTTGCGGGCGACGACCTCGAGGTCGACGCTCTTCGCGAGCGGCTTGCCCTTGGCGTGCACCTGCAGGATGTGCAGGCGGCCCTTGAGGTCGGGGGCGTCGATGCCGATCTGCCGATCGAACCGGCCCGGTCGCAGCAGCGCGGGGTCGAGGATGTCAGCGCGGTTCGTCGCCGCGATGACGATGACGTTCGCGTTCGGGTCGAAACCGTCCATCTCGACGAGCATCTGGTTCAGCGTCTGCTCGCGCTCGTCGTTTCCGCCACCCATGCCGGCGCCGCGGTGACGTCCGACGGCGTCGATCTCATCGATGAAGATGATGGCGGGGGCGTTCTCCTTGGCCTGGTTGAACAGGTCGCGCACGCGGGAGGCACCGACGCCGACGAACATCTCGACGAAGTCCGAGCCGGAGATCGAGTAGAACGGAGCGCCGGCCTCGCCTGCGACAGCGCGGGCGAGGAGGGTCTTACCTGTTCCTGGAGGGCCGTACAGCAGCACGCCCTTCGGGATGCGGGCACCGATCGCCTGGAACTTCGCAGGGTTCTGAAGGAAGTCCTTGATCTCCTCGAGTTCCTCGATGGCTTCATCCGCACCGGCGACGTCGGCGAACGTGACCGTCGGGGTCTCCTTGTTGGCGAGCTTGGCCTTCGACTTCCCGAACTGCATGACCTTGCCGCCGCCACCCTGCATCGACGAGAGCAGCCACCAGAACAGCAGGCCGAGCAGCACGAGGGGAAGCAGAAGGGAGAGGAAGCCGTCGAACCACGTCGCGCGAGGGACGACATCGTTGAACCCGTCCTTCGGGTCGGCCGTGGTGATGGCCTCGACGACCTCGTCTGCGCGTGCGTCCACGTAGTAGAACTGCACGGTCTTGGAGTCTTCGAACGCCTTCGACAGGGTCATGTCGACACGCTGATCACCGTCGGTGTTGGTCACCTCCGTGACCGTCTCACCGGCCAGCAGGTCGAGGCCCTGCTGGGTGGTGATCGTCTTGGGGGCGCCGAGGTTCGAGATCAGCAGGAACCCGCCGAACAGCAAAACACCGATCAGCGCCACATACACCAATGGATTCCGGGTGATCTTCTTCACGTCCATGATCCGTTCAGCGTATCGCGCCGTACTTTACGGTCCGCTGGGATTCGCCCACGGCGTACGCCGCGACTCGGAATCAGCTGTACACGTGGGGTGCGAGCACCGCGACATCGCGCAGGTTGCGGTAGCGCTCGTCGAAGTCGAGGCCGTACCCGACGACGAACTCGGTCGGGATGTCGAAGCCGACGTACTTGCAGTCGATCTCGACCTTCGCGGCGTCCGGCTTGCGCAGGAGCGCCAGCACCTCGATCGACTCTGGACCGCGGGACTCGAAGTTCTCCAGCAGCCAGCTCAGCGTCAGGCCGGAGTCGATGATGTCCTCGACGATCAGCACGTGCTTGCCGTGCAGGTCGGTGTCGAGGTCCTTGCGGATCTGCACGACACCGCTGGACTTGGTGCTGGAGCCGTAGCTGGAGACCGCCATCCAGTCCATCGGCGCGTGGAACGGCAGCTCGCGGGCGAAGTCGGCCATCACCATGATGGCGCCCTTCAACACTCCGACGAGCAGGAGATCCTTGCCTTCGTAGTCCTTCGCGACCTGGGTGGCGAGTTCAGCGAGCTTCGCTTTGATCTCCTCCTCGGTGACGAGGATGTCGGAAAGGTCGTCCTGGATCTCCGCGGCGCGCATGCATCGATTTTAGTGACACGATCCTGTGCGTGCGCACTACTGTGAGCGGTGAGGCGCGCGGACGCCCGCCGAAGGAAGGAATCTCATGGCTCTTGACGACATCCTCAAGCAGGTGCCGATCGATGACATCGCGGCGAAGCTCAACGTCTCGCCCGACGTCGCGAAGGCCGCGGTCGAGCAGGGCGGCGCCGTGCTGCTCGGTGGGCTGGCGAAGAATGCCGCCAGCGAGAAAGGCTCCGCGGCGATCCAGAATGCTCTGCGCAAGCATGAGGGCAAGGCCGGCGTCTCCAAGGTGGATGAGGTCGATCAGGCCGACGGCGACAAGATCGTCACGCACGTGCTCGGCGACGAGAAGCAGCAGGTCACGTCGAAGCTGAACTCGTCAGAGAAGACGGCGGGCATCGACTTCGGCAAGCTCCTCCCGATCCTCGCGCCGATCATCATGGGTCTGATCGCGAACAAGAACAAGGAGAAGTCGACGACCGCGGACGGCGCGGAATCCGGAGGCGGCATCGGCGACCTCATCGGAGGCCTGATCGGCGGCGGCGACAAGGACGGCTCCGGCGGCGGGATCGGCGATCTGCTCGGCGGGATCCTCGGTGGCGGTTCGTCCTCCGGCGGTGGTGGGATCGGAGATCTGCTGGGCGGGCTGTTCGGCGGGAAGAAGTAGCCCTAGCGGGCAGTGAAGACGATCCGGCCTCCGACTCGGGCTGCCGAGCAGCCCGGAAGGTCGATCGGCCCCTGCCCCGACCAGTCCGTGACGAGGCGCGAGACCTCGACCGTCTGCGTGCGGGTGAGGCTCGCGCCGAATTCGCTGTGTGCGACGAGGCGGATGATGCGATTGCGCAGTGCCGCGGGGTTGGCGGCGAGCGCGGAGGCGCTGACCGAGATGCCTGCCTCTGCGTGCTCGACGATGTCTTCGATGGTCTCTCGGATCATCTCGTCGAACGCCTCGGCATCCTCGCGGAGCTGCTCAGCAGTGCGCGCGAGCGCCTTGGCGATGCCGGGGCCGAGTTCGCTCTCGAGCACAGGCAGTACACGTTCGCGCACGCGGACCCGCGCGAACCGATCGTCGAGATTGTGCGGATCGTCCCACGGCACGAGATCGGATGCTGCGCAGAACGCGCGCGTCGTCTCACGCCGCACGCCGAGCATCGGGCGAACCCACATCAACCCGTCGTCGTCGGCCCGGTTCGGTGACATCCCCTGCAGGCTCGCCGCGCCGGCGCCGCGCGCCAGCCCCAGCAGCACGGTCTCCGCCTGGTCATCGAGCGTATGGCCCAGAAGCACCGCGGCAGCACGTTCTTCCTCCGCGATCCGGCGCAGCGCCGCGTAGCGCGCATCGCGCGCCGCGGACTCGGGGCCGTCCGCATCGCGGCGCACTTCGACGCGCTTGATCGCAGAGCGGATGCCGAGGGTCTCGGCCTTCGCTGCGGCCGCAGTCGCAGCATCCGCTGACCCTTCCTGCAGCCCGTGATCGATCGTCGCGCTGACCACCTGCATCCCGCGTGCGCGCGCTTCGAACGCCGTCGCGGCGACGAGTGCCAGGGAGTCCGCACCGCCGGAGAGCGCGACCACGATGGACGACCGCTCCGGCAACGGGGCCAGGGCAGTGCGCACGGCGAGGCGGATTTCGGCGATGGCGGGCGACAATGAAGGCACACGCCAACGGTACGGCACCGCGAAACTCCTATCCGCGGCATCCTGCACGGCTCTAGTCTGAGCCTGTGACTGCCCAGACCTTCGCTCCCGAGCGGCTGAAGGCTTTCGTCGATGCCGTCGTGGCGATCGCGATGACGCTGCTGATCCTGCCGCTGCTGGAATCGGTGTCCGAAGCGGCGAACGACGGCACCAGCACCGGGGCGTTCCTCGCCGAGCACCGCGGACAGATCGTCAGCTTCCTCCTCAGCTTCGTGCTGATCGCGCTGTTCTGGATGGAGCATCATCGGCAGTACGAACGCGTTCTTCGTGTCACCTCACCGCTGCTGTTCATCAATGCCGCGTGGATGCTGACGATCGTGTGGCTGCCGGTGCCGACGGCGATGCTCGGCCAGATGGACACCGACCCGCTGCAGGCGCTGCTGTACATCGGCACACTGACCATGACGCAGGCGGCAACGCTCGCGGGCAAGCTGTATCTGATGCGGCATCCGACGCTCTCCGATTTCACCGCCGAGAAACTCCGGCGCGGAGCGATCGGCGACATCGCCGCGATCATCTTGTTCTGCGTGGCATTGCCCATCGCGGCATGGGTGCATCCGATCGGCTACTTCGCTCTTCTGCTGCTCGTCTTCTCAACCCCGGTTGAGAAACTGCTCGAGCGACTGCGCAGGTAGGCTGGTTCCCGGCATCCACCCGTCTTTTCCTGAGGAGCACACGCATGGGCGCACACGACGCCGTCATCGAGATCCCGCGCGGCAGCCGCGTGAAGTACGAGGTCGACCACGAGACCGGGCGAGTGCACCTCGACCGCGTGCTCTACACGACCTTCGGCTACCCGGCCGACTACGGCTATTTCGACAACACCCTCGGCGAGGACGGCGACCCGCTGGACGTGCTCGTGCTGCTCGACCAGGCACTGTTCCCCGGTGTCGTCGTCGAGGTCCGTCCCGTCGCCGTGCTGAAGATGAGCGATGAGGCCGGTGGAGACGACAAGCTCGTCGCCGTGCTGTCGAAGGACCCGCGCTGGGCGCACATCCAGGACATCGGCGACCTCGCCGAGTACACGAAGAAGGAGATCGAGCACTTCTTCGAGCACTACAAGGACCTCGAGCCCAACAAGTGGGTCAAGGTCGACGCGTGGGGTGACGCCGCCGAGGCGCAACGCATCCTCGATGAGGCGATCGTTCGCGCCGGCGAAACCGGCCACTGACCCTGCAGATGTGAAGAAGCCCCGGTCTGCCTTTCGGCGGCCGGGGCTTCTTCGTGCTCGATCTCAGACGGAGACGCCGCGTGCGCCCATGAAGTCGATGGGGTTCGTGTACGCGCCCCAGATGTACACCTCGAAGTGCAGGTGGCAGCCGAATGATCCGCCCGTGTTGCCCTCGTAGGCGATGACCTGACCGGATTCGACCCACTGACCGCTGCGCACGACGATGCCGCCGTTGACGATGTGGCCGTAACCAGTGCCGACGCCGCCGCCGTGCTGGATCCGGACGTAGTTCCCGTACCCGCCATTCCATCCGGCGTAGTCGACGGTGCCGGCATTCGCGGCGAAGATCGGGGTTCCGCAGCCGTTCGCGAGGTCGACGCCGTAGTGCCAGCTGGAAGAACAGCCCTGCGATCCGCATTGCGATGAGCGTGGCCCGTAGCCGGAGCTGCGCCATCCGCCGTGCGGGCGAACCCAGCCGCCGGTTCCGCCTCCGCCACCGCCGCCTCCTCCGCCGCCGCCTCCGCCACCGTTGTTGGCAGCGGCAGCTGCGGCCGCAGCGGCAGCCTCTTCAGCGGCTTTCTTCTCGCGGGCCTTGCGCGCTTCCTCGGCGACGCGGACGCCCTCCTGGTAGTCGGCGACGGTCTTCGCCGTCGTGTCCTTGAGGGCTGCGAGCTGCGCCTCGAGCGTTGTGAGGTACGTGGTCTGCTCGTCGAGTGCGGCCTGAGCTGCCTCGGCTGCCGCCTGGGCGGCGATCATCTTCTCCTCGGCGACCTTCTGCAGCCGGTCGCGCTCGGTGCGCGCGACCTGGGCCTGGTCGCTGATCGACTGCGCGGAGTTGCGGGCCGCGACGGCATCGTCGTAGACCGACTGGTTGTACTCGAGGAGCTTGTCCATCGTGCCGAGCCGCGAGAGCAGCTGGTCGGCGTTGGCCGCTGATCCGGCGAAGAAGAGTTCGAGGGCGGTGTCGTCGCCGCCGTTGCGGTAAAGCTGCGCGGCGACCTGTCCTGCCTTAGTGGCGGACTCGTCTGCGATCTTCGCCTGCGCGTCGGCCTGCGCCTGGAGCTCATTGGCCTTCGTGATCGCGTCGAAGAACGCCTGCTGCGCGGCGTAGTACTCGTCGCCGGCCACCTTTGCCGCTGCCTGGGTCTCGGCGACCTTCTGGGTCAGCGCATTGATGAGGTTCTGGATGCGCGTGACCTCTGCGGCCTTCGCTGCCTCGTTGTTCTTCGCCTTCTGGACATCGTCCCAGCTGGGGTAAGAAGCGGCGTACGCGGCGTTGACGCCGGAGCCGATGCCGAAGGCGCTGAGCGCGGCGACGCTGAGGGCGCCGATGCCGAGAGCGTTGCGTCGGGTGAGAGTGTTCTTCTGCCAGAAGGTACGCCGCTCGGTGACGCTCGGTGCGCATCCGCACGAGTCTCCCGCTTCGAGCGCAGCATCCATCGCGGACTGCTCGTCGTTCACACGGCCCCTTTCACAGGTTTCACTCATGCCACAGTAACAACATCTTTAACATCCGCAACAGCGAGTTTCGGATGTCATCACACGGCAGTTACCATCCATCGTCCTCCCGAAACGCCCGGGCGGAAGGACGGCGCGCCCTCGATTAGCGTTTTGGTCAAATCATCCTTTATGCTTGAGCGTCGGCAAGGAAGTCCCCCGGGACGCCCTTCGGCCCCATCGTTTAGCGGCCTAGGACGCCGCCCTTTCACGGCGGTAGCACGGGTTCGAATCCCGTTGGGGTCACTCCGTCCGATACAATTTAAAAGCATGGCCCTGTAGCGCAGTTGGTTAGCGTGCCGCCCTGTCACGGCGGAGGTCGCGGGTTCAAGTCCCGTCAGGGTCGCTCTAAGCGACGGGCCCTTTTTTCGAAGAGGGCCTTTCGTCTAGGTTGCGGCAGTTCTACGATGTGCCGCATGGCTCTGTAGCTCAGTTGGTAGAGCGCACGACTGAAAATCGTGAGGTCACGGGATCGACGCCCGTCGGAGCCACAGGGGTGATCATTACAGTCATCCTAGAAACCCTCGCCTAGCTTCTACATGGCGGGGGTTTTGCTTTGCCCTGGAACACCGGGATCGCGGGGCAGTACGGGATACGATCGAGGCATCACGCCGGCAAGGGTTGAGCGTCATGCTCCCCCGTCTCCGCATCACGCATACACCGGACGGCAAGGCCTTGTGCCGGTTTTGTGCCGGTAACTACTGCGTCCATCCGCGCCCATGCGCGTAGTCGCGGATGCTGTCCACCATCGCCGCGATGAAGGGATCCGCCCCGAGCTGCGCGCGAGCCACCTCACCGGCTGCGGAATAGGCGTCCATGATCCCATTCGTAATTTCGCGAGCGCGCTCCTCGGCGTGCTCGCGGGCGATCCCGAGTCGCACGCCAACGAGAACCACGTCCGCAATTCGAATCCGGCCCGCGCTGTACTCCCCCGCGATCGACATCGCGAGCGTGGGATTTACCCCGCCGCCCTTCACGTATGGCGCGTAGCTTCCCAGGTCATAGAGCGGCGCAAGGGTGGCGCGGTCGCGACGAAGGAGGAGGGAGTAGTTCTTCGCATGGGCATCCGTACCGAGAGATGCCACCGAGAAAACCAAAGCGTCGAAGAAGCGCGACGCATTGATTCGGCGATCTTCCGCCTCCGGTAGTGAGGCCAGGAGCCGCGTGATTTCAGCGACGCCTGGGCCCCCTTCGATCTGATATTTGTTCTCGGGCGGCACACTCAGCGCCTGGCACAGGTCTTCTTGATGCAGGCGATGCCAGCGCGCACCTTTTAGCTCGCGGTCGTAGCGTTCCGCCACGAAGATGGCATCACCATGCTCGGTGACTTCAAGGAAGTCGCCAGCTACGTGCATGCCGAGCTCTCGTGCGGCACCCATGGTCATGAACTCGTTGATGTGGTGATCCGAATACGGCGGGATAGCTGGTTTCAGAATGTGGGTTGTCGGAGTGGAATCCTGGGGCACCGCCCAGCGCCCGCCAGCGGTTCGGAACAGCGCGACCTTTGGCTGAGCGCCGGGGAGGCTCCAGCGCGCGTCGTCGGTGCGTTTACCCCAAGTGTCTCGGTTGCGTACGAGGTCCGTGATCATCTCCGCGAATTCGCTGTCCGGGAGTTCACGGACGTCGCCCTGGCGTTGCGCAGCGTCATCGCTCGATTCCCCGGGCGCAAGTAGTTGCACTGCGCCTGCGGCATCGCGCCCGATGTGACTGAGGAGCGCGAAGGGGTTATTTGCGTTGGTTCGATACTCGCGAGCGATTTCTGCGAGGCGGCCAGGACTATCGGGCAGGAGGCCTTGAAGGAATGCCCGGACCGGCTTGTTCTTATGAACAGATCGCACCAGGGGCAGCGAAAGCGAGAGCGGTGTGGACTCTCTGTTGAGCCGATAGCTTTCGTCATAGGTGAACGTCAGCGAACCACCTGCGGATTGCCCAATGACACCGATGGGCGTGCCGTCGAGATAGGCAATGAGTTCACCCATGCGTGCCCGCCTCGCTGACATCGACCGTAAGTCCGAGTTCGCGCAGAACGCGCATCAGGCGGAACAGGGTGACGGTGGTTGACCCGTTCTCCAACCTCACGACCCACTCACGGGTGACCCCAGCCCGGTTCGCAAGCTCGGCTTGCGAGAGCGAGAGGGCGTCACGCCGCTCGGCGACGAGCGCCCCGAAATCAGACGCAGCGCGTACTTCCATATAGCCCCCTTGTGACTTATAACGCACAAGACTACATGCGACTTATAACGCACACAAGGGGATGTGACTTTTAGCGCACACCTGCCGGTCGGGCGATGGGGATCTGTGAGAACTCTCTTTACTCATTCAAGGCCGGCCTGCAGCCGGCTTCGCGGGCAGGAGTACCGAGCTGCGGTGCGTCCGGTCCTCGCTCCGCTGCGGTCCGGGCGCTCCTCGACACCACTCCTACCCGCGAGCCAGGTCTACAAGCGCCGTAAGGTCGTCGACAATCTGAGTAGCGAATCTGGACTCACACAGGTGCAGCGATTGCCCGCGCGTATAGTCCTTCACTTCGCCGCTCACATCGTGCCCCACTTTACCGACGACACAGACAACAACCGCGTTGGAAGGCAGCCCCTGGATCACGCTCTTCAGATTGCGAGCGCGCTTATTCTTCTCGCTTGGAATCCAACGCACATCTCCAGGCGGGACATCGAAACTCGCTCCGATGGCGTTCGTAATTCCCTCATCAACCTGGCCACCCACTATTAGCAAACGGCGCCCCGAGAACCAGGCAGCGCGACGGTCGCGAAGCTCGTGCGGTGTCGGAAGGTTAGGTCCAAAATGCACTGCGAGATCAGTGGGAGGGGGAGGGACGCAGCCGATGGCTGTGAACGACTCTCCCCAGAAGGCATCCACGGTCCCCAGGACGCTCCCGGGCGTGGATAGGCCCACTCCAACGAGATCATCGATAAGAAGCTCTCGATGAGCTGATTCGCCCTGATAGGAGGAAGAAAGCTCGACATTGACGTGTAGCTCTGAATGCTCGAGGGGCTGCCGAGTGAGCAGGTCGCCGAACGTGCGATGAGCGATCCTCCTCAGTGATTGTGGAGTGCCCAGTACGCCAGTTGCATAAGCCTCTGCCAGACGATCCCAGGTTCGTGCGCCAAGTCTGACTCGACGGTCCTTGGTCCATTCCTGAAGTCGGCTCAATCCAATTTCGTCGACGGCGCCAAATACGATGCCAGGATCAAGCACAACTACGGTGGTCACTCGCGTCCCTTAGCGAGCCGAGCAGCAACCGCCTTCACGATATGCCGAGTATCCTCCTCTTGCGCATCGAAGAAGCCGTCCGGCCATTCGTTGAAGTCACCCCCGTCATCGAGTTCCAGAGAGCGCACCACCGTAGCTCCTGAACTCCTTTCGGCGAACAGAACTTGAGTATGCTTCGGCGTCACGCGTCCTTCCGCGATTCGACGTCTCAGCCGGGTAATCAGGTATTCGCTATGAGTCTCAACGACGAACTGTACGTCTGGCCTGGCAAAGATGAAGAAGTCAGCGAGGCGCGACTGAACGCTTGGATGCAAATGAAGCTCCGGCTGCTCAATGAGTACGAGTGAGTTTCGTTCAACTGCAAGGCAAGCAACCAAGATCGGCAGCAATTGACTCGCCCCAACTCCAATCATTGTCAGGTCTCTGTTAGCACCATTGACTCGAAGGTTGACGCCTCGCCCGAGTTTGCCCAAGTCGAGAACTTTGATCTTGTCGCCCATGCCGAAGTAATCGCACCATAGCGCAACGGCGTCCGGGAGCGTCGCCTGTACCGGCTGATCGTTCCAATCACGAAAAGCGATCTGTCGATCCTTCTCACGAGTTAGTATCTCCGCCGTCAGCTCTCCCCGTATGCCCACAGGAAGCGCCTGCACTCTCTCATCCCACGCACCCTGAACGACTCGTGGTTCTTCACGCAGTGGGCCTAGATAGCGGACACTGCTCCCGAACTCTTCTAACGCTGTCGCAAATGCGCTTAAGTGCTGGAGGCTAAGTATGTACTCCTCAGCGAGCTGACTTTCAATAACCCCACCTTCGAAGTAGAACCTCCGACCGAATCTGTTCGACAACCCCATGTACCCGAAACCCGGACCAATAATTGCCCACTCGTCGAGGGCGCGCTTGGCGGCCACCCGGGCGATGAGGTCAGCCAGCTGCGCGCTACTAAGCGCAGAAAAGTCTCGTCTCGTCCACAGCGCGGCGACCGCGGATCGAGGGTCCGTCCCATCTGCCTTCGGGATCGTGATCCCCAGCTCACGAAGAAACCTATTCTTCGGAACAAGTTGTGAAATCTCTTGCACGAGCTCATACGTCAGCCGCTCTTGAGCTAGTCCTTCGCTCACCATCGCCTGCGCCTGATGCTCAACCACGCGAGGATCAACGTGACGAGCCAGGATGACAGGCGTTACGCCGAGGAACCCCACGTACATGCGATTCGGGGCACGGCGCGATTCCAGCACCTTGACTCTAAGGAATGACATATCAAAGCCAGGTTGGCGCTGCTCGAGAGCATCAATATCCGCGCCCTTCATCCGCTCCGATGTTGCCGAGAAAACGAGAACTCCACCACCATCGACGACCTCGAACGACGACGGGACCAATGTCGTCCCATCCCGAGAAGGGATCAGCGACACGACAACTTCCACGTGAGGAGACCTCGGGGGCTCCGCCGCAACCGAAGGACCGACCTGGACTTCAAATCGCAACTCAACTGCCGACTGCCCCTCACGAACCACATCGCCTGGCTCACCCAAGCGCACAAGAGGACCGTTCATGATGAGCGGTCCTCCTCGACTCACCGATTGAGCAAGGAGCAGGACCGATTGCAACACTGATGATTTGCCTGAGCTGTTCGCCCCGGCGAGAACAGTCAGATGGGGCAGACGCATCTGCGCGCCCCCCAAAGACTTAAAGTCCGCGACACTCCATGTCAAGATCCCCGCCATGGTCACTCCAGTCAGCTCAGTGGAGGACCGCTAATATGGCCTCGAGGTTCACCCTATAGACAGCGGAGAGATGATCCCAACGGAAACAACGTCGCCTCTCGCAACTGTGAACCGCCTCAGGTTAAACCGTCCCAGATCTCTGCCCCTTCCATACGGGAAGGATTCTCAGGTGAGTGCCCCGTAGTAGGTCGTCTCGCACTCATTGGGCCGGCCATGCCGAGGCTACCGCGGCCGTGCCGGATCGCGACAAGATGGCGCTCTACTCCCCTAGCGCAATGTTCGCAGACCACGTCGACCGATTCGGCCAAGAATCTCATCGCAACGCATTAAGCGCGAACTTGAGCCACCTCCGGAGTCGTTGAAGGGTGCGATAAGGTCTGTCCGACCCCGGCGTTCCGGTCCATCCGCTCGAAGGCTGTCAGACTCATGCCCGTTCACCCACTCCAGTCGGCCCTTGACCGGGCGACTGCTGCCACCTACACGGTCGTCGACCTGATTGACATCGCCAGGAGCCGCAAGCCCTCTGCGAGCGGGCGCGAAGGACGCACTGACGCCCGTCAAGCGTCTCTCTACAGAGCCGTGATCGCCTCGACTGTCGCCGCAGTTGAGGAGACTTTTGAGGCTCTCACAATTGCCGCTCTGGCGAGTCTCGGCACGCCACCAGCGGCACTCAATCGACTTGCGACAGCAATCGGAAAAACAATGCAGTCACCTGGTCCTCAGAACTTGGACAACTTGCTGAACGACTACCTCGACTTCACCCCGAGCGACCATTGGTGCGCACACCTTGCGTTCTCATCGCCCGCGTATCGACGGTCAGATCTCGCAGACAAGAGCTTGGACTACCGGTTGATTTACACGGCGTACGCCGGATTCCGAGAGTTCGCGGGCAATGAAGCTTCAGACATCTTGAGTCGATTCGTCAAGATCCGTAACTCGTTCGCCCACCAAGACGTCTCGACGCTGATATTCCTCAAGCCACAACAGGCCATGCTTCGGAACCTTCGAGGTCGCAAGGCAGCCTCGTCCGACGAGCAGCGACTCGTAGAGGCAATCTCCGCGACCTGTGCGGTCACTCTTGACGCTAACTCAACTGGCATGGCCGATCCGGTCGCTAGATGGACTATTCATGAGACTCACGCGGTGAACGCGCTTCTGATGTACATCGGACTTGTAATTTCGACCACCGATGCGCTCGCACTCCACCTGGATTCAACCGCCGGAGTTACGGTCTCAAAGTACGACAAGTTGGTACTCCGTGTTCAGGAGGGTCGTTGGTGGGATTGGAGCCATGACCACACATTTGCCTCACCCAACGTCGACTTTGTGTTGACGCCCTATCGACCTGGAAGTCGGTCTGCCTAGTCATTCTGTGCCGGCAGTGTGCCGGTAACCCCGCTGAAACCGCCCTCAACCAGTCGCGATCAACCATGACAACTTCCGTGGAATCACGCGGCAAACGGGCACTACTGAGCACCCGCTGCCCCGCCGCATCCTACTGAAAATCGTCGGCGCGCGGACGGGCCTGACCCGCTGTGAGGTCACGGGATCGACGCCCGTCGGAGCCACTGTCCCTCACGAGGCTTCTACTCGTGGGGGACTTTTTGTTTTCCCCCTGGTCACAGGGCGCTTCCCTCTCTCTCCGGTCGTTGAGCGAGCGAAGCGAGACGAAACGCGCTGAGCAAGCGTCAGCGGGAGACTACCAACCCGCTTCCCCGCGAACCGCGTCCACCGCATCCACAAGCGAGAGTCCTCGCGTGTCGACCCGCTGCTCGTGATCTCGTAGAGGCAGCGATGACTGCGCGAGACTCGTCCGTACGACATCACCGATGGCGGCATCCGACGAACCTAGGACATCATCGCCGGCGAGCGCGGGGCCCGCACCTCGCTGGCGAAGACGGGCGTGCGCATGAATGTCAGCCGTCGACGCGATGAGTCGTACGAACGTCACCTGCGAGTTCGGGAGCGCCGCGCGCGCGGCGGATGGGCTGATCTCGAGCGGCGCGACCACGACGAAATGACCGGCACCCACGTCACCGAATGCGCCGTGCACGCGTGCTAGATTCGCGAGTCCTACCGGCCGGTCGTTGTTCCACGCGAACGACAATTGCGCAAGATCCAGGAAACCGGTGCGACGCCCTGCCGTCCATTCGCCGCTCGCTATCTCCCAGCCGATGCGTGAAGCGCCTGCCAGGCGCGGACCGGTCACCCACAGCACAGGGCCCGCGGCGGCTGTCGCCGACACGAGTGGACGAGCGGATCTGCTCGACGTCGCGGCGGCTGGAGCCCATCTCGGGAGCACCTCGTCGACGGTCTCGTCGAGCGACCGATCGTCGGTGCTGAGCCGCTCCCAGGATGACTCCACTAGTGCCGCGTCCGCCGTCCCGGCTGTGAGGTACTGCTCGAGCTGACCCTCGCTGGCCCCGCGCTGCCCGAGCCGATCGCGGCGAGTCATCTCAGAGGCGTCCAGCCATATCGACTGCACGGAGATCCCATCGATTCCATCCGGAGGATCGCCGGGCAGCGCAACACCCGAGACGACCAGTCGGTCGACGCCGGCGCGCTGGAACTCTGCAACCACCGCGGCGAGTGCACGCTCCTTGAGCGCCCATCGATCCGGGTCATCATCCGGCGGCGGATAGCACATGCCCAACTGGTCGATGTCGACGTATCCGCACCGAACGCCCTCGCGCGCCAACTGCTGCGAGATCGCCCACGCAGTCGAGGATTTACCGACGCCGGGTGCGCCCGCGAGTCGCAGCAGGTCCATCCGTGGAATCCTAGCTCGCGGCAGACTCAGGGCAGCTGGTGCGATCGAGTGCTCATCCGTCGAGCCCGGCCGTCGCCGTGGCGAGGTCGGCGACGACATCGCTCAGCTGGCCGGTCTTCTCGAGCACGGCACGCTGGCACATCGCCCCGTTGCCGCGCGCGAAGATCCGATCGACCTGCTCGTCGACGAGCGCCTCGTCGCCGTTGTCTCGCAGCGCCGCACGAACGTGGTCGATGAGATCGGCGACGACCTCGCGTGCGGCCCGGGGCTTGAGTGTTCGCGGATCGATCAGGTCACCCTCGATGCCGAACCTCCCGGCCTGCCAGCTCATGAGCCGAAGCATCGATACCGAGATCGGAAGCGGCTCGTCGCCCGCACGCCAGGCCGCGGCGGCCGTGTCGACGAGGCCACGGCACAGCGCGGCGATCAGCACGGTGTCCGCAGCATCCGGGCACACATCTGCGACTCGGATCTCAACCGTCGGGTAGTGGTGCGACAGCCTCGCGTCGAAGTAGACCATGCCCTCATCGAGAATTGCTCCGGATGCGATCATCGACGCGACGAGCCGGTGATAAGCCTCGGCGCCACCGAACGCCTCGGTCGGGCCGGCGGTGGGCCAGCGGACCATGGCCTGCGAGCGGAAGCTCGCGTACTTCGTGTCCTCGCCCTGCCAGAACGGCGAGTTCGCACTCAGCGCGAGCAGCACTGACAGCCAGCCACGGATGCGATCGAGCACCCCGACGCCCTCTTCGTCCGACTCGACGGACACGTGCACATGGCACGCTCCCGTGAGCTGCTCTGTCGTCGTCAGGCCGAAGTGCTCGACCATCTGCAGGTATCGAGGCTTGCCGACGATCGCGGCGCCGACCGGCAGCGGCGACGTCCCTGAGGCGATCACCCGAGCGCCCGCGCGACGTGCGGCGGTGATCGCATGCGCGCGCCACGCTCGCACCCCGTCGCCGAGCGCGCCCATGTCGGTGTGCGGAATCGTATCCGTCTCGATCTGCTGCTGCTGGAGTTCATGTTCGAGCGAACCGCCCGGGGCCTCGTCGGCAGCCGCCGTCTGCGCAGCCGCGCCGCCGTTGGAAGGCTCGGCGGGTTTCACAACCTCGTCCGCATACCGCAGGGTGCGCGCGGCAACCGATCGCGGTCGCCCGCTCTCGGCATCCACGAGCAGCAGTTCCTCTTCAACACCGACGGTACGCATGCGCCCAGTTTGCCTGCACGGCGCGAAGAGAGAAAGCTCGGGGGTGAGAACGAGAGGAGAATCGCACCGTGTGCAGATTGCTCGGCTACGTCACCACACGTCCGACTTCGGTCGTCGACGTTCTCGGCCGCGACGACTTCGACACCTTCACCGCCCTCACCGAGGTGCACAGCGATGGCTGGGGCATGGCATGGCACCGCTCGCTCGATGCGCCGACAGAAGCGGTCACCTCGGCGCAGAACGCCTCGGTCGATCCCCAGTACCGGGCGCTCGCAGAACAGGCACTCGGATGCTGCGGCCTCGTGCACCTGCGGTGGGCGACGGGCGGTCTACCGGTGTCACCCGCGAACACCCATCCGTTCACGGATGCCGGATACGCGTTCGCCCACAACGGCCACATCGCGCCGATCGCGCACCTCGAAGAACAGCTCAGCACGGCGTCTCGAGCGAAGCTCATGGGCGACACCGACAGTGAGCGCTACTTCCGTCTCCTCATGCAGTGCATCGATGAGGCTTCGGGTGACGAGGCACGGGGCGTCACCCGCGCCCTCGAGATCCTCGTGCGCGAGTTCCCGAACTCGAGTCTCAACGCGCTCCTCCTCACGCCGACCAAGCTCTTCGCGATCCACATCAACAGCCGCGTCGATTCGCCTGTCGAGTCCCTCCGTGAGCTCTTCGAGTCCGATGAGGCGATGCCGGCGAGCCACGCGACCGAGTACTACGCGATGGACTATCGCATCACCGACGACGCCGTCCATGTCATCTCCAGCGGCCTGGACGCTG
The DNA here is from genome assembly GCF_014635185.1 of Microbacterium murale. Lineage (GTDB taxonomy): Bacteria > Actinomycetota > Actinomycetes > Actinomycetales > Microbacteriaceae > Microbacterium > Microbacterium murale. The sequence continues at coordinate 93,562 of NZ_BMCM01000007.1, forward strand.
AGGGATGGACGCGCATCCCCGAGGACACCGCTGTAATGATCGACCTCGCCACGCGCGAGGTGACGCGGCTGCATCCGGTACCGCTCGCATGACGCGGTGCGGGTACACACCGCACCGCCGCATCGGGCACGATGGACACATGACTGACGGGTACGACGCCGGGTTCCTGGCCACGCCACTTCCGATGCCGCGGCCCGCACTCGCCGTCCGGGAACTCACCTACCCGCGCTTCTCCGTGCTGCTCGAGCCGCAGCGTCGTCTCGCCGCAGCTACCGGCGTCAACATCGACGGCGCACGCCTCGTCGATGTGCCGCGCACCGGTGACTGGCGCCTCGATCCCAGACTCCCCTCAGAAGAGCAGACCGGCCCGGACGTGTATGTGCGCAACGACCTGGATCGCGGCCACCTCGTGCGCCGCCGCGACCCAGGGTGGGGCGCGCCCGCCGAGGCGCGAGACGCCACGGAGGCGACGTTCTTCTACCCGAACGCCGCGCCCCAGGCGGCCTGCTTCAACCAGTCCAAAGAACTCTGGCTCGGCCTCGAGGACCACGTCCTCGAGTATGCCGAGACCACCGACCAGCGCATGTCCGTCTTCACCGCACCGGTGCTCGCCGACGACGATCCGCCGTATCGCGGCATCCGAATCCCCCTCCGCTTCTGGAAGGTCGCCGCATGGCAGGGCCAGACCGGGCTCGCGGCGACCGGATTCATCCTCGACCAGTCCGACCTCGTCGACACCTCCGAAGGGCTTCTCGCCACACCACCGCTGGGGGCGTTCCGCACCTTTCAGGTGCCGATCGCAGACATCGCCGACATGAGCGGCGTCGACTTCGGTGCCTTGCCAGAAGCCGACGTGCTGACAGCGCAGACCGTGCGCCCGGAAGGCTGGCGCACATTGGTCACCGCAGAAGACGTGATCCTGTGAGCGCGAACCCGCCCGTGCCCACCGGCGCAACCCGGCGCATCGAACTGACAATGCACAAGCCGTGGTTCGCCCTCTACGCCGGCGTCAGGCCGACGCTCGTCATCGCAGGACGCGGTCAGCCGACGCAGTGGGGCCTCGGCACCTGGCAGGTTCCATCCGATGAGACCGTGACGCTGGGCGTCTTCCTCTTCAACAGGCTCTGGCGCTTCGGCGAGGCCGAGATCGTCCTTCAGCCCGACCATGAAGCAGCGCTCGAGTACCGCGCACCCACATTGCCTTTCATTCGCGGCCGCTTCCGTCTTCGTACACGCTCCGGCGCGCCGCAGAGCCCGCAGGGGTGACGCCCAGGCACCTCCTCGACACAATGGAGGTATGTCCCCCGAACGCCAGTGGAGGTTGTTGACTTCCGTCCGTCGCGCCATCCGCACCGATCCCTCGAAGGTCGCGCTCACCGAGATGCACGCCGTGGTGGGCGAGACGGTCGTCGTCAAGATCCTCGACCTCGCATTGCGGATCGGGGAATCGATGTTCGCCGTGGGGGCCTCGGCGCACGACGTCACCTTCGCCATCACCCGCGTCGCCCGCGTGTACGGCCTGACCGGGGTCCACGTGGAAGTCACCTTCAGCGCGATCAGCGTGTCGTACCACCGGGGCGAGGAGGACTGGCCGACCACCCTGATGCGCGTGGTGCGCGCGGCCTCGCCCGATCACGCGAAGCTGCAGCGACTGCAGGCGCTGGTCGTCGACATCACCGAGGGCTTGGACCTGGATGCCGCGCGGATGGCATTCCGGATCATCCGGCGCACGCCGTTCCTGTACCGCCCCCTCGTCGTGATCATCGCGCGTGCGTTGCTCACTGTCGGCGTCGCCATCCTGCTCGCCGCATCGCCGATCATCATCCTGCTGACCTTCATCGCCGCCCTGAGCGCGGCGTTCACCCAGGCCGGGCTCGCGCGCCTGCAGGTTCCGTCCTTCTTCAGCCAGATCGCCGGCGCGTTCGTCATCACCGTCATCGCGACGGCGACCTCGGCCCTCGGCGCCGCCGGGATCGCTCCGTTCGATCACGTGCAACCGTCGATCATCGTCGCCTCTGGCATCGTGCTGATGCTCTCCGGGCTCACCGTCGTCGGTGCGGCTCAGGATGCCATCGACGGATTCGCACTCACCGCCGGCGGCCGCATCCTCGATCTCACGATGCAGACCGTCGGAGTCGTCCTCGGCATCCTCATCGGCCTCGAACTCGCGCGGCTGGTGGGCTTCAGCATGGCGCTGCCGGACGACATCCTGCCGTTCGGCTCACTCGCCCATCAGATCGCAGGCTCCGTGATCATCGCCGTCGCCGTCGCGCTGTTCAACGGCGCGGGGATGCGGATCATCCTCGTCAGCGCAGGGCTGAGCGTGATCGCGATCGTCGGTTACAACCTCGCGGTCCTCCTCGACATCCACGAGGCCGCCGCGAGCGGCGTCGGCGCGCTCATGGCGAGCTTCATCGGCATCCTGATCGCCCGGAACTTCCACGTCCCGTCCGTCGCCGTCACGACGGCGGCGATCGTCCCGCTCGTTCCCGGTTCGGCGGTCTTCCGCGGATTGCTCGGGATGGTGGATTCGAACGGCACTGCCGAGGGGATGCTGGTGAGCATCAGTCCGCTCGTGCTCGCAGGCTCGATCGGCATCGGGCTGGCAGCGGGCGCATCGCTGGGGCTCTACCTCGGCACCCCGTTGCGCGAGACGCTCGCCAGCGTCGCGAAGTCGCGCGCCCGCGTTCGGCGCTGACGCAGGGTCGCGCGACGCCGTTCAGCCGCGGCTGCGCCCGACGTAGACCGTGTTCGATGACATCCCGCCTGTGACCGGATTGTCGAAGTCGACGACGTGCGCCGCGGTGGCGTCGAACACGGCGTTCATCTCGACCATGAAGTCGTCATCGGGCGGATCATCCGACCAAAGGGCGAAGACGCCACGCGGCGCGAGATGGCGGTCGAGTGCCCGCAATCCAGCGGCGTTGTAGAGGTCTGCGTGCGTCGGATCGAGCTGGTGGCGTGGGGAGTGGTCCACGTCGAGCAGGATGGCGGAGTATCCGCCGCGGCCTTCGGCGGGCTCCGACCGCATCACGGCGAAGAAATCGTCCTCCACGAGGGTCGTTCGCGCATCGCTCACGAGCTCGGTCGACGCAGGCAGCAGCATCCGCTCGTGCCAGCCGATCACCGCACCGAGTCGGTCGATCACCGTGAGCTCGCGCACGCGTTCGTCCCGCAGCGCGGCGACGGCGGTGTATCCGAGGCCGAGTCCTCCGACGAGAACCGAGAGCTCGTCGCCCTCGACAGCGGCGAGCCCCAGGTTGGCCAGCTCTTCCTCTGCCACCGTGAACAGGCTCGACATGAGGTACTCGTCGCCGAGTTTCACCTCGTAGATCTCCCGGCCCACCGCCGGCTCGGTGCGGCGGCGCAGCATGAGGTCGCCGATCGGTGTGGGCTGCCAGTCAAGTTCTTCGAACCGAGTGATCACTGCGGCGTCCCTCCGTCGCTCTTCACCCTACGCCGTCATGACAATCGGCAGATCACGCATCACGACCACGCTGTCGAACACGGCGGCGCCTTCCGGCAGCGCGTCGAAGAAGGATGATCGCAGGCTCCGCAGGTGTGCTCCTTCCACCGTCCACGCTGTCGAGGTGAGCGTCACGGGCTCCAGGCTCACGCCGTCGTGCCGCCGCGACCATCCCACCAGGCCCGAACGGTAGAACTCCGATGCATCCTCGACAGTCGGGAACAACTCGCTCTTCCACTCGCCGCCGACTTCGACATCCGCCGCGAGGCTCTCGCCATCCGCATCCATCGTCACCGCGTAGCGGTCTTTCGACTCGTCGACCCTGAATCGTGCCTTGCGGTGCACGCCGGGGAAGGCGCGTCCGCCGAACAGCACCGGGAACCACGCCGAGCTGTGCCGTTCGAAGATGTACACGCCGCGCCGGCGCTCACCTTCGTCGTCCCACTCGACGGCGATGCGGTGCGCGGCGTTCTCGGAGCGGAGTCCCCAGCGCCCGTGCACCCATCGCGGCCGGATGCTCTCGAGGCCGAGCACGCAGACGCCGGCGACAGCATGACCGTCGACGAGCAATGGACGGAGGCCGTCGGGGAGCAGGCCCCGGGCGACATCCGCATCGAGGCGGTAGCTGAGGAGCAGACGCCGGCGCAGCCGCGCCTGCACCCCGCGGACGATCGTCATGCGCGCGCCGGTTCGTCGGCTGTGTCGGACAGGGATGCCGGCGCCGTCTCTGCGTCGGGCACGGATGCCGGGCGCCGCTTGCGCACCTCGCGCAGCACGATCTGCTCCGGGCAGACCGTGGAGAGGAAGTCCCCGACGGAGAGTGCGAGACGTCCGGACACGAGGGAGTAGAGGATCCGGTTCCCGTCTCGCCGCTCGCTCACGAGTCCCGCGCCTCGCAGCACGCGCAGATGTCGCGAGATGGTCGGTCCAGTCGCCGCGAACCGTGCGGCGATCTCCCCCGCCGCGAGCTCGCCGTCCTTCAGATCCTGGAGGATCTGCCGCCGCGTCGGATGCGCCAGTGCCTCGAACACGCTCGTGTCATCATCTTGCATGTCTGCAATATAGCACTGGTGCTAATTAGCGCACCAGCTTATTTTCCTGCCGGCGCCCAACCCGCCTACGCGACGAGGGTGCTCACGCACGCCAGACATCCGGCTTCGGCAACAGGCCGACGCGACGCTCCAACTCAGCGGCGAGCGCGATGATCCGCCCTTCCCCACCCGGCCTGCCGATCAACTGCACGCTCACGGGATGACCCGATGCGCTCAGCGTCACCGGTACCACGATCGCGGGCAGGCCTGCGACGTTGACGAAGCTTGAGTACGGCGCGTACCGCACCTGCTGGGAGAAGTTCTCGGGGGCGTCGGTCGGATGGAACCAGCCGATGGGCTGCGGCGGCAGTGCAAGCGCCGGTGTGAGCACGGCGTCGAACGGAGCGAACGCGGTGATGGTCTCGCGCTCGAAGACGGTCGCCGCGGCGAGCACATCGAGCACCTGAGCGCCCGTCAACGCCCGACCTTCGCGCACCAGCCATGCGGTGATCGGCTCCACGAGCTCGAGCTGGGCATCGGTGAGCTGCATCCGTGCGGCGCTCGTGCGCCAGATGGTCGTGAACATCTCCGCATAGCCGCGCGGACGCCACTCGAACCGGTCGACGCCGTGCCCGGCATCCGCCAGCAGTGCCGTCGCGACGTCGACTGCACGCGACGCCTCGGGATCGAGCCGGATGTCTTCGGCGTCATCCCACGGAGAGACGGTCGTGACGCCGATGCGAGCGGATGCCGGAACCGCTGTCGCCGCATCCGTGAAGGCACCGGAGCCGGCGGCGGTCGTCGCATACGAATATGCGCGCCCGTTCACCTGCACGTCGAGCAGCAGCGCCGCATCCGACACGGTGCGGGCGATCGGGCCCGCCACCGGCAGCCCGCCAGGGCTGTCGAGACCGGAGGCGAACGGCACCCTCCCCCGTGACGGCTTGATTCCCACCACGCCCACCGTCGCGGCGGGGATGCGGATCGAGCCGCCGCCGTCCGATGCCGGGGCGAGCGGAAGCAGTCCCGCGGCCACCGCGGCCGCGGCGCCGCCGCTCGATCCTCCTGCACCGTTCACGGGGTTCCACGGGTCGCGTGCCGGCGGAGCGATCTGCGTCTCGGTGTAGCCGGTGAGACCGAACTCCGGAGTGTTCGTCTTGCCGAGGCTGATGCCGCCGGCCTCGTCGAGCACCGCGGCCTGATCCGCCGTGGCCTCCGGCACGAAGTCCTGATGCAGGCGGGATCCGAATCGCGTCGGCACTCCGGCGCGCGGTACGAGGTCCTTGTCGGCGAACGGCAGGCCCCACAGCGCCCCGGCCGGTGCCGCGTCGTCGAGTGCCGCTGCGCGCGCGAGCGCAGCATCCGCTGTCACCTCGACGAATGCTCCGATCCCGTCGTCCAAGCGGGAGATGCGATCGAGATAGTGACGGGTGAGCTCGACCGGGCTGATCTCACGGGCACGGAGCGCCGCCAGCTGTTCGATCGCCGTCAGGTCGTGGAGCTCAGCCATACCTCGAGCCTACGGGCGCGTGCGGTTACGAGCTCCCGATCCATACCTGTCTGCCAGCGTTGCGAACGCCGCCACCAGCTCGGGCGGCTCGATCGGTTCGATCGCGGCGTCGAAACGGCCGAACGATGCGGCGAGCGCGACCCACGACCACGACCCGGCGTCGATCATCGTCCTGCCGTCGCCCGAGGCTTCAGCGACCGCGTCGCCCAGGAACGGGCTCACTGCTCGGAGCGGAAGATCGACGATGACCCGCCCGCGGCATGGCCAGACATCGTGCGCCTTCGAACCTTTGAACCGTGCAGACACGAAGGCCCGCACATCGCCGCCCGGCACCTCCCGCCGAACGAAGCGCGGGCCGTTCGGGATGCGCGGCGCGATGCGGTCGGCGCGGAAGATGCGCCAGTCGTCCTTGTCGAGATCCCACGCGATCAGGTACCAGCGCGCGTCCGAGGTCACCAGGTGGTGCGGCTCGACGCGGCGTCGGTCCTCAGACACGCCGTAGTCGAATCGCAGTGTCTCGCCTGCGTGGATCGCCGCGGCGAGCGCGACCAGTACGTCCGGCGAAGCCGCGTCCGCATCCGCCTGCCGCAACGGCGTGACCTTCAGCGCGTCGAGCCGGTGCCGCAAACGCGAGGGCATCACCTGCCGCACGGTCGTCAGAGCGCGCACAGCCGCCTCTTCGATGCCCGCTCCCATCGCTGTCGCCGACTGCAGAGCGAACCCGATCGCGATGGCCTGGTCGTCATCGAAGAGAAGCGGCGGCAGTTCGGAGCCCGCGTCGAGCCGGTATCCGCCCTCCGGTCCTTTCGTCGCCTGGACCCGGTAGCCCATCTCACGTAGCCGATCCACATCTCGGCGCACCGTGCGCGGACTGATCTCGAGGCGCTCGGCCAGCGTCTTGCCCGGCCAGTCGCGACGGGTCTGCAGCAGCGACAGCAGCACGAGCAGTCGAGAGGTGGTCGAGGGCATGTGTTCAGATTAGATCGAGTAGAGGCCAGAAACTGACCTGTTCCCCTGGGAGCGTGGTCTTCACCCGGAACCACCGGCCAGATACAGAGGAGCGACCATGTCGATCACCACCACGACCCATCTCAACTTCCGCGGCGAAGCCCGAGCGGCGCTGGAGTTCTACCAGTCCGTGTTCGGCGGCGATCTCGCCGCGATCACCTACGCCGACGCTCACGCCGTCACGGCCGCCGACGAGGCTCAGCAGATCATGTGGGGACAGGTCGCCTCGGCCGACGGTTTCCGCGTCATGGCCTACGACGTTCCGGCGCACACCCCGTACGACCCGGGCACGATCCCGGTGTTCATCTCGGTGCGCGGCGCCGACGCCGCGCAGATCACCCGTTATTGGGAGAAGCTCGCCGACGATTCAGCGATCATCGTTCCCCTCGGGCAGGCCGCATGGGCGCCGCTGTACGGCATGCTCAAGGACCGCTTCGGCGTCACCTGGGTGCTTGATGTCGAGGCCACCTGGCCTGCGAGCTGACGCGACCGGATGCGGGGGCCGTCCGTAAGGCCCCCGCATCCCTCCTCACTGCCTGGGCGGGATGCCGTGCTGCTGCGTGTTCGGCGGCCCCGCGTACGGGCCGCCGGGTCGCTGACCGGCACGCTCCGCATCTGCGCGCAGGATGCCGTTCTTCACGGCGGTGCGCATGAGTAGGTACCCGATCCACAGCATCAGTGCGATGGTGCCGAGATAGATCACCAGGCCGAAGATGATGACGCCGATACCGAGGCCTGCGGCCATTCCTGAATAGTCGTTGTCCATGCCCACAAGCTAGCGAACGGGTTGCGCCGCCGAAAGAGCTTGCAAGAACGGCTGTTCGTCAGCGCGACGTGATCCCGTTGATCAGCAGTTCGATTGCAGCTCTCGACTCCGACGCCCAGAGCGGACGATCGACCGTGGACCCGATGCCGTGCAGCACCACCATCACGGCCCCCGATGAGACACCTTCACGGATGGCGCCGTCGGCGGCTGCGCGGTCCATCAGCTCGGCGACGGTGCGCTCCAGTTCACTTCCCCCCTCGGCTTGGACGCGAGATCCCACCAGAGCGCCGAGTGTGCGTGCCAGTGCCTCGTGCGCGACGACGTACTCCACGAAGCCTCGCAGGAACGCCTCGAGGCTCTTTCCGGCGGGTTCCGTCGAATCGCGGGCGCGCTCGCACAGCGCGGTCACCTCATCCTGATACACCGCTGCTGCCAGTGCTTCCCGAGTGGGGAAGTGCCGATAGAGAGTCCCTACGCCGACGCCCGCACGGCTCGCGAAGTCATCGAATCGCAGCTGATCGCCACGGTCGAACGCCGTCCTCGCGGCCGCCACGATCGCGTCCCGATTGCGGCGGGCGTCAGCCCGCATCGCCCGCTCTTCGGCCATCCGCCCTCCCTTTGACATCCGGAGATGGTTTCCATATCGTAGCATCCGGAGATCATCTCCATTTATGGGACGACATGGAGAGAGACTGAAGATGCGAGTTCTGATGTTCGGCCGCGGCGTGATCTCGACGATCTACGGTCATGCGTTGCAGGCAGCCGGACACGACGTCGAGTTCTACGTCCGCGAGGGCCGCGCGCAGCAGTACGTCGACGAGGTCGTGTTGGATCTCATCGACGCGCGCCGCACGCCGCTGGGCAGGCACGCCCGTCACGTCGTCCCGACCCGATTGCGGGAGTCCTTCGGACCTGGCGACGGGTTCGACCTGGTCGTGCTCAGCGTCGGCCACCATCACCTCGAAGCCGCGTCCGCATTTCTCGCTCCCCGGTTGGGCGACGCGACGGTGCTCGTGTTGGGCAACGTGTGGGAGGAGCCCCTCTCCGCGGTCGCGCCCATCCCGGCGTCCCAGGTCGTGTTCGGGTTCCCGCAGGCCGGCGGTGGCTTCGCAGAAGATGGCATCCTGCACGGCGCGATGATGCGCACCGTGATCCTGGGTGCGGCCGGTGCGGCGCCCAGTTCAAGGGAACTCGCTGTGCAGGATGCGTTCCGACGGGCGGGCTTCACCATCAGTGAGGAGAAGGACATGCGCGGGTGGCTGTGGTTGCACTTCGCCGCCGATGCCGGCATGCATGCGCAGGGCCTTCGGCACGGCGGGCTGGCGAGCATGATCGGCGACCGTCGGGCATTCCGGGACGCATTCCTGACCGGTCGAGAGCTGCTGCCGGTGCTCGAAGCCCGAGGTGTCGACCTCCGTCGACACCGACGCGCCATGCTCCCTCATCGGCTGCCGGCGCAGACCGGTGCCGTCATGGCGTGGGCGAGCGCCCGGTTCCGAATCGCTCAGGTCAGCCTGGCAGCGCACACCGATCCGCGCGCCGGCGAGCCCATTGCCGTCCTCCGCGACGCGCTGCTCGAGGCTCGTCGGCTGGGCATCCCGACCCCGCGCCTCGAAGCGACCCTTCAGGACGAAGGCGTGCGTTGAACTCTGTGTCTACGCCCGACCGAACTGCGCCACGGCGGGGCAGTCGAACGGGTCGGCACCCGCAGAGAGTCCTACTCGGTTCAGGTACTGGATGACGATCGCGTACGACTTGAGAAGGCTGGTCTCGGTGTACGGCACGTCGTTGGAGAGGCAGTAGTCGCGCACGATCTCCCTGGCCTTCGCCAGGTGCGGGCGGGGCATGTTCGGGAACAGGTGATGCTCTACCTGGTAGTTGAGACCGCCCATGAAGATGGTCACCCACCAGCCGCCGGAGATGTTGCGGGAGGTACGGACCTGCTTCGTGAAGAAGTCGAGGCGCGCGCCAGGTTCGATGATCGGCATGCCCTTGTGGTTCGGAGCGAACGCCGCACCCATGTAGACGCCGAAGACGGCGAGCTGCACGCCCATGAAGGCGAATGCCATTCCGAGCGGGAGGAGCAGGAAGACCGGCACCAGCACGGCAGCCAGGCGGGCGGTGATGAGGCCCAGTTCGATCCAGCGGCCCTTGACGCCCTTCTTCGTGAGCAGGTACTTGAGGCCGAGGTAGTGCAGGTTCAGGCCCTCGAGCGTCAGCAGCGGGAAGAACAGCCACCCCTGCTTGCGGGTGATCAGGCGGATCAGGCCCCGTGACTTGGCGGCGTCCTCTTCGAGGAACGAGACCGTATCGACTTCGATGTCGGGGTCCTTGCCGACCTGATTGGGGTTGCCGTGGTGCTTGGTGTGCTTGTTGTCCCACCACGAGTAGCTCATGCCGACGAGCCCTACGAGCACGCGCGCAAGCCGGAAGTTCGCCGGCCCGGACGTGAGCACCTGCCGGTGCGCAGCCTCGTGGGCGACGAAGGCGATCTGCGTGAAGATGATGCCGAGCGCGCCGGCGATGAGCAGCTGGAACCAGCTGTCGCCGAGCAGAATGAATCCGGTGACCGCTCCGCCGAGCGCGAGCGCGATGCCCAGCGCGTTGACGAGATAGAACCATTTGGTGCGCTGCAGCAGGCCCATCTCACGGACGACCTGCGAGACGTTCTTGAATGCGCGCGCCATGGGTGGGAAGTCAGCATCGCCTGCGTACGTCTGACGTACCGGTCCGAGTGTGCTGGTCGTTTCGACGACCGTTGATGTGGAGATGTTGCTCTCCTGTCGATCGGAGCCCTTGAGCTATGAAAGCCAAGGGCAGTTGCCGATCGCTTACCTCAGGCTAACGCGACCCGCATACGCGGGTGGGCATACGTTTCTCAGCTTTCGGGGGTGCGAATCGACGATCACGAACGCGCACGGCTGAGGTGGCGGCGCAGGGTCTGCGTGATCGAGCGGGTCTTCCGACGACCTGAGCCGTCGAGGGCGCGCCGCGCGTCGGCGAGCGTGGCGAATGCGCCGAGTTCGGTGCCGTGGCTGTCACGGGTGACGTGACGTGCACCGTCGAGCTCGACGAAACCGGCGAATTCGCCGTCTCGGGTCGCGACGTGCACATCGTCATCTGCCTGTTTCCAGGTCAGTGGTGCGGATGGATGAGTGGAGGTACTGCTCATTGTGATGCTCATTGCTTGGTGTGGGCGCGCGCGTGCGCGCCTCATGTACTCGAGATCGAGAGCGGATGCCGCGCGCGTCGGTGCTACGCGGTCCTTTACGGCCCTGATCAGTGGCGACGTGATGCGCCGAAATCACGGCGAATCCTTCACGTTGCAGGATCAGTCTAGCAGGTGCAGACGGAAGGCGTGCTTTCAGCTCGCTGCGGCAATGACGTCCGTCTCGTTCACCGACTCCGGCGCCCGGATCCGATGCCCTCGTGAGGTCAGTTGGCCGGCGGTGCGCCGCCGCCGCCGGGGCCCCCGCCGTCTCCACCAGGGGCGGCGCCGGCAGTCGGCGTCGTGGTGGTGTCGACACGCACCTGCAGAGTCGCGTTGTACCCGCTCGTCGCATCGCCCGTGACGGTGGCCAGTTGCAGGGCCCCGCCGTCATCTCCGAACACGTTGTCGCTGTCGAGCGTGACGTTCGCCAGGTTCTGAGCCGATCCGGTGTAGCGAGAATCCGCGTACACGGTGTCGCAGGCGCCTTGCGCAAGCGCGATCTGCGACGTCGCGATGGCGCTCGTCGAATCCGTGATGGCGTCGGCATCTGGATACACCTCGAAGTGGATGTGCGGCCAGCGACCGGAATAGCAGCCGGGGAAGATCGAGGTGAACGACACCTTGCCGTCGGCATCCGCCACCTGCACGCCCCGCAGATAGGTGACATCCTCCAGCCCGCTGGAATACATCGAATACTCGCCCCCGGCCGTGCAGTGCCACGCGTACACGGCGACCGCCGCGAACGGGATGTCGCCGTTGGCCATGTCGAGAACTTCCAACTCGAAGGTGAGCGGCACGCCGTCGGCTGTCACCGACCCGTCGATCGAGGATCGGATGTCCTGACGGACGATGCCGGAGTCCTCCAACACATCCGGTCCGTTCGATCCGTCTCCGGGATAGGGTCCGGCGGTCTCGTCCGGGATCTCGGCGGCGGCCGCCGGGGTGGTGGAGGTGGTCGAGTCCGTCGAGGATTCGCCGGTGGTGGCGGACGCTGAGGCCCCACTGGAACTCGACGTCGCAGGAGCGCACGCCGCCAGCACGACGGCGCCGACCCCGAGACCTGCAAGACCGAGGACTCCTCGGCGACTCAACAGAGTGCGAATGTCGAACGGCGCCCCTTGGTCGACGACCTCCTCGTCCGGATGATCGAGCAGACGCCCCTCGTAGGTGGGGCCCTGCGGCGTCTGGATCGGGTCGGGAATGCGGCTCATGCTGTGCTCCTCACGTCGTGAACCGGATGTGGATGGTTCAAGAGTCACGGAGCAACTGATCCCGACGCTCTGCGGGGCCTATGCCCCAACTATGAAGGGTGCTTTTCGGCCGGCGGGTGGATCACCAGCACCGCAACGATGACGATCAGGATGCCGGCGGTCAGCGTGATCGGGATGGGGATGAGCGGGTCCAACAGCACCACGAGCGCACCGACCGGCACCACGGTGTTCACGACGCGATCGGCGTTGTCGTGGATCGCGATCCACCAGATACCGATGAGGAACACGGCGATCGGCACGGTGACGGTGAATGAGGCAGCGATAGAGCTCAGTTCGCTGTGTCCGGTGAGCACGTCGATCTCGACCTCGATGCCGGCCGAGAACGCGGCCGCGGCGGCGAACACGAAGAAGTGCGTGTACCCGTACCGCAGCGAGTTCGCAAATGATGTGATCGCGCGGTGGTGCGGAGGCCAGAAGTAGATCCACCACAGCGACGCCGTCACCACGAGCGTCAGCACGGCGATCGCGATGAGCGGGCCGAGCGATTCGGCCTCGTGCAGGGCTTCGATGATGGCGTTGGCGGACGCGAGCAGGCTCTCGCCGAGCACGATCAGAGTGAACAGGCCGTAGCGCTCGGTGATGTGGTGCGGATGCCACGGCGTCTGCTGCCTGTGCTCCGCGAACACCGGGATCATGATCTCCAGGAGTGCGAACAGCACGAAGGCGGGGATTCGCACCTCCGCCGGGATGAAGAGGAAGCCGATCCAGAGGATCTGGACGAGCCCGATGCCCAGCGCGTAGCGGCGCGTCGTCTTTCGCAGCACACCTGAGTGCCTGGACGCGCGCAGCCACTGGGCGATCATCGCGACGCGCATGATGATGTAGCCGATCACCGCGATCGTGAAGTCGCCCTGTGTGAACGCGTTCGGCACACCGGCGGCCAGCACCAGCACACCGCCCATCTGCACGATGGTCAGCACACGGTAGAGCCAGTCATCCGTGTCGTAGGAGGTGGCGAACCAGGTGAAGTTCATCCACGCCCACCAGATGGCGAAGAACACCATCGCATAGCTCGTGATGCCGTGCACGAGGTCGCCCTCGGCGAGCGCATGGTGCAGTTCGGCCGACGCGATGCTGACAGCGACCACGAACACGAGATCGAAGAAGAGTTCCAGCATGCTCGCCGCGCGGTGCGGCTGGTTCGGGTCGCGCGGCTGCATCCGCATCAGTCGATACCGGGAGGATGCCGCGTGTCCGCTCACCGGGACATCGTAGCCCGACGGCTCAGAGCTCGCCCGGCCGCATCGCCTCGGCATCGATCGCACGGATGATGCGCTGCGCGGCGGTGTCCGGTTTCGGCTCGTGAGCAGCCGACGCGGCATCCGCTCGCGAACGTCCGCGACGGGGCGCGTAGACGAACAGCGAGTGGAAGAGGAACCGTGCGAAGAACGCGACGATCAGTGAGAGACCGGTCGCCAGCACGCTGGAGATGTGCCAGGTCTCGACCATCAGCGCCATGATCGGGATGCGCAGAGCAGCCTCGACGTTGTTGAACGTGAAGGATGCCGCGAAGCGGGCACCGACCGTGCGGGCCTCCGGGCGCATGTCACCGAAGACGAAGCGCTCCTGCAGGAAGAAGTTGCCGACGATGGTGACCTCGGCGCCGATGATCGCGGCCCAGATGTAGGGCATCCCCATCGTGGTGAGAACCCACATGATGGCGAGATTCGCGACGGCACCGATACCGCCGATCAGGGCGAAGAGCGACATCTTGCCGAAGCGCAGGCGCGTGAGGTGCGCGATGAACGTCGCTCCCTGACGCAGCGACGCCTTCGATGTGCCGTTGCGGCGCTCGGAGAACTCCATCGGCACTTCCGCGATGCGCACATCCGATCGGGCGAGGATCTCGAGCAGGATCTTGAAGCCCTGCGGGCGGAGCCCAGGCAGGTCGAGGCGGCGCCGGTCGACGAGGAAGAAACCGGTCATGGGGTCGGTGCTGGCGGCCAGCCGGCGGGGGAACATCGCCTTGGTGAGCCAGGTCGCCGCCCGCGAGACGCCGAAGCGCATCGCCGTGCCGAGTCCACGGGAGTCGCCGCCGCCCACGTAACGCGATGCCGCGACGATGTCGACATCGCCCTGCTCGAATCGGGACAGCAGCTGGGGGATCAACTCAGGGGGATGCTGGAGGTCACCGTCCATGACGACGCAGACGTCGCCCGCCGCCTCCGACAGGCCCAGCGCGACCGCGCCGCCGAGGCCCCCGGTGTTCTCCGGTCGGCGGATCACGCGCACCGGCAGCCCCGCGCCGACCGAGACGCGTTCGACCTCGCCCGCGGTGTCATCCGTGCTGTCGTCGACCACGAGGATCTCCGCGTCGCGGCCTGTCAGGGCCGCTGCCGCGCGGGCGATGAGCTCGGCGATGTTCTCGCGTTCGTTGAACGTAGGGACGATGATCGTGACAGCAGTGCGCATGATTCGTCCCCTCTGATCGCGCTGGTCAGCCGGAACCATCGTTTCATGTTCCGCTATGAACTTTCGCTCTCCTGACGAAGCTGTGCGCTGCGTCTCGCTCGAGTCGTTTCAGCGCCCACTCATCCGCACGCCCATATCCTGGATTCATGACTTCTCCCGCTTCTGACTCCATCACCCTGTTCGGTGCCGATTGGTGCCGCGACTGCATCCGCACGAAGAAGCAGCTCGATGAGCTCGGCGTCGAGTACACCTACGTCGACCTCGTGGCAGAGCCCGCCGCAGCCGACGTCGCCAAAGAGATCTCCGGCCGCACGAACATCCCCGTCGTCGTCTACCCTGACGCGTCGCACCACGTCGAGCCTCGCAACGAGGACGTCGAGTCGAAGCTCCGCGAGCTCTCGCTGATCTGACGCCCACCGGCGCCGCTACACTGGCGCCATGAGCACAGACGCTCGACCCGAAAGAGCAGCCGTCCGCCTCTCCGCACGCACGGTCGTGAACTATGCGATCGGCTCCCTCGGCACCGGCGGCTACTCCACCCTGCCAGGGCTCGTACTCACCTACTTCCTCACCGACAACCTCGGCGTCGCAGCCCTCGCCGCCGGCATCATCGTCACGACGGCGAAGGTGTGGGATGTGGTGATCGACCCGTTGATCGGCGCAGCATCCGATCGTCAGCTCGCCCGCACCGGCTCCCGACGCGGGTTCATGGTCATCGGCGCTGTGACCCTGCCGGTCTTCTTCGCGCTCACGTTCGCCGTGCCGCCGTCGTGGGGGCCTGTGGCGAGCGCGATCTGCGTGCTGTTGGCTTTTCTCGGCACCGCGACCGCGTTCAGCCTGTTCCAGGTTCCGTATGTCGCGCTGCCCGCCGAGCTCACCCGCAGCTACGACGAACGCACCCGCCTGCTCGGCTGGCGCGTGGTCGTGCTGACCGCCGCGATCCTGCTGTTCGGTGCCGGCGGTCCGATGCTCCGCCGCGCGACCGGCGATCCGGTCACCGGATACCTTCTGATGGGGATCGTCGCCGGCGTCGCCATCGGCGTCGGCATGCTGATCGCGAGTCGCACAGCGGATGCCGCGGCGCAGGCCATCACGACGGAGATCGAGCCGGCGCCCGGTCTGCGAACGCAGTACCTCTCCGGCTTCCGAGCACTGCGGCGCAGCCTGCCGTTCCGGGCGCTGCTGGGCACCTTCCTGCTGCAGGCACTCGCGACCGGCACGATGCTGGCCGGTGCGCAGTACGTCGCGACCTGGGTACTGCACGACGAGGCTGCGGTCGAAGTGCTGTTCGTCGCCCTGGTCGGCCCCGCCCTCATCGCGACGCCGGCCTGGACCGTGATCGCGAACCGCATCGGCAAGGAGCGGTCCTTCCTCGCCGCCAGCATCCTGTTCCTCATCGCGTCCGCGACGATCACTTTCGCGGTGTGGGCGCCAGGAGCGTGGATCTACGCATCCGTCGCCGTCGCGGGCATCGCGTATGCCGGGCTGCAGTCGCTGCCCATGGCGATGCTCCCCGACGTGATCTCGCACGATGAGCGCACGACCGGCCCAGGGCAGGCCGGAACGTTCACCGGCATCTGGACCGCCGGCGAGACGATCGGCTTCGCACTCGGCGCGACAGCCGTCGCGCTCATGCTCGCCGCGACCGGGTACGTCTCCAGCGTTGCCGGTGCGAGCACTGTCCAGCCGGATGCCGCGGTTGCCGGCATCGTGCTCAGCTTCAGCATCCTCCCCGCCGTTCTGATGGCGCTCAGCCTGATCCCGCTCGCCCGGTACAGCCTGCGCCGGCACGACATCGATGAGCTCGCGTCGCGCTCGTTTGAGGAATAGCACAACAGCTTCACTGCGGTCCGCTGATCGATCATAGGCTGAGCGCGTACCCGCGCGAAGGAGATGCCGATGACGTCAGCGACCACCGTGACCCCTGCCCCAGGACTCGACGAGGCCGACCGCGAACGCCTCGACACCGCGATCGAAGAACTCGACGCAGGTGCACGCACCTGGTCGGCGCTCACCGTCGGCCAGCGGGCGACGCTGCTGCGTGCCGTCCGCTCCGCCGTCGCAGCCTCGGCCGAGGAATGGGCGCTCACGGCCGCGATGTCCAAGGGTCTGAACGGCGGTCATCCGCTGCGCGGTGAGGAGTGGCTCTCCGGCCCGTACAGCGCTCTCGACGCCATCGACGCCTACATCGAGACGCTGTCGAGGCTGGCCGAAGGTCGCAATCCGCTTGAGGGCATCCGCATCGATCGGGCGCCCGGCGGACGGACCCGCGTGCATGCGTTCCCCCTGACCGGCATCGACAAGGTGCTGATGTCCGGCTTCACTGGCGAGGTATGGCTCGAGCCGGGCGTGACCCCGCGTGCTGCGCGTGCGGGCGCCGGTCTTGCTCAGCGCACCCCGGAGGAATCCGGCGGCGTCGGGCTCGTGCTCGGTGCGGGCAATGTCACGTCGATCCCTGTGCTCGACGTGCTCTACGAGCTGCTCGCCCACAATCGCACGGCGCTGCTGAAGGTGAATCCCACGCAGGACGCACTCGTGTCGGTGTTCGAGCACGCGTTCGCGCCACTGATCGAGCCGGGGTTCCTGCGCATCGTCCGCGGTGGCGGCGACGTCGGTGCATATCTCACCGCGCACCCGAAGCTCGCGCACGTGCACATCACCGGATCGGCGGCGACGTTCGATGCGATCACGTGGGGCACGGGAGCCGCAGCAAAGCGGCGACGCCGCGAGAACCGTCCGCAGCTGTTGAAGCCGATCACCGCAGAGCTCGGTGGCGTCTCGCCGATCATCGTGGTGCCCGGCGAATGGAGCGATGCGGACCTCACCTTCCAGGCTGAGCACATCGCGACCATGCGGCTGCAGAACTGCGGCCACAACTGCATCGCCGGCCAGGTCGTGATCATGTCGTCCGATTGGGAGCAGGCAGGCGCGTTCCGAGCCGCGCTGCGCCGCGCCTACGCCAAGGCGCCTGAACGTTCGATCTGGTATCCGGGATCGGATGATCGGATGCAGCGCGCCGGCGACGACTACCCGGATGCCCTCGTGCTCGGTGACCGGCTCCTCGTCGAGATCGGCGAGGGAGAGGATGCCACAGCGCTGCAGAACACCGAGTACTTCGCCCCGGTGCTGGGCGTGGTCGAGGTCGGCGGCACAGGACAGGAGTTCCTTGACGCCGCCGTGGCGCACGCGAACCACGACCTGCAGGGCACGCTCGGCGCGAACCTGCTGATCGATCCGGCCACGCAGAAGGCGCTGGGCACCGGGTTCGAACGTGCGATCACCGAGTTGCGCTACGGCTCGATCGCGATCAACGCCTGGACAGCGGTCGGCTTCATCACGCCGACGCTGACCTGGGGTGCGTTCCCCGGGAACACCCTCGCGGATGTCGGCAGCGGAATCGGCGTGGTGCACAACGCGCTGCTGCTCGACCGCGTCGAGCGCTCCATCATGCGCGGCCCGTTCCGGCCGTTCCCGCGGTCGCTGCCCCTCGCGAACGGCGGAGGGCGTTTCGCGATCCTCCCGAAGCCGCCGTGGTTCGTCACTGCCCGCACCGGTGCGGTCGTGAGCGAGGGGCTCACACGCTTCCGCGCGGACGGAAGCGAGGGGCTCACACGCTTCCGCGCGGACGGAGGAGTGTTCGGGCTGATGAAGACGCTGCTACGGGCGCTTCGCGCCTGAGGGCCCCGGGCGGCCGACGTGCGGTCAGTCGTCGGCGAAGAGGTCGGCCGCGTCGCGCAGCGCCTGCTGGATGCCGGGTTCGGATGCCGCGTGCCCGGCGTCGTCGATGACCACGAATTCCGCCTCGGGCCATGCCCGGTGCAGGTCCCACGCCGTCATCATCGGCGTGCCGGCGTCGTAGCGGCCCTGCACGATGACGGCGGGAATGTGCCGGATACGGTCGACCCCGGCGATCAACTGTCCTTCGCTGAGCCAGCCCCGGTGCAGGAAGAAGTGGTTCTCGATCCGTGCGAGCGCGACCGCCGCTGATGGCTCGGTCATCGCGGCGACCACGTCGGCGTCGGGGCGAAGCGTGACGATCGACGCCTCCCACTTCGCCCAGGCGACTCCCGCCGGCACGTGCACCGCCGGGTCGGGGTCGCTCAGCCGACGGTGGTACGCCTCTGTCATCCGGCTTCTCTCGAGCACAGGGATGGGGGCGATGAACTCCTCCCACAGCTCGGGGAAGAGCACGGCGGCCCCACCGTCGCAGAACCATTCCAGCTCGACGCGTCGGAGTGTGAAGATGCCGCGCAGGATCAGTTCGCTCACGGCATCCGGATGCGCCTGCGCGTACGCGAGCGCCAGCGCGCTCCCCCACGAACCGCCGAAGACCAGCCATTTCGCGATGCCGAGATTCCTGCGCAGCAGTTCGATGTCTGCGATCAGGTGCGCCGTGGTGTTGAAGCGCAGATCGGCCGCCGGGTCGCTGGCGTGCGGGGTGCTCTTGCCGCAGCCGCGCTGGTCGAACAGCACGATGCGGTACTTCTCCGGGTCGAAGAACTGCCGCTGCCATGGCGAGACGCCACTGCCCGGTCCGCCGTGCAGGAAGACGACGGGCTTGCCCTCGGGGTTGCCGCTCACCTCCCACGCGATGCGCTGACCATCGCCCACGATCAGCATGCCGCTGTCGTACGGTTCGATCGGCGGATACAGTGCATCCAGCTTCATCGGCCTCTGGCCCCCGGTAAGTCGCGTTCAACCGTCAGCCGACGGTGTTCTTCACCGTATCGCGCAGTCGGCGGAAGCGTCGGCAGGCTCCTCGCGGTTCAGGAGACCAGATCGACGCTGACAGAGGGATCGAACGTGTCGCACACACCAAGACCGTTCTGATAGCCGTTGGCGAACCAGCCCTGCCGGTTGTCGCTGGATCCGTGTGTGAACGACTCGGGGTTCGAGAAGCCTGACATCTCCTGTATGTGGTCGTCGCCGACCGCGAGCGCGGCGTTCAGCGCGTCCTCCAGTTGCGCCTCGGTCGGCGTCTCCAGGTACTGCCTTCCTTCGGGATCGGTCAGCTCTGAAGCATCCTTGAGCCAGGCTCCCGCATAGCAGTCGGCCTGCAGCTCCGTACGGACGCCGTTGCTGCCCGGGCCGGTGCCGTTGTTCGGATACGCATCCATCGTGCCGGTGATGTTCTGGATGTGGTGGCCCCACTCGTGGCCGACGATATACAGCTGTGCCAGCTCACCGGCGGAGGCATCGAACTGCTGACGCATGATCTGGAAGAAGTCCGGGTCGATGTAGACGCCCTGCTCGGGCGGGCAGTAGAAGGGCCCCACAGAATTGGATGCCGTGCCGCACTGCGTGGACGTCTGCCCCCGGAAGACGTACAGCTGCGGCGGCGTGTACCCCTCGACGTGCTGCGCCCAGTAGTCGTCCAGCAGCACCTGCGCGCCGGCCATGCGGCACTCGTCCTGGGTGTTCGCATCTTCACCCGTCTCGCACGCGAGCGCGGTGCCGCCGGACTCCTGCGAGGTGCCCCCCTGGGAGCCACCGCCGACCAGAGCGGACAGGTCGATGCCGAGCAGCGGGCCGGCGATCAGAGCGAGGATGCCGAGGATCCCGACGCCGCCACCGGCGATCGCCGCGGTGCGGCCAGGGCGACGCGTGCGGTGGCCCGAGATGTCGGAATCAGGGTTGAACGTCATGGCAAGAGAGTACCTCGCGCGCTGCGCACAGCGTCGGCACGCGGCGTAGTCTCATGTCATGGCGACGACGATCACGATCACAGGTGCGGGCGGGCAGATCGGGTACGCACTGCTGTTCCGCATCGCGGCCGGAGACCTTCTAGGTCCCGACGAGAAGGTGCGGCTGCGGCTGCTGGAGATTCCGCAGGGGCTCAGAGCCGCCGAGGGTGCGGCGCTGGAGCTGCACGACGGCGCTTTCGACCTGCTCGAGCACGTCGAGGTGACGGATGATCCAGCCACCGGCTTCCACGGCGCGAACCTCGCGCTGCTGGTCGGCGCGCGACCGCGCGGCCCCGGCATGGAGCGCGCCGATCTGCTGGCCGCCAATGCGGGGATCTTCGGACCGCAGGGCAGAGCGATCGCCGAGCACGCGGCGGCGGATGTGCGCGTCACCGTGGTCGGGAACCCGGCGAACACGAACGCGCTGATCGCCGCAGCATCCGCCGAAGGCCTTTCTGCCGAGCGCTTCACCGCGCTCACCAGGCTCGACGAGAACCGCGCCCGTGCGCAGGTGGCCGCCGCTCTGGATGCACCGGTGTCGAGCATCCGCCGCGTACCGATCTGGGGCAACCACTCGGCGACGCAGTTCCCGGATGTCTCGCACGCCACCGTCGACGGCCGCCCCGTGGTCGACGCGCTGGCGGAGCGGGTCGGAGATGTGCGGACGTGGCTCGAGGAGACCTTCATTCCCCGTGTCGCGAAGCGCGGCGCCGAGATCATCGAGGTGCGCGGGTCATCGTCGGTGGCATCCGCCGCGAACGCGGCGATCGAGCATACGCGCGACTGGGTGCGTGGCACGGATGACTGGACCAGTGCCGGCGTGGTCTCGCACGGCGAATACGGTGTGCCCGAGGGACTCATGTCGTCGTTCCCTGTGCGGTCGGTCGGCGGCGAATGGCAGATCGTGGAGGGCCTCGAGCTCGACGATTGGGCTCGCGCGCGGGTCGATGCCTCGGTCGCCGAGCTCGTCGAGGAGCGCGAAGCCGTGCGGGCGCTCGGAGTCCTGTAGATCCGATCTTCGCTGGGGGTACCCGCTTGTCCGAGGCACAGGGCACAATGGATGCTGGAGGTGCGCCGATGAGCGATTCGACTGATCTGACGACCGGGAACCATCACATCGGTGAGCCGATGACAAGTCCGCTTCACCTGCCGCATGCGGCGACGCAATGCGAGAAGTGCTTCACCGAGTTGCAGCACGATCATGACTGGTGGCACGCACGTCCTGCGAGTTCACGGCTGGTCGGACTGGTCGTGTCCCGTGATGGGATGCCGTCGGTCGTGCAGCAACGCGATGACCTGACCCGCTTCGGTGTTCCGATCGAGGGATTCCGGCACCCGGCGCCGGACATCCTGGAAAGCTGGAGCGACCGTCTCGCTCGTTTCATCGTGACGCTGCGCAAGGGCGATGTGCTGGTCGTCACGAACGTGCATGCCCTCGGGCGCGACCGCGACGAAGAAACCCGCACGATCACCGATCTGCGCCAGCGGGGAATCATCGTGAAAGTGCTCAGTACCGACTCACGGCACCTCGCCGACGCGATGCGCTGACGAGCAGGTCAGTGCGTGCGGGCGACGTGCCCGAGCCTGCCTGCGAGAGCGACGATCTCCTCTGCGTCGTCGGCCGCCACAGCGACCAGAGGATAGGCGTCGGGTTCCTCCTCGAGATACACCAGCGCGAGGCCGTGCTCGTCGAGCATCTCGTTCGCGACGGCCACGGCCGTCGCGAGGTCTGAGTCGACATCCCCGACCGCGTCGAGGTCGACTGCGGTGGCGAAGATGCGCGGCAGACCGGCGAGGGCATCGGCGAGTTGTGCTCCGGTGTCCCCCGGTTCCAGATAGGCGAGCGCACCGGCGTCGTCGAGCCCTTCGATCATGACGAGCCAGGGATCATCGACAGCATGGATCACCGCGGCGACGAGTTGCGGATCATCGTCGAGCAGCCTGCACAGCCGTGCCCAGTCCTCGTTCACGACGGTCAGTCGCCGTCCGGATCGTGCTGATCGCGCAGCGCGTCATCGTCGAGAAGTGGCAGATCCGCCCGGGTGACGACCTGCGAGGTCACGGCGTACTCGACCAGTCTGGCCCGGCGGTTGGTGGCGAGTTTTCCAGGACCGCCGCGTAGGCCCTGCACACCCATGCGGTCGAGCTTGTCGCAGACGTTGTCGAGTTTGCGATTGAACTTGCTCATCGTCCATCCGAGGCGCTTGGCGGCATCGCTCGAGGAGGGCAGCTCGTTCATGCTGACGCCCTCACGGCGGAGCATCGGCTCTGCGAGCGCGACCATGAGCTGCTTCTGCAGCGCCGTGAAGCTGGCCGGCATGACGGTCGTCTCACCGCTCATCGACCACTCGACCTGGTGGGAGACCTCGTACGGAGCCTGCTCGGTGTGCAGGCTCAGCTCGTAGGTCACCGGCCCCGCGGTGAACACGATCACGCTGCGCTCGAAGACGAGCGGCATCCGCGCCCCTGGCGACAGCCACGACTGCACTGCCCCGCCGGCACTGGAGATCGTGGCCGCGAGTCGCACTCCGACGTTCGCCAGCCACCATAAGCCGTCGCGGTGCTGCAACTCCAGGAAGTGCCGGTGCAGGTAGGGATTGTCATCGACCTCGAGGTCGCCCTCGCGTCCGATGATGAACGGTCTGTCCGCCGGCAGGTCGTGCCATTCTCCGGCGAACTCGAGCCGGAGCGGTGCGGGTTCGCGCATCACCCTCGGCTCGGCATCCTCGTCCAGCGCCGTAGCACCATCCACTTCAGTCACGTAACGACCCCCTGGCGAATATCCTGCCACGGGATCAGCCCGGATGCGCGTCAAGTCGGCTTCAGCCGACACAGCCTTCGGGAAGAGATCAGCTCAGATCTCAGGCAACACGATGGTCAGCTCGCATCGAGGGATCGTTCAGAGACGGTAAGCACCCGATTCGAAGTCGGCCAGGTTTCGCCGCGTGTATGCGATCGTGGAATCGAAGTATTCCTCGAACGAATCGAAGGCATCGATGATACCGGAAGGGTCCATCGAGAGCACTTGGCTGGCCACGCGCCCATCGACGACTGGCATCGCTGCGAACAACGGCATCTCGAGGTCCACGGCGATCGGCAGCAGCGTCGCCGCTGAGTATCCCTCGGCGACCGCTTGGGGCGGAGCAGACTGCATCCAGGCTGTGAACACGTCACGGTGGGCGCCTGCCGCCAGCTGCTCGACGCTCAGCAGGTCCTGCGTCTCGAAGAACGCGGGCCAGCCGTTCGCGGATTCCAGGAACGACCGGTGGCCGAGGTCGAGGATCAGGCCGGTGCCCTCCTCCAGCTCGTCCAGCCGCGCTGACGACGCCGCGACGGCCGGCAGGGTATAAGGGAAGATCCGATCGACATCGAGACTCGCGATGCGCTCTTTGACGCGCACCAGCTCGACGATTCGTGTGGGCCAGTCGCTCATCATTCCCTCACTATGAAGATCGTCGGATTGTGCCCCACCGGATAGCGATTGACCTGCCCGGCGAGGCTCGAGTTCACACGACTAGTGTAGTCACCCCACCCAGGAGGCTTGCCCTGGCCGACCCAGGTCGAATCGGGCACGTGGGCTGCGACGCCGTCATACGGCGTGCCGGCCGCTTCCGCGCGAAGCCGCTCGAGTCGGGCTTCTCTACGAGCTTCACGGGAAATCTCCCCGGCGGTGCTCACGCGGCCAGAATCCGACAACGAACCGTCGGCGAGGTACTGGTTGCTGCGATTCACGTAGTCGTGGAACTGCGCGGTCTCCGCGTCGGTCGCTCCTTCCGGAATGCGGAACTCGACAGGCCCGTCCCCACTCGGATTGGGGAGGTCTGGGCCATGCATCGGACCGCCGTTCCCACCGGAGCCGTCGAAGACGTCGATGCGACCCGTCCTCGTGTTGACGTCGCCGAAATGCACACCCAGGTTGTCCGTCATGCCCCGCAGTCTCTGCGCGCTCATCCCACCGTCAAGCACAGAGTCAACGACTCTCCTGAATATCTGTCCAGGCTTGGCCATCAGACGTCACCTCCGAAGTCGAGCGCAGAGAACTCCGCGAAGAAGTTCGATGTCAACGTCGAGATATCCGCACCATGCACGTTCATCGCCTCCTGCGCATCCTCCAACGCCGTCATATCCGCATAGAACTCATCCGAATCCCCCACCGCACCCTCAACCATCGGCGCATCCAAAATCGCATCGATCACCGCAGGCAACTTCTCCGCCATCGGCTCAATCACCATCGGCGCCAACTGCTCCAACAACTGCTCGACGACCACATCCACCGCCGCGTTCAACAGTCTTTTCTTGATCAGCAGCATCGGACCAGCACCCAACGCACTGATCGGATTCGTCAACATCAACAACAGACTCGCCAACGTCGTCGTCACATCCACGATCACCTTCATCTTCAAACCGAAGATGACGTCCGCACCGACGTCCATCGCCGTCGCCGCCGGTGGCATGATGTCGATCAGCTGCTGCAGATTCTGCGAACGATTCGTATTCCACGCGCTCACCGTCGCAGGACCCGTCTGACCCCGCAGAGCGACAGCCATATCGCCATTCATCTTGCGGTCGACAGCCTGAATCACCGTCTCCAGATCCGTCCCGAAATTACGCACCAGAACAGAGCCCTTGCGGACCTCGTCCTCGTCGATATCCGGCCACTCAAAACCCAGCTTCTCCATCACCCAGACAAGCTCATTCGGCAACATCATTCCCACGGCACAACCTCCTCCTGCACCGACTGTAAGCAGACGAGGTGAAGATCACTATGGGTAGCACTTCCCACTCCACGCAGGCCCATGCGCTCAGTCCTGTCCCGGATAGTCGATCTCCACGCTGACGAATCGTGAATCCGGGATCGGCTTGACCTCGACCGTCGCTCCGTCCAGCGCACCCGGGTCCAGGCCCAGCCGGCTCTCGAGCTCACCCTGACCGAGCCCGCTGAGGTCGCCCGACTCACTCGACGGCGCGAGGAACCGCATGTCGCCGTCCTTCCGCCCGTACTTGTCAGGATCGTCCTGTCCGATGGCATCCTCGTACAATTCCTCGACCAGCTGCTTCGGAACCGTCTTGGGCACACCTTTGATCTCGTCGACGATGTCGCCCGGGATGTCATGAACGCTCTTGCCGATCGAGCGGCCGAGGTCCTGCATGGGGTTGTAGTCCGGCTTCGCATGCCTCGCGACATGTCCGTGCGACTCGACCCCTCGGCTGACGTCGCTGAGGACGTCGTACTTCTTCGCGTGGGACGTCGTCGGCTCCGCGCGATGCCTGGGCACGCTGTCCGCGCTTCGTCGATCGAGACCGCGGATGGCGTCGGCATCCGCACGATGACGGCCACCGCGTTTGCGGAATGCGCCGGCGAACCCGGTCTTGAACTCTCGTCCGGCGCCATCGACGGCATCCACGAGTTCCCTCATCAGCTGCTTCAACTGCACGTTGTCACGCCCCCGAGATCTGAAGATTTGAGAGATCGGCCAGCAGGCGATCGGTGAGCTCTTCGACATCGACCGCATGTGCGTCCATGTCATCGGCGGCCTGATCGAGCGCCACCAGGTCCGCGTAGAACTCGTCGACGTCACCGACGTTGTCCTCGACGACCGGAGCGTCCAGCAGTGCCATGACCATGCCGGGGACCTTCTCGGCGAGCGGGTCAAGCGCGAGCGGAAGCACCTCGTTGATGACCTGCTCGAGCGTCGCCTCCATCGCCATCGAGAAGAGCTTCTTGCGGACGAGGATGAGCACTGCGGCACCGCCCGCACCGAACGGACCGGCCGCCAGGAGCGGCACGAGCTGGATCAAGGTCAGAGTGACCTCGGCGATCACCTTGATCTTCAGCGCGAGCACGATGTCCGCCGCGATGTCGATCCCGGTGCTCGCGGGGCCCAGAACATCGAGCAGCTGCTGCACGTTCTCGGATCTGTTCCGGTTCCACGCCTCGACGTGGCCCGTGCCGATCTTGCCTTTCATGGCAGCCGCGATGTCGCCGTTGATGCGGCGATCGGCGGCCTGGACGAGCGTCTCCATGTCGTCGCGATAGCCGCGCACGAGCGTCGCCGCCCGGCGCACCTCATCCTCGTCGATGTCGGGCCATTCCAGGCCGAGCTTGTCCATGATCCAGATCAGTTCGTCCGGAAGCATCATTCCCACGGCAGCACCTCCGCAATGAAACTACCGAGGCCGACGATGGATGCGCGATGGGGAGATCAGCCCATGAGCGCGTGCGATGAGCCGCCCTACGCGCTGATCTTGACGGTCTCGGGGATGTAATACCGAATCGGTGCCAGCTCCGTGCGGACGACCGCGTCACCGGCCTGCTCGATGAACTGCGCGAAACCCATGACCCCGATCTGCCCCTGAGCGCTGGCGATGAAGACGTTGTCGACGACGGGCAGCAGCGCCGCAGTGCCACTGAGCCAGGTCGCGAAAGTCACCGTGCCTCCCGTCTCAAGCTTGTCGAGCTTGGGCTCGAGCACGCGGACATCGCCCGCGTCGAGCGCAGACTCCTGTTCCTTGTACGCACGCACCCCGAACTCGCGGGTGACGCGGCTGATCGCTTCTGCGAGCGCAGGGAAGCGGTCGCGCCATGGGAACGGAGACCACTGACCGTTGTGACTGCCGATCGGATGGATGCTCGCCAGACGCGCACCCTCCGCGAGCAGTTCGTCGGCGACCTCGATGGCCCTGGCGAATCCGCGCTCATCGTCGGTGCCCGTGACGACCACCCGCGTCTGCGCCAGCGGAACGATCGCAAGGTCACCGGAGACTTCCAATCCGGCGGCACGAGAGGGGTCGAGGAACAGGGCGGCGACCTGCTGCTCATCGGTGATCTCCGTCACACCGCGATCCGCACCGATCTCGAGCGGAGGCAGCGATTCGAACGCCGCCTTCAATGCGTCCGTGAAGGACACATCCCAGGCATCCGCCTGTGCGACCGTGACCACTGCTTCATCACCGATCTGGAGGCCGATGTACAGCTCGGCCGCCACGAACTGCACCCGTGGCATCTCTTCCGGCGACGTGGTCAAGTCGAGGATGCCCAGCTCAGTGGCATCGAACATCTGCAGTCGGAGCCGGTCGCGCACGACGGCGAAATCGGACGTTTCAGTCATTGGTCGTACCTCTCCGAAAGGTGGCCCATCGCGACTGACTGACAGCGCACCGGTGACAACGCTGTGCGTCCGGGTCAGTCCGTGTGCGCCCGACGTCGGATCGCTTCGTAAAGACGGTCCGTCTCGGCGCGCTGCAGGGCCACCGTGGTCACCGTCGACGGATCCACCGGTTCGAAAGTGTCCACGAGATCTCCGACGCTCTCCGGCGTCATCCGATAGGCCCGCTGGCCGCCGCCCTGGTCACGGGCCATTCCGCTCGGCCACACATCGGCCTGTGCGCCCGCTACACCGATCCGCCACCCGTACGGCTCGAGTTCTTCCCGTATATCGCAGAGCCCCTCGAAGGCGTCGTCCGCGCGGGCGGTGGCCGTACCGAATCCGGAACAGTGAATCTCCACCACCCACGAATACGGCTCCTCGAACCGCCACGTGACGGTGGCATCTCGCACGATCCCTTCACGCATCACCTGGATCGCGCGCGAACCGCCGGTCATGCTTTCAGGATGTCGGCGGGTTCGATGACGAGGGCGACTTCGCTTCCGGGGTTGAGGGCGATCCGAACGCCTTCCGGCAGCGATTCGGCGTATTCACGGCCACGGATCGTGGTGAAGTCCGTGTACCCGGAGGTTGCCGCCTTCTCCACGTCGGTGAAAGCGTACGCGAGGCGACCACCGTCTTTCGCGGCAGCGAGGAAGAGTCCGCCTTCAGGGCGGCTGAAGATGACGACATCAGCGGCAGCGAACTCCTGGTCCAACTGCTCGCTCGTGGCGTGTCCGGCCCGCGCGAGCTGCAGCACGCGCTCGAGCTTGGTGGTCGGGGTGACCCAGCCACGTGCAGCCGGGGACGGCACATATCGAGGATTAGGAGTGAAGTCACCACTCAACTCGCCTGCTTCATCGGATCGCCACGCTCCGATGATGCCCTCTGGCGGCACGGTCTCGAGGCCCGCGAACTCCGGATCGATTGCGTACACCCACCCGCCCGGATTCGCACGGGCTTCTGCGCGGAGCGCGTCCGTGACGGGCGGCGCGGTGGGTGTCGTCATGTGCGGTTCTTTCCCGTCCATATCGAGGTCGCTCATCTTCCACCACTGTAGTGCGGGTTCGGCACCCAATCGCCCAGCGTTCCGCCAGGGCCGACGGGATGCGCACCCACGATGTTCTCGCGGGGAATCCCACCCTGGAAGGTGATCTCTCGCTCCGGCCGGAACGAGTTCGGGCCGAACGGATTGTCCGGAATAGTGGCATCAGCATCGATGCCGCCCGGCGCATCGACGGAGTAGCGGTAAGCCGCGGGCCAGTTCAGGTCCGGACTGGTGGTGGTACTGACGAAATTCGAATGCGTGTTGTGACGCACGAAGTCGTTGTAGTCGTTGTTGCTCGCATCCCGCACCTGGAAGCCCTCTTCGAAGATCGTGCTGGGCGGACGGTTGTCCCCGCGATACAGCGCTTCGGTGGTCGTGCGATCCACTCGGTTGGTTCGGCTTCCCGTCAGATCGGGGGCGTCGGTGCCGTCGAGAAGCTTCACCTTCTGCTTCAAGTCCTCGAGATGATCATCCACCTTGCGGGCGACCTCAGGGAGTCTGACGTTCGCGTCCTTGCCGCCCTTGACCATCGCGTGCCACAGGTCAGCGAACGCGCGTCCGAATGCAGACATCAGGCGTCTCCTCCAAAGTCAAGAGCAGAGAACTCCGTGAAGAACGTCGACGTCAGCGTCGAGATATCTTCACCATGCAGTTTCATCTCGGTCTGCGCGTCCTCCAATGCCTGCAGGTCCGCGTAGAACTCATCTGAATCCCCCGCGGCACCCTCCACCATCGGCGCATCGAGAATCGCATCTATCACCGCCGGCAGTTGCTGCGACATCGGCTCGATCGCCATCGGCAACAGCTGCTCCAGCAACTGCTCCACCGCGATATCGACCGCCGCGTTCAAGAGCTTCTTCTTGATCAACAGCATCGGACCTGCGCCCAATGCGGTGATCGGATTCGTCAACATCCCCACCAACGCGATCATCGTCGTGGTCACATCGAAGATCACCTTCAGCTTCAATGCCAGAATCGCCTCCGCACCGACATCCATCGCGGTCGCCGCCGGAGGCATGATGTCGATCAGCTTCTGCAGATTCTGCGAACGGTTCGTGTTCCATGCGCTGACGGTCGCGGGCCCAGTCTGTCCCCGCATCGCTGCGGTCAGATCGCCATTCATCTTCCGGTCCACCGCCTGGATCACCGACTCCAGATCGGTTCCCAGATTCCGCACGAGCGTTGATCCCTTACGGACCTCATCCTCGTCAATGTCCGGCCACTCAAAACCCAGCTTCTCCATCACCCAGACAAGCTCATTCGGCAACATCATTCCCACGGCACAACCTCCAAAGAAGACCCTATGCGTCGCAGGCGCTCACTCGCGATGGGGAGAGCAACCCACAGGGCAGACCGGCCTATGTCGCCGATCACGGCACTGCCGCCCATTGCGAGACGTCCGACGTCAGCGACGCCACCGCTCCGTTGCGAGGCACGACACCCGTCACATCACGATCGACGATCGTGAGCACCGGTCCACCCGTGATCGGAAGCGCGACAGCCGCCCGGACGATAGTCGCCTCGATCTTCGCCAGAAGATCCCGCGCCTCGTACACATCGGTCGTCTCTGCGAGCTGCGCGATCAGCGCGTCACGATCAGGATCCGACTGACGGACGATCGAGGCCGCGCTGTCGCTGCCCCACTGGGCCGCGATGTCGCCGGGCGTCTGCGGGAGCGGTACTCGAGCGATCACCGCGTCCCAGCTGCGCTGTTCGAGGGCGGCATCGAAGTCATCTGCGCTGCAGTCCGTGATCGTCCAGCCGGCCTCTGCCGCAGCATCCCGCATCCCTGCGAACGCCCCGACGGCGAACTCGCTCGCACGGTCGTAGAGCACGCAGACCGGGGCTCCCGCTGCGATGCCTGCGGCTTCGCGCTCCAGCGGCGGCTCGCCCTGAGTGGTGCCGAGCGCCTGGGTGAAGCCCGAGTCCTCGTTGACGACCTCGTACGCGCGTGACTCAGCCGACGTCGTCATCGATGTGGTGGGCGAGTAGGCGGTGCGCCACTCTCCTGCGCCCCGCTCGATCAGGTCGCTCGCCGGCACGGCATGCAGGAACGCCGTTCGCGCCTGCACACCGGTGAACACACCCGTAGGTTTCAGCAGGACGGCCCAGACCGTTCCGTCACGGGTGGTGCTGACGACGAGATCTCGACGCTCGAGCGCGCGGATCGGCTCTTTGTTCGCCGCCACAGGGGTGGTCTGCACGACATCCAGTTCGTTTCCCATGGCGGCGAGCGGGTCATCGCCGCCAGGCACGAGCTCGATGCGCGCCACCTGCGGCGGCGTGAGCCCGCCGTACGCGGCATTCGGCACGAGAACGACCTGCTGACCGCCGTCTGCCACCTCATCGACTCGGAACGGGCCGCTGGAGAGCAGCAGCTCGTCCGCGACCTTCCCGCCATCCAACGCGAACCCCTCGTTCCACACGTCGGCCATCTTCTGGATCGCGGCGTCGTCATGGGTCTGGATCGCCGTGATGGCGGCCTGCTTCGCCTCCATCGAGTCATCTATGCCGAGAGCGCGGGCGCTGAGCACGTGCGCGGGCACCGGCACGGTCACGGCGCTCTGCCAGTCGCTTCTCGGATGCGCGGACGTCACGTCTACCGATCGTGCGAACTCGTCGATGCTCGGGACGTCGTCGTCCGCAGCATCCGGTGCGGCAGCATCCGTCTCGCCCTCACCGTCCTGATCGAAGTACCCCGCAGAGGCCGCCCAGCCCACCAGCAGATCCGCTGCGTCGAGCGGGGTGCCGTCCGACCACGACGGCTCGGCGAGGTCGTAGCGCACCGTGAACGGGTCGTCGCTGACGATCTCCACCGTGCCGAATCCCTCGTCGGGTACGAAATCGCCGTCGACGACGTCGCCGAAATCGCCCCTGATCATCTGGGCGATGTCGATGTTGCCGGCCGTCGGCGATGCGGCCGCGTTCGTCGACGTGAACGCACCGGTCCATCCCACGACGACCTTCGTATCCGGAACGACCGACTCCGGCAGTGCCGGAGAACAACCCGCCAGAGCGACCACAAGTGCGGCTGCGACAAGCGCGGCGGCGCGACGACTCCCCCTCATGCCATCGCCATCACGCGTAGTCGGTGTCGTCGCCGCTCTCCTCGGCCATGGCCCGGAACGGCTCGCTCTCTTCACTGTCAAGCCAGGCGCGCGCGTGCTCCAACAGCACGGCGGGCGAATCCGCAGCCTCTTCGGCCGTGGCGAACGGTCCGATGGTGTCCTCAGACGGACGCTCGTCGGCACGTGTCACCGTCTGGTTCGACAGGTTGTACCAATAGCTCTGTGATCCGCTCATGTTCCCGATTCTATTCGTCGCTCGTCCGCGGTTGATCTGGGACGGCGAAAGGCCGTGGTCACCAGTCCCCCGGGACCGGCCACCACGGCCTCATGCTGTGCGAACTCAGAGCTGGTCGGAGTCGCGGATCTTGTCGGCCATCTGGTCGAGCGCCGTGGCCATGTCGTTGACGGCCTCTGCGGCGTCGTCGAGCGAGGACGTCAGCTCGTCGTAAGCGGTCGAGTACTGACCCGACGCGTTCTCGGTCTTGAACCCGTCCTGCACCAGGTCCTCGATGACGCCCTGGAGCTCCTTCAGGGTGTCCGTGACGGTCGTGCGACCGTCACGAAGGCGCTGAGCTGCGCTTTCCATCTCGCTGTACGTTGCACCAAAGTCATGTGCCATGAGAACTGCCTCCCGCGTTCGTCTTCCGGCCTGTCTGGCCCTGTTCAGGCCCGTTCGGCCTCGTCAATGAGATTAGTCAACGATTGCGCTCCCGCAAACGGGGAGCGCTACCCATGTCACCGCTACCCATCGCCGAATCCACCGAACCGGCAGGGGTCTGCGCGACGGCAACGGCAGCCGGGACGACAGCGACAGCCGGGGCTTCGGGCTGCTCGGGGACGAACGGCATCTGCATCGTCACCATGCGACCGGCCTGCACGAAGATTCCGCGCCCGACGGGGAAGTCCGACCTCTTGACCCGACTGAACGCCGTCTTGAAGATCGATTCGCCGTCATAGGTGTCCGGCTTGAGGATGATGCCCTGCCGACCGGTCTTCCACTCGCCGAGCACACCGACGCTTCCGCTGGCGCGGCTGATCTCGGCCTCGCCGATGAGCAGATGGTCGCTGTTGTTCATCGCCTGCAGCAGCGTGCGCATCGGCCGGTCGGCCGGTCCGTCCGCCAGGTGCGGGATGTCTTCGATGACGATCATGATGCGCCCGTCGACCGTATCGCCGGCGACGAGCTCGGCGAGCTCTGTGACGAGCTCCTTCTCGTCTTCCGGCTTGATCGCACTGCGCACCCATGGACGGAAGTCCTTGAGCTCGGAGCGCCGGCTGCCGAGGTGGTACATGCGCACGTTCGGGTCGAAGCGCTCCATGGCCACGACCAACGCCCTCAGCGCGTTCGTCCTGCCCGAGGCCGGCGGACCGGAGATCACGAAGGATCCGATCGGCTCGAACCCGCGCGGCTCTAGTGTGTCGTCCGCGACGCCGAACACGGGCATCGCGTCGACCGTCGCCGGCATGTCCGTGACCGGCACCATGGTGGGCAGGGCACCGATCTCAGGCAGGTCGCGGACGCCCTGAGAACGCAGTCGCTCTGCCAGTGCGCGCAGCGCCTTGGTCTGCTCGACCACGTTCGTCGTGCCGCCCAGCACCGCGATCTGCGTCTCGTGCCCGTCGATGATCGCCCGCCCGGGAGCGGACTGCTCGTCGAGGATGTCCCTCGGCGCGCTCAGCAGCATGTACTGGCTCTCGTCACCCATGCGCAGCACGACGCGGCGGGAGATGTTGGATGCGACGGCGCTGGGCACCGCGTTGCCGCGGTCCGCCGTGATCACCGTGTGCACGCCGAGCGTCCGCCCCTCACCGAGGATGCGCATGAAGGTGCGATAGAACGGTGCACGACCCGGCGCGTACTCCCAGTCCTTCTTGAACTCGGGGAAGTTGTCGAGCAGCAGCAGGATGCGCGGCATGTTCGGATCGGCGATGTCGCGATATTCCTGGACCGTTGCCGCGCTCGCAGCCGAGAAGGCGGCCGAGCGACGATCCATCTCGCGATCGAGCGTGCGGAACAGGCGTTGGATCCGCTCGGCATCTGCACCGTCCACTACCGAGCCGACGTGCGGCAGTTCGGCCAGGGGCCCGAGTGCACCGGACGCGAAGTCGATGCAGTACACCTGTACGCGTCCACGATCAGGACGCATGCCCGCAGCGGTGGCGATGGTCTTGAGTACCGTGGACTTGCCCGATCCCGACGTTCCGTACACGACCAGCGAACCGTCACGATCCGGCACGAACACCGCCGGCTCCTGCACCTGCTTCTCCGGCACATCCATCATGGCGATCGGAATTCGCGTGTCGCCCTCGTTCTCCAGATCCTCGAGTTCGACGACTGCAGCGAGATCGTCGAGCCACGGACGACGCGGATGCGGCAGCGCCGCGACCTCGCGGGCACGGATCAGCGTCGAGACGATGCGCTTCTGATCGTTCGGGCCGAGGTCCTCGTCGTGCGTCTCCGCTTCCGCAGGGCGATCGGGCTCCCAATCCGCGGTCGATCCGAATCGCAGTTCCGATGCCCGCACCTCGACGGCGCCGGTCTCGTCTTCCGACGTCCAGCCACCGGCATAGGCCGACTGGAACGGTACGAGCCGGCCGGGGCCCGTCTTCGCGATCCCGCGACCGGGGATCGATGCGGGGAAGGTCGCCGCCACCGGATCGTCGACGACGTCGCGGGAATCGTCTTCGTCCGCCATGCGCAGGGCGATGCGCAGGTTGGTGTTCGCACGCAGGTTGTCCTTGATGACGCCGGCAGGACGCTGGGTCGCCATGATCAGGTGGATGCCGAGGGATCGGCCGCGCTGCGCGATGTCGACGACCCCGTCGACGAACTCGGGCATCTCGGATGCGAGGGCAGCGAACTCGTCGATCACGAGCACGAGCGCCGGGGGGCATTCCGGGTCCTGACGCTTCTCGAGCTCGAGCAGATCCTTGGCCTTCTTGCGGTTCAGGAGGTGCTCACGGTGGTGCAGTTCGGCTCGAAGGCTCGTGAGCGCGCGGCGCACGAGGTGCGGGCTCAGGTCGGTCACCAGACCCACGCAGTGCGGCAGCTCGACGCAGTCGGCGAAGGCCGATCCGCCCTTGTAGTCGACGAACAGGAACGTCACGCGGTCGGGACTGTGGGCTGCGGCCATGCCGAGCACCCAGGCCTGCAGGAACTCCGACTTTCCGGCACCGGTCGTGCCGCCGACGAGAGCGTGCGGGCCATGCGTCCGCAGGTCGAGCGCCATGGCATCGCTCGCGCCCTGGCCGATGATCGCCCGCAGATTGCCGGCCTTCTTCAATCTCGGCCTCGGGGTCGGAGACCGGTCGACGATCGTGTTGTTCTGTCGCCACCGCTCGATCACGACCTGGGGGTCCTCGGCGATCGCGGGGTCCACGAGTTGCAGGAACCCCACCGTGCTCGGGATGTCGGAGGCATCGTGCACGACGGTGCTGGCGTCCACCACCGGCGCCATGCGCTTGGCAAGCATGTGCATGTAGGCATTGGAGACGCCCTCGATCCGCACGTCCTCGAAGTTCTCGCCGGTGCGCACGAGCCCGACCCTGGCCGCTTCGAGGCCGGTCGTCACGTCGATGTAACTGCGGCAGACCGCAGGGAGCGATTCGACGGTCGGCGAGACGAACACGGCGTGGACACCGTGGTCGGCGCCGCGGTCCAGCACATCCGTGAGGCGTCCACGATCGACCGGCGCATCGCTGCTGACGAACACGATGACCGAAACCGGCACCGTCTTCTTGTGATCGCTCGCAGCGCGAGACACGTCGGTGCCGTACAGCAGCGGGTTCCAGTCGTCCTTGAAGGGACCGCGCGGTTCGTTGTTGTCGGCGCCGCCCGATGCGGCGCGCTGCACGTAGTCCTCCAGCATGCTCAGCAGCGCCCCTCCCGTCGGTGCGGAGTCGGCGAGCGCCACGCCCTGGAACGGGCTTTTCTCGCTGGACGTGTGCGGCATCCACTTGAGCCAGTCGAGCTCGGCCGTCCATGCCGAGTCCGCGAAGGCCACGGAGACCACATCGTTGGGAGCATGCAGGCCGAACAGCTGGACGGCGATTCCCCGCATCGCGTCGGCCGCGAGCGCCTGGGGTCCCGCGATTCCGACGGATCCGGCATCCGCGAACAGCTCGAAGATCGGCACGTCATCGACGGACTTGTAGCGCTCCTGCAGCCGTTCGATCCGCTCGAGGAACTCCGGCAGCCCCTCTGGCGTGTCCATCTCGGCGATCATGTTGCGGGCGGGCAGTGTGCAGCTGCCCAGCCGCAGGCCGAGGAAATTCCAGTGCTCTGGGCGCCTGGTCCACAGCATCGGCCCGAGCCTCATGGCATGGTCGAACACCTCGGCCACCGGTGGCGCCTCGGCGTTGCGCGCCTGCTCCTCTTCGGGTTTGCCGCGGAAGAACTGCTCTTCGAGCTCCTCGTACTGCCGTTCGAAGAGCACGAACTCGTGGTTGGAGCTCTTCTTCTCCTGCACCGACTGGTTGATGATGTTGCCGAGCGCCATCAACGGCGTCATGACGATCATCAGCAGCGAACGGGGGTTGCCGTTGAGCGCATAGAGCGCCGCACCCATCATGATCGGCGTGATCAGAATGGGCCAGGGGAAGATCTTGCCGAGCTTCTCGGTCGGGATGCGCGGCGCCTTGAAGCCCGAGCCCGGGTAGCGCACCTCGACGCGCGGACTCCGGTTGAACATCAGTCCGCCGCCGCGCTCGATGATCGGCTCTTCGGCGGCCGTGCCGTCGTACGACCGGGCGAGGCGCAGGACGAGCGTCGTCGCGCCGATGACGAACGGCTCGCCCTCTTCGAGGCGGACCCGCTGCACGGCGACGCCGTCGACGATCACGCCGTTGGCGGAGTTGAGGTCGACCACCTCGATGTGCTGGCCGGCTTCGATCCGCGCGTGGCGCTTGGAGACCATCGAATCGGCGAGGACGACGTCGCTGCCGCTGTCGCGCCCCAGGACCACTTGGCCGGACGAGATGGGGAACTCCTGACCCGTGAGAGGTCCTGCGATCGCGCGCAGCACGCCGACCACCTCGCGCTGACCGGTGGAGACATAGTCCGGACCGTAATTGAGGATGGATGCCGCGAAGCCGGAGCCGATCGCCGCTTCTCCGATCGGGATGTCCGGCTGCAGCGGGACCAGCCGCTCGGCCATCGGCGGAGCGACGGCCAGCGTGAGCACGTCGCCCTCTGCGACCGGAATCGACCGAGTGGGGTCCGCCTCGGCGATGTGGCGCGCCACATCGCCGGCAGTCGCGGTCGAATCCGTGGTGATCACGATGTCGACCGGATCGCCTGCCTGGCGGTGCAGCGTCAGTTTGAGTCTCATTCGTCTCCCTCAATCACACTCGAACCACGACCGCGCTGCGGTCGCCGAGACGAATCGTGTCTCCTTCGACGGTCACGACCGGCACACCTGCGTCGATGACGTACTCGACGCCGGCCCTGGCCAGCCCGGATCCGTTCGTCGAGCCGCAGTCGGTGACCTCCAGGCCCCCGTCCACCGGACGCACCAGCAGATGGGTCTTCGAGAGCGATTTGCTCTCGTCATCGAGCGGCACCGCGCGTGCGCCAGGGTGGAGCGCCGCATCCGGGTTGCGCCCGAACAGCAGCGGCTCAGTCACCGGGACGCTCTCACCGGTGTCGAGGCGCAGGCCGAAGTACACGATCGCAGCAGGCTGCGGCGCGGCCACGGGCGCCGGTTCAACCGGCGGCAGTGGTGATTCGACGGGAGCGACGTCTCGCGCGGGCTCCACTGCCCGCTCGTCGTCGGGTTGGCGGTAACCGCCGAACACCGGCTTGCCGAGCTCCGTCGATGCGGCAGGTGGCTGTGGTGTCGTTCGCGGAAGGCCGATCTCGGGGCGCTCGTCCGAAGTGTGGGGTCGGGCGATGCCGATGACGCCGGCGCTGACCCGGCTGCCAGGACGATATGCCGGCTGCTGCGAAGGATCGGTCGGCGTGGCGAGCGAAGGCAGCACCGACCGCTCCCGCGCCGGCTCGGCCTTCACGAGCTTTCGCGCCACACGCAGACGCTTCTGGTCGTACGGGTTCAGCCCTTGCTTCACGTCGATGAGCCATATCTGCGTGGCTTTGTCGTGCAGCCCGCGCCTGCGGCGTTCTGAATCGAACAGCGGCGACAACAGGAGGAGCACCGGCCCGAACAGCGGAATGAGGTTCGACGCGCACAGCAGCAGGTAACGCAGCAGCACCCACCCGATGCCGGGGCGCTCCAGCGTGCGCACGTTCACGCTGCGGATGCCGACGATCGCCTTGCCGATCGTGCGCCCGCTGCGCCCGTGCATCACCAGCTGCAGCACGCTGAGCACCAGCGTCAGGAACACCGTCACCGCCGCCATGACCAGGGCGAGCACGAAGCCGGGATGGTTCATGAATCCGTACGGCGATATCGACCCACTCGCGAGCTTGAGCAGCAGGGGGACTGCGCCGATCCAGAGCGGCAGCTGAACGATCACCCAGATGGCTACATCGCAGACCAGTGCGACGGCGCGACGTCCGAGAGGGGCGGGAAGCAGGCCGAGTGCCGCGGCGTACGCCGGGTCAGGACGGCCGTTCTCATCGAGCCCCTCGATCGCCTCTGTCTCGTCCTCGATCTCCCAGATCGTCGCGTCGCGAGTCCCGCCGCCTCCCTCGATGCGGGGATTCACTCGACGCACCCCCGCACCGGCTCCGAGGCGCGTCCATCGCCGCGGCGCAGCACGACGTCGACGCAGACCTGCCCCGCCGAGGCACCCTGGAACGTCACGGTCGTCTTGTCGGTCGTCTCGGCCTTGCCGGATCCGGCGAGATCGACGGTGTTCCACAGATACAGATCGCCGTCCTCCGGTGACGGGTTCGTCCAGGTGAACGTCAACGCCGTGCCGTCGCGCGAACCGGTGAGCTCCTCCACCCTGGGGACGGCATCGGACACCGGATCCTGCGGGACGACCTCATCCTGCGTCGCGACCGGGTCGGGCCTGCCTGCACCGGAGAGCAGGTTGACGCCGACGATCATGCCGCCGATGACCACCGCCGCGATGACAGCGACCCCCACCCACAGACCTACCCGGGGACGACGCTTGTCCGCCGAGGGGTTCGCGACTGATTCGCTCGGCGCAGTCTGGACGCCCGGCACCGTCGGCGTCTGCGGCGAGACCGTCCGCGGAGGACGCATCAGCGTCTTCTCATCATCGATGGGAGCGGATGCTGCGGGCGCCGGTGACGCCGACGGGGCGCGCATGACGGTGTCCTCCACCGCGCCGGGCTGCGCTGTGCTGGGCTGGATCGGACCGGACTGCATGCCGCCGGACTGGACGGGGCGGCCGGGTTCGAACCGCGGACCGGCATCGGAGCCGGCGACCGACTGCGCGTTGCCGAACGGGCGAGTCGTGGCGGACGGGCGGGTGGCGCCGGCATCCGGGTCGATGCTGACGATGTCGCGCACCCGCGTGAGTCCGTCGGCTTCGTCCTCGAGGTCTTCCGCGATCGGGTGGTCGTCGATGATGTCGATCGGGGTGACCGAGTGCGTCAGTTCGATCTGCACCTTCTGGAGCGCGCGCGCGAACGCGACCGCACTCGGGTACCGCGCGTCGGGGTTCTTCGACATGGCCCGCTCGATCGCGCGCTGCAGACTCGCCGGCGAGTCCGGCCGCGTAAGCGGCTGCAGGGGTGCGCGCTCGATGCGCTCGATGAGGTCTGCACCGGAGTTGCGCTCACCGGGGCGCTCGAACGGCGAACGACCGGCGAGCAGCGTGTACAGCGTGGCGCCGAGCGCGAACACGTCGGAGCGCGGTCCGCTCTGCGGCGGATCGGCGAAGAACTCCGGCGGGGACCACGGGATCGACATGCCGGTCGCCTCGGTCACCGCGCCGGTCTTCGACGCGATGCCGAAGTCGGTGAGGGCCGGCCGGTTGTACTCGGTGACGAGGATGTTCGCGGGCTTGATGTCGCGGTGCAGCACACCGGCGCGGTGCGCGGTCTCGACGGCGCCGGCGACCTGGATGCCGACGCGCAGCGCCTCGGCGACCGAGAAGGGCTCCCTCCGGGCACGGACCTGCAGGTTCGGCCTCGGGCAGTACTCCATCACCAGGTACGGGCGGCCATCCACTGCGACGCCGGCGTGGTAGATCGTCACGATCGCGGGATGCGTCGACAGCATCGCCATGACGTTGGCCTCGTCGGTGAACTCCTGAGCGGCGCTGCTCGAGATC
Source organism: Microbacterium murale (assembly GCF_014635185.1). GTDB lineage: Bacteria > Actinomycetota > Actinomycetes > Actinomycetales > Microbacteriaceae > Microbacterium > Microbacterium murale. The sequence goes on from NZ_BMCM01000007.1 coordinate 133,390, forward strand.
CTGTCGGCGAGCAGCACCTTCACAGCGACCTTGCGTCTGGGCATCTGCTGCTCGTAGACGAAGACGTCTGCGAAGCCGCCGGTGCCCAGTGGTTCGACGTAGGTGAAGCCGGGAAGCTCCGGCGGTGGAGAGGGGGGTCTGCTCACGGAAGATCCTCGAACGTGACGGTGACGCCATCGCCGAGGTCGACGACGTCACCGGAGAGCACAAGGGTCTGCTCTCCGGGGTGCAGGCGCAGCGGGTCGGCGCCGGGTCGCAGCAGCGTCGAGCCGTTCGTGGTGTGCAGGTCGACCACGACGACCGTGTCGCCCTCAGGGCGGATCTCGAGATGACTGCGGGAGATGTCCTGCTGGGGGCTCTCGACCGCGACCAGGTGCGGCAGGTCTGCGCCGCTCGCACGCGTGGACCGCGGGCGGCGACCGATGATGACCGTGCGATCGAGTGTGACGACCTGGCCCGTCGAGACACGCACACGACCGGCACCCGCGGAGACCACAGGGAGGATCGCGGTCGGGGCGTCCGGCTCGGAGGTCGGGACGTTCTGACGCATGGCGCGCGCCTCGGCCACGGAGATCGTCGCACCGTCATGGTCGCCGTCGGCCGTGCCGCCCGATGGCGCCGCACCGAAGGGTGCCGGCGGTGCGGGCGGAGCGGGAGCCGGCTGCATGATCGCGTTGGGCGACGCGACCGTCGCGCCGAACAGCTGCTCGAACTCATCGATGTCGGAGGTCTCCGAGATGTCGGAGGGCACGAGTGTCGCGCCTTCGACGGCGTCATCGATCGGAGCCGGAGTCGCAGGGAGCTGCGCAGTCGCAGGCTCTGCCTCTTCGACCGGTTCGTCGATCGCGTCGGCGACATCCTCCGTCACCGGTGTCACGGCAGACTCTTCGACGGGCGCGTCATCCGCCTCAGCGGCAGCCTCCGCCACCGGCACGTCGACGGCCTCGTCAACGGAAAGCTCTTCGGGCATGACCACGGGCTCCGCGGCGGGCGCGACGTCGGCATCCTCGATCGGCGCAGCATCGGTCGGCGCGGCATCCGGCACCGTCACGTCTGCGGGCTCGATCTCGGCGCTGACGTTCGCGGCACGCACGACGCCACCCGTGATCGGAAGGGGCGCGGTGTCGTCGACATCGCTCGCAGTGACGGCGATCCGGTTCGCGTTCAGGGCGAATCTCTCACTCCACGTGGTCACGTTCGTGCCCGCGAAGCTCTCAGTGCCTTCGGGGCCGGTGATCTGCACGGTGACGTCGCCGCGCACGGCGATCCTGGCATCCGGTCCTTCCAGGACGACGGCGGCGAAGGGCAGCATCGCGGCGAACGATCCTGAGGCCTGCTCGGTGAGCGCGTCGATCACCGCAGCGAGATCGCCGCCCTCCTGCTGCCGTTTCCACAGCGTCGAGACGAGCTGCTCGGGCGCATCGGGCGCCAGGGCGATGAGGGCTCCCGGTGCCACCAGCACATACCAGTCACCGGGTCGGTAGGTCGTCTGCATCAGCGAATCCCTCCTGCGGTGGCCTCGCGAGGCCGCGTGTTCTCATCGAAGTCGTCGTCCGCCTGCATGTGAACGCCAGGGTGGGACGCGACGAAGACCGCGTCGACGACGACGACCGTGATGTTGTCCCGGCCGCCGGCGCTGACTGCTTCGCCGACAAGCGTGGCGGCGGCGGTCTGCGGGTCGGACTCGGCGGTCAGGATCTCCTGGATCTGCGCATCCGACACCTCGGAGGAGAGTCCGTCCGAGCAGATCAGGATGCGATCGCCGAGCTCGGCCGGGAACATCCAGAAGTCGGCATCGCCGGTGCTCCCCGCGCCGATGGCGCGGGTAATGATGTTCCGGCGATGATCGGATGCCGCGTCGGCGGCGCTGAGCTCGCCGGATTCGACGAGCTCCTGCACGACCGAATGATCCACGCTGATCTGCTCGAGTTCACCGCGGTACAGCCGATACGTGCGGGAATCGCCGATGTTGAAACTCAACCAGTAACCCGTGCCGTCGACGTCGGCGAGCACGACGCCGCTGAGGGTCGTACCCGCACGGCCGGTGGCCATGACCGAGAGCGCGTCGACGGCGAGGCGCGAGCGGCTGAGCGCATCGAGCACATCGTCGAGTTCGAGGCTCTGCCGTCCGGCGAATCGGGCGAACTCCTCGACCACGGCGGCACTCGCCCGCTCGCCGGCCTCGTGTCCGCCCATGCCGTCGGCGACGATGAAGATCGGCGCGCTGGCGAGCATCGCATCCTCGTTCAGCGTGCGACGCATGCCCATGTGCGTCGACGATCCCGCCGAGACGATCAGTGGAGCTGTCATGCGTACCCTCCGATCGTGACGATGCGGTCACCGATCTCGATCGCATCGCCGAGACGGATGCGCACCGCCTCGCCCGGTGTGCACGGGATGCGTTCACCGTCGCGCACGATGACGGTGCCGTTCGTGGAATGCCGGTCCTTGATCCAGCCGCCGGAGGCCTCGGCCGCCGCCTCGAAGTGCGTCTTCGACAGTGACAGAGTCTCGTCGCGCACGTTGACGGCCACTGCGCCATCCTCGGGCGCCGGGTTGCGTCCGAACAGGGTGCGCTGCGACACGGTGACCTTCGTGCCGTCGTCCCACGTGAACACGAGACGATGGCCGGGGATGCTGATGCGGGTGTCCTCGACATCGCCGAGATCGCCGGACGCGTCGTTGTCGGCGGCGGGATCCTGGTGAGGAGTCGCCGGCGGCACCGACGGGGCCACCGGGTTCTGGACGGGCGCGGACGGCACTGCGGGAGCTTCCGGGCTTCGCGCCGGTGGACCGTCCTGCGTGATGCCGGGGACGAACGCGATCAACGCGTCGTCACCGACCGCCGGCGCCGGCGGCTGCGCGATCGCGGGCTGAACGTTCGGGAGCTGCGGCGCTGCCGGCGGGGCGAGCGGCGCTGTCTGAGGGGGCGCGACCGGGGCGGCCTGCGGCATGCGCGGTGCGGGAGGTGCGGGAATCGTCTCGTCGAGTGCGGGCACGGAATCAGAGGGCGCCGGCGGCTGGCCGACCAGGGCGGCGTACGCCACCGATTCCGGCGACGAGTAGCCCGGCGCGGGATGCGCCGGGGCGAGGCCCGGTACCGGTGGCACGCCGACCGGC
>NZ_BMCM01000008.1 GCF_014635185.1 Microbacterium murale
TCCCACACGCTCATCCGATACCCCGATTCGCCGGTGTTGCGACGACCGGTTGAATACGGCCAGTTCCGAAGTCGGAAGTTCCTGCGTGCGCTGTCCCGTCATCGACTGGTCGGATCAATGGGACGGGTGGCGTCATGCGGCGACAACGCCGCAATGGAGTCGTTCTTCGCCCTGTTGCAGAAGAACGTCCTCGACCGTCGCTCCTGGACCACCCGCGAGCAGCTGCGCATCGCGATCGCGACCTGGATCGAACGGACCTATCACCGGCGACGCCGACAGGCCGCCCTGGGACGTTTGACGCCCATCGAATTCGAGACCATCATGAACACGACCGTCGCACTAGCGGCGTGACTAGAACTGTCACCTATTCGTGCAGCAGTCCCCAACGCAGCTTTCCGAGAATGTCTACGCCTGGTAGGTCGCCCGAACTGTCTCGCAACCTCGGTGTCCCGGAACCCATGTGTTCTGAAACGACCGAACTGACTCTTCCACGGATCGGGCATATGCGATTAGGCTCGGCGCATGCCTGAGCCTGTGAACCCGCTCCTCCCCGCGTGGTACGACGTGGCTTGGTCGGCCATGGTGGTGGTCATACTTGTTCTGCTCGTCGTATGCTTGATCTCAATTGCACGTACCGCTAAATCGCTCTCGTCGTTCCAATCGCTCGCGTGGACGCTTGTTGCGATATTTGTCCCGATTGTGGGGCCGCTGGCGTGGCTGTTCATCGGGAGGCGTTCGCTGGCCGAGCCAAGGGATGCCAGAAAGACAAGCGCGACGAGCTGAGAATAGGTGGCTCTCCGCCGCAGTTTCGGCGAAATTTGCCAGATCGCGTGTATTGCTCGCGCATCGGCGACTTGCAGTGTCTCGTACCCTCGGTGTCTCGAAACCCATGGGATGCGACACGTCGCTGATCCGCGTCTAGTCCTCACGAGAAGGATCCGTACGTTCCACCCTTTGCGGATTTTCTTTGCCCTTATACCTTCTCAAGAATCGACGGATCGAGAAGAAGAGGGCCGCCATCACGGTCAAGATGAGTGCCGCCATGAGGCCGACGTTCAGATGCCAAACAGCCAGCGGGTCCATCGTGCGGTCTCCTTTGCAACGTATGAACACGATAGTCGTCGGCTCCCAACGCGCAACAAATGCGCCGAGACTCGATACTCGTATCCGCAATCAAGGGCGGCTGAGGTTTGCCTTCACGAATATTGGTGTGAACCGAATCGACGGAATCGAGCAATACGGATGTGAGCCCCGATAACGAGGTAATTGAACGCTCGATACGCGAGCCGGCTGTCTTTGACGAGCTCTACGGCCGCCATGCGACGCCGGTTTACCGATATGCGGCGCAACAGCTCGGCGACCATGCCGCGGAAGACGTGATGTCGGAAACGTTCCTCGTGGCGTTTGAGCGACGCTCTGCCTACGACATAACTGTGCAGAATGCGCGGCCCTGGCTGCTGGGCATTGCAACACGACTGATGCGCAAGCACGTGCGTTTGGAAGCCGTCTCCTGGAAAGGCATGTCGGCAGATCTCGCGGCACAGATCACTCCGGACTTCATCGAGCAGGCGGGCGCCCGCATTGACGCTAAGCGCCTTGCTCGACGTCTGGCGAAGGCTCTTCGTCGGCTGTCGGAATCGGACCGGGAAACTCTATTGCTCTACGCGTGGGGCGACCTCGACTATGCGTCGATAGCACTCGCCATGCAGGTGCCCATTGGCACCGTGCGCTCAAGACTCAACCGGGCACGGCGTCAGTTGCGCCGCGCCGCGGGGACCGAAACCATCGAACAGGAGACGGATCATGGACGAGTTGACGCTTCTCCGCAGCACACGTGATGACACGCGTGACCCAAGCCCTGAGGTATTGGCCCGGGGACGGTCCGCGCTGTTCGCTCGGATCGACAGTGAGACCCCGATCGCACTTTTCGCGCAACTGGGCGACGACACGGCGTTCGCACCGATAAAGGCTCGGCGCCGCCGGCGCACCATCGCCTGGGCAGGATTCTCCGCTCTCGGAGCCGCGAGCGTGACCGTCGCCCTGGTGGCCACTAACGTGCTGGGATTTGCCGGCTGGAACGGCGGAGCCGACCCTGCGGCTGCGAGCGTGCTCAGTTCCGCAGCGGCCGCCACCGTGAAGGTCAGCGACCCCGTTGTAGGCCCCGGACAGTACCTGTTCATTCGAACCGACGGAGTCTTCGCGAGCACAGGAACCCTCAAAGCGGAGGACGCTGAAAGGATCGGAGAGGAGATCCTGCCCTCCGACGACGTCTCCGCGCTGGAGAAGACCCACGACGAGCTTTACGTGCCCGCGGATCGCAGCGAAGATTGGGTATCGATCCGCTGCACGCGTGCACCGTTCCAAACCTTCGGTCCCAGATCAGAAGCGTTCGCGGAACAAGAGGCAGCAGTCCACGAAGAGTACGAGCCGGACACCATCCGGCGCTTTCCTGGAGGTACCACGCCCAGTGGCGTCACTATCGGGGGCTACTTCGACGGGTTGCACTTCAGTGATGACTACGACGCTCTGCCCCGGGACCCACGTCAACTCCTCGACAGGATCTATGAGCTGAACGGCAATTTCGGACCTTCCCGCGATGGCCAAGCGCTCCAGTGGATCATTGACGCGCTCCGGGGAGGCACCGCACCAGCCGACTTCCGCGCCGCGCTCTACAAAGCAGTCGCGGAGATCCCCGGCGTGGAGATCACCGAGGACCAGGCCGCGCTCAACGGAACCACCGGCATCGCAATCGGCCGCGTGGAAACGACCTCCAACACACGCTATGACCTGATCATTGACGCTGAAACCGGGCAATTCATTGGCGAGCGAGAAGTCACCCTCGACGGCTACGCCAGCTTTCCCGCAGGTACGGCGACAAGCTGGACCGCCGTGACAACCACGGTCGTTACGTCCGCGCCAACTGACGTCGCGATCTGCAGCGAATAGGAGACCCTGCCATGCACGACCACTACAGTCCGCCGACGATCACTCCCGCCGACATCTCGCTTCCGCCGACGATCACGCTCGATCTGACCTGGCTCGTCGCGGATACTCAACAATTCGGTTCCTCACGCATCAAAACCTCCTCCACTAACGGCAGCGATTGAGTAGACAAGCTCCCTGCGTCGTGCGTTCCCCACCGGGGGCAGGTGTCTCGTAACCTAAGCGTCTCGTAACCCATGCGTTGTGCGACACGGAGCGAGCGCCGAACTCCAGAGCGGGATGTGTTTAGAGGGTGACCGTGACGCCATAGCCGAGGTCGACGGTGACCGGGGCCCCAGGCGAAACAGGCGCGGGCACTTTGTACATAGCCGGGCCGATATCCGCCGTACAGGAGAAACCGCCTGCGGCTTCCAGCGTGACTTCGAACGCGCGCTCTCCGGTTTCGCGGATGTCGCGCGGCTCATTCGGGCATGTGGAGCTCCCGAAGGTGAGGAACAGCCACGATTCACCGTCTTCAGACCACACGACCGTTGGCTCCATCTCAGGCCCGGCCACTCCTTCGAGTTCTGGAGGTACTTCGTCCAGTCGTTCCGCACTGCTGCTGGAGCATCCCGCGAGAACGAGCACAAGCACCGGCACGAAGATCAATGCAGCACGCGTCATGCGGTGATTCTTCCAGCTCATCGCGTCACGTCGGCAGTCAGGTGGGCACGAAGCTTCGCCCGCGCCCTCGAGTACCTGCTGCGCACAGTCGCTGGCTTCTTCCCGAGGACCCTCGCTGCGTCCGCGAGAGAGAACCCATCCCAGTGAACGAGTTGAATGATCTCTCGATCAATCTCGGGGAGTGCACGCAGCGCCTCCCACACGTCGTCGCGCACGGGTCGTGTGTCGCCGCTGACGAGAGCTTCGCCTTTGAGTCGTTCGCTCAGCGAGCGCCGACGGACGATGCTGCGACTATGGTTCGCGAGCACGTTCCGCGCGATTCCGAACGCCCACATTCGTGCCTCGGTGGGATCCGTCGGCAACGACGAAGACTTCTGCCACATCGTGAGCATGACCTCACCGGTGAGGTCAGCTGCGTCCTCAGTGGAGACGACGCGTCGTGCGAAGTACGCGAACAGGGCGCGCTTGCTCCCGTCGACGAGACGAGGAAGATCGAGCGTGTCGTTGCTCCACATCCATTGGAGGGCTTCGATCGACTCTTCTGGCGGCCCGAGCATCAGTGCAGTTCCCACTTGCACGTCGACGTCCCCGCCGTACCGACGCCGAGACGATCCAGGTAGCCCTGCGGGATCTCTTGTACGACGACTGTTGAGATGCCCTTCGACACGGTCATCTGATCGAGGGTCTCCTGGGTGATCTCCGGATCCGTATCCGGGTCTCCGACCTTCAGGGGCTCTTGTATGGCGAGGTCGTAGCCGCGTTGACCGATACCGGCCCAGTCGTGTGAGGTGATCCATTCCTTCGCTGCGGTTACGTCAGTGCCGTTCCAGCTTCGGATTGCCAACGAGTAGGTGCATTCAACAGACCTGCCCGTGTCCGTCACGTAGGAGATCGGAATGACGGCATCCGGCGTGAAGTTTGGCGCGATGTACACAGTCGCAGCCGTTGCGAGCACTCCCGCGCCAAACAGCGCTCCGACAGCGGCAATCCGTGCACCGCGGCGCCCGCGCGGCCGCCGATGTTCTTGTTCTGCCCGAGCAGCGATTCGCACGAGCATTGCGTCTAAAAGTTCAGGGGACTCTGCCCACGTATCGCGCGGGGAGAGAAGCTTGTCGAGCTGAGTGTCGTCCACGGGTTTCCTCCGATGATCCGTTCACTCTGTTCATGTCTGGCAACCCTCAAAGTGTTGCATCTCGATCAAAAGGATTCCCGTGATGTCGTCATCGACGACAACTACGAGGACCGACCAGAGATCGACACGCGCATACTCGAGCAGCGACAGTGCGCTACATCGCTTGCGGCCTCCACTCCTGCCCAGAATCCGGGGATGCGAGACGTCGCCGATGTACGTCTAATCCTCACGAGAGGGACCGTCCTGACGCCGAAATCGCGCGACTAGGCTCGCTTCATGGATCCCTTCGAAGTCTCTGTCGATGGCGAATTGTTCCGCATCAGCGAGAGGTGCGAACCAAGCGCGACCATCACCTACGATTTCACCTGGTTGAACGGACCAGCCAACGGAACCTACGGCTTCAGCCTCGGGGGCATTGCCATTAACGCTGATGAAACCGAGTCGTCCAAGGCTTCCAAGTTGTCCAGAGAACAACTGATCGCTCAGGTGCATGGGTTTGTGGACTCGTTCTTCGAAGACGGCGGAATAGGCCAAGAAGATTTTCCCGATCATGTACCGGCACGGAGACGTTGAGGCGGGACCGTCTTCCGAGAGCGTGTCTCGTAACCTCCCTGTTTCGTATCCCATGGGTTACAAGACAGGATGGGTCGAGCAAAGGCTTGGCTGCACGGCTGGGCCGCCTTACGCGGTTCAGTGGCGAGTCGTTGCCCACGCCTCGAACTCTGACTGAACCTGGTCGAAGAACTGCGTTTTGGCCAGGGTGTAGTCGTCGTAGTCGGCTTTGCCGATCTGCTGCGCGCTGAGTGTCAGTTTTACAGTCTCGTAGCGTTGGCGGGCGTCGGTGTTTTCTCGAAGCCAGTTGCGGAACCAGATCGTGTACAGACCCCAGGGCGAGTCCGCACGACGGACGTGAAGTATCGCCTGGTCGTCTTCATGCCAGAACAGCAGCTTTTCCCAGACCAAGGCATCGACCTTCATCGACCCCCTGGGTATGTCGCGATCAACTCCTGGGGAGTCGGGACGTGAACCGCGTGCGCGCACGTAACCAAGCGGTTCGAGGCGGGTGACGAGATCAGTCTCCGAGGGAAGCGGGGAGATGCGCAGTTGCAGGTCCACGAACGGCTTCGCGGCGAGGCCCGGCACAGATGTCGAGCCGATGTGGTCCAGTGCCGCGGCATCCGCACCATCAAGTCCACCGATGGCGTCCTCGATGCCCGACAGCAAACGTAACGCTCGCTGTGCCCACTCTGCCTGATGCTCGACCAGCGCGGCTGGGTTTTTCTCATCGCTCACGCGGTCGAATCTACCGGTCTCGAATCTGACCTTGGGCAACCGTCGCGAGGCTCAGCTGAACGTGCTCAGCGCCCGCCGGTAGCTCTCGCTGTTCTCGCGCGTGGCTGCGGTCATGAGCAGGGCGTTCTCGCCGACTCTGCGAGTGAACTCACCCGAACAGGGAATGGTCACGACCTTCGTCAGGCCCGCACGCCATGCGGGGATCAGGGCCGGCAGATCGCGATGCTCTGGTTGGTCGGAGAGGCTCTTGGGCATCGCCGCCAGATGCGCATCCATTCCACGTTGGAACCAGTCGCTGTGTGAATCGTCGTCGAACGCGCTGTCACCGAAATCGTCGCGCCCGGTCGGGCCGATCATCCGGTGCAGCAGATCGGCTCGTTCGGTCGAGCCGTCTGCGGTGGTGCGAAGCTCATCGAACAGCCGCGGGTCGCTGTCTTGAGCGGCGTGCGACAGTGCGGCATGCCAAATACGACGCCACGCACCCGCCCATTCCTCGCGAGTCTCGGCGCTGACGCCAGAGTCATGAACGGTCGCTGGTGTATCGGACAGCAGCGGAGGAAGGTCTTCACCTCGCGGCTGCAGCTCGTAGGCCTCCCGAATCCAGAGCAACTCCAGGAGGGCGTTGGCTCGATCCTCGACCGTGATCGACATGTCGTGCGGCCACGGGTTTCCCGGTATTGGTGTGCTGGATCTCATGACTCCCACTCTCGTCGTCGTCGTGCATCGAGCACCACCCCAGGTTGCCGATCCAGAATCCGGCCGCAGCGAGCTCAGGCGGCGAGCTCGGCCTTCAAGATGTTGTTCCACGGATCGGTGAAGGTCAGCGTCCGTCCGTCGTCGCGCACTTCGGTTCCGTAGTGCGCAAGACGCTCGTTCAGCTCACCCAGCGCATCCGCGTTCGGGAGCGCGAGGTCGACCTGACCCAGCCCGAGCGCCGGCATCCGCGGACCGGCTCCGCGCGAGTTCCAGACGTTCATCGCCATGTGGTGGTGATATCCGCCGGCGCTGACGAACAGCGCTTGGTTGCCGAGGGATGCTGTCGCGTCGAAGCCGAGGCGGTTCACATAGAACTCGCGCGCAGTCTCGACGTCACCGACCGACAGGTGCACGTGGCCGATCTGCGCCGCTCCGGTGTTCGGGGCGCCGTCGACGAGGTGCTCCTGCAGGAACGCGTTCGGGTCGAGGTAGAGGGTCGCCATCTCGATCTGCCCGTGCGTCCATGACCAGTCGGAGCGGTCGCGATCCCAGTACAGCTCGATGCCGTTGCCCTCGGGGTCGGTGAGGTAGAACGCCTGGCTCACCAGGTGATCGGCGCTGCCGGTGAAGGTCTGCGGCGCGTGCTGTGCGACCGAGAACAGGGCGCCGGCGAGCGCCGCCTGCGACTCGAACACGATCGCCGTGTGGAACAGGCCGGCCGAGCCGGGGCTGGCATGGCGCAGCGTCGGCTCGTGGCGGAGGACCACCAGCGGCGTTCCGCTGCGTCCGAGCGTCACGGCGTCACCCGCGGCATCCTGCACCTGGAGCGTGATGACATCGCGGTAGAACGTGGTCATCGCGTCGAGGTCGGCGACCAGCAGGGTGACAGCACCCATCGATGTTGCCGCGGCAAGTTTTTCATTCATGTCAATGGAAACGGGCTACGGCCGGAATGTATTCCCTTCAGCCGCGCCCCATTCGCGCGAAGGCGCCCAGCACGGTGCGCTCCGAGGTGATGAGGTAACTCTCCAGCGCGTCGGCCGCAGCATGCGGGCCGTCTTCGAGAAGCGTCTTGAGCACGATCCGGTTCTTGCGCACGAAGGGCTCGTGCAGTGCGCGAGGGTCGTCGATCTCGAGGAACACCAGACGGAGTTCGGCTGCGACATCCCGATAGGTGCGGGCAAGTCTCGGGCTGTCGGCGAGGGCGACGATCGCATCGTGGAAGGCCATGTTCGCGCTGCCGACGCGGTGCCACTCCTCGTTCGGGAGGTGCTGTTCGGCCTCGGCGAGCGCGGAGCGCATCAGCTGCACCGCCGGATGCTCCGGCTCCGACTGCCGCAGCGCAGAGCACTCGATCACGCGGCGCGCACGATAGATGTCGATGACGTCGGCGATCGAAGGCGCCGCCACCGACACGCCGCGATGCGGGATGTGCTCGATGAGGCCCTGCTCGGCCAGAACCCGGAACGCCTCCCGCAGCGTGTTGCGCGAGACCTCGAAACGCTCGGCCAGCGCCGCCTCCGAGAGGCGGGCGCCCGGCGCGAAGTCGCCGTCGATGATCCTCTGACGCAGCACATCGGCCAGTGCTCCCTGATGGTTCACGCCTTCATGTTAAGCGGACAGGACCCTGCGCGTAGCATCCCGGAAATAAAGTTGTTGAACAATCAGACCCAATCCGTTCTACACTCGGTGTCACCCGACACCCGCCAAAGACGATGGGAACCCCTTCATGTCCGAGCAGTCCCCGACTGACGCCCAGACGACCGCGCAGACCGAAGCGCAACTCGCCGCAGTGAAGAAGCGCGTCGGCCGCAGCGCCGTCATCGGTGCGATCTTCCTCATGGCCACCTCAGCCATCGGCCCCGGCTTCATCACCCAGACCGCGACCTTCACCGCATCGATGGGAGCGGCGTTCGCCTTCGCCATCCTCGTGTCGGTGCTCATCGACATCGCCGTTCAGCTCAACGTCTGGCGCATGATCACCTCGTCCGGCAAGCGCGCCGGCGAACTCGCGAACTCGGCCATCCCGTTCTCCGGACACGTGATCGCGGTCCTCGTCGTGATCGGCGGTCTCGCGTTCAACATCGGCAACATCGCCGGTGGCGGCCTGGGGCTGAACGCGCTGCTGGGCATCGATCCCAAGATCGGCGGCCTGCTCACCGGGGCCCTGGCGATCGTGATCTTCCTGATCAAGAAGGCCGGCAAGGTGATGGACATCGTGCTGGTGATCCTCGGCATCGGCATGATCGTCATGACGGTCGTCGTCGCGATCATCGCCCAGCCCCCGATCGGCGACGCGCTGCGTCAGACGTTCGTTCCGGACGAGCTGAACTTCGCCACCATCACCACGATCGTCGGCGGCACCGTCGGCGGATACATCACCTATTCCGGCGCGCACCGCTACCTCGACTCCGGCCACACCGGTCCGGAGTACGCGGGCCCGGTCATGCGGGCAGCGGCCAACGGCATCCTCATCACCGGCATCATGCGCTACGTGCTGTTCCTCGCGATCCTCGGCGTCGTCGCATCCGGTGTCGTCCTCGACCTGTCCAGCCAGGCCGCCAACCCCGCGGGTCAGGCCTTCGGGTCTGTGCTGGGTGACGCGGGTCTGCGCATCTTCGGTGCGATCTTCTGGGCGGCCGCCCTCAGTTCGGTCATCGGCGCCGCGTACACGTCGGCGACATTCCTGTCGTCGTTCCACAAGCGCTTCCTCGGCGGCTGGTCGCTGCAGATCGCCACGGTGGCGTTCATCGTCGTCTCGCTGATCGTGTACCTGTCGATCGGCACCGCACCCGCGGCGATCCTGGTCTTCGTCGGCGGCTTCAACGGACTCATCCTCCCGATCGGCCTTACGGTGTTCATGTACATCGGATGGTTCCGCCGCGACCTGCTCGGCACGAAGAAGTACCCGCTGGTGCTGCTGATCGCCGGCACACTGGTGACGCTGCTCACCTGGTACATGGGCATCGTCTCGGTCGGACCCATCTTCGCCTTCCTCGGAACCGGAGCGTGACCATGCCCACCATCGACCTGAACTCCGACCTCGGCGAGAACGTCCCGGACCGTATTGTCAGCGACGACGTCGCGATGCTCGAGATCGTGACCAGTGCGAACGTGTCGTGCGGGTTCCACGCGGGCAGCCCGGAGGGCATCCGCGAGACTCTGGATGCTGCGGTGCGAAGCGGCGTCGTGATCGGCGCCCACCCCGGCTATCGCGACTACGAGAACTTCGGCCGTACGAACGTCGAAATCGACTCCCCGACGCTGCAGGCGCACGTCGAGTACCAGCTCGGCGCACTCATCGGATTGGCCTCTTCGGTCGGGGGCAAGGTCTCATACGTCAAGCCGCACGGTGCGCTGTACAACACGATCGCCCGCGACGAGCGGCAGTCCGCCGACGTGGTCGCGGCGATCAAGGCGATCGATCCGAGTCTCGTGCTGCTCGGCCTCGCGGGCGGCGTGGTGCTGGATGTCGCGTCGAAGGCCGGACTCGCGGTCGCCTCCGAAGCCTTTGCCGACCGGGCATACATGCCGGACGGGCAGCTCGTCTCGCGCACCCAGGAGGGCGCCGTGCTGCACGACCCCGCCGCGGTCGCCGAGCGCATGGTGCGGCTGGCGTCCGACGGCGTGATCCGCGCGATCGACGGTTCGGACGTGCGCGTCGAGGCGCAGTCGATCTGCGTGCATGGCGACAGCCCCGGTTCGATCGAGATGGCAGCGGAGACGAAGCGGATGCTGCAGGCAGCGGGCATCACGATCGCACCGTTCGCCGGAGTCTGAGATGGGCGTGATTGCGACTTCTGATCAGCTCGCGACCGCGCGGGCGGCGCGTGGCGACTACCGTGCGGGACGTGCGGTGCCGACCAGCGGTGTCGCGGCCGGTCTCACGCAGGCGAACCTCATCGCGGTGCCGGCGGACTGGGCGTTCGAGACACTGCTTTATGCGCAGCGCAATCCGAAGCCGTGCCCGGTGCTCGAGGTCATCGAGCGGGGGCAGGTGGAATCGGTGCTGGCGCCGGGCAGCGACATCCGCACCGACATCGGCCGGTACCGGATCTGGCGCGACGGCGAACTGGCCTCCGAGGTGACCGATGCGACGGACGCCTGGGACGAGCATCGGGATCTCGTCGCCTTCCTGATCGGATGCAGCTTCACTTTCGAGACGGGACTCGTGGATGCCGGCATCCCGATCCGCCACCAGGAACTCGGCCGCAACGTGCCGATGTACCGCACGAACATCGACTGCACTCCGGCCGGACGTCTGCGCGGCGAGATGGTCGTGTCGATGCGGCCGATCCCCGCCGGGCGGGTGGCGGATGCTGTGCAGATCTCCGGACGGACGCCCGCCGTGCACGGCGCCCCTGTGCACATCGGCGACCCCTCATCGCTCGGCATCGCCGACCTGTCGCGCCCCGACTTCGGGGATGCCCCGGAGGTGCGCGAGGGCGAGATCCCGGTGTTCTGGGCCTGCGGCGTCACTCCCCAGGCGGCGATCATGGCGTCCAGGCCACCGTTCGCCGTCACCCACGCACCCGGCTACATGTTCATCACCGACGTGCCGGATGCGGAGTACATCGTCTGATGCGCATCCTCACAGCATCCGACCGCACGCTGCTCGTCGAGGCGGCCGACCTCGACGAGGCCATGCGACTCAATCTCGCGTGGGACGGCTTACCCGGGGTCGTCGAGCGCATCCCCGGAGCCCGCACGGTGCTCGTGCGATTCGATCCGCTGCGCACGTCGGCTGCCGCGCTGGCTGAGGTGCTTTCGGCCACGCGCGTGGATGCCGAGCACGTGCCGCACACCCGCGAGGTCGCTGTGCCGGTGCACTACGACGGCGAGGATCTCGCGGAGGCCGCAGGGCTGCTCGGCGTCTCGGCTGAGGAGCTCGTGAACCGCCACCTCGCGGCCGACTGGCAGGTCGCGTTCTCTGGCTTCGCGCCGGGATTCGGCTACGTGGTCAGCGGGGATCCGCTGTTCGACGTGCCGCGCCGCTCGTCGCCGCGCACGCGCGTGCCCGCCGGTTCGGTCGCGCTCGCCGGGCAGTTCACGGGCGTGTACCCCCGCGAGAGTCCGGGGGGCTGGCAACTGATCGGACATACGGATGCCGTGATGTGGGACATCGACCGCGACCCGCCGGCGCTGCTGTCGCCGGGGGCGCTGGTGAGGTTCGAGCGCGCGGGGCGGGAGGGGCTTCGACTCCCTGCGGTCGCTCAACCCGTTTCGTCTCCGGCTGCTTCGCAGCCTGCGCTCAACGACCCGCAAGCGGGGTCATCGGTCGGGGGCGGGTCGTTGAGCGAGCGCAGCGAGTCGAAACGGGTTGAGCGAGCCGAAGGCGAGTCGAAGCCTTCCGCCCCCTCCGTCGAGATCATCCGCCCGTCCCTGCAACTGCTGGTGCAGGATGCCGGCAGACCAGGCCACGCGGCGCTCGGAGTCTCCGCATCCGGAGCCGCCGATCGCACGGCACTGCGCGACGCCAACCGCGCCGTGGGCAATGAGATCGCGGCCGCGGTGCTCGAGAGCGTCGGCGGCCTGACCCTCCGCTTCCACGGCGACGGCGTCGTGGCCGTCACCGGCGCGATCGGCGAACTCACGCTGACGGATGCCGGCGGCCTCACCCGCAGCATCCCGCACGGCGCCCCATTCGCCACGGTCGACGGCGACGAACTCACCCTCGGCCATCCGAGTCACGGGTTGCGCTACGTGATCGGCATTCGCGGCGGCCTGGCCGCAGCATCCGCTCTCGGCAGCCGAGCCAGCGATACGCTCGCAGGCCTCGGACCCGACCCGCTCGCCGCCGGTGATGTCGTCGATATCGGAGACGCCGCACGGCACGCGGTCGACCCGGTGGCCACCCCGCGCGAACTGCCTGCATCCGGCGACCTCGTCGAACTCGACATCACGCTCGGCCCGCGTGACGACTGGTTCACGGCATCCGCTCTCGACACCCTGACGACGCAGGAGTGGCTGGTCACGCCGCGCTCCGACCGTGTCGGCATCCGGCTGCAGGGCGACGTGCCGCTGGAGCGCACGACGCAGGGCGAGTTGCCCAGCGAGGGGGCCGTGACCGGGGCGATCCAGGTGCCGCCGGACGGCCAACCGGTGCTGTTCCTGCCGGATCATCCGCTCACCGGCGGCTATCCGATCATCGGCGCGCTCACCGATCGCTGCCTGGATCTCGCCGCCCAACTGCCGCCGGGTGCGCGCATCCGTTTCCGAATCTCCCGCATCGAAGAAGGACTGTCATGAAGAAGGTGCTGATCGCCAATCGCGGCGAGATCGCGGTGCGCGTGATCCGCGCATGCGCCGAAGCCGGGTACGCCTCAGTCGCCGTGTACGCCGATCAGGATGCCGACGCGCTGCACGTGCGTCTGGCCGACGAGGCGGTGGGGTTGGGCGGGACGACCGCCGCCGACACGTACCTCTCGATCGCCGCTCTGCTGCGGGGCGCCGCCGACAGCGGGGCGGATGCCGTGCACCCCGGATACGGATTCCTCTCGGAGAGCGCGGAGTTCGCTCGCGCGGTCGAGGGCGCTGGACTCGTCTGGATCGGACCGTCACCCGAGAGCATCGACGCGCTGGGCGACAAGATGACCGCGCGACGGATCGCGCAGAAGGTGAACGCACCCCTCGCGGCTGGCACGGATCAGCCGCTCGCGGGGCCGGCCGAAGCGGTCGCCTTCGCCGAAGAGCATGGGCTGCCGATCGCGATCAAGGCCGCGTTCGGGGGTGGGGGCCGAGGGCTGAAAGTCGTCCGCGAGTTGTCGGAGGTGGCGGAGGCATTCGACGCCGCGACCCGTGAGGCGATCGTGGCCTTCGGCCGCGGCGAGTGCTTCGTGGAGCGGTTCCTCGAGAGCCCGCGACACATCGAAGTGCAGGTGCTCGGCGACGGCCAGGGTGACATCGTGGTCGTCGGCGACCGCGACTGCTCGATGCAGCGGCGCAATCAGAAGCTGATCGAAGAGGCTCCGGCGCCCGGACTGACCGCTGCGCAGCGTTCCGAGATCCACGACGCCGCGCGCCGGATCTGCGCCGATGTCTCGTACCGCGGCGCGGGAACCGTCGAGTTCCTGCTTGCTGCGGATGGCACGATCTCGTTCCTCGAGGTGAACACGCGACTGCAGGTCGAACATCCGGTGACCGAGGAGGTCACGGGTGTCGATCTGGTGGCCGAGCAGTTCCGGATCGCGTCAGGGCTCGGCCCGTCGTTCAGCGATACCCCCGAGCCGCGGGGGCATGCGTTCGAGTTCCGGATCAATGCCGAAGACCCCGGTCGCGGATTCCTGCCCAGCCCGGGAGTCGTCTCGACGCTGCGGATTCCTGGCGGCCCTGGCGTGCGGTGGGACAGCGGGATCGAAGCAGGGGATGCCGTGCAGTCGGCGTTCGACTCGATGATCGCGAAGCTCATCGTGCACGCTGATTCGCGGGATGCTGCGCTGATCCGCGCGCGCCGCGCGTTGCGGGAGCTGTCGGTCGAAGGCCCCGCGACGGTCATTCCGTTCGATCGGCTGGCGGTCGACGAGCCGGAGTTCCAGACCGACACGTTCGCCGTGCACACGCAGTGGATCGAGGGCACTCTGCTGCCGCGGTTGGAGCCGCAGCTGCGGCCGGCGCCGGTCGAGGATGCCGCGCTGCAGCGCTTCGCCGTCGAGATCGATGGGCGCCGCGTGATGCTCGGAGTGCCTTCGGCGCTGCTGCGGGGATTCGCCGGTGGGGGTGTGCAGGCGGTTGCTCCGGCATCCGCTGATCCCGCCGAGCTGCGGGCGCCGGCTCCTGGCACGCTGGTGCGCTGGCTGGTGGATGACAGCGCTTCCGTGGAGGCGGGGGATGCCGTCGCCGTACTCGACGCGATGAAGATGGAGACTCAGGTCACAGCGCATCGAGCCGGGGCGCTGGTGCACGCGGCATCCGTGGGTGATTCGATCGCTGCGGATGCTGTGATCGGCCGCATCGGCTGAGTCGCGGCATCCGCGCCCTCGCGGCATCCGCGCCCTCGGGAGGAGAACTCTCCGAACGGAGGAGGCCCGGGCGTGATTCCTCCGCCCGAGAGGGAGATCTCCGCCCGAGGGGGTGAGCCGTCAGTGACGCAGTGAGCGGATCGCGGCGATGAGGATGCCGAACGCGAACACCGGGACGGCGCTGAAGATCGATCGCCAATTGCCGTTGAGCAACGGGAAGACGACTGCGATGATCACGCCGATCACGAAAATGGCGATGATGATGACGCGCCACATCGTGTCGGTTCTGGAAGGCGTCGGTGTCGGTGCGCTCATGTGTCCACCCTCATCGTCATAGTTGCTGCACTCGATACTGTCATCCGGCGTTCCCCGAGGTGCCTACTCGGGGTCGCCGCCCAACGGGCCGACGGCGGGGATGGGACCGCCGTCATCCGCACCTGTCTTGCGGGCGCGGGCGATCGCATTGCCGAGGTGGTAGATGAGCAGGGCTGCGACCGTGCCGAGCACGATGGCACCGAGCTGGAACGCGCCCCAGTTCATCGCGAAGCCGCCGACGGCGATCACGAACGACACCGCGACCGTGTACTGGTTCACCGGACGCGAGAAGTCGACGCGGTTGTCGACCCAGATCTTGATGCCGATGACGCCGATGAGGCCGTACAACGCCGTCGTCACACCTCCCAGCACTCCGGGCGGGATGGAGTTGAAGACGACGCCGATCTTGGGCGAGAACGCGAGCAGGATCGCCGCACCACCGGCCACCCAGTACGCGGCGGTCGAGTAGACGCGGGTCGCGGCCATCACACCGATGTTCTCGCCGTAGGTGGTGGTTGCCGATCCGCCGAATCCGCCGGCGAGCGTGGTTGCGAGACCGTCGGCGACCAGCGCCCGGCCGGTGTGCTTGTTGATCGACGGATCGTTCGTCATGGTCGCGACGCCGCGCACGTGGCCGACGTTCTCGGCGATGAGCACGAGCACGACCGGGAGGAACATCGGCACGTACAGCCAGGCAGCGGGGTCGGTGACACCGGCGAGGTGGAACTCCGGCAGGCCGATCCACGCGGCCTCGTCGATGCCGTCGAACTTCACCTGGCCGGTGAAGACGGCCACGATGTAACCGACGATCACGCCCAGGAAGATCGAGATGCGACCGAGGAACCCTCGGAAGAGCACGCTGAACAGGATCACCGCGATGAGCGTGACCGAGGCGAGCTCTGGCTGCAGCGTGAAGTTGTTCCACGCGGCCGGAGCCAGGTTGAAGCCGATCAGCGCCACGATGGAGCCGGCGACGACCGGCGGCATGAACTTGTCGATCCAGTGGACACCGACCGCCTGCACGAGGAAGCCGACTCCGGCCAGCAGCACGCCGACCACGACGACACCGACGAGCGCCTGCGTGATCTGCTGCGCCGTCTCGAGCGCCTGACCGGCGTTGATCGCGGTGATCGGCGCGAGGAAGGCGAACGATGAACCCAGGTAACTGGGCAGGCGGTTGCGCGTGATCAGCAGGAAGAGCAGGGTTCCCACGCCCGAGAACAGCAGCGTCGTCGACACGGGGAAGCCGGTGATGATCGGCACCAGGAAGGTCGCGCCGAACATCGCGATCACATGCTGTGCGCCGATCGCGAAGGTGGCGGGCCAGCTCAGGCGCTCTTCGGGCCGTACGACCGCGCCGGGGGCGACGTTGCGGCCGTCGCCATGGATCTTCCACACGGGCATGGGTGCTCCTCGGAAATCGGGGTGAGGGGAATCGGGGGATGCTGGAGAAACACTATCGAGTCGGGAGCGCGCGCTGTGCACGACGCGATTCGCGCGCGACAGAATGGGGGTCGCAGTGACAGATGTCGGACAGTTCGGGCCTCTGGGTCCGACATCTGTGCATTCGACCCCCGAACTGTCTGCCGCGGGTGAGCCGGCGCCCGGAGCTACGCGGTCAGGCGCTCGATGAGCTCGCGGTACCGGTCGGCCGTGCGCTGGACGATCTCGTCGGGCAGCACGGGCGGCTCGCCCTGCTTGTCCCAGTTCGATGCCAGCCAGTCGCGGACGATCTGCTTGTCGAAGCTCGCCATGCGCTCGGTCGGGGTCGTTCCGGACTCCCACGCCGCAGCATCCCAGTACCGCGACGAGTCGCTCGTGAGCACCTCGTCGGCCAGGCGCAGGGTGCCGTCGGCATCCGTCCCGAACTCGAACTTGGAGTCGGCGAGGATCAGCCCGTGCTGCTCGGCGATCGCCGCGGCCTTCGCGTATATCGAGAGGGAGGCGTCGCGCAGCTCGGTCGCACGCTCGGCGCCGACCAGCTCGACGACGCGCTCGAACGTGATGTTCTCGTCGTGCTCGCCCATCGGCGCCTTGTAGGCGGGGGTGAACAGCGGCTCGGGAAGACGGTCGCCGTTCTCGAGCCCAGAGGGCAGAGAGATGCCGCACACGGTGCCGCTCTGCTGATACTCGGCCCATCCGGTGCCGGTGATGTATCCGCGGACGACGCACTCGATCGGCAGCATCTCCAGCGACTGCGCGAGCATCGCGCGGTCGGCGACGGCATCCGGGATCTCACCGTCGGCAAGATGATTCGGGAAGTCGAGCTGTGCGAACCACCAGCGGCTGAGCGTGGTCAGCAGTGCACCCTTCTCGGGGATGCCGGGGGAGAGCACGAAGTCGAATGCGCTGACCCGGTCGCTCGCGACGACGAGGATGCGGGTGTCGGCGGGGTCCTGCGATGCATAGAGGTCGCGGACCTTTCCCGAGTAGAGGTGACGCCAGCCGGGGATGTTCAGTGCATCGCTCATCCGCCCATCTTCGCAGAACAGCAGGCCGTCGACGGCAGGGTTGACCTCCTGTTATAGTCCATCTGGACTATTTAGAGTGGAGCAATGACGTTGGATGCTGTGACGAAGATCACGCCGATGGGCGTGATGATCCTCGCGCTGCTCAGCGAGGGCGACATGCACCCGTACGAGATGGCGCGGCTGCTGCGGCTCCGCCGCGACGATCGGCTGATGAAGATCACCAACGGCACGCTGTATCACTCTGTCGCGCGGCTGCTGGAGCAGGGCCTCATCGCCGAGGTCGGCGTCGATCGCGAGGGCAATCGCCCGGAGCGCACCACCTACACGGTCACCCCGGTCGGCAGTGATGTCGTGCTCGATTGGGTGCGGCGCGAACTGCCCAGCGCTGAGGGTTCCACGAAGTTCCGTGTTGCGCTCGCCGAGGCGCACAACCTCGATCGCGAGGAGGTCATCGATCTCCTGCGCATCCGTCAGGTCGCTCTCGAGGAGGAGTACGGGCTGCACGCATTCGGAATCAGCGAGGCGCGTGCCAAGGGCGTTCCGCTGCAGTTCCTGCTCGAGATCGAGCGGCAGCAGGCACTCCTCGACGCCGAGGTGGAATGGATGCGCTCGCTGATCACCCGCCTCGAAGCCGACGAGATCCCGTGGGGATCCGCCGGATTCGACGACTCAGACCGCTACCGTGCCCAACGAAAGGCCGCACAGCAATGACAGATTCGCCTGCTTCCGGACGCGCGACATCCTCCGGCCCTTCGACCGGAACCTACGCCACCGGGCACCGCCCGCGCAGCCCGTGGCCCGCCCTGTGGGCGATGGTCATCGGGTTCTTCATGATCCTCGTGGACACGACCATCGTCGGTGTCGCGAACCCTGCGATCAAGGAAGCACTGGACCCGACCTCGAACAACCTCGACCGCGTCGTATGGGTCACGAGCGCCTACCTGCTCGCCTATGCGGTGCCGCTGCTGATCACCGGGCGACTGGGTGACCGCTTCGGACCGAAGAACCTCTACCTCATCGGCCTCGCAGTGTTCACGCTGGCCTCGCTGTGGTGCGGTCTGTCGACGACATTGGACGGCCTCATCTGGGCGCGCGCCGTTCAGGGTCTCGGTGCGGCGCTGCTGACGCCGCAGACGATGGCGGTGATCACCCGCACCTTCCCGCCGGAGCGCCGAGGCGCGGCGATGGGGCTGTGGGGCGCAGCATCCGGCGTCGCCATGCTCGTCGGGCCGCTCGCCGGCGGATTCCTCGTCGACGGTCTCGGCTGGGAATGGATCTTCTTCATCAACCTGCCGGTCGGTGTCATCGGGTTCATCCTGGCGTGCATCCTCGTGCCGAAGCTGCAGACGCACAAGCACCGCTTCGACGTGCCAGGCGTCTTCCTCAGCGCGATCGCCCTGTTCCTCATCGTCTTCGGACTGCAGGAGGCGGAGGCGTACGACTGGGGCGTCATCTGGGGGCCGATCTCGGTGTGGAGCCTGATCATCACCGGCGTCGTCGTGCTGGTGCTCTTCCTCTGGTACCAGTCGCGCACGAAGAACGAGCCGCTCGTACCGCTGGAGCTGTTCCGCAACCGCAACTTCGCCTGGTCGAACATCACGATCGCGATCGTCGGATTCACGGTGACCGCGCAGGGCCTGCCACTGATGTTCTTCCTGCAGCTCGCGCGTGGCCTGACCCCGACGGAGTCGGCGTTGCTGCTGATCCCCATGGCACTTGCGGCCGGCATCATCTCACCGTTCGCCGGCAAGCTGCTCGACCGGATCGACCCGCGCCTCATGCTCGTGCCGGGGCTGCTGCTGGTCTCGATCTCCCTGTTCCTGTTCGCGATGATGATGAACACCGAGATCCCGATCGGCTGGATGCTGATCCCGTCGCTGATCCTCGGGTTCGGCAACGCGGGTATGTGGGGTCCGCTCGCCACGACAGCCACCCGCGACCTGCCGCCGCGTCAGGCCGGCGCAGGGTCTGGCATCTACAACACCATGCGCACGGTCGGCTCGGTTCTCGGCTCGGCGGCGATCGCCGCATTCATGCAGAACCGGCTCGAGACGAACCTGCCTGGCGCATCGGATGCCACCGGCGGATTCGGCGGGGGTCAGATGCCGGATGCTGTCGCCGGGCCCTTCGCGGATGCCATGGCGCAGACGATGCTGCTGCCAGCGGCCGTCATCCTGCTGGGCGTCGCGGCGGTGCTGGTGCTGCGCCGACCGAAGCACCTGGCTGCGCGGACGAAGTAGCCGGCTGGCGCGTCAGATTGCGCGCATGGATGCGCTCATGATGAGGTGGTCCGATGAAAATCGAGCTCACCCGTCCCTCCACCGCGCTCTTCGACTCCTGGGCGGACACTGTCACCGAGTTCGACGGCGTGCACATCGACGGCGGTGGGTATGAGCTCGGGATGGCGCCAGACCGTGCCGCGTGCGAGGCCTCGGTCGAGAAAGCGGTGCGATATGCCGATGCTGACGCCGAACTCCCTGAGGGGCACGTCCCGTGCGACTTCCTGTGGATCACCGACACCGGTGAGGTCGTCGGCTTCATCGCGTTGCGCCGTGAACTGAATGAGCACCTGCGGCATTTCGGCGGACACATCGGTTACGCCGTGCGACCGTCGCGCCGCCGGGAGGGTATCGCGAAGGAAGCGCTGAGGCTGATGCTCGAGACGGCGCGTGCGCAAGGACTCGACCGGGTCATGCTGACCTGCGATGACGACAACCCCGGCTCGTTCCGCACGATCGAGGGAGCCGGTGGCGAGCTGCAGGACGTCATCGACGCATCGAGTGAAGGCCACCCGCAGCTGCGCCGCTACTGGATCGCGCTGTAACTCGCACTCCGTTCACGCTGCAGAAGTCGGCAGGCGCTACACGAAGATGTAGCGCCTGCCGATAAGTGCAGCGCGAGCCGAACGGCGCGTGTCAGTGCGAGGAGAAGGCGCTGTCGAACGCGGCATCCGACGGCTTGTACGTCGACAGCTTGCGCACGAACTCCAGTGCCTCTGGTGCGCCGACGAGGCGGTCCATTCCGGCGTCCTCCCACTCGACCGACAGCGGGCCGGTGTAGCCGATCGCGTTCATCATACGGAACGCGTCCTCCCAGGGCACGTCGCCGTGACCGGTGGAGATGAAGTCCCAGCCGCGCCGGGGGTCTGCCCATGGCAGGTGCGAGGACAGGCGGCCGTTGCGTCCGTTGCCGAGGCGCTTCTTCGTGTCCTTGCAGTGCACGTGGTAGATCCGGTCCTGGAAATCCCACAGGAATCCGACCGGGTCGATGTCCTGCCAGACCATGTGCGACGGATCCCAGTTGAGTCCGAACGCCTCGCGGTGCCCGATCGCCTCGAGCGCGCGCTTGGTGGTCCAGTAGTCGTACGCGATCTCCGACGGATGCACCTCGTGGGCGAAGCGCACGCCGACCTCATCGAACACGTCGAGGATAGGGTTCCAGCGGTCGGCGAAGTCCTGGTATCCGGCCTCGACCATCTCGTCAGTGGCCGGCGGGAACATCGCGACGTACTTCCAGATCGACGAGCCGGTGAACCCGGTGACGGTCTTGACGCCCAGCGCGGCGGCCAGGCGTGCGGTGTTCTTCATCTCCTCCGCGGCGCGCTGGCGCACGCCCTCGGGGTCGCCGTCTCCCCAGACATGATCGGAGACGATGTTGCGGTGACGCTGATCGATCGGGTCGTCGCACACCACCTGACCCTTGAGGTGGTTCGAGATCGTCCAGACCTTCAACCCGTTGCGCTCGAGGATGTCGAGTCGCCTCTGCACATACTCGGCGTCATCCCAGCGCCATGGGTCGAGGTGATCGCCCCAGCACGCGATCTCGAGGCCGTCATAGCCCCACTCGCCCGCGAGCCGTGCGACCTCTTCGAACGGCAGGTCGGCCCACTGGCCGGTGAACAGGGTGACAGGTCGTGACATCATCGTCCTCTTCTCGTGAGATTCGTATCGTGGTCGTGTTCAGACGCCGGTCCAGGCGGAACCGTTCGAGGAGCTGCGTTCGACCGCATCCAGTACCCGCTGCACGTGCAGCCCTTCAGTGAACGTCGGATGCGGGGCGTTGCCGCCCGCGATCGCCTCGACGAAGTCCTTCGCCTGGTGCGAGAAACCGTGCTCGTAGCCGAGCATATGCCCGGTCGGCCACCACCCCGCCAGGTACGGATGCTCGGGTTCGGTGACCAGGATCCGAGTGAAACCCTGCTCTCCCGCGGACTGGGTGGCGTCGTAGAAATCGAGCACATTCAGGTCTTCGAGGTTCCAGTGCAGCGCACCCGCATCACCCGAGATCTCGATGTCGAGCGCGTTCTTGCGTCCGGTCGCGAACCGGGTCGCCTCGAACGTCGCCAGAGTGCCTGACGCGAGTCGTCCGGTGAACAGGGCGACGTCGTCGACCGTCACCCTCCCGCGCTCGGCGCTCGCGGTGCCGCTGAGACCGACGGATTCGCCCAGCAGGGGACGTTCTTCGACGAGCGTCTCCAGCACCGCGGAGACCTGGGTCAGCGACTGCCCGGTGACGAACTGCGTCATATCGATGATGTGCGCGCCGATGTCGCCCAGCGAACCGGATCCTGCGCGGTCCTTGTCGAGGCGCCACGTCATCGGCGACTCCGGATCGGCGAGCCAGTCCTGACGGTAGCTGGCCCGAACCTGTCGCACCGAGCCGACGCGTCCTGCCGCGATCATGTCGCGCATGAGCGTGACGGCGGGAACCCTGCGGTAGGTGAAGCCCACCATGGCGTGGATGCCGTTCGCCGCAGCATCCTGCGCCGCCTGCTCCATCGCCTCGGCTTCTGCGACCGAATTCGCCAGCGGCTTTTCGCACAGCACGTGCTTGCCGGCCGCGAGTGCGGCGATCGCGATCTCGGCGTGCGATTCCCCAGGGGTGACGATGTCGATCACGTCGATGTCGTCACGGGCGATGACCTCCCGCCAATCAGTCGAGGTCTCGGCCCAGCCCCACTTGCGAGCCGCGGCGGCCGTCTTGTCGGGATCGCGCCCGACGAGCACCGCCATCGATGGCGACAGCGGCAGATCGAACGCCGCGGGCGCCTGTCTCCAGCCGACGGAGTGCGCCGCTCCCATGAATCCGTGGCCGATCATGGCCACCCGCAGCTCAGTTGTCATATCTACTCCCGGGAAACGGTGCGGGGCGAGCGCGTCGGCGCTCGCCCCGCGGGTTGGTGGTCAGGACTCGAATGCGAGGTCGATGAACTCTTCGACGTTGTCCTTGGTCACCACTGGCGCGTCCAGCACGATGCGGTAAGGAACACTCGGCGTGATCAGGTCGCTCATCGTCTTGTCCTGTGCGATCAGGCGGGCCATGGCAACGCCGTCGGCAGCCTGTGTTGACGGGTAGATGACGGTCGCTTTGATGACGCTGTCGTCCGCGGCGATGCGGTCCATCATATTGACGCTGCCTGCACCTCCGACGAGGAAGAACTCATCGCGTCCTGCCGAGTCGATCGCGGCCATGACACCGACGCCCTGGTCGTCATCGTGGTTCCAGATCGCGTCGATCTGCGGGTTCGCCGAGAGGAGCTGGGATGCTGCGCTCTCGCCGCCGGCGACGGTGAAGTCTGCCGCGACTCGGGCGCCGACCTCGAGGTCGCAGGTTTCGAGAGCGTCCTTGAAGCCCTGCGAACGGTCCTGGGTCAGGGGCAGGGAGTCGATCCCGGCGATCTCTGCGACGACGGCATCGCTCTGGCCGTCGAGCTGCTCGCAGATGTACATGCCGGCGCTGACGCCCATGCCGTAGTTGTCGCCGAGGATCGTGAGACGTGAGGCGGATGTGTCGGAGAATTCACGGTCGACGTTGATGACGGGGATTCCGGCATCCATCGCCTTCTGCGCGACCTGGGTGAGCGCAGCGCCGTCGGTCGGAAGGAGCACGATCGCGTCGACGCCCTCGTTGATGAACTGCTCGACTGCGGCGATCTGCTGGTTGGCGTCGTTGGTTCCCTCGGCCTGACGCAGTTCGACGTCGTCGAAGCCCTCTGCGGCATTGATGGCGCCGGTGTTGATCGCGCCGAGCCATCCGTGATCGGCCTCTGGGCCGGACCAGCCGATGACGACGGTGTCGCCCGAGGCCGTATTCTCCTCGCTCGTGGTGCCCTGGTTCCCGGTATCCCCTTCGCCCTCTGCACCATCGCTGGTACATCCGGCCAGCAGGGTGACGGCGAACAGTGCTGCCGCTCCCGCCATCAACGGGCGGAGCCCGCGTGTGCGCATGCCGTGCATGTCTTTCCTCCTTGAAATGTGATGCAGATGCGTGCGGTGCCGGCACCTCGATCGAGACCGATTCGGTGTGCACCGCGCACTGACAAGGTCAAGCTAGCAGAACATGCCGCCGCATAGCCAGCTTTTGCCGTAACTAGGTCAAAAGTCGAAGATCGCTCGCAAACCCCGGAATTGCGGGGGATTGTTGTGGCTTTGGTATACCGCCACGGGCGGAGCGATCGAAAGATCGCCTATCGCCTTCGTGATTCGAGCATGTTATGTTCGTTGCGTGATCAAAGATGACCAGGCTCCGGCATTACTGGAGATGCGCGGTGTCGAGAAGAGCTTCGTCGGTGTGCGCGCGTTGCGCGGTGTCGACCTCGAGGTGAAGCCCGGCGAGGTGCACTGCCTGCTCGGCCAGAACGGTGCGGGCAAATCGACGCTGATCAAGACGCTCGCGGGCGTGCACACGCCGGATGCCGGCGAGATCCGCTGGATGGGTGAGCCTGTCGAGATCGCGAATCCGCAGACGGCCATCTCGCTCGGCATCTCGACCATGTATCAGGAGCTCGACGTCGTCGACGGTCTGACTGTGGCTGAGAACGTCTTCCTCGGCCACGAGTTCGACAGGTTCGGTTTCACCCGCCGCGGCCAGCTCATCCATGAGACCCGCAGGCTGCTCGAGCGACTCGGCCACGGCTCGATGTCGCCGCACGCCGATGTCGGCTCGCTCAGCGCGGCACAGAAGCAGATCGTCAGCATGACCCGCGCGTTGTCGCACGACACGAAGCTCATCATCATGGACGAGCCATCCGCAGTGCTCGACTCCGAAGAGGTGCGCAACCTGTTCGCGGTCGTGCGCGAGCTGACATCGCAGGGCATCGCGGTGGTCTACATCACCCACCGCCTCGAGGAGATCCGACAGATCGGCGATCGCATCACGGTGCTGAAAGACGGCTCGACAGTGGCAAGCAACCTGTCCGTCGCCGACACGACCACGGCCGAGCTGATCAAGCACATGACCGGTCGCGCCGTGCAGAACGTCTTCCCTCCGGCGGAGCCCATCGCGGCTGACGCGCCCGTGCTGCTCGAAGTCGAAGGGCTGGGTCTTGACGGGGTGTTCGAGGACGTGTCGTTCTCGGTGCGCGCGGGCGAGATCATCGGCCTCGCGGGTCTCGTAGGATCAGGACGCAGCGAGATCATCGAGACGATCTACGGTGCACGGCGCGCATCCAGCGGAACCGTTCGGGTCGCCGGGAAGGAGCTTCCGCGCGGATCCGTCCCCGCAGCGGTCGCCGCCGGTGTCGGACTGAGTCCGGAGGAGCGCAAATCGCAGGGCCTCGTGCTCGGGGAGCCGATCTTCAAGAACGTCACGCTGTCGTCATTCGCACGGTTCGCCAAGGGACCGCTGCTGGAAGAGCGCAGCGAGCGCCGCACGGCCAAAGAGCAGATCGCAGCCCTTGAGCTGAGGCCGGCGGACCCCGACCGTCCGGCGGCGACCCTGTCGGGCGGCAATCAGCAGAAGATCCTCCTCGCACGCTGGCTCGTGCACGGCAGCTCCGTGCTGCTGCTGGACGAGCCCACCCGCGGAGTCGACATCGGCGCGCGCTCCGAGATCTACGCGCTGATCCGTCGGCTCGCAGCATCCGGCCACGCCATCGTGGTCATCTCGAGCGAGATCGAAGAGGTCCTCGGCCTCGCCGACTCGGTCCTCGTCATCGGCGACGGACGCGTCCTCACGACTGTTCCCGCATCTCAGATCGACGAGCACGGCGTGCTCGACCTCGTCATGAAAGGAGTCGCCGCGTGAGCGTGCAGACCACACCCACCTCCTCGCCGGGCCAGCCCCCGGCTGAGACCACGTCGGCGCTGCGCCGGCTGATGTCCGGATCCGTCGGTCGCAATCTCGGCCTGGTCCTGGCGCTGCTGGTGATCATCATCGTGGGGGCCGTGACCTCCTCGAACTTCCTGAACTTCGACAATGCGCTCGTGATCCTTCGTCAGGCATCGATCATCGGCGTCATCAGCGTCGGCATGACCTTCGTGATCATCGCCGGCGGCATCGACCTCTCGGTCGGGGCGGTGCTGGCACTCGCATCCGTCGTCGGCTCACTGGCGGCCATCCAGGACATCGCGAGCTCCAGCCACTGGATCGTGATGGTCGTCATCGCGCTGCTGGTCGGCGTCGGCGCCGGACTCATCAACGGAGTCGTGATCGCCTACGGCAAGGTCGCAGCCTTCATGGCGACGCTCGCGATGATGGTCGGTGCGCGCGGCCTGGCCGAGATCATCGCCAACAACCGCACCCTGGTGATCTCTGACCGCGGCTTCGTCCGCGCCCTGAACGTCGACCTGCTGGGTGTCGACATCCTCATCTGGATCTTCGCCGTCGTGGCGGCTGCCGGATGGTTCCTGCTCAACCGCACGACGTTCGGACGCCGCACCGTCGCGATCGGCGGCAACCCGGAAGCCGCGCGTCTGGCCGGCATCAAGGTCAAGCGGCACACCATGTGGCTGTACGCGCTCGTCGGTCTGACCGCCGGGATCGCCGCCGTCATGCTCATGGGCCGCACCACGGCCGGCACCTCGACGCACGGCAACCTGTACGAATTGGATGCGATCGCCGCTGTCGTCGTCGGCGGCACGTTGCTCGTCGGTGGGCGAGGCACGATCACCGGCACGGTGTTCGGCGTTCTCATCTTCGCGACGCTGTCCAACGTGTTCGTGCAGAACAACCTCACCTCTTCCGCGCAGGCCGTGGCCAAGGGCGTGATCATCGTCGTGGCCGTGCTGCTGCAGCAGCGCTTCGCCGTCGGACGCGTCGCCAAGAGCCGACTGACGCAGATCAAGGCGGTGCCCTCCGCGTAGAATCAACAGACGCAGAGGGGTCGTCGCCGGGGCCTGGATGCCGTGCCGCATGCATGATGCGCGTGGCCGTTCACGAGAAGTACAGGGTAGGAATGGCAAGCAATCTCAACGCCGGCGGTGTCGGACAGCTCTTCCAGCTGCTGCGCGACGGTGAGCCTCGCACTCGCGCGGAGCTCGCGAAGACGTCGGGCCTGGCCCGATCGACGGTTGCTGCGCGCGTGGACGAGCTCATGCGCAAGGGCCTGATCGCCCCTGTCGCGGACGCTGCATCGACCGGGGGGCGACCGCCGTCGCAGTTCGCCCTGAACCCCACGGCGAAGGTCGTCATCGCCGCCGACATCGGCGCATCCCACACCACGGTGGCGGTCACGGATCTCGCCGGCACCATCCTCGCCGAGCGTACCGGCAGGCTTGCCGTGTCGCTCGGGCCGGAGCCGGTGCTGTCCTGGCTCGTCGAAGCCGCGAACGAACTGATCGCCGAGGCGGGGCTCACCCATGAGCGCGTCGCGGCCGTCGGCGTCGGCGTTCCTGGGCCCGTCGAGCATGCCACTGGCCGTCCGGCGAAACCGCCGATCATGCCAGGGTGGGACGGATTCGACGTGCCGGGCTGGGTGCAGCAGCATCTGCAGGTTCCCGTGCTCGTCGACAACGACGTGAACATCTCGGCACTCGGTGAACGTGCCGCAGCCTGGCCGATGACCGATCACATGATCTTCGTCAAGGTCGCCACCGGCATCGGCGCGGGGATCATCTCTGACGGACGACTGCTGCGCGGTGCCCAGGGCATCGCAGGCGACTTCGGGCACGTTCGCGTCGCGAGGGGTGCGGATGTGCCGTGCCACTGCGGGAACACCGGCTGCCTCGAGGCTCTCGCCTCCGGTCCCGCGATCGCCCGAGCGCTCAGCCAGCGCGGTATCGAGGCGACGGACGGCAACGACGTCGTCGAACTGGTCAAATCCGGCAACCTCGAAGCGATCCAGGCCGTGCGCCAGGCCGGACGTGACCTCGGAGAGGTGCTCACAGCATCCGTGAGCCTGCTCAATCCGTCGGTGATCGCGATCGGCGGCGCGATGGCGCGCGTCGGAGAGCACCTGATCGCCGGCGTTCGCGAGGTCGTCTACACGCACTCGATGCCGTTGGCCACCGAGCACCTCGCGATCGTTCAGTCCGTGACGGCTGGTGAGGCCGCGGTGCGCGGAGCGAGCCTGCTCGCGATCGAGCACGCCCTGAGTCCCGAGATCCTTCCCCAGAGCTTCGCGCTCGCCGACTGACGCGCTTCGCGCTTACTCGGCGACGCGGGCGGCGATGTCGCTGCGGAAGTGCGCGCCGTCCAGGCCGATGCGGCCCATCGCGTCGTACGCCTGCGCGCGCGCAGCGGCGAAGTCGGAGCCGACGGCGACCACGTTCAGCACTCGTCCGCCGGTCGCAAGCAGGTCTCCGCCAGGAGCGTCCGGTCCGGCGGTGGCGGCGTGGACGATCCGCACGCCGTCGACGCTCGCAGCATCCGATAGTCCTGAGATCTGGCGACCGGTCTGCGGCGCCTCAGGATAGCCCTCGCTCGCGAGCACGACGGTGATCGCGACGTCGTCCGAGAACACCGGCTCCGGCTGGTCCTCGAGGGTGCCGGATGCCGCGGCGAACAGCAGCTCGGACAGTGGGGTCACCAGGCGCGGCAGCACGACCTGCGTCTCCGGGTCGCCGAAGCGGGCGTTGAACTCGATGACCTTGATGCCCTTGTCCGTGAGGATGAGCCCCGCGTACAGCAGCCCGATGAACGGCGTGCCCTCGGCATCCAACTGGCGGATCACGGGCAGCGCGACCTGCTCTGTGACCTGCTGGACGAACGCCTGCTCGCTGCCGAACTGCTCGTCGAGCCATGGCAGAGGCGAGTACGCGCCCATTCCGCCGGTGTTGGGGCCTTCGTCGCCGTCGTACGCGCGCTTGAAGTCCTGCGCCGGGCTGAGCGCCCGCACGGTGTCTCCGTCGGAGAGGAAGAACAGGGAGACCTCGGGGCCGGAGAGGAACTCCTCGATCAGCACCGGTCCCTGGGGAAGGTAGTGCGACGCGTGGGCGAGAGCCTCGACGCGGTCGGACGTGACGATGACGCCCTTGCCGGCCGCGAGTCCGTCGGCCTTGACGACGTACGGGGCGCCCAGGTCATCGAACGCGGCCTCGACGTCGGCGACGGATGCTGCGCGCACGGCACGTCCGGTCGGCACGGATGCCGCTTCCATCACGCGCTTCGCGAAGGCCTTCGATCCCTCCAACTGTGCGGCGGCCCTGCCGGGACCGAACACGGGAATGCCGCGTTCGCGCAGCGCATCGGCGACTCCTGCGACGAGCGGAGCCTCTGGGCCGATGACGACGAGATCGATCCCGTTCTCGTTCGCGAAGGTCGTGACCGCGCCGCCGTCGAGCTGGTCGACGGTGACGAGTGCGGCATCCTGTGCGATACCCGCGTTGCCCGGTGCGGCGAGGATCTCGTGCTGCGCACCCCCGGCCTTCTCGGACTCCGCCTTCAGGGCGAGGATGATCGCGTGCTCACGGGCACCGGAACCGAGGACGAGGATCTTCACCCATCCAGACTACCGAGCCGGTCGAGCCGCGTCAGACGGTGACGGGACGTTCGTCGGCCTCGTCCCACGGGACGGTCCAGCCGCAGGTGTCGAAAAGCCGATCCAGCACCATGGCGGTGAACCCCCACACGATCGTGCCG
Organism: Microbacterium murale; assembly: GCF_014635185.1. Classification (GTDB taxonomy): domain Bacteria; phylum Actinomycetota; class Actinomycetes; order Actinomycetales; family Microbacteriaceae; genus Microbacterium; species Microbacterium murale. Next base: position 29,271 of record NZ_BMCM01000008.1, read on the forward strand.
TCGACGTCGAATGCCGGGCCGCTGAATCGGAATCCGTCACGCGTGATGACCGAGGTGAAGCGCGTCGCAGGATCGAGCAGCTGCGCGACCGGTATGCGGAACACCTCGACCGTCTCGGCGTGATCGACCGCGGCGACCTTCGACGGTTCGGTCCACCAGCCGAGCACCGGCGTCACCAGGTGGTTGCTGGCGGCGAGGGGGAGCTCGGGGAGCACCCCGAGGATCTCGACCCCGTCAGGATCCAGCCCGGTCTCCTCCACGGCCTCGCGCAACGCTGTCTCGATGAAGTCCGCATCGGCCGCTTCGCGACCTCCGCCGGGAAACGACACCTGGCCGGGATGCGATGACAGGGTCGACGCGCGCCGCTGCAGCAGCACATCCAGATCCTTCGCGACGGCCGCGTCGACGACCGGGGCGGGGGTGCTGTCGAGCACGCCGAACAGGATCAGCACGGCCGATTCGCGGGCGGCGTCCGGGTCGGCCAGCCGCGGCAGGATGCCCCAGTCGCCGGACTGCGCAGCGGCGAGCAGCTGAGCGCGGGCGCCCTCCGGATGCTGCGGATCGGTCATCGTTCGAGCGTATCCCGTGGGCCGCACGAGTGGCCGACGCTGAGGTGGAGTCTGCTGGAGGCTCGACGGATCGGGCTGCTCAGGCGATGATGACCGTGACCCCGGCCGAGCGAATGCGGTCGAGCTCGTCAGGATCCGCGCTGTCATCCGTGATGAGCGTGCCAATGTTCTCGGTCGCGGTCATCTGCGCAAGAGCGACCTTGCCGATCTTCGAGCCGTCGGCGACGACCACCGTGTGCTGCGCCTTGGCCACCATGGCGTGATTCGTGCGGGCCTCGGTCTCATCGTGTGTGGTGACGCCCGCCTCGGCGGAGAAGCCGTCGGCGCCGAGGATCGCGGTGCCGACGTTGATCGCGCTGAACGTCCCCTCGGCCAGCACGCCGACGAGCTCGAGGGACTGCGGGCGAAGGATGCCGCCCGTCATGACGACGCGCAGCCGCGGATGCGGCGCCGCGAGCGACGCGATCGAGAGGGAGTTCGTGACGATCGTGAGATCGGCGTGATTGACGAGTTCGCGTGCGACACCGGCCGTGGTGGTGCCGCCGCTGAGTGCGATCGCGTATCTCTCGCGCGGGATCGACCCCGCGGCCGCCCTGGCGATCCGGCGCTTGGCGTCCTGCGCCCTGGTGTCGCGCAGTGCAACAGGCAGTTCGGCGAGGGATCCCGCAGCCTTCGCGCCGCCGTGCGTGCGGACGATCAAGCCCTGGTCGGCCAGGATCGTGAGATCGCGTCGCAGCGTGGCCGCCGAACTGCCGAACTGCTCGGCGAGCTCGGCGAGGGACACCTCCCGACGCTCGGCGATGGTGTCGAGGATCCCCGCCATGCGACGGGAACGCTTGGGCGAGCCGCCGAGCTCGGCGACGGTGCTGGTGCTGTAGGCGGTGGCCATGGCAAGTGAGCATGACAGATGAGCGATTGAGTGTCAATTCACTCATTTACTTGCGCACAATGCGCATTCCTTCTCAGAATCGTGTCATGCCTACCATCACCTTCCTCGGTGCCGGCAGCGTCGTCTTCACACGACAGCTGCTCACCGATCTGCTGCGCTTCTCCGACCTTCCCGTGCTCGATGTCGCCCTGCACGACATCGATGCGGATCGCCTGGCGCTCGCCCAGCTCACCGCTTCCAACGTGGCGAAGCAGCTCGGGCGGGAGGTCCGCGTCACGGCATCCGGTGACCGGCGCGAGGCGCTCGCCGGAGCGGATTTCGTGATCAACATGATCCAGGTCGGAGGCATCGATGCCACGCGCAAGGATCTCGAGATCCCCGCCGCGAAGGGGCTGAAGCAGACGATCGGCGACACCACCGGCATCGGCGGCGTCTTCCGCGCGCTGCGAACCTTCCCCGTGCTGACCGGCATCGCCAGGGACATGCAGGAGATCTGCCCTGACGCCTGGTTCCTGAACTACACCAACCCGATGGCGATGAACATCTGGTGGATGTCGGTGATCGCGCCCGACATCAAAGCGGTCGGCCTGTGTCACAGCGTGTACTGGACGGTCAACGACCTGTGCGAACTCATCGGCGTCCCGCTCGAGGGCACCCACTATCGCGCCGCCGGAGTCAATCACCAGGCGTGGCTGACGGAGTGGAGCCGCGATGGCGAAGACCTCTACCCGCGCCTGCGTGCGCTGATCGACGGTGACGAGGATCTGCAGCGTCGCGTGCGTGCCGAGATCTTCCGTCGCATCGGCTTCTACCCCACCGAGACCAGCGAGCACTCCTCGGAGTACCTGGACTGGTTCCTGCGCGACGATGCCCAGATCGAGCGCTTCCGCATCGAGCCGCTGCAGTACATCGGCATATCCGAGGACAACGTGCGCGAGTTCCACGACGCCCAGCAGATCCTCGCGGCCGGCGGCGACGTGCCACTGCACGAGGAGGGGGATGCCGCGGAGTACGCCCCGCAGATCATCCATTCCATGCTGACCGGCACCGTGCGCGAGATCCACGTCAACGTGCCCAACCGTGACCTCATCGACAACCTCCCGGAGGGTGCCGTCGTAGAGGTCCCGGCCACGGTCGATGCCGACGGTGTGCACCCGATCACGTGGGGCTCGGTCCCCGCTGCCGGTGCGGCGCTCAATCGCACCTACCTCTCGGTCGCCGATCTCACGATCCGGGCCGCATTGGAGGGCGATCCCGAACTCGTCCGTCGTGCTGTGCTGACAGATCCGAACGCGAGCTCCTCGCTCACGCCTGCCGAGATCTGGGAGGTGTGCGACGAGCTCACCGCCGCCCACTCGCCGTTGCTCCCGCGCGCGCTGGGAGGCGTTCTCGACGACGCCGGGGTGAGTCCAGGAGCCTGACCCCGGCTCTTCTTCAGAGTCCGAGGATGCGGCCTGCGTTCTCAGAGCCCGAGGATGCGGCGTGCGTTGGTGCGATAGATCCGCTCCAGCGACGCAGCATCCAATCCCAGCGCCGACACCGCCCAGCGACCCTGTGGCGGGATCGGCGATCCCGGTGCGTACTCGAACGCCTCATCCTCGGTCTCCAGGAACCTGAAGTGCAGGCGGAAGTACTCGAGATCGGCGGGATAGATGTCGGTGCCGAACAGCACGCGATCCGGATACCGGGCGATGAGCTGTGTGAACCGGCGCGGCTGCCTGCCCAGCTCCGCCATGCGGCCGGCGATGTCGATCGTGTAGTTCGGGCAGGCGGCGAGCATCTCCTCCACGAGGTCGAGATCCTCGGCGGCGCAGCCGGCGTGCGCACCGATGAAGCGCACTCCGGGGCAGGCCTGCACGAGCGCGCGATGCGCTGCCAGCAGTCGCTCGAACGTCGGGTGGACGTCGGTGTCACCGAACCACCATTCGCGCACCTGCATGAGCTCGTCGAGGCGCTCGTTGCACGCGTCCAGCGGATCGAAGAACGCCTTCGGATCGGCAGTGTGGATGAGCACCGGCATGCCCAGGTCGCCGGCGTGCTCGACGACGGCGATGACGCGCGGGTCATCGGGCAGGATCAGGGCGCCGTCGTGATCCCGGACCGTCAGCCCGAGGTTCTTCCAGATCTTCAGTCCGCGCGCTCCTCGTGCGGCGCTGTCGTCCAACGACGCCCGCAGTTCTGCCACGCCGCCGGGCTCGGCGAGCTTCTCCCACTCCAGCTGGCAGAACGTCAGGAACCGTCCAGGAAACGACCGGTCGTAGCGTTCGACGTTGGCCGTGACCTCATCGCCCCACATCCCGTCGAGGTTGACGATCAGCTCGACGTTCGTCTGGTCCATGACCGCCACCAGCGCCGCCGGGTCCTCGATCATCCACTCGCCGTCGCTGAGCCAGCGGCCGAGGTGGTTGTGGATGTCGATGGCTGGGAACGCCGCCCGCGGGACGTGCGTGGGCGGGAGCTGCAGACGGGGCACGGGGGTCCAAGACGACAGCGGAAGCTCGCGGATCTCGTCCCGGGACAGGGCGGCGCGCTGGGTCTCGGTCACAGGGTCTCCTTCGGGGCGAGGGTGTGTTTCGAGCGTAGGGCGCGGGAACGGAGGTCGATAGAAACGTGCATTCAAAATGACCGATTCGCGCAGATTACTGATTGGTTATTGACCGTTTACCCGAGCGGGGGTCAGTATCTAGCCACCACCATTCGCCCAGAGAGGATTACATGATGCGACGAAGCAGCAGACGAATCGCGGTCACCGCGCTCACCGCGGCCGCGCTGGTGGGCAGCCTTGCCGGCTGTGCAGGGGGCCAGGGCGCCACCGAGCTCGATCCCGATGCGGATGTCACCCTCACGTGGTGGACGGGTCAGAGTGATCAGGCGGAAGAGATCCTGGAGGGACTTGCGGCGGACTTCGAAGAACTCCACCCCAACGTCACGATCGACATCTCCTCCGGTGCGTCCTCCACCGAGGAGCTCCTTCAGAAGCTCTCGGCGGGCTTCGCCGGCAACAGCTATCCGAACATCTCCTACGCGTTCGGCGCATGGGCGAGCGAGTTGGAGTCCTCTCAGCGCACTCTGGACATCACCGAACAGGTGTCCGATCCCGACGTCGGGTGGGATGAGTTCTCCGAGGCTGCCCGCTCGACGGTGCAGCCCACCGGCGAGGGCATCATCGGGTTCCCGGCGCTCGTCGACAACATCTCTCTCATCTACAACAAGACGGTCTTCGACGCCGCCGGTGTCGACTATCCGACAGACCAGTGGAGCTGGGACGAGTTCCGCGACGCGGCGAAGAAGCTCACGGATCCCGCGAACGAGACATACGGCTACGCGTACTCGGTGTCAGGCTCGGAGGAGACCACCTGGCAGTTCTGGCCGCACCTGTGGCAGCACGGTGGCGAGATCCTGAACGATGACGGCACCGCCGCGTTCGCGAGCGACGAAGGCGTCGAAGCCCTTGAGTTCCTGCGCCAGATGGCCGTCGACGACAAGAGCGTCTACCTCGACCAGACCGACACGAAGTTCGCGCAGCTGTTCGCGGCCGACCGCATCGGCATGATGACCTCCGGGCCCTGGCAGCTCTACGATCTGAACACCGCAGGCACCGAGTACGGGGTGACGACGCTTCCGGGTACGGACGGCGATCACCAGACCGTCTCCGGCCCCGACATCTGGGCGCTGTTCGACACGCAGGACGTCAACGAGAATCACTGGTCGTTCGAGCTCATGAAGTGGCTCACGGCGCCCGAACAGGATCTTCGCTGGAACGTCGCATACGGCAATCTCCCGCTGCGCGCGAGCGAGATCGAGACTCCCGAGTTCCAGGCGCAGGTCGAGGCGCTTCCCGGGCTGGACGTCATGGCTGAGAACAACGCCAATGCCGTCAACGCGCGTCCGACGGTCGCCGGCTACGTGGGGCTGTCCGAGGCGATCGGGTCGCAGATCTCCCAGGTGCTGCAGGGTCAGGGCACCGCGGACGAGGCTCTCAAGGCCGCTGCCGAGAAGGCGAACCAGGCTCTGGCCGACTGATCCATCCGGTAGGGCGACCGACGCGGCCGCCGTGCCACCCCATCAACAACTCGTAGGAAAGAGAGTCATGAACGTCACCTCTGTCGAGATCGACAGCCAGCCGGACGTATGGCGGGCGGCATGGGAGTTGCGCGAAGAGGCGACCCGTGTGCTGGCTCGCCCTGGCGAGCGGATGCTGGTGATCGGATGCGGCACCTCCGCATTCGTCGCCGAATCCTTCGCGCAGTTGCGCGAAGAGGCCGGTCTCGGCGAGACGGATGCCGCCTATGCGTCGGAGCCCCGACCATGGCGCCCTTACGACGTGGTGGTGAGCATCAGCCGCTCCGGGACGACGACCGAGGTCATCGACGCGATGAACGCCCTGCCGGACGGCGTGCGCAAGATCGTCATCACGGGGGTCTCTGACTCGCCGTGCGCACGACTGGCCGATGAGGTGGTCCTGCTCGACTTCGCCGACGAGGAATCCGTCGTGCAGACGCGGTTCCCCACCACGCTGCTGTTCCTTGCTCGTGCGGCGTTCGGCGAAGACGTGTCGCGACTGCCCGATCTGGCGGCTGCTGCGCTCGCCGATCCGCCGGCGCTCACGGGTGACTTCGAGCATGTCGTGTATCTCGGTCGCGGCTGGACCTACGGGCTGGCGCAGGAGGCCGCGTTGAAGATCCGCGAGGCCGCGCAGGCGTGGGCGGAGTCGTACCCCCTTCTGGACTACCGCCATGGGCCGCTCGCGGTGGCGCACGAGGGGTCCCTGGTCTGGTTCATCGGCGTGCGCAATGACGCACTGGCCCGTGAGATCGAGGCAACCGGAGCGGTGGTCGTGCAGGGCACCGCCGACCCGCTCATCGAACTGGCTCTCGCACAGCGCTTCGCCGTGCGCACGGCCGAGCAGCGAGGACTGGATCCCGACAGCCCTCGCCACCTCACGAGGTCGATTGTGCTTTCCTGAGTTCGGGTCCGGAGGAGCGGCGATGACGATGACGACACGCGATACAGCAACGCCTCAGGCGCGAGCCGATGACGAGCCCGCGGCTCCGGCAGCCCCGGCGCGCAGACCCCGCAAGTGGCTGCTGCGCAATGATCTCACCGGCTGGGCGTTCGTCGCCCCGGCGATGCTGATCATCCTCGGCCTGTCGATCTTCCCGGCAGTATGGGCGTTCGTGCTCTCGCTGCAGAAGTGGAACGGCTTCGCACCGCCGGAGTTCGTCGGCGGCGACAACTACAGCCGGTTGATGAGCGATGCGGAGTTCTGGGATGCGGTGACGCACACCGGAATCTACGTCGTGCTGTTCGTCCCGGCATCCGTGCTCCTCGGGCTGTTCCTCGCCGTCGCCCTGAATCGCAACATCCGGTTCGTCGGCATCTACCGCACCGCGATCTTCGTGCCCTTCGTCGCGTCGGCCGCGGCCACCGGCATCCTGTCGACCTACCTGTTCAGTCCTCAGTACGGGCTCGCCAACAACGCGCTGCGCACGGTGGGTCTGCCCGCACAAGGGTGGCTGGAGGATCCGCAGCAGGCGATGCTCGTCATCGCGATCATGTCGCTGTGGGGCCAGGCCGCGTTCACGACGGTGATCTATCTCGCAGCGCTGCAAGACATCCCGACCGACCTGCTGGAGGCCGCGCGCATCGATGGCGCGAACCCATGGCAGACGTTCTGGCGGATCGTATGGCCCGAGCTCGGACCGGTGACGGTGTTCGTCACGATCTGGCAGATGATCGGCGCCCTGCAGCTGTTCGACCTCGTCTACACGACGACGAGGGGAGGGCCGCTGGATGCGACGAAGACGATCGTGTACTTCCTGTGGGAGAAGGCGTTCAAGACTCTCGAGTTCGGGTACGGATCGGCGGCGGCGTACGTGCTGTTCGCCGTGACGCTGCTCATCACGATCGGCATGGTCGTCTACGCGCGCAGCCGGAAGATGGAGGCGTTCTGATGGCACTGGACATGCTGGACACGGTCACCCTCACGACAGGGAAGAGCGAGCGCCCACCGCGTCGCCGCCGGGGGATGAGCGGGTGGCATTTCGTGCTCGCGCCGATCGCGCTGCTGTTCGTGATCCCGTTCGCGCAGATGGTCATGGCCTCGCTGTCGCCGGCGGACGAGCTGGTGAAGTTCCCGCCGCCGTTCGTGCCGTCGCGCTTCACACTCGACGGTTTCATCGCCCTGTTCACGACGACGGATGTGCTGACCTGGCTGCTCAACAGCACGATCGTCTCCATCATCGCGATCGTCGCCCACGTGATCCTGTGCTCGCTCGCCGGCTACGGATTCGCCCGGCTGCAGTTCCGCGGACGCAACGTCGGGTTCTTCATGATCGTCGCCACGATCATGATCCCGACCCAGCTGCTGATGATTCCGACGTACGTGATGTTCTCGAAGCTCGGCGTCATCAACACTCTCGCCGCGGCATTCGTGCCTTGGCTGGCTTCGGCGTTCGGCATCTTCCTGATGCGGCAGTTTTTCCTCTCGATCCCGAAGGAGATCGAGGAGGCGGCGGCGCTGGACGGCGCGAACCGCCTGCAGACCTTCCTGCGGGTCGTGCTGCCGCTGGCCAAGCCCGCGATCGCGACGCTCGCGATCTTCACGCTGCTCAGTTCGTGGAATGATCTGATCTGGCCGCTGATCGCGATCAACGACGACAGCATCTTCACCGTGCAGCTGGGCATCGCCAACTTCCAGAGCACGAGGCGCACACAATGGGAGTTGCTCATGGCGGCGAACGTCATCGCCACGGCACCACTGGTGCTGTTCTTCCTCTTCGCCCAGAAGCAGTTCGTGCAGACCATGACGATGTCTGGACTGAAGGGATGACCGCGCGGGTGCTCGTCGCCGGCGATGCCAATCTCGATCTCGTGCTGCGCGGCGACGTCGTTCCTCGGTTCGGTCAGGCGGAGCAGCTGCTGGACGGTGCGGATCTCGTGCTCGGCTCGAGCGCCGGCATCTGCGCAGTGGGACTCGCGCGGCTGGACGTCGACACTGCGCTCGTCGCCCGCGTCGGGGCCGATGTGTTCGGCGACCGGACCCGCGAGCTGCTCGCGGAGGCGGGAGTCGACACCGGCGCTGTGCGGGTCGTCGACGAGCCGACGGGTGTGTCCGTCATCCTCTCCGCGCTCGATGATCGCGCCATTCTCACGCTCACCGGCGCGCTCGCCGGTGTCACCGCCGATGAGGTGCTGGCGGCAGCGGATGGAGCGGCGCATGTGCATTTCGCGTCGTACTTCCTCACTCCCGCTCTCGCCCGCGAGCTGCCATCGGTGCTGGCCGCGCTGCGTGAGCAGGGCATCACGACGAGCCTCGACACCAATTGGGATCCGGCCGAACGGTGGGAGGGCGTGGAGGCATGCCTTCCGGTACTCGACCTTCTGCTGCCCAACGCCGCAGAGGCGATCGCGCTTGCGGCAGCACTCGGCGCGGATGCCGCAGACGTCGAAACGGCAGCTCGAGCACTCGCCGCGCACGGACCGGCCGTGATCGTCAAGGACGGTGCCGCCGGCGGACTGGCGGTGACGAACGGACGCGTCATGCGTGCCGCCGGGCTGTCTCTCGACGTCGTCGACACGACCGGAGCGGGCGACAGTTTCGACGCGGGGTTCCTCGCCTCGTGGCTCGAAGACGGCGACGTCGCCCGTGCACTGCGTTGGGCGGCGGTCGCCGGTTCCCTCTCCACCCGCGGCGCCGGTGGCACTGGCGGGCAGGCGAGTCGCGCCGAGGTCGGGCAATACGTCGAAGATGCGGTCAGTGCGCCGTGAGGTCGCGGCGGTCGCCGTCGTCGCGGTGCTCGCCTCTCTCGCCGGATGCACCGTGACCGGCGAGGCGGCGCTGCCGGATGACGGTTCACTCGAGGTTGAACTCGACGTCGGTCCGCAGGCGGAGTTCGTCGATGCCGGTCCAGATGGCGTCCGCGTGGTCGACGGCGATGACTGGACTCTGCCGCAGGGTGCTCGTCCTGCGCAGAACTCGGGGTTCTTCTCGGAGGATGCCTCGCCCGACGATCTCGTCGCGGTCCGCTCCATCGACGTCAGCTGGCGGCAGATCCGGCCGGATCGGGATGGGGCGATCGACCGGCAGTCGACGGGCACTGCTCAGGACATGAGCTTCGATGCGCTGGAGGCGCAGCTCTCCGAACCCGGTGACTTCTGGATGCGCATCTTCGCCAGCGGCGAGGACTGGGCGCCGCAGTGGGTGGCGGACGACTGCGGGGTCACGACGTACGGGCCGGACTACGACGGCCAGTCGCATCTGCCGATCTGGGACGAGTGCGTCTGGGGGCATCTGCTCGACACGTATCGTGCGCTGTTCATCGACCTCGATCTTGCCGATGATCCCCGGCTGCGTTTCGTCTACGTGCCTGGCGCATTCACCTGGGCGGAGTTCGACTACGAGATGGTCACCGCAGCAGTGGAGAGCGGCGATCTCGACGAGCAGACGTATCTCTCCTGGTACGCGCACGCCTGGACCGACCTCGTCGAACTGTTCGGTGACAACGCGCACAAGCTCGTCTTCACCGGCGAGGACTACCCGTGGGGGCCGTTCGATGCTGCCGACGACCTCCTCGCCGTTCAGGCGGTGGATGCCGGGATGGGTATCCGCACCGGGATCACCGAGCCGAGCAACTTCCATCTCAGCGAGGCTCCGGCATACGGCTCGCACATCCAGCCGGACGGGCACATGGTGGTGGACGAGTCGCTGCCGATCCACTCCGGCCGCTTCATCGTCGCCACCGAGAACGAGTGCTTCACGGACTGCGGCTACGACACGTCGGACCCGTACTACGCGGTGCGGCAGGCGAATCTCAAGGCGCTGCAGTTGCGGATGAACTGGATGTACGTCGTTCCGGGGCCCTCGTACATGTCGGAGTACGCCGAGCACTGGGACTGGGTGCGGCTGGAGCTGGGACAGACAGTCGAGACTGCGCCGGATGCGTGGGCGGCGCTGCGCGATGCGGAGGACACCTTCTGGGCGGATGACGCGCAGACCGGTCCGTTCGAGGATGAGAGCGACTGGCCGTCACGGCCGTGGGTGCGCAATCTGGAGCGCTGGCTCGTGCAGGTCGACGAGCCCGGTTCTGTCGCGCACCGCACCGACGTCGACACCCATACGGGAGAACTCGAAGAGGCCAACGGCACAGCTCACGAGGGCCTGTCCACCGAGGCCGCTGCGGGCGATACCGGGTTCGTCTTCGAGGTGGATCCGCGGTTCGCTGCGGCAGTTGACGGACAGCAGGTGGTGACGAAGGTGACGTTCCTGGACGAAGGGTCGGGCTCGTTCGCGGTCGATTCGGATGCCGGGTCATCCGCTGCCGTGGAGCGAACCGGATCCGGAGAATGGCGCACCGCGACGATCGCGCTGCCGGACGGTGGCATCGGAACGGATGCCACGCGTCTGCGCATCTCTCTCGCTGACGGCGCGGACGACCTCGTCGTCCGGTTCGTGCGCCTCATTCCCCGGGGGTGAGCCTCACGTGGTCGTAGGCTGATCGCGTGGCCAGGAAGATCGACGTGAGTGAAGGGCGCAGCGCCCTGGATGCCGTGCGCGTATCCCGCGCAGACGCGGCGAAGCCCGCGCGTACAGAGCTCGCGACCGCCGTGCGCTACCTGCTGCAGCTGCTCGATGAGAAGGCGCCGGGCAACAGCGTCGAGGTGAGGGTGCCGCCGTTCGGTGCGGTGCAGGTCGTCCAGGGTCCCCGTCACACGCGCGGCACGCCGCCCAATGTCATCGAGATGGATGCCGCGACCTGGATCGACCTCGCGACGGGCGTCGAGACGTGGGTCGAGGTCGTCGCGGCAGGTCGTGTACAGGCATCCGGCACGCGCGCCGACCTGTCGGACCTGATGCCCCTGCGCCCTTAGCGCCGCGGCACCACCAGCGGAACGCCGGTGATGGGATGCGGGAACACGTCCACCGCCTGCCCGTACACCTCTGCGATCCGCTCGGCGGTCAGGACTTCGGCCGGCGGCCCCGACGCGATGACCCGCCCTGATGCGAGCAGCGTCAGTCGGTCGGCGTGGGCGAGAGCGGCGTTCAGATCATGCAGGACGACGGCGACGGCGGTACCGGCATCCGCTGTGGCACGCGCCAGACGCATGACGTCTTCATGGTGCTTGAGATCGAGCGAGGCCGTCGGCTCGTCGAGCAGCATGATCGGCGTCGCCTGCGCGAGAACACGCGCGATGGCCACCCTCGCCCGTTCACCTCCCGACAGTGACGACACCGACCGCTGGGCGAGGCCATCGATCTCCATGGCACTCATGGCCGCCGCGATCAGGGTGTCGTCGTCGTTCTCGTATTCCGTGCGCGCCCAGGGCGCCCGCCCCATCCGCACCACCTGCTCCGCGCTGAACGGGAACGACACCGCGTTCTCCTGCAGCAGCACCGCCCTCGTACGCGCGAGCTCACGAGGACGGATGTCGGTGATCGAACGCCCGTCGATCTCGACTGCGCCGGTCTCCGGAGCGATGTCTCCGGCGAGCACCCCGAACAGCGTGGACTTTCCTGCGCCGTTCGGTCCGACCAGCGCGTGGATCTCACCGGGATTCACGTCGATCGAGGCATCCTCGAGGATCGCCCTCCCTCCGGCGACCCGGACCGTGACCTCAGCCGACCGCAGCCGCACGCTCATGCCCAGCCTCCTGACCGGCGGCGGGTGCGCACGAGGAGCCACAGGAAGAACGGGCCGCCGACCAGCGAAGTGATCATCCCGATCGGCATGTCGGCCAGCGGCACGGCCGTGCGGGCGACGAGGTCAGCGAGGGCGATGAGCAGCGCACCGCCGACGGTCGAGGAGATGATCAACGGCAGATGTGCGGGCCCGATGATCATGCGCATGAGATGCGGGATCACGAGTCCAACGAATCCGATGATGCCCGCGAAGGCGACAGCTGCGCAGACCAGGATCGCGACGGTCACGATCACGACGATCCGCAGCCGCTCGACCTGCACGCCGAGGTGGCGTGCCGTGCGCTCGCCGAGGGCGAAGAGGTCGAGCTGATGCGCGACGATCACCGCGATCACGACGCCGATTCCGGTCAACGGCGCGACGACCGCGATGTTCGGCCACAGCGCGCCGTTGAGCGAACCGAGCTGCCAGAAGACGATCTGCTCGCGCGTCGATGTGGTGCCGAGGAACGTCATGAACGCCATGCCCGCACCGCCGATCGCATTGATCGCGATGCCGGTGAGCAGCAGCGTGACGACCTCGGTCCGGCCTCCGGATCGGCTGATGAAGTACACCGAGAACACCGCGATGAGTCCGCCGATGAACGACAGGGCCGGGGTGGTCCACATCCCGAACGTCGAGAGTCCGAAGGTGAGACTCGCCGCGGCGCCCAGCGCCGCTCCGGATGAGACGCCGACGACGCTGGCATCCGCCAATGGGTTCCCGAAGATCGCCTGCATCAGCACACCGGCGACCGCCAGCGCGGCGCCGACCAGGATGCCGAGCACGAGACGGGGAAGGCGGATGTTGAAGATCACGCCCGAGTCCGACGCGTTCGCCGGCGCCCACGCGGTGTCGATGCCGGCGCCGTGCAGGAGGATGCCGACGATCTCGGTCGGCGACAGCGAGTACTGTCCGCTGGCGAGCGACACGATGCAGGTGACGACGAGCGCGGCGGCGAGGGCGAGCGTGACCACAGCGAACCTCACCCCGCGGTGCCGCTCGGGCGTGCGGGTGACGACCTCTGCGGTCATTCTGCGTTCCCGCCGGCGGAGGACGCCGCGCCGGAGGCGGGCGCATACAGGGCGCGCGCGATCGCGCGGATGATCTCGGGCGACCGCGGACCGAAGCTCAGAATCTCTCCGTCGGCCATGTCGATCACGCGGCGGTTGACGCCGGCAGGGGTCTCGGCCACGGCCGGCACGCGCTCGATGAGCCCGTCGATCCCGTCGACGGATTCCAGCCCATCCGTCATCATCACCAGGACGTCTGGCTGTGCGGCGACGAGCGCCTCGGCCGTCATGGGCTTGTTGCCCTCCCACCCGATCTCGCTCGCGACATCGATGCCGCCGACCGCCTCGATGAGCGAATCCGCGCCGGAGTCCTTGCCGAAGATGTAATACACGTTCGCGCTGCCGCGCACATAGAGGAACAGCATCCGTGCGCGGTCGGACTCGTCCGCCGGCGCGACCTCGGCGATCTCCGCACGCGCCGCGTCGAGGTCGGATTCCACCTGGGCGATGAGCTCCTGACCACGGCTCGGGATGCCGAGGGCCGAAGCCACCTCATCGACGAGCTGGTCGGTGTTGTCGAGGCGCAGCTCATCGGAGATGACGACGATCGGGATGCCGGCATCCCGAAGTTGCTGGCGCACCTCTTTCGGGCCGATCGTGGTGTCGGTGAGGATCACGGTCGGGGCGAGTTCGAGGATCGCCTCCGGGTTGAGCGAGTGGCCGGTCTTGGTGACGACCGGCAGATCTTGCGTCCCGTCGAAGGTCGTCGAGGAGTCGCGCCCCACGACGTCGTCTCCCATGCCGAGCGCGAAGACCGTGGCGGCGATGGTGCCGGAGATGTCGATCGGCAGGATGCGGCTGACGTCGGTGATCTCGACGTCGCGCCCTTCGGCGTCGGTGACGGTGACGGGGAGGTCGGGTGCGGTCGTGTCGGAGACGGGGTTGATCGCGTGACCGGGAAGGCACGCGGTCGAGCCCCCGGTCGCGGTGCGGACGTCGTCGACGAGCTCGAGATCAGAGAGCTGCTGCTCTGCGGCCGGGCAGGCATCGGATGCTGCGTCCTCTGATCCCGCGGTCGCGACAGGGGCGGCACATCCGGCGAGGCCGAAGAGCAGCACGGCCGCGATGAGTGGGGAGAGACGTGAGCGCATTGAGGGTAGCCTGTCCTAATTTTTGACGAGATGACTCGGATCAGTCTATGGTCAGAGGTGGAGGTTAGCTAAGCCTAACCAACATCACCCGCAGCATCAGACCCGAAGAGGTTTCTGCCGTCGCGCTCGCCCTGGTGAACAGGCGTACGCGGCCTCACGCCTGGAGGCATCCGTGAATCACACCGAGATCCGCGCGACGAACAGTCGCACCCGAGCAGCGTTCGCGGCGGTGCTCGCCGTGCTGATGACGTTGTTCGGCACGCTCACCGCGCCGGCCGCCTTTGCCGCCGACGGCGCGAGCGTCGCGCCGCAGGTCACGGCGGCATCCGAGTCGGGCTTGACGATCCAGGTGGACGCTACCGGCCTTCCCGGTGATGTCACCGGAACGTATGCGGCACTCATCGTGCAGGGGAACGACGAGGCGCTGAACAGCCAGGAGTACGTCGCGTTCGCGCTGCCGTTCCCCGCGGTCGCAGGCGGATCGACCTCGTTCACCTTGACCGCTGCGACCCCGAAGCTGGACAGAGCGCTGACCTACGAAGTGGTCATGTGGAAGCAGCACAGTGCGTTCACGGCCGAGAACCTCTACGGCCGCTCGGTCGTGTCGATCTCTGATGGGCAGTGGGACGCGGTGTTCCCGCCCGAGGTCCCTGTCGAGCCGGAGACACCGGTCGAGCCCGAAACCCCGGTTGAACCCGAGACACCTGTCGAACCCGAGATCCCGACTCCGGCCGTCGCGGCCGCGGTGTCGTCGGCATCCGTCGATGGTGGCCTGGTCGTCAGCGTCGCGGGCTCGGATTTCGCCGGCGTCGCCGGCGAGTACGTGGCGCTGATCGAGAAGGGCACCGAGGCGGACGTCACCGCAGGGGGCGGCTTCCTCGCGATGCAGTACGTGCGCGGCATCGCCGACGGTGCGTTCCAGGTGAACCTGACCGCGGCTGCGGAAGCGCTCGACCAGGCCGTCTCATACGAGGTGATCGCGTGGCAGCAGCACACGATGCCGAACGCCGACACGATCCACGCGCGCACCGACGTCGCCATCAGCGCCGAGCAGTGGGCGGCGCTCAAGCCCGCCCCGCTGCAGCCCTCGATCGAGGTCTTCCTCGCCGACGGCACCACGCCGGCCGCGGACTCTGCGCTCAAGGAGGGTGACACGATCGTCGTCAAGGGCAGCGGATACGACCCGGCGGCGAACGTGGGCGGACGCGGCGTGCCGATCCCGTCGAACCTTCCCCAGGGCACCTACGTGGTCTTCGGCGACTTCGCTCCGAGCTGGCAGCCGTCCACGGGTGCGCCCTCCAGTGCGCGATCGGTCGGTGCGCAGGTGTGGGCACTCGCGGAGACCGTGCTCGACCAGGTTCCGGCGCAGTACCAGGGGGCGATCCGTGCGCAGTGGGTCGATATCGCGGCCGACGGCACTTTCACCGCGGAACTGACGCTCAAGGACGCGCCGGCCGAGCCTGAGGGCGGCGCATACGGCGTGTACACCTACGCCGCCGGCGGTGTGAAGAATGCCGCGCAGGAGCAGAGCGCGCTGCTGGACTACCGGACGGCACAGGAAAAGGTCGTGGAGACTGTCGTGTCCGTCGACGGGTCCGACTTCGTCGTCGATGTGGACGGTCGAGGGTTCGAAGGCGAGCCAGGCGTCTACGCCGCGCTGATCGAAGCCGGCACCGAAGCCGATGTCACGGCAGGCGGAGGATTCCTTGCGATGCAGTACGTGCGCGGCATCACCGACGGCGCGTTCGCCACGACGCTGACCGCCGCCGGCGACACCCTGGATGAGGCGAAGTCGTACGAGGTGATCGTCTGGAAGCAGCACACGATGCCGAACGCCGACACGATCCACGCACGCAGCGCTGTGACGATCACGGCGGAGCAGTGGAAGACGCTCACAGGCGAGACGCCGATCCCGCCGACGACGCCGCCCACGGCTCCGCCGACGACGCCGCCCACTGCGCCGCAGCAGCCCGTCGCGGGCGGCTCGCTGCGCTGGGCGATCTCGTCGTCGTTCGTCGAGTACGTGACAGGGCCCATAGCCCACGGCGAGATCCGGGTCTCCGGCGGTGCCACGCGCTCCGGAGGGCAGTTCCAATTCGGACAGGCCGCCGGCACCACCTACGACGCGAAGACCGGTCTCGGTGCGGTGAGCTACACCGGTGCGGTCCGCTTCACCGGTCACAACGGCGTGCTCAATGTGACGATCTCCAACCCGCGGATCGAGATCGCCTCAGCATCCGCGGCGACGCTCTACGTCACGCACGACGGCACTCGGGTGCCTTTCGCGACGATCGACATCGCCTCCGCAGCGAAGACGACTTCGGGGGGTGCGACGACGTACACCGCCGCACCCGCAAGCCTGACGTCCGCCGGGCAGAATCAGGTGCTCGGCGGTTTCAGCACCGTCCTGAACCCGGTGACGTTCACGATCGGCACTCCGGCCGCGGCGCCCAACGGCACCGTCGGCACGGTGGCGGCAGCATCCGTCCAGCAGAAGGCAGTACTGCCCTCCGCGCCGCCCGCGACGGACGGGATCGTGATCGACGAGGAGAACCTCAAGGCTCTGCAGTCAGGTGCATCTGCGACCGTCTCAGCATCCGGTTTCCAGCCGGATGAGCAGGGCATCAAGGTCGTCGTGTACTCGACTCCGGTACTGCTCGACACCGTCACCGCCGACGCGAACGGCGTCGCGACGTGGACCGGTGCGTTGCCGGCCACACTCGAGGCCGGCGCGCACACGCTGACCTTCCAGGGCTCGATCGACCGCGGTCTCGCCTTCACTCTTGACCGGGCGGCAGCGGCTATCGGCGTCTGCACGGTCGAAGGCGCCACGCTCGACTGGGGTTACAAGGAGAGCTTCCGCAACTACATCGAGGGCATCGCGCACGGCGGCTGGAACCTCACCGGCGTCGTCTACGAGTTCCCCGAGTTCGTCTGGTCTGAGGGAGCAGGTTCGTTCGAGTCCGAAGCCGGAACCGGTCTCGTCGACTTCGGAGGCACCATCGCGTTCCACGGGCACGACGGCGCACTCGACACGAAGCTCAACAACGCGCGGGTCGAACTCGCCGGAGACAAGGGCTACATCCTGTTCGACATCGCCGGCACCACCCAGGGCGGCGAGGCGATCGATCAGAAGGACGTGCGGTTCGTGGAATTCTCGATCGCGGATGCTGAGATCGTCGACGGCGTGCTGACATTGAGCGACGCGGCATCCACCCTCACCGAGAGCGGCGCTGCCGCGTTCGGCACCTACGCGGCCGGCGAATCGTTCGACCCGGTGTCGTTCCGCATCCCCGTCGGCGCAGATTGCGGTGTGGTCCCCGCTGAAGAGGAGAGCATCGACGAGCCGGTCGCCGCGATCAGCGCCGAGGTGACCCCCATCTCGGCCGAGACCGGAGGGTTCCCGATCTGGGCGTGGGTGGTCATCGGGCTGCTCGTGGTCGGCGCGGGAGTCGGGACCGGCGTGGTCGTCAAGCGGCGCCGGGATGCGGCATCCGCCACCATCGGAGAGGATTGACACCATGACAACCTCCGAACGTCCCCAGCGACGCCACCGTCCTCAGATCGTGCTGGAGGTCATCGAGTCCATCCGGCTGACACCCCACCTGGTGCGCATCGTCGCAGGTGGACCGGGCATCGTGGCCGTCGAGGACAACGGCTTCACCGACGCCTACACGAAGATGCAGTTCGCACCGTCCGAGGCGAACCTCACGCCGCCGTACGACATGGAGGAGCTGCGAGAGCGTCTGCCCGTCGAATTGCTGCCGTCGGTGCGCACCTATTCGATCCGTCGGTTCGACCTCGACGCGGGTCAGATCTGGATCGACTTCGTCACGCACGGCGACGAGGGCGTGGCGGGGCCATGGGCAGCGAGCGCGAAGCCCGGTGATCCGGTCGTGCTCGGCGGGATCGGCGGCGGCTACGCACCCGACGCGACGGCGGATTGGCATCTGCTCGTCGGCGACGAGTCGGCGATCCCTGCGATCTCGGCGGCGCTCGAGGCGATGCCGGCAGATGCTGTCGGTACGGTGCTGCTCGAGGTGCAGGATGATTCCGAGCACCTCGAGCTGACCGTTCCCGAGGGGATAGAGGTGCGCTGGCTGCACCGCGGCGATCGTGAGGCCGGGACGACCACCGAGCTCGTCGACGCCGTGCGCGCTCTCGAGTGGCGTTCGGGGCGGGTGCAGATCTTCGCGCACGGCGAGCGCGGCGCGATGAAGCAGCTTCGTCCGTTCCTCACCGATGAGCGCGGAGTTGAGCGTGCACAGCTGTCGCTGTCGGCCTACTGGGCCTATGGTCGTCGCGAGGATGCGTTCCAGGCGGAGAAGCGCGAGGCCGTCGGGCAGGTATAGGGCGCACGCGCACCTGAGGTCCGCTCGACGGTGAACAGTGGGACAATGGATGCATGTCCTCCACCGATTCCCACGAGACCGTCGAGGCGACCGTTCGGCGGGTGCCCCGCTACGGCGTGTTCATGGGCATCGGCGTCGTGCTCGGGATCATCGCCGCCGGCATCCTGACCATGGTCGGAGGCTACGAGCCGTCCCAGGCGCTCGACGTGATCTACCCGCCGAGTCAGGTCTTCGGCTTCGCACTGCTGTGGACGGTGCCGATCGGGCTCGCGCTCGGGGGAGTGGCCGCGATCTTCCTGGAGCGGCTGGGCCGTCGCCACGATCGCGTCGTGCGCGTCGACCGCGAGACGATCATCGAAGCCGACTGAGCGTCACTACGCCATTTCCGCGATGATCGGGCGGATGGCGGCGTCGAACGCCACCACGTCGCGCCTGAGCCCGTCGGTGACGGCGACCGTGAGCGCGCCGATCCACCAGATGCCGCGCTGCGAGAACGGCAGCACCTGCACGTTCAGTTCGAACGAGTGCGCGCGGCGGCCGATCTCGCGCTCGAACTCGGCGATCGCGCTCGCATAGGCGCGGTACGCGCCGCCCCCGGTGGCCGTCTTCATCGTGCCCAGGTACCGGTTGTGGGCATCGCGGGCGTATTGCAGGGCGGATGCCGCGAGTGGGGAGATCGCGTCGCGCAGCTCTTCGGCTCCGGTGGCAGGCAGCGCGACCAGGGTGTCGAATCCGTCGACCAGCTCCAGCGGCCCCTCGGCGGGGTGCGCACGCGGCTCCACCGCCATGTCCCAGTAGTCGCGCCACTGCGCTTCCAGCTCGGCGCTGGCGTCGGTGGCGTCCGGGGCGCGCACCTGCAGGTCGCGCAGGCTCGGCAGGCCCTCTGGCTCGCGGATGCCGAGCATCTGGCGCAGGGCGAGCGCGACGAGCGCCGGCATCCCGGCATCCTCTCGGATCAACCACTGCGGCTTCTCGGCCATGGCCCCATCCTATGGAGGTCGCGCGGAGATTCGCAGGCTCGGGCACCGGTAGTCTTGTCAGGTGGCAGCCTCCTCCACCAATCCCTATTCCGAAGCCGGCGTCGACACCGCTGCAGGTGATCGTGCCGTCGAGCTGATGAAGTCCTCCGTGCGCGCTACGCACGGCCCCGAAGTGCTCGGCGGTGTCGGCGGGTTCGCCGGCCTGTTCGACGCCTCCGCTCTGCTCGGCTACACCAAGCCGCTGCTCGCGACCAGCACCGACGGCGTCGGCACCAAGGTCGCGATCGCGCAGGCGATCGACAAGCACGACACGATCGGGCAAGACCTGGTCGGGATGGTCGTCGACGACATCGTCGTGGTGGGGGCGAAGCCCCTGTTCATGACCGACTACATCGCGTGCGGCAAGGTCGTCCCCGAGCGCATCGCCGACATCGTCCGCGGCATCGCCGACGGCTGCACCGCCACGGGCACCGCCCTGGTCGGCGGCGAGACGGCAGAGCACCCGGGTCTCCTCGGACCCCGCGACTACGACGTCGCAGGCGCCGCGACCGGAATCGTCGAGGCGGATGCCGTGCTCGGTGCGGAACGCGTCCAGGACGGCGACGTCGTGCTGGCTCTCGCATCGAGCGGTCTGCACTCCAACGGCTACTCGCTCGTGCGCCACATCGTCGCCGGCGCCGGCATCGGCTACGGCGACAACGCCGCCGATTTCGGCACCACCTGGGGCGAGGCCCTGCTCGAGCCGACGCGTCTCTACACGCTCCCGCTGCTGCGTCTTCTCACCACGCTCGCAGACGGCAGCATCCATTCCCTCAGCCATGTCACCGGGGGAGGCATCGCCGCGAACCTCGCCCGTGTGCTCCCGGTGGGCAGCTGGGCCGAGGTCGATCGTGCGACCTGGTCGCCGAGCCCGATCTTCCGCGTGCTCAGCGACATCTCCGGCACCAGCCTCGAGTCGACCGAGGGCACCTGGAACCTCGGCATCGGCTTCCTCGCCGTGATCGATCAGCGCCAGAAGGATGCTGCGATCACCGCGCTCGCCGCAGAGGGAATCGACGCGTGGCAGGTCGCGACCGTCGGAACGGGCGCACGCCCGGCCGGAGAATTCGAAGAAGGCGCCAAGGGCGTCGATGGCGGTGCGGTGCGTCTCGTCGGCGCATACGCGGATGGAGCAGAGTAATACCCCATGTGCGGAATCGTCGGAGTGGTCGCTGGCGGCCCGGTCAATCAGGACATCTACGATGCGCTCCTCCTGCTGCAGCACCGCGGGCAGGACGCCACCGGCATCTCCACTGCAGAGCCCAACGGCGTCATGCACACGATCAAGGCCGAGGGCATGGTGCGCGAAGCGTTCCGCACCCGCGACATGCGCTCTCTCCTCGGCAACGTGGGCCTCGGTCACGTTCGCTACGCGACCAAGGGCACCGCATCCAGCGAGGAGGAGGCGCAGCCGTTCTACGTGAACGCGCCGTACGGCATCGTCCTCATCCACAACGGCAACCTCACCAACACGCGTGAGCTCACCGCCGACATGGCCAAGCGCGACCGCCGGCACCTGAACTCCTCCAGCGACACCGAGCTGCTGCTCAACGTCCTCGCCGGCGAGCTGCAGGCGACGACGAGCGACGTCGACCTCGAGCCCGAGCGCATCTTCGAAGCCGTCAGCCGCACGCACGAGCGCATCGAGGGCGCGTACGCGGTGATCGCCGTGATCGCGGGCTACGGTCTGCTGGCGTTCCGTGATCCGTACGGCATCCGTCCGCTGATCCTCGGGCGCCGTGACGGCGTCGAGCACGACGAATGGGTCGTCACCAGTGAATCCCTCGTGCTCGAGAACGGCGACTACGAGGTCGTCCGCGAGGTCGCGCCGGGTGAGGCCGTGTTCATCACCGACCAGGGCGAGCTGTTCAGCCGGCAGTGCGCGGCGAACCCCACGCTCACGCCCTGCGCGTTCGAGTACGTGTATCTCGCCCGCCCCGACTCGACGATGAACGGCATCGCCGTGTACGAGTCGCGTCTGCGGATGGGAGAGCGCCTCGCCGACACGATCGCCAAGCACGTGCCTCGCGAGAAGATCGACGTCGTCATGCCGATCCCCGACTCCGCGCGTCCGTCTGCGATGGAGGTCGCCCGCAAACTCGGCATCGAGTACCGCGAGGGCTTCTACAAGAACCGCTACGTCGGACGCACCTTCATCATGCCGGGCCAGGCGGTGCGCAAGAAGAGCGTCCGCCAGAAGCTCAACGCGATGTCGACCGAGTTCCAGGGAAAGAACGTGCTGCTGATCGATGACTCGATCGTGCGCGGCACGACGAGCAAGCAGATCATCCAGATGGCGCGGGATGCCGGCGCCCTCTCCGTGACGTTCGCCTCGGCAGCGCCTCCGGTGCGATACCCGCATGTGTACGGCATCAACATGCCCTCCAAGCACGAGCTCATCGCCCACGACCGCACGATTCCCGAGATCGCCGCCGAGCTCGGCGCCGATCATCTGGTGTACCAGGAGGTCGAGGATCTGAAGGCCGCGATCATCGAGGGCTCTGACGTCACCGACCTCGACATGAGCTGCTTCGACGGCCGCTACGTCACTGGCACCGTCACCGACGAGTACCTGTCCTGGGTCGAGAGCTCGCAGTCGTCGTGACCGCGCCACGCCCGCTCTGGCAGGGTCGGGCGCTCGCGGTGCTCGGCATTCTGCTGTGCGCATTCTCGCTGCGCTCCGCCGTGGCTTCGCTGTCGCCGCTGTTCGATCACGTGGCGGCGGACTTCCCGGTCTCCTCGGCCGTGGTCGGACTCATCGGCACCGCGCCGCCGGTGTGCTTCGCGATCTTCGGACTGCTGACACCGCTGCTCGAACGCCGACTGGGACTCGAACGCGTCACGGTGATCGCCCTGATCGCGATCGCCGCCGGTCTCGTACTGCGCGGGTTCTCGGTCGACGCCATCACACTGCTGCTCTCGACCGCGCTGATCTTCGCCGGTGTCGGGATGGGGAACATCCTCCTGCCGCCGCTGGTGAAGAAGCACTTCCCCGATCGCCTTGGCGTGATGATGACGCTGTACACGACGGCGATGGCACTGTCGACGTTCGTGCCGCCGTTGGTCGCCGTGCCGGTGGCGGATGCTACCGGGTGGCGTTTCTCGCTGGCGATGTGGGGCGTGTTCGCACTCGCCGGCAGCATCCCGTGGATCCTCATGCTGCTGCGCGGGCGCACCGAGGGCGCGCCAGTACCGGCCGCTCGCGAAGAACGCCCGGCGCGCGAAACGTCGACATCGGATGCCGACGCCCCCGAGCCTGCGACTCTCGTCACCGGCCCGATCGCCGTCGCGCCGGCGAACTCGCGAGTGTTCGCACGGCTCGTCCGTCTGCCCCTCGCCTGGGCGATCGCGGTCGTCTTCGGCACTTCGTCGACGATGGCCTACGTCTCCTTCGCCTGGTTGCCGACCATCCTCATCGACCGGACGGGTGTGTCGGCATCCGTCGCCGGATTGCTGCTCTCACTGTTCGCGTTCATGGGCTTGCCCGCGTCGCTGGTCGTGCCGGTGCTGGTCGTCCGATTCCAGGCGACCAGGCCCCTTTTCCTCGTTGCCGTCGTCTGCGGCGTCCTGGGCCTTGCCGGGCTCATCATGCTGCCGTCGGCCGCGCTGGTGGGGCTGTGGGTCGCGCTGTTCGGCATCGTCGGGGTGCTCTTCCCTCTGGCGCTGGTGCTGATCAGCGTACGCGCGCGCACACCTGAGACGGCTGTCGCGCTGAGCAGTTTCGTGCAGAGCGCCGGCTACATCGGTGCCGCTGCGTTCCCGCTCCTGCTCGGCATCATGCACGACCAGACGGGCGACTGGCTGGTGCCGCTGCTGATCATCGGCGCCGTACTCGTCGTCGTCATCCCGTTCGGGCTGATCGCCGGCCGGCGGCAGACGATCGAGGACGCGTGGGAGCGTCGGCACGGGCGCTGGTGAAGTTCGCTGCGGCTGAGCGCTGTCCCGCCGGCATCGCCTCTGGGCATGACGAAACCCCCGCACGGAGTACGGGGGTTGTCAGATCAGGCGGTCAGGCCTTCTCTAGTTCGTCTTCGTCTTCGTCCGCGTAGTCGTCCGCCCACTTGTCCACGTAGGCGTCTTCATCCGTCGGATGAGCAAGCTCCCGCTCGAGCGCGGAGTAGTTCACGGAAGGACTGAAGGACTTTAGTTCGCGAGCGATCTTGGTGTGCTTCGCCTTTTGACGGCCACGGCCCATGCGCGAGACCCCCTAACGATTTAAGCTGTCGGACAATCAGGTGCCCGAGGCATTCACGACACCGGCGTGCGGCCGGTAAGAGTAGCATTCAGGATAGCACGAGGGCCAGGTGTGCTGGCCTTCGCCGGCAGGTGAAGGGAACGATTCACATGACAGATGCAGGCTCCTCCCCGTCCGACGAAACGGCACAGAACGCCGCGTTGCAGAAGGCCGTGATCGTCGGCATGCAACCGGGCCAAGCCGTTCATGTGTTGCAGGAGGCCGCTCGCTTCGCGAGCCTCCTGAGCGCACCGCTCGTCGTCGCCCACGTGGACGTCACCCGGTTCGTCACATACGAGGATCCGGACGGTTACGTGCACTCCGCGCCGATCGACCTGAACATCGAGGCCGGCGCCGCCGAGTTCGAAGAGGTCCAGGCTGCTGCAGCCGCCGAGCTCGACGGCAAGGGCCTCACGTGGACCGCGCGGCAGCTCGTCGGCGACCCCGCCCTCGCGATCAAACAGCTCGCGAACAAGATCGACGCGCAGCTCATCGTCGTCGGCACGCGCAAGCGGGGCCTCGGCGAGTCGATCCGCGAGTTCTTCACCGGATCCGTGGCCGCTCGTCTCGCACACCGGCAGCACCGTTCGGTGCTGGTGGTGCCGCTCGAGGAGTCGGTCCCCGACGACCAGCAGGACATCTGGACCGAGTAGCGTCTCCCTCGTGCGCTGAGACCCCGTCTTCGTGCCCAGACCCCACCGTATCGACGTGAATACGACGGGGTCTCGACAGCAGGACGGGGTCTCGGCGAAGGTTCAGGGGCGGGACGAGCTCAGAGCCTGCGTGACGGCCCTGGCCGCGGCATCCAGCGCGGCATCCAGATCGGTGACGGTGGATGCCGAGAGCACGCCGCCTCGCGCGACATGCGTGCGCAGATCGGTGCGCACGCGGGCGCGGAACGCGTTGATCGACGCATCTGCGCGATGCAGCTCCTCGCGGCTCGTGACGCGATCATCGGGCAGTGAAGACGAGGTCGACCGAGGGCGGCCCTTCGCTGCCGTCCGCTCGTCGTTCGCCGCAGCGGCCAGGTCGGCGCGCAGGCTCTTCATGGCGTCCTGCACGCTCTGGCGCACCTCGTTGGCGATCAGGCGCACAGAGTCGGCGAGACCGGATTCGATGCCCGCGAGGTCGCCCTCGCGGCCGGTGAGTTCGGCGCGACCGGCATCAGTGATCGAGTAGATCGTGGTGCGCCCGTCGACCGTCTTGGAGACCAGGCCCTCCTCCTCGAGCTTCGCGAGTCGAGGGTAGATTGTGCCGGCGCTGGGCGTGTAGGTGCCGCCGGTGCGATCGGTCAGCGCCTGGATGATGCCGTAGCCGTGCTGCGGCGCCTCTGCGAGCAGCGACAGCAGGTACAGACGCAGGTCGCCGTGGGAGAAGACGGCGGGGGTCATGAGTCCCACTCCTCGTCGTCGGCCACGGTGATGATGGGCTGGCGCAGCACGGTGATGTTCCCGGAGACCGAGTTCGAGCGCACGTCGACGAACGAGCCGGCGAGCTCGCCGGTCGAGCCGGTGTAGTTGGTCGGTCCGGAGTTTCCGCGGTCGACGCCGTCGATCAGCATCCGTCCGCTCAGGGAGCGCGCCACGTAATTGGCGGGCAGTGTCTCCTCCAGGCGGATCGTGCTGCTGCCGGAGACGGTGTTCAGGTTGATGGAGTTCACGGCGCCGGTCGCATCCACCAGGATCGCGCCGGAGACCGTGTCGACCGTCGCCTTGCGCACCGATCCGGTGATCGCGACGTCGCCCGAGACGCTGTTCGCGTTCGCGGAGCCGGTCAGACCGCGCACCTGCACGTCGCCGGAGACGGAGTTCACCGTCAGATCGCCCGTGTGGGTGTCGACGATGAGGTCGCCGGAGACGGTGTTCAGCCGCGCGTCGTTGGTGAGGCCCGAGATGAGCGCCCCCGCGCTCACGACGCCGAGGTTCAGGGCGATGCTGCGAGGCACGGCGACGCTGACTTCAGCGCGGGGGCCGCCCGAGCCGAAGTTGCGGAACACCTCGAGGAAGTTGTCCCAGCCCAGCTGCGGGTGGTCGATCTCGATCTCGTCGCCGTCGGATTCGATGCGGAGATCTTTGGTTGTGACACCGTGCACCTCGATGCGGATGCCTGGTTCGTCGTGGGCGATGACGTCCACCTGTCCGCCGACGAGGCCGACCTTGAGCCGGGTCGCCTGAGCGATGTCGATGACGCGTTCCTCGCCGGGGGCGATGAGCCACTTCTCGGTCATGTTCTCTCCTGAGGTTGGATTAGTCGCGATATATCGCGTGTGAAGAGAATAACACGATATATCGCGAGTTTGTCAAGAGATCCGGTTGACATTGACGTGACGTCAACTTTTACGCTGGTCATATCGACACGAAAGGGAGGATGCCGTGGACACGCAGGACTGGTCGATCCAAGAGATCGCACGCCACGCCGGAACGACGAGCAGAACGCTTCGTCACTATGACGACATCGGTCTGCTGACGCCGTCGCGCATCGCGCACAACGGCTACCGGCACTACGACCAGAGCGCGCTCGTCCGGCTGCAGCGGATTCTGCTGCTGCGCGCCCTCGGGCTCGGGCTGCCCCAGATCGCCGAGGCCCTCGAGGCCTCGACGGACAAGGGTGCGGCAGCCGAGGCATCCGCTCTCGAGGCGCACCTCGCGTATCTGCGCGAGGAGCAGAACAGGCTGGCGCGACAGATCGCGTCGGTCGAGACCACGATCAGCACATTGAAAGAAGGAGGACCCCTCATGGCCGAGAACATGTTCGACGGCTTCGACCACACCCAGTACAAGGACGAGGTCGAGGACCGTTGGGGAAAGAAGGCGTACGCCGACAGCGACCGCTGGTGGCGAGGACTCTCGAAGTCCGAGCGTGCCGAATGGCAGCAGCTCGTGTCCGATCTCGGACGCGACTGGATCGCCGCCGCGGAGAGCGGCGCCGACCCGGCATCCGACGAAGCACAGCTACTCGCCCAGCGCCACGTCGAATGGCTGACGAGCGTGCCGGGGACTCCGGCATCCGCGTCGGGCGGCGACGTCAAGGGCTACGTGACCGGACTCGGCGAGATGTATGTCGCCGATCCGCGGTTCGGAGCCAACTACGCCACCGCCGACGGCGGCACGCGAGGCGCGGAGTTCGTCCGCGACGCGCTGCGCATCTACGCCGAGGCGAATCTGTAGGCCACACGGATGCCGGGCGTAGGGTCTATGCATGCCCGGCCGCTCGACCACCACGAACACGGCGCCGCTGTTCGTGGCTGCGGCACTCGGCTACGCGGCGAACTGCGCACTGGGACTGGCCGTCGCAGTGAGGTTCGTCGACACCCGCAGATTCCGATGGCTGCACCATGCGCTCTACATCACGACGTGCACGGCCGTCGCCGCGGCGCTCAGCACAGCGTGCTGGGGCAGGCCGCGGCGCGCGAGCCGGCATGCCGCGCTGACGCTCGTACCGGCCGCCGTGCCGCTCGCCGCGATCGCATACGTGCCGACGCACAGCCGCCGGCATCCGCTCGTCGCGCTCGCCGCAGCCCCTTTCTTCGTCGCGAGCGTCGTGCGCTCGCTCCGCCCCTCCGACCGGAAGTGATCGCATGGAACTGCTCGACGCCATCCGCCGCCGCAAGACCACGAACGGGCCGTTCCTGCCCGATCCCGTCTCAGAGGAGCACCAGCGGATCCTCCTCGAGGCCGCGGGTCGTGCGCCGTCGCAGTTGAACAGCCAGCCCTGGCGGTTCGTCGTGATCGAGAGCCGCGAGACGATCGATGAGATCGCACGCATCTCGGGGGAGAGCATGACCGAGGCGATGTCGAACGGCACGTTCTTCGAGCGGTACAAGCCGTACTTCCGCTTCAGCAAGGCCGAGATGGAGCAGAAGCGCAGCGGGATGCTGTTCGACAGGCTGCCGGCGCCGCTGCGCCCCTTCACCGGTCAGGTCTTCACGAAGCGGGGGCAGACCCTCATGAACGCCTTCGGCGTGCCCAAGACGCTGGGCGCGGAGAACCGCAAGCTCGTCGCGGGTTCCCCGCTGCTGCTGGGCGTGATGCTGGACCGCAGCGAGTACCGCCCTGGACAGCTGTCGTCGTTCTACTCGGTGTTCAGCATGGGGGCGGCGATGGAGAACATCTGGCTCACCACGGTCGAGCTCGGCATGGGCATCCAGTTCATCTCGTTCCCGATGGAGGTGCCGGGCCGGTGGGATGAGATCGTCCGGCTCCTGCACGTGCCTGACGACCTGGAGCTGATGGCCGTGTACCGGCTGGGCTACCTGCCGCCCGAGCAGCGTCGCCCGGCCATCGACTGGTCGAGCAGCGAGCGCAAGCACCCGTCGCAGTACGTCTATCGCGAGAACTGCGAGACACCGCAGGAGGGGTGGGACGGCGTGCAGCTCCGGCACGAGAGCTGATCCGCGCCGGCTACCGCAACCCGTCAGCTGCCCTCGCGAGGCAGCAGCTTCAGATCCTTCAGCGCCGGACCTTCGATGCGGGTGCCGTCCGGTGCGAAGCGCGAGGCATGCAGAGGGCAGTCCCACGTGCACTCGGCGTCGTTCCAGTCGAGCACGCCGCCGAGATGCGTGCACACTGCGGAGACGGCGCGCGTGGCACCGCCCACCGTCGACACCGCCACCGGGCGTCCCGCGCGGTTGGCCACGACGCCACTGCCCTCCGCCGGTCGAGGAACCGGCACGGGCCGGGATTCTGCGCGAGACCATCCCGATGCGACCGCAGCTGCGACCCGGCCGCTCTCGGCCGCTCCGCGCGCGATGTCGGCCGGCACGGTCAGTCGTGTGCCTATCGAGGTCATCCAGCGCGGTCGATCGTGCCGGTCGGCGCCGAGGATCTCGGCGGTGAGGCGCATCGCGGCCGCCGGCGCATTCGACAGCCCCCATTTGGCGTAACCGGTGGCGAATCGGATGCGCCCGAGTCCCCGCGGCATTGCGCCGACGAAAGGGATCAGATTGTGCGATTCGTAGTCCTGAGCCGACCAGCGATGCGTCTCCTCGGCATCAGGGAAGTACTGCCGGGTCCACGCCACGAGATCCTCGATCGCGGCCGTCTCGCCATCCGAGCGGCCGACCGGATGTCCGTTCCCGCCGACGACGAGCTGCGCCGTCGCGCCGGGCCCATCGGTGGGCGAGACAGGACGGATCGACCGGTTCGGATCGTCCACGGAGATGAAGGTTCCATCGAGCGCGTCTCCGGGGACGCGGAAGGCGACGCAGTACGACCTGAGACCGCGGGTCTTCGCGAAGTAGAGGCCGCGGTCGATGATCGGCGTGCCAGTGGCGAGAACGATGTGGTGGGCGAACAGCGGCCCGGCGGCGGTCTCCACGCGCGACTCGGGGAGTGCGTGTGCGCCGGTGGCGCGGATGCCGGTGTGCAGTGTCCCGCCCGCGGCCAGCAGTTCTCGGGCCAGGGCCTGCGCGACGAGCATCGGGTCGATCGTCACCTGATCTTCGAGCGCGACGGCACCGACGATCGGGAAGGGAGTCGCCGGCAGATCGGCCGGTGCCAGTATGCGCGTCGGCAACCCTGCCTCACGCGCCGCGAAGTGCTGCGCCCTCACGGCGTCGAGACTACCCGGGCTCTGCGCGTACGTGTGGTCCGTGCACCGGGAGTATGCGACTCCGGCGCCGTCGGCGAATCCGGTCAGCCACTGCATTCCCGCGCGGTTGGCATCGACGTACGCCCTCACGAGCCCGATCGGATGGTGGCGGCGGATCCCCGCCAAGGTCTGCCCCTGAAGCAGGGTCAGCTTCCCGGTGTTCGCGCCGGTGGTGAGTTCGCCGACCTCGCCGGCATCGATCACGGCGACGTCGAGCCCCTTGCGTGCGAGCATGACGGCGGTCGACAGGCCAGTGAGTCCTGCACCCACGATGATCACGTCATGACGTGCGTCGGGTTCGAACGGCGATCCGAGAGAGGCGGTTGGTTCGTGCTTCCACAGTGGCTTCATGCCGCCAAGTCAACGTCGCCTGCGGCGACGTCGATACAGCCTTGACAATCACGTCGTCCGCAGGCACGGGACGACGGGCTAGAGTGGCCGCGTGACTCTCCGCCGGCTGCTGCTCGTCGCGCTCGGCGGGACGGTCGGCACGGCGGCACGGCTCGCGATCGCACTGCTGATCCCGGATGCCGGGGCCTTCCCCCTCGCGACCCTCGCCGTGAATCTCGTCGGGGCGCTGCTGATCGGCATCCTCGCCACACGTCTTCCTGGCAGCTCGGACACCCGAGTCTTCCTCGGCACCGGCATCCTCGGCGGGTTCACCACCTACAGCGCCTTCGCCGTCGGCGCAGTGCAGCTCTGGGCTCAGTCGCCATTGCTCGCGGGGCTGTACGTGATCCTCACCCTGACGCTCGGTGTCGCAGCCGCTGTTCTCGGGATGCGCGTCGGCAGGCGGAGGGGCACACGATGACTCCGCTCGTCTTCCTGCTCGCATCAGTGGCCGGCGGTGTCGGCGCCGCCCTGCGCTACGCGGCCGACGTCGGCGTCAGCCGGTTCGCAGGGCGTCGGTTCCCCTGGGGCATCGTCATCGTGAACGTGACAGGGTCGTTCGTCGTCGGCGTCGTCACTGCAGCCTTGCCGGATGCCGCGTTCGTCGTCGGCGCCGGACTCCTCGGGGGTTACACGACCTTCAGTACGGCGATGCTCGACAGCATCGCCCTCTGGAAGGGCGGCGAGCGGCCGGCGTCGGTGCTGCACCTGCTCGGCACATTCGCGGCATCCGTGATCGCGGCACTCGTGGGCCTCGCCATCGGCGCTGCCCTCTGAGGTCGGTCGGGGCAGTCGCCGCCCGACGTCCCGAGCCGCGCTCAGCATCCTCACAAATGCGAGAATGTACAAAAGTACATGTACAGCAGTCCAGAGGGGAGAGCCGTGGCTGAAGCAGTCCGCCGCAGGCGCGACCCGGAGACACGCCGCCTTGCCATCATCACCGCTGCGGCCGAGCTCATCACCGAGGTCGGTGTCGATGCGATCACTCACCGCATGGTCGCCGCCCGCGCCGACGTTCCGCTCGGTGCGACGACGCAGTACTTCGCCACTCTCGACGACCTCCGAGACGCCGCGCTTCAGCTGCTCGCCGCTCACGTGGCCGAGCGGATGGCCGAGATCCGTGAGGTCATCACGGAGCGCGGCGCGACCCCCGCTCTGCTGGCCGAGCTGATCCACACCGCCCTCGCCGACGCGACGGCCGTCCAGGCCGATCGCGCCGTCGTCACTGCGGCGGTGCACGACCCGAGGCTGCGAGAGCTCGCACAGCAGTGGTCGGACGAACTCGTCGGGATCTTCGCCCCCGTTCACGGAATCGACCGCGCGCAGGCCGCAGCCGTTTTCATCGACGGCGTACTCTGGCACGCACAGATCCACGAGAACCCGCTCGATCAGCGCTTCATCGAGGCGGCGCTCATCAGCATCCTCGGGACCGCCGACGCCGCAGCATCCCCTTCACCGCAGTCCACCGCATAGAGACAACCGAGAGATCACCGTGTCGAAACTCGCCATCCTCAGCCTGCGCAACCGCGCGCTGATCGCTCTCATCACGATCGTGGCCGCCGTGTTCGGCGGCCTTGCGTTGACGAACCTCAAGCAGGAGCTCATCCCCTCGCTCGAGCTGCCGTCGCTCATCGTCATGACGACGTACCCGGGCGCATCCCCCGAGGTCGTCGAGAACGACGTCTCCACGCCGATCGAGACGGCGATCCAGGGCGTTCCGGGGCTTGAATCCACGAGCGCCACGAGTTCGACGAACTCCTCGATCATCCAGGCGACCTTCACGTACGGCGAGAACCTCGCCACCGCCGAGCAGAAGATGCAGCAGGCGATCAACCGCATCTCCTCACAGCTGCCGGAGGACGTCGAACCGCAGGTGCTGTCGGTGTCGATCGACGACTTCCCGGTGATCCAGGTCGCCGTCACCGGATTCGACGATGCCGAGACCGCGCAGGCCGATCTCGAGAACGTCGCGATCCCCGACCTCGAAGACATCGACGGCGTCAACGCCGCGCAGATCGTCGGCGGCATCGGCCAGCGCATCACGATCACTCCCGACAACGCGAAACTCGCGGCGGAGGGCGTGAGCAGTCAGGCGATCCGCGACGCGCTGCAGCAGAACGGCACGCTCTTCCCTGGTGGCGACATCACAGAGGACGGTCAGACGCTGACGGTGCAGACCGGCGCGAAGATC
Organism: Microbacterium murale; assembly: GCF_014635185.1. Lineage (GTDB taxonomy): Bacteria > Actinomycetota > Actinomycetes > Actinomycetales > Microbacteriaceae > Microbacterium > Microbacterium murale. The sequence continues at coordinate 61,344 of NZ_BMCM01000008.1, forward strand.
ACCTCGGTCGACGACATCGCGGCGCTTCCGCTCGTGGGCACCACCGCCACGATCGCCGACGTCTCCACGGTCGCGCTGGAGTCCGACCCGGTGTCGTCGCTGTCGCGCGTGAACGGCGAGGATGCGCTCTCGATCTCGATCACGAAGCTCCCCTCAGCGAACACCGTCGAGGTGTCCGACGGAGTGATCGCCGAGCTCGACGAACTGCGCAAGACCTTCCCCGACGCGGAGTTCACTGTCGTGTTCGACCAGGCGCCGTTCATCGTGCAGTCGATCGAGACGCTCGCCACCGAGGGACTGCTCGGCCTCGTCTTCGCCGTGATCGTCATCCTCGTCTTCCTGCTGTCGATCCGTTCGACGCTGGTCACGGCGATCTCGATCCCGACCAGCGTGCTCATCACGTTCATCGGTCTGCAGGCGTTCGGGTACTCGCTGAACATCCTCACGCTCGGCGCGCTGACGATCGCGATCGGTCGCGTCGTCGACGACTCGATCGTCGTGATCGAGAACATCAAACGCCACTACGTCGGCGATGCCGACAAGGGCGATGCGATCCGTCTCGCGGTGCGCGAGGTGGCCTCTGCCATCACGGCATCCACGATCACGACCGTCGCGGTGTTCCTGCCCATCGTGTTCGTCGGCGACATGGTCGGCGAGCTGTTCCGGCCGTTCGCGATGACGGTGACGATCGCGATGGTCGCATCGCTCCTCGTCGCGCTGACGATCGTGCCGGTGCTCGCGTACTGGTTCCTGCGTCCGGGCAAGGAACTGCGCGACGAGAACGGGAACGTGATCGACCCCGAGCATCAGGATGCTCCGCCGACGCCGTTGCAGAAGATGTACCGGCCGATCCTCGGATGGACCCTGAAGCACTCGGCCGTCACGGTGATCATCGCGGTCGTGGTCCTCGGCGGCACGCTCGCAGCCGCTCCGCTGATGAAGATCAACTTCCTCAGCGACTCCGGCCAGAACACGATGACCGTCACGCAGGACCTCGGCCCGACCGCGAGCCTCGCGACGAAGGATGCTGCGGCATCCGTCGTCGAGGAAGCTCTCGAAGACGTGGACGGCATCGAGAACGTGCAGGTGTCGATCGGCTCGAGCGGCTCGTCGCTCATGGATGCGTTCTCCGGTGGAGCCGGCGTGACGTACTCGATCATGACGTCGGCGGATGTCGACCAGGAGACACTTCGCGCCGACGTGCAGGATGCTGTCGACGGCCTGGAGGACGTCGGAGACATCAGCGTCAACGCCTCTGCGGGCTTCGGCTCGAGTGACATCGAGGTGAACGTCACGGCGCCGAGCGGAGACGCACTCGCCGAGGCGACCTCAGCGGTCACCGAAGAGCTCGACGGGCGCGACGGCATCGGCGCGGTCACCGACAACCTCGCCGCATCGCTGCCCTACATCGCTGTGGTCGTGGATCGACAGGCCGCGGCCGACAACGGGCTCTCCGAGGTCGCCGTCGGAACGCTCGTCTCGGGCACGATGCGGCCGCAGCAGGTCGGATCCGTCGAGCTGGATGAAACGGCCCTCACCGTGTACATCGCCGCGACCGAGCCGCCGGCGACGATCGATGAGCTGCGTGCGCTCAGCATCCCCAGCCCCCGCGGGATCATCTCGCTGCAGGACATCGCACTCGTCGAGCAGCGCGAGGGACCGACGTCGATCACCACAGAGCAGGGGCGCCGCACCGCGACGATCACGGTGCCGCCGGCGTCCGACAACCTCGCGACCGCGACCGCATCGGTGACGGCTGCTCTCGAGGCGGTCGACCTGCCCGACGGCGCATCGGCCGAAGTCGGCGGTGTCGCCTCTCAGCAGGCGGACTCGTTCTCGCAGCTCGGACTCGCGATGCTCGCGGCGATCCTGATCGTCTACGTCGTGATGGTGGCGACCTTCAAGTCGCTGCGTCAGCCGCTGCTGCTGCTGGTCTCGGTGCCGTTCGCGGCCACCGGGGCGATCCTGCTGCAGATCGTCACGGGTGTGCCGCTCGGTGTCGCATCGCTCATCGGTGTGCTGATGCTGATCGGCATCGTGGTGACGAACGCGATCGTCCTCGTCGACCTCGTGAACCAGTACCGGGAGAAGGGGCTGTCGACGCGCGATGCGGTCATGGCGGGTGGTGAGAAGCGTCTGCGCCCGATCCTCATGACGGCGCTCGCGACGATCTTCGCCCTCACTCCGATGGCGCTCGGGATCACCGGGCACGGCGGATTCATCTCGCAGCCGCTCGCGATCGTCGTGATCGGCGGACTCGTGTCGTCGACCGTGCTGACGCTGATCGTGCTGCCGACGCTCTACAACCTCGTCGAGGGAGCGAAGGAGCGTCGCCGGGCTCGCAAGGCGGGGCCGGATGCCGGTGGCAGCGACGTTCCCGCGCCGGAGGCTCCAGGGCCCGACGGATCCGATCCCGACGGATCCGAGCATCCACTGACCCGCCGCGAACTGCGCGAGCACCACGGCTGACCAGCGCGAGACCGCACGACCACGCCGAGACCGGGCCGATACGCCTCTGTCTCGGCGTGGTCTTGCAGTTTCGGTGGAATAGTCCGCGACCGGGTGCTGTTCAGCGACTAGTGCGCTGGCCGCAAACCCGGCGCACAGAGCCTCAGACCCCGCACACAGAGAGAGTGTCAGTGCCCCTGGACGACGTCACCACCCTGCCCGACCAGCACGAGATCGCGAGCGAGACAGCAGTAGAACAGGAACAGGCCACCCTCGACGAGGCGTTCAGGCGCCGTGACGACCTCCTCCGGCAGCTCGATGCCGACCTTGCGATTCCTGCGACGGATGCCGTGCATCAGGTGAGGATGCGCATGATGGCGCAGCGGCGCTCGGAACTGTCGCACGCCGAGCAGGGCCTGATCTTCGGCCGGCTCGACGGGCTCGACGATTCAGTGAGGCACCTGGGTCGGGTGGGAATCCCCGGCTCGAACACCGAGGAGGATGATCCCCTGGTGATCGACTGGCGCGCCCCTGCGGCGCGTGCCTTCTACACCGCGACCGCCGTGGACCCTCAGGGCCAGGCCAGGCGCCGGCACATCCGCACGAGCGATCGCACTGTGCTCGGCGTCGACGATGAGCCACTCGACGGCTCGGTGGCAAGCGAACTCGTCGGTGAAGGCGCGCTGCTCGCCGCGCTAGGCGAGCGCCGAACCGGACGCATGAGCACGGCGGCGGCGACGCTGCAGCGCGAACAGGACGATGTGATCCGCGCCGACGCCCACGGACCGCTCGTGGTGCAGGGCGGACCGGGCACCGGCAAGACCGTGGTGGCGCTGCATCGGGTCGCATACCTTCTCTTCACGCACTCTCGCCTCGCTGCGCAGGGCGTACTGGTGCTCGGCCCGTCGATGCGCTTCCTCGACTACATCGCGCAGGTGCTGCCAGCCCTCGGTGAGACGGCTATCGTCTCGGCGACCTGCGACACGCTGGTGCCGGGCATCCGCGTGGAGCGCGATGAGCCGAGGGCGGTCGCCGAGATCAAGGGCAGGGCGCTCTGGCAGCGGGCGCTGTCAGAGTACGCGGCGTCACTGGTCCCGCAGCCGAGGGAACTCGAACTGATTTGGGAGGGCGAGAAGTACACGCTCGATGGTCGGAGGATCGCGAACGCACTCGCCTCGGCGACTTCCGGACGCTCGTACCACGCGGCGCGGACCGTCTTCTTCGAACAGGTGCACGGCCTGCTCACAGATGCCGTCGTCGAGCGCAGCGAAGAGACGCTCACGCAGATGGAGGAGGGCCTGGAGGACATCCTCGCCGGTGTCGACGCGGGGCTGGAGCGCTCGGATGACCGTGCCGCGACGACCGGCGCGACAGGCGCCGAAGTCGACGGGCTGCTCTCTGAGGACGACATCGAGCGGCTGCGCGATCGGATCGCGATCGATCGCGGCCTGGACGACCTGCTCGCGCAGTGGTGGCCGGCCCTGGATGCGACGGCTGAGCTGCGCCGGCTGTTCACCGACGACGCGTTGCTGCGACGGTGGACCCCGGAGCTCAATGACACGGAGCGCGCCTCGGTCCGCCGTGAGCCGGCGGGGTGGGCCGGCAGCGACATCCCGCTCATCGACGCGCTCGCCGATCTGCTGGGAGATCCGGGATCCGGAGGGTCGCAGGGCGAGTTCCTCGCCGATCGTGCTGCTGCGCGGCGCGACTGGGTCTACGGGCACGTCGTCATCGATGAGGCTCAGGAGCTCTCGGAGATGCAGTGGCAGATGGTGATGCGCCGCTGTCCTTCGCGGTCGATCACGGCCGTCGGCGACATCGATCAGGCAGAGGCGCCGCACCGGCACACGACGTGGGCGCAGGCGGTCGACGCGGCGTTCGGCAAGAGGTGGACTGAGGCCCGTCTGACGATCTGCTACCGCACGCCGCTCGAAGTCATGGCGCTCACTGCTCCCGTGCTCCGCAACGCCGGAAGTGAGAACGAACCGCCTCGGGCCGTGCGGGCGTCCGGCATCGAGCCGTGGGAACGCGACACCGACGAGAGCGGTCTTGCCGCTGAGGCTGCGCTGCTGGTGGAGGAGCTGTCAGCGCGTTGGAGCGGCGGAACCGTCGGAGTCGTGGCGCCTCTTGACCGCCTCGCTGCGCTGCGCGCGGCTCTCCCCGACGCGACGGTGCTCTCTGCGACCGACGCCAAGGGGTTGGAATGGGACGCCACTCTGCTCGTGGATGCCTCCGGTATCGCGGCTGAGCCGCGCGGCTGGAACGGACTCTACGTCGCGCTGACGCGCTGCACCCAAGAGCTGGGACAGCTGCACGTCAGCTGAGTTCGACGCCCCAGGTGAGACTCCACGTCTCGCCTGGGGCGAGGCGACGGATGCCGAGACCGCTGTTCAACGCGTCGGCCGGAGCCGTCATGGGCTCGATGGCGACTGCGAGGTCATGGCCGGGGTAATTCGTGGTCGTGTACACCTGCACGTAATCGAAGCCTTCGCCCTGGCGCAGGGTGACGCGGCGGCCGTCGGGCGCGGTGAGGGAATGGCGCACGAAGCCGTCCGCGTCTCGGGCGAGGTCGGTGAAGCCGGTGTCGAGCGTGATGTCGCCGAGGCGCACCCCTTCGCGCAGCGCGGCCGACGCAGGGGAGGTGCCGACGGGCAGCATCCGCTCGTCGGCGTCGAACTGCGTCGTGGCGGGCACGGTGAGCACGAGGTCGTGCGGATCGACATCGCTGATCGTGACGAACGGGTGGGTTCCGAGGGCGGCGGGTGCCGCAGCATCCGATCGGTTCGTCAGCGTGTGCGTGACCTCGATGCCGGCGTCGGTGAGTGCATACGCGACCGTCGTCTCGATCTCGTACGGGAAGCCGGTCTGCGGGTGGATCGTGGCGCGCAGGGTGGCGGCGGCATCCGTCTGCTCGATCTCGTAGGCGGTGAAGCGCAGCAGGCCGTGGCTGGCGTTGTGCAGCTTCGGCTCGCTGATCGAGAGCTGTTGCGTGGTGCCGTCGTCGTCCCAGACGCCGTCGCGCACCCGGTTCGGCCACGGCGCGAGAACCACACCGGAGCACGACGGCGTCGGGATGTTCTCCGGATAGCGGCTGATGAGGTCGACTCCGCCGACGGCGAGGCCGCGGAGGGATGCCCCGACCTGGGCGATCTGCGCCGCGACGGCGCCACGCTGAAGGTGGATCTGGATGCCGGTGGGGGATTGCGAAGTCACGGTGTCATGTTACGGGGGTCATCGTACGAGGGGTTTCTCAGGCGCGTCGGGTAAACTGGTGGGGTCGGCTTCGGGCAGCCGCGCATGGCGCGGGCGTTTATCTGTTGGAAGTGTGAGCCCAGGGGCCGATGGTGAGCGTCGATCGACGCACATTAACCATCACATGAATGGCCCCCGGCCGACGGATGTCCGGGTTTCCCCGCGCGCGAAGTGCGGCGCTGTTTGGTGCAGAAAACCCAGAAGGACACACCCATGCCCAAGAACAAGAAGCCCCAGGGCGGCAGGCCCAATTTCGAGCCGCGCTACGGCGCGAACAAGACCTCGTTCCATGACCGTCACGCCGGTCGCCCTGAGGGCGGACGTGCGGATGCCGGCGCAAAGCGCCCTTCGTCGCCCCGCTCTTCGTCGACCTCCGACCGCGGCGTCGACCGCCGCCCTGGCAGCAAGAGCGCGACCCACCGCGGATACCGTCCGGCCGAGGCCGAGAGCGGCGCCCCGAAGCGTCGCTGGAGCGACCAGGAACGTGCCGGCCGTGATGAGGCCCGTGGCATTCGCAGTCGTGCCGAGTCGGGTCGCCGCGAGACGCCGCACCACCAGAGCGAGCGTCCGCGCACCGATGGGCGTCGCTTCAACGACGACCGTCCGCGGTTCAACAGCGACCGTGGGGCCGAGCGTCCTCGTTTCAACGACGATCGCGGTGCTGCTGAACGTCCGCGCTTCAACGACGACCGTCCGCGTCGCGATGACCGCGCGCGTCAGGATGAGCGTCCGCGTCGGGATGCCGGTGCGTCGACGGGTTCTCGTTACCAGGGCGACCGTCCGCGGTTCAACAACGACCGTGGCGGCGACCGTCCCCGGTACAACAGCGACCGTCCCGCCGAGCGCGGCGGCGACCGTCCCCGGTTCAACAGCGACCGCGCGACCGAGCGTCCGCGTTACAACGACGACCGTCCGCGTCGCGATGACCGCGGCCGACAGGATGAGCGTCCGCGCCGGGATGCCGGTGCGTCGACGGGTTCCCGCTACCAGGGTGACCGCCCCCGCTTCAACAGCGATCGTCCCGCCGAGCGTCCGCGCTTCAACGACGACCGTCCGCGTCGCGATGACCGTGCTCGTCCGGACGACCGTCCGCGTCGCGATGACCGCGAGCGCACGGATGGCCGCCCCCGTTACGAAGATCGCCCTCGCGTCAACAGCGACCGCCCGCAGCGGGACGCGTCGACGGGCTCGGCGACCGGTTCCCGCCACCAGGGCGACCGCCCCCGCCGTGACGATGCGCGCCGTGACGATCGTGGCCCCCGTCGTGACGACCGTGGCCCCCGCCGTGACGACCGCGGCCCCCGCCGTGACGACCGCCGCAGCGAGCCGCGCGCGAGTCGCGACGACTGGAACAAGACGTCGTCGACAGCGAAGTTCGAGAAGACCGAGGATGTCGTGCACGAGCGCCTCGAGGCGAAGACGATCGCGGCCCCAGAGGTCGATGGCGTCACGTTCGCCGATCTCGGCATCGGCTCGAACATCGTCGAGGTTCTGAAGGAGCTCGGTGCGTCTTCGCCGTTCGCCATCCAGGCCGCGACGATCCCGTCGATCCTCGAAGGACGCGACGTGCTCGGCCGTGGCCGCACCGGCTCCGGCAAGACCATCGCCTTCGGTGCCCCGCTCGTCGAGCGCGTGCTGAAGTCGCAGGCAGGCAAGCGTCGTGAGTACGGCCGCAAGCCGCGCGCGATCATCCTCGCTCCGACGCGCGAGCTCGCGCTGCAGATCGACCGCACGATTCAGCCGATCGCCCGCAGCGTCGGCCTGTTCACCACGCAGATCTACGGTGGCGTCCCGCAGGGCCGCCAGGTCGGCGCGCTGATGAAGGGCGTCGACATCGTGATCGGCACCCCCGGCCGGATCGAGGATCTGATCAAGCAGCGCAAGCTCGACCTCTCCGACTGCCGCATCGCGGTGCTCGACGAGGCCGACCACATGTGCGAGCTCGGATTCGTCGAGCCGGTGCAGCGCATCCTCCGCCACACGCAGGAGGGCAGCCAGAAGCTGCTGTTCTCGGCGACGCTCGACCGCGAGGTCGCTGCCCTCGTCGACGAGTTCCTCGTGGATCCTGCCGTCTACGAAGTCTCCGGCGAAGACCAGGACTCCGGCACGATCGACCACCGCGTGCTCGTGATCGAACACCGTGACAAGGCCGAGATCCTCACCTCGATGGTCGATCGCGCAGGCAAGACTCTCGTCTTCGCCCGCACCCGTGCATACGCGGAGACGCTGGCCGAGCAGTTCGACGACGCCGGGATCCCGGCGGCGGCGCTGCACGGTGATCTGAACCAGGCGAAGCGCACACGTAACCTCGAGCGCATGACCTCGGGTCGAGTGCAGGTCCTGGTCGCCACCGACGTCGCCGCTCGCGGCATCCATGTCGATGACATCGACCTGGTGATCCAGGCGGATGCGCCGGACGAGTACAAGACGTACATGCACCGCTCGGGGCGCACCGGGCGCGCAGGCCGTGCCGGCCGCGTGGTCACGCTGATCACGCGTCAGCGCCAGCGTCGGATGACCGAGCTGCTGGGCCGCGCCGAGATCGACGCACCGTTCGAGTCTGCTCGGATCGGTGACGACATCATCGAGGAGATCACCGGGCGCATGCCGAGCAACGACGAGATCACGGCGTAGGGTTCACAACTCCTCAGAACCTTGAGGCTCAGGGCCCCGGAAGCGAATTCCGGGGCCCTTCTGCGTCGTTCCGAGGAGTTGCGTACCGGGCAGCGGCCCATCCGAGCGAAGTGACCGGTGCCAAGCGCTGATCAGGCTTCGGGAATCGCCCCGCGCATGTGAACCGCAGAACTGAGCGTCGTGCCGTTCAGATCGAGGTACAGCTGCTGTTCGGTCACGGTCAGCGTCATGGTGTTGCGCCGCTCGAGCGACGCGGCGGCATCGTCGATGAATCCAGGGTCGAAGCTGAACACCCGGATGGCCTCGGCGTTGTGGATGCGCTTGCCTGACCACGGTGCGATGACCTTGGCCGGGTCACGGTGCGTGTAGACGACTATGCGGTCGGCCAGCTTGCTGCCGTAATGCAGGCGTTCCGCGTCGGGGGCTCCGACCTCGATCCACACCGTGATCTTGCCGGTCATGTCGCGAACGAGCACCGCGGGTTCGTCCGCCTGCGAGATGCCAGCGCCGAACGTGATGCCCTCGGCGTATTCGAGGCAGTAGGCGAGTGTACGGGTGAGCATGTATGCGTCTGTCTCGGAAGGATGCCGCGCGACGCGGAGCGTGAGGTCGTCGTAGACGCCGCGATCCATGTCGGCCAGTTGCACCGTGAACGTGTGGATCATCGCGCCGATTGCCATAGTCACCGAGCCTACGCGCCGAGGCGGCAGGCTCCGACCGTGCGCAGAGACCGCGGTCAGAACAGCGTGGCTGCGGGTGGAGCCACCGCAGTCGCGCGCAGGGCTGCCGGACGGGTGAGCCGTCGGCTCGGGTAGGCATCGTCGGAGTGACGGGCCTCGAGTCCGTGCGCACGGATCAGCGGACGCACGCGCTTCGCCAGCCACTGCCGGTAGGGTTTCGGGGCCTCAGACGCCGCGCCGGGGTAGAGCCCGCGGTACGACGACATGAGCTCAGGATGCTCGCGCTGCAGCCACTGCATGAACCAGGGCTTGACGCCGGCGCGAAGGTGCAGCGCGCCGTAGATGACATGGTCGGCGCCGGACTCATCAATGCGCTGCAGTGCATGATCGATCGCCTCGACCGAGTCTGTGAGGTGCGGAAGCACCGGCATCAGGAAGACCCCGACGCGGAAACCGGCATCCGTCAGCGCACGCACCGTGTCCAGGCGTGCCTGCGTGCTCGGGGTTCCCGGCTCGATCGAATGCTGCAGCTCGTCGTCGTACATCGCGATCGACATCTGGATGTCGATCGGCACGTGCTTCGCAGCATCCACCAGCAGCGGGATGTCGCGGCGGATCAGCGTCCCCTTGGTGAGGATCGACAACGGTGTGCCGGACTCGGCGAGGGTGCGGATGATGTCGGGCATCAGCTTGTAGCGGCCCTCGGCGCGCTGGTACGGATCGGTGTTCGTGCCCAATGCGACGCTCTCGTGCTGCCAACTGCCCTTGCGCAGCTCTTTCGCGAGCACCTCGGCCACGTTCGTCTTCACGACGATCTGCGAGTCGAAGTCCCCGCCGCCGTCGAGATCGAGATACTCGTGAGTGCCGCGGGCGAAGCAGTATACGCACGCATGGCTGCACCCGCGGTACGGGTTGATCGTCCAGCTGAACGGCATCCGCGAGCCGGCCGGAACCTTGTTGAGCGCGGAGCGCGCCAGCACCTCATGGAACGTCATCCCCGAGAACTCAGGCGTCGTCACCGAGCGGACGATTCCCGTGCGGTTCTCCATCCCGGGCAGGGCCGCGTCATCCGCGTCGTCGATCGTCTGTCCCTGCCATCGCATGCACTCATTCGAACAAATACGCGATGTTAAGTCAAGATCGCATGGGAAGTATGTTCGATCGGTGAAACGGGGCACAATGGAATCATGAGCGGCGCCCATAACCCACGGCACGCGTCGCGTCCGTCGCGCGTGCTGACCGTCGCGCTGCCGATCGGCCTGGCCGTGACAGCGCTCGGCATGCTGTGGGCGATCGCGGACGTGCCGGCTGCGGCAGAGGCCGAGGTTCCTCCGGCGCCGGTCGTCGCGGCTCAACTGCCCGGTGTGGACGTCGGCGGCGTCATCGCGGCTGATCCCTGTGCGGATCCGGGGGTCACCGACGCGCTCGCGGCGGATGACGACGAGGCGGCGATCACGGCGTTCGGCGGTGGTGCGGCTTTCCGGGACGCCGTCGTGGCAGGGAACGCGCCATGCATCTCGCTGAGTGATCCGGCCCGGATCTGGCTGGTCGTGAACAAGGCGCGACCACTGGCTCCTCTCGATTTCGAGCCGGCAGGACTCGACGGAGTCGATCTCGCGACCACGACGCCGTCCGACCGCCTTCGGACGGATGCGCGCGACGCACTGGGCGGGCTCGCGCGGGATGCCGACGCGTCCGGCGCGGGAGTGATCGGGATCAACAACGGCTATCGCTCGTACAACCTGCAGGTCTCCACCTATTCCGGCTTCGTCGCCGCCGAGGGAGTTGCGGGTGCGGACGAGGGCTCGGCGCGTGCGGGATTCAGCGAGCATCAGACAGGGCTGGCCGTGGATGTCGTCGCGTGCGAAGACGAGTGCGGCGACATCGACGCTTTCGGCAGCACGGCGCAGGGCGCCTGGGTGCAGGAGCACGCGTGGGAGTACGGCTACGTCGTCCGATACGAGAGCGGTGCGACGGGCACGACCGGCTACATGCCGGAGCCGTGGCACCTCCGCTTCGTCGGCCCGCAGCTCGCGGCCGCCTACCATGAGGGCGGCTACCACACGCTCGAGGAGTTCTTCGCGCTCCCCGCAGCACCCGACTACGCGCACTGACCACGTTCTGTGGCTTCCCACAAACGCGGTACGCAGTCCCACGCGTGGTGGGATGCATTCTCACAACGCGCTGTCCCAGCATCCGCTCTCCGCCCTAGAATCGCGGGAGCAACGACGCACTGACACGTTCGGGAGGACGGCATGGAACGCGACATCTACGAAGAAGACCACGAGGCATTCCGCGACCTGGTGAAGGACTTCGTCAAGCGCCACGTCAGCAATGAGAGCATCGAGAAGTGGGATGCCGCAGGCGAGATCGACCGTGAGACCATGCTCGCCGCAGGCGAGGCCGGCATCATCGGGCTCTCCGTGCCGGAGGAGTTCGGCGGAGCGGGCATGCTGCAGGACTACCGCTTCCGCACGATCGTGAACGAAGAGGTCATCGGCGCGGGCGCCGGATCGCTCGCGGGGGCCTTCGGCATCCAGGACGATCTCGCCATCCCGTACCTCGTGCACATGGGCACGCAGGAGCAGAAGGAGAAGTGGCTGCCGCGTATGGCGACCGGTGAGGTTCTCGGCGCGCTGGCCATGACCGAGCCCGGTGCGGGCTCCGACCTTCGCGGGATCAAGACCACCGCGAAGAAGACCGAGGGCGGCTACATCGTCAACGGTGCGAAGACCTTCATCTCGTCGGGCAAGACCGCCGACATCGTCGTCACGTTCGTCAAGACGGGGGAGGGCAACCGCCCCGACGCGTTCAGCCTGCTCATCCTCGAGAACGGCATGGAGGGCTTCGATCACGGCAAGAAGCTGAACAAGATGGGCTCGCACGGCCACGACACCGCTGAGCTCTCATTCAGCGACGTGTTCGTGCCCGAGGAGAACCTCATCAGCGGTCAGGAGGGTCAGGGCTTCCTCCAGCTCATGATGAACCTGCCGCTCGAGCGCCTTTCGATCGGCATCGCCGCGGCATCCGCATCGCAGGCCGCGTTCAAGTGGACCGTCGACTACACGAAGGACCGCGAGGCGTTCGGCGAGCGCATCATCGACTTCCAGAACACCCGCTTCAAGCTCGCGGATGTCGCGACCACGGTCGACGTGATGTGGGCATACCTCGACCGGGCGCTGCTGGCGTACAAGGACAAGAAGCTCACGGCCGAAGAGGCCGCGAAGGTCAAGTTCTGGACGACGGAGCGCGAGTGGGAGATCCTCGACACGTGCGTGCAGCTGCACGGCGGCTACGGCTACATCACCGAGTACCCGATCGCCCGCGCGTTCCTCGACGCCCGTGTGCACCGCATCTACGGCGGCACGAACGAGATCATGCGCGACATCGTGTCGCGTCAGATCGCCGGCAAGCGCTGACCTCTCGCGCACTCCGGTAGCAAGAAGGTTGCTACCGGAGTAGCATCGCCGTCATGGCGAACACGAAAGTGAGTCTCAGCCTCAGCGAGGCCGATCTGGCGTTTCTCGATGCGGAAGCGATGAACGGACGTTACGGATCGCGTTCCGCTGCCGTTCAGGATGCCGTGCGCCTGCTGCGTGAGAGCCGCCTGGCTGATGCCTATGCTGAGGCCTACGCAGAGGGTTACGACGAGGACTGGGACCTCTCTTCCGGCGACGGCCTCGCGTCAGCATGAGCGCAGACTCAGCGATGCTTCTTCGCCGAGGCCAGGTCGTACTGGTGTCATTTGATCCCGCTGTCGGGTCGGACGTCCGCAAGACGCGGCCCGCGATCGTCGTGAGCAACAACACCGCGAACGCGGTAGCCACGCGCAGCGACCGGGCGACCGTCACAGTCGTGCCGTTGACCTCGAACACGGCCAGGGTGCTGCCGTTCCAGGTGCTCGTGCCGGCTGACGCGGCCGGCCTCGGCCGTGATTCGAAGGCTCAGGCCGAACAGGTGCGCACGATCGCGGGCAGCCGCATCACGCGCCCTGTCGGCTGGATTCCCTCCGAGCTCATGGGTGCCGTGGACGAGGCGCTACGACTGCACCTTTCGCTCTGATCAGTGCGACGAAAGGAGAAAAGTGCCGGTTCCAAGGCGTCGGAACCGGCACTTTCCTCCTTCGAACGCTTGGATCCCCATCACGACGCCGGCTCAGCGGCGGCGTCGCGGGCGGCCTTGGACGCGGGCGATGAGGCGCCGATCTTCCAGTAACCGCAGAAGCTCACGCTGTTCTTTTCGACTCCGCGCTCGCCGACCAGCTGTTTGCGCACTCCCGAGGCGAGTGCCTGCTCTCCAGCCGCATAGGCATGGAACGGGTCGGACGGCAGTTCCGCCTCGCGCAGCGCCGCGAGCGCGAGCGTACCGGGCGCCGTGTCGTTCGGACGCGTGTTCCACTCGATCGAGACGCCGGACGGATGCTCGAACTCCAGCGCATCCTCAGCGGAGGGCACCTCGATGATGGCCAGACCCTTCGCCGTGGAAGGAAGCGACGCGCAGATCGAGGCGATCGCCGGCAGTGCGGTCTCGTCTCCCACGAGCACGACGTGCTGCGTGCCGCGCTCGGGGTTGAAGGTGAGTCCCTCGTCGATGATCAGCACGTGCTCGCCCGGCTCGCAGGTCTCCGCCCAGCGGGATGCCGGGCCGGCCGTCCCATCGGCGGCAGAGCCGTGCAGTACGAAGTCCACGTCGATCTCGGCGCCGTGCTCCGCCGCCGCCGGTCGGTATGCGCGTACCGAGTAATTGCGCATGACAGGGCGCTCGCCGTCGGGGATGCGCAGGAACTTCAGGTATCCGAACATCTTGTGCGCCTTCGCCGGCACGCGTTCGAGACCCGCTTCGCCGCCGACCGGGATGAACAGGCGGAACCACTGGTCGTAGCCCATCGGGCGGAACTTCGAGATCTCACCGCCGCCCAGCGTGATGCGGATCCAGTGCGGGGCGAGCCGCTCGGTGCGCAGCACCTCGAGGTGCAGGAGCTCGGTCGTCTCGGGCTTGACCATCTTACTGAATGCCATGCGATGCCTTTCAGGCGGGTTGCCAGGGGAACAGAACGATGAAGATGGCGGCGGATGCTGCGAGCAGCAGAACGATGAACACGACGTCGCGCGTGCGGAACGGCACGAGGTGACGCTCGGTGCGTGTGGCGTGCGCTCCGAAGGCGCGGGCGTCCATCGCCAGGGCCACACGTTCGGCGTGGCGGATCGCTCCCGCGAGCAGAGGGACGATGTACCCCCAGCCGCGTGCGATGCGCGCGAACGGACCGCGGCCACCGTGATGCCCCCGCACGCGGTGCGCGGCGCGGATCACACTGAGCTCGTGACCGAACCGTGGCACGAACCGGAAGGCGGCCAGCGCCGTGTAGCCGACGCGGTACGGCACCCGCAACTGCTGAATGCTCGCGCGCACCAGGTCAGGGCCGCTCGTGGTGAGGCCGCCCACCAGTGCGAGGGCGGTGATGGCGCCGAGTCGCAGCGCGGTGGCGAAGCCGATCTGCAGCGCTCCGCTGAATATCGTCCAGCCGCCGATCTGCAGGAATGGCGCAGTGCTGTCGACGAGCGCAGCATCCACCCACAACGAGAACCCGATGCCGATCACGATCATGGCAGCCGGTATGACGACGAGCAGAAGCAGCAGGAGCCGCCACGACAGCCGCGCGCCCACCAGGATCACCGCATAGGCGAGTGCGAGGAAGGCGGCAGGCGTGGCGAGGTCGCGCACGAAGACCAGCATGATCATCGCTGGTGCGACCGCGGCGACCTTCGCCAGCGGGTTCAGTGCGTACAGGAACTCACGGCGTGAGGTGCCGGCCATTGCCGCATATGGGTCGAGGACGGTCGTGCTCATGACGGCACCGCCCCGGCGTGGGAGGCGAGGACCCGCTGCAGTGCGGGCAACCGCAGCCCTGCTGTGGCGAAGACCTGCTCATCGCCGAAGAGCTCCTTGGTGCGCCCGACGGCATGCACCCGTCCGTCGGAGAGCACGACCGTGTGCGTCGCGTGCTCGGCGACCAGCTGCAGGTCATGCGTGACGATCACGATGGTCGTGCCGTCCTTGCGCAGCGTGTCGAGCAACGTGAGAAGTTCCGCGGCGCGGGCGCGATCCTGCCCGAACGTCGGCTCGTCGAGTGCGAGCACGCGGGGGCCGGTGATCAGCGCTGTGCCGACCGACAGCCGTCGCTTCTCGCCGCCCGAGAGCAGGAACGGATGCACGTCCGCCTTGTGGTCGAGCCCGAACCGGATCAGCATCGCACGCACGCGCTGATCGATCTCCGCGTCATCCATGTGGCGCAGGCGCAGCCCGTGCGCCAGCTCGTCGAAGACCGTGGCAGCGATGAACTGGTGCTCCGGATTCTGGAACACGAAGCCGATGCGCGCGGCGAGATCGCGCGGTGACGCCGTGGCGGGGTCGAGTCCGTCGACGTCGACCTGGCGCTTCGGCGGGGGAACGACACCCGCGAGCGCCTGGATGAGCGTGGTCTTGCCCGCGCCGTTCGCGCCGACGATCGCGGTAAGGCTGCCGGCTTCGATGTCGAGGTCGACGCCGTGCAGGATCTCGTGCCGCCCGCGCTTGACAGTGAGTCCGCGGGCGCGGATCAGGGGGTGGGGCGGTTTCGTTTCTTGGTTTCGACTCGCTGTCGCTCGCTCAACCCGTTTCGTCTCGCTGCGCTCGCTCAACGTCCCATCGGGGGCTCGCTCGCTCAACGTCCCGTCGGGGGCTCGCTCGCTCAACGTCCCGTCGGGGGCTCGCTCGCTCAACGTCCCGTGGGGGATGCGCTCGCTCAACGTCCCGTGGGGGAGGTGCTCGCTCAACGTCCCGTGGGGGATGCGCTCACCCAGCATCTCCGCGAGCTCCGCCGGCGTCAGCGGCAGCGGCACGTCCTTCGACAGGATGCCGCGCTCGCGCAGCATCCGCGCCGTCAGCGTTGCGGCGGGCAGCCACACGCCCATCGCGACGAGCTCTTCCGTGTGGCCGCGGAGGATCTCGTCGACCGGACCGTCGAATGCGACCGTGCCGGCCTGATCGAGCACGATCGTGCGCGTCACCAGTTCCATGGCGGCGTCGAGGTTGTGCTCGACGAGCAGTATCGCGCGGTCGCCGGCGGCGACGACGTCGGCGAGTGCGGCATAGACGTCGTCGATGCCCTGCGGGTCGAGGTTGGCAGTGGGCTCGTCGAGCACCAGGAGGGGCGATCCCATCGCGAGGGCGCAGGCGATCGCGAGGCGCTGGCGTCCGCCGCCGGAGAGGCGGTCGGGGTTCTCGTCTCGGCGCTGCCAGAGACCGACGCGGCGCAGGGCATTCTCGGTACGGGCACGCACCTCGTCGAGCGGCAGCAGCAGATTCTCCGGGCCGAAGGCCACCTCGTCGTAGACGGTGCCGGTGACGATCTGGGCGTCGGGGTCCTGGAACACCATCGCGACGTGCGTGCTGAGCGTGGCGGTGTCGGAGTGCGCGGTGTCGATCCCACCCGCTTCGACGGTGCCTGTCATCGTCGCGGGGAGGGCGTGCGGGATCAGTCCGTTCAGCGCGAGCGTGAGCGTCGACTTGCCCGAACCTGACGGGCCGAGCAGAAGGACGACCTCGCCCGGCGCGATGTCGAAGCTCACGTCGCTCGGCGAAGGGCGCACGGCACCGGCGTGGGTGAGGGTGAGATCACGCACGCGAAGAAGGGGCGCGGATGGGCGCACGGCGGAACCCCGGATCGGTGGAACGTACCGTTCTAACTTAGCTGAGCCTTACCTGATTCGCCATCGAGGTACCCGCGCTCGACTCGTCGGGATCAGCGGCGCGCGACGCCTGCTCTGCCCAGCGCCGAACCGACCCCGAGCCCGAGTGCGGTCCAGGCGATCGGGCCCAGCAACGAAAGCGCGAGGTAGGTGATCTGGGCCCACAGCGGCAACGATCCCAGATGCGCGACGAAGAAGACGACGACCGCGACGATCACGCCGATCACTGCCGCCGAGATGAAGAATCGCCATGCTCCCCAGGCCCGGTACCGGGTGAGGGCGGCGACGCCCTCCTGGATCGCGCCGAACAGCAAAGCGGTGCCGATGAAGCGCAGAGCCCAGGCCGGGTTGAAGGCGCTGGAGACGAGCGCCGCGATCACATGGGTGATCAGAGCGACGAGCGGTTGGCGAAGCACCTCCTGCGCGATGATGCCCGGCAGCACGTGGACGCCCAGCAGCAGTCCGTATGCCGGCGCGGCGGTGATCAGAACGAACGGTGTCAGCACTCCCGCGATCCCGCCGACGATGCCGGTCGCGACGCCGATGGCGGCGCACACCAGCAGGACTCTGGTCGACAGAAGAGGGGTTCGCGCCACATCTTCAGCCTACTTGCGCCAGGACGGTCTCGGCCGCGCCGGCGACCGTGCGATGCGCCGCTCGTCGCCTCGACTGCGCCGCTCGTCGCATCCGGTTCCGAAACGATCCGACGGGCGGATGCTGCGCCTCTAGCGTGGGGAAACGCAATGACGCGCACACAAGGAGCAGCCATGTCATCACCTTCTTCGCGCCGCCCTGCGAACACCGCAGGCAGCGCATCCACCGTCGATGAGCCGGAGCTCATCCAGGACCCCGACCTCCCACCCGTGGCTCTCACGGACGAGCAGCACGCCAAGGCGGGCCGCTGGACCTGGCCCAAGATCGTGCTCTGGGTTGCCATCGCACTGCTCGGCGGCATCGCCTGGACGATGCTCGCCATCGTCAGGGGCGAGACCGTCAACGCGATCTGGTTCGTGTTCGCCGCGGTCTGCACGTATCTGATCGGCTACCGCTTCTACTCGAAGGTGATCGAGAAGTTCATCACCCGCCCAGATGACCGCCGCGCCACCCCGGCCGAGGTCAAGCAGGACGGCAAGGACTACGTCCCCACCGACCGCCGCGTGCTCTACGGTCACCACTTCGCCGCGATCGCCGGCGCTGGGCCGCTGGTCGGCCCGGTCCTGGCAGCGCAGATGGGCTATCTGCCTGGCACCATCTGGATCATCGTCGGCGTCGTGCTCGCCGGCGCCGTGCAGGACTACCTCGTCCTCTTCTTCTCGATGCGCCGCGGCGGCCGCACGATCGGTCAGATGGCGCGTCAGGAGCTCGGAAAGATCGGCGGCACCGCCGCGATCATCGCCGCGCTGCTCATCATGATCATCATCGTCGCGATCCTCGCGCTCGTCGTGGTCAACGCCCTCGGCGAAAGCCCGTGGGGCGTCTTCTCGGTCGGCATGACCATCCCGATCGCCCTCTTCATGGGCGTCTACCTGCGCTTCCTCCGCCCCGGCAAGGTCACCGAGGTCTCCATCATCGGCTTCGTGCTTCTGATGGCGGCGATCATCGGCGGCGGCTGGGTCTCGAACACCGAGTGGGGCCAGGCGCTCTTCCACCTCGACACGACGACGATCGCGTGGGGCATCATCATCTACGGCTTCATCGCCGCGATCCTGCCGGTCTGGCTGCTGCTCGCTCCGCGCGATTACCTGTCGACCTTCATGAAGATCGGCGTGATCGTCATGCTCGCCGGCGCCATCGTGCTGGTGCGTCCCGAGATCACGGTTCCCGCCCTCACCGTCTTCGGTGAGAACGGCCTCGGGCCGGTGTTCTCCGGAGCGCTGTTCCCGTTCCTGTTCGTCACGATCGCGTGTGGCGCGCTGTCGGGATTCCACGCGCTGATCGCCTCTGGCACGACGCCCAAGCTCATCGAGAAGGAGCGCCAGACCCGCTTCATCGGCTACGGCGGGATGCTCATGGAGTCGTTCGTCGCGATCATGGCGCTGGTCGCCGCGATCTCGATCGATCAGGGCATCTACTTCGCGATGAACTCGCCAGCTGCTCTCACCGGCGGCTCGGTCGAAGGCGCTGTGGCCTTCGTGAACTCCCTCGGGCTGACCGGCGTCAACATCACCCCCGAGATGCTCACCCAGACCGCGGCGGATGTCGGAGAGGAGTCGATCGTCTCGCGCACGGGTGGAGCGCCCACGCTCGCACTCGGCCTCGCGCACATCATGCAGCAGGCGCTCGGCGGCCAGGCCCTCATGGCGTTCTGGTACCACTTCGCGATCATGTTCGAGGCGCTGTTCATCCTCACCGCGGTGGATGCCGGTACTCGCGTCGCCCGCTTCATGCTGCAGGACACGATCGGCGCCTGGCTGCCCAAGTTCCGTGACGTCTCCTGGCGCCCCGGTGTGTGGATCACGACCGCCATCATGGTCGCGGGGTGGGGATACATCCTCATCCTCGGCGTCACCGATCCGCTTGGCGGCATCAACACGTTCTTCCCGCTGTTCGGCATCGCCAACCAGCTGCTCGCCGCGATCGCGCTCGCCGTGGTGCTGGCGATCGTCGCGAAGCGAGGCAAGAGCTACGTGAAGTGGCTGTGGATCGTGGCGCTGCCACTCGCGTTCACCGCGGTGATCACCATCAGCGCCTCGCTGTACAAGATCTTCTCTCCGGTGCCGCAGATCGGCTACTGGGCGAATCACTTCAAGTACCGTGCGGCTCAGGAATCGGGCGACGCGAGCCTCGGCGATGCGGCGACTGTCGAGGCGGTCATCCGCAACACGGCGGTGCAGGGCACCCTGTCGATCATCTTCGTCGTCCTCGCGATCGTCGTGATGATCATGGCCGTCATCGTGGCGATCAAGGCGCTGCGCAACGGCGGCGGCGAGAACACCGAGGATGCCGCGGTGGTCTCGCGCCGCTACGCCCCGGCCGGGTTCCTGCCGACAGCGGACGAGCGCGAACTCGAGAAGCAGTGGGAGCCGATCGTGAACGAAGAGCTGCGCGCCAACGCGCACCGCAAGGGACACTGATCTCATGACGATCCAGTCGGATGCTGCGACCGGCCTGAGGGCGGCCGGTGCGTTGGCGCTGCGTGCCGGTCGCAGCATCCGCTGGTACATGCGCAATCTCATGGGCGACAGCGCCTACGAGACGTACCTCGCGCATCACCGGCGCGGGCATCCGGAGGAGAAGCCCATGACCGAGCGCGAGTTCTGGCGCGACCGGATGGACGAGCAGGATCGCAACCCCGGCGCCCGCTGCTGCTGAGCACGCTTCGCATACCGCCGCGCCGGTTTCGTCGTCGTCTTAGGCTGATGCCATGACCGGATCCGTGGTGCTCGCCGCCGCACTCGGCGTGATCGGCGGAGTCGTGCTCATGGTGCTGCTGATGCTCGCCTGGCGTCTCGCGCGCGGCAACGCCGATCTGGGCAGCGCGGCGGAGCAGGCGTCGTACGGCGCGATGCACCATGCGAGTCTGGCGGCACGGCATCTTCGCGCGGGGCTGAGCGCGCCGGACGTCGTGCGTGCAGCCAGGCACTTCCGCACGCTGCTCGGCAGCACTGCCGTCGCGATCGTGGGAGCCGACGGTGCGGTGGCGATCGACGGTGCGGATGATGCGCTGGAGGGCTCTGCGCTGCGGATCGCCGAGAGGGTGCAGGAGTCCGGGCGTCGGCAGGTGTTCCCGCATCCGGAAGGCGAAGAGCTGGAGGCCGTCGGTGCGCCGATCGTCGTCGACGGTCAGGTGGCCGGCGTGGTCGTGGCGTTCGCGGCCCCGGTGCGCGCGGCGCTGGTGCGGGCGACCGGTGAGGTCGCGGACTGGTGCGCTGCGCAGGTGGAGCTGGGTGGACTGGATGCGTCGCGCACCGCGCTCGCTGAGGCCGAGCTGCGGTCGCTGCGCGCGCAGATCTCGCCGCACTTCATCTTCAATGCGCTGACGGCGGTCGCATCCTTCATCCATGCGGACCCGGAACGGGCGCGCGAGCTCGTGCTCGAGTTCGCCGACTTCACGCGGTACTCCTTCCGCCGTCAGGGCGAGTTCACGACGCTGGCCGAAGAGTTGCGCAGCATCCACTCGTACCTGACGCTGGAGAGGGCGCGCTTCGGCGACCGGCTGGAGGTGACGCTGCGGATCGCGCCGGAGGCGCTGGCGACCGTCATCCCGTTCCTGTCGGTGCAGCCGCTCGTCGAGAACGCGGTGCGGCACGGGCTCGAACCTGGCGAGGGCGGTGGCACGATCCGGATCGAGGCGATCGACGACGTCACGCACACCGAGATCACGGTGGAGGACGACGGCGTCGGCATGGATCCGGATTCGCTGCGCACGCTGCTGACCGCTGCGGACGACGGCGCCCACGTGGGGCTGCGCAACGTCGACACGAGGCTCCGGCAGATGTACGGACGCGAGGGCGGCCTGGTCGTGGAGACGAATCCGGGCGAAGGTACGCTGGTGCGGATGCGCATCCCGAAGTCGCAGCCGCTGCATGACCCTGGGCTGCATGACTCTGGGCGCGACTGAGCGGGAAGGACGACATGATCGATGTCCTCGTCGCCGATGACGAGCATCCCGCTCTCGACGAGCTGGCGCACCTGCTGCGCCGCGATGATCGCATCGGCGAGATCCTGACGGCGAGCTCCGGCGCGGAGGCTCTGCGGATGCTGTCTGCGCGAGCCGTGGCGATCGCGTTCCTCGACATCCACATGCCTGGTCTGTCCGGCATGGATCTGGCCCGCTCGCTCGGGTCGTTGGCGACTCCTCCCGCCGTCGTCTTCGTGACGGCCGACGACGCCCGCGCGGTCGATGCGTTCGAGGTGCGCGCGGCTGATTATCTGCTCAAGCCCGTCCGTGCCGACCGGCTGCGCCGCGCCGTCGACCGCGTGCTCGAACTCGGAGGAGCGGCCGCGTCGCCCGACGACGAGGTGCTCCCGGTCACCGTCGGTTCGAGCGTGCGCTTCGTGCACCGCAGCGATGTGCGCTGGGTGCAGGCGCAGGGCGACTATTCGCGGCTGCACACCGCGGACGGTGTGGGTCATCTGGTGCGCATCCCGATCTCGGAGTTGGAGCAGCGCTGGGCGGATGCCGGATTCGTCCGAGTGCATCGCTCCTTTCTGGCGGCCGTCGCGGCGATCGGCGAGGCCCGGCTGTCGGGGAGCGATCCCTCGGTGGCGGTGGGGTCGGTGGTGCTTCCGGTGAGCAGGCGGCTGCTGCCGGCCGTGCGCGAGGCTCTGGTGCGCGGAGCGTCACGATGACCGAGCAGAATCCGCCCCGGCGCGTCCGCGTCAGTGCGGATGACCGCCCCGCGTCCGACCCCGAGCACACGCATGGCATCGCCCTGCCCGGCACACCGGCGGACGACGCGGATGCCGTGTACGCCCGTGCCCTTCGACGCAGTCAGCTGCGGCTCGCGCTGGGAACGGTCGCCGGATTCGTCGTGGTCACGGCCGTGCTGACCCTCGTGATCGCGCTCGTCCCCGAGATCGATCGGCTCGTGATCTCGGGGCTGCCGGTGTCCTGGCTCCTGCACGCCTTCGCGTTCTACCCGATCATCATCGTCTTCGCGCTGCTGTATGCGCGCGGCGCCGCACGCAACGAGCGGGCGTACCGCCGGTTGAGGGAGCGCGGATGAACCCCGTGTTCGACCTCCTCGGCATCGCTCTGGTCGTCATCGCGACGCTGCTCATCGGCGTCTACGGCTTGAGGGTGTCACGCACGACCGACGACTTCTTCGTGGCATCGCGCACCGTTCGTCCGGTATGGAACGCGTCGGCGATCAGTGGCGAGTACCTCTCGGCCGGTACGTTCCTCGGGCTGTCGGGACTCGTCCTGCTGGAGGGTGCGCGCGGCTTCTGGTTCCCGATCGGCTATGCCGCCGGATACTTGCTGGTGCTCGTCTTCGTCGCAGCTCCTCTGCGGCGCAGCGGCGCGTACACGATCCCCGACTTCATCGAAGCGCGACTGGAATCGGTCAAGGCACGGCGCGTGACGAGCATCGCCGTGCTCGTGATCGGGTGGCTGTACATCGTGCCTCAGCTGCACGGCGCGGGCATCACGCTCATGGTCGTCGCAGGTCTGCCGCAGTGGGTGGGCGAGGTCGCGATCGCCGTGCTGGTCGCCGCATCCGTCGCGGCCGGAGGCATGCGGGCGATCACGTACGTGCAGGCGTTCCAGTACTGGCTGAAGCTGTTCGCGCTGCTGGTGCCGTTGTTCTGCATCGCGTTCGCGCTGACCGGTGGACCGCACGAGATCGACCCGGTCCTGGTCTTCCCGGCATCCGCGGGCCCTGCGGGATTCGACGTCTACGAGACGGCCTCGCTCATGGTGGCGCTGCTGCTGGGCACGATGGGCCTGCCGCACGTGCTGGTGAGGTTCTACACCAGCCCGACCGGCGTCTCGGCCCGGCACACGACGGTGCTGGTGATCGTGATGGTGAGCGCGTTCTACGCCGTCTCCAGCGGGATGGGACTCCTCGCCCGCGTCGTCGCTCCTGACCTCGCGGCGCCGGGGATCGCGGACACCGTCGCCCTCGTGCTGCCGTCGAGGGTGTTCCCCGGGCTGTTCGGTGAACTGCTGACGGCGCTGATCGTCGCCGGCGCGTTCGCGGCGTTCCTCGCGACGTCGGCCGGACTCGTCGTTTCGCTGGCCGGTGTGGTCAGCCAGGACGTGTTCTCGGGATCCGTGCGATCCTTCCGGCTGTCGGCGGTGCTGTGCACGGCGGTGCCGCTCGCGGTGGCGCTGCTCACGGCGCCGGAGGGACTGGGCTCCAGCGTCGGGATGGTGTTCGTCTTCGCGGCATCCATGCTGTCTCCGATCGTGCTGCTGGGAGTGTGGTGGCGGGGACTCACCGCCCGCGGCGCGGTCGCGGGAATGATCACGGGCGGGGTCTCCTGTGCACTGTCGCTGCTGGTCTACACGGCGATCGGCGGGGTGGGGGCTGCTGCGCCGTTCCTCGCACAACCCGCGGCGTGGACGGTGCCGCTCGCGACCGCGATCACCGTGGCGGTCTCGCTCATGGACACCCGCGGCGCTCCCCTGCGCGCGGACCGATATCTCGGGCGTCTGCACACGCCCGAGCGCGCGTGAGCGTCTCCCAAACGTCTCAATACCGCTGTTCCGAACGTCTCCATAGGTCGTAGACCACTCGCCATTTGGACGTCTGGTGCGGTCGGTGCGCGGGCGCTAAGTTGATCGATTGTGCGGCAACGCAGCCGCAGCTCGCAGACCATCGGAGAGACACATGGGTCGATCACCCTTCCGATTGGCGATGGCCGTCACAGTGGCCGCAGTCGTCATCGGTTCCTCGGCAACAGCCAGTTTCGCAAGCGTCGAGGGGGTGACACATCCCGCACCGGTGGAGGGCACTCCAGGGCACTACATCGTCATGATGAAGGCCGATCCGCTCGCCACGTACGAAGGCGACACCAAAGGGCTGCGCAGCACGAAGCCGAAGCCCGGCACGCAGCTCGACGCCCATTCGACGGACTCGCAGAAGTACATCGCGCACCTCGCGAACGAGCAGCGCAAGCTCGCGCAGGCAGAGGGCGTCACGACCGACGCCACGTACCAGGTGACCGTCAACGGCTTCAGCGCCGATCTCACCGGCGAGCAGGTCGATGCGCTGCGCTCGTCCAAGGACGTACTCGGGGTGTTCCCGGACGAGATCCGGCACCCCGACGCGCAGACCTCCACCGATTTCCTCGGCCTGGGCGATGACGCCGCAGGCGCAGGCGGGGTCTGGGAGGAGACCGGGGGCGTGGATCACGCGGGCGAAGGCGTCGTGGTCGGCGTGATCGACACGGGGATCGCGCCGGAGCATCCGTCGTTCGCTGGCGACAAGCTGAAGAAGCAGAAGAAGAGCGAGGGCAAGCCGTACAGTGACGGCTCCTACGTGTACTTCGACAAGTCCGACGGCGGCCAGTTCCGTGGTGCGATCGTGAACGGTCAGGACTGGGACAAGCACGATTACTCCACCAAACTGATCGGTGGACAGTACTTCACCGCCGGCGCGACGGCTGCCGGATTCGACTTCCAGTACGACTATCTGTCTCCGCGTGACGGCGATGGCCACGGCTCGCACACCGCCAGCACGGCGGCCGGGAACTTCGGCGTCGCAGCTGCGGTGGAGGGTGTCGATCTCGGCACGATCTCGGGTGTGGCGCCGGCGGCCAAGGTCGCGGCCTACAAGGCCTGCTACGTCGGAGCGGACCCGCTGGTCACGGACGATGACATCTGCGCGCTCAGCGACCTCATCTCCGCGATCGATCAGGCCGTCGCCGATGGCGTCGATGTGATCAATTACTCGATCGGCGGCGGAGCGGCCACCACGGTGCTCGCTCCTGACGACGTCGCGTTCCTGAACGCCGCTGCCGCCGGCGTGTTCGTCGCGGTCAGCGCGGGCAACGACGGACCGGATGCCGTCACCGCCGACCATGCATCGCCGTGGTACACCTCGGTCGCGGCATCCACCATTCCGACCTGGGAGGGCACGGTCGTCTTCGACGGTTTCGCTCAAGCCGGAGCATCCGTCTCGGTACCGTTCGGAGAGACCGTCACGGGCCCGTCGATCTATGCAGCGGATGCTGCGCTCGCTGGCGCGGTCGACCCTCGGCTGTGCCTGCCGGGCACGCTCGATTCGGCGAAGGTCTCCGGGCACATCGTCGTCTGCGATCGCGGCAACAACGCCCGTGCGGAGAAGTCGCAGGTCGTGAAGGACGCGGGTGGCATCGGCATGGTGCTCGTGAACGTTCCGGGTGAAGCGGATTCTCTCGACAACGACTTCCACGTCGTCCCGACGGTGCATCTCGCCTCGGCGCATCGAGAGGCGGTGCTCGCCTACGTTCAGGGTGGTGTCGACCGGCCGATTTCGCTGGTCGGCGAGAACACGACCGACGAGGTCACCCCGGTGCCCCAGATCGCCGGATTCTCCAGCCGAGGGCCGGTGCACGCCGACGGCAGCGATGTCATGAAACCGGATATCGCGGCTCCTGGTGTGGCGATCCTCGCAGCGACCAACAGCGGTCGGAAGGATGCGCCGACCTTCGGCATCCTGTCCGGCACGTCGATGGCGTCTCCGCACATCGCGGGTCTCGGTGCGCTGTATCTCGGTGAGCGCCCGAACGCGACGCCGGCCGAGGTGAAGTCGGCCATGATGACCACCGCCTACGACACCGTGAACCCGGATGGCTCGGCGAGCACCGACCCGTTCGCGCAGGGCGCGGGTCAGGTCGACCCGACACGGTTCTTCGAACCAGGGATGCTGTACCTGAACGGCGCCGCGGACTGGGCGGCGTTCATCGAGGGCAAGGGGCTCGCCGAGTTCGACGGCATCGAGCCGATCGACGGCAGCGACCTCAACCTCGCATCGATCTCGATCGGCACGCTCGCCAGTGCGCAGACGGTCACCCGCACGGTCACCTCGACCGAGGCGGGAACGTTCACCGCGAGCGTCGACGTGCCCGGCGTGAACGCGACGGTCGAGCCGTCGACGCTCAGCTTCGGCGGCGCCGGCGAGACAGCCACGTACACGATCACGTTCGACAACGAGAGCGCACCGGTCGAGCAGTGGGCGACCGGATCGCTCACCTGGTCGAGCGGGTCGAACTCGGTGCGTTCGCCGATCGCGGTGTTCCCTGTGACGGCGGATGCGCCGGCGGAGGCCACCGGAACCGGCGTCGACGGCAGCGCAGTCGTCGAGATCACACCGGGTGTGGATGGTGAGCTGCCGCTGAACCTCGCCGGTCTCACGCCGTTCCAGCTGCTCACCGATCCCGCTCACCCCGTCGAGGGGCACTCGGGTGACGAGGGCTCGGGCGATGCGAACAAGGACGTCTCATGGGTCGTCGATGTTCCGGAGGGCACGACGCTGTCGAGGTTCGATCTCGACTCATCGGATGACGAGGGGAGCGACCTCGATCTGACGGTGTACCGCGTGGTCGCGCCGGATGATCTGCGCTACTACGAACGGTGGCAGTCGGCGACGGCTTCGGCCGACGAGCAGGTGACGCTCCCGACCCCGACGGCCGGTACGTACCTGATCGTCGCGAACGTGTACTCGACGACCGCGCCGATGACGTGGGACATGACCTACGCCAACGTGGCGCCGGGCGGCGAGGGCGCTCTCACGGCGACGCCGAATCCGATCCCGGTGACGCAGGGCGAGGCGACGAGCTACGAGCTCAGCTGGAGCGGCCTCGCGGCGGGCACGGAGTACCTCGGCGTCGTGCAGTACGGCGAGTCCGCTGTGCGGACGATCGTCTCGGTCGACACTTCGCAGTAGATCTGGCCGGAATCGAAGGGCGCCTCGTGCACGGGTACGGGGCGCCCCTTCGATGCCGAAGGACGTCATTGCGTCGTCGTGATCCGGATCGCAGCTCGTTCGGCGGCGCGCTGCACGCGAACTCTCGGGTCGCGTGCGAGGTCGCTGAGCTGCGGAAGTGCGTCTTCGACCCGATGGCGACCGCAGACCTTTGCCGCCATCTCGCGTACGCGCCAGTGTTCATCGGAGAGGGCATCGATGATCGGCCCCGACGCCGATTGGTCGTATGCGTAGAGCAAGCCTCGCGCCGCCCAGACTCTGAGCCAATACGTCGGACCGCTCTCTCCTCCGGTGATGGCCCATCGCGCCGGAGGACCGCCCAGCGCGTAGATCAACTCGGGGTCGACCTCATCGCCCTCTTCGCCCTCTTCACCCTTGAGCAGGGCGATGCATCCGGCGATCACCGCGTCTTCACCGCGGCGGACGCATTCGCGCCGCACGCGCTCCCTCGGCGAGATACCCCATCTCGATCGGGTGGTCATCGCGAAGATCAGGCGATCGCGGCGTGCGGCAACGCCAGGTTCACGAGACTCACCACGAACTTTCCCGGCTCCTCGTGCATGCACAGGTGCGCCGAGTTCTCGAACCAGACGACGTCCTTCGATGGCGCCGTCACCTTTTCGATCCAGCGCTCGACGGGCCCCGTCGGGGTCGTCCAATCGTGGCGTCCGAGGAACAACAGCACGGGCACGTCGAACGCGATCCGATCGCGCGCATCGAAGCGAAACATGCCGGGAAGCACCGCTGGAATAGTCGTCTGCTGGCCGGCGCCGAAGAGCTCCAGCTCATCATTCGTGTAGTACGGCGAGAGTTGCGCCGATTCCGTCAAGTAGGCGGAGCCGGATCGATACGCCGACAGTCCTCCGTAGTGCTGCGCCCATTTCCGGCAGGCGACGATTCGCTCGAGAGTCAATGGCTGGGCGCCGGGATAGTCACCGAGCGCCCGAAGCTCCGCGAGTGCTTCATCGTTCTGATCCGCCGTCGCGCTTCGGATGGCGTGGCCGAAGCTCTCGACTTCGTTCTCTGCGCCCGAGATCACCTGACCGACACCGATGTAGCCCCACAGCAGGTCAGGCCGCCGCTCGGCCAGCGTGACGCCGATGATCGTTCCCCAGCTGTGTCCCAGAACACCCACTTTCGTCACGCCGAGCTCGTCCTGCAGCCAGGCGATCAGTTCCACGAGATCATCGACGTATCTGTCGATGCGCAGGTCTGTTTCGTCGCTCGCTCCGCCCGCGGATCTGCCGCTGGAGCGCTGGTCATAGTTGACGACGGTGAAGAAGTCCTCAACTCCTCGCTGCCATATCCACGACGACGGCAGTGACGGAAGCGCTGGTCCACCGTGGCAGACGATGAGCACCGGGTTCGTCGTGCTTCGACCGCGGATCGAGACGAACTGCTCGACCCCGCCGAGCTCGACGAATTCCGTGCGATCGATCGCTTCGGGATTGGGAATGCGGCACAGATCCGCGATCACCGCGCGGCCGGTTTCGTCGCTCATGCGGTCAGTCTAGAAGGACGCTCGCCCGCATCGTCCTCACACGAACATCACGCGCAACGGGGCTTCGTCGGTGTAGTTGCGCCCGAGCGGGCTGGTCCACAGGATCACGCCGTCGTCGAGTTGTTTCGCCGTCCATCGGTCGCGCGCATCGACATCTGGATGCTTGAGTGGATGGTGACTGGTGCAGAACAGGCACAGATTGCACAGGGCCGTCGGCCCGCCCTTGGCATGGTCATGGTTGTGGTCGATCTGGCAACGGTGTGCGGGCGCGCGGCACCCGGGGAAGCGGCAATGCTGGTCGCGGGCGCGCAGGAACCGCTTCATCCCCGCGGTGGGGACATAGTTGTCGGTCTCGACGACCATGCCTCTGGGGTCGAGGAACGCGCGATCCCAACTTCCGGCGCGACCGGCGAGAATTCTCGCGGCGTCAGGAGTCATGGGGCCATGGCCGTTGAGCTCGGCCATCGCATCGTCGTCGCCCGCGAGCGTCGAAGCACTGATGGTGATCTGAACGGTGGCTTTCACGGATCCGAGTGCTGTCGTCGTGACGCTGGTGGGAGTGGTCGTCAGCAGAAGATCGGCGAGGATGTCGGCACGCAGCTGATCCCTGGTGCGCGTGTCGTATTCGAGGGCGCCGTAGCCGTCGTGCATCGGGGTCGAGTCGTGGAACAACGTCTCGGTGTCCGCGTCAGCGTCGCCGTCGGAGTGCACGTCATCGATGTACTCATCGAAGTACTGATCCGTCGCATCGATCGGCGAGGCATCGCCGTCGCTTGCGGAGTCGCCGTCGCTTGCGGCATTCTCGTCGCTTGCGGAATTCTCTGCCGCGGACTTCTCCCACGGCGCTGGCTTCGCCATCGAATTCCGGAACTCATTCTCAAGATCGATCGGCGGCTCGGGGTCGAAGGGAGTCTGCTCCGCGAGAGCGGCATCGCGCTCGGCGCGAATCTTCTCCAGTGTCGACCGACGTGGCCGGCGCCGGCCCTCGGGACGCGCCTGAGTGACGTCCGCTGCCATCGCCGTCAGCCGGTCATGGATGGCGTAGGCGAGGAGTTCGGGCAGGATCGCGGTCAACACCGCCATCCCGTCACCGTCGGACTTCACGGTGACGCTGCGTTCGGTTCGCGCACGGCGGTGCTGCTCAGACATCCCCTCCGGGTGCAACGCAGCGGCCACGCCACGGGCATGGGTGCGCGTGCGTGCGGCGGTGTCATTCTCTGCGAAGGGGAGTACCTGTTGCTCGTACTCCGCGCGCAGGCGCACCGCGTCGGGATCGCCGCTCACATTCGGAGCCGCGGCGACGATGACGTCTGCGTGCCGCTTGCTGATCGCGCCGGACGCCAACGAGGCCAGAGTCCCCGGGAACAGGCGTGCCAACGCCCATGCGCCGGTGATGTGGGTGGCAGCCGTGGTCGGCGGGATATGTCCAGCAGCCGCGTACTCGGCGCACATCGACCGGAACGCGATCTCATCAGAACCAGGCTCCAGCGAACGCTCCTGTGCCAACATGTCGAGGCGCTCGGCCAACAGTTCAGCTCGTTGCGCTTCGAGGGCGCCGATCTGCATGCCCAGATCGCCCCAACCGTCGAGCAGCTCGCCTTGACGCGCGAAGGAATCCTCGAGTGTCGGACGCGGTGGGCTGATCGTTGCCATACTTCGAGTCTAGAACATAGCTTCGAAAGAAACAAGAGCCAAGTTCTGATTTCTCGACTCTTTGTACGCAGATTCAGATGCGTCGACGCCTGGCCTTCAACCTCACGTTCGGCAGCTCCGGAGCGGGGATGCGCTCGGCCCCGTGGGTCACGACGTGCCCGAATCGAGCGGACGCGGCATCCGGGGTCTCCCAATCGGTACGCGCCTGAGCGATCTCGTCGTGCGTGCGGCCGGCGAAGTTCCACCACATCACCAGGCCCTCTTCGAACGGCTCGCCGCCGAGGACGAAGAGCAGCGCGCCCTCGGCGCTCGAAACGGAGACCTCCGAGCGCGTGTCCCCGAGGTACAACATCTCGTTACGCACCACCGGGCGTGAGTCGATCGAGACGTCACCCTCGACCAGCACGATCGCGTGCTCCCACGCCTCATCGAGCGGCAGGGTGACGCGGCTCCCTGCCGGCAGCGCGATCTCGGCCCCGACGATCGGCGTGTGCGCTGTCGCGGGCGAGCGGATGCCGGCGAACTCACCGAGCACGACCGTCGCTGTGGCATCGGAACCTGAGGAAGCCGGGATCGCCACTGTGGGAAGTGACGTGTGCTGCTCGAACCCACCCGCACCATGTCGCGCTGGCTCCGGCAGCACGACCCAGAGCTGCAGGGCGTCGAGCGGAATCGGCTCTTCGCCGAGTGAGTACTCGGAGTGCGAGATGCCGTTCCCCGCGGTCATGAGGTTCAGCTGCCCGCGCTTCAGGGTCACGTCGCTGTCGACCGAGTCGCGGTGGCGCATGTCACCGACGAGCGGCCACGTGACGGTCTGCAGGCCGATGTGCGGATGCGGCTCGACCCGCATCCGCACCGGTCCTGGCCCGAAGCGATCGAGGAAGCACCAGGCTCCGACCGTCGGCAGATCGCGGTTAGGCAAGGTGCGCAGAACGCTCATGCCGCGCACGCCGCCGAGCGGCACCTCGCGCGGTTCGAGCGAGATGGTGCGCCGGCCGATCATCGGCCGACGGCATCCGTCGGGTCGGTCGGAAGCTGCGGCCAGCGGATCTCCGCGCCCGCGACCTCGTGCGACTTCAGGTACTTCGCGATGTACGGGCAGTACGGCACGATCGTGTCGCCGGATGCTGCGGCATCCGCCAGCGCGCCCGCGGCGAGAATCGACGCCAGACCTTTCCCCTGGAAAGCGGGATCGACTTCGGTGTGGACGAAGCGGATCTCGCCAGGCCGCTGATCGAACTTCGCGAAACCGGCGAGGACGTCGCCGACGCGGATCTCATAGCGGGAGGCTTCGTCGTTGCGGGAGACGGTGGTGTCGTCGGTCATGGATGCTCCTTCGCGTTGTCCGCCGGTTATCCCCACCCTAGGACGGCGGGCGTCGGCAGGGGTCGTTACGCTGGAGGGATGCCGCAGACATCCCGTGACCCGTACGAGGATCTGCCCTGGGATCCGACCGAGCCCGAACGCTGGGAAGACGCACCTCCGCCTGAAGAGATGGACTGGGAACCGCAGGGCGCCGGCTACGAACCGCCGCTCGACTGGGGTCAGAGCCCGACGACGCCTGTCGCGACAGCATCCACCCCCAGCATCCGTCGCGCGACGCCCGCGCGCTATGCGACCGCACGCGAAGCGCTGCACACCGTCTTCGGCTACGACGCGTTCCGCGGTGACCAGGAATCCATCGTCGATCAGGTGATCGGCGGTGGGGATGCTGTCGTGCTGATGCCGACCGGCGCCGGAAAGAGCGTCACCTATCAGGTGCCCGCGCTTGTGCGCGAGGGCACCGGACTCGTGATCAGCCCGCTGATCGCCCTCATGCATGACCAGGTCGATGCGCTGCGCGCCAACGGCGTCAACGCCGCTTATCTGAACTCGACGCAGTCGGCATCCGAACGTTCCGAAGTGGAGCGGGCGTACGTCGCCGGCGAACTCGACCTCATCTACGTCGCCCCCGAGCGGCTGTCGAACCGGCAGACCACGGCGCTGCTGCAGCGCGGCGTGCTCAGCGTGATCGCGATCGACGAGGCGCACTGCGTGTCGCAGTGGGGCCACGACTTCCGCCCCGATTATCTGGCGCTCGGCGACCTCGGTGAGAGGTTCCCCGGGGTGCCGCGCATGGCGCTCACCGCGACCGCGACCCGCGCCACCCACAAGGAGCTCACCGAGCGCCTGCAGCTCGACAGTGCTCAACACTTCGTGGCGAGCTTCGACCGCCCGAACATCCAGTACCGGATCGTCCCGAAGGTCGACCCGCGCAAGCAACTGGTGCAGTTCATCCGCTCGATGCCCGACGGCGCGGCCGGCATCGTCTACGCGCTGAGTCGCAAGTCGGTCGAGCAGACCGCCACTTATCTCGCAGCGCAGGGACTCGACGCGCTGCCCTACCACGCAGGCCTTCCCGCAGAGGTGCGTTCGGTGAACCAGTCGCGGTTCCTGCGAGAAGACGGCGTCGTGATGGTCGCGACGATCGCGTTCGGCATGGGCATCGACAAACCGGATGTGCGCTTCGTCGCCCACATCGACCTGCCGAAGTCCGTCGAGGGCTACTACCAGGAGACGGGTCGTGCCGGCCGCGACGGCGAGCCGGCGGTGGCGTGGATGGCGTACGGCCTCGGTGACGTCGTGCAGCAGCGCCGCATGATCGATCAGAGCCCAGGCGATCGCACCTTCAAGATGCGGATGGGTCAGCATCTCGACGCCATGCTCGCGCTGTGCGAGACGGTCGAGTGCCGACGTCAGAACCTGCTGGGCTATTTCGGCCAGGAGTCAGGCGCCTGCGGCAACTGCGACACGTGCCTGGAGAAGCCCGAGACGTTCGACGGCCTCGTGCCGGCGCAGAAGCTGCTGTCGACGATCGTGCGCCTGAAGCGCGAGCGCAACCAGGCGTTCGGTGCCGGTCACCTCATCGACATCCTGCGCGGATCATCGAACGACCGCATCCGCCAGCAGAAGCACGATGGCATCGCGACCTACGGCATCGGCGCCGACCTGTCCGATCAGGATTGGCGCAGCGTCGTACGGCAGCTGCTCGCGCGTGGAATCCTCGTGGCCCAGGGCGACTACGGCACGCTCGCACCCGGCGAGGTGGCGGCCGGTGTGCTGAGCGGCGAGACGTCGGTGCCACTGCGCAAGGACACCATGGGCCGGGTCACTGCGAGTCGCGCGCGCAAGACGTCGGCGGCGTCGGATGCTGTCGCCGAGGGCGACCGCTCGCTCTTCGAGGCCCTGCGGGTGTGGCGCGCCGAGACGGCGAGGGAGATCGGGAAGCCCGCGTACATCGTCTTCGGCGATGCGACCCTGCGTGCGCTCGCCGAGATCCGTCCCGCATCCATGGGCGATCTCGACGGCATCACCGGTATCGGCGAGAAGAAACGCGAGGCCTACGGCGACGCGGTGCTCGCGGTGGTCGCCGCGAACTGACCGGGCGTCAGCGAGTCGAAGCCGCCGCCTCGGCGAACTCCTCGGCATGCACAGACACCGTGGCGGCGCCACCGATGAGCTTCGACACAGGGCAGCGGGCATGAGCGGCGTCGAGCACGCGCCGAGTCTCCTCGCCTGAGGCGTCCTCGACCGACAAGAATGCGTCGACGTGGAACTCGTACCCACCCGTCGAGGCGTCGTGCAGCTCCACCTCGACACGCACCGCGGTCCGCGTGCGTCGCGCGACGACAGCCTGCGCCGTGGCGTTCAGGCATGTCGCCCAGGCGAGGGCCAGCAACTGCTCCGGGTTCGTCCCGGCCGGATCGCGATCGGGGTTCAGCGGTGACGACACCGTCACGGTCAAACCCTCCGGCACGCCGGCAGTGCCGTCTCCGCCGTCGCTGTTGATCGCCTCTGTCCGGTACCTCATGCTCATACCTCAACTATAGTTGGACTCAGTACACCAACTCCGGGCGATGAAGCCGCGAACGAAGGAAGCGGCACGCATCGATGGATATCTCGAGCACGACGATCGTCGAGTTCAGCGACGTCAGCAAGCGCTACGACGACCGCCCGGATCAGCCCCGGGCGCTCGACGGCATCGATCTGAGCATCTACCGCGGTGAGATCTTCGGCGTCATCGGCGAGAGTGGCGCGGGCAAGACCACGCTTCTCGAGCTCATCAATGGGCTCACCACGACTGACGAGGGTGAGGTGCGCGTCGACGGCACGCCGGTGGCCGGGCGCAGCCGCCGAGAGATGCGGATGCTCCGGCGGAACATCGGCGTCGTGTTCCAGGGTGTCCACCTGCTCAGCAGCCGGACGGTGCGTCAGAACGTCGCGCTCGGACTCCAGATCGGCCGTCGGGCAGGCATCGCCAGGAGCCGCGCCGAAGAGCGCGCAGCAGTAGACGAGATGCTCGCCTTCGTCGGACTCACGCATCGCGCCGACCATCACCCCGCCGAACTCAGCGGAGGGGAGAAGCAGCGCGTCGGACTCGCCAGAGCCCTGGTCACGCGGCCGCCGCTGCTGCTCTGCGACGAACCGACGTCGTCGCTGGATGCCAGCACGACCGCCGAGGTGCTCCGAGTGCTGCTCGACGCCCGCGAGAAGTTCGGGACCACGATCGTCGTGATCTCCCACGATCTCGACGTCGTGAAGGCGATCTGCGATCGGGCGCTGCTGCTCGAGAAGGGGCGCATGCGCGAGCTCTTCGCCGTGAAGAAGACCGATCTGCGGACCATGCCCAGTTATCACGAGCAGGTCAAGCGAGAGCTGATGTGATGAGCTGGCTCACCGACCTTCTCTCCGAGTACGGCGGCGATATCGCCGAGGCGCTCGCCGAGACCGGGTACATGATGCTCGTGTCGCTGGCGTCCGCCGTACTGATCGGCCTCCCGCTCGGGACGGTCGTGTTCCTCACGCAGCGCGGGGGGATCGCAGAGAATCGCCCGATCTGGTCGATCGCGAACATGTACATCAACATCGTCCGCTCCTTCCCCTTCCTTCTGCTCGTGGTCTTTCTCATCCCGTTCACGCGCGCAGTGGTCGGTACGAGCTTCGGCACGCAGGCATCGACCCTGCCGCTGTGCTTCGTCGCGGTTGCGATCTACGCGCGGCTGGTCGAGCAGATCCTGCGGGAGATCCCGCCCGGTATCTCCCGTGTCGCCGTCGCCATGGGCACCACGCTCCCGCAGGCGGTGTTCCGCGTCCTGCTGCCCGAAGCCCGCTCCGGTCTCGTCTACGCCCTCACCTCCGCCGCGATCAGCCTGTTGTCGTACTCGACCGTGCTCGGCGTCGTGGGCGGCGGAGGCATCGGTGACTTCGCCATGCGCTACGGCTACCAGGAATACAACGACGCGCTCATGTACATCACGATCGCGATCATCGTCGTCTGCGTGCTGGTGATCCAGGCGGTCGGCCACCGTGCATCGGAACGACTCGATCACCGCTGAGAAGACACCTACGAAGAGAGAAGGACCAATGAGAACCGCACGTATCGGCATCCTCGCCGCCGGCATCGGAGCCACCATGATGTTGGCCGGATGCGCGTCGGATCAGGCGTCCGAAGACGCTGATGCCGCAGCATCCGAACCTGTCGTGTTGAAGATCGCGGCCGTGACGGCGCCCATGACGGATGTCGTCGAGGCCGCCGGCGAGGCGATCGAGGACGGCTACGAGATCGAGCTCGTCGAGGTCTCTGACTACATCACGGCCAACACGATCGTGAACGACGGCGATGCCTACGGCAACTTCTCGCAGCACGAGCCGTACATGCAGGAGTTCAACGCGGCGAACGACGCCTCCCTCGTGGCCGTGCAGCCGGTTTACAACTTCGTGATCGCCTTCTACTCGAAGACGCTCGACGACATCGCCGACCTGCCAGACGGCGCCACCATCGCCGTGCCGAATGACGCGTCGAACCTCGGCCGCGCCCTCAAGCTGCTCGACGCCGAGGGGGTCATCACTCTCGCCGCAGACGTGGATCCGTACTCCGCCACCGTCGAAGACATCGCCGAGAACCCGAAGAACGTCGAGTTCCTCGAGGTGCCGATCGCATCGCTGAACTCCGCGTACGAGGAGGCCGACCTGGTGTTCCAGTGGCCATCGCACATCGCGGCTCTCGGACTCAATCCCGAAGACGACGGTCTCATCACGGAACTCGACGATCGGTTCGCGCTGCACCTCGCGGTCCGTGAAGAGGATGCCGACAGCGAGGCGACCGAGGCGCTGAAGGCCGCATTCTCCAGCGACGAGGTGCGCGATGTCATCGAGTCCAACGGCACGATCGACGTCGCGTTCTGAGCCGAGCTCTGGCGGACCGGCTGTGGCCTCGCGACAACTCGACCTGACCGCGTGACGCGAGCGCGTTGGAGGTTGCGCACACATCACTTGGTAGCCCGTTGGAGGACTCCTACGGTTGAAGCATCCTTACTTCTCTCTGAGAGGAACTCTCATGGTCGACGCCGCCGTCCGCACCGCAACGACACACCGAGACGACGATGCGCCCCGCATCGATGTCGACCGGGTCAACGACCTTCTGCTCGGAACCTGGGCCGACACGCGCCGCACCGCGCGCGAGATGATCAAGGACCCGGCCTTCTGGCGGATGGATGAGCTCGGCAAGGACGAGCACCGCGAACGCGTGCTCAGCCAGCTGCACCTCCTGGTCGAGAACAAGGCCGTGCACCGCGCGTTCCCCAAGGAGTTCGGCGGCGAAGCGAACAACGGCGCCAACATCTCCGGCTTCGAGGAGCTCGTCGCGGCCGACCCGAGCCTGCAGATCAAGGCCGGCGTGCAGTGGGGCCTGTTCGGATCCGCCGTGCTCCAGCTCGGCACCGAAGAGCACCACAGGAAGTGGCTCCCCGGAATCATGGACCTCACGATCCCCGGCGCGTTCGCGATGACCGAGATCGGACACGGCTCCGACGTGGCAGCCGCGGGCACGACCGCGACATACGATCCCGAGACCGAGGAGTTCGTGATCGACACGCCGTTCCGCGCGGCCACGAAGGAGTTCCTCGGCAACGCCGCACTGCACGGCGTCGCGGCAACGGTGTTCGCACAGCTCATCACGAACGGCGTCAGCCACGGCGTGCACTGCTTCTACGTGCCGCTTCGCGGCGAGGACGGCAACGACCTGCCTGGCATCGGCCGCGAGGACGACGGCCTCAAGGGCGGCCTCAACGGCATCGACAACGGCCGCCTCTCCTTCGACCACGTGCGCATCCCCCGCACCAACCTGCTGAACAAGTACGGCGATGTCGCCGCGGACGGCACCTACACGAGCCCGATCGACAGCCCCGGTCGCCGCTTCTTCACGATGCTCGGCACCCTGGTGCAGGGTCGTGTGTCACTTGACGGCGCAGCATCCTGGGGCTCCGCCCTCGGCCTCTACATCGCGATCACCTACGCCACCCAGCGCCGCCAGTTCGACGGAGCGGACGGGCAGGAGGTCGTGCTGCTCGACTACGGCAAGCACCAGCGCCGCCTGCTGCCGCGCCTGGCCACCACCTACGCGCAGATCTTCGCGCACGACGAGTTCCTGCAGAAGTTCGACGGCGTGTTCTCGGGCCGCACCGACACCCCGGACGACCGCGAAGACCTCGAGACCCTCGCCGCAGCGCTCAAGCCGCTGTCGACCTGGCACGCACTCGACACGCTGCAGGAGGCCCGTGAGGCCTGCGGCGGCGCCGGCTACATGTTCGAGAACCGTCTGGTCGGTCTGCGAGCCGACCTCGACATCTACGTCACCTTCGAGGGCGACAACAACATCCTGCTGCAGTTGGTGGGCAAGCGACTGCTGACGGATTTCGCGAAGCAGTTCAAGGACAAGGATGCCGCGGCGCTCGCCAAATACGCCGTCGGTCAGACCGCGGGCAAGGTGTTCCACGGCGCTGGACTGCGCCGCTTCGGTCAGAACATCGCCGACTTCGGCTCGACCGCGCGCTCGGTCGAGAACGGTCTTCGTGCCGAGCAGCAGCACGAGCTGCTGGCCGACCGCGTGCAGCAGATGATCGCCGACATCGCCGGTCGCCTGCGTCCAGCGGGTAAGGACAAGGTGCTCGGCGAGAAGCTCTTCAACGAGAACCAGGCGGATCTGATCGAGGCCGCTCGTGCGCACGGCGAGCTGCTGCAGTGGGAGGCGTTCACGGATGCTGTCAACAGCATGCCCGACGACGGCACACGGCACGTGCTCACCTGGCTGCGCGACCTCTTCGGACTGCAGCTCATCGAGAAGCACCTCGCCTGGCACATCATCAACGGACGCCTGTCGACGCAGCGCGCTGCGGCGGTCTCGAGCTACATCGACCGCCTCTGCCTGCGACTGCGTCCGCACGCGCTCGACCTGGTGAACGCCTTCGGCTACGAGCCCGAGCACGTGCGCGCGCCCATCGCCAGTGGTGTGGAGCTGGAGCGTCAGAACGAGGCGCGGGCGTACTACGCAGAGCTCGCGGCATCCGGCCAGGCGCCGATCTCGGAGAAGGCCCTCAAGAAGCAGAAGAAGGCCTGACGCCCCGTCGGGTGGTGTCCGACCCGCCGGATAGCGTTGTGTCATGACCTCCCTCCTCACCGGTGCCGACGGACGCGCGCGTTGCGCGTGGATCGGAGCAGATGCCGAATACGCCAGGTACCACGACGAGGAGTGGGGCGTGCCGCTGCACGGCGGCCGCGCGCTCTTCGAGAAGATGGCGCTCGAGGGGTTCCAGGCCGGGCTCAGCTGGATCACGATCCTGCGCAAGCGTCCGCGTTTCCGTGAGGTGTTCGCGGGGTTCGACCCCGAGGCGGTCGCCGCGTTCGATGAGGACGACGTCGAGACCCTGATGGCGGATGCCGGGATCATCCGCAACCGCGCGAAGATCCTCGCCACGATCGGCAACGCGCGCCTCGTGACGGAGATGGTGGAGGGTGATCTCGACGAGCTGATGTGGTCGTTCGCCCCGGCCCCCGGCGCCCGTCCTCGTTCCTTCGACGACGTGCCTGCGGTGACCGCCGAGTCGACCGCGATGAGCAAGGCGCTGCGCGCCCGCGGGTTCCGATTCGTCGGAGCGACCACCATGTACGCGCTGATGCAGTCGACGGGCATGGTCGATGACCACGTGGAGGGATGCTGGCGGGCTGCCTGATCAGATGGGCATTTCTGCCCGTGGGGCGCTTCGCCTGCGGCAGTTAGTATGTACCGGTGCCTCCTGCCGCGAGTGGCTGTGAACGGCGCCGACGACGAAGCAGATGTTAATCGGGGGATGACTGACGATGAAGGCGCTGTCATGGTTGCGCGCGAAGCCGAAGACAGCCGCATCGGTTGCGGGTGTCACAGCGGCGGTCGTCGCGATCGGCACGCTCGCCTTCGCGTATGAAGGCAATCCGACCACGAAGGTCGATCTGAACGACGGCGGCGTCTGGATCACGAAGTCATCGTCGCTGATGGTCGGCCACTTCAACAACGAGTCCACCCTCCTCGACGGCGGATTGCGCACGACGGGCGAGGGCTTCGACATCCTCCAGGACGAGTCGACCGTGCTCGTGACGGACCGCACCGACGCGACGCTCACGGCCGTCGACTCCGCGCGCGTCTCGCTGGGCGACAGCACCACCATCCCCGGGTCGGCGAAGGTGGCGCTCGGTGCGCAGACCGCGGCGATCCTCGACACCGAGTCGGGCGACCTCTGGGTCGTGCCGGTCAAGGGCATATCCGGCTTCGAGCTGCAGGGGACGGATCCGCTCGTCGAACTGGGCAAGAACTCCGACGTGACCGTCGGTCAGGACGGCGCGGTGTATGCCGTCTCCGGCGAGAGCGCCGAAGTTGTCACCATCCCGGTCGACAACGAGGGCGAAGCACTCGACCCGCAGTCCGCCTCTCTCGGAGAGATCGACACGTCGATCGCTCCCACCATCACGGTGGTCGGTGAGACGCCCGTCGTGCTGTCGCCGGCCGACAGCGCCGTGATGACTCCCGGCGGATTCCGCACCGAGATCCCCGAGGCCGACTCTGCCGTGCTCCAGTACGCGTCGGCGGCGACGGATGCCGTGACCGTGGCGACAGCATCTCAACTGATCGACGTTCCGCTCGACGGGGCCGAGCCGGTCGTGACCAAGGCCGGCGGTGACGGGACCCCTGCGGCGCCCGTGTCGTTGCTCGGCTGCACGTACGGCGCCTGGTCCGGCACCGGCGCGTTCGTCCGCGACTGTCCAGGCGGCGATGACGACGTCAACGAAGAAGTCCCGGGCGTCGAGTCTTCGGCGACGCTGAAGTTCCGCGTGAACCGCGACGTCATCATCCTCAACGACACGGTCGGCGGCGCGGCGTGGCTCGCCGACGAGAGCCTTCAGCAGGTCGACAACTGGGACGACCTGACCCCGCCCGAGGGCGAGACCGAGGACGAGGAGGACACCACGCAGGAGACCGTGGAGACCACCCTCCCGGTGCGCACGGACGTGAACACGCCGCCCGTCGCAGAAGACGACGAATTCGGCGTGCGTCCTGGTCAGACCACGGCACTGCCCGTGCTCGACAACGACAACGACCCCGACGGCGACGTGCTGGTCGCGGCGATCGCGGAGCAGCAGCCCTCGATCGGAACCGTGCAGCCCATCTACGACGGCGGCTCGCTGCAGATCGCCGTGGGAGAGGATGCCTCTGGCTCGGCATCCTTCGCGTACGAGGTGGATGACGGCCGCGGCGGCACGGACACGGCGAACGTGAACCTCTCGGTCAAGGACTGGGACACCAACACCGCCCCGAAGCCGAAGCGCACGACGGCGCTGGCGATCGAGACCGGCGGCACGATCTCGTACAACATCCTGCCGGACTGGATCGACCCGGAGGGCGACGACATCTACCTGCGTGAGGTCATCGCGGCCCCGGGCGACGAGGTCGAGTTCACCACCGACGGGCAGATCACGTACCGCGCCACGGCGAGCCTGCAGGGCCGCAAGGAAGTGGAGATCTCGGTCGCCGATGCTCTCGGCGAGATCGCGACGGGCACCCTCGTGCTCGACGTGCGCCCTGCAGGATCGACGCTGCCGAAGACGAATGCCGATCACGTGATGACCCGTGTCGGCGAGCAGGTGACGGTGTCGCCGCTCGCGAACGACTCCAGTTCCGGTCAGGAGCAGCTTCGCCTCACCAGGGTCAACGGCGATGAGACGCCGGGCGCGACGGTCGAGCCCGACTATCCGAACAAGACCTTCACCTTCAGCGCTCCCGCACCCGGTGTGTACTACGTGCTGTACGAGGTCGCTGCGGGACCGAACGGTGTGCCGGGCATCGTCCGCATCGACGTCGCCGACGCGAGCGAGCAGGACCTGCCTCCGGTCGCGGTGCGCGATGTCGCACTGCTACCGACCGGCGGCGAGGTGCTGCTGGGCGTGCTGAACAACGACACGGATCCCTCCGGCGGCATCCTGGTGATCCAGTCGGTGAGCGTGGAACCCGGCAGCGGCATCTCTGTCTCGGTGCTGAACCACGAGTCGCTGCGCATCGGTGACCAGGGTGCTCTCGACGAGCAGGTGCGCATCAGCTACCGCATCTCGAACGGGTCCAAGACCGCCGAGGGCGAGGTGGTCGTCATCCCGATCCCCGCGCCGGAGAAGATCCTTCCTCCCGTCACCACCCCGGATCAGGCCGTGGTGCGCGTCGGCGACGTCGTGACAATTCCGGTGCTCGACAACGACACGAGCCCGGTCGGCGACGCGCTGACTCTCGAGCCCGAACTGGTCGAGCCCTTCGTCGAACCGGAGGACGGCGAGATCTTCGTCTCGCAGGATGCCGTGCGCTTCAAGGCGGGCGACGAACCCAAGACCGTCTACGCCACTTACGAGGTGTCCGACACGCGTGGGAACAAGGTCGGCGGGTACATCACGATCCAGATCGTGCCTGTTCAGGATGACAATGCTGCACCTCGTCCGCAGGACATCACCACACGTGTGCTCAGCGGCAACGTCGCGAACATCGCGGTGCCGCTGGACGGCATCGACGCCGACGGCGACTCCGTCGAGTTGATCGGTCTCGCCTCGAACCCGAAGAAGGGGCGGATCACCGAGGTCGCGCAGAACTACTTCGTCTACGAGGCGTACGCCGATTCTGCGGGCGTCGACACTTTCTCGTATCGGGTGCGCGACCGTCTCGGCAAGGAGGGCACGGCGACGATCCGCGTCGGCGTCGCCCCGGCCGAAGAGATGAACCAGGCGCCGTACGCGGTCAAGGATGCTGTCGTCGTGCGTCCAGGGCGCGAGATCGCCGTGCCGGTGATGCTGAACGACTCCGACCCCGAGGGCGACACCTTGTCGCTCGTGAAGGACGGACTCGTCCTGCCGGAGGACTCAGAACTCGAGGCCCGCGTCTCGGGGGACCGGGTGCTCGTACAGGCGCCGGATCGTGCGGTCGAGACCTCGCTGCAGTACACAGTCAGCGACTCCCGCGGTGCGCCCGCGCAGGCCGTGCTGCAGATCACAGTGGACGAGGACGTGCCGCTGCTGGCACCGATCGCGCGTGATGATCGCGTGCTGCCCACCGACCTCACCGACGGCGGGCTCACCAGCGATGTGGACATCCTCGCCAATGACGAGGATCCGGACGGCACGACCGAAGCGCTTGAGGTCGAGGTCGGTGCAGGCGGCACCCTGCTCGATGACGGCAAGGTGCGCGTCACCGTCGGCGATGAGATGCAGCTGATCCGCTACACGCTCACCGACCGCGATGAGCTGTCGACGTCGGCGTTCATCTTCGTTCCGGCCGTGAAGGACCTGAGGCCCTCGCTCACCTCGACCAAGCCCGTCGAGGTCATCAGCGGAGAGACCAAAGAACTGCCCCTGGACGAGTACGTGACGGTCGCCGGCGGTGGATCCGTCGTGATCACTGAGCACGCGAAGGTGAGCGCATCGAACGCAGATGGCGCCGACCTGGTCAAGGACGCCAGCACGCTCGTCTACACCTCGAAGCCCGGCTTCTACGGCGAAGACGGCATCTCGTTCGAGGTCACGGACGGCACCGGGCCCGATGATCCGGACGGTCGAAAGGCCACTCTGACGATCCCGGTCACCGTGCTGCCGCCAGACAACCAGCCGCCCACGTTCACGCGCGCCGAGATCAACGTCGCACCCGGCGAGGCTGCAACGACGCTCGATCTCGAGGCGCTGACCACGGATCCAGATCCGGAGGATGCCGGTAAGCACGAGTTCTCGCTCGAGGGCGACCCCGGAAACGGTCTGACTGCGCGCACCGACGGAGCGTCTCTGAGCGTCGAGGCGGCGTCGAACGCGAAGAAGGGCACGAGCCAGACGCTCACCGTCAAGGTCACAGACGGCGAGACCGAGGCGGTCGAGGGCACCGTGATCGTGAACGTCACGGCATCGACGCGTGCGATGGCGACGGCGAACACCGACACGATCGACGAGGCGGATCAGGGCGAGACCATCTCGGTGCCCGTGCTCGCGAATGACTTCAACCCGTTCCCCGAGACCCCGCTGAAGCTCGTGTCGGCCGCACCGGAATCCGGCAGCGGCAGCGCCACGGTCGAGGGCAATGAGGTCCGGGTGACCCCGGACAAGGAGTTCGTCGGCACGCTCGTCGTCAGGTACACGATCGAGGATGCCACCGAGGATACCGATCGACACGTCGACGGCCGCATTGTGCTGACGGTCCAGGGCGTACCGGAGGCGCCGGGCCGACCGCAGGTGACGAGTGTGCAGGACCGAACCGTCGTGGTGTCATTCTCGGCACCGTCAAA
Organism: Microbacterium murale; assembly: GCF_014635185.1. Lineage (GTDB taxonomy): Bacteria > Actinomycetota > Actinomycetes > Actinomycetales > Microbacteriaceae > Microbacterium > Microbacterium murale. The sequence continues at coordinate 105,243 of NZ_BMCM01000008.1, forward strand.
CAACGGTGCCGAGATCTCCAAATACACCGTCTCGAGCACCTCGGGAAGCGCGTACAGCAAGGAGTGCGCGTCGACGACGTGCACGCTGGACGGTCTGACGAACAACGTCGAGTACACCTTCCAGGTCATCGCGACCAACCGTGTCGGGGACTCAGAGCCGTCGGGGGCATCTGCGGTCGCACGCCCCGATGCGCGTCCCGACACCCCGGTCGCGCCGACGCTCGTCTTCGGCGACAAGTCGCTGGCGGTGGCCTGGACCACGCCGACCACCCCGGGTTCTCCAGTCGAGTCGTACAATCTTCAGATCTCGCCGGCGCCGCCATCCGGCATCACCGAGAAGACCGGTGTGTCAGGCAACTCGCTGACCTGGGAGGGACTGGAGAACGGCACCTCGTACCAGGTCAGGGTGCAGGCCGTGAACAGGGCTCCTGAGCCGTCGACGTACAGCGGATGGTCCCTCGCGGAGATTCCCGCCGGTCCGCCGGTGCAGCCGGCAGCGCCGACCACGTCGGAGCTCGCTGCGGTCGGCGACCAGGCGCAGATGAACGTGGTCTGGGCGGCACCGAACAACAACGGCGATTCGATCGACAGCTATCAGGTGCAGGTGCTCGAGGGCGGCTCGACGGTGCGGACGATCAACGTCCCCGCAGGACAGACCAGCCAGGCCGTCACCGTGCCCACATCGGAGCGGGGCTACACCTACATCGTCCGCGCTGAGAACAAGGCGGGGTGGGGAGCGTGGAGCCCGCCCTCGGCTGAGCGCCGCGGTGCGATCCGTCCGGACGCTCCGAACACCCCGTCGATCTCTGCAGACGACCGATCCATCACGATCGCCGACAACTACACCCTGACGGCGGAGCAGCGAAACGGTGCAAAGGCGTCCGAGATCAGCTACCAGTACCGGCTGAACGGCGGCGGATGGCAGGCCCTGACCAACAACACGATCGGCGGGCTCAGCAACGGCACGCAGTATCGGGTCGAGATCCGCGCGCTGTCCAATACCGGCACGGGCAGCTACACGGGTGTCGGGTCGGCCGCCTCCAACGCGGCGACGCCGTTCGGCATCCCGCCGCAGCCGAACGCGAGTGCGAGGAACAATGGCTCGAACATCACGCTCAGCTGGAGTAACAATGGCAACAACGGCGCTGCACTCACCGACACACAGATCCGTATCCGTAACCAGAACGGTAACTGGAGCGGCTGGGAAAGCGTGGGCAACAGCGGTACCCGGAACGTCGGCAGCCCGTACTCGCAGAACTTTGCGATCGATGTGAGGGTGCAGAACAAGGCAGGCTGGTCGTCCGTGGCATCGGCGTCCGCGACTACGGACAAGAAGCCAGATCCGACGGCCAACACGGTCAAGGGAAAGTCCGGTTACTGGCCGCCTGGATGGGGCGGGAGCGGGTCCTGCACTACGCCCACGTGTGCATACATGGCCGTCCAGGTGAAGGACTTTCCGGCCGGAAACTACAGGCTCTATTGTGACGTCCCAGGCGACAGGCACGGGGGACAAACAAAATATGTCCCTGCCAACGGCAAGGTGGAGCTCGAGTGCTTCTACGGGATGCCCAATACGACCGTGAGCGTGTACATCGAGGGCTGGGGCTCCGCGCAGCCGATGACCTGGTACTAGTAAGAGAAAAGAGAATCGCGAATGACCATGACCCCCGAACAGGCTGCCTGGTTCCAGGGCACCTTCACCCGCCTGGTCGACAACATCGACAAGGCCGTGCAGGGTAAGCGCGAGGTCGTCAGCCTGGTGCTGGCGGCCATGCTGGCCGAGGGCCACGTGCTCCTCGAGGATGCTCCTGGCACGGGGAAGACGAGTCTCGCGAAGGCGCTGGCCGCGACGGTGCAGGGCACGAGCTCTCGCATCCAGTTCACGCCCGACCTGCTCCCGTCCGACGTCACGGGTGTCACGATCTACGACCAGCAGGCGCACAAGTTCGAGTTCCACAAGGGTCCGATCTTCTCGTCGATCGTGCTCGCGGACGAGATCAACCGCGCCTCCCCGAAGACGCAGTCCGCCCTTCTCGAGGTCATGGAGGAGTCGAAGGTCACGGTCGACGGCGTCACCCACGAAGCCGGCCGTCCGTTCCTCGTCATCGCCACCCAGAACCCGGTCGAGCAGGCCGGCACGTACAAGCTGCCTGAGGCGCAGCTCGACCGCTTCCTCATCAAGACGTCGATCGGCTACCCCGACCTCGCGGTCACAGAGCTGATCCTCGCCGGAGCATCCGATCGCAATCCGTCGTCGAGCCTCTCCGCAATGATCACCACCGGTGCCGTCGCCGACATGGCCGACCTCGCCGCCAGTGCTCATGTCGAGCCAGCTGTGCTGCGCTACGTCGCCGAACTCGCAGAGGCGACTCGCAATGACAGCGGCGTGCGGCTCGGAGTGTCGGTGCGCGGGGCGATCGCCATGATCCGGCTCGCCAAGGTGTGGGCGGCCGCACACGGCCGCCACTACGTGCTGCCGGACGACATCAAGACGCTCATCGCGCCGTCGTGGCAGCACCGTCTGATGCTCGACGCCGAGGCCGAGTTCGCCGGCACCACCGCGGATGTGGTGATCAACCGCGTGCTCGAGACGATCGCGGCTCCCCAGGCGCGAACGGCGGCTTGATGACCGCAGAGACGCTGCCCGCATCGCCCGAGATCGCCCGTGACGCCGGATGGCGCGACATCGCGGCGGTCATCGGCGCGCGCGTCGGCGCCCGTCTGCAGAAGATCGCGAGTGTCATCCGGCCGCTCGCGTGGGTGCTCATGGCCCTCGCGCTCGTGTTCTGGATCGTCGGTGTCAGCCTGGGCTGGAGCGAGCTGACCCTCGCCGCCGTCATCGTGGCGCTCACGCTGATCCTGTGCGCACTGTTCCTCATCGGACGCACCGAGTACGACGTCACCCTCGACCTCGCCCGCACGCGGGTCGTCGTCGGCGAACGCGCAGTCGGCGCACTCACGCTGTCGAACCCCGGCAGTCGAGCCATCCTGCCCTCCCGCGTCGTGCTGCCCGTCGGAGGGGGACGCGGTGAGTTCGGCATCCAGCGACTCTCGCCGGGGGAGAAGGCCGAAGAGCTGTTCGCGATCCCCACCCAGCATCGCGGCGTGGTCAAGGTCGGCCCGGTCAGTGTCGTCCGCGGCGATCCGTTCGGCCTGTTCGAGCGCGCACATCGCCGTGACGACCCCGTCGACCTCTTCGTCCACCCGCAGACGGTGCTGTTCGACGGCCAGTCGCTCGGGTTCCTCCGCGACCTCGAGGGTCTTCCCGCCGCAGACCTCTCGCGCGACGACGTCTCATTCCACGCGCTCAACGAGTATCAGCCCGGCGACGACCTGCGCCATGTGCACTGGCGATCGACCGCTCGCACCGGCGTGATGATGGTGCGCCAGTACGAGGAGACCCGGCGCTCGCACTTCGTGATCGGACTCTCCCGCTCGAGCGGCGACTACGCGACCTCCCAGGACTTCGAACTCGGCATCTCGGTCGCGGGCTCCGTCGGTCTGCGTGCCATCCGCGACTCCCAGCGCGTCGACGTGCGCGTGCAGGGGCGCGAGCTGCGCGCCGGCACCGGCAAGCAGTTCCTCGACTCGCTCGCCGCCGTCGAACCCAGCAAGCCCCGTGAAGGCGGGCTCTCCGATCTCAGCGGAGTGATCGCCGCTACCGCGCCGCTTGCGAGCGTCGTCGTGCTGGTGTGCGGCACCAAAGTGTCCAATGAAGACCTGCGCCTCGCCTGCGCCCGGCTCCCGTACGGTGCCAGAGTGATCGTCGTCGTCGCCGACACCACCGTCGATATGCCCGCACTCCGCCAGATCGGCGAGGCCGCCGTCGTGAGCGTCGGTGCACTGCAGCAGATACCCCTCGCTCTTCAGAAGGTCCTCGCATGAGCGCCACCACGGCACAGGTGCACACGAGTGCGCCCGTGATCCCCGTGCGCCGCTGGATCCTCGACATCGTGGCTGTCCTGGTGCTGCTCGGCGTCTCGATCGCGGGCTTCTGGCCGAGCTTCGCTGGGGGGAGCTACCTCGGCGCGGCCATCGGTGGCACGTTCCTCGGCATCGCGATCGCCGCAGTCGCGGCATGGCGGCGATGGGGCATCCTCATCATTGCCGGGCTCACCGTGCTGACCTACTTCGTCTTCGGTGGCGCGTTCGCCTTGCCCCACACGGCGATCATCGGCGTCATCCCGTCCCTCGACACGCTGCGACAGCTCGCCGTCGGGGTCGTCACGTCATGGAAGCAGTTGCTGACGACGGTGGCGCCGGTCTCCGGCGCCGACGGGCATTTCATCGTGCCGTTCCTGCTCATGCTGGTCATCGCGGTGGTCACGGCATCCCTCGCCCTGCGTCTCGCGCAGCCCGCCTGGGCGCTGATCCCCGCAGGGATTCTGCTCGCGGTCGTCATCGCCCTCGGTACGCCGCAACCGGCCGTGCCGGTCATCCAGGGCACCATCTTCGCGCTCGCCAGCATCACCTGGTTGGCGATGCGCCAGATATGGTCACCGCAGAACGCCGCGGTGTCGGTCGGCGAGGTCGATCCGGCTCGCGCGAACCAGATGCGGATGCGGCGACTGCTCTCGGGCGCCGTGGTGCTCGTCGTCGCAGCCGGGGTCGGGGTGGCGACCAGCGCGTTCACCGCACCCGCAGAGGTGCGTCACGTGCTGCGCGACACGATCATCCCGCCGTTCAACGTGCACGACTATCCCAGTGCCCTCCAGTCCTTCCGTGGTCACGTGCGCGACGATGCCGACAGCACGCTGTTCACCGTGCGCGGACTGCCGGAGGGCGCGCGCGTCCGACTCGCGGCCATGGACGAGTTCGACGGCCAGGTCATCAACGTCGTCGACGGCGGCCCCGGCTCATCCAGTGCGTTCACGCCCATCCGCTCGAACATGTCGCCCGACGCCGAGGGCGTACCCGTGACGCTGCAGTTCGACATCGACGGATACTCCGACGTGTGGGTTCCGCAGGCAGGATTCGTCTCGGAGTTCCGCTTCTCCGGCGACGACGGCGACGCACTGCGTCGCGGCACCTACTACAGCGCCGGCTCGGCCACCGCCGTGGCCACGCCAGGGCTCAGCAAGGGCGACAGTTACACCGTCGAGACGACGCTGCCCGCCGACTACAGCGACGAGCAGCTCGCCGAAGCGGAGTTCGGCGCCGTGCGGCTGCCGAAGAACGAGAACGTGCCGGAGGAGTTCACCTCCCTCGCCGGCGAGATCGTGTCGGATGCCGAGACCCCTGTCGAGCAGGTGCAGGCCCTGGAGACGTTCCTGTCCGAAGACGGCTTCTTCAGCCACGGTCTCGAGGGCGAGGTCATCTCACGCTCCGGCCACACCTCCGAACGCGTCTCCACCCTCATCGGCGGCGATCAGATGATCGGCGACGACGAGCAGTACGCCGTCACGATGGCGCTGCTCGCCGGCGAGGTCGGCATCCCCGCGCGCGTCGTGATGGGCTTCTACCCGGATGAGGAGCAGGCCGGGGCCGCAACATTCACGGCGACCGGCGACAACATCCACGCCTGGGTCGAGGTCAACTTCGACGGCTTCGGCTGGGTTCCGTTCGACCCGACGCCCCCGGAGGACCAGGTCCCGAACGATCAGAACACCAAGCCGCGCGCCGACCCCAAGCCGCAGGTGCTGCAGCCGCCACCCCCGCCGCAGGAGCCGGTCGACCTTCCCCCGACGCTGCCGGATGACCGCGAGTCCGAGGACGAATCGCTCAACATCGGCGGCATCATCCTCGCGATCCTCGCCATTGGAGGAATTTCGCTCGGCATCATCGCGCTGCTGGCCTCACCGTTCATCATCATCGGCGCGTGGAAGGCCTCGAGGCGCCGGTCGCGGCGGACAGCGGAGCGGACGGCGGATCGCATCGCGGGCGGATGGGACGAGCTCACCGACCGTGCCGTCGACTACGGCGCACCGCTCGCACCGGGGGCGACCCGTGGTGAAGAGGCGGTGCTGGTCGCCGAATCTCTGACCGTGCCGACCGTGACCACGCTCGCGCACCGTGCGGATGCCGAGGTCTTCGGGCCGAGCGATCCGAGCCCCGCCGACGTCGACGCCTTCTGGCAGCAGGTCGACGAGATCGTCGCAGGGCTCGGCAGCGAAGCAGGGTTCTGGAAGCGCACGAAGGCGCGGCTGAGCCTGCGCTCTCTGCTGGTCGGCTCCGCCATGTCGAACGGCTTCCAGGGGCTCAAGACCGCGGCAGCCGCGCGCGTTCGCCGAGAACCTGGCACCATCAAGAACAGCACTTCCGAAGCACCCGAGAGTGAGACCCCATGACACAACTGGCGTTCGGCACCATCGCCCCGACGTCGCGGCGTGCCGTGGCATACATCATCGACGCCGCGATCGCGGCGGGGATCGGTATCGTCCTCGGCGTCGTGCTCATCATCTTCGCGACGCTCGCCGGACCCGATGGGATGCTGGGGGTGCTCGCCATCGGCGCGCCGGTGGTGTGGCTGCTCCTGGTCGGCTGGTTCGTGTTCTACACCTTCATGCAGGCCACGGGCGGCTCCATCGGCATGCGCACGCAGGGACTGCGCCTGGTCAAGGAGACCGATGGCACCCCGCTCGGGTTCGGACGCGCACTGCTGCGCAACGTCATCTTCGGGCTCGCAGCATCCATCGTCGTCGGTTACTTCACTCCGCTGTTCGACGGGTCGGGGCGTTTCCAGGGCTGGCACGACAAGGTCGCACGCGCGCTGATGATGGATGCGCGCGCCGGTGCCGCATCGGTCGCCGCGCCCCACACTCAGGCCATGAGCGTGCCGCCGCGGCCGGTGGCGCCCGACGCGGTGCCGCCGCTGCCGGGCCGCGCCGGTTCAGCACCGAACTTCTCGTTCCCCG
>NZ_BMCM01000009.1 GCF_014635185.1 Microbacterium murale
ACGACTCCATGCTTTACTGAATGCAAGTTGAAGCAGTGTTGCGACGATGGCTGGAACTCAAGAGCGAGTTGGGGATCCTCTACCGGAACGACTTCAACCGCAACGTCATCGACAAGCTGCTCCGCGACTCGGGGCTCGCTTTCCATCCGCTCTTCGTCGCCGAGCCGCACATCTTCATCTCCCGCAAGAACCCACTCGCCGCCCGTGAGCGCGTCACCCTCGCCGATCTCGCCGACGTGCCGCGGCTCACGTTCGACCAGGGCGCGAACAACTCCTTCTACTTCGCCGAGGAGATCCTCTCCACCCTCTCGAGCCCGCAGGAGATCCGGGTTTCGGACCGCGCGACCATCTTCAACCTCATGATCGGGCTCGACGGGTACACCATCTCGACAGGCATCATCAGCGACGACCTCGACCCCGAGATCGTCGCCATCCCGCTCGATGTCGACGAGCGCATCGAGATCGGCTGGATCGGCCACTCCGCGATCCCCCTCACCGAGCAGGCGCAACGTTTCCTCGCCGAACTGAGAACCGTCGTCTCGGGGTTCGGGGTGGCCTTGCTCGGCTGACTCTGTCCTCCGGTCGGTCCGATACGCGAGCATCAGTCGATCGGTTGAATGCGCACCTAGGTCGTGCACAGCTTGAGGCCTTGGCGATTCCGGGCACAGAGAAAGCCCCGGAATCTTCTCACAGACCTCGGCCCATGCGCTGAGATTGCCGAACGGGCTGCTGGTGTTGTTGATGAGCCCTTCGTTCGTTCCCCGGGCTTGTTTGCTTGGACCACTTCTAGTGACCAAGAGAGGAACAGGACTGACGCCACGACGCGCGGAGCACCCTAGGCCGAATCCTCCTGCAACTGCCAACTTCTCCTGCAGATGGAACGCAGCGCTGACTTCAAGCTATGACCTCGGGCGACGCCTCAGGCCACGCCCTCAGGCGTCGAGGTGGTCACCGTCGACGATGGCATCCTCCGCGGCCTCTTCGGCTTCGGCGCCCTCTTCGGGTGATTCGGACCCGGCCTGGGCGGCAGTGTCGTCAGTGTGCTTCTGCGGATCCTTCGGATCACTCATGATTTCTCCTTCGTCGAATCCGACGACCGTACGCGCACGTCAACACCTCGAGTGAGGGCCTTGACGGATGCCGTCGCACCAGACTCACCGCGGATCCGCGGACGCCTGAGGTCGATCAGGTGCCCGTCCCCACCGAATATTACTATCGCGGCGGCGCTCGTGAGCGACGTGGGCAGGGTGGGATCTTCAACACAGCCATCCCAGAACAGCATCATCCCGATCCGAGCGCTTTTGCGTCGACCTGGTCACGGTCGGCATGTACAACCTGAGCGAAGACGACGTGGCACTCCTGCGACGGGTGTTCCCGTAGTCAAGCCCCGCGGCTGTCGTCCGGCCCGCTTGTACGCTCGACCAATGCCGTACGGCCCCTCCTCTTCCCTCGCGACTCCCGCTGACCCCGCGGTCGCGCACCGGCGTCAGCCCCTGCTCGCGCACGCGGCAGTGAACGCCCGGCCCCTGGCGCTGGTCTACCGGATCATCGCGTTCGCGCTCATCCTGGCGGGGGTCGTCCGCAACTCCGGGGTGTTGTCCGGGGCCCCGGACTGGTCGACCCTGCTGTTCTACACGATGATCAGCAACCTCCTCTGCCTCGGGTGGATGCTGCTGCTGATCATCCGCACCGCGCGGGATCTGCGTCGATTGGGCAACTCCGGTACCTCGACTCCGAGCGCGAGAGGAAGCGGGGCGGTGATGATGGCGATCTCCGTGACCATGCTCATCTATCTGATCGTGCTGGTGCCGACTCGGTTCCAGCAGGGCGACGCCGACATCTTCTCCCTCACCGACATTCTCATCCACATCATCACGCCGTGCCTGGTGATCGGCGACTGGCTGCTCTTCGTCCCGAAGGGCACGTTCCGCTGGATCGATCCTCTGCGCTGGACACTGATCCCCTACGCCTACCTGGTGTTCGGCTTCATCTACGGTGCGCTGGGCGGAGAGTTCACGCCCGGACAGACCTATCCATACCCGTTCATGAACATCGAGAAGCTGGGTCTGGGCGGCGTCGCCCTGTGGATCGTCGCCCTTTCTGCCGCGCTCGTCGCCGTCGGCTTCCTCTTCGTCGCCATCGACCGGATGCTCGGCGCTGCCGGTCGTCACATCGCTCTCTGAGGCCAGGGGCGAATCCTCCTGCATCTGGCTGACACCTGACGCATGCACCGCCCCCTCACCTCGCCCCCAGGGCCCCACGGATACACTCGACCGATGCCCGAAACCCCGAACGACCCGACCGATGCGTTCGTCCGCGTTCGCGGCGCCAACGAGAACAACCTCAGGAACGTCGACGTCGATGTGCCGCGCAACAGGATCGTCGCGTTCACCGGCGTCTCCGGATCGGGCAAGTCCTCCCTGGCATTCGGCACCATCTTCACCGAGGCCCAACGCCGCTACCTCGAGTCCGTCGCCCCGTATGCACGGCGCCTCATCCAGCAGGGTCATGATCCGCACGTCGAGTCGATCTCGGGCCTTCCCCCGGCCGTCGCCCTGCAGCAGCGCCGCGGCGCCCCCAGCTCGCGATCCAGCGTCGGTACCGTCACCACGCTGTCGAACTCGCTTCGGATGCTGTTCTCCCGCGCCGGCACCTTCCCCGAAGGGTTCACGACGCGCCTCGACTCCGACGCGTTCTCGCCGAACACCGCCGCCGGCGCCTGCCCCGAGTGCCATGGCATCGGCGTCTCGCACACCGTCACCGAGGACTCGCTGGTACCCGATCCCACGCTGAGCATCCGCGACGGCGCCATCGCCGCCTGGCCGGGCGCGTGGCAGGCGAAGAACCTGCGAGACATCACCATCGCGCTCGGGTACGACGTCGAGCGCCCGTGGCACGACCTCGATCAGGCCGACCGCGACTGGATCCTCTTCACCGACGAGCAGCCGGTCGTGCAGATCACCCCGCAGCGCGACCGCGTGGCGAAGCCTTACAACGGCATGTTCTGGAGTGCGAAGAAGTACGTCTTCCATACGCTGGCCGACTCGAAGAGCCAGATGATGCGCACGAAGGTGCTGCAGTTCGTGCGGTCGGGCCCGTGCCCGCTCTGCCACGGCACAGGTCTTCGCCGCGAGGCACTGGCCGTCACGTTCGCCGGGCGCACGATCGCCGAGCTCAACGCCCTCCCGATGACCGAACTCGCCGAGGTGTTGCGCCCGACCACGCAGCTCACGGACGCTGCGCACGCGCTGCCGACCACGCACTCCGGCGAGCGCACTGATGTCGCCGTCGCTCTCACCACCGATCTCCTGGCGCGCATCACCGTGCTCACCGACCTCGGCCTCGGGTACCTCGGACTCGGCCGGGTGACGACCACGCTCTCCCCCGGCGAGATGCAGCGGCTGCGGCTCGCCACCCAGCTGCGGTCAGGGCTCTTCGGTGTCATCTACGCGCTCGACGAGCCGTCGGCCGGCCTGCACCCCGCCGATGCGGAGCCGTTGCTCGACGTCTTGGAACAGCTCAAGCGCTCGGGCAACTCGGTTTTCGTGGTCGAGCACAACATGAATGTCGTCCGCCACGCCGACTGGATCGTCGACGTCGGCCCGGGAGCGGGCGAGGGCGGTGGTGACGTGCTCTACAGCGGAGCGGTCGACGGACTCGCCGCGGTCGAGGCATCCGTCACCCGGCCGTTCCTCTTCCCTGATCAGGGCACCACGGCGGCAGACCGCCGCGACGTGCGCGAGCCCGCGAACTGGCTCACCGTCGAGGGCATCACTCTGCACAACCTCGCCGACGTCGATGCGGCCATTCCGCTCGGCACCTTCGTCGCGGTCACCGGTGTCTCAGGGTCGGGCAAGTCGACGCTCGTGAGCCGCGTGCTGCGTGATGTCGTGCGCGAGCATCTGCGCTCGGGCCGCGACGACGGCATCGATGATCCGGACGACGACGCCACGACCACCGACCTCGCAGGCGATGACGCGGGTCTCACCGAGGCGACGGTCCCGGATGCGCACGCCGACACTCTGACGGTGCGCCGTGCCACGGGGCTCGAGCACATCGACCGGCTCGTGCGCGTGGATCAGAAGCCGATCGGACGCACCCCTCGGTCGAACCTGGCGACTTACACGGGCCTGTTCGACGCGGTCCGGACGATCTTCGCGAAGACCGACCTCGCTCGGGAGCGCGGGTATACCGCCGGACGCTTCTCGTTCAACGTCGCCGGTGGACGCTGCGAGACCTGCCTCGGCGAGGGGTTCGTGTCGGTGGAGCTCCTCTTCCTGCCCGGCAGCTATGGACGCTGCCCGACCTGTCACGGCGCCCGGTACAACGCCGACACTCTCGAGGTCACCTACGACGGCAAGACGATCGCCGATGTGCTCGCGCTGACGGTCGAGCAGGCATCCGACTTCCTCGCGCCGGTACCGGCGGCTGCGCGCAGCCTGCAGGCCCTCCTAGAGGTGGGACTCGGCTATCTGCGACTTGGTCAGCCCGCGACCGAGCTGTCGGGCGGCGAGGCGCAACGCATCAAGCTGGCAACCGAGCTGCAGCGTGTGCGCCGAGGCCACACCCTCTACTTGCTCGACGAGCCGACGACGGGCCTGCATCCCGCCGATGTGCGGCGGCTGCTCGCGCAGCTGCACGCGCTGGTCGACTCCGGAGACACGGTCGTGGTCGTAGAGCACGAGATGGATGTCGTCGCCGCCGCGGACTGGGTCGTCGACCTCGGCCCGTCGGGTGGGGATGCCGGCGGGCGCATCGTCACGACGGGAACACCGGATGCCGTGGCGAAACACCCCGCGAGCCGTACGGCCCCGTATCTCGCCGAACGACTCAACCGTTGACCCGTCCCGAGTGGCTCAGCCCACCGCACGTCGGATACCCGGCACAACGAGGATCAGCGAGTACTGGAAGCGGTACGCGCCGCTGCCGCGAGGGGCGTCAGTTTCCGCAGCAAAGATAAAGGGCCGATCCATTCGTATCGGCCCTTTTTGCTTTGGTCGGGCTGACAGGATTTGAACCTGCGACCCCTTGACCCCCAGGCAGCCCCGAGCGGCATTCTGAGGCTGACGACAGCTCGCGCCTCTTCCCGTATCGCCATGTCTTTTCGGGAATCTCATCATGCTCCGGGAGAGCTGGCGGGGACCTTCGGGAACACTCGGGAGGCGTCGTTGGAGCCCTTTCGGAGCCCTCGGAGCCAGCTCTAGAAGGTCGGCAGGCTTAGAAGATTGTTGTTCCACTGTCCGTCAGCGTAGGTATGAAGATACGGCTGACCGTTGCTTGGCTTGACGACACCCACCTGTGATCGACCGCTGCCACTCCCGACGTAGGCCTTGCCGCCGCCCTCAACCCAAGCCACGACGCTGGGCTTGTCGTTGTCGCGTGTCTCGTTCGTTTCGAGACCATGCCACTTGTAGCGAACGATTTCGTCTTCGGTCTTTCGGGTGCTCCCGTACCGCACGTGTGTGATCTGAATTGACATCTGCGTCCCCAGTTCTGCCGCGTCCTTCGCGACGTGGGGCCAGCATGGCATGAGCCTCCGACATGTCGCCCGGCTAACGGTTTGGTCACCCCTTCTAGAGTGCGATGTCCTCTGCGATACGAAGGTAGGGGCGCATATGCGGGTCCTCGAACTGATAGAGATAGTGCTTCCTCGCTCCGGTTCGTCGCAGGATGCTGCCGTGCTTCGCGGTCGAGAGTTGTGCGAGCGCGGTGTGCATGAAGGTGTACTCATCTCGCGGCCCTATCTTCTCCGCCCACATCGTCTGCACGTCCGCGCTCGACCAAACCCGCTTTTCGGATGCGGCGAGCATCCGCATGATCTGGAGCCGTGGTTGCACCTCACCGCCCGCTTCTCGCGCCTTGCGCGTACGTTCCGCATAGGTCGATGTCACAGCCGTGGCCGAGCGCTTAAGGGCCGCGGCGAGGTCGTGGTCAGAGATGATTTCGCTCTTGGTCTTCAGCACAGTCCGAGCGACGTTGAGGCCAAGCAGATGAGCGAAGTATGGAAAGCCGTCACTGTAGAACACGAAGCTATCGACTATCGGGCCGTCAGCTACGATGCTGAGCTTCTTGAATCCTCGCGTCAGCACTTCTCGAAGCTCGTCGTCGGGCATTCGCGGCACGCCAATCTCTGTCGTGCGTCTGCCATAAGACCTCGACGCTCCGAGCAGACTGTGAGCATCTTCGGCGATTCCGATGACGACGGCCTTAACATCGCCACCGTCGGAGTCTGCAGCGCGATCTGACAGCTGCTCGAGCGTCTGTGCCACGAGTTCGCGCGTCTCCAGAAGCTTGATGTTCTGGAAGTTATCGAGAACAATCACGGTTCGACCAACGCGCGGGAGCACCTCGGCTAGCACGTCGATTGCATCTTTCTCTACGATCTCGTAGTCAGATTGCACGCCGCCGGTGGCCTTGATCGTACCCGACAGTTTGGCGAACCAGGGCACTTTGCCTTCGGCTGTTGCTGACGCTTCGACGCTCCCGCTCTTGCGCATCGCGATCTTCTTGACCTGCACCACCTTGCGAACCAGCGCGTCGAGAATATCGGCGTGCGACATGGAAGAGACACACTCCACGACCACAGTTCCGAGGCCCTCGTCTTCCGCCGCGTACTTGAGCAGGGACGACTTGCCCACCCCTGTATCGCCATAGAGGAGAATCTGGCCTCCACGCTCGCGGAGTGCATCCTGAAGTGTGTCCTGAAGCCCCGGGTTGCCTTCGAGGTCGGGTTCGTTGCGGCGGGCAAACATCTCGCGGGTGACGATCGTCTTCGGCGTAAACACATCTTCGGGTCTCGTCGGCTGCATAGTTACACAGTACTGTCGACGCACCGAGTGCGACTCGAATGGGCGTACCGGCTCACACCGCGCTGCCTTCTCCGTACACATCTCGGCCGCGACAGCGGTACTGACGCCCGTTCGAGGCATTGGCCGATAGATTCAAGCTGCGCAGCGTTTGGACAGAAAGGATAGGTATGAGCGAAGTCAACTTCCATAGATATCGGGAGTACGTTCGCGCTCGGGTCGAGGCCAACAACGCGATGATCGCGCTGCTCGCGGGTTCACGCCTTGCGGCCCACAGTCTTCAACTACACGAAGGCTCGCCTCATCAGCTCCCCGGACTCTTTCCAGCAGTCAAGGACATAGATCGGTTCAACCTGCTGCCCGGACGTGCGTCCGAGTTGCTGCTTGACGCGGATGCGCACTTGGCAGCCGTTGCAATCCCATACGCGTTGGCCGTATACGAGGCATTCGTCAAAGACGCAATCGCTCTAGTTGCGGAGGATGGCTTTGCCGTGTCCGCTGCACGTGGCGCTCTGAACGCAGGGCGCATGCATCAAACCCTGTACGAAGCAGTCGAGACCGAGCAGCCCAATGACACCATCGCGATGTTTCATCTCCTGCGCACCATCCGCAACGCGCAGATCCATCATGCAGGAGCAGCAACGTCCGAGTTGCTCGAAGTTGTCTCGTCACTTTCGATAGAGCAACGTCAGCGCTGGGAGAGCCTCGTGATGGGACCTCTTGACGACATGCTGGTTGATGATCGCCTGAGCCTCACGATCGGCCATCTCATTGCTGCCTTCGCTGTCACCAAAGAAGGTGCGAGGCGCATCAACCAACTTCTCGTGATCAAGCTGAGTCGCCGAACGTGGGCCGAGATGGCCGTCCGAGACTATGCAGAAACAGCAAACCACCCAATCAACAGTCGTCAGTGGAAAAAGGGGCTGCTCGGATTCGTTCGGTTCAACTACCTCGGTGGCATTGCCCTCTCAGACGGAGAGATGCGCGATGCCTCAGTGAGTACAGGACTCTGGACCTCGCCATCGTGGTGAGAACAAACACGGGGGCTCTGTACCCATTGAGCTACATCCGGCTAAGCCGAAGCCAGGAGTCGAACCTGGGTCTCCACTGTTTTTGTGCGAACTGAGATCTCGCTTCTCGCGCCACTTTCTGGCATCCGCTTTTGTGACAGCCTACACGAAGACTGACATGATACGCATCCTGATCGCTCGTGTGTCGAGACAGCACTGAGTACTGTTCAAATGTGGATTCATCGAACATCATCAATCTCGCACTGATGGGCGTCACCGCTATCGGTGTCCTCGTCGCGATCTATCAGGCCAAGGAAGCCCGCGCTGCGCGCCTCGACGCACAGCAGGCGCGAGATGATGCCGAGGCGCACGAGAAGGCGGCTCTAGTCGCATCTCAGGAGTCAGCCTCAGCCGCAGGCCGATCCGCCATCGCGCTCGAAGAGGCTAACGAGATTGCGCGCCAATCGCTTCCCCGCGATCCATGGATGCTGGTTCCGCATAGCAAGAGCAAGTACGAACTTAGGAACGACAGCCCAGACACGCTTTGGGCGGTCACCGTGATCCAAGCGGACGGAGGCAATGACGTGTCGCCCTTCGTAGACATGCCAATCCCGCAACTTCACCCCGGCGAGTCGATCTTCTTCAGCTATGAGAAGTCCTTTGCCAGCCCAGCGTCAGCCACGATCATCGTGTCGTGGGGCTACCCGGACTCGACGGAGCAAACCACCTGGCGACGAACTCTTAGTTGATTCGCCTGTGGGCACCTGGAGGCCTTTTGGAGCCCTCGGCGATTCTCAGACATGCAGAAGGCCCGGAGACTCTTGCGAGTTTCCGGGCCCTTCTCGGTCGGGCTGACAGGATTTGAACCTGCGACCCCTTGACCCCCAGTCAAGTGCGCTACCAAGCTGCGCCACAGCCCGTTGTCTTGCGCTCTCGCGCAGGCAACTCCACTATCTTAGCCGCACCCAGGCGCCATCGCGAACCGCCACTCTTGCCCGTGTCGGTGACGCGGCGTAGCCTGCCCGACATGTCAAAGATCACGACGACGCTCGCGAGCCCTGACGTATGGGACGACATCCAACACGCCCTCAGCGGAGGCGGCGACGGCCGCAGCTGCCAGTGCGTATGGCCGGTGCTCACGAACAAGGAATGGGACGCGACCGACCTCGACGAACGCACCGCGATGTTCCAACGCGAGGTCGCTTCCGAAAGACCACCGGGACTCGTCGCGTACATCGACGGCGAGGCTGCCGGGTGGATGCGCATCGGCCCTCGCCCAGCCCAGCACCGCCTCGCCCGGACGAGGAACATCATCACCATCACACGCGAACCGCTCGATGAAGACGCGGTCTGGGCCGTGACCTGTTTCGTCGTGCGCAAGGAGCACCGCGGCCAGGGATTGAACAAGGCACTCCTCGAAGCGGGCATCGAGTTCGCCCGAGCATCCGGAGCCCGCGTCATCGAGGGATACCCGATCGACACCTCCGTCACGCAACCTCGCGTCAACGACCTCTTCCACGGTGCTCTCACGACCTTCGTCAACGCCGGCTTCACCGAAGTCGCCAGCGCCAAGCCGGGCCGGCCGTTGGTGAGCCTGAAGCTCGCAGGCTGACCACTGGCACAGCGTCCAGTTCCGACGAACCTACGATGGAGGGATGCAACGCAGCACCGCCGATCGAACGCTCCTCGCGTGGGCATTCGTTCCGTACGTCGTGATCTCGATCGTGCACGTCGTCGCCCTCTCGCTGCAGAGTGACATCGCCTCCCCCACCAAGCTGTGGCTCATGCCCCTGCTCGCCGTGCCGGTGCTGCTGTCGATCCGCCAGCGCCCCATGATCGCGATCGTGCTGCTGCTCGCCGCCATCGCACTGTCATGGCTAGGCGACGGCGCCGGCGCGCTCTTCCCCGGTGGACCAGAACTTCCGCTGATGCTGATGTTCTTCGGTCTCGCGCACATCGCGTACATCGTTCTGTTCACGCGCGCGCTCGCCGTGCGCCGGATGCCGTGGTGGGCCCTCGTCTACGCCGTGTGGTGGATTCTGATGCTGATCGTGCTGGGCCCGCACACCGGCGCTCTGTTCTTCGCCGTCGCCGCCTACGGACTGGTGCTCGGCGGCACAGCGGCGTTCTCTACACGCTGCCATCCGCTGGTCGTGTGGGGCGGCATCTTCTTCCTGATCAGCGACACCGTCCTGGCCTTCCGACTCTTCACACCCGACGCCATGCCGCACTGGACGAGTCCCCTCGTGATGCTCACCTATACGCTCGGCCAGGGGCTCATCGTCGCAGGTGCCCTCACGAGCCTGCGAGCAAGGAGAAGCGCATGACGAATGCCCCCGCGCAGGACAAGCCGGTGCGAGTCGACAGCTGGCTGTGGGCGATCCGCGTCTACAAGACCCGCTCGGCCGCCACGACCGCCTGCCGCGCGGGGCATGTACGAGTGAACGGCGAGAAGGCGAAGGCCGCGCAGACGGTGAAGCCCGGCGACGAACTACGCGTGCGCATCAGCGGCTTCGACCGCATCCTCATCGTGCGAAAGACGCTGGTGAAACGCGTCGGTGCACCGGTCGCCGCCCTCGCGTACGACGATCGGACTCCTGCACGTGAGCCGCAGGCGATCATGGGCATGCGGGATCGCGGCGCAGGTCGCCCCACCAAGCGCGAGCGCCGCGACATCGACAAACTGCGCGGACGCGACGACTACTGACCCGCGAGCACGGCGGCTCAGTCGAGCTCGGCCCGAAGGCTCGGCCATGACGCGGCGAAACCCGGATGCAACGGACGATCCACGACCTCGTCCACCGGAACCCATTCGAGAGCCACGCTCTCCGGGTCGCTGATCACCGGTGTGAAGGGTTCGACCACATCCGCGACGACCGTGGTGTACGACCAGATCTTCAGATCCAGCACGCTCGTGAACCGCACTTCCACGGCTCCGTCCGGGATTCCGGCCTCTTCGGTGGCCTCGCGCAGCGCACCGTCGACCGCCGATTCGCCCTCGTGCAGCGCTCCACCTGGCAGGCCCCAAGTACCGCCGAAGTGGCTCCAGCTCACGCGGTGCTGCAGGAGGATGCCGCGCTGCGCGTCGACCGCGAGCAGCCCGGCGGCACCGAAGCGCCCCCAGTACTTCTCCCCCGTCTCAGCCACGACCCACGCGTCGCCAGGATCGCGCGGCCCGTCTGGGCGCCGCGGTTCACCGGGTGCGGGAGGAATGATCGTCACCCCTTCAGCTTTTCACAGCATCCGGATATCGGGGCGCCCGTTGCGCTACGTTTCGACTCACCTTCGGCTCGCTCAACGCGTTTCGTCTCGCTGACGCTCGCTCAACGACCCGCGGAAGGCGCCGAGCTCTGGGACAATGAAGCCGTGAAGCTTCTCGTCGCCGCCCTCGAATCCGAACTCGTCGCCTTCTCCGGGCCCCTGGACGGCTTCGACCGTCTCGTGACAGGTCCCGGCAAGCTCAAGGCCACTTACGGTCTCACTCGCGCGCTCGATGCAGGCACCTACGACGAGATCCTCGTCGTAGGCACCGCTGGCGCGCTCGATGAGACGATCGGATCCGGTGTCCACGAGATTCACTGGGCGTTCCAGCACGACGTCATCAACGAGGAGGGCGTGCGCGGCGAGCACGTGTCAATGCCCCAGCGCATAGACCTCGGCGCCGGCGACGTCTCCATCGCCACCGGCGACAGCTTCATCGACGATGCCGAGGCGGTCGAGGTGATCCTGGCGCTCGGTGGCCGCCTGGTCGATATGGAGTCATACGCGTACGCCTGGGTGGCCGCACAGTTCGGGGTGCCGATCCGCATCTGGAAAGCTGTCTCCGACAACGCCAAGGATGGCGCGAACATCACGTGGGAAGAAGCGGTCACCGACTGCAGCCACCAACTGCGCGAGCACATGCGCGAGGTCTACGGGGTCTGATCTGCAGCCGCCTCAGCTCCAGCTCACCGACTCGCGGCCAGCACTGCCGCAAGGCCCTCCTGAAGATCCCTGACGAAGTACTCCGGCACTTCCAATGACGGGAAGTGTCCTCCGGCTTCAGGCAGGTTCCAGCGGACTATCTGCCGATATCGCTCCTCGGCCCACGCCCGGGGTGTGCGTGACTCGATGTCACCGGGATACATCGTGATGGCTGACGGGACGTCCACGCGAAGGTCCGGGTCGAGCGAGTGCGGGCTCTCGTAGTAGATGCGTGCCGCCGACGCACCCGTGCGCGTCAACCAGTAGAGAGTGACGTCATCCAGGATCCGATCTCGCGAAATCGTCTCGAACGGGCTGTCGTCGGTGTCCGACCACTCAGCGAACTTGTCGAGGAGCCAGGCGAGAAGCCCCACCGGTGAGTCGACGAGCGAGTAGCCGATGGTCTGCGGCCTGGTCGCCTGCTGCTTCGCGTACGCCCGGTGGTGCTGCCAGAAATCCTGTGTCTGCTCGACCCATTCGCGTTCGATCGCCGACAACAGGTCCGTCGTCATTCCTGGCGGAGCCAGTGCGAAGGTCGTGTGGATGCCGAGGACATGCTCGGGGAACACTCCCCCGAGAACCGTGGTCACATTGCCACCCCAGTCGCCACCGTGGGCGACGAACCTGCGGTAGCCCAGCCTCTCCATCAGCTCGACCCAGGCCGCAGCGATCTTCTCGACTCCCCATCCCGTCGCCGTCGGCTTGTCGCTGTACCCGAATCCCGGAAGCGACGGCACCACGACGTGGAACGCCGGCGCGTCCGCGTCTTCAGGATCGGCCAGTTCATCGATCACGTCGACGAACTCGGCGACGCTGCCCGGCCAGCCGTGCGTCATGATCAGCGGGGTGGCATCCGCGCGCGGAGACCTGCGATGCAGGAAGTGGATGCCCAGACCGTCGATGATCGTACGGAACTGGCCGATCTCGTTGAGGCGTGTTTCGAACGCCCGCCAGTCATACCCCGTGCGCCAGTAGTCGACCAGATCGACAAGGTCGGCGAGAGGAACGCCCTGTTCCCAACGGCGTCGGCCGGGGGCGGCGCGGAAGACCGTCTCGGTCTCCGGTAGACGCGCCGCCGCCAACCGCGCGCGCAGATCGTCGAGCTCTGCATCGGTCGCGTGGGCTTCGAACGTGTGAACTTCGCGGGTGGTGTGCGGCATGTGACCTCCTCCACAAAGGCTGTCACATGCCTGCGACACCCGACCCGTGAGTCGTCAGCTCAGCACGGGCGTCGCGACGCCGGCCCGCAGACGTTCCGCAGCCAACTCTTCCGCCGCGGCCAGCGGCGTGATCCCGCGCTCTTCCGAATCGGCGAGGATCCTGCGCACGGTGTCGCCGATCTGCGAGACGCGCTCCATGATCTCGGCACGCGTTCCGCGCTGCTTGGCCTCGTTGTCGAGATAGATCACGCCACCGGCGTTGACGACGAAGTCGGGGGCGTAGACGATCCCGCGCGCGGCCAAACGATCGGCACCGCTGTGCGATGCGAGCGGGTTGTTCGCCGGCCCGCAGACCGCCGAGGTCGCGAGGGCATCGATGACCTCATCCGTGAGCAGACCGCCAATGCCCGCCGGCACGAAGACGTCCGAAGCGACGAGGTGTTCCGTTCCCGGCTCCGACCACGTGGCACCGAGCTCGCCGGCGAGGTGACGGCGCTCGGGGTTGACGTCGGTCACGGTCAGCAGAGCGCCCTCGGCCGAGAGCCGCACCGCCAGGCGACCGCCGACCTGGCCGAGTCCCGAGATCGTGATTCTGCGGCCCGCGACGTCAGCCGAGCCGGTCGTGCGCTCCAACACGGCTCGCAGCGACTCGTAGACACCGAGGCTCGTGGGTCCGGCCGGCTCGCCTGATCCGCCGGACGAATCCGGGAGTCCGACGACGTGCGTCGTCCGTTCGCCGACGACAGCCATGTCGTCCATGGTCGATCCGACGTCCTCCGCCGTGCGGTAGAGCCCGTCGAACGACTCCACGGCATCGCCGAGGTCGAGGAACGCGGCACGGCGGCGCTCCGCGTCGAGCACCGTTCCGGGTTCCAGTCCGATGACCGCTTTGCCACCACCGGCATCGAGGCCGGCTGTGGCGTTCTTCAGCGTCATCGCGGCAGAGAGCCGCAGCGCGTCGCCGAGAGCGTCGCTCCAGTGCGGGTATGTCCACAGTCGTGCACCGCCGAGCGCTGAGCCGAGCACAGACGAGTGCAGAGCCACGGCGATGAACAGGCCGCTGCGCCGACCTGTGATCACCTCCACGCGTTCGTGGGTGAAATCGGGCAGGGGCAGGGTGTGCGTCATCGCATCCTCTTTCGGCGGGCCTTGTGGGCACAGAAGGTGGATGCCGCCTTGTCGCAGCATCCACCTTCTATTGCACCACTCTGGCCGCCGAACGGCAACCGTCAGGTCACGAGCGCTGGCGCTTCTCCCGCACGCGCATGTTGATCACGATCGGCGTGCCGTCGAACTCGTACAGCTCGCGCAGACGGCGCTGGATGAAGCGGCGGTAGCCCGGATCCAGGAAGCCAGTGGTGAACAGCACGAACGTCGGCGGACGCGTCGACGCCTGCGTGCCGAACAGGATGCGCGGCTGCTTGCCGCCACGCAGCGGGTGCGGGTGCTCTGCGACGAGCTCGGAGATGAAGGCGTTGAACTTGCCGGTCGGAATACGGCGGTCCCAGTTCTCCAGCGCCGTCTCGAGTGCGGGGACCAGCTTGTCGAAGTGACGACCGGTCTTCGCCGAGATGTTCACCCGCGGCGCCCACGCGACGTGCGCGAGGTCCTGCTCGATCTCGCGCTCGAGGTAGCGACGGCGATCCGCGTTCTCCAGGTCGATGTCGGTGAGGCGATCCCACTTGTTGAACGCCAGCACGAGAGCACGGCCCGACTCCAGCACGAGGTCGATGATGCGCACATCCTGCTCGCTGATCGTCTCCGACACGTCGAGAACGACGACGGCGACCTCGGCCCGCTCAAGAGCGGCAGACGTGCGCAACGAGGCGTAGAAGTCGGCACCCTGCGAAAGGTGCACGCGGCGACGGATACCGGCGGTGTCGACCAGACGCCACAGCTTGCCGCCGAGTTCGACGACGGTATCGACCGGGTCACGGGTGGTTCCCGCGATCTCGTTGACGACAACGCGCTCTTCGCCCGCGGCCTTGTTCAGCAGCGACGACTTGCCCACGTTCGGGCGTCCGAGGATCGCGACACGGCGAGGGCCGCCGATCTCGTACTTCGCGACAGATGAGATGGAGGGCAGCTTCTCGAGCACGGCATCCAGCAGATCTGCCACGCCGCGGCCGTGCACGGCCGAGGTCGGGTACGGCTCGCCGAGACCGAGGCTCCACAGGGCGGCGACCTCAGGCTCCTGACGGGCGTCATCGATCTTGTTGGCGACGAGGAACACGGTCTTGCCGCTCTTGCGCAGCAGCTTCACGACGTGCTCGTCGGTGGAGGTGGCTCCCACCATCGCATCGACGACGAACAGCACGAGGTCGGAAAGGTCGATCGCGACCTCGGCCTGAGCTGCCACGGAGCGGTCGATGCCCTTGGCATCCGGCTCCCAGCCTCCGGTGTCGACCAGCGAGAAGCGCCGGTCATTCCATTCGGCCTTGTACGTCACGCGGTCGCGGGTGACACCGGGGGTGTCCTCCACGACGGCTTCGCGGCGACCCAGGATGCGGTTCACGAGCGCGGACTTGCCCACGTTCGGGCGCCCGACGATCGCGACGACCGGAAGCGCGGGCAGGAATTCGATCCCGCCCTCGCCCTGGGTGATGCCGGCCAGAAGCGCGGCGTCATCCTCGTCCAGGTCGTAGTCGGCGAGACCGGCGCGCAGAGCCTCCGCGCGCTGTTCGGCGAGCTGCTCGTCGAGCTCATCCATCTTCTCGGCAAGACGGTCGGGACCGCCCTCATATTCTTCTTCAGCGGCCATGTTCCGCTCCTTGCTTTCGTTCGATCACCGCGAGTACGGCGTCGATGGTCTGTGGGAAATCGAGTTCAGTCGAATCGACGACTTCGACGCCTTCTGCGGCGTTGAGGAAGTCGACGACGGCGCTGTCCGAGGCGTCGCGCTTGTGCAGCGCTTCGGCCACGACAGCAGCATTCTCACCGGCGAGTTCGCCGGCGCGTCTGGCCGCCCGTACCTCGGGAGCGGCGGTGAGAAGGATGCGTACGGGGGCGTCGGGAGCGACCACTGTGGTGATGTCACGCCCTTCGACGACGACGGCCGGATATGGGGCTGCCGCCACCAGCGAGCGGAAGAAGATGTTGACCTGCTCGCGCACCGCCGGCACGCGAGCCACGCCGCTGACAGCGTCAGAGACACGCGGGTCGCGAATCGCGGTGGTGATGTCGCTCTCGCCCACGGCGACGGTGCGATCGTCGGGGTCAAGACCGAGACGAAGATCGAAATCGGATGCCGCGGCGAGCACCGCATCAGCGTCATCGGTGTCAGCACCGCGGTCAAGCACGTGCCAGGCGAGGGCGCGGTACGCGGCGCCGGTGTCGAGGTATCCGTACCCGCGCGAGCGCGCCACGGCCTTCGAGACGCTCGACTTGCCAGACCCCGCCGGTCCGTCGATCGCGATGAAATCACTCATTGGTCGCTCCTGCAATCCGCCATCCGCGCTCCTGCAGTCCTTCGATCGCGCCGCGCAGCGCGGCCGGGGCCACACTGATCTCCGCGAGGCCGAACTGTGCGCCCGGCGAATGCTCCAGGCGCAGGTCTTCCACGTTCACTCCGAGCTCGCCGAGTTCACCGAACAGTCGGCCGAGCTGACCTGCTGTGTCGTCGACCATGACGACGAGCTGCTCGAACTTGCGGTTCTGGCCGTGCTTGCCCGGCAGCCGGTCCACGCCGTCATTGCCCTGGCGGATCGTCTCGGCGACCACGCGCCTGGCTCCGGGTTCGGCCGGGGCACGAAGCGCATCCGAGACCTCGCGCAGGTCGTCGGCGAGGGCATCGAGGATCTCGACGACCGGCTGCGCATTCGCGCCGAGGATCTGCACCCAGAGTTCCGGAGCGGATGCCGCGATGCGTGTCGTGTCGCGCACGCCCTGGCCCGCGAGTCGAAGCGCGCCCTCGTCAGCTGTCGCGAATCGTCCGGCGAGCAGGCTGGCCACGACCTGCGGCACGTGCGAGGTCAGTGCCACCGAACTGTCGTGCTCTTCCGGCGTCATCTCCAGCGGCATCGCGCCGACGTCGAGCGCGAGTGCTTCCACCAGTGCGAGGTCGGCCGGGCGGGTCTGCTCGTCACGGCAGACGACCCATGGCCTGCCGATGAACAGGTCGGCTCGCGCCGAGATCGCTCCCCCGCGCTCACGACCGGCGAGCGGGTGCGAGCCGATGTAGCGAGTGGTGTCGACGCCCCGTGCGTTCAGAGCGCGGAACGGCTCGAGTTTGACGCTCGCGACATCGGTGACCACGGCATCCGGAAAACCGTTGAGCTCTGCTTCGATGACGTCGGCGGTGACGTCCGGCGGTACGGAGACCACGATCAGGGCCGGAGAGTCGCCGTCCTGCGCGACCCGGCCTGCACCGTAGTCCACGGCGAGGCGCAACTGCGACGGCGACGTGTCGGACAACACGACGTCGACGCCCTTGGCGCGCAGCGCATGCCCGATGCTCGCGCCGAGCAGACCAGCGCCGACGATGCGGACCGTCCCCGAGAGCCGCGGCGCGATGCCGCTGCCATTGGTTCTGGCCGTGTCGCTCACTCGGTCTCCTGGGCGTCTCCCGGCGTAGCGTCCGCAGGGGAATCGTGGCGCGCGAGAGTCAACAGCGCACCACGTTCGATTTTACTCAGTTCTCGCGTCTTCCCCGCAGGGAGCGTTCCCAGGTGGAGCGGTCCGAACTGACGGCGGACGAGTTCCGTGACGGGGTGACCCACTGCGGCCATCATCCGACGGACGATCCGGTTGCGTCCGGAGTGCAGGGTGAGCTCGACGAGGCTCGATTCCGATCCGACCTTCGACACGTCGAGCAGTCGCGCCTTGTCGGCCTTGATCGGACCGTCGTCGAGGTCGAACCCCTTCGTCAACTTCGCGATCGTCTGCGCTGTGACGACCCCCTCGACCTTGGCGATGTAGACCTTGGTGACGCCGAACGACGGATGCGCGAGCACGTGCGCGAGTTCGCCGTCATTGGTGAGGATGAGCAGGCCGCTGGTCTCGGCATCCAGGCGGCCGACGTTGTACAGCCGCTCTTCCCACTCCTCCGTGAATCGGCGAAGATCAGGGCGACCGTTCTCGTCCTTCATGGTGCTGACCACGCCGGTGGGCTTGTTCAGCATGACGTAGCGCTTGGAGACGTCGAGCTGGATCGCGGTGCCGTCGACGTCGACCAGATCGGTCTCCGGGTCGATGCGGCGCCCGAGCTCTTCCACGACCTTGCCGTTGACGCGGATGCGCCCTTCCACGATGTACTGCTCGACCACGCGGCGGGATGCGACACCGGCCGCGGCGAGCACCTTCTGCAGTCGGACACCTTCGGGCGGCGTGGTGGGTGTGTCTGTGACATCGGTCATCTGATGGTTCCTTCGTCGAAGCCGTCTGCACCATCGTCGAGCAGCGGAGAGATCGGGGGCAGCTCGTCGAGCGAGTTGATGCCGAGGTTCTGCAGCAGCGCGTCTGTGGTGCCGTAGTTGATGGCGCCGGTCTCGGAGTCGGCGAACAGTTCGGTGACGAGTCCTCGTGCGAGCAGTGTGCGCACGACGGAGTCGACGTTGACGGCCCTGATCGACGCCACCTGGCTGCGGGTTACCGGCTGCTTGTAGGCGATCACCGCGAGGGTCTCGAGCGCCGCCTGCGAAAGCCGTGCCGGCGCCTGCCCGCCGACGAACTCCGCGACCAGGGCATCGTGATCGTCACGCACGTACAGTCGCCATCCGCCGCCGACCTCGCGCAGCTCGAACCCGCGGCGTGGGCCATGACCGTTGCCGTCGTAGTCGTCGACCAGCGTCTCGATCGCCTGCCGAACGGCCGGTACCGGAGCGCCGACGGCCGCGGCCAGCGCGACGAGGCCGAGGGGCTCGTCGATGATCAGCAGAATGGCCTCGAGCTTCTCGGTCAGCGGTGTGTCGATCACGGTGTCGGCGGGTGCGTCGGCGGGTGTGCCCACAGGCGTCTCATCGGTCATAGTCGGCTCCCAGGCTCGCGAGTGTCTCGTCCGACCAGGAGTCGGCTGCCCAGCGCAGCGTCAGCTCGCCGAGCGGTTCCAGTTGTTCGAAGGACAGCGCCGCATGCCGGTAGAGCTCGAGCACGGAGATGAACCGGGCGACCACGATTCCGGGCTCGGTCGAGCCCGCGATCAACTCACGGAAGGTCAATGACTCGGCGCTGCGCAGCAGCGTCACCACGATCGCCGCCTGCTCCCGGATGCTGACCAGCGGCGCATGCAGATGATCGAGGCCGACGTTGGGGATCTCCTTGGGCGCGAACGCGAGCAGCGCGATGGCCGCGAAGTCGTCCACGCTCAGTGTCCACACCAGCTCCGGCGTCCGCGCACGGTGCTTCTCGTCCAGGCGCACGGCCCTC
Source organism: Microbacterium murale (assembly GCF_014635185.1). Taxonomy (GTDB): domain Bacteria; phylum Actinomycetota; class Actinomycetes; order Actinomycetales; family Microbacteriaceae; genus Microbacterium; species Microbacterium murale. The sequence continues at coordinate 19,303 of NZ_BMCM01000009.1, forward strand.
ACGTGGCGTCGGTCCTCACGCTGCAGGCAGCGGGCGAACCACGTGGAGACCTCCTTGAACGCGCGGTACTGCAGAAGGCGCGCGAACAGCAGGTCGCGTGCTTCGAGCAGCGCGACGGCCTCGGCATCGACGAGCTCGCCCTGCGGCAGAAGACCTGCCACCTTCATGTCGAGCAGCGTCGCTGCGACCACGAGGAACTCGGATGCCTGATCGAGCTCCTGATCGTCGCCGTCGATCTCCTTCATGTACGCGATGAACTCGTTCGTGACCGCGCTGAGTGACACCTCGGTGATGTCCATCTCGTGCTTCGAGATGAGATTCAGCAGGAGGTCGAACGGGCCGTCGAAGTTCGTCAGCGAGACGCGGAATCCTGATTCGACGTCAACAGGCTCAATGGGCTCAACAGGCTCAAGCGACGGCGCCACGGGCGACCAGTTCCCGCGCCAGTCGCAGGTACGCCTGTGCGGCGGCATGCTCCGGCGCGAACTCGGTGATGGGAACCCCTGACACCGATGCGTCGGGGAACTTCACAGTGCGTCCGATCACGGTCTCCAGCACGTCCTCGCCGAACGTCTCCACGACCCGCTCCAGCACCTCGCGCGAGTGCAGGGTACGCGAGTCGTACATCGTCGCGAGGAGCCCGTCGAGAGTGATCCCGGGGTTCAGGCGGTCCCGCACCTTCTCGATCGTCTCGATGAGCAGCGCCACGCCGCGGAGCGCGAAGAATTCGCACTCCAGCGGGATGAGCACGCCGTGGCTTGCCGTGAGGGCGTTCACGGTGAGCAGCCCGAGCGAGGGCTGGCAGTCGATCAGGATGACGTCGTACTCCCCCGCGACCTGTCGCAGCACCCGCGCCAGGATCGTCTCACGGGCGACCTCGTTGACCAGGTGGACCTCGGCGGCGGACAGGTCGATGTTCGCCGGCAGGACGTCGAGCCCCTCCACACCGCTGGGCACGATCACCTCGTGCACGTCGCGCTTCGTGTCGAGCAGTAGATCGTAGATCGTGGGCACGTCGTGGGTCTGGATGCCGAGACCGGCCGAGAGCGCGCCCTGCGGGTCGAAGTCGACCGCGAGAACCTTGCGGCCGTACTCGGCGAGCGCTGCGGCGAGGTTGATCGAGGTGGTCGTCTTGCCGACGCCGCCCTTCTGGTTGCACAGCGCGATGATGCGGGCGGGGCCGTGGGAGCCGAGCGGCGCAGGCGTCGGGAAGCCGTGATACGGACGCCCGGTGGGTCCCATCGGGGTGTCGCCGACGTTCGACGTCTTTCCCTTGGACTTCGCCACTTTCTGAGCCACCGATTCTCCTGCTTCCCTCATGCTTGCTCGATTCTAGCGATTTACGCATGGGTACGCGGGTGCGACCTCGGCGATCCCGCCGAATCGTGCGCCGTCAGCGCGCCCGAGGATGCGAGGTGGCGTAGATGTCGCGGAGCGTGTCGACCGACACGTGGGTGTAGATCTGCGTGGTGGCGACGGATGCATGCCCGAGCAGCTCCTGCACCACGCGCACATCGGCGCCGCCCTGCAGCAGATGCGTGGCGAACGAATGACGCAGTGTGTGCGGAGACACCTCGGAGCTGATGTGCGAGGCCTCTGCGGCCGCGCGGATCACCAGCCACGCGCTCTGGCGTGACAGCGGTGCACCGCGAGAGCCCAGGAACAGCCGCGCGGACGCTTTGCCCTTGGCTGCGAGTGCGGGTCTCACGCGGGTGAGGTACGCGTCCACGGCATCCCGCGCGAAGGAGCCGATCGGCACGATGCGCTCCTTGGACCCCTTGCCGCGCAAGCGCAGCACGTCTCCGTGCGCGAGGTCGTCGACGTCCAGGCCCACCGCCTCCGAGACTCGAGCGCCGGTCGCGTAGAGCAGCTCGAGCAGCGCTCGGTCGCGGATGCCGATGGGCTCCTCGGCCGAGGGAGCCGCCAGCAGCCGCTCGACCTGATCGATCGTGAGCGCCTTGGGCAGACGCTGCGGCATCTTCGGCGGGCGCAGCCTGCCGGTCGGATCCTCCGGTTCGATGCCCTCGCGCACCAGGAAACGATGCAGCCCGCGAACGGATGACTGCAGCCTCGCGAGACTCGTCGCCGCTGGCGGCGGAACGATGCTCGAACGGTCGGTGATGAATCGGCTCACGATGGCGCCGGTCACCGCGGTCGTGTCATCGATGCCGGCGGCGGTCAGCCATTCCAGGTAGACGTCGAGGTCTCGGCGATATGCGCCGACGGTGTGCTCGGACAGACCGCGTTCGATCGTGACGTGCCTGAGGTACGCGTCGACCGCGCGATCCAGGCGCATGGTCAGTCCCGCAGTCTCCGCTCGGCGGCAAGCACGCCGAGTGAGAGGATGCCGTTGCGCAATCGTCCTTCGAGAACCGCGTCGACCGCATCCGAAAGAGGAACCCACTCCACGCGGATGTCGGCTTCCTCGTCCTCACGGGCGTACGCGGCGGGTGCAGCCTCGATGCCGGTGGCGAGGTAGATCCGGATCAACTCGCTGTTGCCGCCAGGGGTCGTCCAGGTCGAGACGAGCAACTGCCAGTCGCGCGCGACCAGGTCGGCTTCCTCGGCCAACTCTCGCTGCGCGGCGACCATCGGATCTTCCCCCTCGATGTCCAGGAGCCCGGCGGGCAGCTCCCAGTCACGGTGGCGGATCGGATGCCGGTACTGCTGTATCAGCAGCACACGGCCGTCGTCGTCGAGTGCGAGCACAGCGACGGCTCCGGTGTGATCGACGTACTCGCGGATGATCTCACCGTCGCCATACGCGACGCGATCGGAACGCACGTCCCACACCCAGCCCTTGTAGACGACGTCACTGCTGACGACCTCTGGCTCGAACGGCTCGTCACGCAACTCCGACGCGATCGAAGGCGTCTCAGTCATCGGCCGACACGTCGAACAGCTCGCTGGAGCGGTGCCGCTCGATCGCTGCCCCGATCAGTCCGCGGAACAGCGGGTGCGGTGCGGTCGGGCGCGAGCGCAGCTCGGGGTGGGCCTGCGTGGCGATGTAGTACGGGTGCACGTCGCGGGGCAGCTCCACGTACTCGACGAGGTCGAGATCGGGGTTGAGCCCCGAGAACACGAGTCCGGCGTCCGACAGGCGGTCGCGGTAGGCGTTGTTGACCTCGTAACGGTGACGGTGCCGCTCGGACGCCTGCGCCGTGCCGTACAGCTCACGGGCCAGCGTTCCCTCACCGAGCTCCGCCTCGTAGAGTCCGAGGCGCATGGTGCCGCCGAGGTCGCCGCCGTCGAGGATCTCGACCTGCTCGGCCATCGTCGCGATGACGGGCTCAGCGGTCTCAGGGTCGAACTCGCTCGAGGAGGCCCCGGCGATACCGGCGATGTTGCGGCCGTACTCGATGACCATGCACTGCAGACCGAGGCACAGCCCGAGCGTCGGGATGCCCTGTTCGCGGGCGAATTTCAGCGCACCGAGCTTGCCCTCGATGCCGCGGATGCCGAACCCACCGGGCACGCAGATACCGTCGACGTCGGACAGCGCCTTGGCCGCTCCCTCCGGGGTCTCGCAGGAGTCCGACGGGATCCAGCGGATCTTCACGTGGGTCTCCTGCGCGAAACCACCGGCGCGCAGCGCCTCGGTGACGGAGAGGTATGCGTCTGGGAGGTCGATGTACTTGCCGACCAGGCCGATCGTGACCTCGTGCTTCGGGTTGTGAACGGCGTCGAGCACCTTCTGCCAGCGAGTCCAGTCGACCTCGGGCGCTGCCTTCTCGTCCAGGCCGAGTCGACGCACGATGTAGGAGTCGAGGCCCTGGTCGTTCAGCGTCGACGGGATGTCGTAGATGCTGGGCAGATCGACGGTGTTGATGACGCCCTCGACATCGACGTCGCACATCAGGGCGATCTTGTTGCGGTTGCTCTCGCTGACGGGTCGGTCGCTGCGCAGCACCAGTGCGTCCGGCTGGATGCCGACCTGGCGGAGGGCTGCGACGGAGTGCTGCGTCGGCTTGGTCTTCTGCTCCCCTGAAGCGCCCATGAACGGCACGAGTGACACGTGCACGAAGAACACGCTGTCGCGACCGAGTTCGTGGCGCAGCTGACGCGCGGACTCCAGGAACGGCTGCGACTCGATGTCGCCGACCGTGCCGCCGACCTCGGTGATGATGACATCCGGCCTAGGGATCTCATCCGCCTGCAGACGCATACGACGCTTGATCTCGTCGGTGATGTGCGGGATGACCTGCACCGTGTCACCGAGGTACTCGCCGCGGCGCTCCCGCGCGATCACCTGCGAGTAGATCTGGCCAGTGGTCACGTTGGCGGCCTGCGACAGGTTGATGTCGAGGAACCGCTCGTAGTGGCCGATGTCGAGGTCGGTCTCCGCGCCGTCGTCGGTGACGAACACCTCACCGTGCTGGAACGGATTCATGGTGCCCGGGTCGACGTTCAGATAAGGGTCGAGCTTCTGCATCACGACGCGCAATCCGCGTGCGGTGAGCAGGTTTCCCAGGCTGGCGGCTGTGAGCCCCTTACCCAAAGACGAAACGACACCACCGGTCACAAAGATGTGCTTGGTCGTGTCGTTCTTGGGCCCCGCGTCAGAAGAGTTCATCACGGGCTTCGATCCTAACAGTTCGCTCAGACCGCAAGGCTGAGAAGTTCTCGGGCATGGGTGATGGCGGCATCCGAATCGGTGAGTCCGGACAGCAGCCGCGCCATCTCCGCCTCCCGGTCCTCCCCCTCCAGACGCCGCACGCTGGACGCGGTGACCGCGCCGTCATTGGCTTTCACGACGGAGAGATGGTTGGAGGCGAAGGCCGCCACCTGCGCGAGGTGGGTCACCGCGATGACTTGCGACGTCTCTGCAAGCCGGGCGAGTCGCCGTCCCACTTCGATGGCCGCGGCGCCGCCGATGCCGGCATCCACCTCATCGAAGACGAACGTCGGAACGGGGTCGGTGCCGGCGATCACGACCTCGATCGCGAGCATCACGCGCGAGAGTTCACCACCCGACGCGCTCTTCGCGACCGAGCGCGGTTCGGCGCCCGGGTGCGGTGCGAGCAGGATCGCGATGTCGTCACGGCCGTGCGTGCTCTCGCCGCCATCACGGACTGCGACTTCGAGGCGGGCGTCCGGCATGGCCAGTGCGTGCAGTTCGTCGGTCACGGCGGCGCCGAGGCGCCCCGCAGCCTCGGTGCGCGCGGAGGTCAGCGCTGCCGCGGCGTCGTCGAGCGCCCCCCGTGCGACATCCCGTTCGTCCTGCAGGCGTTCCAGGCGGTCGCCGTCGTCGTCGAGCTCGGCGAGCCGCGCAGAACCCGTCTGCCACAGCTCGAGCGCCTCGTCCAGAGAGCCGTGCGAGCGGATCAGCGTGGTCAGGGCCGCGCGTCGCTCCTCGACCGCAGCGAGCTCGTGAGGCCCTGTCTCGTCGAGGTCGGCGAGGTATGCCGAGAGCTGCCCTGCGAGATCCGCGATGCGGTAACCGACGTCGGCGATCCCTTCGGAGATCTCAGCGAGCGCCGGATCCGCCGCTCGCTCGAGATTCCGTCGTGCTTCGGCGACGAGCGCGGACGCGTCGGCTTCGCCCTCGTCGCTGGAGAGCGCGTTGTGGGCGAGGGATGCCGCGAGCCTGAGATCCTCGGCATTCGCGAGCCGTTCGGCCCGCTCAGCGAGCGCGAGGTCCTCCCCCGGTTCCGGTGCGGTCGCCTCGATCAGCGTGAGCGCTTCGCGCAGTCGCTGCGCTTCTTCGGCTCGGCGGTCACGGTTCTCAGCGATCTCGGTGATCTCGGCATCCAGCTCGCGCCAGCGCGTGAACGAGGCCGTGTAGGTCTCGAGAGCACCTGCGATCGGCGCGCCGCCGAAACGATCCAGGGCGTCGCGCTGGGCGGCCGTCGAACGAAGCCGCAGCTGCTCGGACTGCCCGTGCACCACCACCAGTTCATCGGCGAGGGCGGAGAGCACGCCCGCCGGGGCCGCGCGTCCGCCTACGCTGGCACGGCTGCGTCCTTCCGCGCTCAGAATGCGAGACACGTACAGCTCACCGCGGCCGTCGTCGAGAGGCTCCAGGTCGCCGCCGGCATCCGACACGATGTCTGCCACCACGCCGTGGTCCGGCACGACCCACACGCCGGCGACAGAGGCCTGCGCCGACCCTGCTCGCACGGCGCCGGAGTCTGCCCGCTGTCCGAGCAGCAGGCCCAGCCCCGTGACGACCATGGTCTTGCCCGCGCCGGTCTCACCGGTGATCGCGGTGAATCCTGGGCCGAGCGGCAGCGCGGCGTCAGCGATGACGCCGAGTCCCTGCATCCGCATCTCCTCGATCACGCCGGCGATCCCCCGTCCTGCCCGCGCCATCCGGCCACGGGCAGCTGGAACTTGCGCACCAGCCGCTCGGTGAACGCCGTCGGGTGCAGTCGGGCGAGGCGCACCGGGCGCGACGAACGACGAGCGACGACGCGTGCGCCAGGCGGAAGATCATGCGAACGCCGGCCGTCGCACCAGAGGATGCCGGTGCCGGAGGTGCGCTCGAGCATCTCGATCGCGACCGACGCGTCAGGGCTGACGACGAGCGGCCGCGCGAACAGCGCGTGCGCAGACAACGGAATCACGGCGATGGCTTCGACACTCGGCCAGATCACCGGTCCTCCTGCGGAGAAGTTGTAGGCGGTGGAGCCGGTCGGCGTGGAGATGACCATGCCGTCGCAGCCGTAGCTCGACAGCGGGCGGCCGTCGATCTCGACGACCACCTCGATCATGCGCTCGCGGCTCGCCTTCTCGACGGTCGCCTCGTTCAGCGCCCACGTCTCGAAGACGACCTTGCCGGCAGCATCCTTGACACGCACGGCGAGAGCAAGGCGCTCCTCGACCGCGTAGTCGCGCGCGATGACGCGCTCCACGGCGTCGTCCATGGCGTCTCGTTCGATCTCGGCGAGGAAACCGACGTGTCCCATGTTGATGCCGAGGACCGGCGCGCTGTTCGTGCCGCGCACGAGCTCTGCCGCACGAAGAATCGTGCCGTCGCCGCCGAGAACGATCGCGAGTTCCAGGTCATCGACTGCGACGTCTTCGCCCAATGCGTCGACGTCGCTGAAGTCCCCGTCGACGGCAGACAACTCGGCGCGATCGTCCGGCGAGAGCACCGGGCGTGCCCCTGCTCGGAGAAGGAGATCGATGACGCGACGGGCAGCGGCGACGGTGTCGTCTCGCCCCGCATGAGCGACGACCAGGATGTTGCGCTCGTTCATCGTCCTCCCGCCAGTTCGTCGATACGCTGTCTCCATTGTGTCGGATTGCTCCCACGGCCGGGCGCCATGTGGACCAGGAATTCCGCGTTGCCGTGCGTGCCGAGGATCGGCGACGCGATGATTCCGAGCATGCCGAATCCGGCATCCCATCCGTTCCAGACGACGCGGGCGACGGCATCCGCTCGAGTGGCTGGGTCGGTGACCAATCCGCCGCGCACGGCGGTGCGACCGACCTCGAACTGCGGCTTGACGAGCAGGACGACATCGGAACCGGATGCCGCGACCGCAGCGACGGCCGGCATGACGAGCTCGAGCGAGATGAACGACAGATCGCCGACGATCAGCTCCGTGGCATCCGGCTCTCCGGTCGCCTCGGTGAGGCTCTCACGCGTCATGTGCCGCACGTTGAAGCCCTCGACGCCGACGACGCCGGGATCCTCTGCGATGGATGCTGCGAGCTGATCGTGCCCGACGTCGACGGCGAGCACCTTGCGCGCTCCACGCTCGCGGAGCACCTGAGTGAACCCGCCAGTGGAGGCTCCCATGTCGAGTGCGAGACGTCCGTCAACGACGACCTCGAACGCATCGAGGGCGGCGATGAGCTTCTGCGCTCCTCGGCTCACGTAGTGGTCGCTCTCGGCGAGGGTGATCACGGCCTCGTCGCCCACTGATGTCGAGGACTTGATGATCGGGCGGCCGTCGACGCTCACGACGCCGGCCGCGATGAGCGTGGCTGCGTGCGAGCGTGAACGTGCGAGTCCTCGAGCGGCGAGGGCTGCGTCGAGGCGCGTCACCGGTCTCCCGACGAGGTCTTCTCGGTGCTCTTCACCGTGCTCTTCTCACTGGCATCGAACTTGGCGCCGCTCTCGAGGCGGCGGAACAGTTCGTCGTGCAGAGTGGAGTACGCATCGGCGCGGTCGGCCAGCGGTTGACCCTCGATCAGGCGCAGGCGGCTCCACAGACCGTCGGTCGGCGTCGCAGTCGTCTCATCGCTCACGACTCCACTCTACGGCGCGGCTCCGACGTGCTCGGTGAGGCACGGCGAACGTCCGGCTCATGGACGATGGAACGGATCCTCGTACAGCTTCTCGGGGACGCGGAGGACGAAGACAGGCGTGCCGGATTCCCAGATGGCGGTCGCGCCGGCGCGTACGAGATCGATCTGCCGCGAACCCTCGGAGAGGATCTCGACGTCTCCCCCGACGACGCGGACGGATGCCCCGTTCACTGTGACGGCACCGTCCTTGCGCTCGGTCTGCGGATACGGCTCGTGCAGTTCACGCAGGTCGCCAAGGATGTATGTCGGCCGCGACCCCTCGGGCGCGGCCAGTAGATGCTTGGGCCGGTCGATTCCGGTGAGCACCAGCACGGAGTCGATGCCGACACGTGCAGCACCCATGATGTCGGTGTCGAGGCGGTCCCCGATGAACAGCGTCTTGGTCGCGCCGAAGCGGGCGATCGCCTCTTCGAAGATCGGAACCTCCGGCTTGCCCGCCACTGTGGCGAGGCGCCCGACAGCGGTGTGCACAGCGGAGACGAGCGTGCCGTTGCCCGGAGCGATACCGCGCGCTTGAGGGATCGTCCAGTCGCTGTTGGTGGCGATCCAGGGGATGCCGCCTTCTTCCTCTGGCACCTTCAGCGCGAAGGCCGCCTCTGCCAGGTCGGTCCACGCGACCTCGGGAGCGAAGCCCTGCACGACGGCGTCCGGGGCGTCTTCGGCGCTGCGGGTGATCGTGTAGCCGGCCTTCTCCGCCTCGACGACGAGCCCTTCTCCGCCCACGATGAGCAGCGTCGCCGGCGCAGGGACGATGGACGCGAGCAGGCGCATGGCCGCTTGGGGGCTGGTGACGACCTCGTTCGCCTCGACGGTCAGACCGAGTGAGGTGAGATGCTCGGCGACGGATGCGTCGGTGCGGGATGCGTTGTTCGTGATGTAGCCGACGCGTCGGGTCGTCGCGACCTCGTTGAGGCTCTCCACGGCATACGGCAGGGCGCCTGGGCCGGCGTAGACGACACCGTCGAGGTCAGCGAGAACGACGTCGATGCCATCGAGCGGAGTCGGGCGCGACGTAGCCGGATGAGACCGTGAGAAGAGCCCCACTCAGGACTCCTCGTCCTCGATCAGCCCGTCCTCGACGAAGATCTCGTCCTCGTCGTCGCCTCCCATGCCCAGCGCGTCGGCGGCGACGTCGGCGCGTTCCGCCCAGAATGCCGCCTCGTCGTCGCGACCGAGATCCTCGAGCACGGCGGCGTGGGCGGCGAACAGCGCAGGGCTCCACTCGAAAGCGCGGTCGGGGTCGAGTTCGGGGATCTGCAGTTCGCCCAGCGCGAGCTCGGTGTCGCCGAGATCGAGGCGCGCGCCCGACATCGCGATCGCGAGAGCGACGCGCACGGGCGTGGGGAGCTTCGAACGATCCGCAGCGCGGCCGGTCTCGAGGGCGCGGTCAGGACGTCCGATGCCACGCTCGCTGTCGACCATCAGGGCGATCTGGTCGTCCTTGCCGGAGATGCGGCGGTACGTGCGCAGCTCGCGCAGTGCCAGGGCGAAATCACCGGTCGCGTACGCGGTGATGCCGAGCGATTCGCGGACGATGGCGATGCGGCCGGCGCGACGGGATGCCGCGAGGGCATGCTGGTGAGCGAGAGCAGGATCCTCGTCGATGAGCTTGGCCGCCATCGCGAGATGCCGTGCGACCTCATCGGCGTTCTCCTTGCTCAGCGTCTTCAACTCGTTGCGCGCCGACGAATGCAGATCGTTGGGCGTGATGTCCTCGGGGATCGCGGGGTCATCGTGGCGCGGACGGTCGTCGCTCTGGCGGTCCGGTCGGTCACGACCGGTACCAGCACGCTGCGGAAATCCGCGGCCGCCGGAACTGCGGTCATCGCGACGCGGTGCGCTGTCGCGCCCCTGGTAGCCGCCCTCACGGCGCGGGGCTCCCGCGCCATCACGACGCGGAGCTCCCGCGCCATCGCGACGAGGAGCACCGGCACCATCGCGACGCGGCGCTCCCGCACCATCACGACGAGGGGATGCGCCATCGCGTTTCACGTACCCGCCATCGCGGCGCGGAGCACCGGCACCATCACGGCGCGGAGCACCGTCTCGGCCTTGGTAGCCGCCCTCACGTCGGGGCGCGCCGGAGCCGTCCCGACGAGGTGCGCTGTCACGGCGCGGAGCGCCGGCACCACCAGAGGAGGCCGAGCGATCAGTGCGCGGAGGTCGGCCCTGACGATCGTTTCGTCGGGCACTGGAGTCGTCGTCGCGTCGCGGTCGACGCTCATCCTCATTCGGCATGATCTGATTCTCTCCACTTCCTGGTGAACGCAAAATGGCCACCCTGCGTTGGGTGGCCATTTTGTTTCTTCTGAAAGAAGTTCGGCGG
>NZ_BMCM01000010.1 GCF_014635185.1 Microbacterium murale
CTCGACGTCTATCTGCGGACCGACGCGCCCGGCCGACCTACACCGTCATCTGAGAAGACCCCTGAAACGTCTTCGCCGACGACGGGACCGGCGAGGAGGAGGGCGCGGTGAGCTAAAAGAATGGAGCTTGCTCGGCTTCGACGCCGCCGCAAGCTCCGGTGAAACGGTCGGTACTGGTCGGTCGTCGTCGGTCACCACCGGATGGCGGCGTCCTCCACGCTCGGGGCGCTTGACCCCTGATCTTGGACACGCTGATTCCAGCACGATGCTGGGGAAGCGAGAATCCAAGGGATGGCTAGGAAGAACTACACGGACGAGTTCCGGCAGCGCGCGGTGGACTTGTATGAGTCCACGCCGGGTTCGACGCTCAAGGGCATCGCCGGGGATCTCGGGATCTCTCGGGGTGCGCTGAAAGAGTGGGTCGACAAGTTCGGCTCCGGGGTCACGGTTGCCGCTGCGTCGCCGCCGGGGGGCGACGGGGCGACCGGAGTCGCAGGCGGCGAAGGTCCTCCGGTTGGAGGCCGACCTCGCGGCCTTGCAGGCCGAGGCCCGCAAGCTCGAGACGGAGCGGGACATCCTCCGTCAGGCGGCGAAGTATTTCGCCGGGGAGACGAACTGGTGAACCGCTTCCAGTTTGTTGAGGATCACAAGGACGCCTACGGCGTGAAGCGGTTGTGTGAGGTCGTCGAGGTCGCCCGCTCGTCGTTCTACGCCTGGCTGGACTCCGCCGGGCGGCGAGCCGCGAAGGCGACAGACGACGCGGTGTTGGCGGCGCGGATCCGGGTGCTGCAAGACCCCGCTCAGGGTGGCGACCGCGCCTACGGGGCGCCCAGGATCACCGCCGACCTCAACGACGGTGTGCCCGTGGCGGAGCTGGTGAATCACAAGCGCGTCGCGCGGGTAAATGCGTGAGCACCGTCTCGCGGGGATCCGGTTGCGACGACGGGTGAAGACCACGATCCCGGACCAGTCCGCCAGGCGCTTCCCCGACCTGATCGGACGGGACTTCTCCGTCGGCGACCCCGGCCGCCGCTACGTGGGCGACATCACCTACCTGCCTATCGCCGACGGCACGAACCTCTACCTCGCGTCCTGCATCGATCTCGGCTCCCGGAAGCTCGCGGGCTGGCAAGTCGCCGACCACATGCGCACCGAACTCGTCGAAGACGCCCTCCGTGCCGCGCACCGCGACCGCGGGTCGCTGGTCGGCGCGATCTTCCACTCCGACCACGGCAGCGTCTACACCTCGAAGGCCTACGCCGCGCTCTGCGAGCAGCTGGGCGTGACCCAGTCCACGGGCGTGGTCGGCACGAGTGCCGACAACTCACTCACGGAAAGCTTCAACGCCACGCTCAAGCGCGAACTCCTCGCCGGCCGGTCAGCGTTCCCGGACCAGGCCACCGCCTACCGGGCCGTGTTCCGGTGGGCGAACCGCTACAACACTCGCCGGCGCCACTCCGCGATCGGCAACATCAGCCCGAACGCCTACGAAGCCGCACGCTCCGCTACGCTCGCGGAAGCGGCATAATCGAACCGACACCGTGTCCACGATCAAGGGCCAAGGCCCCACAGCCGACACCGCGTCGCAGCTCCCGCACTGAACGCGCGGCGCCGACCGACGCCGCTCCCTGAGAGAAAGAAGCACACAATGTCAAACTCGCTCGATGGCAAGGTCGCACTCGTCACCGGTGGTGGCGGAGGGATCGGGCGCGAGACCGCGAAGGTCCTCGTCGACCACGGCGCACGGGTCGTCGTCGCCGACCTGTCCGAGGATGCCGGCAACGGGACGCTCGAGTACATCGACGGCGGAGACGCCGTGGCGTTCGTCCGGGCGGACGTGACCGACCTCGCGTCGATGCAGCACCTGGTCCAGGCCGCGGTGGACCGCTACGGCCGACTCGACATCGCGCACAACAACGCCGGCATCGAGCTCACCGGCCCCGACCTCGCCGACGTCACGGTGGAGCAGTTCGACAAGGTGATCGCCGTCAACCTCACCGGAGTGTTCATCAGCATGAAGGCCGAGATCCCGCAGATGCTGGCGCAGGGCGGCGGATCCATCATCAACACCGCCTCGTCCCTCGGGCAGTCCGCCATCGCCCACCAGTCCGCCTACGTCACGTCGAAGCACGGCGTCATCGGCCTCACCCGAGCCGCCGCGGTGGAGTACTCCGACAAAGGCATCCGCGTGAACGCAGTGCTGCCCGGGGTGATCCAGACGCCAATGATAGACGCACTGGAGGAGACCTACCCCGGCTTCAAGGACGCGCTGCTGACGAAGCACCCGATCGGCCGACTCGGCACGCCGCACGACGTCGCCGAGATGGTCGCGTGGCTCGGTTCCGACGCGGCCGCCTTCGCGACCGGCTCGCAGTTCGCCGTCGACGGCGGGTACCTCGCGATTTAGACGAGGTGGCCACGACGGACGGGAGGCACGGTGTCAGCTGGCACCGTGCCTCACGTCCGTCACCGGTCGCACCGCGACCGCGGGTCGCTGGTCGGCGCGATCTTCCACTCCGACCACGGCAGCGTCTACACCTCGAAGGCCTACGCCGCGCTCTGCGAGCAGCTGGGCGTGACCCAGTCCACGGGCGTGGTCGGCACGAGTGCCGACAACTCACTCACGGAAAGCTTCAACGCCACGCTCAAGCGCGAACTCCTCGCCGGCCGGTCAGCGTTCCCGGACCAGGCCACCGCCTACCGGGCCGTGTTCCGGTGGGCGAACCGCTACAACACTCGCCGGCGCCACTCCGCGATCGGCAACATCAGCCCGAACGCCTACGAAGCCGCACGCTCCGCTACGCTCGCGGAAGCGGCATAATCGAACCGACACCGTGTCCACGATCAAGGGCCAAGGCCCCGGCGTTTGCGCAGGTCAGCGGCTCGTTCGCCCAGTGGGCGCATCAAGCGATAGACGCAAAGCCGACGTGATTAGGTCGTCCGTTCGATTCCGACAGGCGGCTCCGGCGAACCGTTCTGGTGGTCGCGCGATGCGCTGGCCTCACGGCTCTGCCCGACACCGACGTCGCTCTCCTCTGCGACGGACCCTTCGCCGGCTGAGCGCTCGCGGCCGGCATCCTGTCCGTGTGCCGATAGGCCTCGCACCGCTCGGCAACGCAGCGTGGCGTTGCGTCGCGACCTGGCGACGGCTCGGCGGGGCGCGATCGTCTCGTGCGTTGGCGGACTACGGGAGCTTGGACGCGAGGACGTCGGCCGCCAGGATCTCGGGTGCTGCGCCGAGGAGGTGCTGGTTGGCCATCAGGGCTGCGACGATGGCGCCGTTGGCGTGGGCGTCGCGAGCGGCTTCGTCGGGGAATGCATCGAAGATCCAGAAGGTGTCGGCGTGGGTCCTGACCGCGAACCAGACAATCGTTCCTACTTCTTCGTTGGCGAGTGCGACAGCGCCGGCGAGCAGATCGGCGACCGCGTCGTGCTGTCCATCGGCCGCGACGATCTTGGCGACGAAGGCATACGGAAGTGATGCGGGTGTGGACATGAGGGGTTCTCCTTGACGTCGGGGTTCTTCGTGGGACGAGTTCAGCGTATGACGAGCGAGGGCCGGTGGGGAGTGGCGTATACGGCAGTATTGCTATTGTTTACGTCATGCGTATCGGACTGATCGCGATCGACGGCTGCTTCGGTTCGGCTATCGCGTCGATCATCGACATCGTGCGGGTGGCCGACGGAGTCCGCGGCGATGTCGACCCGCGGATCGACCCGATCGAACTCGCCATCCTCGGACCGAAACGGCGAGTGACCACGACGGCATCGATGACCCTGTCGGTGGACCACCCGCTGTCGGAGTCCGGGGAGTTCGACGTGGTCGTCGTCCCTGCGCTTGGAACCCTTACGGCCGCCGCTACCAACGACGTCCTCCAGAGCCGAGATGCTCGTTCGGTCATCGCCTCGCTCGGGCGCCTCGACGAGGCGACCACCCGGATCGCCGCGGCGTGCACCGGCGTGTTCGCTGTCGCCGAGACCGGACGGATGCATCATCGGCGGGCGACGACCAGCTGGTTCTTGGGGCCGGAGTTCCTGAAGCGCTATCCGACCGTCGCCCTCGATCTCGACACCATGGTCGTGGTCGACGGGAACCTCGTCACCGCCGGCGCCGCGTTCGCCCACATCGACCTCGCGCTCTCACTCGTGCGATCGATCAGCCCCGACCTGGCCCAACATGTCGCCAAGCTCCTCATCATCGACGAGCGTCCGTCGCAGGCGGCTTTCGTCGCCTACGAACATCTCCGGCACGAGGACCCGATCGTCGTCGAGTTCGAACGCTTCGTGCGCGCCCGCCTGGACGAACCGTTCAACGTCGCCTTCGTCGCGCAGTCGCTCGGCACCAGCCGGCGCACCCTCGAACGACGAGTCCGTGCGGCGCTCAACCTCACTCCGCTCGGCTTCGTCCAACGGCTTCGCATCGAACGAGCTCGGCACCTCTCAGCAACCACGGACTTCACCTCCGCCGAGATCGCGCTACGGGTCGGCTACGCGAACGCCGAGACTCTGCGCTCCCTCCTGCGTAGGGAGCGACGCCGTTCCTGACCTATCGCCATGCCTGTAGCTTGTGTCCTAGCGCTCGGTTGGAACCACCTCTCAGCACGTCGCGTCGACGCTCCTGCGTCGCCCCTGGACGACCCACTCGACACGCCCGCAGCACAGGTCATGTGACGTGTCCCGGCTTCCCGGACGGTCGGGGTTGGGTGGCTGTGATGTCGCTGCGTTCTCGTCGAGGGGGTCAGCAGACTCGATCAGGGTCGATTGGGATGAGCCGCGAAGGCGGTCAGGTCAGGGCGGCCGAAGCCGGCCGGCGGGGTAGCGTCGGGCACGTCGAGGTCTTTCGGATGGATGGCGTAGGAACCTCCGTCGTCGGGAGACCTCGACGTCTATCTGCGGACCGACGCTCCCGTCCGACCTACACCCTCATCTGGGAAGAGCCTCTTTACGTCCAGGTGCACCATGTGGCCGGGGTGTTTGGCGGTGATCGTCTTGACCTCCCGGTACGACTCGCCGTTCGGGTCGATGAATCGCCGATGGTTGAGCCCGAGCTGCGCCAGGTGGCGGGTGATCGTTCGGCGGCTGATCGTGACGCCGTGGGCGTGCAGCTCGAAGGTGATGCGAGAGGCCGACCACTTCCACTCCCGGCGCAGCTGCTCGATCCGGGCTACCGTCTCGTCAGGGGTGGCGCTCGGTTGCCGGATCGGCGTCGAAGAACGGTCGTAGAGCCCGAGTTCGCCATACTGGCGGTACCGGTTCGTCCACTTTGAGTCAGTCGCCCGCGAGCTCCGCATCTCGGCTGCTACGTGCGCGATCGGCCGAGTGCGGCAGCGCTCAACAAGCCGCGCGCGGCCCTCCGCTGTCAGGGGAGCACTCTTGGGGGTGCGGAAGCGGCGTCGTGCTATGGCAATGGAAGGTTCGTCGCTGTCATCGCAGACGTGAACCTCCAGAGCCGTTCAGCGCTCGAAACATCGAGCGCATAAGGTTGGACGCCTCCCTCGTCCATCGTGCCGCCCTCCTTCGCTACTGAGGCGATCTCGCAGTCTTCGAGATAGAGCCCGCCGCGTCCCTCAAGGAGGGGGGAAGTAGCGGCCCACAGGCCCGTGGCGGCGCCCTGGCTCGGCGTTTTGAAGTGGGCACCGACGATGTTACCGTCGAAATCGATCCACCCGAGTTCGACTTGTTCAGCAACTGAGAGCTGCCTCTGGAGGCCGGTCATGATCTTGCCAGGATGCAGTGCGAACGCTTGAACACCGTGGTCAGTGCCAAGACGGTCAAGCCAGAGCGCGAAGAGTACGTTAGCGGTCTTCGACTGCCCGTATGCGGCCCACCTGTCATAGCCCGTCAGGAAGTGCGGGTCATCCCAGCGGATATCTGATGCGTGATGCCCGGCCGATGAGTAGGCGACAACGCGCGCCCCGGCGCGAGCCAACAGCGGGAACAGCCGTGCAGTGAGCGCGAAGTGCCCGAGGTGATTGACAGCGAGCTGGTAGTCCCAACCCGGCCCCACCGGCCGGCGTGGGGTGGCCATCAGACCCGCGGCGGCGATAAGCATGTCGATTCGGTCGGTCGCGACGCTGATCTTCTCCGCCGCGTCAGCGACGCTGCCAAGGTCGGCGAGATCCACGCCCTCAACGACGATGACGCCGTCGAGCCCAGCCAGGGATTCCCGTGCGGCCGATGCACTGCGAGTAGGCACGATGACCCGAACGCCAGCAGAAGCGAGGGCCCGGGTGGTTTCGAGTCCAAGCCCTGAGTGTCCGCCCGTGACCACAGCGGTCTGGCCAGAGAGGTCACGGTCGACGAGCACGTCCGTCGTCGTCGACGCGGCAGTGAATCCGGATCCGAGAGGGTGTTGTTCTGCGAGTGTCATGCCGTTGACGCTATGACCTAGAGTTGACTCTAGGTCAAGTCAGGCGGAGGTGGATCGTGGACACAGAAGTATCGACGACGTTCTCGATCGGCGAAGTGGCGACCGCAGTCGAGATGAGTGCTCATGCGTTGCGGTTCTACGAACGTGAGGGGCTACTCGTCGGCCCGATTGATCGCACCGCGGGCGGTCGCCGCCGCTACACGCAAGTTGATGTCGACTGGATTCAGATTTGCACCAAGCTTCGCGAATCCGGAATGCCACTGGTCGAACTGCAACGATTCGCCGCCCTGGTACGGCAAGGACCCGGAAACGAGTCCGAGCGGCTGGCGCTGCTCGACGCTCATCGAGACCGCGTCAACCAGCAGATACACGCCCTTGAACAAGCCCGGAAAGTCATCGAGTGGAAGACCGGCATCTACCGCCAGCATGTTCAGGATGGAAACGCCGTCGGGCTGTGGGACCCGACCAGAAACACAGTGCCCGACTAGAGACCAACTGTCAACAACCCGCTGGCCAGCAACAGTTAAGTTTCGCGAGGAGGGCTGCTAGCCACCCCGCGTGTTGCTCAACCAGATCCTGGGCGGTATGTAGTGGCGGCCTTCTGGTGCGCGAATCCACGCCAGAAATACGCGGGGGATTGCAGCGAATACCACGTCCATCTCTGACCCTAGATGAGTGAGTCCGTTTGGGCTTAGTGGTCGTAGGCGATGAGTGAGCGCTTTGCTGGTGTGGCTGTGAGCCAGTTGTGCCAGATGCCAGCGGCGAGGGCGAGGAGTCTCGCGGCGACGCGGGAGTAGACACCGGGCGCCGGCCGGTGTGGGCGGCGAGAGCTTCTTCTCGAAGAACCCGCCCAAGGGAGCGCCCGACTACGTCGAGGCGGTGACGGAGACGTACAACAGCGGCCGGCGGGCATCCCAGGTCGTTCTCACCGAGGTCGCCGCCGCCGTCTGGGCCGCGCAGATAAACACGATCGTCTTCCACCCGTGGGCCTCGCTCGCGGGCGACACCGACGACCCGGTCGAGCTGCGCATCGACCTCGACCCCGCAGCCGGGCACCGACTTCGCCGACGCGATCGTCGCCGCGCACGGCCTGCGCGAGGTGCTGCGTGAGGCGGAGCTGGAGCCGTGGATCAAGACCAGCGGCAACCGCGGGCTGCACGTGTTCTGCCCGATCGAGCCGACGCACGAGTTCTCGACGTGCGGCACGCGGTGATCGCCGCCGCCCGTGAGCTCGAGCGCCGCATGCCCGAGCGGGTCACCACCGCCTGGTGGAAGGAAGGAGGAGCGCGGCGAGCGCATCTTCGTCGATTTCAACCAGGCCAACCGCGATCGCACAATGGCAGGCGCCTACTCGCCGCGCGCCCTGCCCGACGCGACAGTGTCGACGCCCGTCATGTGGGACGAGCTGGATGACGCGGAGCCTCACGCGTTCACCGTGCGCACCGTGCCGCAACGCCTCGCCGACGTCGGCGACCCGTGGTCCGGCTTCCTCGACCAGCCGGGCCGCATACACGCTGCTGCAGTGGTGGCAGCGCGACCTCGACGCTGGATTGGGCGAGCTGGCGTTCCCGCCGGAGTTTCCGAAGATGCCCGGCGAACCCCCGCGCGTACAGCCGTCGCGGCCCGCACTGAACCGCCCTGGGTTCAGTTCCGTTGTCTATGTGAGCGCCGGTTCGGCGTTGTGTGATTGATAGTAGGCGGCTTCGATCTCGGTTGGGGTGGCGTAGTCGAGAGCTTCGTGGAGACGCTTGTTGTTCCACCAGTCGACCCAGTTCATCGTCTGGAACTCGACCTCGGTCACGGAGGGCCAGGCTGGGCGGGCGTGGATGAGTTCGGCCTTGTAGAGCCCGTTCACGGCCTCGGCGAGGGCGTTGTCATAGCTGTCGCCGACTGTGCCGACCGAGCCAGTGATCCGGGCTTCAGCGAGCCGCTCGGAGTAGCGGATGGAAACGTATTGGCTCCCGCGGTCCGAGTGGTGGACCAGCCCATCGATGGCCTGGTCTTTCGCAGACACAAGGGCGTGCTCGAGCGCTTCCAATGGAAGATCTTCTGTGCGCATCGTCGACCGGGTCGCCCAGCCGACGATCCTCCTCGAGAATACGTCGGTGACGAACGCGGTGTAACAGAATCCTGCCGTGGTGCGGACGTAGACATCCCACGCGAGTCAGTTGTCAAGCGGCGGCGGGTAACAGCTCCAGCGTGTGGTGCGGCCAGGCGGCTTCTTCGTTCCAGAGTTCGCCCTTTTGTAGGCACCACCAGAGGTTGCCGAGGAGCTTGTTGGCGAGGTGGCGGAGCGCGGCGTTGTGATGGTCGCCGGCGGCTCGGCGCTTGTCGTAGTGGGCGCGGGCGGCGGGAGATCGTGTGAGGGCGGCGAAGGCCCACCAGTGACAGGCGTCGCCGAGTCGCTTGTTGCGGACTTTTCGTGCCTTCACATAGTGCGAACGTCCGGACGCACGGGTGACGGGTGCTGTCCCGGCGAATGCTCTCATGCCCGCGGCGGTGGTGAACCGGTCAGTATCATCGCCGATTTCTGCGAGCATCCGTGCTGCGAGCACGGCGCCGATACCGGGTGCGGACTGCAGGATGGGCGCGAGAGGGTGTTGCGCGAGCTCCGTGGTGAGTGCCCGCTCGAGTTCCTCTACGGCGTCGCGCATCACTTCAACGATCTTCAGGAGACCGACGACGACACTGCCGAGCGCAGTCTCGACCGGATCGCTCTGTCGTAGTGCCGTGGCTCGGAGATCGGCGCGGATCCGCTCGACCAGAGCAGGGTCGTTGCGGCGGCCGACGCGGCGGAAGATCGCTTCGATCCGACGAGACGTCAGTCGCTGTCCAGCAGCTGGTGTCGGCACGGCAGCCAAGACTGCTGTGGCCGCGTAGTGCTGGAGGTTCGGGAACGCTTTGATCGCCTGCGGGTAGAACTCCAGCAGCACGGACCGCAGGCGGCTCACAGTTTGGTGCAGGGCCCAGATCGCCTCCTGGTGCTGCCGGGCCAGAGCCTTCACGCGCAGCGCGCCGTCGCTGTTCGCTGGCAGTGGACGGTGCAGGTGCTTGTCGGTGCGCAGCACGTGCGCGAGGGCGATCGCGTCCGCAGGGTCTGACTTGCCACCGGCCTGACCGTGTCGTTCGCGGTATCGCGCAAGGGCGCGCGGGTTGACGGGATACACGGTGAAATCAGCGCCCGCCAGTGCGACGACGAAGAGGTTCTTGTCTGTCTCGATCGCGATCGGCGTGGACTCTGGGTCACCACCATGCTCGGCGATCAGGCCCAGCAGTTCGCTGAACCCGTTCGCGTCCGCGCCCACTCGTCGCTTCGTGATCACTCGCCCGTCGGCGTCGACGAGGGCGATGTCGTGGTGGTTCTCGGCCCAGTCGATTCCGCAGGTCATTCCGACGTGTTCCATATACTTGCTCCGTTCTGGTCGCGAGCATCGAGAGCGTGTCGGCGACCTAATGGAAGCGCTCCAGGCGCGGCATCTCACAAGCCGTTCACGATCTCGCAGGCCGGCAGGGTCACCGTCTACGTTCAGACCTCAACGGTCGGCTGCATCGGAAAAAGTGATCACCCATCGGCTGCTCACCGCTCACACTGCCCGACCCGGGTCGGTGAAATCTCAGTGACCCCTGCCAGCCCACTCGACAACCGAAGCTTGGGGGCCTCGGCTCTCCCATTAGGTGATATCGGCGACCCAGAGCCGGTTCGGCCTGTCTGCGACGAAACGCCGCTCGACGAGATCCGGGCGATCATCCGGCACTCGTGAGGGGATCGTGGTGCGTGGTGCGCGCCCACGAATCACGCCGGCAAGACCAGTCTTGCGCATGAGGCGAGCGACCTGATCGCGTCCGATGACCCAGCCCTCCCGACGCATCGCATGCCAAATCTTCCGGGCCCCGTAAACGCCGTAATTCTCCGCATGGATCCGCTCGATCACAGGGATCAGTGCGGCGTCGCGGAGGTGGCGGTCGCTGGCGGGGCGGGTCTTCGCGGCCCGATACCCGCGAGACGTGAGGAACCCACCCTCTGTCGCCCCCAGGGTGCGACAGATGAGCTCGACCCCGAACTGGTCGCGATACATGTCGATATACGCGATCATCTCGGCGTGGGCCGGTCGAGCTCCGCGGCGAAAAACGCCGACGCGGACTTGAGGATCTCGTTCGCACGTCGCAGCTCCGCGTTCTCACGCTTGAGCCGGCGGATCTCCGAGTGCGCATCACTCGTGACACCCGGCTTCGCGCCTGTGTCGACACGGGCTTGTTCGACCCAGCGGCGCAGCGCTTCGACCGAGACATTCAACTTCGGGGCAGTGAGTTTGATCACCTGATAGCTGGTCAGGCCGTCCTCATCGGACTCGAGCCTGTCCAACACCATGCGGACCGCACGGTCCTTGAACGCTTCCGGATACTTCGCGGGCATGTTCCCATCCTCTCGATAAAGGAACGGAACGAAACCCAGGGCGGTTCACACCCCCGACGCCTGACGCCTGGGCCGCCGCGCCGGGCCGCCCTCGAAAGAGCGCACCGCGCCGGATCGTCGGCGTGCGGAGCCGCGTGCTGCGACCGCTCGCGTGATCTCCCATTCGCCTGTCGTTCACATTGCGGGCGTTGACTGCGTGCATGGAGTTCCGACAGCTCGAGATCTTCTGCGCGGTCGCCGAAGAACTGCACTTCGGCCGAGCGGCGCGGCGCGTCTTCCTCTCGCAGACATCGGTGAGCGAACAGATCCAGCGCCTCGAGGCGCAGCTCGGAGCGATGCTGCTGCACCGGTCGTCGCGGTCGGTGGGGCTCACCCCGGCGGGCCGCGTGCTGCTCGCCGAGGCGCGGCGGCTGCTGCAGGCGCGCGATCGCACCGCCGACCTCGTGCGCGCGGCCGGATCGGGTCGCGAGGGGGCGTTGCGCCTGGCGACCAACTATCCGGCGAGCAGGATGCTGCTGCTGCCGCTGCTCGAACGACTCTCGGTCCTGCTGCCCGGGGTGCGCGTCACGCCGCGCGAGCTGCCGTCCGATCAGCAGGTGCGCGAACTCGTCGACGGCGACCTGGACCTCGGGTTCGTGTACGGGCCGGTGGAGGCGCCGCTGCTGCACACGGAATACCTGCTGGACGTGCCCGTCGTGGCGGTCGTCCGCCCGGGCCACCCGCTCGCGGGGGCCGGCGCGCTGCACCTGGCGGAGCTTCCTCGGCATCGGTACACGACGGCCCACATCGGCGGCATGAGCGGCATCGAAGAGGCGCTGATCGCCGCCGCCGACCCGGTCGGGGCGAGGGTGCGCCGCACGCCGAGCGCGACCGATGTGACCGGGTACCTGCTCGAGCTCGAGACCACCGACACGATCGGCTTCAGCTCGCTGCCGCGCGGCGAGCAGAGCCGCGCGCAGGGCATGCACCTGCTGCGCCTCGACCCCGAGCCCCGGGTGCCGATCCTCGCGGCGTGGCGCACCGATGAACCTCTGGTGAACACCGTGATGGAGGTCGTGCGTGCGCTTGCCGAGCAGCAGCGCGGTGACCGATAGTGCTGGTTTTCACCGATCGGTCCAGCCTGTCGATCGATGGGTGACCGCCCGTTGATCGACAGGGTTCGCGCGACGGAGAATGGCGGCATGCGACTCACACCACTCGGCTGCCTTGCGGGGATGCCCGCCGCAGGCCTCGCCAGCTCGGGCTATCTCGTCCAGCACGGCGACACGCTCGTCCTCCTCGACGCCGGGCCAGGTGTCGCGGCCCGGCTCTCGGCCGAGCGCACCTCCCCGCTCACCGCCGTCTTCATCTCTCACGAGCACACCGATCACCTCTTCGACCTCCTCGCGATCGGCAAGACCGTGCTCGCCGAGCGTCTGCGTCGCGACGACGAGCACGGTCCGCTGCGCCTCGACGAGGGCATCCCGCCGGTGCCGCTGTACGTGCCGCGGGGCGCTGCGGCCCGGCTGCGGCAGCTCGCCGAGATCTATCCCGTCACGACGCATCCCCTGCTCGACCGCGCGTTCGACCTCGGCTTCGCCTGTCACGAGTACGAGCCCGGCGAGAGCTTCCGCATCGGCGACCTCGACGCCTCGACCGCGCTGATGCAGCACGTCGCCCCCGACTGCGGCATCCGCCTCGAAGCCGACGGCGAGAGCCTGGTCTACACGGGTGACACCGGCGTGACCGACGCGATCGCCGAGCTCGCGAACGGCGCCGGGACCCTGCTCGCCGAGAGCACCCTGCGCGAGACCGACCGCAGCGGCCACGGCCACCTCAGCTCGCTCGACGCCGCGCGCGCCGCACGTGACGCCGGCGTCGCCGACCTCGTGCTCACCCACTTCTCCTCACCCGACCCCGCCGAGCACCGGTGGCACCGCGATCGCGCGGCCATGGTGTTCGACGGCCCGGTCGCCACTGTGCGACCGGGCATCGCCCACCCCGTCTCGTCCTCCCGAAAGGTCTTGGCATGAACCGTTCCCGCCTCCTGCCCGTCGCCACAGCCCTCGTCGCCCTCGGTGCGCTCTCCGCATGCGCCGCACCGGCGACATCCACCGAACCCTCCTCCTCCGAACCCGTCACGATCACGTTCAGCTCGTACTCCTACGGCGCGCAGGGCACCATGGGGGAGGGGATGCAGGCGCTGCTCGACGCGTTCGCCGACGAGCACCCCGAGATCACGGTCGAGCCGCAGTCGGTGCCCACCGCCGACGTGCTTACCAAAGCCCGCACCGATGTGGCGGCTGGCAGTGCTCCCGACGTCGTGCAACTGGGCTACAGCAAGATGGCCGAAGCGTTCGAGACGCTGCCGGTGCAATCGCTTGAGCAACTCGCCGGCGACGAATGGGATGGTCACGTCGAAGGCATCAACGAAGCGCTCGTGCAAACGGGTGAGAACGACGGCGAAACCGCCGCGCTGCCGTTCACCGTGTCGGTGCCCGCACTGTTCTACAATGCTGACCTCTTCCGCGCCGCCGGCCTCGACCCCGAACGGCCGCCGACGACCATCGACGAGGTGCGCGCGGCCGCCGAGGCCATCGTCGCGAACGGCACCAACGGTGCGTACTTCGCCATCGCGGACGCGAGCAAGTCCGACTACCTCACGCAGTCGGTGATCAACAGCGCTGGTGGCTCGGTCGTGTCGAAGTCGGGCGACGTGGCGGTGGATTCGCCCGAGGCCGTCGAGGCACTCGGCGCCGTGCAGGCGCTGGTGCAGGACGGCCTCATGCCCGCGGTCGGCGTGGAGGATGCGCTCGCAAACTTCTCCTCGGGCCAGCTCGGCATGTTCGTGTCAAGCACCGCTGTCGCGGGCAACCTCGCGCAGGCTGCAGAGGGCGCATTCGAACTGCGGTCGGGCGGCTTTCCCAGCTTCGGCGCTTCCGAGGCGCGGCCGACGAACTCCGGGGCGGGTCTGATCGTGCTGAGTACCGACCCCGCCGTGCAGCGCGCCTCATGGGAGTTCGTGAAGTTTCTCACCAGTGCCGAAGGATACTCGATCATCACCGAGCAGATCGGGTATCTGCCGATGCGCGCCGACCTCGCCGAAGACCCCGCCTTCCTGCAGGAGTACTTCGAGAACAACGACCTGCTCGTACCCTCGCTCGAGCAGCTCGCCGACGTCGCGCCCTACCTCGCCTTCCCCGGCGAGAACGCCAACCAGGCCGTCGTGACGCTCCAGGATGACGCCGTCGAGCCGATCGTACTGCGCGGCGCCGACCCGCAGTCGACGCTCGAGCAGGTCGCCGAGCGCATCCGGGAACAGACCGGCCAGTGACAGCCCGCCTGCGCGCATGGCCGTACCTCGCACCCCTTCTGATCCTGCTGGGGGTGTGGGTGTACGGCCCCGCCGTGTTCACCGTGGTGCTGTCGTTCCTCGACTGGAACCTCACCACCCCTCCCGTGGGCGTCGTCGGCCTCGACAACTATGCCGCGCTGTGGCGTCACCCCGAATTCGCCCAGTCGCTGGTGCAGACCGTCCTCTACGCCCTCGTGCTGCTGCCGTTCTCGACCGTCGTGCCGCTGGCCCTGGCGACACTGCTCTGGTCGCGTCCCGGGCGAGCGGCCGAGATCTACCGCGCCATCCTGTTCCTGCCCGTCATTCTCGCACCTGTGGCCGTCGCAGTCGCATGGCGATTCCTCCTCAACCCCCTGCAGGGGCTTGTCAACGAGATGCTCGGGGCTCTCGGCATGCCGCCGGGCAACTGGCTCGGCGACCCGGCGACGGCACTCGTCGTGATCGTCGTCATCACGGCGGCCAAGGTCGTGGCTTTCAACATGCTGCTGTACGGCGCGACGCTCGCTTCGATCGATCGACGGGTGGTCGAGGCGGCACGAGTCGAGGGGGCGACGGCGCTGGACGTCGCCCGCTCGATCGTGCTGCCGCACGTCGCGCGACCCACCGTGGTGCTGGCACTGCTCAGCCTGGTGCTCGCGGGGCAGTGGACGTTCACGAACATCTCGGTGCTGACCCAGGGCGGCCCCGACGGAGCCACCGACAACGTGTTCTACCGCATCTACACGCTCGGGTTCACGTTCTTCGAGATCGGGGAAGCATCCGCCGCGGCGGTCGTGCTCCTGGCCGGATTCATCGTCGTGGCCCTGGCCTGGGGTCTCGTGCGGAGGGTCTCCCGTGCGACCTGATCACCGCCCCGCGCTGTTCGGTCGCGTCGCGTGGCACGCGGTGCTCGTCGTGTGCTGTCTGCTGACGACGTTCCCCGTGCTGTGGGCGCTGATCACCTCGTTCAAGGGCCCGGCCGACGTGTTCTCGGCGAACCCCATCCCCTCGCCGGTCACCCTCGAGAACTACGCCGCGGTGCTGTCGGGCTGGCCGGTGCTGCCGCTCATCGCCAACACGTTCGTGATGTCGGCCGGGGTCGCCCTCGGCCAGATCGTCGTGGCGGTATTGGCCGCGTTCGCGCTGGTCGAACTCTCGCCGAGGCTGCGGCCGGCCATCCTGGTCGCGGCCACCGTGGCACTCGTCATCCCTCCACAGGCGATCGTGATTCCGCAGTTCCTGCTCGCGACCCGTCTGGGCTGGCTGAACTCGCCGGTCGGTCTCATCGTGCCGCAGCTGGGAGCCGCGGCCCTGGCCGTGCTGCTGCTCGTGCAGCACGTCGCCGAGGTGCCGCGTTCGCACGTCGAGGCCGCCCGGCTCGAAGGCGCGCGCTCGGGCGAGGTGCTGTGGCACGTGGTGCTGCCGGCGCTGCGGCCGGCGATCGCGGCTGTGGGCATCCTCGTGTTCATCACCACGTGGAACGAGTACCTGTGGCCGCTGCTCATCGCGCCGCGCGCCGAGAACGCCACGGTGCAGATCGGGCTCGCCCAGTTCCAGACCGAGGGCGGCACCGACTACGGCGCGCTCATGGCCGCGGCCACCCTCACGAGCCTGCCGATCGTGCTCGTTTATCTGCTCGCCTCGCGTCGGGTTACCGACGCCTTCCTCCAGTCAGGACTGCGCACATGACCGCCCTCGCCCCCTCACCGCGCGCCACGCGCGGCGCCGCGATCTCGCTCCAATCGGTGACTCGCCGGTTCGGCACGACCGTCGCCCTCGACGGGGTCGACCTGCGCATTCCGGCGGGCTCGCTCACTGCGATCGTGGGACCGTCGGGATGCGGCAAGTCCACGCTGCTTCGTCTGCTCGCCGGTCTCGAACGGGCCGATGAGGGGCGCCTCATCGCAGACGGGAGCGATCTGTCGACGCATCCGCTCGGCACGCGCGACCTCGCGATGGTGTTCCAGGACTATGCGCTGTTTCCGCGGATGTCGGTCGAGCGCAACATCTCGTTCGGACTGCGGCTGGCCCGGCGCCATGACCGGCGAAGCGGCCCCGACCCGCGATTCATCGACGCCGAGGTTGCGCGCATGGCCGACTTGTTCGGACTCCAGGGTCTGCTGCGACGGCGGCCCGACCAGCTCAGCGGCGGGCAGCGGCAGCGCGTGGCGCTGGCCCGCGCGGTGATCCGCAACCCGTCGCTGCTGCTGCTGGACGAACCGCTCTCGGCGCTCGACGTCGCGCTTCGGGCGAGCGCGCGCGCCGAGATCCTGCGGCTGCACCGCGACCTCGGCACGACGCTGGTGCTCGTGACCCATGACCAGCAGGAGGCGCTGTCGATGGCCACGGAGCTGGTGGTGATGAACGCCGGTCGCATCGTGCAGGCGGGCACTCCCGACCAGGTGTACCGGCGCCCGGCATCCCGGTTCGTCGCGGGGTTCGTCGGTGCGCCCGCGATGAACCTCTTCGCGACGCCCGACGGCGGAACGCGCGGCTGGCGGCCGCACGATGCCCGGCTGCTGCGCGGCGGCGCGCTCGCCGCTCCCGGCTCGCTCGAGGTGGCCGGCGTGGTCGACGTGTGCGAGTACACCGGGTCGGGTCAGGAGATCATCTGTCGCGATGCCGAGGGCGTGCCGTTCACGCTCGTGCAGCACGAGGGCGAGGAATGGCTGCGGGCGGGCGATGCCGTGCGCGTAGAGGTGCCCGCGGCCGCCGTGCACGACTTCGCGCCGGACGGGTCGCGGGTCGGTGGCTGAGGCCGGCGGTGTGGGCTGTGGCTCGGGGGTTGTGGGCGGTGGTGGAGCGGACGTGAGTGGCGGCGCGGGGTCGGCCGGGGCCGGCGTCGACGTGGTGTGGTGCGATTTCGGCGGGGTGCTCACGCCGCCGATGACCGACGCCACCGAGCGGTTCGCACGGGTCGCCGGCGTGGAGTGGGAGGAGCTGCGCATCGCGATCGCCCAGGTGGCGGCACGCCTGGGCAGCGAGGGGATGCTGCCGCTCGAGCTCGGCGCGATCGGCCAGGCCGAATGGGGGCTGATGGTCGAGGCGGCGCTTCCCGTGCAACCCGCGATACGGCTGGCGGAGTGGGACCGGTACTGGTACCTGGATCGCCCGCTCGACGGCGACCTCCTCGGCGCACTCGGCCGCCTGCGTGAGCGGGGGGTGGCCGTGGGGATGCTGACCAACAGCGTGCGCGAGTGGGAGCCGCACCGCGTGCGGATGCTGGGCCCGCACGCGGGCGCGTTCGACGCCGTCGTGCGCTCGCACGAGGTGGGGCTCGCCAAGCCCGACCCGCGCATCTTCGCGCTGGCCGACGAGCAGCTGCCGCCCGGCGGCGGCGCCATGCTCATCGACGATCTCGACGGCAACTGCCGGGCGGCGCGGGCGTTCGGGTGGCGCGCGCACCTGCACCGCGACTCCGCCGAGACGGTTCGCATGCTCGACGCGCTGGTCACAGCATCCTGATCGGCGTGTCGCGCCCTCGCGTGAAGTTCGCGAGGGGAGCACTCGCGAACTCGGAGGTGGTCAGTCCAGAACCGAGCCGAGGTCGTAGGCCGATACCGTGTCGAGCTGGTCGCAGGTGCACGAGAGCGGGTCGCGGTCGGGGCGCCAGCGCTCGAACTGCGCGGTGTGACGGAAGCGCCAGCCCTCGAGCTGGTCGTAGCGCACCTCGAGCACGCGCTCGGGTCGCAGTTTCACGAACGACGTGTCCTTCCCCGCCCCGGTGAAGCGCGACTTCTCGCCGGCGCCGGTCACGACATCGCCCGAATCGTCGCGCTCGACGAGGGGCGCGAGCTCGTCGATCAACTCCAGGCGGCGCACGTTGCTGAACGCCGACACCGCCCCGACCGGTAGCAGGGTGCCGTCGTCGGCCTACAGGCCGACCAGCAGCGACCCCAGTCCCTCGCCCGATTTGTGCACACGATATGCCCAGGCCACGACATCCGCCGTGCGCGCGTGCTTGATCTTGAACATCGTGCGCTTGCCCGGCGCGTACTCGTAGGCCATGGGTTCATCCTGCCCGTCGCGCGCGGCGCGGGGTAGCGGATGCTGGCTGTTCTTCCCTGGGAGGCTGTGAACGTGTGATGTAGGTGAAGACCTCCGTGCAGGATGTGGATTACCACACTCACTGTCCAAACACGGAGGTCTTCGTGACTCACGCTAACGCTCCCTTGACGCCGGAGGGGCGTCGTCGTCTCGCGGTCTTGATCGTTGAACGGGGCTGGCCCGTGCTTCGGGCTGCGGAACGGTTTCAATGCTCACCCGCGACGGCGAAACGGTGGGCCGACCGGTATCGGGCCGGGACGTCATTGACTGATCGCAGTTCGCGCCCGCGGACATCACCTTAACGCCTTGCGCAGCGCGTCGAGCGGCGGATCATCGGATTACGGGTCAATCGTCGGTGGGGACCGCATCGGATCGCGTTCCACCTGCGCCTGAACCGGTCAACGGTCGGACGGGTCCTCACACGCTTCCGGATGCCGCTACTCGCTCACATCGATCAGTCGACCGGTGTCCGGGTTCGGAGGGCGAAACTCGTCCGTTACGAGCTCGCTGAGCCGGGTCAGCTCGTGCACGTGGATATCAAGAAGCAGGGCCGCATCCCTGACGGGGGCGGGCACCGGATGCTGGGTCGGCAAGCCGGGAACCAGAACAACAAGAAGAAGGGCCGCGGTTACGCGTTCTTGCATCACGCTGTCGATGATCATTCCCGGTTGGCGTATTCGGAAATCCTCGACGACGAACGCAAAGAGACCGCCTCCGCGTTCTGGGAACGCGCCAACGCGTTCTTCCAGGCCGCGGGGATCACCGTGACTGCCGTGATGACCGACATTCAAACTGGGTGGGCAGCATTTGAGCAGGTTCGTCGGCCGGCGGGCAGGATCGGTGTTGTCCGGCACCCGCCCGTCGTCGTTGCTTGACCGAGTGGAGCGCATCGCGACTTCTTGCCTGTTGATCGCGTTAGCGGGGGCCGCTACCGGAGAGCCATCGAACAACCCAGGCGGGATGACCGAAACGTCGCGGCCATTGATGACGGCCACCCATTGATTCAGCTTGATCTCGAGATCCGGGCCGCGGCCATAGAACGTCAGCGTCCTCATCGCGGGGTTGAAGGCATAACTCACGCCAGGGCGCTACTTCCTCACCAACTCCCCGACAGCGTCAACGCTCTCTGGCCCGGTGAACTGCACCGGCTCTCTTGGGCGCACTTCGAATCGGGGTTTGCTGGGTTTGGGAACGCGATCCATGAGACTCTCCCTCGTGCGGTCAACGCCGACCGTACCGTCTTTGAATCGAACCTGCGGGCACCAGCGCAATCCTCAGCCGCCCGACTCTTCCGCCGACTGAGTAACCACCTGGTTGAATTCAGCCTGCGACAGGACAACCACGTCCCCACCGAACGCAATCGCCCAGGAGCCCATCTCCACATTCACATCCGGGAAAGAGCCATCGAACTGGAGAACACCGGCCAGAGGATCACTCCGAAAGCTGGCATGCGGTCGAAAGCGCTTCACCAACCCAGCAACCGTCAATGCTCTCTCGCCCAGTGAACTGCTGCGCTTCCACCGGACGAATCTCGAAGAACGGCATTTGTGGGGTCTTCTCAGATGACGGTGTAGGTCGGCCGGGCGCGTCGGTCCGCAGATAGACGTCGAG
>NZ_BMCM01000011.1:5000-9165 GCF_014635185.1 Microbacterium murale
CCTCTGGGCCCCGATTGCTCGAATGCCCAAAGAAAAAGTTGCAAAGATATGAAAACTCCACAGTGTGTTGTATTGAAACGGTTTTAATTGTCCTATAACAAAAGCACAGAAATCTCTCACCGTTTGGAATAGCAAGAAAGAAACTTACAAGCCTAGCAAGACCGCGCACTTAAGCGCAGGCCCGGCTGGACTCTCCATCTCTTGTCTTCTTGCCCAGTAAAAGCTCTCATGCTCTTGCCAAAACAAAAAAATCCATTTTCAAAATTATTAAATTTCTTTAATGATCCTTCCGCAGGTTCACCTACGGAAACCTTGTTACGACTTTTAGTTCCTCTAAATGACCAAGTTTGTCCAAATTCTCCGCTCTGAGATGGAGTTGCCCCCTTCTCTAAGCAGATCCTGAGGCCTCACTAAGCCATTCAATCGGTACTAGCGACGGGCGGTGTGTACAAAGGGCAGGGACGTAATCAACGCAAGCTGATGACTTGCGCTTACTAGGAATTCCTCGTTGAAGAGCAATAATTACAATGCTCTATCCCCAGCACGACGGAGTTTCACAAGATTACCAAGACCTCTCGGCCAAGGTTAGACTCGCTGGCTCCGTCAGTGTAGCGCGCGTGCGGCCCAGAACGTCTAAGGGCATCACAGACCTGTTATTGCCTCAAACTTCCATCGGCTTGAAACCGATAGTCCCTCTAAGAAGTGGATAACCAGCAAATGCTAGCACCACTATTTAGTAGGTTAAGGTCTCGTTCGTTATCGCAATTAAGCAGACAAATCACTCCACCAACTAAGAACGGCCATGCACCACCACCCACAAAATCAAGAAAGAGCTCTCAATCTGTCAATCCTTATTGTGTCTGGACCTGGTGAGTTTCCCCGTGTTGAGTCAAATTAAGCCGCAGGCTCCACTCCTGGTGGTGCCCTTCCGTCAATTCCTTTAAGTTTCAGCCTTGCGACCATACTCCCCCCAGAACCCAAAGACTTTGATTTCTCGTAAGGTGCCGAGTGGGTCATTAAAAAAACACCACCCGATCCCTAGTCGGCATAGTTTATGGTTAAGACTACGACGGTATCTGATCATCTTCGATCCCCTAACTTTCGTTCTTGATTAATGAAAACGTCCTTGGCAAATGCTTTCGCAGTAGTTAGTCTTCAATAAATCCAAGAATTTCACCTCTGACAATTGAATACTGATGCCCCCGACCGTCCCTATTAATCATTACGATGGTCCTAGAAACCAACAAAATAGAACCAAACGTCCTATTCTATTATTCCATGCTAATATATTCGAGCAATACGCCTGCTTTGAACACTCTAATTTTTTCAAAGTAAAAGTCCTGGTTCGCCAAGAGCCACAAGGACTCAAGGTTAGCCAGAAGGAAAGGCCCCGTTGGAAATCCAGTACACGAAAAAATCGGACCGGCCAACCGGGCCCAAAGTTCAACTACGAGCTTTTTAACTGCAACAACTTTAATATACGCTATTGGAGCTGGAATTACCGCGGCTGCTGGCACCAGACTTGCCCTCCAATTGTTCCTCGTTAAGGTATTTACATTGTACTCATTCCAATTACAAGACCCGAATGGGCCCTGTATCGTTATTTATTGTCACTACCTCCCTGAATTAGGATTGGGTAATTTGCGCGCCTGCTGCCTTCCTTGGATGTGGTAGCCGTTTCTCAGGCTCCCTCTCCGGAATCGAACCCTTATTCCCCGTTACCCGTTGAAACCATGGTAGGCCACTATCCTACCATCGAAAGTTGATAGGGCAGAAATTTGAATGAACCATCGCCAGCACAAGGCCATGCGATTCGAAAAGTTATTATGAATCATCAAAGAGTCCGAAGACATTGATTTTTTATCTAATAAATACATCTCTTCCAAAGGGTCGAGATTTTAAGCATGTATTAGCTCTAGAATTACCACAGTTATACCATGTAGTAAAGGAACTATCAAATAAACGATAACTGATTTAATGAGCCATTCGCAGTTTCACTGTATAAATTGCTTATACTTAGACATGCATGGCTTAATCTTTGAGACAAGCATATGACTACTGGCAGGATCAACCAGATAACTATCTTAAAAGAAGAAGCAACAAGCAGTAAAAAAGAAAGAAACCGAAATCTCTTTTTTTTTTTCCCACCTATTCCCTCTTGCTAGAAGATACTTATTGAGTTTGGAAACAGCTGAAATTCCAGAAAAATTGCTTTTTCAGGTCTCTCTGCTGCCGGAAATGCTCTCTGTTCAAAAAGCTTTTACACTCTTGACCAGCGCACTCCGTCACCATACCATAGCACTCTTTGAGTTTCCTCTAATCAGGTTCCACCAAACAGATACCCCGGTGTTTCACGGAATGGTACGTTTGATATCGCTGATTTGAGAGGAGGTTACACTTGAAGAATCACAGTCTTGCGACCGGCTATTCAACAAGGCATTCCCCCAAGTTTGAATTCTTTGAAATAGATTGCTATTAGCTAGTAATCCACCAAATCCTTCGCTGCTCACCAATGGAATCGCAAGATGCCCACGATGAGACTGTTCAGGTTAAACGCAAAAGAAACACACTCTGGGAATTTCTTCCCAAATTGTATCTCTCAATACGCATCAACCCATGTCAATTAAACACGCTGTATAGAGACTAGGCAGATCTGACGATCACCTAGCGACTCTCTCCACCGTTTGACGAGGCCATTTACAAAAACATAACGAACGACAAGCCTACTCGAATTCGTTTCCAAACTCTTTTCGAACTTGTCTTCAACTGCTTTCGCATGAAGTACCTCCCAACTACTTTTCCTCACACTTGTACTCCATGACTAAACCCCCCCTCCCATTACAAACTAAAATCTTACTTTTATTTTCTTTTGCCCTCTCTGTCGCTCTGCCTTAACTACGTATTTCTCGCCGAGAAAAACTTCAATTTAAGCTATTCTCCAAAAATCTTAGCGTATATTTTTTTTCCAAAGTGACAGGTGCCCCGGGTAACCCAGTTCCTCACTATTTTTTACTGCGGAAGCGGAAGCGGAAAATACGGAAACGCGCGGGAACATACAAAACATACAAAATATACCTTTCTCACACAAGAAATATATGCTACTTGCAAAATATCATACCAAAAAACTTTTCACAACCGAAACCAAAACCAACGGATATCATACATTACACTACCACCATTCAAACTTTACTACTATCCTCCCTTCAGTTTCCCTTTTTCTGCCTTTTTCGGTGACGGAAATACGCTTCAGAGACCCTAAAGGGAAATCCATGCCATAACAGGAAAGTAACATCCCAATGCGGACTATACCACCCCACCACACTCCTACCAATAACGGTAACTATTCTATGTTTTCTTACTCCTATGTCTATTCATCTTTCATCTGACTACCTAATACTATGCAAAAATGTAAAATCATCACACAAAACATAAACAATCAAAATCAGCCATTTCCGCACCTTTTCCTCTGTCCACTTTCAACCGTCCCTCCAAATGTAAAATGGCCTATCGGAATACATTTTCTACATCCTAACTACTATAAAACAACCTTTAGACTTACGTTTGCTACTCTCATGGTCTCAATACTGCCGCCGACATTCTGTCCCACATACTAAATCTCTTCCCGTCATTATCGCCCGCATCCGGTGCCGTAAATGCAAAACAAATACCATCTATGTCTTCCACACCATCATTTTACTATGCCTGCCACCATCCATTTGTCTTTTGCACCATATCTTCATAACCTGTCACCTTGAAACTACCTCTGCATGCCACCTACCGACCAACTTTCATGTTCTGTTTCGACCTACCTCTTGTAAATGACAAATCACCTTTTTCATCGTATGCACCTTATTCTCCACATCACAATGCACTATTGCTTTTGCTTTTTCACCTGTCATATCCTATTGCTATTAGATGAAATATAATAAAAATTGTCCTCCACCCATAACACCTCTCACTCCCACCTACTGAACATGTCTGGACCCTGCCCTCATATCACCTGCGTTTCCGTTAAACTATCGGTTGCGGCCATATCTACCAGAAAGCACCGTTTCCCGTCCGATCAACTGTAGTTAAGCTGGTAAGAGCCTGACCGAGTAGTGTAGTGGGTGACCATACGCGAAACTCAGGTGCTGCAATCTTTATTTCTTTTTTTTTTTTTTTT
>NZ_BMCM01000012.1 GCF_014635185.1 Microbacterium murale
CGCTCCACCTCTTCGGTCTCATCGTCCACCGAAGCTGCAGGCTCGTGCTCGCAGCCACACGCTGCGCTCATGCGTTCGCCCCTGTACCGCAGCAGCCCGGCACCGTGCACGCTGAGTCCACGCAGGGTGCGTGCTCATCGACAGCCAGCGTCACATCCACCAGCGCGACGAGGGCAGCAGCAAGATGCGGGTCAGCGATCTCGTAACGGGTCTGGCGGCCCTCAGGCTCAGCGACCACGATCCCGCAGTCTCGCAGGCAGGTGAGGTGGTTCGAGACGTTCGAGCGGGTCAGTTCCAACTCATGTGCGAGAACGGCTGGGTAACTCGATCCTCCGAGCAGGGTGATCAGGATCCGGGAACGCGTCGGATCCGCCATGGCCCGCCCGAGCCGGTTCATCACATCAAGACGTGAAGCAATAGTCAGCATGCACTGAACTATACAGTAGGTGCTGACCTATCTAGAATCCTGCTGTCTCGATCTAACCGAAGCGCGTCCGCTCGCGCTCGATCGCCGATATCTATCCGTTGCCGCGCGTGGGTGCGGCGTCTTCGGGGCACAGCACCAGGCCGCTTCGGCAGGCACGCGGTCAGAGTCGAGAGCGCAAGGCTCTCCAGGGTCAGCGTCCTGTCGCCTCATCGAGGGCATCGGTCAGGTCGCTGAGCTGTGTAAGTTCGAGCTTCTCGCCATCTAGGAAGAAGGTAGGTGTGCCGCTGATACCGAGATACTATCCATCGTTGAAGTCGGCTTCGACTCTCTCCCTTGTGACGGGGGGCGGCGACGGCTGTATCGCAGGCGTTCATGTCGAGCCCCAGGTCTTCCGCGGAGGTGCGGAGGAGGTCGGCTCGCGAGGTCTGCAGCATGGTCGCTGCACTGACATGATCTACTCGTCGGGTGACGGGCAGGTGAACTCTTCTCCCGCATGGCGTCTTGATCTCCGGCGATTGTGGTCAGCGGTTCAGGATGACGTGGGTCGTGGTGTCGGGGCGGAGGTCGAGTCGGCGCAGCAGTTGTGCGTTGAGGGCGACGACGATGGTGGATAGTGACATGAGGATCGCTCCGACCGACATTGGGAGCACGAATCCGATGGGGGCGAGGACGCCGGCGGCGAGGGGGACGGAGATGATGTTGTATCCGGCAGCCCACCAGAGATTCTGCTTCATCTTCCGGTACGAAGCCCGTGACAGTTCGATCACGGAGAGTACCGAGCGAGGGTCGTCGCTTGCGAGGATGACACCAGCAGAGGCGATCGCGACATCTGTGCCCGCACCGATCGCCAGCCCAACGTCGGCCTGCGCGAGGGCAGGGGCGTCGTTGACGCCGTCGCCGACCATTGCGACCTTACGGCCCTCGTTCTGGAGTTGTTGGACCTTGGCGGCCTTGTCCTCCGGGCGTACTCCGGCGAAGACGCGGTCGATGCCGAGGTCTTGGGCGACGGCCTGCGCCACGGCTTCCGCGTCGCCGGTAATCATCACCACTTGCACGTCGAGTGCGTGGAGGGCGTCGACGGCTTCCCGGGATTCCGAGCGCACCTCGTCGGCGAGTTTCAACGCGCCGACGACGCGGCCGTCCTGGATGACGTGGAGGATGATCGCGCCATCCGTCCGCCACTGATCGGCGACCGGGAGCTCGTCGGCGTTCTCCTCGGTGAGCAGGTGCGGTCCACCGACTCGGATGCTCTTCCCGTCGACGGTCGCTGTGACGCCCACAGCGGGTGAGGAAGTGAAGTCGCCGTTGCGCGGGATGGTGAGCTGCTTGTCGGCGGCTGCGCGCACGATGGCCTTCGCGAGTGGGTGCTCACTATCAGTTTCTGCGGCGGCGGCCAGTGCGAGGATCTCGTCGGGGTCGATGCCGTCGACGACGGAAATCTCGGAGACGACGGGCTCGCCCTTGGTGAGGGTGCCGGTCTTGTCGAACAGGACCGTGTCGATGGTGCGCATGCTTTCGAGCGCGAGCCGGTCTTTGACGAGAACGCCGCCCCGGGCGGCGCGTTCGGTGGCGATTGAGACGACCAGCGGGATGGCCAGGCCCAGCGCGTGCGGGCAGGCGATGACGAGGACGGTGATGGTGCGGATGACAGCCGCGTCAGGCAAGCCGACCAACGTCCAGACGATCGCGGTGATCGCCGCAGCACCCAGGGCGAACCAGAACAGCCATCCGGCGGCGGTGTCAGCGAGGCGCTGTGCGCGGGACGAGGAGCTTTGCGCTTGGGTGACGAGACGTTGGATGCCGGCGAGGGTCGTGTCGTCGCCGGTCGCGGTGATCTCGACGCGAAGCCCGGAATCGGTGGCAACGGTGCCGGCTGTGACGTGGTCGCCGCTGCCGCGTTCCACGGTGCGGGACTCGCCCGTGACCATGGACTCGTCCATCGAGGCCCGTCCGTCGACGATGCGCCCGTCGGCGGGGACGCTGCCACCCGGCCGTACGATGACGACGTCGCCGACGACGAGATCGGTCGGTGAGACCGTGACGACCTGGTCATTCTCGACGCGCTCTGCCTCATCGGGGAGAAGAGCGGCGAGTGAGTCCAGGGCGGAAGTCGTCTGGGCGAGGGAGCGCATCTCGATCCAGTGCCCGAGAAGCATGATGACGATGAGGAGGGCGAGCTCCCACCAGAAGTCTAGTTCGTGATGGAGCACGCCGAGCGTCGCGCCCCAGGAGGCGGCGAACGCGACGGTGATCGCGAGGCCAATGAGCAGCATCATGCCGGGCTTGCGAGCGCGGAGCTCGCTGACTGCACCGACGAGGAACGGCTTTCCACCCCACGCGTACATGACAGTGCCCAGCACCGGGGATACCCAGGACAGACCCGGAATATCGGGGAGGGTGTAGCCGAGGATCATCGAGAACATGCCCGACAACGCGACCGTGGGGACGGCGAGGACGAGCATGATCCAGAACAGGCGACGGAACTGCCCGACGTGGTCGCCATGGCCTGCATGACCGCCGTGTCCAGCGTGGGTGTTGTGGCCGGAGGGCGCGTTGTCGCTTCCGTGGTCTCTGTGACTGTGCGCGGCCGCGTCTGACTGCGGTGCATGCGCCATTGCTTGATGTCCCGCGTGCGCATCGTGGTCAGTTTCGGTCGTCACTGCGGGGGTCGACGCCGCGTGGTCGTGGTGGGCGTGGGTGTGCTCCGCGCCGTCGTTACGCGAGTGGCTCATGGGCCTATCCTCCTCGGAATTGAGAACCGTGGGGCTGACTTGTCTGGCGTGCCCCGCACCGTGAAACGGTGTCAGGCAGCAGCGGTGGCGTACTTAGCCGGGTCGGCGTCGAACGCGGGCTCGCATCCAGCGCAGCAGAAGTAGTACCGGGTGCCGTCGTAATCGCGGTACAGGCCAGCAGCTTCTGCATCCGCCTTGATGACGGTGCTGCCTACCATCACAGGACATTCGGCGAGATCTTCCGCGGGCGGGGTGAGGAGATCCTTGCGTCCTTCGGCGTCGACGGAACCGTGGCTGTTGCGGCTGCAGCAGGATCCAGTGGAGTCTGACATGTTTTGTTCCTCTTTCTCTCAAACACCGGAGTGCGGCGTCGGTATGCCTAACGATATACCCCCTGGGGGTATTCCGCACTAGGATATACATGGCGGCGCTGAAGGATCAGGGCGGGCGGCCGCATAGATCGTGGTGTTAGCATCCTGCACGGAATGGAGGAGGCCGAGTATGCACGTCGCAGTTCGTGGCGCACGTCCGCAGTTGTCGTTGCGCGCGTTGTTGATGCTCGGCGGGGCCACGCTGATGGTTATCGTCGGCTTGCTGGCGATGCACACCTTCACCTCCGAACCTGCGGGACACGGATCCGTCGGACTCACCCACTCCGCAGCCGGGGAGGAGCACGCCACCGTAGCGGCGTCAAACGTCGCGAGCGAGTCCACCGCGTGTGAGGGTGCGTGTCATGTGAACACCGGACATGGGCAGGGTCACAACGAGATGCTGATTGCGTGCGTGCTGGCGTTGCTTGCCGGTCTGCTTCTCCTCCTCCCTCCGATATTGATTCAGCGTCACCGGCTGCCCCCTCACCGTGCTGTAAGCCTGGTGAGGTGGGAAGCGATCGGGATCCTTCCCCGGGCACCCTCGCTGACGTTCCTTTCGATAAGTCGCACCTGAGTAGTCGCCGCCGACCCTGATGGGTCGGATTCCTGGCGCCGTCTGGCGCCATCATTTGCGAACCCTCACACGACGTATCGAAGGAACAACCATGAATAAGAAGATTCCCGTTGCTGTCAGTACGGGTGTACTGACCCTTGCACTGGTTCTCACCGGCTGCGCTGACAACAGCACGGCACCGTCCAGCGAATCCACCTCCCCGTCTCAGTCGTCGTCGACTTCGGCAGCGAACGAGGCTGACGAGATGTTCGTCACGATGATGATCCCTCATCACGAGCAGGCGATCGAGATGGCCGACATGCTGCTAGCTAAAGACGGTGCCGACGCACGCGTGGTGGAACTTGCCGAGCAGATCAAGGCGGCGCAGGGCCCCGAGATCGACAAGATGCTCGGATGGCTCGAAGACTGGGGTGTGGAGTACGACCCCGACTCCATGGGAGGCATGGATCACGGTTCGATGGGCGGTGACGACAGCATGATGTCCGAAGAGGACATGACCATGTTGGAGAGCGCGGATGCTGTCGAGGCGAACAGCCTGTTCCTGGAGCAGATGATCGTGCACCACGAAGGTGCCGTCGACATGGCGCAGACGGCGCTTGATGATGCGCAGAACCCGGACGTCCTCGAGCTCGCGCAACAGGTGATCGACGACCAGACGGCGGAGATCGCCACGATGCAGGAACTCCTCGGCCAGCTGTAGGAATCCTCCGGGCGGGCCGGTATCCGATCGTCCCGCCCGGACCTGTCATCCGTGCTGCCCCATTGCGGCAGCAGTCAGACGTCGGCGTGCTCTTGTTGCGCGTCGTGAAGCCAGGCCCGCTTGAGGCCACTAACGGAAACCATCATGAAACGCTCACTCCTTCTCGCAACCGTCACTGTGACCGTCCTGGCGGCTGTCGCCACCGGATGCACCGCGACACCGCTCGGCAACCCGGACTCAGCTCCCCGCATCGACCACATCCACGGCATCGCCCAAGATCCCCGGGGCGATGATCTGCTGGTGGCCACGCACAACGGAATCTTCACTCTCACACCAGATGGGGATATCTCCGGCCCGATCGGCGGTCACGCCTTCGACGCCATGGGATTCACGGTCTCGGGAGACGCGCTGTTCGCCTCCGGGCATCCCGGCGAAAAGACCCCGGCCGAACTCGGATCGCCCAACCTCGGCATCATCCGCAGCGACGACTACGGGAACACTTGGTCGCCTATTGCTCTCAACGGAACCACCGACTTCCACATCCTCACCGCGGCCCCGGACGGCACCCTCTACGGCGTCCCCTCTAGCCAAGTGAACCTGCTCACCAGCACAGACGAGGGAAACAACTGGACGGAGCGTGCGTCCCTCGGCGCCGCTGATCTCGCGGTCACCGAATCCGGTTTGTACGCTGCAGCCGAAGAAGGCGTTCTCTTCAGCAGCGACGGCGGTAACACATTCACTCCAGTCGACGGAACACCTGTGCTCTACGCGCTGGAGGCTCGCACCGATGGCACTCTTCTCGGCGCAGGCACCGATGGCGTCCTGTGGACAGAGGATGAAAATGGAACCTGGCATCACCTCGAATCCCTCCAAGGCGCCGTTCAAGCCCTCACGGTCATCGACGACCGCGTCATCCTCGTCGATGACCGGGGCATCGTTGAAGTCTCACCGGACAGCACCACTGTGCTGAGTCCCGCCCAATAACGCGGGCGCAAAGACCTGTGCCCAAGGATTCCTCGTGAAAGCGCCCAAGAACCCCTTTCGGAACCTCGTGTTGTTCGTCATCGTGGCGACGGTCGCCGTTGCTCTCCTCGCCGCTGCTAGTTTTCTCGCCATTGGAGCGATCTTCTGATGACCCCCACCGGCTCCAGATCCCCCTTCGACTCGATGCACCATCTGACGGCCGTGCACTCGTCCTCACCCGGCGCGCCTTCGCCTCGCAGTCCCGCGGAGCGGACGCATCGAAGGCTCGTGCGTCTTGGATATATGCTCTTGATCTGCGGTCCAGCCCTCGCGCTCGCGCATCTGATCAGTGATGCCCAATCGACCGACGTCGCTTGGTGGACGTACACGATCGCCAGCTTTGACATCGCCGTAATCATGGTCATTGTCGCCCTGGCTCTGATCCTTCGAGCTCCACCCAGTCACGCTGCAGAAACGGAATAATCGTCACCGCACAGTAATCGCTGCGACGATGATCTGCCGCTGAACTACCATGCCCTCCCGGGGTATTCAACGGGGTCCCCGGGAGCGAGGTGCGGTCGTAGTTTAAAGACTCCACAATGACGAGAGGAGCCACTATGACTGTCGCGGCGGAAATGCTCCGCACCTACCCGAAGGACCTTGGCCAGGCTGACCGGAAGGTGCTGGTGGAGTGTATCGAGGCGTGCGTTGAGTGCGCGCAATCATGCACCGCATGCGCCGACGCGTGCCTGAGCGAGGAAATGGTTGCCGAGCTGACGAAGTGCATCCGCACGAACCTGGACTGCGCCGACCTCTGCGAAACCACCGGACGCATCCTGTCCAGGCACACCGGGTACGACGCCAACCTCACCCGCGCAACCCTCGAAGCGTGCCGCACGGCATGCGCGAGCTGCGCCGACGAGTGCGAGAAGCACACGATGCACGAACACTGCGCGGTGTGTGCTGCGGCCTGCCGGCGATGCGAAGATGCCTGCGCCGCGCTCCTCGCAACCCTCTGAATAGCCACCGCGACGGCGTCGTGCAGTTCTTCGCTACCCGCATCAATCCAGTGATGCCCGTTGACCAGGCCGAAGCAGACTAGCGAGCGCTCTTACCCCACACGTCGTCATCAATCGCGCTACCGCGCAACGAACCGAGACGACAGGTGAGGAATATGTCGAAGGACGCGCACGAAACAAATGGACGACAAGCAGGGGCGAAAAAGCACGGATCGCTGACGATGTACTTGCGATTCGCGGCGATGATTCTCACCGGCATGGTCGTGATGTATTGGACGATGTTCGCTGGAGTGTGGGAATGGGGGCACATACGCTTCAGCGAAAGCCGCGTCTTCATGGCGCTCACTATGGGCGGCGCCATGGGGCTGGTCATGCTGGCCTGGATGCTCAACATGTACAAGCACAGGAAAGCGAACATTGCGGTCATCATCGTCAGCGTTCTCCTC
The DNA here is from genome assembly GCF_014635185.1 of Microbacterium murale. Taxonomy (GTDB): domain Bacteria; phylum Actinomycetota; class Actinomycetes; order Actinomycetales; family Microbacteriaceae; genus Microbacterium; species Microbacterium murale. The sequence continues at coordinate 7,233 of NZ_BMCM01000012.1, forward strand.
CTCGGAGGAGGCATCGCCCTCGACCGCAGCCAGATCACCGTCGACGACACCGCGTACATGCGCGCAATGATTCCGCATCACTCGCTCGCGATCACCCGATCCGAGCGAGCACAGCTGCAGGATGTCCGCGTCTGCGAACTTGCGGTTGAAATCAGCGAAGCGCAGCGCCGGGAGATCCTCGAAATGGACTGGCTCATCGCCGACATCGAAAGCAACGGCCTCGCGCTGACGGCCGAGGACGCGCAAGACCGACCCGTTCCAGACTTCGAACGGGCAGCCGACCGCCAGTGCTCGGACGACGGATGACGATTGGTAGCGATAATCGATCGATCATGGCTTGTGCTCCGAGAGCCTGCCGGAAACGATCGTTTGCGGCGCGGTGAGTGAAGGCACACCAGATCGAATGCCAGAAACGTGCGCCGTAAGCGGGCTTCGGTAGGCGTATTCGGTGGGGTGTGAGCCGGATGTACTTACACCCAGGCCCCAGAGATGTCGCCTGGGGTGAAGCCGTTCCAATAGGTCATCAATCACTGTATAGTTCAGTGTGTGCTGACTATTTCCTCACGCCTCGATGTCATGAACCGGCTCGGCCGGGCCATGGCCGATCCCACGCGTTCCCGAATCCTAATGTCTCTGCTCGGTGGACCGAGCTACCCGGCTGTGCTCTCTCGTGAGCTGGAGCTGACGCGTTCGAACGTGTCGAACCATCTCACCTGCCTGCGTGACTGCGGGATTGTCGTTGCCGAGCCGGAGGGTCGCCAGACTCGTTACGAGATCGCCGACCCGCATCTTACGGCTGCGCTCGTCGCGCTCGTGGACGTGACGCTGGCGGTCGATGAGCACGCGCCGTGCGTGGACTCTGCGTGCACGGTGGCTGGCTGCTGTGGGACGGGGGCGGACGCGTGAGCGCGGCGTGTGGCTGCGAGCACGAGCCTGCAGCTTCGGTGGACGATGAGACCGAAGAGGTGGAGCG
>NZ_BMCM01000013.1 GCF_014635185.1 Microbacterium murale
TGTCCTACTCTCCCACAGGGTCCCCCCTGCAGTACCATCGGCGCTGTGAGGCTTAGCTTCCGGGTTCGGAATGTGACCGGGCGTTTCCCTCACGCTATGGCCGCCGAAACACTATTGATGTTTCAAAAACCTAAAGAGCACGCGTGAACGTGCATGTTTAGGGTTCTCGACCGTACATCGAGAACCACTCAGTGGACGCGTAGCACCAACAAAATCGGTGTGTTATCAAGTCATCGGCTTATTAGTACCAGTCAGCTGCATGCATTGCTGCACTTCCACATCTGGCCTATCAACCCAGTAGTCTGGCTGGGAGCCTCTCACCCGAAGGTATGGAAGTCTCATCTTGAGGCCGGCTTCCCGCTTAGATGCTTTCAGCGGTTATCCATCCCGAACGTAGCTAATCAGCGGTGCTCCTGGCGGAACAACTGACACACCAGAGGTTCGTCCAACCCGGTCCTCTCGTACTAGGGTCAGATCCTCTCAAACTTCCTACGCGCGCAGCGGATAGGGACCGAACTGTCTCACGACGTTCTAAACCCAGCTCGCGTACCGCTTTAATGGGCGAACAGCCCAACCCTTGGGACCTACTCCAGCCCCAGGATGCGACGAGCCGACATCGAGGTGCCAAACCATGCCGTCGATATGGACTCTTGGGCAAGATCAGCCTGTTATCCCCGAGGTACCTTTTATCCGTTGAGCGACAGCGCTTCCACAAGCCACTGCCGGATCACTAGTCCCGACTTTCGTCCCTGCTCGACCTGTCAGTCTCACAGTCAAGCTCCCTTGTGCACTTACACTCGCCACCTGATTACCAACCAGGTTGAGGGAACCTTTGGGCGCCTCCGTTACTTTTTGGGAGGCAACCGCCCCAGTTAAACTACCCACCATGCACTGTCCCTGAACCGGATCACGGTTCGAAGTTAGATATCCAGAGTGACCAGAGTGGTATTTCAACAATGACTCCACATGAACTGGCGTCCATGCTTCACAGTCTCCCACCTATCCTACACAAGCCACACCGAACACCAATACAAAGCTGTAGTAAAGGTCACGGGGTCTTTCCGTCCTGCTGCGCGTAACGAGCATCTTTACTCGTAATGCAATTTCGCCGAGTTCGCGGTTGAGACAGTTGGGAAGTCGTTACGCCATTCGTGCAGGTCGGAACTTACCCGACAAGGAATTTCGCTACCTTAGGATGGTTATAGTTACCACCGCCGTTTACTGGGGCTTAAATTCTCAGCTTCGCCTTGCGGCTAACCGGTCCTCTTAACCTTCCAGCACCGGGCAGGCGTCAGTCCGTATACATCGTCTTGCGACTTGGCACGGACCTGTGTTTTTAGTAAACAGTCGCTACCCACTAGTCTCTGCGGCCACCACACCCTTTTCGGAGCAAGTCCGTATAAGTGGATGGCCCCCCTTCTCCCGAAGTTACGGGGGCATTTTGCCGAGTTCCTTAACCACGATTCTCTCGATCTCCTTGGTATTCTCTACCTGACCACCTGAGTCGGTTTGGGGTACGGGCGGCTAGAACCTCGCGTCGATGCTTTTCTTGGCAGCATAGGATCATCCACTTTTTATCCGCATCGTGTCTCAGCCTATGTGAGTCGCGGATTTGCCTACGACTCGGCCTACGCACTTGCACCAGGACAACCATCGCCTGGCTTGGACTACCTTCCTGCGTCACACCTGTTAATACGCTAACCGCACCAGCATGGGGTCGTACGCTAGGCCTCACCCCATCACCCCGAAGGGATCCGGTCATGAGGATTCAGATACTTAGCACCACTGGATTAGCTTGGGCGGTTCTTCGCCGGTACGGGAATATCAACCCGTTGTCCATCGACTACGCCTGTCGGCCTCGCCTTAGGTCCCGACTTACCCAGGGAAGATTAGCTTGACCCTGGAACCCTTGGTCTTTCGGAGGACGTGTTTCTCACACGTCTTTCGCTACTCATGCCTGCATTCTCACTCGTGTAGCCTCCACGGCTGGTTCACACCGCCGCTTCGCTGGCCACACGACGCTCTCCTACCCATCAACACGGCTGGACCACGAAGGCCTACCAATAATGTCAATGCCACAACTTCGGTGGCGTGCTTGAGCCCCGTTACATTGTCGGCGCGGAATCACTTGACCAGTGAGCTATTACGCACTCTTTCAAGGGTGGCTGCTTCTAAGCCAACCTCCTGGTTGTCACAGCAACTCCACATCCTTTCCCACTTAGCACGCGCTTTGGGACCTTAGTTGGTGGTCTGGGTTGTTTCCCTCTCGACTATGAAGCTTATCCCCCACAGTCTCACTGCTGCGCTCTCACTTACCGGCATTCGGAGTTTGGCTGACGTCAGTAACCTTGTAGGGCCCATCGGCCATCCAGTAGCTCTACCTCCGGCAAGAAACACGCAACGCTGCACCTAAATGCATTTCGGAGAGAACCAGCTATCACGAAGTTTGATTGGCCTTTCACCCCTATCCACAGCTCATCCCCTCAGTTTTCAACCTAAGTGGGTTCGGTCCTCCACGTGCTCTTACACACGCTTCAACCTGGCCATGGATAGATCACTTCGCTTCGGGTCTAGGACATGCGACTGAATCGCCCTATTCAGACTCGCTTTCGCTACGGCTACCCCACACGGGTTAACCTCGCCACATATCGCTAACTCGCAGGCTCATTCTTCAAAAGGCACGCTGTCACCCCTACTAAGGAGGCTCCAACGGTTTGTAAGCAAACGGTTTCAGGTACTATTTCACTCCCCTCCCGGGGTACTTTTCACCTTTCCCTCACGGTACTTGTCCGCTATCGGTCATCTGGAAGTATTTAGGCTTATCAGGTGGTCCTGACAGATTCACACGGGATTTCTCGGGCCCCGTGCTACTTGGGATACTCTCCACGCCAGAACACGCATTTCGACTACGGGGTTGGCACCCTCTATGACCGGCCTTTCAAGACCGTTCGTCTATACGCTTCTGTAACGTCGCCACCTCGGCAGAGGTGACTGGTGAGTCCCACAACCCCGAATATGCAACTCCTGCCGGATATCACACACACTCGGTTTAGCCTGATCCGGTTTCGCTCGCCACTACTAACGGAATCGCGGTTGCTTTCTCTTCCTGTGGGTACTGAGATGTTTCACTTCCCCACGTTCCCTCTACCCGCCCTATATATTCAGGCGGGAGTCACTAGGTCGGCACGCCGCCCAGCGGGGTTTCCCCATTCGGACACCCTCGGATCAAAACTTGCTTATCAGTTCCCCGAGGCTTATCGCAGATTGCTACGTCCTTCTTCGGCTCCAGATGCCAAGGCATCCACCGTTTGCTCTTAAAGACTTGAAATACATGAGATTGAATCAAAACTCGACCCC
>NZ_BMCM01000014.1 GCF_014635185.1 Microbacterium murale
AAGGGGTCGAGAGAACGCGCAGTACAAGGCGAAGGAGCGGGATGAGTTCTTCCGCCGCCTTGATCGCGGTGGCACGATCCGTGCTGTCGCGGCCGAGCTGGGCTTGAGTGTCGAGTCGTGTTACCGGTGGCGAAATGAGGCTGGCGTCTCGACTCCGCGGGTGAAGAGCCGGGTCTATACGACGGAGGACAAGGCCGAGTTCTTCCGCCTGCTGGCGTTGACAGGGAACGTGTCGAAGGTCGCTAAGGAGCTCGGGTTCGTGCGGGTCACTTGCTATAAGTGGGCGCATCAGGCGGGGATCTTCACCGGGAAAGACACCCGTGCTCAACGAGCACAGTTTGAGCGGTTGCGTGCTGACGGTGTCAGCCGGGCGGACGCTGCCAGACAGGTCGGGGTGGACAAGCGTTCGGCGCAGGACTGGGATAAGGGCATCAAGCAGATTCCGGGCGGGCGCGTCTACCCTGATGGGCGCGTCGTTCGTTATCGGCAGGCGGCGATACTGGCAAACGTGAAGAACCCACGCGAGGCCTATACGAGAGGTGCTCCGGTCGACTTGGCACGCCTGGAAACCGTTGTCGATTCCCGCTACCTGAGCCTGATCGAACGGGAACGCATTCACGATCTGCGCAGCCGTGGGGATTCGATGAGAGCGATCGGGCGGGCGCTGGGACGAAGCGCGTCGACGATCAGTCGTGAGATCGCCCGCAACACTGCCACCACAGTCGGCTATCTTCCTTACGCAGCGCACCGCATCGCGGCATCACGCCGGCCAAGGTGCCATGCCCGCAAACTCGAGCCCGTTAGCAATTTGCGCGCGTACGTCCAAGGCAAGTTGCGTAAACGATGGTCGCCAGAGCAGATCAGCCACCGGCTCGTGAAAGACTTCCCCAACGATCAAGGGATGCGGGTGAGCACCGAAACGATCTACCAGGCGATCTACGTCCAAGGGCGCGGTGCGCTGAAGCGCGAGATCGCAACCGCGATGAGGCGCGGACGGACAACACGGAAACCACGGCGCGATCCAGCGAAGAGGACCAGTCGCTTCGTGGATCCGATGGTCTCCATCACCGAGCGCCCCGCTGATGCCGCTGACCGCGCGGTCCCCGGTCATTGGGAAGGTGACCTCATCGTCGGCACGATGGGGCGATCAGCAATCGGAACGCTCGTCGAGCGATCGAGCCGCTTCGTTGCGCTCGTGCATCTTAAGCACGACCACACGGCCGAGACCGTGCGCGATGGCCTCATCGCCACCGTCGCCGAGCTGCCCGCCGCGTTGCGTCGCTCGCTGACCTGGGACCAGGGAGCCGAGATGTCGGGGCACGTAGGCTTCCAGGTCGCCACCGACATGGCCGTCTACTTCTGTGATCCAGGCAGCCCCTGGCAACGCGGAAGCAACGAAAACACGAACGGTCTCCTGCGCCAGTACTTCCCGAAAGGCACCGACCTCTCCCGCCACACGCCCGCCGAATTGCAGCGCGTCGCCGAGGACCTCAACGAACGTCCACGCAAGACGCTCGATTGGGACACTCCAGCCGA
>NZ_BMCM01000015.1 GCF_014635185.1 Microbacterium murale
GTCACCCCGAGGGGTGCAGTTGCTCCTTAGAAAGGAGGTGATCCAGCCGCACCTTCCGGTACGGCTACCTTGTTACGACTTAGTCCTAATTACCGATCCCACCTTCGACAGCTCCCTCCCCGAGGGGTTAGGCCACCGGCTTCAGGTGTTACCGACTTTCATGACTTGACGGGCGGTGTGTACAAGACCCGGGAACGTATTCACCGCAGCGTTGCTGATCTGCGATTACTAGCGACTCCGACTTCATGAGGTCGAGTTGCAGACCTCAATCCGAACTGGGACCGGCTTTTTGGGATTCGCTCCACCTCACGGTATTGCAGCCCATTGTACCGGCCATTGTAGCATGCGTGAAGCCCAAGACATAAGGGGCATGATGATTTGACGTCATCCCCACCTTCCTCCGAGTTGACCCCGGCAGTATCCCATGAGTTCCCACCATTACGTGCTGGCAACATAGAACGAGGGTTGCGCTCGTTGCGGGACTTAACCCAACATCTCACGACACGAGCTGACGACAACCATGCACCACCTGTTTACGAGTGTCCAAAGAGTTGACCATTTCTGGCCCGTTCTCGTATATGTCAAGCCTTGGTAAGGTTCTTCGCGTTGCATCGAATTAATCCGCATGCTCCGCCGCTTGTGCGGGTCCCCGTCAATTCCTTTGAGTTTTAGCCTTGCGGCCGTACTCCCCAGGCGGGGAACTTAATGCGTTAGCTGCGTCACGGAATCCGTGGAATGGACCCCACAACTAGTTCCCAACGTTTACGGGGTGGACTACCAGGGTATCTAAGCCTGTTTGCTCCCCACCCTTTCGCTCCTCAGCGTCAGTTACGGCCCAGAGATCTGCCTTCGCCATCGGTGTTCCTCCTGATATCTGCGCATTCCACCGCTACACCAGGAATTCCAATCTCCCCTACCGCACTCTAGTCTGCCCGTACCCACTGCAGGCTGGGGGTTGAGCCCCCAGATTTCACAGCAGACGCGACAAACCGCCTACGAGCTCTTTACGCCCAATAATTCCGGATAACGCTTGCACCCTACGTATTACCGCGGCTGCTGGCACGTAGTTAGCCGGTGCTTTTTCTGCAGGTACCGTCACTTTCGCTTCTTCCCTGCTAAAAGAGGTTTACAACCCGAAGGCCGTCATCCCTCACGCGGCGTTGCTGCATCAGGCTTGCGCCCATTGTGCAATATTCCCCACTGCTGCCTCCCGTAGGAGTCTGGGCCGTGTCTCAGTCCCAGTGTGGCCGGTCACCCTCTCAGGCCGGCTACCCGTCGACGCCTTGGTGAGCCATTACCTCACCAACAAGCTGATAGGCCGCGAGCCCATCCCCAACCAATAAATCTTTCCAACCACTGAAGATGCCTTCGTGGTTCGTATCCAGTATTAGACGCCGTTTCCAGCGCTTATCCCAGAGTCAGGGGCAGGTTGCTCACGTGTTACTCACCCGTTCGCCACTGATCCACCCCGCAAGCGGGGCTTCACCGTTCGACTTGCATGTGTTAAGCACGCCGC
>NZ_BMCM01000016.1 GCF_014635185.1 Microbacterium murale
GCCCTGGTGGAGGGACCGCGGGATCATGGTGCCGGTCTTCTCCGGTGTCGCGTTTCTGGCCGGTCTGATCTTCGAGTGGTCTGGACTTGAGATCCCGGCGCTGGTGTTGTTCTGGGCCGGCCTGCTGCTGGGCGCGTCGACGTTCACGCCCGGCGCGATCCGGAAGCTGTTCAAGGGCAAGCTCGGCATCGGGCTGCTGATGACGATCAGCGCGATCGGCGCGATCATCCTCGGCTATGTCGAGGAGGCTGCTGCTCTGGCGTTCCTGTACTCGATTGCTGAGGCGCTCGAGGACAAGGCGATGGACCGCGCCCGGGGCGGCTTGCGGGCGCTGCTGAAGCTCGTTCCGGAGACAGCGACCGTGCTGCGTGACGGCGTCTCCGTACAGGTGCAGGCGCGAGAGCTAACGGTCGGGCAGGTCATGGCGGTTCGCCCGGGTGAGCGGATCGCGACCGATGGGATCGTCCGTTCTGGCCGCTCCAGCCTGGACACCTCGGCGATCACCGGGGAGTCGATCCCCGTCGAGGTGGAGCCCGGCGATGCGGTGTCGGCCGGTGCGATCAACAGCGCCGGCGTGCTGGAGGTCGAAACGACCGCTGCGGGTACCGACAACTCGCTCACGACGATCGTGGAGCTGGTCGAGAAGGCGCAGACGGAGAAGGGCGAGCGTGCACGTCTCGCGGACCGGATCGCCCGCCCGCTCGTACCCGGCGTTCTGATCCTCGCCGCGCTCGTCGCGATCATCGGGTCGCTGCTGGGCGACCCTGAAGTGTGGATCACCCGCGCGCTTGTCGTGCTGGTCGCCGCTTCTCCGTGTGCGCTGGCGATCTCGGTGCCGCTGACGGTCGTCGCCGCGATCGGCGCAGCAAGCAAGTTCGGCGTGATCATCAAGTCCGGCGCCGTCTTCGAGCGCTTCGGCACGGTCCGCCACGTCGCGGTCGACAAGACCGGCACCCTCACCCGCAACGAACCTGCGGTCACCGCGGTGCTCACTGCGAACGGCGTGACCGAGACACAGGCGCTGGCCTGGGCGGCCGCACTGGAGCAGCACAGCACGCATCCCCTTGCCTCTGCGATCACCGCCGCGGCCCCGGGCACACCGGCAGCTGCAGATGTGACCGAGCAGGCCGGGCACGGCATCGACGGCACTGTCGGCGGATCGAGAATCACCGTCGGCAGTCCTCGCTGGCTGGACGCGGGCGACCTCGGGAAGCAGGTCGCGGAGTTGGAGGAGCAGGGCATGACCGTCGTGATCGTCCACCGCGACGGAACCCCCGTCGCCGCGATCGGCGTCCGCGACGAACTGCGCCCTGAAGTCCCCGAGGTAGTCCGGACGCTCACC
>NZ_BMCM01000017.1 GCF_014635185.1 Microbacterium murale
TGTCATCATGCCCAAAGCGTTTCCCAAAGAGTTTCGTGACGACGTCGTGCGCGTCGCCCGCAATCGCGAGCCCGGTGTGACGATCGAGCAGATTGCGAAAGACTTCGGTGTCCATGCGGTGACGTTGCATAAGTGGTTGCAGCGCGCGGCGGTCGATGATGGGGCGAAGCCCGGTGTGACGCGGAGTGAGGCCGTGGAGTTGCGGGAAGCGCGTCAGAGGATTCGGCTGCTGGAGCAGGAGAATGAGGTTCTGCGACGGGCGGCGGCGTATCTGTCGCAGGCGAACCTGCCGGGAAAAGGTTCTACCCGCTCGTGACAGAGCTCGCCGCATCGGGGATCCCCGTGACGGTGACGTGCCGGGTATTGAAGCTTGCTCGTCAGCCGTACTACCGATGGCTGGCTGACCCCATCACGGCCAGCGAGGTGGTCGAGGCATATCGGGCGAATGCGTTGTTCGATGCGCACCGTGATGACCCTGAATTCGGCCACCGGTTGCTCGCGGACGAGGCACGTGACGCTGGGGAATCGATGGCAGACCGGACGGCGTGGCGGATCACGGCCGCGAACGGCTGGTGGAGCGCGTTCGGGAAGAAGCGGGGCAAGAACGGCAAGAAGCCCGGCCCGGCTGTTCACGACGATCTCTGCACGGTCACCGACGAGAAGGGGCGGGTCCGGCACGAGTTCACCGCGGACGCCCCGAATCAGCTCTGGCTCACCGACATCACCGAGCACAAAACGACTTGAGTTCCAGCCATCGTCGCAACACTCCGATCGAGGAGTGAGTGTGATGGCTATACGAGC
>NZ_BMCM01000018.1 GCF_014635185.1 Microbacterium murale
GTCTCCCGACGATGGAGGTTCCTACGCCATCCATCGGAAAGACCTCGACGTGCCCGACGCTACCCCGCCGGCCGGCTTCGGCCGCCCTGACCTGACCGCCTTCGCTCGACTCGACGGCCTCGGTCTGAGCGTGACCGGACAACGACTTGAACCGGATCGTGCGGTCCTCGCGTGCCGCGTGGTGGAACCAGATCAGTGGTGCCGGCGGTGCGGCAGCGAAGGCGCCGCTCGTGACACCGTGATCCGGCGGTTGGCCCACGAGCCGCTGGGCTGGCGACCGACCGTGCTGGAAGTTGTAGTGCGCCGCTACCGCTGTGCCGACTGCGGACACGTGTGGCGCCAAGACACCAGCGCCGCGGCGGAGCCACGCGCGAAGCTCTCGCGCACCGGGCTGCGGTGGGCGCTGGAAGGGATCGTGGTCGCACACCTCACCGTCGCACGTGTCGCCGAGGGACTCGGGGTCGCGTGGGACACCGCCAACAACGCGGTCCTGGCTGAAGGCAAGCGGCTGCTGATCAACGACCCCACGCGGTTCGAGGGCGTGAAGGTCATTGGCGTCGATGAGCACGTCTGGCGCCACACCAGGCGTGGCGACAAGTACGTCACCGTGAT